>NZ_CP166800.1:4800000-6448362 GCF_059716065.1 Pseudomonas sp. LBUM1656 | reverse complement strand
GGATATCCCCTAAGTTGAAAGCCGGTGAGGCAAAAACAAGCGGCCATTGTAGCGACCAGACGTCCACTTATCCACATGCAGGTTGCGCACAGACCATGAATTATCAACGCTTTAACCATAAAAAAGACGACCAATGGTATGTGCATAAGCTCTGTGGATAACCGCCCATGAGGGCACTGGACAAGTGGGGGTGAAACTCGGTGGATAACCTGCCTGTGGATAACCAGCCATTCCACACACAGCTTATCCGACAGCGCAGCACAGGCTGCCCCCCGTTTTCCACCGTAGTTGTCATTCTCTGTACAGTGCGAGATAGAAGGGCTCAAGGTAGTTATCCACAGATGATCGCCTCCCTAGCTTTTATAAGCTTTACAGAAAAGCTTTAAATAACTTCCTTCTTTATTTCTATATCTAGCGAGCACCTGCGGACGAGAAATCACCTGGAGATCTATTTATAAGGAAACGCTGGTTGGAAATTGACCTAGAGGCTTGCTTTCTCTAGAATCCCCGGTCTCTTAAAACGGGGGCCATTCCGGCCCGTTGTGGACGAACCAGGTAACACGACAATGAAACGTACTTTCCAACCAAGCACTATCAAACGCGCTCGTACCCACGGTTTCCGTGCTCGCATGGCTACCAAGAACGGTCGTGCCGTCCTGTCGCGTCGTCGCGCCAAAGGTCGTGCGCGTCTGGCAGTTTGATAATCCGGCACTGGAGGTGAGTCAGGACTTCAGTCGGGAAAAGCGTTTGCTTACCCCCCGGCATTTCAAGGCAGTCTTTGACTCCCCTACCGGCAAGGTTCCGGGGAAAAATCTCCTGCTCCTTGCGCGCAACAACGATCTCGATCACCCCCGTCTCGGGCTGGTTATCGGGAAAAAGAGCGTAAAGCTCTCCGTCGAGCGCAATCGCCTCAAACGTCTGATGCGCGAATCGTTTCGCCTGAACCAGGATTCACTGGTCGGATGGGACATCGTTATCGTCGCGCGCAAAGGTTTGGGTGACGTAGAAAACCCCGAATTGATTCAGCATTTCGGCAAACTCTGGAAGCGTCTGGCACGTAGCAAGCCGGTACCAGCAGTCAAAAACGAAACTGTAGGGGTAGACAGTCCCGATGCGTAAACTGGCACTCGTTCCGATCCAGTTCTATCGCTATGCCATTAGTCCTCTGATGGCCAGTCACTGTCGTTTCTACCCCAGTTGTTCCTGCTACGCGTATGAAGCCATAGAAAATCATGGCCTTCTGCGCGGTGGCTGGCTGACCTTTCGTCGTTTAGGTCGCTGTCATCCGTGGAATCCCGGTGGTTATGACCCGGTTCCACCTATCCCTACCTCCCGTTCTTCTTCGATGGCCGAGTAATCATGGATATCAAACGCACGATCCTGATCGTCGCCCTGGCAATCGTGTCCTACGTTATGGTTCTTAAGTGGAACCAGGACTATGGCCAGACTGCCCTGCCGACTCAGAATGTTGCTTCCAGTACTACCGCACCGGGCCTACCGGACACGGCGACTGGCAATAATGCTTCTGTCAGTGACGACATTCCACGCGCCGCAAGTGATACCAGTGCAACTGCACCTACTGAAGCACCCGTAGCTGCAAGCAAGGATCTCATCCAGATCAAAACGGATGTGCTCAACCTGGCTATCGATCCACAGGGTGGTGATGTTGCCCAGCTGACGTTGCCGCTGTATCCACGTCGCCAGGACCATCCGGAAATTCCATTCCAGTTGTTCGATAACGGCAACGAGCGGACTTATCTGGCCCAGAGCGGTTTGATCGGCACCGACGGTCCGGACGCAAGTCCAGCCGGTCGTCCGGTTTACTCCTCGGAGAAGAAGATTTACCAACTGGCTGACGGTCAGGACCAATTGGTCGTAGACCTCAAGTTCAGCAAGGACGGCGTCAACTACATCAAGCGTTTCACCGTGAAACGTGGCCTGTATGACGTAACCGTTTCCTACCTGATCGACAACGAAAGCGCCAAGCCTTGGTCGGGTGCGATGTTCGCCCAGCTGAAGCGTGATGCCAGCGGCGATCCTTCCTCAACTACCGCCACCGGCACCGCCACTTACCTGGGCGCTGCCCTGTGGACAAGTAACGAGCCGTACAAGAAAGTGTCCATGAAGGACATGGACAAGGCGCAGTTGAAAGAAACCGTCAGTGGTGGTTGGGTTGCCTGGCTGCAACACTACTTCGTCACCGCATGGATTCCGGCCAAGGGCGAAAACAACGTCGTCCAGACCCGTAAAGACAGCAAAGGCAACTACATCATCGGTTATACCGGCCCGGCAATGAGCGTTGCGCCAGGTGCAAAAGCCGAAACCAGCGCTGTTCTCTACGCTGGTCCGAAAAGCCAAGCCGTGCTGAAAGAGTTGTCCCCAGGTCTGGAACTGACCGTCGACTACGGCATTCTGTGGTTCATTGCCCAGCCAATCTTCTGGCTACTGGGACACATCCACGCCATCGTCGGTAACTGGGGCTGGTCGATCATCTTCCTGACCATGCTGATCAAAGGGATTTTCTTCCCGCTGTCGGCTGCCAGCTACAAATCCATGGCGCGCATGCGTGCAGTGGCACCGAAACTGGCTGCGCTGAAAGAGCAACATGGCGATGACCGGCAGAAAATGTCGCAAGCCATGATGGAGCTGTACAAGAAAGAGAAGATCAATCCGCTGGGTGGTTGCTTGCCAATCCTCGTGCAGATGCCGGTTTTCCTTTCGCTGTACTGGGTTCTGCTGGAAAGCGTTGAAATGCGCCAAGCGCCGTTCATGCTGTGGATTACTGACTTGTCGATCAAGGATCCGTTCTTCATTCTGCCGATCATCATGGGTGCAACCATGTTCATCCAGCAGCAGTTGAACCCGACTCCTCCGGATCCGATGCAGGCCAAGGTCATGAAGCTGATGCCAATCATCTTCACCTTCTTCTTCCTGTGGTTCCCGGCTGGTCTGGTGCTGTACTGGGTAGTGAACAACTGCCTGTCCATCGCCCAACAGTGGTACATCACGCGTAAAGTCGAAGCGGCTACTAAAGCAGCTGCCTGATTTACACTGTGGATAACCACTCAAAACGCCCCCTAGTGGGGCGTTTTGCTATCTGTCACTTTTGTCTGGATACCGGTTTATGAGCGTTCCTCGGGAAACCATCGCAGCTGTCGCCACCGCTCAAGGTCGTGGCGGTGTGGGCATCGTCCGTATTTCCGGGCCGTTGGCGAGCATTGCCGCCAAGGCGATCAGCGGTCGCGAGCTGAAACCCCGATTTGCCCACTACGGCCCCTTTCTCAATGAAAACGAAGAGGTGCTGGACGAAGGCATCGCGCTGTATTTCCCGGGACCGAACTCTTTCACCGGCGAAGACGTGCTTGAGCTGCAGGGACATGGCGGGCCGATTGTTCTGGATATGTTGCTCAAACGTTGCCTGGAACTGGGCTGTCGTCTGGCACGGCCAGGTGAATTCAGTGAGCGCGCCTTCCTCAATGACAAACTCGACCTGGCCCAGGCGGAAGCCATCGCCGATTTGATCGAGGCCAGTTCTGCACAGGCCGCGCGCAACGCGCTGCGCTCCTTGCAGGGCGCTTTCTCCCTGCGTGTGCATAACCTCACCGAGCAGTTGATCGGCCTGCGCATCTACGTCGAGGCGGCCATCGATTTCCCAGAAGAAGAGATCGACTTCCTGGCTGACGGCCACGTACTGGCGATGCTCGATAAGGTGCGCGATGAACTATCCACAGTGCTTCGCGAAGCAGGGCAAGGTGCCTTGTTGCGCGATGGGATGACCGTGGTCATCGCCGGCCGTCCGAATGCCGGCAAGTCCAGTCTGCTGAATGCCCTGGCCGGTCGAGAGGCCGCGATCGTGACCGAGATTGCCGGCACCACCCGGGACATTCTTCGTGAACATATCCACATCGATGGCATGCCGCTGCACGTGGTCGACACCGCCGGTTTGCGGGATACCGATGACCAAGTGGAAAAAATCGGCGTCGAGCGGGCGTTGAAAGCCATCGGCGAGGCAGATCGCGTACTGCTGGTAGTCGATGCGACCGCGCCTGAAGCACTTGATCCGTTCGCGTTATGGCCGGAGTTCCTGGAAACACGCCCGGATCCGGCAAAGGTTACGCTGATCCGTAACAAGGCTGACCTGACGGGAGAAGCGATTGCCCTGGAAGTCAGCGACGATGGCCACGTCACCATAAGCCTTAGTGCGAAATCCGCCGGCATGGGACTGGAACTCCTGCGCGAACATCTCAAGGCCTGCATGGGCTACGAGCAGACCTCGGAAAGTAGCTTCAGTGCTCGCAGGCGTCACCTTGAAGCCTTGCGCCATGCAAGCGCGTCCCTTGAGCATGGCCGAGCACAGCTGACCCTCGCGGGTGCCGGTGAACTGCTGGCTGAAGATTTACGCCAGGCTCAGCACTCGTTAGGTGAAATCACCGGTGCATTCAGCTCCGATGACCTGCTGGGGCGCATCTTTTCCAGCTTCTGCATCGGTAAATAGCCTTTCCGTTGTCCACAGACAGGCCATTTGCGCCTGTCTGTTCCCTCCCTTTTCTTAGACCTTCCTCCAGTGCCGAGCGGATTTTTTCTGCTTGAGCGAATTTTTCGTGCCCGAGATTTGTTAGATCCCGGCTTTTCTGTGGATTAAGCCCTGTGAGTAACTGCCTCTAAGGGCAGTTGATAACAGGGCCTGAAAACTGAAGATAACCGTCCCTGTGGATAACCAGCACTTTCATCCACAGGCTTAAGCCAGTTATCCAAGGGCCTCCCTGGCACATGACCACAGGGTTTTGAATGTCTGTACATATTGAATTTAAAGGTCTGTAGCGATCTATCCACAGAAAGGTGCCTCAGTAGAAATAAACATAAAAACAAAGATTTAATAAATTTCTCTCTTTTTAATTTCTATAAACCCGACTTCTCCACAGCTGGTTAAATTTTGTGCAAAGGGTTCTTTAGGAAGGGCGAAGTCCCTATACTTGCCGACCAGGTATAGAAACCTGAGCTCAAACTATTCCTGATTACCTGACTGAAGCAGGCACGAGGTGCGTGGTGGATTTCCCTTCCCGTTTTGAAGTGATCGTCATCGGCGGCGGTCATGCCGGTACCGAGGCAGCACTGGCCTCAGCACGCATGGGTGCAAAAACCCTGTTGCTGACGCATAACGTGGAAACCCTCGGTGCCATGAGTTGCAACCCTGCGATTGGCGGGATCGGCAAAAGCCATCTGGTCAAGGAAATCGATGCCCTCGGCGGCGCGATGGCCATGGCTACCGACAAAGGTGGTATTCAATTTCGCGTATTGAACAGCCGTAAAGGCCCGGCCGTGCGTGCTACTCGCGCTCAGGCAGACCGGGTTCTGTACAAGGCCGCTGTCCGCGAAGCATTGGAAAACCAGCCGAACCTGTGGATATTTCAGCAAGCCGCTGATGACCTGATCGTCGAACAGGAACAAGTGCGCGGTGTTGTCACCCAGATGGGCCTGCGTTTCCTCGCGGATTCCGTGGTGTTGACCACTGGCACCTTCCTCGGTGGACTTATCCACATCGGCATGCAGAATTATTCCGGTGGCCGCGCGGGTGATCCGCCATCGATCGCCTTGGCTCACCGTCTACGTGAATTGCCGCTGCGCGTTGGTCGTTTGAAAACCGGTACACCACCGCGTATCGACGGACGTACCGTGGATTTCTCGGTGATGACTGAGCAAGCAGGCGATACACCGATCCCGGTCATGTCGTTCATGGGTTCCAAAGAGCAGCATCCGAAACAGGTGAGCTGCTGGATTACCCACACCAACGCCCGCACACACGAAATCATTGCCGCCAACCTTGATCGTTCGCCGATGTATTCCGATGCAGGGCAGATCGAAGGCATCGGCCCGCGTTATTGCCCGTCGATCGAAGACAAGATCCACCGCTTTGCCGACAAGGAAAGCCACCAGGTCTTCATCGAGCCGGAAGGTTTGACCACGCACGAGCTGTACCCGAACGGGATTTCCACATCCTTGCCGTTCGACGTGCAATTGCAGATCGTGCAATCGATCCGCGGCATGGAAAACGCGCACATTGTTCGTCCGGGTTACGCCATCGAATACGACTACTTCGACCCGCGTGACCTGAAGTACAACCTCGAAACCAAAGTCATCGGCGGTCTGTTTTTCGCCGGGCAAATCAACGGCACCACCGGTTACGAAGAAGCCGGGGCCCAGGGTTTGCTGGCTGGCGCCAACGCTGCACTGCGTGCACAGGGCAAAGACGCCTGGTGCCCGCGTCGCGACGAGGCGTATATCGGGGTGTTGGTCGACGACCTGATTACCCTCGGTACTCAAGAGCCGTACCGGATGTTCACGTCCCGCGCCGAGTACCGTTTGATCCTGCGTGAAGACAACGCCGACCTGCGCCTGACTGAAAAAGGTCGCGAGCTGGGACTGGTCGATGACGCGCGTTGGGCTGCGTTCTGCAAAAAACGCGAAAGCATCGATCTCGAAGAGCAACGCCTGAAAAGTACCTGGGTCCGCCCGGGTACCGAGCAGGGCGATGCGATTTCCGAGAAGTTCGGCACGCCGCTGACCCACGAATACAATTTGCTCAACCTGCTGAGCCGTCCGGAAATCGACTACGCTGGTCTGATCGCCGTGACCGGTGGGGGCGCAGAAGATCCACAAGTCGCCGAGCAGGTCGAAATCAAGACCAAATACGCTGGTTACATTGATCGTCAACAGGATGAAATCGCTCGTCTGCGGGCCAGTGAAGATACAAAATTGCCTGTGGATATCGATTACACAAACATTTCGGGTCTCTCCAAAGAGATCCAGAGCAAGCTCGGTGCGACCCGTCCAGAAACCTTGGGCCAGGCGTCACGTATCCCGGGCGTCACGCCGGCAGCGATTTCGCTGTTGATGATTCATTTGAAAAAACGCGGCGCGGGCCGTCAGTTGGAGCAAAGCGCTTGAGTTCGTTGGTCACCTCGCAACATGCCGAAGAGTTATCCACAGGTGCTCGCCAGCTCGGTGTCACACTGACAGAAGCCCAGCACGCGCAGCTGCTGGGTTACCTGGCCCTGTTGATCAAATGGAACAAGGCTTACAACCTGACTGCCGTGCGGGATCCGGACGAAATGGTCTCCCGTCACCTGCTCGATAGTTTGAGCGTGATGTCGTTTGTCGAAAACGGTCGCTGGCTGGACGTTGGCAGCGGCGGCGGCATGCCGGGTATACCGTTGGCCATCCTGTTTCCAGAGTCGCAAGTGACCTGCCTGGACAGCAAC
This sequence comes from Pseudomonas sp. LBUM1656, assembly GCF_059716065.1. Taxonomy (NCBI): domain Bacteria; kingdom Pseudomonadati; phylum Pseudomonadota; class Gammaproteobacteria; order Pseudomonadales; family Pseudomonadaceae; genus Pseudomonas; species Pseudomonas sp. LBUM1656. The sequence continues at coordinate 6,441,103 of NZ_CP166800.1, read as the reverse complement.
GGCAAAAAAACCCGCTTCCTGACCCAGGTCAAACTCGAACTCAAACTCGATAATCTGCAAGTTATCCACAGCCGTGTCGAAGCGTTTCAGCCTGCCCAGCCGTTCAACGGGATCATTTCCCGGGCATTCAGCAGCATGGAAAACTTCAGTAACTGGACTCGCCACTTGGGTGATGCCGATACACGCTGGCTGGCAATGAAGGGCGTTCATCCGGCCGATGAGCTGGTAGCATTGCCGGCAGACTTCCACCTCGATAGCGAACACGCCCTGGCCGTACCTGGTTGCCAAGGCCAACGCCATCTGCTGATACTGCGCCGCACGGCATGATTGGGAACACAAGCAAGAATGGCTAAGGTATTCGCGATAGCGAACCAGAAAGGTGGTGTGGGTAAAACCACCACCTGCATCAACCTCGCAGCTTCCCTGGTCGCTACCAAGCGCCGGGTGCTGTTGATCGATCTCGATCCACAGGGCAACGCCACCATGGGTAGCGGTGTGGATAAACACGGGCTGGAAAACTCGGTCTATGACCTGCTGATCGGCGAGTGCGACCTGGCCCAGGCCATGCACTACTCCGAGCATGGCGGTTACCAGTTGTTGCCGGCCAACCGTGACCTGACGGCTGCGGAAGTTGTTCTGCTGGAAATGCAGATGAAGGAAAGCCGTCTGCGTAGCGCGCTGGCGCCGATCCGTGAAAACTACGACTACATTTTGATCGACTGCCCGCCGTCATTGTCGATGCTCACATTGAACGCATTGGTCGCGGCTGACGGGGTCATTATCCCCATGCAGTGCGAGTACTTCGCGCTCGAAGGCTTGAGCGACCTTGTGGATAACATCAAGCGCATCGCTGAATTGCTCAACCCGAACCTGAAAGTCGAAGGCTTGTTGCGGACCATGTATGACCCGCGCCTGAGCCTGATGAACGACGTGTCGGCGCAGCTCAAGGAACACTTCGGCGAGCAGCTGTACGACACCGTCATCCCCCGCAACATCCGTCTGGCCGAAGCACCCAGTTACGGCATGCCGGCACTGGCTTACGACAAAGCATCGCGTGGCGCTATCGCCTATCTGGCATTGGCCGGCGAGCTGGTTCGTCGTCAACGCAAAAACTCACGCACCGCCGCCGCTCAGGCAACTTAAGGAATCCCCATGGCCGTCAAGAAACGAGGTCTCGGACGTGGACTGGATGCACTGCTGAGTGGTCCGACTGTCAGCTCGCTGGAAGAACAAGCGGTGCAGGCCGATCAGCGTGAGCTGCAACACCTGCCCCTGGACCTGATCCAGCGCGGCAAGTATCAGCCGCGTCGGGACATGGATCCTCAGGCGCTGGAAGAGCTGGCACAGTCGATCAAGGCCCAGGGTGTGATGCAGCCGATCGTGGTTCGTCCGATCGGTAGCGGTCGCTTCGAAATCATCGCCGGTGAACGTCGCTGGCGTGCCAGCCAGCAGGCTGGCCAGGAAACCATCCCGGCGATGGTTCGCGACGTGCCGGATGAAACCGCGATCGCCATGGCGCTGATCGAGAACATCCAGCGCGAAGACCTCAATCCGATCGAAGAAGCCGTGGCCCTGCAGCGTTTGCAGCAGGAATTCCAGCTGACTCAGCAACAAGTGGCCGAAGCCGTGGGCAAATCCCGCGTAACCGTGGCCAACCTGCTACGCTTGATCGCGTTGCCGGAAGTTATCAAAACCATGCTGTCGCACGGTGACCTGGAAATGGGTCATGCCCGTGCTTTGCTCGGTTTGCCGGAGAATCAACAGGTTGAAGGGGCGCGACATGTTGTCGCACGGGGGCTGACGGTGCGCCAGACTGAGGCACTGGTTCGCCAGTGGTTGAGTGGCAAACAGGAGCCTGCCGAACCGGTCAAACCGGACCCGGATATCGCCCGACTCGAGCAGCGCCTGGCTGAACGCCTAGGCTCTGCGGTGCAGATCCGCCACGGAAAGAAGGGGAAAGGGCAGTTGGTCATTGGTTACAACTCCCTTGATGAGCTTCAAGGTGTGCTCGCGCACATTCGCTGAAACATTTCCTCATGTAGCGTGCAGTCGGAAATCACTACCTGACAGTTGAATAGGGGCAGAACCGCCCCTATACTCTGCGCGCATTTTGTCGGCACAAATTATGCCAAGTTATTGAATTCTGGCAGCCGATCATTGGGGAGCAAAAACGATGGAGAGCCGCACGCTAAACCGCTTGCCGTTCCATCGCCTGGCAGTTTTTCCGGTATTACTGGCTCAATTTGTCGTTTTGGTACTGGCCGCTTTGGCGCTTTGGTACTGGCATGGAGTCGTAGCCGGGTACTCGGGACTTTGCGGAGGCCTGATAGCCTTGCTGCCCAATGTTTATTTCGCTCACAGGGCCTTTCGGTTTTCCGGCGCCCGAGCAGCTCAAGCCATCGTCCGGTCTTTTTATGCCGGTGAGGCGGGCAAACTGATTTTGACGGCAGTGCTCTTTGCATTGACGTTCGCAGGTGTGAAGCCATTGGCGCCGCTAGCTGTATTCGGCGTCTTCGTGTTGACCCAACTGGTCAGCTGGTTCGCGCCCCTGCTGATGAGAACAAGACTTTCGAGACCTTAGGGCGTTTGAGGCAACCATGGCAGAGACAACCGCTTCGGGCTATATCCAGCACCACTTGCAGAACCTGACCTTCGGTCAGCACCCAACTGGCGGGTGGGGTTTTGCCCACACCGCAGCAGAAGCCAAAGAAATGGGCTTCTGGGCTTTCCACGTCGATACCCTCGGCTGGTCGGTCGCGTTGGGTCTGATCTTCGTTCTTCTTTTCCGCATGGCGGCAAAGAAGGCGACTTCCGGTCAGCCTGGTGCTTTGCAGAACTTCGTTGAAGTATTGGTCGAATTCGTCGATGGCAGCGTGAAAGACAGCTTCCATGGCCGTAGCCCGGTGATTGCACCGTTGGCACTGACCATCTTCGTCTGGGTCTTCCTGATGAACGCCGTCGACCTGATCCCGGTCGACTGGATTCCTCAGCTGGCCATCCTGATCACTGGCGATGCGCACATTCCATTCCGTGCCGTATCGACTACTGACCCGAACGCTACCCTGGGCATGGCCCTGTCGGTGTTCGCGTTGATCATTTTCTACAGCATCAAGGTCAAGGGCATCGGCGGCTTCATCGGCGAACTGACCCTGCACCCGTTCGGCAGCAAGAATATCTTTCTTCAAGCCCTGCTGATTCCGGTGAACTTCCTGCTGGAGTTCGTGACACTGATCGCCAAGCCTATCTCGCTGGCACTGCGTCTGTTCGGCAACATGTACGCCGGCGAACTGGTCTTCATTCTGATTGCTGTGATGTTCGGCAGCGGTCTGCTCTGGCTTAGCGGCCTGGGCGTAGTTCTGCAGTGGGCGTGGGCTGTGTTCCACATCCTGATCATCACCCTGCAGGCGTTTATCTTCATGATGTTGACCATCGTTTACCTGTCGATGGCGCACGAAGAGAACCATTAAGACCAGTCTCGACTAGTCTGATGTCCCACCCGGTCAAACGGGTGGGTGCCCGAACAGGGCTATGAAACGATTTGTTTTACCGCTTTAAAATCTAAAAAACCTAAACCATACGACGTAAAAGTCGGGAGGAAAGATGGAAACTGTAGTTGGTCTAACCGCTATCGCTGTTGCACTGTTGATCGGCCTGGGCGCACTGGGTACCGCAATTGGTTTCGGCCTGTTGGGCGGCAAGTTCCTGGAAGGCGCAGCGCGTCAGCCAGAAATGGTTCCAATGCTGCAAGTTAAAATGTTCATCGTTGCCGGTCTGCTCGACGCCGTAACCATGATCGGTGTTGGTATCGCTCTGTTCTTCACTTTCGCGAACCCATTCGTTGGTCAACTCGCTGGCTAATTACTCGAACCTTCGAGTAATTGGTGTGATGTGCAACGAACGAGCGAGGTGTTGGCGTGAACATTAATGCAACCCTGATTGGCCAGTCCGTTGCGTTCTTCATTTTTGTACTGTTTTGCATGAAGTTCGTGTGGCCTCCGGTCATCGCGGCTTTGCACGAACGTCAGAAGAAGATCGCGGATGGACTGGACGCTGCCGCCCGAGCAGCTCGCGACCTGGAGCTGGCCCAAGATAAAGCGGGTCAGCAACTGCGCGAAGCTAAGGCTCAGGCAGCCGAAATCATTGAGCAAGCCAAGAAACGCGGTAACCAGATCGTTGAAGAGGCTGTTGAAAAAGCCCGTATCGACGCTGACCGTGTGAAGGTTCAGGCTCAGGCCGAGATCGAGCAGGAACTGAACAGTGTCAAAGACGCGCTGCGTACCCAACTGGGTAGCCTGGCAGTCTCTGGCGCCGAGAAGATCCTGGGTTCCACAATCGATCAAAACGCGCACGCGGAGCTGGTAAACAAACTGGCTGCTGAAATTTAAGCGAGGGCGATCATGGCAGAATTGACCACGTTGGCCCGACCTTACGCTAAGGCAGCCTTCGAGCACGCCCAGGCCCACCAGCAACTGGCCTCTTGGTCAGCCATGCTCGGCCTGGCTGCAGCAGTGTCGCAAGACGACACTATGCAGCGCGTGCTCAAGGCCCCGCGACTGACGAGCGCAGACAAGGCCGCCACGTTTATTGACGTGTGCGGCGACAAGTTTGATGCCAAGGCACAGAACTTCATTCACGTCGTTGCCGAAAACGACCGTCTCCCGCTTCTGCCGGAGATCGCCGCTCTGTTTGACCTGTACAAGGCCGAACAAGAGAAATCGGTAGACGTTGAAGTGACCAGTGCTTTTGCATTGAACCAAGAACAGCAAGACAAACTCGCCAAGGTTCTCAGTGCACGACTCAACCGGGAAGTGCGCCTGCAAGTCGAGGAAGACAAATCCCTTATCGGGGGCATTGTCATCCGCGCCGGCGACCTGGTTATCGATGGCTCGGTTCGCGGCAAACTCGCGAGCCTTGCCGAAGCATTGAAATCTTGAGTTTGAAGGGGCAGCAGAGCAATGCAGCAACTCAATCCTTCCGAAATAAGTGAAATTATCAAGGGCCGCATCGACAAGCTCGATGTGACCTCCCAAGCCCGTAACGAAGGCACTGTCGTCAGCGTATCTGACGGTATCGTGCGGATTCACGGTCTGGCCGACGTCATGTACGGCGAGATGATCGAGTTTCCGGGCGGTGTCTTCGGTATGGCTCTCAACCTGGAGCAAGACTCCGTAGGCGCCGTTGTATTGGGCTCTTACCAGTCTCTGGCTGAAGGCATGAGCGCCAAGTGCACCGGCCGCATCCTCGAAGTTCCGGTTGGTAAGGAACTGCTGGGTCGCGTAGTCGACGCACTGGGTAACCCAGTTGATGGCAAAGGTCCGCTGAACAACACCGAGACCGATGCGGTCGAGAAAGTTGCTCCAGGCGTGATCTGGCGTAAGTCGGTAGACCAGCCTGTACAGACTGGCTACAAGGCTGTCGATGCCATGATCCCTGTCGGCCGTGGCCAGCGTGAGCTGATCATCGGTGACCGTCAGATCGGTAAAACCGCTCTGGCGATCGACGCGATCATCAACCAGAAAGACAGCGGCATTTTCTGCGTCTACGTAGCAATCGGTCAGAAACAATCGACCATCGCCAACGTAGTTCGCAAGCTGGAAGAAAACGGCGCACTGGCTAACACCATCGTCGTGGCAGCGAGCGCTTCGGAATCTGCAGCACTGCAATTCCTGGCACCGTACTCCGGTTGCACCATGGGTGAATTCTTCCGCGACCGCGGTGAAGACGCGCTGATCGTTTATGACGATCTGTCCAAGCAAGCAGTGGCTTACCGCCAGATTTCCCTGCTGCTGCGCCGTCCACCAGGCCGTGAAGCTTACCCAGGCGACGTGTTCTATCTCCACTCCCGTCTGCTGGAGCGCGCATCCCGCGTTTCGGAAGAATACGTAGAGAAGTTCACCAACGGCGCAGTGACCGGCAAAACCGGTTCCCTGACCGCACTGCCGATCATCGAAACCCAGGCTGGCGACGTTTCCGCGTTCGTTCCGACCAACGTGATTTCCATCACCGACGGTCAGATCTTCCTGGAATCGGCCATGTTCAACTCCGGGATCCGTCCTGCTGTGAACGCCGGTGTTTCGGTATCCCGTGTGGGTGGTGCCGCTCAGACCAAGATCATCAAGAAGCTCTCCGGTGGTATCCGTACCGCTCTGGCTCAGTACCGTGAACTGGCGGCATTCGCCCAGTTCGCTTCTGACCTGGACGAAGCGACCCGTAAGCAACTTGAGCATGGTCAGCGCGTTACCGAGCTGATGAAGCAGAAGCAATACGCACCAATGTCGATTGCTGACATGGCGCTGTCGCTGTATGCCGCTGAGCGTGGGTTCCTGACTGACGTCGAAATCGCCAAGATCGGCAGCTTTGAACAAGCGCTGATTGCTTTCTTCAACCGCGATCACGCCGATTTGATGGCGAAGATCAACGTGAAGGGTGACTTCAATGACGAAATCGACGCTGGCATGAAAGCCGGTATCGAGAAGTTCAAGGCCACCCAAACCTGGTAAGCCGCAGCGGGGGCCGAAAGGCTCCCGCTTGCTAACCTGATAGGTGTTACATGGCAGGCGCAAAAGAGATTCGCAGTAAGATTGCGAGCATCAAAAGCACGCAAAAGATTACCAGCGCCATGGAAAAAGTGGCGGTCAGTAAAATGCGCAAGGCACAAATGCGCATGGCTGCTAGCCGTCCTTATGCGGAGCGCATCCGCCAGGTTATTGGCCATCTGGCCAACGCCAACCCGGAATATCGCCACCCGTTCATGCTCGACCGCGAAGTAAAGCGCGTCGGTTATGTCGTGGTGAGCAGTGACCGTGGTCTGTGTGGTGGCTTGAACACCAACCTGTTCAAGGCTTTGGTCAAGGACATGGCGGTAAACCGCGAAAACGGCGTCGAGATTGATCTGTGTGTTGTTGGTAGCAAGGGTGCGGCTTTCTTCCGCAACTTCGGCGGTAACGTCGTAGCCGCTATCAGCCACCTGGGTGAAGAACCGTCGATCAATGACCTGATCGGCAGCGTCAAGGTGATGCTGGATGCCTACCTGGACGGCCGTATTGACCGCCTGTCCGTGGTGTCCAACAAGTTCGTCAACACCATGACGCAAACGCCTACCGTGGAGCAATTGATTCCACTGGTGGCAACCCCGGATCAGGAACTCAAGCACCACTGGGATTATCTGTACGAACCGGACGCCAAAGAGCTGCTTGACGGCTTGATGGTCCGTTACGTGGAGTCGCAGGTCTACCAGGCGGTGGTCGAGAACAACGCGGCTGAACAAGCTGCGCGGATGATCGCGATGAAGAACGCTACCGACAACGCCGGTGATTTGATCAGCGATTTGCAGCTGGTCTACAACAAGGCGCGTCAGGCTGCGATCACCCAAGAGATCTCGGAAATCGTCGGCGGCGCTGCCGCGGTTTAACGGTTCAAATATTCAGAGGATCCAGCTATGAGTAGCGGACGTATCGTTCAAATCATCGGCGCCGTTATCGACGTGGAATTTCCACGCGACAGCGTACCGAGCATCTACAACGCGCTGAAAGTAGTGAGCGCGGCTGAAACCACCCTCGAAGTTCAGCAACAGCTGGGCGACGGCGTGGTTCGTACCATTGCGATGGGTTCCACCGAAGGCTTGAAGCGCGGTCTGGAAGTCACCGACTCCGGCGCAGCCATCTCCGTACCGGTCGGTAAAGCGACGCTGGGCCGGATCATGGACGTACTGGGCAACCCGATCGACGAAGCTGGTCCGATCGACACCGAAGAGCGCTGGGGCATTCACCGTCCTGCGCCAACCTTCGCTGAACAAGCGGGCGGCAACGACCTGCTGGAAACCGGCATCAAGGTTATCGACCTGGTTTGCCCGTTCGCCAAGGGTGGTAAAGTCGGTCTGTTCGGTGGTGCCGGTGTAGGCAAAACCGTAAACATGATGGAACTGATCCGTAACATCGCCATCGAGCACAGCGGTTATTCCGTGTTCGCCGGTGTGGGTGAGCGTACTCGTGAGGGTAACGACTTCTACCACGAGATGAAGGATTCCAACGTTCTGGACAAAGTGGCACTGGTTTACGGTCAGATGAACGAGCCGCCGGGTAACCGTCTGCGCGTAGCACTGACCGGCCTGACCATGGCCGAGAAGTTCCGTGACGAAGGTAACGACGTTCTGCTGTTCGTCGACAACATCTATCGTTACACCCTGGCCGGTACTGAAGTATCCGCACTGCTGGGCCGTATGCCTTCCGCAGTAGGTTACCAGCCGACCCTGGCCGAAGAGATGGGTACTCTGCAAGAGCGTATCACTTCGACCAAAAACGGTTCGATCACCTCGATCCAAGCGGTATACGTACCTGCGGATGACTTGACTGACCCGTCGCCAGCGACCACCTTCGCCCACTTGGACGCCACCGTCGTTCTGTCCCGTGACATCGCTTCCCTGGGTATCTACCCGGCGGTCGATCCACTCGACTCGACTTCGCGCCAGCTGGACCCGAACGTAATCGGCCAGGACCACTACGACACCGCTCGCGGCGTACAGTATGTTCTGCAACGTTACAAAGAACTGAAGGACATCATTGCGATCCTGGGTATGGACGAGCTGTCGGAAGCCGACAAGCAGTTGGTAAACCGTGCTCGTAAGATCCAGCGTTTCTTGTCGCAGCCGTTCTTCGTGGCTGAAGTCTTCACCGGTGCATCGGGTAAATACGTTTCCCTGAAGGACACCATTGCTGGCTTCAAAGGCATCCTCAACGGTGACTACGACCACCTGCCAGAACAAGCGTTCTACATGGTCGGCGGCATCGAAGAAGCGATCGAGAAAGCCAAGAAACTGTAATCCCGGCGCCCGGCAACGGGCGCTAATTTAGGTTGAGGCAATCAGATGGCTATGACAGTCCATTGCGATATCGTCAGCGCGGAAGGGGAAATCTTCTCCGGCCTGGTCGAGATGGTGATTGCGCACGGTGCACTGGGTGATCTTGGTATCGCCCTGGGCCACGCGCCGCTGATCACTAATCTCAAGCCTGGCCCGATCCGCCTGGTCAAGCAGGGCGGGGAAGTGGAGGTGTATTACATCTCCGGTGGTTTCCTCGAGGTTCAGCCGAACATGGTCAAGGTTCTTGCCGACACCGTGCAACGTGCTGCCGACCTGGATGAAGCTTCTGCTCAGCAAGCCGTTCAGGCTGCCGAGAAAGCCTTGCATGAACGTGGCGCCGAGTTCGATTACGGTTCTGCTGCTGCACGTCTGGCCGAGGCGACAGCTCAGCTGCGCACCGTCCAGCAGATCCGCAAGAAGTTCGGCCACTAACAGGCCATCACTTGTTGCGCGATTGATTAAAAAGGGTAGCCTCGGCTACCCTTTTTTCTTTTCCGACTTTCATAACCTGGTCGCAGCCGCTGACCACCCAGGATTGGTAGCCAGTCATGTCTCTTGAAATCGTTATCCTCGCTGCCGGCCAAGGCACTCGCATGCGTTCGGCGTTGCCGAAAGTGCTGCATCCGATTGCCGGCAACTCGATGCTTGGTCATGTTATCCACAGCGCCCGGCAACTTGATCCACAGCGCATCCACGTCGTGATCGGCCATGGCGCCGAAGCGGTGCGCGAGCGTCTGGCGGCGGACGATCTGAATTTCGTGCTGCAGGACAAGCAGCTGGGTACCGGTCACGCGGTGGCTCAGGCCGTGCCGTTCATCGAGTCCGACACCGTTCTGATCCTGTACGGTGACGTGCCGTTGATAGAAGTCGAAACCCTCCAGCGTCTGCTCAAGAAAGTCGCCCCGCAGCAACTGGGCTTGCTCACTGTCGAGCTCGATGACCCAACCGGTTATGGCCGCATCGTCCGCGATGCCGCCGGCAAGGTCACGGCCATCGTCGAGCAGAAAGACGCCAACGAAGCCGAGCGCACGATCACCGAAGGCAACACCGGCATTCTGGCGCTGCCTTTCGCGCAACTGGGTGGCTGGATGAGCCGTCTCTCCAACAACAATGCCCAGGGCGAGTACTACCTGACCGACGTGATTGCAATGGCGGTCAGCGATGGTCTGGTGGTGGCCACCGAGCAACCCCACGACGCCATGGAAGTGCAGGGTGCCAACGATCGCAAGCAGCTCGCCGAACTCGAACGTCATTATCAGTTGCGCGCCGGTCGCCGTTTGATGGCTCAAGGCGTGACCCTGCGTGACCCGGCACGTTTCGACGTGCGCGGTGAAGTCACCGTCGGCCGCGACGTGCTGATCGATATCAACGTGATCCTGGAAGGCAAGGTCGTCATTGAAGATGACGTGGTGATCGGTCCGAACTGTGTGATCAAGGACAGCACCCTGCGCAAAGGCGTGGTGATCAAGGCCAACAGCCATATCGAAGGCGCGATCCTTGGCGAAGGCAGCGATGCCGGTCCATTTGCACGCTTGCGCCCGGGTACGGTGCTTGAAGCGCGCGCGCATGTGGGTAACTTTGTCGAGCTGAAAAACGCTCATCTGGGTGAAGGCGCCAAGGCAGGTCATTTGACCTATCTGGGCGATGCCGAGATCGGCGCGCGCACAAACATTGGCGCGGGCACCATCACCTGCAACTACGACGGCGCCAATAAGTGGAAAACCGTGTTGGGTGAAGATGTGTTCATCGGTTCCAACAACTCGTTGGTGGCGCCTGTGGATATCTCTTCCGGTGCCACGACGGCGGCCGGTTCGACGATTACTCAGAATGTGGATAACGCACAGTTGGCGGTGGGTCGCGCGCGTCAGAAGAATATCGATGGCTGGAAACGGCCAGTGAAGATCAAGAAGAGCTGAGTTATCCACATAGCGTATTCAGGTTTTAGTTATACACAGCCTGATTGATCGTCATCGCGGGCTAGCCCGCTCCCACAAGGATTTCGCGACCTTGTGGAAGCGGGCTTGCCCGCGATGCGTTTATCCACAGATATTTTTTCTTACACCCGCTTGACGAAGTTTCGCCGATAGGTTTTGATTGCTTACGTTATCTTTCGAATCGAAACTTACCCGATCATGTCGAAACGCAATACACCCCAACGCCGCCACAACATCCTCGCCTTGGTCAACGAGCAGGGCGAAGTCAGTGTGGATGAACTGGCCAAGCGCTTCGAAACTTCGGAAGTTACGGTTCGCAAGGATTTGGCCGCCCTTGAAAGTCATGGTTTGCTGCTGCGCCGCTATGGCGGAGCGATCACCATGCCTCAGGAGCTGGTCGCCGACATCGGCCAGCCAGTCTCCAAATACAAGCAAGCCATCGCTCGCGCCGCTGTAACGCGGATTCGCGAGCATGCGCGGATCATCATCGACAGCGGTAGCACCACCGCCGCCATGATCCCGGAACTCGGCCAGCAGCCGGGCCTGGTGGTGATGACCAATTCCCTGCATGTGGCCAATGCTTTAAGCGAACTCGAACACGAGCCGGTGCTGTTGATGACCGGCGGCACCTGGGACCCGCATTCCGAGTCCTTTCAGGGGCAGGTCGCCGAGCAAGTACTACGCTCTTACGACTTCGACCAGCTGTTCATCGGTGCCGATGGCATCGACCTGGTTCGCGGTACCACCACCTTCAATGAATTGCTGGGGTTGAGCCGGGTCATGGCTGACGTCGCCCGCGAAGTGATCGTGATGGTGGAGGCCGACAAGATCGGCCGCAAGATTCCCAACCTGGAACTGCCCTGGAGCAGCGTCCATACCCTTATTACCGATGAACGCCTGCCACTCGCGGCACGCGATCAGATTCAGGCCCGCGGCATCAATTTGATTTGCGCGGCTGTCAGTCAGGAGAAATAGCATGTGTGGAATTGTCGGCGCAGTCGCAGAACGTAACATCACCGCCATCCTGCTCGAAGGCCTCAAGCGCCTGGAATACCGTGGCTATGACAGCGCCGGTGTGGCGGTCTTCACCAACGACGAAACGCTTGTGCGCATGCGTCGTCCGGGCAAAGTCAGTGAGCTGGAACTGGCCCTTGAAGCCGAGCCGCTGATCGGTCGCCTCGGCATCGCCCACACCCGTTGGGCAACCCACGGTGCACCGTGCGAGCGCAACGCCCACCCGCATTTCTCCGGCGACCTGGCGGTGGTGCATAACGGCATCATCGAGAACCACGAAGCCCTGCGCGAACAGCTGAAAGCCTTGGGTTATGTGTTCACCTCGGACACTGACACTGAAGTCATCGCTCACTTGCTGAACCACAAACTCAAGGACCTGCGCGATCTGACCGTAGCCCTCAAAGCCACCGTTAAAGAGTTGCACGGTGCTTATGGTCTGGCCGTTATCAGCGCCGATCAACCTGATCGCCTGGTAGCAGCGCGCAGCGGCAGCCCGTTGGTGATCGGTCTGGGCCTGGGTGAAAACTTCCTCGCGTCCGACCAGTTGGCCCTACGCCAGGTCACCGACCGTTTCATGTACCTGGAAGAAGGCGATATCGCCGAGATCCGTCGCGACAGCGTGCACATCTGGGACGTTAACGGCCAAGCCGTCGAGCGCGAAACCGTGCAGTATCGCGACGGCGCCGAAGCGGCTGACAAGGGCGAGTTCCGCCACTTCATGCTCAAGGAAATCCACGAGCAACCAGCCGTGGTTCAACGCACCCTCGAAGGTCGTTTGAGCCCGAACGGTGTGCTGGTACAGGCGTTCGGGCCACAGGCTGCCGAGCTGTTCGCCAAAGTGCGCAACGTGCAGATCGTTGCCTGCGGCACCAGCTACCACGCCGGCATGGTTGCCCGTTACTGGCTGGAAGAACTGGCCGGCATCCCGTGCCAGGTCGAAGTCGCCAGCGAATTCCGCTACCGCAAAGTCGTGGTCCAGCCAGACACCTTGTTCGTGACCATCTCCCAGTCCGGCGAAACCGCCGACACCCTGGCCGCCCTGCGCAACGCCAAGGAACTGGGTTTCCTCGCCAGCCTGGCGATCTGCAACGTCGGCATCAGCTCGCTGGTGCGAGAGTCCGACCTGACCCTGCTGACCCAGGCCGGTCGCGAAATCGGCGTGGCCTCGACCAAAGCGTTCACCACCCAATTGGTCGGCCTGTTGTTGCTGACCCTGTCCCTGGGTCAGGTTCGCGGCACTTTGGCCAAAGGCGTCGAAGCCACCCTGGTCGAAGAACTGCGCCGCCTGCCAACCCGTCTGGGCGAAGCCCTGGCCATGGACAGCACCGTGGAGAAAATCGCCGAGCTGTTCGCCGAGAAGAATCACACGCTGTTCCTCGGTCGTGGCGCGCAATTCCCGGTTGCGATGGAAGGGGCCCTGAAACTCAAGGAAATCTCCTATATCCACGCCGAAGCCTACCCGGCGGGCGAACTGAAGCACGGCCCGTTGGCGCTTGTGGATAACGACATGCCGGTGGTGACTGTGGCGCCGAACAACGAACTGCTGGAGAAGCTGAAGTCCAACCTCCAGGAAGTTCGCGCCCGTGGCGGCCAGTTGATCGTCTTCGCAGACGAAAAGGCTGGCATGACCAACGGCGAAGGCACCCACGTGGTGCAAATGCCGCACATCCACGACATCCTGTCGCCGATCCTCTACACCATCCCGTTGCAGTTGCTGTCGTACTACGTGGCGGTGTTGAAAGGTACGGACGTTGACCAGCCGCGGAACCTGGCGAAGTCGGTGACGGTGGAATAAGTTATCCACAGCTGACTGGCCGAAACCCCCGTATTTACGGGGGTTTCCTTTTTTTGGCTGAGCTGTCTTCCAGATTCTCCGTGTGTGAGTTTCGGAAGATGTTGTGCAGATGCGCGCGCAGTATCTATTGCCGCCACGAGAAGTGCTCAAGCAATCGCTAGCTCTATCGGAGTGCGATCCCCCAGATATCCAAAGACAGTATTTCCTTGCGTTATGACCACGGATTTTTTATTAACAATAAAAAAACCGATGGCAGTTTCAAATCCGTAACGGTTATTACGCCCCCTACCCCGTTCTTAGCAAAAAATCCTCATCTCCACCGTATCTCCACGAAACCTCCCGCAAAACAACATGATCCCCTGCACACAATACAACCCGCTGCAGAAATGCTTGAGACGGGGTTTCTCCGTTGTCAATCGATAACGGCAAGAAATGGAGCAAGTATGTCTTTTAATGGCCCAAGCAGCCTCTATGCAGCCAGCAGAAAGTTGTATGTCACCGGTAATCATATTGCGAACGCTGCAAATACTGGTTTCAAATTCTCGCGCGTAGAAAACGCGGACGTATACTTTGCGAAAAAACCGGGAAGCGGCAGCACCGGTCATTTCTACCGCGAACGAGATGTTAGGCACTCTTTCGCAAGCGCTTCAACCAACTGCATGCCGTACACGCAGTCGCCGGAAAATCTGTAGTTGATTAACGTGCGCGAATTCTGATGGCAGCCACCGTGGGATTACGTGCGCGACAGACGACTTTAAATTCATCGAGCACAATATGAATGACTTCTCTGCTCTATCCCACCTGACGAGAAATGCCAGAGAAACGCACGCACTCATTTTGATTGCGGAAGACGACCCTGATATAGCGGACATTCTGATTGCCTATTTGAAACGCAGTGGCTTTCGCACGGCCCATGCGCTCGACGGGAAACGTGCCCTGCAGATGCATCAGACTCTCAAGCCTGACCTGATGCTACTGGATGTACTGATGCCGAATCTGGACGGCTGGATGGTGCTGGCGGAGGTTCGCCATCGAGGCAACACACCGGTGATCATGCTGACGGCGCAGGATCAGGACGTCGACAAACTGATGGGGCTGCGTATCGGCGCCGACGATTACATTGTCAAACCGTTCAACCCGGCAGAAGTGGTTGCCCGGACCCAGGCAGTGTTACGGCGCTCCATCGATTACAAGTATGGCAGCGGCACGAGCGTGCTGCGGGTGGATGCATTTGAAATCGACATCGAAAGCCATGAAGTTACCGTGTGCATTGACGGTAACAAGGTGCCGCTTGTATTGACGGCAACGGAATTCAAGTTGCTGGTTCAGTTGGCAAAGGCTCCGAAAAAGGTACTCAGTCGGGCAGAGCTTTTAGCCACCAGTTCTCCTGAGAGTGACAGTCTTGAACGTACTGTCGACAGTCACATCAGCAAGTTGCGCAGAAAAATCGAAGATTTGGGTTTACAGGGTGTACCAGCCAGTATCCGAGGCGTTGGCTACCGATTCGGGAGTATCGCGTGAAAATGCTCAATGGCTTGAGCGGCCAGATCATTTTGTCCATGTCAGCCGTGGTGTTGTGCGTTATCACCCTGGCGGTGATCGGCTCGTATGTATTTTATGCATTGTTATGGACGTTCTGGCCGCTCTCCAACGAAGAGCTTGATCAATGGATGCCTTCAAATATTGAATGGGTTTGGATGGGCCTGACCACCTTTGTCAGCCTGGCCGTGGGATGTATCGTTGCCGTGAAGTTATCTCGACGAATTCTCATGCCGTTGAACTCGGTCGCCGCGAGCCTTCGAAAGTTGGCAAATGGCGATCTTGAAGTACAGGCCGTTGCCGGTGATCAATCAATAGGCGAAGCGGCCTTGTTAGTCGATGACTTTAATAGCATGGCCAAGCGATTGAAACGCATGGCGGAAGAACAGGCTTTTTGGAATGCGGCTATTGCACACGAACTGCGCACACCCCTCACTATTTTACGCGGCCGTCTGCAGGGGCTGGCTGAAGGGGTATTCGAATCGGACACTTCGCAGTTCTGCAGCCTGTTGAATCAGGTGGTGGGCTTGACCCGGTTGGTGGAAGACCTTCGGGTGGTCGGCTTGGCGGACAGCGGTTATCTGGAGCTGAACCTGTGCGAAGCCAACTTGGCGAGCGAGATAGAAGACGATATCCGGTTGTTCGAGCCAAGCCTGCAGGCAGCTGGTTTTGTCCTGCAACTGTACCTGCAAAGACGCCCCGTCCGATGCGACCCGGCGAGAATCCGCCAAGCACTATTGGCACTGCTGGACAATATTCGACGGCACGCGACACCAGGAAACGTCGTCGTTCATCTGTCCACCCGAAATCAGATCAATTACCTGAGAGTCAGAGATGACGGCCCCGGCATTGATGAGCACTGTGCCATGCATATATTTGAAGCATTCAAGCGCGGTGACAACTCGCGCTCCCGGGCTCAGTGTGGCAGTGGATTGGGTCTGGCGGTAGTGCGCGCCATCGCCCTCGCACACGGAGGAACCGTTACCTGCCGAAACGTGGAAAACGGAGGAACCTTGTTCGAGCTTAGCTGGCATGCCAGATAATGAAAAAGTACATCTTTATTTTTAGATTCAAGAGAAGAGTCAATTATCGACACTTTGCCTTGCTGGACCCCGATGGTGTTTGTATTGCACTAATGAGCTGTGGCACTAAGCCAAAAAATGGGTACTGGGTAGAAGTCAAAGGCGTCAATCTAACTTGGTTGGGCCGAGCTCTCCCCAGCAAATCCTCGATAGTTTAGGAATTGCGGGAAGTCGAGCAATGGTTGCCGCGCGTCAACGCTAATATTTCATCTCCATCGTATCTCCACACACTCTCCCATAAAAATCCATCTTCTTTCAGCACAATCAACATGTCTATCACCGACCATTACATCAGGTATCTACGTCGGTTATTGACCCTCCGCAAATAAGTGGCGGACACAGGTGATGCGACAGCCGCTCCCCCTTCACAACCAAATCCCGGCTTTTAGCTGAAACAGCACGATCAGGACTTGCTATGTCTTTTAAAACTGGAGCTTTCTCATGAACGCAGTTATTGACAACGGATTGCCGAAAACGAAGGATTTGAGTCAATTGCAAATTGATGGCGTTTTCTGCATCAGTCTTCGGAAGCGGGCTGATCGCCGTGTGCTGTTGAGTCTCCAGTTCGAAGGAAGTGGACTGGACATTGAGTTTGTGGTTGTCGACCGTGACGACGAAAATCCAGAACGAGGCTGTTTTGAATCCCACATCAAATGCGCGACCTTAGCGCTGCAGCGAAACTACCGGCGCGTGCTGATTCTCGAGGATGATGCAACGCTGGTTTCATTTAACCAGAGTCAAGTAAAGCAGATGAACGCGTTTATGAACCTGCGCGAGCCCGAGTTGCTCTACTTGGGCGCGAACCTTGGGAAAGTTTGGTTAACCTGGAAAAGAGGAATTGCACGAGTCCGGGCAAAGGGAACACATGCCTACATTCTGTCCAATAGGGGATGCCGACATCTGTTAGGACACGCCCCCTATACTGGCATCGCGATCGACAACGTTTATTCCAAAAATTTTAAGGCCTATATGGCGTTCCCGATGCTGAGCCAGCAGCAGCCCGGGGAAGTTGTTTCAAGCGACGTACAAGTTCAATCCGCAGATGGGAAGTCTCCCTCTGCAGCCTACTGGCGGGAGAACTGGCGGAAGCAGTACACACAGGCATTCAAAAATATCGGGAAGACGATATTGTTCCATAAACTTTGAACTGACATGGACGTGGTTGTCGATACTGTAGACACAGGCGAGGTAGTTGAACGTTGGCGTAATAAGCGTCCACTGACTGAGCTATCCCAGCTCACATATCGCACCGCATTAAACTATGGGTTCCTGCTTATAGATGGAGTTGAGCATCATAAATACACGTAGCATGTTACTCGTCGCTATAGGTTTGGTTCTTTCGGGGTGCGGTACAATCAATACGGTTTTTCGTTCGGATGAGGTGGCGGGGCTTAATCTCAAAGAGTGGAAAACAAATTGTGACTCCATTCCGCGCGTTTACAGTGGTTTTTTTTACGACTTTTGTGTTCTGAATGGCCCACCTGATGTGGATGAGAGGGATCCCGCCGCGCCTGCATTGATTCCGTTACAGCTGATAGATTTTATACCGTCTGTTATTTTTGACACACTTGTCCTGCCTTATACGATTTATCGTCAGAATGCGGATGGAAATATAGAAATTCCTAATTAGAGATGATCTGGTATCAACTCCCTCCCACTAGGACTTTGCCATGGATCGATTCCAGGAAATGCAGGTCTTCGCCGCCGTCGCTCAGGACCAAGGCTTCTCTGCGGCAGCACGGCGTTTGGGGATGTCGGCGGCCAGTGTCACCCGGGCCGTGGCGGCGCTGGAGAAGCGCATTGGCACGCAGTTGTTGACGCGTACCACCCGCAGTGTGCATTTGAGCGAGGCGGGGCAGCGTTTTCTGGAGGACTGTCGGAGGATTCTCGCCGAGGTGCAGGAAGCGGAAGATTCGGCGGCGGGCAGTCACGCCCAGCCCCGTGGGCAACTGACGATCACCGCACCGGTATTGTTCGGTGAGTTGTTCGTCACTCCGCTGACGGTCGGTTACCTCAATCAGTTTCCTGAAGTCACCGTCAATGCGTTGCTCGTAGACCGGGTGGTGAGCATGGTCGAGGAGGGCATCGATGTAGCGGTGCGCATTGGTGAATTGCCTGACAGCAACCAGCATGCGATTCGTGTGGGCGAGGTACGGCGGGTGATTTGCGCTTCTCCGGCGTTCCTGGCGAAGCGCGGCAAGCCCCGGCACCCTGATGATTTGAATGGGGCGCCGGTTATCGCCACCTCGTCCATTGGCCAACTGAGAACCTGGCCGTTCCTTGAGGCGGGGGAGCTGCTGAGTGTCCGCCCCGAACCGCGGCTTGTGGTCACGGCCAATCAGGCAGCCATTACCGCTGCGTGCCTGGGCCTGGGCCTGACCCGAGTCCTGTCGTATCAAGTGGCAAGCAAGATTGCTTCCGGTGAGCTGGAAATCGTTCTGGCTGACTACGAATTGCCGCCATTGCCCATTCATGTGGTCTACCAAGGAGGACGCAAGGCTCCAGTACGGGTTCGCAGCTTTGTGGACTTCGCGGTGAAGGCGTTGCGTGAGCACCCGGCCCTGCACAGCTGACGGTTTATTGCGTTGGTTGAAATAATGGATTGCGTTTGCTGGTTATTCTGTTGTTTTGGTTGATGACGGAAGATAGCTCCCATCGGCGCTGATCTTTCCTGAACGGCGCCACTACTAAGCGGAGTCGACCATGCAAGCCATCAAACTCTACAACTTCCCTCGCTCTGGCCATGCTCACCGTGTGGAGCTGATGCTGTCCCTGCTGCAACTGCCGACCGAGCTGATCTTCGTTGATTTGGCCAAGGGCGCGCACAAGCAGGCGGATTATCTGGCACTCAATCCGTTAGGTCAGGTGCCCGCGATTGATGATCAAGGCGTGGTGCTGGCCGATTCCAACGCGATTCTGGTGTACTTGGCGCAGAAATACGGCAACGGTCGCTGGCTGCCAGCCGATCCGGTCGGTGCGGCCAGAGTTCAGCGCTGGTTGTCGATCGTCGCCGGGCCGATTGCCTTTGGCCCGGCAAGAGCCAGGTTGATCACAGTGTTTGGCGCGTCTTACAACGCCGAAGAAGTGATCGCCTACTCCCACACCTGGCTCAAAGCGATCGATAAGGAACTGGCCGCCACGCAATACCTTGTCGGCAACGAGCCAACCATCGCCGATGTCTCGGCCTACAGCTACATCGCCCATGCTCCCGAAGGCAACGTGTCGCTGGAGGACTACGCCAACATCCGCGCCTGGCTGGCGCGCATCGAAGCTTTGCCAGGGTTTGTCGGCATGCCGCGCACCGTCGCCGGTTTGCAAAAAACTGCCTGAGGTTTACGGCCCGACTGAGTCGGGCCGTTTTTGTTGCGCGATGAGCGCAGGGGAGAAGCCGTTATGGACCGTTCACCTTGGCACGCTGGCGAGAAACAGTTGCAGGCTCACGTGGGTGTGGCCGAGCGAATGGACACATTAGGTCGTAGGGTGATTCGCGGCGAGATGCCGGATCAGCACCGCCTGTTCTATCAGCAACTGCCGTTCATGCTGTACGGCGCGGTGGATGCCGACGGCAACCCTTGGGCCAGCATTCTTGAAGGGCCGCCAGGGTTTGCTCATTCTCCAGCACCTGCGTTGTTGCAGTTCGCCAGCCTGCCCGGCAGCGACGACCCTGCGCAATTGCAAGAAGGCGCGGCGATCGGTCTGCTCGGCATCGAGCTGCACACCCGGCGTCGCAATCGTATGAATGGCCGAGTCGGCGCTGTTACGGCGAACGGCTTCGGGGTGGCGGTGGAGCAATCTTTCGGCAATTGTCCGCAATACATCCAATTGCGCCAGTTCCGTTCGGTGCCCTTGGCGGATCCGGCGACCCGTGTCGCGCAGCACTTCGATGGGCTGGATGAAGCGGCCCAAGCGATGATCGCCGGCGCCGATACCTTCTTTGTCGCCAGTTATGTGGACGTCGATGGCCAACGCTCGGTGGACGTTTCTCATCGGGGTGGCCAGGCCGGTTTCGTACAGGTGGAAGGCAATCGCCTGACCATTCCGGACTTCGCCGGCAACCTGTTCTTCAACACCTTGGGCAACCTGCTGATCAATCCTCGGGCCGGTTTGCTGTTCATCGATTTCAATACGGGCGACCTGCTGCACCTCAATGGTCGCGCGCAAGTCATCCTCGAAGGCCCGCAGGTCGAAGCCTTCCAAGGAGCCGAGCGGCTGTGGACCTTCGACGTGGAGCGTGTGGTGCGTCGGCCTGCGGCGCTGGCCTTGCGCTGGCGCTTTGACGGCGTGTCGCCCACCAGTTTGCTGACCGGCACCTGGGCCCAGGCCAACGCTCGTCTGCAAGCCAAGGCCCTGGGCGATCACTGGCGGCCGTTGCGGGTGGCGCGCATCGAACGGGAAAGCCACAACATCCGTTCGATTTATCTGGAGCCTGCCGATGACGCTGGGTTGCCGGTGTTTCAGGCCGGACAGCATCTGCCCCTGCGATTCAACATTGCCGGCGATGTGCATATCCGCACGTACAGCCTGTCGAGCGCGCCGTCCGATGACTTTTTCCGTATCAGTGTGAAGCGGGACGGGGTGGTGTCTTCGCATTTGCATGACCAGATCCGTGTCGGCGATGTGTTGGAAGCCCGGGCGCCTCAGGGGCATTTCACCGTGGCAGCCAATGAGCGTCGGCCGCTGGTGCTGCTGGCCGCCGGCGTCGGTATCACGCCGCTGCTGTCGATGGTGCGCGAAGTGGTTTATCAAGGCCTGCGCACGCGGGGCATCCGCCCGACCTGGTTTTTCCAGAGTTCGCGAACCTTGGCCGATCAACCGTTTCGTCCTGAGCTGGACCGCTTGCTTGATGGTCTCGGTGACGCGGTGCGCGTGCTGCGGTTGCTCAGTCAGCCGGAGCCGGATGCCCGCGAGGGTGAAGATTTTGACCTGACAGGGCGGATTGACGGCGACCTGCTCAAGACGATGCTTGCGGTGGAAGATTACGACCAGGTGGACTTCGTCCTCTGCGGCCCGGGCAGTTTTACCCAGGGGCTGTACGACACCCTTCGGGATCTGGACATTCGCGACTCGAGGATTCATGCCGAAACCTTTGGGCCTTCGACGTTGCGTCGCACGCCGGACCCGGACGCGGTGGTCATCGAGCAACCACCGGCCGCCACGGTTTCGGTGCCCGTGGTGTTCCAGCGCTCGGCCAAAGAGGCGCGCTGGCAGCCGGAGGGCAGGAGTTTGCTGGAGTTGGCGGAAAGCCGCGGATTGCGCCCGGAATTCAGTTGTCGCGGTGGTTCCTGTGGCACCTGCAAGACCCGCCTCATCAGCGGCGCAGTGAATTATCCACAGCCCCCGGCGGAGGTGCCTGATGCGGGAGAGGTGCTGATTTGTTGTGCGGTGCCGGCGCAGGGTTCGCAGCCGTTGGTGCTGGATCTGTAACCAATCCGGAAAGCACAGGAGATCCCCTGTGGGAGCGGGCTTGCTCGCGAAAGCGATGCGTCAGACAACTTCCATGTTGAATGTTAAACAGCCTTCGCGAGCAAGCCCGCTCCCACATTGGGACCGATGTCGGGCTGAAATTTACTGCGAACGTCCTACAGACTTGAGCGTTCCTGGGGATGATTCCGACACGTTCTAGCGGTTGTTGTGTCGGAAGCCTGAGGGATAGGCTTTGGGTGTCGCTGCACATCAGCGATCGGGTCTGGAAAACCCGAGGAATGGGATCAAAGCACATGACATAATGCGGCGCTTTTTCAGCTCCGCACTTGAGTTATGGCGGCTGTACGTGGGAGACCTTCGGGTCTGCCGGGTTTTGATCCTTTTCTCGGTTTTTCCAGTCCGCGTACAGCTGCCACCCTTATCGTCTGGAAAACGAAAAGTGGCAGTTCCTCAACCTTAAGGATCTTTGCCATGATTAAAGAAACACCAAATCCCCCGGAAACCGACGACGTTTCCCCCTACGAATCCCTCGATTCCAAAAAACTCAACGATGCCGCCGAACGCGCGCTCGATCACTACCTAAACCCCGCAGCCCTCAAATCCCCTGCCATCCGCAAACCCAGCACGATGTTTGTGATTGCACCGGACATCAAAGACGAAGACCTGCTGGCCCACACCTGTGAATCGTTGGCCCAGGCGAGTGTGATGGCGAGTGATTTTGCGGGGTATCTGGAAGGGCCGCACCGGCACACGGCGATGGCGATTCAACAGATCGTCATGCTGGCCGAGCTGGCGGTGAACCGGATGCTGGATAACGTCGCCGTACCAAACTCCGCGCCACACCGCTGACCCCTTGTAGGAGCGGGCTTGCTCGCGAAAGCGGTGCGTCATTCTGCATTAATGCCGACTGAACCACCGCCCTCGCGAGCAAGCCCGCTCCCACATTGGTTACGCGTAAGACAGGGATTTTTCTTCCAGCAGTTCTTCGTACAACGCCGTCCACTTGCGGCCCATTTCATCGGCTGTGAATAACTGCCGATACCGTGCCTCAGCCTTCACGCCCATTTCTGCCGCACGCGTCGGGTTTTCCCACAACGTACGCATCGCTTCACGGAACGCCTGTGGATTACTCGGCGGCACCACCAGCCCGGTTTCGTTGTGGATGTTGATGTAGCTGGTGCCGGTGCCGATTTCGCTGGAGATCATCGGTTTGCCGTACATCGCGCCTTCGAGCAGCGAGATGCCGAACGCTTCCGAGCGCAGGTGCGACGGAAACACGACGGCGTAACTCAACTCCAGCAAGGCCACCTTGTCCTCGTCACCCAAACGCCCCAGGAAGTGCAAATTCTGCAAGCCCAAGGCCTTCGCCTGAGCATGCAGTTCGACTTCCAGCGGTCCGGCACCGACGATGACCACCGGATAATTCAGCCCTTGCATCGCGTCCAGCAGAATATGCAGCCCTTTGTAGTAGCGCATGACGCCGACGAACAGGAAGAACCGGTCGCCCACCTGTTTGCGCCAGCGTTCGGTGCGTTCAGCGTCGGGCTGTGGATAACCTGACTTGTCCAGCCCGTAGGTGATGACGCGGGTTTTCTCGCGGTACTCCTGAAGCACATCACTGGTATGAAAGTAGTTGGGGGAGGCTGCGACGATTCGGTCGGCGCTGTCCAGAAAACGACGCATCAAGGGACGGTAGAGTTTGAGCAAATGGCGCTGGCGAATGATGTCCGAGTGGTAACTCACCACGCAGGGTTTTTTAGTGGCGCTGAGAAAATGCACCAGGTCCATGAAGGGCCAGGGGAAGTGGTAGTTGACCACGTCGGCCTCAGCCGCCAACTCACGAAATTGCTTGAAGACGCTGTAGGAAAAACCGGTGGAGGCCATCTGGAAATCCATTCTGGCCTGATGAACCTGATGCTGACGGATCTGTATCGCGCCAGGCGCGGGATTGTTGCTCAACGTCAGTACCGTGCTGTCGACCGAGTGGCGCGCGCCACTCTCGCAGAGTTGGAAAATGACCTGTTCGATGCCACCCATCGAATCCGGCAGGTAGGTCTTGTAAAAGTGCAGTACGCGCATATCAGTCTCCCATAGCCTGGCGGTAAGCGCGGGCCGTGGCCTTCGCGCAACGCTCCCAGGAAAAAAGCTTCGCTTGTTGCAAACCGGCTTCGCGACAGAACTGCCAATGCAGCGGGTCGTCGATGAGCCGGCTCATGGCATCGCGCAAGTTGTCCGGATCCTCCGGTGCCATGTAGTTGCCAGCGGCGCCCGCGACTTCCGGCATGGCCGAATGCCGGGTGAGGATCACCGGCGTGCCGCTGGCCATGGCTTCCAGGACGGGCAAGCCGAACCCTTCGTACAACGAGGGAAAGATCAATGCCCGGGCACCGGCCAGCAGGTGTGCCAGCGCTTCATCGGGCAGATACCCCAGCAGGCACACATCGCCGGTGGCCAGGGCTGCGCGCAATTCATCACTGAACTGTTCGCCCTGCCAACCGGCCATGCCGGCGATTAGCAGTGGAAAACGCTGGCGAACGGCTTCCGGCAATCGGGCATGGGCGCGCAGGGCCAGCGTCAGGTTCTTGCGCGGCTCCAGGGTGCCGACGCACAGGAAGTATTCCCGCGCCTCGACGCCGTGGGCCTTGAGCACTGCGTCGATGGCTTCAGGTTCCCGCGGATGGAAACGTGCGGCCACGCCCAGCGGCGCGACGACAAAACGCTCGGCCGGCAGCGCGAAATACGCCTGGGCTTCGTCGGCAATGTACTGCGAGTCGGTGAGAATCAGACTCGCCCGCTGCACGCCGTCGGCCAGCCGGCGCTCGATTTCCCGCAAACGCGAAGGTGGCTGCGTCTCGGGGTAATGCAGGTGCGTCAGGTCATGCAGGGTGATGACCGTCGGGCCGTCGAACGACAGCGGCCACAGGCTCGGTTCGTGATAGAGGTCGATGGTCTTCGAGCGACCCTGGTCGAAGCGTTTCTGCTCCAGCCAGCGCCGCGCCTGATAAGCGCCCGGAATCTGTCGCAGCAACGGCGTCAGTCGCGAATAACCCGGCATGGCGGCTTCCGGCAAATCCGAACTCCAGCCCCAGCCGTGGAACAACGCCAGCTCGACATCGGGCTCATCAGCAAGGGCGCTCGCCAGTTCGGCGACGTAATGGCCGATGCCGGTGCGCGGGGCTTGCAGGATCCGGGCGTTAAGGGCAATTCGCATGTTGCCTCTCTTGCTCGACCGGCGCCTCTACAAGGTTGCGCAGGGTTCGTTCGGCCAGTTGCGCACTGGCTTCACGCCAGCCGATCCACTGCCAGTCCGCCACGCTGCGAGCGGCCGGGAATTGCCCGGAACGTTCGAAACCGGTGACCAGGTCCGCCAGGCTTTGCGGCTCGGCCAGGTCAAAGTAGGCCATGAACTCGCCGCCGATTTCACGGAAGATCGGAATGTCGCTGCCCATCGCCGGTAAACCGCGTTGCATCGCTTCGACCAGGGGCAGGCCGAAGCCTTCGACCCAGGACGGAAACACCAGTGCGCTGGCGTGGGAATAGGCGTGTTCGAGGCTGGTGTCGCTCAGGTCGTTGAACATGAACAGGCGTTTGTTCAGCTGCGGGTGGTTGCGTACGCGGGCGAGCAGGGCGCCGCACTTCCAGCCGATGCGCCCGGCGATGCACAGCCTGGCGTGCGAACCCGAGGCCCAGGCGCGTTCGAAAGCGTCGAGCAGGTAATCGTGGTTTTTACGGGGCTCGATGGTGCTGACCATCAAAAACACCGGTTCCGGTGTTTCGAATACGCGCGTCAGTCGTGGCTCGACGGCAGCGTTGGCTTCGCTCAGGTCCAGCTCGGAACCGAGGTGAAAATAATCGAACCACAACGTATTGGCTTTGGCCGGACCCAGCCGACGCTGCAGTTCTTCACGCACCTGATCGCGCACCGTGGCGGAGATCGCTACGTAGCCATCGGCGGTTTGAGTGACCCAGTTGAACCACTCGTTGAAAATCTGCACCAGCCGCGTGTCGTAGAACTGTGGGTGAGTCAGCGGGATGAGGTCGTAGATCACCGAAACGATGCCCACGCCTTCACGCTTGAGTTGTTCGGCAAACGGGAAGAAATCGCTGTGCCAGGAAGAGTCCAGCAACACCAGTTGATCGCCCGGCTGATGTTGCAGCGGCGAGCAGCGTTTGGGCAGTTGATACTGGTTGATGGCCTCGATCAGCCGTATCGGCAGGCTGAAACAGGTAATGGCCGTGAGGCGGTAGACCACGTGCAGCAGGCGTTTGATCACTCGCGAGTTGCTGCGATTGTGCAAGCGCTGATGCAGTTGCCAGAAGCGATGAGCCAGCCGTCCCAGGCGTCCGCCGAAGGTCATCAAGCCATCGAAAAACGGGATGTTCAACGCGCCGAGTTTCAGCACTCGGTAGAGTTTGCCCTTGAGCATCACGACCGGAATGCACTCGACACCGTCCACACTGTCCGGCAGCTGATTGATGACGTTGCGCACCACCCGCTGAATGCCCGAATTGACCTTGGGGTGCTGGAATACGTGGGTGCATTCGACCAGGAGGCGGGTCATGGCGTGCGCTCCGAAACAATCGACTCGGCGCGGGTAATGGTGGTTTTCGCCGCCAGCCACGAGCAGCCGACGAAGTCTTCATGCCGGTTGTTGATCACGTGGAACACCAGCCCGTAATCGCGCCATTCGTAGTTGCGATCCAGGTGCGAGTCCAGCCGCGACAGGCTCAGGGACACGGAATAGTTGCCCTTGCCCAGGCCCATGACGAAGGAAAAACGGTACGTGTAGCGTTCACCGGCGTGTAGATCGGTCAGGGCCTTGTCCTGACGATGAGTGTTGATGCCATACATCATCTGACCCAGGCGGTCCTTGAGGATGAAGCCGAGCACCAAGCGCTCGATGTCCTGACGGACTTCGACCTGGACTTCCAGCACCACGGGCTGACCGACCTCGGCGGCGTCGATGGAACGATCATTCTCGTCCAGCAACCGCACACTGAGGATGCCCGCTTCACCGGTGCCGGAAATGGTTTGCACTTCTCCGTCCGCAAGCATTTCCTGACGCACGATCTGGCCTTCACGCTCGGCCATCATGGCGTTGTAATAGTCGAGGACCGCTTCGGGTTTGCCGTGCATGGCCATGCGGCCGTCCTTGAGCAGGATCGCCGAATCGCAAATTGCCTGGATGGCCGAACGGTCGTGGGACACGATCAGCAAAGTGGTGCCGGCCTTGCGGAAGCTGCGGATGCGTTCGAAGCTTTTGTGCTGGAAGTAGGCATCGCCCACGGACAGGGCTTCGTCGACGATCAGGATGTCCGGACGCCGTGCGGTGGCCACGCTGAACGCCAGGCGCATCTGCATGCCGCTGGAGTAGGTACGCACCGGATGGTCGATGGCGTCGCCGATTTCCGCGAAATGTTCGATCTCGGGCATCAGCGCTTCAATTTCATCGACCTGCATGCCCAGCAATTGCCCGGCCATGACTGCGTTCTGTCGGCCGGTAAAGTCCGGGTGAAACCCCATGCCCAGTTCCAGCAGCGCCGCTACCCGGCCTTCGAGCTCGATCGTGCCGCACGTAGCCTGGGTGGTGCCGGTGATCATCTTCAGCAAGGTGCTTTTGCCCGCGCCGTTGACCCCGACGATGCCCACCGCTTCACCGGGGGCAATCTCGAATTCGACGTCTTGCAGCACCCAGTGCTGGTGGTGGCGCAGGGGCGAAAACGGGATCAGCCACTCGGCCAGTCGGCTCCAGCGGGTCGGGTATTGCTTGTAGGCCTTGCCCAGGCCGGTGACGCGAATATGCCCCATCAGAGTTCATCCACCATTTCGCCGACGCGCTGGCGAAACAGCCGCAGCCCGATCAGACAGAACACCACGCCGGTGACAAAAATCGGCAGCAGCGAACTCCAGACCGGCCATTGCCCATACAGAAACATGTTTTGATAGCTGACGATCAGGTTGGTCAGGGGGTTGAGTTGCAGCAGGCGCTGAACCCAGTCCGGCAGGATGCTCATCGGGTACACGATGGGCGTCAGCCAGAACCAGAATTGCAGGCAGATGCCGAAGAGCTGTCCGACATCACGAAAGAATACGTTCAGCACGCCGAGTACCATCCCCAGCCCGGCACAGAACATCATTTGCAACGCCATCAGCGGTATTAACGCCAGCAATGCCATGCCCGGCCAACGACCAGTAAACAGCAGAAAAACCAGGAAAAGGCCGATGATGATCGCGAAGTTGATGCCCGCGTTGATCAATACAATCACCGGCAGGCAGACCCGCGGGAAGCTGATTTTCTTCAACAGGTTGGCGTTTTCCAGAAACATGTTCTGGCTGCGCAGGGTGATTTCCGCAAACAGCCCCCAAGCGAGCAAACCGGCACACAAGTAAACGCTGTAGGCCATGCTGTCATCCACACCCGGCAGGCGGGCGCGCATGATGTGCGAAAAAACCACGGTGTAGACGATGATCATCGACAGCGGATTGAGCACGGGCCACAGGGCACCGAACAGCGAATTGCGATAACGCGCCTGAAACTCTCGCTGGACGCTACCGAGGATGAACCCTCGATGGCTGCACAGTGAGCGGTATAGGGAAAGCAGCATTCAAACCGTCCTGCCGTATTGGTCTTCGAAGCGAACGATATCGTCCTCCCCCAGGTATTCGCCGCTTTGCACTTCAATGATCACCAGGTCGATCACGCCCGGGTTTTCCAGGCGATGCTTGTGACCGGCGGCAATGAAGGTCGATTCGTTCTTGGCCACCAGGTGGGTGCCGGTGCCGTTGTTGGTGACCTTGGCCATGCCTTCGACGACCACCCAGTGTTCATTGCGGTGGTGGTGCATTTGCAGCGACAGCTTGGCGCCGGGCTTGACCACGATGCGCTTGATCTTGAAGCGCGGGCCTTCCTCGAGCACGGTGTAGGTGCCCCAAGGTCGGCTGACCGTGCGGTGCAGGCGATAGGCCTCGTGCTTTTTATCCTTGAGCTGCTTGGCCACCCGGCGCACATCCTGCGCACGATCGGCGTGGGCCACCAGCACCGCGTCGGCGGTGTCGATGATGATCAAGTTATCCACACCCACCGCCGCCACGAGCCGGTCTTCACTCTGGACAAAATTGTTGTGGCTGTCGATGAACACCGCGTCACCGCTGGCACGGTTGTTTTGCGCGTCCGCCGGCACCAGCGCGGCCACCGCGCTCCAGGAGCCGATGTCGCTCCAGTCGAAACCGGCGGGCACCACGACCACTTTGTCGGAGCGTTCCATCAAGGCGTAGTCGATGGAAATATCCGTGATCTCGGCAAACAACGACGGGGACAATTCCTGTTGCAGGCACCCGGCCGTTTCCACGGGGGCGCTTTGCGCCATGCAGGTTTGCGTCTGCTCCAGCAGTTCGGGGGCATGAATCTGCAATTCGGCCAGCACGGTCGCGACCGAGAAGCAGAACATTCCCGAGTTCCACAGGAATTTGCCGCTTTCCAGGTAATGGGTGGCGGTTTGCAGATCCGGTTTTTCAACGAAGCGCTGCACCTTCGTGGCGCCTTTTCCATCCAGCGCCGCGCCGGTCTCGATGTAGCCGAAACCGGTTTCCGGGGCAGTCGGCACCACGCCGAATGTCACCAGGAATCCATCCTTGGCCAGTGCCACGGCGTGTTCGACCGCCGTTTTCAAAGCGTCTTCGTTGAGGATCAAATGGTCGGCGGGCATCACCACCATGATCGCTTCATCGCCGTGCAAGGCTTGCAGCGACAGGGCCGCGGCCGCGATGGCCGGGGCCGTATTGCGGCCTGTCGGCTCAAGTAGAAAGTGCCCGCGATGGCGACTTAGCTGCGCCTCCTGATAGTGATCCTTGCTCTGGAAGTAGTAGTCGCGGTTGGTCACCGTGACGATATCGCCCCAGCCATCGAGCAAACCGGCCGCACGCCGATAGGTCTTGCCCAGCAGCGACTGACCGTCGGGCAGGGTCATGAACGGCTTGGGATGGCCCTCGCGGGACACCGGCCACAAGCGAGTACCGGCACCGCCGGAGAGAATCACAGGAATCAGCATGGCCTACTCCTTGGCAACGCGTTTCATGTCCGCATCCATCATCATGCGGATCAAGGTATCCAGATCGGTTTTTGGCTTCCAGCCCAATACACGCTGGGCTTTGGCCGGGTTACCGAGCAGCACTTCGACTTCGGCCGGGCGGAAGAACGCCGGGTCGATCTTGACGAAGTCGCGGTAGTTCAGGCCCACGTGGTCGAAGGCGATGCGGCACATCTCGCGCACGGTGGTGGTCACGCCGGTGGCGACCACGAAGTCGTCAGGCTTGTCCTGTTGCAGCATCAGCCACATGGCTTCGACGTAGTCGCCGGCAAACCCCCAGTCGCGTTTGGCGTCGATGTTGCCCAGGCTCAGCTCCTGCTGTTTGCCCTGCTTGATGCGGGCGGCGGCGTCGGTCACTTTGCGGGTCACGAACTCGATACCGCGCAGGGGCGATTCGTGGTTGAACAGGATGCCGCTGCTGGCGTGCAGGTTGAAGCTTTCGCGGTAGTTCACGGTGATCCAGTGGCCGTACAGCTTGGCCACGCCGTAAGGGCTGCGCGGGTAGAACGGCGTGTTCTCGTCCTGTTGCTCGGCCTGGATCAGGCCAAACATTTCGCTGGTCGACGCCTGATAAAAACGCGTGTGCGGACTGAACTGGCGGATCGCTTCGAGCAGATGCGTCACGCCCAACCCATCGACGATGCCGGTGGTGACCGGTTGATCCCAGGAGGCCGCGACAAAGCTTTGTGCCGCCAGGTTGTAGATTTCGTCCGGGGCGGATTTGATCACCGCGCGCTGCACCGAGCAGGCATCGGCCATGTCGCCGTCCAGGTAAACGATGTCGCCCTCGACCCCCATCTCGCGCAGGCGCCAGCGCGCATCGCTGCTGCGCCGTGCCACCAGGCCGTGGACCTTGTAGCCCTTGTCGAGCAGCAGTTTGGCCAGATACGCGCCGTCCTGACCGGTGATCCCCGTGATCAATGCACTTTTTGTCATTCTTCTTTTACTCGTTTCTCCCAGTCGGACAGGATCGCCCGCAGGGATTGTTGTGTTGTGATTTCAGGCGTCCATCCTGTGGTCTGGGCAAGCTTGGCATGGCTGCCACAAACGCGACGCTGATCCGCGCGGCGAAGACGCGCCGGATCCTGAATCAATTGCATGTCGACCTGGGCGAGGTCCCCCAGTTGTTCGATCAGACTGCGGATGCTCTGCTCGCGCCCCGAGCAAATGTTGTACACCTGCCCCGGCGTGCCCTTTTCCAGCAGCGCCAGATAGGCCGACACCACGTCGCCCACATCCAGGAAATCACGTGTGACATCGATGTCACCGACTTCTAGTTGCGGGGCTTGCAGGCCTTGTTTGATGCGGTTGATTTGCCGTGCGGCGCTGGCGATGACGAAGCTGTCTTTCTGACCGGTGCCGATGTGGTTGAACGGGCGCGCGACCAATACCGGCCAGCCTTCGCTCAAGCCCCATTGCAGGCTCAGGAACTCGGCCGACAGTTTACTCACGGCATAGGGATTGCGCGGGCAGGGTGGCTGAAGCTCGGTAATCGGCAGGTGTGATTCGGTCACCTGGCCATAGACATCGCCGGAGCTGACATACAGGAAGGTCCCGCTGAAGCCGCGTGCCTTGAGTGCCTGAAGCAGGTTCAAGGTGCCGAGCAGGTTGATGTTCAGCGTGCGTGCCGGGTCGCGGAAGGCTTCGGGAACGAAGGTCTGGCCGGCCAGGTGAATGACTGCGTCGGGCATCTCGGGCCAGAGGCCGTCGAGGGTGCCGGGCTCACCGAGATCGTAGCGGGAGGCGACAGGCAGAAGCTCCCATTCCGAGGCATCAGCCTTCAGGCGAGATTGGATGTGTTGTCCTACGAATCCACTGAGACCCGTAACGAACAGACGCTTTTTCAAACAGCGGCCCCTTGGTCATGCATTTCGTCCATTCCCCACAGGCTTTATGGAGATGTCTGACAGACCGGGTGGATTCCTTGGTCGAAAGACAGGCGAAACGTTTGTTGTAGTTGTTTGGTAGCCAATCTGTGCCAATTGCGCGGCAATTTCAACAGGTCCCACCGTGACCGGTCAGTTCTCGTTAGCGTAGCCCGATTTATTCTCGCCGGGCGGTTCACGAATCCTCAGCGGATGTGTTTAGAATGCCCCTCGTCACGATTACCCAGGGTTCGGCCGGGTGGTATTCACACCCCGCGAAGCTGACCATTAAAACAAGAACGTAGACGGGCAAGAAGACGATGGACGACGACCGGCAACCCCCGGGTCGATCCGTGGCTTTGCCGTCATAGAGTGAGGCTGCCGGGATGGCGGTTTCATCGTGGGATGCCATGAATTTCATTCTTTACTCGGACGTCAACGACAGCTCCATCAGCCAGAGCCTCGGTCGTCCTGAATACAGTTATTACTTCGTGCTCAAGGCGTATCGCCCGGTGCTCGAAAGCCTCGGGCGGGTGCATGTGGTGTCCTCCACCGCCGAGGTCGATCCTCTTTATCGACAATTGTTGGCCTCCGGCGAAGACAGCCTGTTCCTGTCATTCACCCCGCCGCAGAAAACCCCGAACGACCTTGAATGCCCGACGATCTGCGTGGTGGCCTGGGAATTCGACTCGATTCCTGATGAACAGTGGGACAACGACCCGCGCCAGGACTGGACGCGGATGCTGGCGCGCCAGGGCCGGGTCATCACGCTTTCCAGCCACACCGCCCGGGCAATTCGGCGGGCCATGGGCGAAGACTTCCCCGTGCTGGTTTTGCCCACACCGGTGTGGGAAAACTTCGCCGCCATCCGCAGCAGCCACACCAGCGTCCCGGTCAATGCCGGTTCGACACTGGAGATCAAGGGCTGCATTTTCGACACTCGTACCCTCGGGCTCAGCGCCGACGCACTGATCCCTGTCGTGCCTACGGCCGAAGAAATTGCCGCGCGAGAGGCTGCAGCGGAAGCAGCGAAGCCACCGCCGCTGACCTTGAAACGCCGTTTCGTCATTGCTCGCCACTACCTGCACATGTGGCGCCGGGACATGGGCAAAACCCTGCCCGTCCCGGTGCATCGCACGCACTTTCTGAGCCAGTGGTATTGGGAAGGCATTCGCGACCTTCTTTCAGAGACCGCCCATGAACGGCTTGCCGGATTTTTGCCGGCCATCGCTGGCCCGCAGACGATGGCCGTGCACGAGCCTGAACCGCGCCAATGGCCGGACACCACCGCCCAGGTCGAGACTCAGGTTGACGGCGTGGTTTACGTCACGGTGTTCAATCCACGTGACGGCCGCAAGAACTGGCATCAACTGATCACCGCCTTCTGCTGGGCTTTCCGCGAAACGGATGACGCCACGCTGGTGCTGAAGATTACCCAGAGCGATCTGTCGTCCTACTACGACGAGCTGATGACCTTGCTCGCGCAACTGTCGCCGTTCGCCTGTCGGGTGGTGGTGATGCACGGCTACCTGGACGATCCGCAATACAGCCGGCTGTACGAAGCGGCCAGTTTTTACGTCAATGCATCGCGCTGCGAGGGGCTGTGCCTGCCGTTGATGGAGTTCATGGCCAGCGGCAAACCGGTGATCGCCCCGGACCACACCGCCATGGAGGATTACATCGATGAGCGTGTGGCGTTTGTGGTCAAGTCCAGCGAAGAGCTGACCATCTGGCCGCAGGACACCCGGATCATCTACCGGACCCTGCGTTACCGGCCGGACTGGGGTTCGCTGAAAATCGCCTACGAAAACAGCTACCGGATGGCCAAGGAGCAACCGCTGGAATACCAGCGCATGTCTCGCGACGCGGTCGAGCGCATGCACGACTACTGCGCCTTCGCCCCGGTGCAGAAGCGCCTGGCGGATTTTTTCGGGCTGACGCCGCAGGCTTTGCCGGCAGCCGCCGTGACGGATAACGCCTCATGCTGATCATCATTCATTCGGAAACCAACCAGCACACGATTGCCCAGAACCTCGGCCGTTCGGAGTACAGCTATTACTTCGTGCTCAAGGAGTACCGGCCGGTGCTGGAACGCCTTGGGCGCGTGGTGGAAGTCAGCGACCCGCAGACCGAAGTCGATGCCTTTTACCTCGATGCGCTGTCCCGTGGTGAAGACTGCGTGTTCCTGTCGTTCTCGCCGCCGCATTGCACGCCCGTACATTTCGCCTGTCCGACCTTGCCGGTGTTCGCGTGGGAATTCAGCACCATTCCCAACGAACCCTTCGCCGGTGAGCCGCGCAATGACTGGCGCACGGTTTTGCGTGCTTCAGGCGCGGCGATTACCCATTCCGGCTACACCGTTAACGCGGTGCGCGAGGCGATGGGTGCCGACTATCCGATCGTCGCGGTGCCGGCGCCGGTATGGGACCGATTCTCGGCGCGGGGCGCGCAGTTGCAACGTCAACCGCTGGCCAGCCAGGTGCATCTGAAGATCAAAGGCCTGGTAGCGGACAGCCGCACGCTCGACCTGCGGGCCTTTGGGCCGGCGCAGTTGCGAGAGGGCGAGGGGATCGATTTTGAAGCACCGCCCCGTGAGCACGAGCTGGTGCTCGACGGCGTGATCTACACCTCGGTGTTCAACCCGGGTGACGGGCGCAAGAATTGGGAAGACATGCTCAGTGCCTTCTGCGTGACGTTCCGCGAGGTGGATGACGCGACGCTGGTACTCAAACTGACCCACCACGACGCCGAAGCAGCGCTGACCGACATCCTTCATCATTTGTACAAAAACCAGTCTTATCGCTGCCGCATCGTGCTGATTTACGGCTACCTCGCGGATGCGGATTACGAGCAACTGGTGCAGGCGACCAGCTACGTCGTGAATACGTCCTACGGTGAAGGCCAGTGCCTGCCGCTGATGGAATTCATGTCCTGCGGCAAACCGGCGGTGGCGCCACGCACCACAGCGATGATCGATTACCTGGATGCCGATAATGCGTTCCTGATCGACTCCACCGACGAGCTGACAGCCTGGCCCCATGACCCGCGCCGGGCGTTCCGAACCCTGCGTTACGTCACCAACTGGGCGTCGTTGTGCCGCGCTTATCAGGCCAGCTATGACGTCGCCAAAAACGATGCCGGGCGTTATTCGCAGATGTCCGCGCACTCGGTAGCCAGCCTGGAAAAATTCTGCAGCCAGGCCATCGCCGAGCAACGACTGAAAGCCTTTTTCGCGCAGCTCCTTGAACCCCGCGTCGCTTTGGAGAGCCCCGAAGCATGATCCGCGCAGGATGGAATCGGGTGGATAACGGAGCAGCGTCCAGGAGGACGACATGAGTAACGACCGACGGATCATGGACATCGAGTTGCTGCGCGGCATTGCGGTGCTCGGCGTGTTGTTCCATCACCTGCAAGACAGCCTGTTTGCGGCCCCGGTGCCGCTGTTGCAAGCCATCACCGCGTGGGGTCAGCCGTGGTGGGGCGTGGATCTGTTTTTTGCGATCTCCGGTTTTGTCATCGCACGCAGTTTGATCCCGGCGTTGCAGGGTTGCAGCACACGTCAGGAGTACTGGCAGCAGACGCGCAACTTCTGGCTGCGGCGGGCATTTCGACTGTTGCCGTCGGCGTGGTTGTGGCTGGCGCTAATGTTGCTGGGCTGCCTTTTTCTCAATCGCTCCGGGGCGTTCGGGACGCTGCACGCCAACCTGCAAGCGACCCTGGCCGGGGTCGCTCAATATGCCAACTTCCGCTTCGCCGACAGCTTCTATAACTACGAGTACGGCACCAGTTTCGTGTACTGGAGCCTGTCGCTGGAGGAGCAGTTCTACCTGCTGTTTCCGCTGCTGATTCTGATCTGTCGCAAGCACCTGGTCTGGGCCTTGCTGGCGCTGGTCGCGGTGCAGTTATTCACATTGCGCACGCCGATCCTGATGGTGGTTCGCACCGATGCCCTGGCACTCGGCATCCTGTTGGCAATGTGGAGTGTGCAACCCTCATACCTGCGCTGGGAACCGACGTTTTTGCGCCGCCCATGGGCCGGTGTGACGGCGCTGGTCGCGCTGTCGCTGG
The DNA here is from genome assembly GCF_059716065.1 of Pseudomonas sp. LBUM1656. Lineage (NCBI taxonomy): Bacteria > Pseudomonadati > Pseudomonadota > Gammaproteobacteria > Pseudomonadales > Pseudomonadaceae > Pseudomonas > Pseudomonas sp. LBUM1656. The sequence continues at coordinate 6,405,437 of NZ_CP166800.1, read as the reverse complement.
TGCTCAGTTTCATGGCGACGGATCGCTTCACTTTCACTAATTACCGTATCGGCGCGATTGCCGTGTTGTGCGCCGTACTGGTGTGGATCGCTTCTTACAATCGCGATTACCTGTTGCCACGGGGCGTGTTCAAAGACCTGATGACGTGGGTCGGCAGTCGTTCCTACGGGATCTACCTGATCCACATTCCGGCGTATTTGCTGGTGCGCGAATTCACCTTCCGCTTGCAGGGCGCCGGTCTGCCCAATCCGGGCGGCCATCCGATCCTGACGTTGATAATTGCTGGCGGCTTGATCGCCTTGTTGAGCGAACTCAACTTCCGCTTTATCGAAATGCCCATGCGCAACCGCGGCGCCTCGCTGGTCAAACGCCTGGGCACGTCCCGAACAGCCGCCCAAACCTCTGGAGCTACCTCATGCTGAGCCTTTTGAAGAAACTCACGGCGGGTACGCCCGCTCCCGTGGCGCCTGTGGCGGACAAGGTCGAGAAGGTCGATCCGTACATGCTCGGCCTGCACGACGCGATGCTCAGTGGCTGGTTCAATCAGCAAACCGGCGAGCTGTTCACCGGGTTCCCGGTCACTGCCGAGGACACGTTGCTGGACGTGGGCTGTGGTGACGGCGGCAACGTGCATTTCTGCGGCATGCGCGGGGCGAAGATCATCATCGCCGACATCGACGCGGCCAAGGTCGAAGCCACCCGCCAGCGCCTGAGCGACACGCCGGCGCGCGAGGTCGAGTGCCACGTCACCGACTGCAATCCGCTGCCGATTGCCGATGCAACGGCCACCCGCGTGGTGTCCACCGAAGTCATCGAACACGTGGACGATCCGGCGCAATTCCTCGATGAATTGGTTCGTGTCGGCAAACCGGGCGCGTTGTATTTGCTCAGCGTCCCGCACCCAAGCTCCGAAGACCTGCAAAAAGACATCGCCGCGCCCGAGTATTTCCAGAAGCCTAACCACATTCGCATCATCAGCGATGAGCAGTTCAAGGCGATGGTCAGCGACGCCGGCCTGGAAGTACTCAGTCACAGCCAGTACGGGTTTTACTGGTCGATGTGGATGCTGTTGTTCTGGGAAGCCAAGGTCGATTTCAGCAATCCCGACCACCCGTTGCTCAACCACTGGGCCGACACGTGGCAGGCCATCCTGGCATCGCCGCGGGGTGCGCAGATCAAGCAGGCGCTGGACGGGGTTGTGGCGAAAAGTCAGGTGATCATTGCCCGTAAGCCTTTGGTCTAGGCACTCTCTGTAGCAGCTGCCGAGCAGCGCGAGGCTGCGTTCGGCTGCGAAGCAGTCGTAAAATCGGGCGCCGCGGTTTTTCAGGTAAATCGTGCATTCTGGTTTCACGACTGCTACGCAGCCGAACGCAGCCTCGCGTTGCTCGGCAGCTGCTACAGAGAAGGGGATTCATGGATTTTTTTGTTCGACTGGCGGCGGTGCTTGCCGCGCTGGTGCTGCTCAGCGGTTGCGAGCAAAAGGACGTGCCAGCGCTCGATCAGCAACTCTATGTGTGGCAACGCCAATGGACGTCGGCCCATGACGCCGCGCTGCAAGACAGTCGCGATGACTTCTCCACTTTGCGGGTGCTGGCCTTGCAGGCTTTTCCCCTGGCGGGCTGGAGCCGGGCGCGGGTCGATCCGGCGCTGCTCAAACGTGATGGCCGACCGCTGATTGCGGTGATTCGTCTTGATGGCCAACTCAAGGCGCTGGATCAGGGCGACGTCACATTGCAAATCCAGCAAGTGCTCAGCGATTGGCAAGGGCAGGGGCTGACGCTCTCCGGTGTGGAAATCGACCACGATGCCGGCAGCGCCCGGCTACCGACTTACCGCGAATTTCTCACGCACCTGCGCGCGGCTTTGCCCACTTCGTTGCCGTTAAGCATCACCGCATTGCCGGCCTGGCTCGACAGCCCCGAGTTGCCGGCGCTCCTGGCGACTGTCGACAGCAGCGTACTGCAGGTGCATGCGGTCAGCGATCCGCGTCGTGGTCTGTTTGATCCGGACCAAGCCAGGCAATGGGCCAAGGCCTGGAGCCGCATCACCTCGAAACCCTTTTACCTGGCGCTGCCGGCCTATGGCGTGGCCCTGTTACCGGGGGCCAGTGGTGCGCCCGTCATTGAAAGCGAAGTGCCCATCGAGCGCACCGGCAAACGTCGGGAATTGCTGGCAGACCCCTTGCAGCTGAGCACACTCGCCGCCGAACTGCGTGCCGATCCACCGGCGCATCTGGTCGGCCTGATCTGGTTTCGCCTGCCGCTGGCGGGTGATCGTCGAGCCTGGAGCCTGAACACGCTGAGGGCCGTCGCTCGCGGAGATTCCCTCGACAGTCGCTTGAGTGTGAAACTCATCGCGCAAGACCACCTCTATGACATCAGCGTCAACAATCAAGGCAACCTCGACAGCGCCTGGCCCGAACGCGTAACGCTGGCGGTCCGGGGCTGCGAGGGCGCCGATGCGCTGGCCGGTTATGCGTTGCAACAAAGCCCGGATCTGCTTACCTTCACCCGCCTGCGCGACGGCCGGATACCGGCCGGCGAGCAGCGCGCCATCGGTTGGGCACGCTGCGCACACATTGATCAAGGAGGTTCGAATGTTCACCCGTAACTGGCCCCGCCATTTGCTTTGCCTGAGCCTCAGCCTGCCGCTGGGTTCGGCGCTCGCCTGTGGGCCGGACTTCCCGATGCGCTTGCTGGACAACCGCGCCCAATCGCTGGCGGAGCTGCCGGAAGGCAACTTCCAGTTCGAGATCAACCGCCTCGGGCACATGATCGCAGGGCTCAAGAACGTCGAGGCGTCCCCTTACAGCATGGAGGCGACCGACTACGCAGCGCAGCGGGACAAGGCCGAGCAGGCCGGTTTGACGGTGGAGCAGCAAGCGCTGGCCAAACAACTGCGCGCGCTGACCGATGCCCATCAAGTTGACATCGACGGCGCGAGCCTGCCTGCCGAGCTTCGGTTTTATCTGGCGGGTGCCGTGGCGTTCAACGCCGGTGATCACGCACTGGCCGCCGAATACTTCCAGAAAGTGCTGGCGCTGCCGGCGGATCAACGCGCCTTGCGCAGCACCTGGGCAGCGTATTCGCTGGGTCGGGCGCTGTTTGCCATGAGCGCCGAAGCAGACGCAACGCCCGACCTGCTGGGGCAGTCGCGAAAGGCTTTTGAGCAGACCCGTCAGCTGAGCATCGACGGCTTCAGCGACCCGCTGGAGCTGGGTGTCGCCAGCCTCGGCGAAGAAGCCCGCGTGGCGCGCACCGCTGGCGATTGGAACAGCGCCATCAACCTGTACGCCACGCAAAATCGTCACGGCTCGGCGGTGGGTTACACCTCGCTGAAGCTGTTGATGGCGGATCTGCTGGCGATGCCTGAAGATCAGTTGACCGAGTTGCTCAAGGGCAAACCGGTGCAGCAACTGGTGACGGCGTCGCTGATCAGTCGCTTGGGCTGGTCATTCGGTGATCAGCCGCCGAACGAACTGAAACTGATCAAACTGCTGCAAAGCAGCACGCGCGGCAGTCTGGATAACGCTGACCGGTTGGCGGCGATGAATTATCAACAGGGCGATTACACCAGCGCCAAGGCGTTCCTTGAACACGCCGGGGACGGCGGCCTGGCGTGGTGGCTGCGGGCGAAACTGGCGCTGCGTGAGGGCGACAAAAACGCAGCGGCTGCGGCGTATGCCAAGGCAGCCCAGGCCTTCCCGCAGAACGAGTCGTGGGGCGAGCGACGCACGCCGGATTACGATTTCGAAAGCCTGCAGCCCAAGTGCCGGGTTGAGGGTGAAAGTGCGATCCTGGCGCTGCAACGCGGCGATTATCTGCAAGCGTTCGATCAGCTCTATCGCAGCCAAAGCATCTATTGGTTCGATGCCGCGACCGTCGCCGAGCGTGTGCTGACCGTCGATGAGCTCAAGCATTACGTCGACACCCAGGTGCCGGCGCCGCCAGTGCTGAGCCAGCAGGATCGTGACAACTACGTGCCGTTGCCGGTGGCGGCACAGCTGCGCAATTTGCTCGGACGGCGGTTGCTGCGCGAAGAGCGCTACGACGAAGCGCTGGCGTATTTCGACAATCCCGATCTACAAAAAAAAGCCCGGTTGTATGCGCAACAGCGGCAGTTGGCCGATGCGGCTTGGTGGCCGACGAAACGTGCGTCTGCTCTGTTCAACGCAGCCTGGACGGCACGCGAGTGGGGCATGGACATTCTCGGTTATGAAATGGCCCCGGACTACGCCACGTTTGGCGGCAATTACAGTCTGGAGACGGCTGAGCTGAAGGTTGGCCCATTGGTGGCCGAAGGTGAAGTCCAGCGCCAGCAAGCCAGCGCCGCGAAGCCCGACGAGCGCTATCACTATCGATTCGTCGCGACGGCCTTGGCCAACCGCGCCGCCGATAACCTGCCTCACACCAGCCAGGCCTTTGCGGCGGTGTTGTGTTCGGCGGCGGGGTGGAACAGCAGCCTTGAAGACCAAAGTGCGCTGTACCAGCGCTACGTCAAAGAGGGCCCCTACGTGGATTGGGCGGTGGATTTCGGCCACCAATGCCCGTATCCCGACTTCGAGAATGCCAGCAAACGTTATGTGACCCAGGCGACTGATGCCACACGTTCGGCGCTGCGGCCGTACAAGTGGCCGTTGCAGATCGGCGGGGTCATTGCGGTGGCGGCAGCGGCGCTGTTGTTGATCAACCGGCGCCGCCGTCGTAAGGCGCAATAAGGTTCAGGCCTGTTGAACAAAGGCCAGCCGCACGGCAAAACCGATCAACAGGCTGCCGAACAACCACTGTTGCAGGCGCTGGGCCGAAGGACTGCGTTGCAGCCAGCGGCCCAGTGCAGCGCCGGTCAAGGCGTAGGCGCTGTCGAACAGCAAACCGACGCCGACCAGCAGCACGCCCAATACCGCAAACTGCGCGAGTACCGGTCCGGCGTGAGGGTTGATGAACTGCGGCAGCAACACCGAGCAGAACAGCAACGCCTTGGGGTTGAGCAGGTTGGTCAGCAAGCCACGCTGGATCGCGTCCTGCCAGCGAGGTTTTTCGAGGGCGGCGTCGCTGCCATTCAGGTTCGGCAACATCGTGGTTCGCAGGCACTGAATGCCGATCCACAGCAGGTACGCGGCCCCCGCCAGGCGCACCACGTCGAAGGTCCACGGCGCGGCTTTGAACAACGCAGCCAGCCCCAACGCGGCCAACGCCACATGACAACCACGAGCAATGCCCAGACCCACCGCCGTCGCCAATGCCGCGCCTTTGCCCTGACGGGCGCCGGTCTGCAGCAGCAGGATCATGTCCGGGCCGGGCAACAGATACACCACCGCCAGCGCCATGAAAAACAGCCAGAGTCCTTCCACGTTGCACCCCATTCGTTGTCGATTCGGTAGCGCCAGTCTAGGGTAGAAGGGTGCGGCATGTGCTTGCGTAGTCAGCTTCTAAATGATCGATATTTGGCATAACCTGCCACTTCGTCACGATCAAACCATCAGGATCTGCCAAACCATGAAACTGGACGCCTACGACCGCAAGATTCTCGCAGCCCTGCAACGGGACGGTCGCCTGAGCAATGTGCAATTGGCCGATGAGATCGGTTTGTCCGCTTCGCCGTGTTTGCGCCGGGTGCGGATGCTGGAGGAGGCCGGCGTGATTCGCGGTTATCAGGCCAATCTTGATCGGGATGAAGTGGGGCTTGGGCTGACGGTGTTTGTCGGGGTCAAAGTGGAGCGCCACAACGATGAACAGGCCGAAGCCTTTCGCCAGGCCGTGACGGCACTGCCGGAGGTGGTTTCGGCGTTTCTGGTATCAGGGGAATCGGATTTTCTGTTGCAAGTGGTGGTACCGGATTTGCGCGGATATGACCGTTTTCTTACGGAGCGATTGCTGAAATTGCCGGGGGTGAGTGACATCCGCAGCAACTTTGCGATTCACACGGTGAAGACACCGGGGGCGTTGCCGTTGGGGCATCTACCAGGTTGAGACCGAGTTGACCGCATCGCGAGCAGGCTCACTCCCACAGGGGATTTGTGGCGTTCACAAAACCAGTGTGGGAGTGAGCCTGCTCGCGATAGCGATAGTCCAGACTCCATCACTCTAAGGCTTACATCTGCGTCGCCATCCCCTCAACATTCATCGCCGCCTGACGCAATGCCTCGGACCGCGTCGGATGCGGATGGCACGTCAGCGCAATGTCTTCCGCCGAAGCGCTGAATTCCATTGCCACGCAATACTCGCCAATCATTTCACTGACACTCGGCCCCACAAGGTGTACGCCGAGAATCTCGTCGGTGCGCTCATCGGCCAGCACTTTGGCGAAGCCTTCGGTCTCGTGGTTGATCTTCGCCCGGCTGTTGGCGGTGAAGGGAAACTTGCCAACTTTGTACGCCCGACCTTCATCCTTGAGCTGTTCTTCAGTCTTGCCGACGCTGGCCAGTTCAGGCTTGGTGTAAATGACGTTGGGGATCAGGTCGTAGTTGACCTCGCCCGCCTTGCCGACGATCTGCTCGATGCAGGCCATGGCTTCATCCTCGGCCTTGTGCGCGAGCATCGGCCCGGAGGTAACGTCGCCGATCACCCATACGCCAGCCGCTTCAGTGCGGTGACCCTTGTTGGCGAGCATGCCGCGTTTGTCGGTGCTGAGGCCGACGTTTTCCAGACCCAGACCTTCGGTGTAAGGCCTACGCCCGATAGAAACCAGCACGTAATCGGCTTCGAGCAACTCGGCGGTACCGCCAGCCGCCGGTTCAACGCTGAGCTGAACGCCATTTGCCGAGGTCGTGGCGCTGGTCACTTTCGAGCTCAACTTGAAGCTGATCCCCTGTTTGCTCAGCGAGCGCTGCAGGGTTTTGCCTGCTTCACCGTCCACCCCGGGGCAGATCCGGTCGAGAAATTCGACAACGGTCACTTGAGCGCCGAGGCGTCGCCACACCGAGCCCAGTTCCAGGCCGATTACACCGGCACCGATCACCACCAGGTGCTTCGGCACTTCGGCCAGTGACAGCGCGCCGGTGGAATCGAGGATGCGTTTGTTATCGATCTCGACGCCTGGCAGGGGAGTGGGCTCGGAGCCGGTGGCGATGATGATGTCCTTGGCACTCAGTTCGGTCTTGCCACCCTGGCTGTCGGTCACCGTCACTTTGCCCGGCCCGTCGATGTGGCCCCAGCCTTTGATCCAGTCGACTTTGTTTTTGCGAAACAGAAATTCGATGCCCTTGGTCAGCCCGGTCACGCTTTCATCTTTCTGCTTCATCATCTGGGCAAGGTTGAGGGTCGGTTTGACCTCGATCCCCAGGTTGGCGAATTCCGTGCCCATGGCCGCGTCGTAGAGTTCCGAGGCATGCAAAAGCGCCTTGGATGGCATGCAACCGACATTAAGGCAGGTCCCGCCGAGCGTCGCCCGGCCTTCCACGCACGCTGCTTTCAGCCCTAGCTGACCTGCACGGATTGCTGCGTTGTAACCGCCGGGGCCACCGCCCAGAATCACGACGTCATAAGTGCTCATGGATGTACTCCTGGACTGAAAGGGAAGTGGGCTGGGTAACCGTAGCCTTTGATTAAAATTACGAACGTAATATGTGCGTTTATGGCTATTTCGGTCAAGGCTTCAGCAAGGCGACAGGTTGAGCGTCTTTAGATAGAGCGAATTAGTACAAAAATTTCACTGCTTTCGTTATATCGTAACGAATTGCGATGTGGCCAATGATAAGTACTGGGGTGGTATGCAAGTCGATCTCGAAGTCGATGGAACGCAGGTAGCAGGGCTGCTGCGCTTTCAGCAGGCGGTTTTTCAAGGGCGGCGATTGCGTCAGTTCGCCATCGGCCTGAGCGCCTTGGCGGCGGTCGGTCTGGTGCTGGCGTTTTTCGTCGGGCTGTTTGCGCCGCTGTCGCTGTGGGCTCCGTTGCTGGTCAGTCAGAGTGCCGGTTTGCTGGTGCTGATTGCCGCTCTGCAATCGGCGTGGTGGGTGACTCAGTGGCGTGCTCGGGCAATGAGTCCGCCGCCGCCGGTGGTGGTGGCGGACGACACCGTTGCCCCGGAAGGCTGGTATGATCGATTGCTGGAGCGACTCAGTCAGCGCTGGGTGCGCATGCTCGGGCAGATCGGCGCACCGACGCTCTGGCTCGCCGGCTGGGCGCTGTTGACGATCTTCAGCATCAGTCAGTTCTGGAGCCTCGCGTTGCCGCCCGCTGCGTTGGGCCTGTCGGCGAGCGTCGGCGCCGCGCTGTCGTTATTGCTGGCCTTCGGTTTGCTGGTGCTTGAGCGTCAGCTCGCCCAGGAAAACGTCGCCCAATGGCCAGAAGCGGGGCAGTTGGCGCAGATGAGCCGGGTGGCAATCATTTGCCTGGTGCTCAGCGCGTTGTGTTTGTTGTTCGGCAGCGAAACTTCGGTCTGGCCGGTGCGGTTGGCGGTGCTGATCGGCTTGTTGCCAGGGCTGGTCGCGGCCGAGTTGTTGCTGCGCGCGGTCCTGTCGCTGTTCAGTCCTCGCCGTGAACAACTTGAACCGACGTTGCTGGCGCGTAGTTTTGTCGCCGACATGCTGCGTTGGCCGCCACAACCGTTGTTGGCGTTGCAGCACGAACTGCATAACCGCTTCGGCATCGACCTGCGGCAAATTTGGGCCTTCACCTACATGCGCCGAGCGTTTTTGCCGGTGATGGCGGTGGTGGCAATCGTCGGGTGGTCGCTCACCGGCATTCACGAAATACCGCTGCAAGGGCGGGGCATCTACGAGCGTTTCGGCAAACCGGTGGAAGTGTTCGGCCCGGGATTGCACGCCGGTTTGCCGTGGCCTTTGGGCCGGGTGTTGAGCGTTGAAAACGGCGTGGTTCATGAGTTGGCGACCAGCGTTGGCGAAACGTCGGCGCCGGTCGTCCTGGAGCCTGCGGAAGGCCCGGCGCCGGCGATTGCCAATCGCTTGTGGGACGCCAGCCATGTGAACGATAAATCCCAGGTCATCGCCAGCAGCCGTGCCGACAAACAGAGCTTTCAAATCGTCAACATGGACGTGCGTTTTGTCTATCGCATCGGTTTGACCGATCAAGCGGCGTTGGCCGCGACGTACAACAGCGCCGATGTACCGACGCTGATTCGCAGCACCGCCAGCCGGATTCTGGTTCATGACTTCGCCTCGCGGACCCTCGATGGTTTGCTCGGCGAAGACAGGGTAGGGCTGGCTGAAGAGATTGGTCGCGCCGTGCAGGCTGATTTGCACAAACTGGACAGCGGCGTGGAAATTCTCGCCACGGTGGTTGAGGCCATTCACCCGCCGGCCGGAGCGGCGAACGCTTATCACGGTGTTCAGGCGGCGCAGATTGGTGCCCAGGCATTGATCTCCCGCGAGCGCGGTGCGGCAGCGGAGGCGACCAATCAGGCGCAATTGCAGGCCAGCATTGCTCGCGATCAAGCGACAGCCAGTGCGCATGAAATCAATTCCACTGCTCAGGCGGCGGATCTGAAATTCACCGCTGAGCAAAAAGCGTATGCCAGTGCCGGACAGGCGTTCGTGCTGGAACAGTATTTCAGCCAACTGACCCAAGGCCTGACCAACGCCAAGTTGCTGGTTCTCGATCATCGCCTGGGCGGCAGCAGCAATGCGCCGACCATCGACCTACGTACTTTCACGCTGCCGGCCGATCCTGCGTCGCCGCGCAATAGCGCTCAGCCAGGAGCTGCCAATTGAGCCAGTCGCACACTCACGATCACGACGACCACGCGGGCCACGATCACGGCCATGGCGGACATCACCACGGTCACCACCACCATCATCACGGTGATCCACAAGAAGCCGGCCCGTTCCCGTGGCGGCGCATGGGCTGGGCGGCATTGCTCGTGGCATTTGCCATCGCGGCGGCGAGTCTGGTGCAAGTGCGCTCGGGGGAGGCCACGGTGATCACTCGCTTCGGCAATCCGTCGCGGGTGTTGCTGGAGCCGGGTCTTGGCTGGCGCTGGCCGGCACCGTTTGAAGCGGCCATTCCTGTCGACTTGCGCCTGCGGACCACCTCCAGCGGTTTGCAGGATGTGGGTACGCGCGACGGTTTGCGCATCATTGTTCAGGCGTACGTGGCGTGGCAGGTGCAGGGCGATCCGGATAACGTGCAGCGTTTTATGCGAGCCGTGCAGAATCAGCCGGACGAAGCGGCGCGGCAGATTCGTACGTTTGTGGGGTCTGCACTGGAAACCACCGCGAGCAGTTTCGATCTGGCCAACCTGGTGAACACCGACGCCAATCAGGTTCACATCGCAGATTTCGAGGCGCAGTTGCGTCAGCAGATCGATCAGCAGTTGCTGACCACGTATGGGGTTCGGGTGCTGCAAGTGGGCATCGAGCGTTTGACCCTGCCGTCGGTGACGCTCACCGCCACAGTCGACCGCATGCGTGCCGAGCGTGAAACAATTGCCACTGAACGCACCGCGATCGGCAAACGAGAAGCCGCGCAAATCCGATCCGCTGCCGAACGTGATGCGCGCATCGTGCAAGCCGATGCGACGGTGAAAGCGGCTGATATCGAAGCTCAATCCCGCGTTGAAGCCGCGCAGATTTATGGCCGTGCCTACGCCGGTTCGCCGCAGCTTTACAACTTGCTGCGCTCCCTCGACACCTTGGGCACGATCGTCACCCCGGGCACCAAACTGATTTTGCGCACCGATGCCGCGCCTTTCCGGGTGTTGGTTGACGGTCCACCGACCCTCGACAATAAGCCCGGGTCGCAGCCATGAATTTAGTTCCACGTGGAACACTTGAGTTAAGTAGCCCCTGGATTCAGGCTGGGCGATTGGCTTTTCTGGCGCTTTACGGCGTGACAATTCTCGCCGCGCTAGCTTGGGCATTCTCCAATGTGCGGCAGATCGATCCACAGAATCGGGCGGTCGTCCTGCACTTCGGTGCGCTGGATCGCATCCAGAATGCCGGGTTGCTGTTGGCGTGGCCGCGCCCCTTTGAGCAAGTGATTTTGTTGCCGGCGGCCGACCGGGTGATCGAACGTCGGGTGGAGAATCTGCTGCGCAGTGATGCTGCGTTGCAGGCCGACCGACTAGCGTCTTTCGCGACTCCGCTGAGCGATGCGCTTGCTGGCTCGGGTTATTTGCTGACCGGTGATGCGGGCGTGGTGCAACTGGATGTGCGGGTTTTCTACAAGGTCACTGAACCTTATGCCTTCGTGCTTCAAGGCGAGCATGTGCTGCCGGCACTCGATCGGCTGGTCACTCGCAGCGCCGTTGCACTGACCGCTGCGCGAGACCTCGATACCATTTTGGTGGCTCGACCGGAGCTTATCGGCACCGATAACCAGGCGGCCGAACGTCGCGAACGTCTGCGCGGTGACTTGGTGCAAGGCATCAATCAACGTCTTGCCGAGCTGACTGCAACGGGGCAGGGACTGGGCATCGAAGTGGCACGAGTCGATGTGCAATCGAGTCTGCCCGGTCCCGCGGTGAATGCGTTCAATGCGGTGCTGACCGCCAGCCAGCAAGCGGACAAAGCCGTCGCCAATGCACGCACTGAGGCTGAGAAACTGACCCAGACAGCCAATGAACAAGGCGACCGAACGCTACAAGTCGCCCACGCCCAGGCGAGCGAGCGGCTGGCGAAAGCCTCGGCCGATACGGCCACGGTGTTGAGCCTGGCCAAGGCGCAACAACAGGGTACCGACCCGCAAATGTTGCTGCGCATTTACCGTGAGCAGATGCCGAAGATTCTCGGTCAGGCCGGTTCGGTGACGACGGTCAACCCGAAAGACGATACCCGCCTGATCATTCAGGGAGCAACGCAATGACCGCCCAGACCGCCGCCGCACCGAGCCTGTTGTCCTCGGCTGAACAACGCAGCGCTGCACGCCAATTGACCCTGGCCATGCTCGCACTTGGCTTGCTCAGCCTCGGTTTGGTCTGGCGCTGGCTGTCTCCGGAACAGACGGGCGTCAGTCAATTGCTGTTGGGTTTTGCTTCCTTGCTGGTGGCCGTGCCGGTGATGCGCTCGGCGTGGTACAGCCTGCGGTATCCAAGCTTGCACGGGATCACCGATCAGCTGATCGCCCTCGCCATGCTCGGCGCCTGGGCGACGGGTGATCTGCTGACCGCCGCGTTGCTACCCATCATCATGATCTTCGGCCACGTACTGGAAGAGCGCAGTGTGATCGGTTCCCAGGAAGCGATTCGCGCCCTCGGCAAATTGACCCGTAGCCACGCACGTAAGGTTCAGGCGGACGGTGCCATCGTCGAGGTCGACAACGGCACACTTAAAACCGGCGACATTGTCGAAGTAAGAGCGGGTGATCGGGTGCCGGCCGATGGTCGGGTGTTGTCCGGTCAGGCGAGCCTCGACACGGCATCCATCACCGGTGAGTCGGTGCCTATCGAGGCGGGCGTTGGTATGCAGGTCTTTGGCGGGGCGATCAACCTCGACGGTCTGTTGCGCATCGAAGTGATGCGCACTGGCAGCGAGTCGACCCTCGGGAAAGTCATCGCCCTGATGCAAAGCGCCGAGCGTTCAAAGCCGCCGATCACGCGTTTGCTCGAACGCTACGCCGGCAGCTACATGGTGCTGGTGTTGCTGTTGGCCGCGGTGACCTGGTTTGTCACCAACGATGCCCAGGCGATGCTCGCGGTGCTGGTGGCGGCGTGTCCTTGCGCGTTGGTGTTATCGGCTCCGGCTACGGCGATTGCCGGCGTGGCGGTGGCGGCGCGGCACGGGATCCTGATCCGCAGCTCGGCCTTCCTGGAAGAGTTGGCGGACCTGACGTCGCTGGTGGTCGACAAGACCGGAACCCTGACGTTTGGCACCTTGCGCTTGCAGTCCATCGACAGCCCGCTGGAGGACCGCAGCCACGTGCTGAAACTCGCTGCCAGTCTTGGTTCGGCCAGCAGCCATCCGGTCAGTCGTGCGCTCGCCGGTCTGGTCACTCAGGAACATTTTCTGCTGCTCTCGGACATCCACGAGCGCCAGGGGCTGGGCGTGGTGGCGATGACGGAACAGGGCGAGGCAGCACTCGGTCGCCCGGAGTTGTTCGCGCAATTGGACATCGCCACGTCGGCCGTTCCTGAACACGACGGCCCGATTGCCGGGTTGGCGCTCAACGGTGAATTCCTTGCCTGGCTGTTGCTGGCCGACAGCGTCAAACCTGAAGCGCGATTTGCCTTGAGCGAATTACGTGAGTTGGGTTTGGGTCGCCAGTTGCTGCTCACTGGAGATCGGCACAGCGTCGCGCACACGCTGGCGCGTGATGTCGGCATCAGCGATGTTGAAGCGCAGGCCTTGCCTGAGGACAAACTCAACCGCGTGCTGACGGAGATCGACAATGGTTTCCGGCCGATGGTGGTGGGGGATGGCATCAACGATTCGCTGGCACTCAAGGCCGGCGTCGTTGGAGTGGCCATGGGCGCCGGAGGTGCGGACATCGCGCTGGCGTCGGCAGACATTGTGCTGATCGGCAGCGACCTGCGTCGCCTCGGAACTTGTGTTCGGTTGAGCCGCCAATGTCGGCAGACGTTACAGGTCAACGTGATCATCGGCCTGGGCTGGACCCTGGCGATTGTTGCCTTCGCTGCATTCGGCTGGCTCGGTGCGGCGGGGGCGATGATTGCGGCGTTGCTGCATAACCTTAGTACGTTGCTGGTGCTCGGAAACGCGGGGCGTCTGCTGCGCTTTCAGGAACCATTGTTGAAAATCAAAGACGAGCCTTGAAAGGCTCTAAACCAAGGAGATGAGGACAACACTAACTTTTTAGAACTGCGCTTCAAGTTCGTAGTCATCTAGGGTAAGGACCATCGCCCACGACGGCTGGTTACAGCGCCGCGAGTTATAGAAAAACGCTATTAAATCGATAGCCAGCTATTTTTCTAGGATGGTCTACCCTCACATCAGACGTCTGAAACAAGGGGGATTTTCCATGCTCGCGCAACTTCCACCGGCCTTACAGAATCTGCAGTTACCGCTACGCCTGCGACTCTGGGACGGCCATGAATTCAATCTGGGGCCGACGCCCAGCGTCACGATTGTGGTCAAGGACCCACAAATGGTTTCCCAGTTCACCCATCCAAGCCTGGACGCGCTCGGAGCGGCGTTTGTCGAAGGTAAACTTGAGCTCGAAGGTTCCATCAGCGACGTGATACGCGTCTGTGATGAGTGGAGCCAGAAATTGCTCGGTGACCAAGACAGTCAGCCATTGCGCACTGCCCATGACAAGGAAACCGACGCGAAGGCGATTTCCTACCACTACGACCTTTCCAACGCGTTTTATCAGCTGTGGCTCGACAGCGACATGGCGTATTCCTGCGCCTATTTCGAGACCGGCAGTGAAACGCTGGAGCAAGCACAGCAAGCCAAATTTCGCCACCTCTGCCGCAAGCTGCGGCTGCAGCCCGGTGAATACCTGCTGGATGTCGGGTGCGGTTGGGGAGGGCTGGCTCGCTTTGCGGCCCGTGAGTTCGGCGCAAAAGTGTTCGGGATTACTCTCAGTAAAGAGCAACTGGCCCTGGCCCGTGAAAGGGTCAGCGCCGAAGGCCTGGACGATCTGGTCGAGCTGCAACTGCTCGACTACCGCGACCTGCCTCAGGACGGGCGCTTCGACAAAGTGGTCAGCGTCGGCATGTTCGAACACGTCGGCCACGCCAACCTGGCCGAGTACTGCAAAACCTTGTTCGGCGCGGTGAAAGAGGGCGGCCTGGTGATGAACCACGGGATTACCGCCAAGCACACTGATGGCCGTCCGGTGGGGCGCGGTGTCGGGGATTTCATCGAGAAGTATGTCTTCCCCAACGGCGAGCTGCCGCACCTGTCGATGATTTCCGCCGAGATCAGCGAAGCGGGGCTGGAGATCGTCGATGTCGAGAGCCTGCGCCTGCACTACGCGCGCACCCTGGACCATTGGAGCGAACGCCTGGAGGACAATCTGGAGGCGGCTTCCAGACTGGTTCCGGAACAGGCGCTGCGAATCTGGCGGTTGTACCTGGCTGGATGCGCTTACGCGTTCGCCAGAGGCTGGATCAATCTGCACCAGATCCTCGCGGTGAAAGCCCACGCTGATGGCAGCCATGAACTGCCATGGACGCGAGACGACATCTACCTTTAGAGAATCGGTGAAATAAGCCGGGCGATCCGCATGCCGACCTGTTGCAGGCGGCGGGTCTCCCGGCTTTCTTCTTTGGCGATCTCGTGGGCCTGGGCGAAGTCATCGTTGAGCATCTGTTCTACCTCGGCGGCAAATGCGCTGTCGACGGTCAGCAGCATCACTTCGAAATTAAGCCTGAACGAACGGTTATCCATATTGGCGCTGCCAATGGCGCTGATTTCGCTGTCGATCAATACCACCTTCTGATGCAGGAACCCCGGCTGGTAGCGGAACACTCGCACGCCTGCGCGCACGGCTTCGAACGCATAGAGACTTGAGGCGGCGTAGACGATTCGGTGGTCCGGTCGTGAAGGCAGCAGTATCCGCACATCCACGCCGCGCAGCACCGCCAGTCGCAACGCTGCGAACACGGCTTCGTCGGGGATGAAGTAGGGGCTGGTGATCCATACCCGTTCTGTCGCGGCATGGATGGATTCGACGAAGAACAACGAACAGGTTTCGTAGGAATCGGCCGGGCCGCTGGCGAGTAGTTGGCAGAGCACTCCGTCGTCCGGATACTCGTCCGGCAGGATCAGCGGTGGCAACGATCGCGCTGCCCAGAACCAGTCCTCGGCAAACGACTCCTGCATACAGGCGACCACCGGGCCGCGTACGCGGACATGGGTGTCGCGCCAGGGCGCCAACGGTGGTTTCTCGCCCATGTATTCGTCGCCGACGTTATGCCCGCCGACGAAGCCCAGAATCCCGTCGACGACGACGATCTTGCGATGATTGCGGAAGTTGACCTGGAAGCGGTTGAGCCAGCCGCTGCGGGTGGCGAAGGCTTTGACCTCGACGCCGGCATCACGCAACGGTTGCACGTAACTGTGGGGCAGGGAATGGCTGCCGATGCGGTCGTACAGCAAGTGGATCGCCACGCCTTCGGCGGCTTTCTTCAGCAGCAGGGTTTGCAGGCGTTGGCCGAGGCGGTCGTCGTGGATGATGAAGAATTGAATCAGCACCGCTTCCTTCGCGTTGTCGATGGCTTCGAAAATCGCGTCGAAGGTGGCTTGGCCGTTGATCAGCAAGCGCACTTCGTTGTTCGCCAGGCACGGCATTCGCCCCAGTTTGGGCATGGCCCTCAAGGACGCGTAGGCACTGGAAGCGCGAGCGGTCAGCGCTTCTTCCACCCAGGGACGCCAGTTGAGCTCGGAGATTGCCTTGCGCATCTCTTCGTTGGCCTGTCGCCGCGCCTTGATGTAGCCATCGAAGGTGCTGCGACCGAAGACCAGATACGGAATAAGCGTGAGGTAAGGCATGAAGATCAACGACAGGGCCCAGGCGATGGATCCCTGGGCGGTCCGGACGGTGAGTACGGCGTGGATGGCTGCAATCAGGCCCAGCGTATGAAGCAGTGCAATCATGTAGCCGAAAATGTGCGGTCCAAAGTAATCCATGGGGCAGCCTTGCTCCTGAAGATTCA
The DNA here is from genome assembly GCF_059716065.1 of Pseudomonas sp. LBUM1656. NCBI lineage: Bacteria > Pseudomonadati > Pseudomonadota > Gammaproteobacteria > Pseudomonadales > Pseudomonadaceae > Pseudomonas > Pseudomonas sp. LBUM1656. The sequence continues at coordinate 6,388,922 of NZ_CP166800.1, read as the reverse complement.
ATGCTTAACAGACCATGTTCCGTGCAGAATGTCGCTATTTAATTGGCCCATGAACCGAAGCCATTGGCTGACGTCTAACGGCCACTACTGATCAGGAGTTACTCGATGAACGTTCGTCTGCTGGGTTTGGCCGTGGCTCTTGGTTTGGCACTTCCTGTGGCCGCTCAGGCACAGATGCTGCAGCCGGGTTTGTGGGAATTGACCACCAGCAACATGAAGGTCGATGACCAGAACCTGCCGGACTTGCAGTTGATCCTCGGTCAGTTGCAGGGCCAGATGACCCCGGAACAGCGTGCGCAGCTGGAGAAGCAGGGCATCACCATGGGCGGCAAAGGGATTCGGGCGTGTCTGACGCCGGAGCAAGTGAAGTCAGACAATATTCCGCTGACGGATCCGCAATCGGGCTGCAAACAGGAAATCACTGAGCGCAGCGGCAATCAGTGGAAATTCCGCTTCAGTTGTCCGAAAGCGCAGGGTTCGGGTGTCGCCACCTTCCTCAGTGATCGTGAGTTCACCACCAAGGTCAACGGCACGTTCAATGCGACCGGCATTCAGCAGAAGGGTAGCCTCGATACCCGTGCGGTGTGGCTGGGTCAGGATTGCGGGACCGTTAAGCCACGGGCCTAAAAACTTCGCTAGCAGGCTAGCTCCCACAGGGATGGTGTTTATCCTGCGGGAGCTAGCCTGCTAGCGATGGCGTCGCTTCAGACATCCGAAATGCCAGTCGACCTCAGCCAGTCACACACCGCCTCAACCGCCATCCGACCGAAATCTTCCCCCGTTCGGCTGCGCACACTGACAAACCCGCCTGCTTTTTCTTTCTCGCCAATCACCAACAGATACGGCACTTGCTGACTGTGTTCGCGGATCTTGTGGCGGACTTTCTCGTTGCGCAGGTCCGCACGAGCGCGTACGCCGGTTCGGCGCAAGGCCTCGGTCACGGACTGTGCGTAATCCGCCTGACGCTCGTCCATGCTGACGATGATCACGTGCGGCGGCGTCCGCCAGTCTTCCAGTTCCTGTTGGCAGGACCAGCACGTGCCGTAGATCCGCTGCGGCGCAATGCCGCTGATGTGATTGAGCGTGAATGCCTGCAACACTCGGGTGGCCGGAACATGCGGGCCCACTGACAGACACTCGAAGTCTCCAAAGAGGTAGGGCAATGACCTTTGCGCGGGCGTCGATCCGAAGGACGGCTTGCGGCGCCGGATCGAATGGTTGGTGGCTGCCAGCGTCCTCATGCGCGCTTCGATGGCGGCAAGGTCGACCAGGTTTAACAGACGCTCGAACGCAAACTCATAAAAGAAGCCATCACCCAGCGCCGATCCGCTCTGCAACTGCGCTTTTGGATAGAGTTGTTTGATAGCCACCGCCAGCATCAATGCGCAGGAACGTCGCAAGATCTCCAGCCCATCGGGCTCTTGAGGCGTGACGACGCTGACGCGGGCGTCGCCCTCGATCATGAATTCACAATCCACCAGAACGCCGTCCACCCGACCGGCCACGGCCGCTTTGGCCAGCCCGGCGCCAATGCTCGCGGCGAATTCATACACCGACAACGGTTGGTCGTACTCACGCAATGAACCATCGCTCAGGGTGATGTGAATCATGTGGGTGCTCTCGAGTGCAATAAACGCGCGTTAGCGCATAAACCGTAGGGGTAAACCCTGGCAGTTGTCATTAAGACGTTTGTCGTGCCAGGCAATTTGCCCCGATACGATTGTGGTGCTGACGCTGTGGCGAAAACGCTGTCGGGCGAAGGGCGTCCAGCCGCATTGCGACAAGACCGGCTGCCTGGAAATGGCCACGCCTTCCGGCTCGGGTTTGATCAGAACGAGGTCGGCCCAGTAGCCTTCGCGCAGATAACCGCGGTCGGGAATGGCGAACAGATCCGCCACGCGGTGACTGGTCTTGGCCACGAGGGTAGTTATCGGCAGGACTTCATCAATCACCAGTTCCATTAAAGCGGGCAGGGCGTGTTGCACCAACGGCAGACCGGAGGGGGCCTGGCTGTAGGGGCGTTGTTTTTCCGCCCAGGTATGCGGCGCGTGATCGCTGCCGATGACGTCCAGTCGATTGCCCAACAAGGCATGACGCAAGGCATCACGATCAGCCTGACTCTTGATCGCCGGATTGCACTTGATCAGGTTGCCGAGGGTCGGGTAGTCGCGATCATCGAACAGCAAATGATGCAGGCAGACTTCAGCGGTAATGCGTTTCTGTAGCAGTGGCTTGTCTTCGAACAGCGCCAGCTCGCGGGCGGTGGTCAGGTGCAAAACATGCAGTCTGGTGCCATGACGTTTAGCGAGGTCCACGGCCATCGAGGAGGAGCGAAAGCAGGCTTCGGCGTCGCGAATCAGTGGATGGACGGCGGCGGGGATGTATTCCCCGAAACGCTCGAGCACAGTTACGGCATTGGCTTCGATGCTGGGTGTGTGTTCGCAATGGGCCAGCAAAAGGGTTGGCACCTCGGCGAACAAACGTTCAAGTGTCCGCGGATCGTCAACCAGCATGTTGCCGGTAGAGGCACCCATGAAGACTTTTACGCCAGCCACTTCGCAGGGATTGAGCGCCGCGACGGTGTCGAGGTTGTCGTTGCTCACGCCGAAGTGAAAACCATAGTTGGCGACAGAATTGATCGCCGCTCGACGCTTCTTGTCAGCGAGTGCCGCGAGGGTCAGGGTGGCCGGGTTGGTGTTGGGCATGTCCATGAAACTGGTAATGCCGCCCGCCACGGCCGCCCGCGATTCAGTGTAAAAGCTGCCCTTGTCCGGCGCCCCGGGATCTCGGAAATGCACTTGGTCGTCGATCATTCCAGGCAACAGCCATTGCCCTTGAGCATCGATTTCGACGTGGGCATTTTCTCCGTCGATGCTGCTGGCGATCTTCACAATCCGGCCATTGCTCACCAGCAGATCGCCCTCGAATTCCCGACCTTCATTCACCAGTCTGGCATTGCGAATCAGCACGCTGCTCATGGTCAGAACTCGTTCTGCAGGGCTTTGTAGCCGCGCACCAGATCGACGTTAGTGCGCGCCACGTCTTCGGAAAATTCCGAAGCACTGACGCTCACCGGCGGGAACTGCGAGAGGTCTGTGTGGGGCCCGATGCGAGTGGTGGAGGGCACGTAGAAATCCTCAGGCAAGTCACGACCGTCGACCACCGAGTTGTGCCGCACCACGCTGCCATCACCGACCGCGCAGTTGAACAACACGCTGTTGAACCCGATGAACACCCGGTCGCCAACGGTGCACGGGCCATGAACGATGGAGCGGTGAGCAATCGAACTGAACTCGCCGATGGTCACCGCCGCGCCGGACTTGGAGTGAATGACCACGCCATCCTGGATGTTCGAATTGGCGCCGATGGTGATCGGCTCCATTTCGCCTGACGCATCCACTTCGTCGGCCCGGATGACTGCGTATGGACCGACGAACACGTTTTCGCCGATCACCACTTTGCCGCAGATGATCGCAGTTTTATCCACATAGGCGGACTCCGCAATCAGTGGCAAATCGCCTGAAGGGTTCTTGCGGATCATGGCTTGCTCAATGCGGCGTAGAGGGTGTTGAGGTTGTATTCGAACAGGCCGGCAAAGGTGCTCGCAGGACCGCTTGCGGCGAGGGCATCGGAGTACAGCGTGCCACCGATGTGCGCGCCGCTTTCGTCGGCAATCTGCTTGAGCAGACGCGCATCCTTGATGTTCTCCAAGAACACCGCTTTGACCTTGGCTTGGCGAATCTGGGTGATCAGCGCAGCGACTTCGGCGGCAGACGGTTCGCGCTCAGTGGACAGTCCTTGCGGTGCCATGAAGTCGATGCCGTAGGCCTGGCCCAGATAACCGAACGCATCATGGGAGGTGACGATCTTGCGGTTGCCCGGTGGCAGCGAGCCGAGCTTGGCCTTGGCTTCGGCGAGCAGGGCGTAGATCTGTTTCAGGTAAGCGTGGCTGTTGCGTTCGTAGTCGGCTTTATTCGACGGGTCGGCGGAGATCAGCGCCTTGGTGATGTTGCTGATGTACAGCTCGGTGTTGGCCAGGTTGTGCCAGGCATGAGGGTCTGGCACGGTCTCGCCGTCTTCATCCAGGGAACGCGGAATGACGCCGTGGCTTGCGCTGACAACTGAAGCTTTGGTCTCGGTGCTGGTCACCAGACGGTCCAGCCAGGGTTCGAAACCCAAACCGTTTTTGATGATGAGTCTGGCCTTGAGCAAGGCTTTGGCATCGTCCGGGGTTGGCTCGTACGTATGGGCATCGGCGTCAGGACCGACCATGTTGGTGATCTGGATATGGTCGCCGCCGACCTGATGGGTCATGTCGGCGAGGATGCTGAAACTGGTGACGACCTGAAGTTTTTCCGCAGCAGACAGCGACATCGACAGCATCAAACTGAACAGCACGAGTAAAGCGCGCATCGGAAAGTACCTCATTGGGATGAGAGCAAAGGCGGGCGGCGCAGCAAGCCGTGCACCGGACCGAACACCACGGACAGCACATACAAACCACCAGCCACCAGCACGATCGCCGGTCCGCTGGGCAGCGAGTAGTAGAACGACAGCAGCAAACCGAGCCACACCGAGAGGCAGCCGAGCAGAGCGGCGATCGCGATCAACACCGGCAAACGGCGACTCCAGAAGCGCGACGCGGCGGCGGGCAACATCATCAAACCGACCACCATCAATGCACCGATGGCCTGGAAGCCGATCACCAGGTTCAGCACCACCAAGGTCAGGAATACGCCGTGCGCCAACGGACCGAGGCGGCTGACGGTTTGCAGGAAAAGCGGGTCGAGGGTGTCCAGCAACAACGGTTTGTAGATAAGCGCCATGGCGATCAGGCTGAACCCGGTGACCCACAGCATGCCTGTCAGCGTCGGCCCATCGACTGCGAGTGCCGAGCCGAATAACAGGTGAAGCAGGTCCAGACGTTTGCCGGCGATGCCGAGAATCAGCACGCCGCTGGCGAGGGAAATCGGATAGATCGCGGCGAGACTTGCGTCTTCGCGCAACCCTGTACGGCGGGTGATCCAAGCGGCGAGTCCGGCCATGCTCAGGCCTGCGCCGAGGCCACCGAGGGTCAGTGCCGGCAGACTCAAACCGGCGAACCAGAAGCCGAGCGCTGCGCCGGGCAGGATACCGTGAGCCACCGCGTCGCCGATCAGGCTCATGCGCCGAAGGATCAGAAACACGCCCAACGGAGCCGTGCTGCAGGCCAGCACCAATCCACCAAGGAGTGCCCGGCGCATGAACACGAACTCGTGAAAGGGTTGCCAAAGATGAGCGGCAGCGAGCATCAGGCCACCTGCGTTTGCGGTTGTTGGTGGATCAACTCGGTGCTGGGTCCAAGGACGCAGCCGCTGCTTTTGATCAGCAAGCTTTGTGGAATGTGTTGGCGAACCGCGACCAGGTCATGACACACGACCACCAGGGTTCGACCTTCGGCGTGCCAGGCATGGAGGTGTTTCCAGAGTAGCGCTTGGCCCAGTTCGTCGAGCGCGGCGTGGGGTTCGTCGAGCAACAGCAACGGCGCCTCGGCGAGGCTCAGGCGGGCGAGCAGAGCGCGCTGTAATTCGCCGCCGGAGAGGGCCATCAACGGGCGCTGTTCGAGACCAGTGAGGCACCAGTTTTCCAGCACGGTGTTGAGGCGTTGGCTGCGTAGCAATGGTGATTGGTTACTGCCCCAGAAACCGGCGGCTACCAACTCCTGGAGGCTGATGGGGAATTGCCGATCCAGATGTTGTTGCTGGGGAAGAAAGGACAGCGAGCCCTTGCGTGGAACGTCGAGGATGATTTTTCCGGTCAGTGGCTTTTGCAGCCCTGCGATGACTTTCAACAGGCTGCTTTTACCCGAGCCATTGGCCCCGATCACGGCAGTCAGACTTCCTTTGGGCAATTCAATATCCACGGGCGGCGTGAGCGGTTGGCCGGGCGCACCCCAGCGCAACGCCTGGCAGCGGATCATGCGGCCTCCCAATTCCATCGGCTTTCGGCGACGGCATCGTGAGCGTGGAGGCTTTCGGCGTGGACGACGCGTATGTGGAAAGCGTTGATGCCGGGGGAGCGTTTCAGGGCCAGATTCAAGCGGCGTGCAGCGTCCTCGCAGAACATCAGATTTTGACCATTGGCTAGGGCGAAGGCCTGTTCGTCAGCGCGCTTTACAGCGGTTTGCACGGCGGTTCCCAGCGCCGCTTCGGCGTCGTTGATGAGCGCAATCAGCGGCAAGTCATCCAGATAGTCATCTAGCTGCAGCCGTAAAAGTGCATGGCTTCGTTGGCTGTGAGGTGTTGCCACGATGCCGTTTGTAGAACCTAGCCAGGCCAATACATCGGCGTGTTGCAGTGACTGGTTGGCGAAGTCGTCGACGAATTGTTGCTGAATCAACTGTCGTGACAGTGCGGCTGAACAGGGGCAGGTTGAGGAATATGGAACGTCGATTTTTAGTTCCACGTGGAACATTGCGTTTTTCAACCGCGCTTCGATGCTCACCGGATACGTTTTCCATCCGGTCAATGGGCTGATCAGCGCTGGCCTTTTGAGCAGTAAATCCGTATCAATTTTTAAGTAGGCGGTGTTGGATAGGCCTTCATGACTGCCGAGAAACCGTTGCAAGACTCGCCGCAAAAGCGCAGGTGTCAGGTTTTCCTGCTCCAGCATTTCCAGCGCCAAATACAGCCGGGACATGTGAATGCCGCGTGCTTCTCCATCATCGAGGCTCACACCTGCGTCAGCCTTTGCACTCAACCGTTGACCATCGAATAGAACTGGAAGAGCAATGCCGCACATGCCCACCCATTCGAGTGGCAAGGCTTGGCGTGAAGCCTGCGCGGCGATATCCGGCAGAGTCAGCGCATTCATGAGCAAGTCCATCGTGGGAATTGATATCACATGTTATGTTATTACATTAAAATCGACTACGCCTTTTTCACGAGCGGCTTTCAAAATGCACAGACGTCACTTGCTCAAATGGATACTGGCCAGCGCAGCCTTCGCTTTACCTTTCAGCGTTTTGGCCGCGCAGATTCGCAACGCGCGGCTCTGGCGTTCCGATGACAAGCTGCGGCTGGTATTCGATTTGAGCGGGCCGGTGCAGTACAAAACCTTTTCACTGAGCGCTCCCGAGCGGCTCATCATCGATCTGAATGGCGCCAGCCTCAGCGGCGACTTCAGTCAGCTGGCACTCGGCAATACGGTCATCCGTTCGATCCGCTCCGGGCATTTTGGCCAGGGTGATACGCGGATCGTCCTCGACCTCAGCGCTCCGGTGCAGCTCAACAGCTTTCTCCTGCCGCCGCAGGATGGCCAGGGCGATCGGCTGGTGCTCGATCTGAAGTCGGCAGCGTCGTTGCCCGTTGTAATTGCATCTGAGGCGAGCGTCGACAAGGGTCACCCCAAACGCGACATCATCGTGGTGGTCGACCCGGGTCACGGCGGCAAAGACCCTGGCGCGGTGGGCGCCAAAGGGGAGCGCGAGAAAGACGTCGTCCTGTCGATCTCTCAGCTTTTGGCCAAGCGACTGAAACGCGAAAAGGGCTTCGATGTGAAGCTGGTGCGCAACGACGACTTCTTCGTTCCGCTGCGCAAGCGTGTCGAGATCGCCCGCAAGCACAACGCCGATATGTTCATCTCGGTGCATGCGGACGCGGCGCCGCGTCTCACCGCTTCAGGTGCCTCGGTATATTGCTTGTCGGAAGGTGGCGCCACCTCGGCCACGGCGCGATTCATGGCGCAGCGGGAGAACGGCGCGGACTTGTTGGGCGCCACCAGTCTGCTCAATCTCAAGGACAAGGACCCGATGCTCGCCGGGGTGATTCTCGACATGTCGATGAACGCCACCCTCGCCGCAAGCCTGCAATTGGGCAGCACCGTCCTCAGCAGTTTGGCGGGCATCACCACGTTGCATCAGAAGCGCGTAGAGCAAGCGGGATTCGCAGTGCTGAAGTCACCGGACGTGCCGTCGATTCTGGTGGAAACCGGCTTCATTTCCAACGCCCGTGACAGCCAGCGGCTGGTGACCGCTCGCCATCAGCAGGCTGTGGCTGACGGATTGTTTGAAGGGTTGCAGCGTTACTTTCAGAAGAATCCGCCGCTCAACAGTTACATCGCCTGGCAACAGCAGCAGAAAAAAGCTCAGGCCTAGCAGCCGGCAATCCGGCTGCACGTAAACTTGGCGCTGCTGCCGCCGGAGCTGGAAAAACGATTGATCGTCGTCCATCCGACCCGCCGGTTGTAACCGACCCAGGCTTCGCCGTCGGAGGCGATACCGGTGAAGAAGGTGAGTTGTCCGTAGCGGCTGTTGGTCTGCGCCCAATAGCGTTTGCCCACTCTTTCGAAACCGCGCAAATAGAGCGTGTTGCCGACGGTGTTGACGCTGTAGGCATTGCCGCCGGCATCCACGCAGGCGAGCAGATTGGCGCTTCGGGTGCATGTGGCCAAGCTTGGGATTTGCGCCCAGGCATCTACGGCTAGCAACAGCGAAAAGCTTATCAGCGCTGATTTCAGGGCAATACGCATGGACATTCTCGCGGACCGGGCTGGCTTGATTGCATTGTTATACTATAACATTGAATTCAGCCCGGCACTGCGATCGGGCATCCCTGTGAGGAATTCCTGATGCCCAATCGTCTCCCCGTGACCGTCCTGTCGGGCTTTCTCGGCGCCGGTAAAAGCACGCTGCTCAACTACGTATTGCGTAACCGCGACAACCTGCGAGTCGCCGTAATCGTCAACGATATGAGCGAAATCAACATCGATGGCAGCGAGGTCCAGCGCGATGTCAGCCTCAATCGCGCCGAAGAAAAACTCGTTGAGATGAGCAATGGCTGCATTTGCTGCACCCTGCGCGAAGACCTGCTCGAAGAAGTCAGCAAGCTCGCCAGGGACGGGCGTTTCGATTACCTGTTGATCGAATCCACCGGCATCTCCGAGCCATTGCCCGTGGCGGAAACGTTCACCTTCCGTGATGAGCAAGGGCAGAGCCTGGCCGACATCGCGCGGCTCGACACCATGGTCACGGTGGTCGACGGCATGAACTTTCTGCTCGACTATCAGGCCGCCGAAAGCCTCGCTTCCCGCGGTGAAACATTGGGCGAGGAGGACGAGCGCTCGATCACCGATCTGTTGATCGAGCAGATCGAATTTGCCGACGTGATCCTTATCAGCAAGATCGATTTGATCAGCAGCCGCGAGCGCCAGGAATTGATCGCGATCCTTGAACGCCTCAACGCACAGGCGGAAATCATCCCGATGGTCATGGGCGAAGTCCCCTTGCAGAAAATCCTCAACACCGGTCGTTTCGACTTTGAGAAAGCGGCCCAGGCACCAGGCTGGTTGCAGGAATTACGCGGTGAACACGTGCCGGAAACCGAGGAATACGGCATCGCCTCGACGGCCTACCGAGCCCGCCGACCGTTTCATCCGCAACGCTTTTTCAGCTTCATCGATAGGCCGTGGGTGAACGGCAAACTGTTGCGCTCCAAAGGCTTTTTCTGGCTGGCCAGCAAGCACATGGACGCCGGTAGCTGGTCCCAGGCCGGCGGATTGATGCGCCATGGTTTCGCTGGGCGCTGGTGGCGTTTCGTGCCGAAAACCCAGTGGCCGCAGGACGAAGAAAGCACGGCCGGAATCATGGAAAACTGGACCGCCGCCACCGGCGATTGCCGCCAGGAACTGGTGTTCATCGGCCAGAACATCGACTTCGTGCAACTCACCGCCGAACTCGACAATTGCCTGCTGACCGATGATGAAATGGCCTTGGGTGTGGAAGGCTGGCGCTTGCTGGCAGATCCGTTCGGTCCTTGGCACGAAGAAGTGGCCGCCTGATGTTGGCGCCCAGTCTGAAACTGCGGCCGGTCGTTCATCAGGTCCAGGGTGAAACACCGCAAACGCTGACGCGAATCCTTGATGACGGCGTAAACCTCGCCGTCTGGCAACGCCAGCTACCAGCGCACATCAGTGATTTCGGGTGCTTGCTGCTGTCCCTGAACGAACCGCTGGCCGAGTCGCTGGTCCTGGAACTGTCCAGCGATGACGCCGAACCCGATCTGCAGGGATTGGCCTCAGGATTCAGCGATCTCGAAGGGTATGCCGGATTCATTGCCGACGTGTCCTGGCTGGTCAGCGCGTTCGCCTGTCTATTGGGCGCGAGGCGCATCGGTCTGCGCGTGCGGGTCCTGGACAAGGCCATGTGTCCACGGTTTCACGTCGACCATGTGCCGGTGCGGTTGATCACTACGTATTCCGGCATCGGCAGTCAGTGGCTGAAAGAAGGGGTGATGGATCGCCGGCAGCTGGGCAAGCCTGAAGCCGAACCCACCGTTGATTCGCTGATCGAGCAAATCGTCAGCGGCGACGTGGCACTGCTCAAAGGCGAGAAATGGCACGGCAATGAAGGTTTCGGCCTGATCCACCGTTCGCCGCACCCCGCGCCGGGCGAGCGCCGTTTGATCCTGACCCTGGATTGGCTGGCTTAAGGCTTGAGCCAGTTGCCCTGGCTCTGGCCTTCGCAAAACGGCTTCAGATACGCCGCGTCGGTCGCCACGCCGTAATAGTGAATATCCTGCCGGTAAGGCATATTGGCGACTTGGGCGTTGTTGCACACGCCGAACGCGCCGGTGGGGCATTGGTCGACGTATTGCACCTCGACTTTCTGCCCGGGAAGGTTCGGTTGGCAGAAACCGTCGGCGAAGAGCTTTTGCGGGATGTTGCGGTTCTGCTGGCAGACTTTTACGTCGAGTCGCTCGGCCGTGCTATGTACCACGCAAGCCTGGGCCAGCGCCTCGCCGGAACACAGCGCCAAGAGCATCGCCAATCCCATCAACCGCATCCATTACCTCCTCAGAAAACATCGACCATGTTGCAGAACATTCCCACTCACGTCATTACCGGCCCGTTGGGCGCCGGCAAGACCAGTCTGATCAAGCACCTGCTGGCTCAACGGCCAAGCGGCGAGCGCTGGGCGGTGCTGATCAACGAATTCGGGCAGATCGGCCTCGATGCAGCGCTGCTGACCCAGGACGCTGATGGTATCGCACTGGGGGAAGTGGCCGGGGGCTGTTTGTGTTGCGTGAACGGTGCGCCGTTTCAGATCGGCCTCGGGCGGTTGCTGCGCAAGGCGCGGCCGGATCGGCTGTTCATCGAACCTTCCGGTTTGGGGCACCCGGCGCAGTTGCTCAGGCAGTTGAGTGAGCCGCCGTGGCAAGGCGTACTGGCGGTACAGCCTTGTGTGCTGGTTCTGGATGCCCAGGCGCTCGCCGCTGGCAAGCCATTGCCCGACGCGCAACAGGAGGCGTTGAGCAGTGCCGGTTTGTTGGTGCTGAACAAGGCGGAAGGTCTCGACGTCAATGATCGCCAGCGAATCGCCGCGCAACTACCTGCTTGTCCTTTGTACTGGACGCAGCAAGCGATCTTGCCGTTGAGCAAACTACCGGGGCTTGGCGCTCAGGCGGTGGCGGGTGTGGATAACTTCGTCGTGCCCAAGGGATTGGCGCAAATGCCGGCCATCTGGACTGATCCTGCGCTGCCGATTTGCCTGAGTCAGGCGCAGGAGGGCGGCTGGAGCATCGGCTGGCGCTGGCACCCGACTCAGACTTTCGATGTGGCGCGCATTGGCCAGTGGCTTGAAAGCCTGGCCTGGCGGCGGGCGAAGCTGGTTATCCACAGCGTCGACGGTTGGGCGTCGGCGAATGGGCTGGATAACTCGGAACTGGAATGGCAGCCCAGCGAATGGCGCCAGGATTCGCGGATCGAGTTGATATTCAGTGAGGCGCAGGATGTTGAATTACTGCAAGGAGCGTTGGACGACTGCCGGTCGGGTTAAGGACGCCACTTGGTGTGTTCTTGCCGCCACTGACTCAGTTCGATCACTTCAGCACGAGGCTTCACGACGTCAGCCACAGCAGGCGTGTCGTCGAACGGCATCGGGTAGGGTGCCAGTTCGATCTGCGCACTGTGGGCGCCGAACTGGGTGATGGTGCCGTTGTGGCGGGTTTCGCCGGTCACGGTGAATTCGAAGTTATACACACGGGCCAGGCGCCGTCGGTCGTTGGCGTCTTTGATGAACGCGATCTTCTTCAACGCCACGTTGCCGTCCAGCAACTCGATGCCGAGCTTGGTGCAATGCAGTTTGACCCGTTCCAGCGCGCGCTCGCGCAAGCCGTGGTTGTGCCACAGCCATGCGCCGCCAGTGGCGAGCAGCATCAGCACGAAGATATTTCCGAGGGTCAGCATCAACAGGTTGCTCCAACAAGATAGTGCCAGCTTAACTGCGTCGCCGGTCTGTCGTACAGGCCGTGTTTCGTCGCATACTGCGCGGCTCGAATTTCAATCGTTTTACGGAACTCACCGCATGAAACGTACGCCCCATCTGCTCGCCATTCAGTCCCACGTGGTGTTCGGCCACGCTGGCAACAGTGCCGCGGTTTTCCCGATGCAGCGGGTCGGGGTGAATGTCTGGCCGCTCAACACCGTGCAGTTCTCCAACCACACGCAATATGGCCAGTGGACCGGTGAAGTGCTGGCACCGCACCAGATCCCCGATCTGGTCGAAGGGATCGCGGCGATTGGCGAACTGGGCAATTGCGATGCGGTGCTGTCCGGTTACCTCGGCAGTGCGGCCCAGGGCCGGGCGATCCTGACCGGCGTGGCGCGGATCAAGTCGATGAACCCCAAGGCGTTGTATTTGTGCGACCCGGTGATGGGCCATCCGGAGAAGGGTTGCAGCGTGCCGGCTGAAGTCAGCGATTTCCTGCTGGAAGAGGCGGCTTCGGTGGCGGACTTCATGTGCCCGAACCAGTTGGAGCTGGACAGTTTCTCGGGGCGCAAGCCGCAGTCGCTGTTCGATTGCCTGGCGATGGCGCGAGCGCTGCTGGCGCGCGGGCCGAAGGCGGTGTTGGTCAAGCATCTGGACTATCCCGGCAAACCGGCGGATGGCTTCGAGATGTTGCTGGTGACGGCTGAAGGCAGCTGGCACCTGCGTCGTCCGCTGCTGGCGTTTCCGCGTCAGCCGGTGGGCGTTGGCGACCTGACGTCAGGGCTGTTTCTGGCGCGTGTGCTGTTGGGCGACAGCCTGGTGGCGGCCTTCGAGTTCACGGCGGCGGCGGTGCATGAAGTGCTGCTGGAAACCCAGGCGTGTGCCAGCTACGAGCTGGAACTGGTGAGGGCGCAGGACCGGATTGCGCATCCGCGGGTGAAGTTTGAAGCGACTGCGATTAGCCTCTGAATCTGCGGTGAGCCCATTCGCGAGCAAGCCCGCTCCCACATTGACTCTGTGAACGACGCAGATCAAATGTGGGAGCGGGCTTGCTCGCGAATGGCTATCTGAAGTGGTTAACAGACTTCAGGCATCACCCTTAATTTCCTGATACCGCTTTTCCAGTTCCTGCCGAATCTGCCGACGTTGCTGGGCCTGCATGAAGCGGCGCTTGTCTTCGCTGTTCTGCGGTTGCAGCGGCGGAACGGCAGCCGGTTTGCGGTCGTCATCCACCGCCACCATGGTAAAGAAGCAACTGTTGGTATGGCGCACCGAGCGCTCACGGATGTTTTCGGTCACCACCTTGATGCCCACCTCCATGGAGGTGTTGCCGGTGTAGTTGACCGAGGCCAGGAAAGTCACCAGTTCGCCGACATGAATCGGCTCGCGGAAAATCACTTGGTCCACCGACAAGGTCACCACGTAGCGGCCGGCGTAACGGCTGGCGCAGGCGTAGGCCACTTCGTCGAGGTATTTGAGCAGGGTTCCGCCGTGAACATTGCCAGAGAAATTGGCCATGTCGGGGGTCATCAATACCGTCATCGACAGCTGGGCGTTTCCGGGTTCCATAGCGTTCTCACGGGTCAAGGCAGAATGTCGGAAGGGGCGGCACCTCTGCGGGTGCCTGGTCGGCTTTTTCAAACCACAGTTATCGGGACGCCGGGAGGGTGGTCGCCGTCACGCCGGATCGATCTGTTTCCATATATTGCACCGCCTTTCTGGCGGAAGTCGCGGTGTTAACCTCCGAAAGCCCACCTCAAGGAGACCCACACCATGCATGCCATCAGTTTTATTCAGGATCTGGCAGTGATCATGTTGGTCGCAGGTGTGGTGACCGTGCTGTTCCACCGCTTCAAACAGCCGGTGGTGCTGGGTTATATCGTCGCCGGCTTCATCATCGGCCCACACACGCCGCCGTTCAGCCTGATCCACGACGAAGAAACCATCAAGACGCTCGCAGAACTCGGGGTGATTTTCCTGATGTTCTGCCTGGGCCTCGAGTTCAGCCTGCGCAAGCTGTTCAAGGTCGGCGCCACAGCGTTTATCGCGGCGTTCCTGGAAATCGTGCTGATGATCTGGATCGGCTACGAAATCGGCCAATGGTTCGATTGGAACACCATGGATTCCTTGTTCCTCGGCGCGATCCTGGCGATTTCCTCGACCACCATCATCGTCAAGGCGCTCAACGACCTGAAGATGAAGAACGAGCGCTTTGCCCAGCTGATCTTCGGGGTATTGATCGTCGAAGACATCCTCGGCATTGGCATCATTGCCTTGCTCTCAAGTATCGCGGTCAGCGGCACCGTTAGTTCCGGTGAAGTGTTTTCCACAGTGGGCAAGCTCTCGCTGTTCATGATCGTTGCATTGGTCATTGGTATCTTGCTGGTGCCGCGATTACTGGCCTACGTGGCGAAGTTCGAGAGCAACGAAATGCTGCTGATCACCGTGCTGGGCCTGTGTTTCGGCTTCTGCCTGCTGGTGGTCAAGCTCGAATACAGCATGGTCCTCGGCGCGTTCCTGATCGGGGCGATCATGGCCGAGTCGCGGCAATTGCTGAAGATCGAGCGCCTGATCGAGCCGGTTCGCGACCTGTTCAGTGCAATCTTCTTTGTGGCTATCGGCTTGATGCTCGATCCAATGATCCTGCTGCAATACGCCTGGCCGATCGCGGTGATCACCGTGGCCGTTGTGCTTGGCAAAATGTTTTCCTGCGGCCTCGGGGCGTTTATCGCCGGCAATGACGGACGCACCTCACTGCGCGTGGGGATGGGACTTTCGCAGATTGGCGAATTCTCCTTCATCATCGCCGCGCTGGGCATGACGCTGCAGGTCACCAGCAACTTTCTCTACCCCGTCGCCGTGGCGGTCTCGGTCCTTACGACGTTGCTGACGCCGTATCTGATCCGCGCGGCTGATCCGCTATCGATCAAACTTGCCGCCGTGATGCCACAGAGACTGGGTCGAGTGTTGGGGATGTATGGCGAGTGGCTGCGTAGCATCCAGCCTCAGGGCGAGGGCGCGTTGCTGGCGTCGATGATCCGGCGGATTCTGTTGCAGGTCGGGGTCAATCTGGCGCTGGTGATTGCGATCTTCTTTTCGGGCGCGTACTTCGCCAAACGCATGTCCATTTACCTGCAAGACTGGATCAGTGATCCGAGCTGGCAGAAAGCGTTGATCTGGGGCGGGGCATTGCTGTTGTCGCTGCCGTTCCTGATCGCCGCCTATCGCAAGCTCAAGGCGCTGTCGATGCTGTTGGCGGAGATGGGCGTGAAGCCCGAGATGGCGGGGCGCCACACGCAGCGAGTGCGCCGGGTGATCGCCGAAGTGATCCCGATCCTCTCGCTGCTGGTGATCTTCCTGCTGCTGGCAGCCTTGTCGGCCAGTATCTTGCCGACCAACAAGTTGCTGGTACTGATCGCCGTGGTCGCCGCCGCGGTGGCGGCTCTGCTCTGGCGCTGGTTCATCCGCATACACACGCGGATGCAGGTGGCCTTGCTCGAAACGCTGGACAACCACAAGGAATCGTCCGGGCATTGAAATTGGACCTGTAGCAGCTGGCGTAGCCTGCGTCCGGCTGCGCAGCAGTCGCAAAATAAAGCAATGAAGTGTTTCAGACTAACCGAGTCGAGCATTTACGACTGCTGCGCAGCCGGACGCAGGCTACGCCAGCTGCTACAAAGTCGGCGTCAAGCCCGATCAGCTTTCCAGCCAGACGTCCCGTGCCCAATGCCACACCGATTCCCAGGTTTCTTCGGCAATCAGTTCTTCCTCGGCCTGCCACAGCACCACGGTGCCATCTTCTTCGACGAGGTAGTAATCGTCACCGTCCTGGCAGATCGGGATCATGCTGCGGTCAACGCCAGCGTCCCAGGCGTTGGCAGCAACGTCCGGCAGGTAGGTGTGGGATTGCGGGTCGGTGACGGTCACCGGCTCCAGGCTGCCGTAGACGACGTCGCTGACGGTCAGCAAAAACTCTCTGAAGACGAAGGGAATGTCGATGAACAGTTGTTCCTCGATTTCCACGATCTGGTCTTCGTCAGGCAACTCCAAGGGGACCGGTACCGGTTCGTTGGCTTCACGCAGTTGTTCGATGATTTCTTCCACGTCCGGGATCCTCTTGCTTGATGGCGCGGTTTAGTTGGGGCGGTTTATACAGTAGCTCGCTATAGATGCAACCGCGAAATAGAAAAACCCCGGCAAGCCGGGGTTTTCATTACAGCATGCTAGGTTCTGCCTGGAACGTGCCTGCGCGTCGATCATACTGCGTTAAAAACAAGCTCGGAATGCTCATTGACTAACGTCAACTCCGCTTCCTCGCTTGTTTTTGCCTTGTCTGATCTTAGCTCGGCACCTTCCAAACAGAACCGGGCGGTTATCAGCCGTTCTGGCGGATACCGGCCACCAGCCAAGGCTGGTTTTCGCCCTGCGGACGTTCCATGTTCCAGCTTTCGCTGAACACTTCGCCCTGGTCGAAACGTGAAGTCTTCGACACGCCGCTGAAGGTCAGGGTGGCGATGGTCTTGTCGGCACGATCATCCACGCCGTCCAGTTGAACATTGAGGTTATCAATGTAGGTGGACTGGAAAGCCTCGCCCAGGTCGGCACGTTCGCGCTTGAGGAACTCCAGCAGTTGCGGGGTCACGAACTCGGCGATCTTGTCCATTTCGTTGGCGTCCCAGTGTTGCTGCAGGGACTGGAAGTGGTTGCGGGCCGCTTCAATGAAATTCTGTTCATTGAACCAGGCCGGAGCGTTGATCACCGGACGAGCGGCAGCAGGTGCTGCCGAGCCGCCAAAGATCGAACCCATGCCTGCTGGCTTCTGCTCGAACACTTCACGCTGCATCGGCGCGCCGGCCGGAGCCAGGTGCTCCTGTTGCTTGCGACGACGAGCGGCGATGAAACGGAAGACCAGGAAGGCAATGACGGCCATGATCAGGATGTCGAAAATCTGCATCCCCTCGAAGCCGCCGCCCATGAACATGGAGGCCAGCAGGCCACCGGCAGCGATGCCGGCCAGAGGGCCGAGCCAGCGCGAAGCACCGCCGGCCTTGGCGGCAGCGCCAGCGGCACCGGCCGCACCCGCAGTGGCGGCAGCACCGCCAGCGGCAGAAGAAGGAGCCATTTGGCTGGTCTGGTGAGTCGGCGCAGCGCCGGAGCTCTTGCCGCCACCAAAGCGCTTGGCGTTGGCGTCGAGGCTCATCGTCAGGCCGATGCACAACGCCATGGCGATGCTAAGAAAACGTTTCATAAAGGGAATTCCCATTTGTGGATGGCACGCGCGCCATGTTGCACAGCTGAAGTGTTACTGGCTAGCGGCAGAGTGTTTCGGGCTTTTGCCTGACAGGTTGCGTTCAGCTTCAGTCAGCGCAATAAGGCCTGTTAACTTTGGTCTGTAAGACGAGTGGATAAGTTCTGTAGGAATAGGCCGCAAAGGGCGAAGCGCAGATAGATCGTTCCCACGCTCTGCGTGGTAACGCCGCCATGGACGCTCTGCGTCCACTGTGACGCGGAGCGTCACGGGATGCATTCCCACGCAGAGCGTGGGAATGATCAGGCCGTACTAAATGGCTTCCAGCTTGGCGTAACCGAGCATCAGCCACTTGCTGCCTTCGCCGAAGTTCACCTGCACCCGGGCCTGAGCACCGGCGCCCTCGAAGTTGAGGATCACGCCGTCGCCGAACACCGAATGGCGCACGGCCTGACCGAGGCTGAATCCGGTGTCCGGGATCTCGCTGCCGCCAAACAGGCTGCTGGAACTCTGTTGCTGACCCCCCCCGAACGGACGGCTGACGCTGTTGGACAGCCGCACTTCCTGGATCAGGCCTTTCGGCACTTCCCGTACGAAACGCGACACCTTGTTGTAGGTCTCGCTGCCGTACAGACGTCGGGTTTCCGCGTAAGTCATCACCAGGTTCTGCATCGCCCGGGTGATGCCGACGTAGGCCAGACGGCGCTCCTCTTCAAGACGGCCCGGCTCTTCCAGGCTCATTTTGTGCGGGAACAGGCCTTCTTCCATGCCCACCAGGAACACGTAAGGAAATTCCAGGCCCTTGGCGCTGTGCAAGGTCATCAGCTGAATGCTGTCTTCGTGCTCGTCGGCCTGAGTGTCCCCGGCCTCCAGCGACGCGTGGCCGAGGAATGCCGCCAATGGCGTCAGGTCTTCATCTTCTTCAGCGTTTTCGAAGTTGCGCGCGGCGCTGACCAGTTCCTCAAGGTTTTCTACCCGGGCCTGGCCTTTCTCGCCTTTTTCCGCTTCGTGATAGGCAATCAGCCCCGACTGTTCGATGACTGTCTGAGTCATCAGGTGCAGCGGCATTTCCATGCACTTGGCGGCGAGGTTTTCGATCAGCTCGATAAACGCACCAAGAGCGCCGGCTGCGCGACCGGTCAGGCCTTTATTGGCGACCAGCAATCGCATGGCTTCCCACATCGACACATCGCTGTGGCGTGCATGGTCGCGAATCGCTTCGACGGTTTTTTCGCCAATGCCACGGGCCGGGACATTAATGACCCGTTCCAGCGCCGCATCGTTGCCGCGACCTTCCAGCAAACGCAGGTAGGCCATGGCGTTCTTGATTTCCGCCCGTTCGAAGAAGCGCTGACCGCCGTAGATGCGGTATGGAATGCGCTCACGCAACAATGCTTCTTCCAAAACGCGGGATTGGGCGTTGGAGCGGTACAAAATCGCGATATCGCTGCGGGCCAAGCCGGTTTTCAGCGCGCTTTCGATGGTTTCCACCACGTAGCGTGCTTCATCGTGTTCGTTGAACGCGGCGTACAGATTGATCGCTTCGCCTTCGCCGCCGTCGGTCCACAGCTCTTTGCCCATGCGCCCGGTGTTATTGGCGATCAGGGCGTTGGCAGCCTTGAGGATGCCGGCGGTGGAGCGGTAGTTCTGCTCCAGGCGAATGGTCTCGGCATCCGGGAAGTCGTCGGAATACTGATAAATGTTCTCGATTTTCGCGCCGCGCCAGCCGTAGATCGACTGATCGTCGTCGCCCACCACCATCAAGCTGTCGCCGCCCTTCGCCAGCAAACGCAACCAGGCGTACTGCACGGCGTTGGTGTCCTGGAACTCGTCCACCAGAATGTGCCGGAAGCGCTTCTGATAGTGCGCCAGCAGGCCCGGATGATCGCGCCACAGGTCGAGGGCACGCAGCAGCAATTCGGAGAAGTCAATGACGCCGGCGCGCAGGCAAGCGGCCTCGTAGGCCTCATAGATGCTGCGCATGGTCGCCAGGAACAGGTCGCCGCTGGCTTGAATGTGTTGCGGGCGCAGACCTTCGTCTTTTTGCCCGTTGATGAACCACTGGGCCTGACGGGCCGGCCAGCGTTGCTCGTCCAGCCCCAGCTCGCGGATCACCCGCTTGACCAGCCGTTGCTGGTCGTCGCTGTCGAGAATCTGGAACGTCTGGCTCAGGCCGGCTTCCTGCCAGTGCGCCCGCAGCAAGCGGTGCGCCAGGCCGTGGAAGGTGCCGACCCACATGCCGGCCGGGTTGATACCCATCAGTTGCTCGATGCGATGACGCATCTCGGCAGCAGCCTTATTGGTAAAGGTCACCGACAGGATCGAGTGGGGCGAGGCGTTCTCGACCTGGATCAACCAGGCGATACGGTGCACCAGCACTCGGGTTTTACCGGAACCAGCACCGGCCAGGACCAACTGACGACCCACGCGGGCAGCTACGGCCTGGCGTTGGGCATCGTTGAGGGAGTTCAGCAGAAGGGAGAGATCATCGCGCATCGGGGCATTCTAGGGTGCGCCGTCACACCGGGCAAACCGAGCTTTGCATTAGCCGATGAAAGAAGCACGAATGACGACCGGTCGGTCACTGGCTGCAAGCGTTGGCGGGGCTCGCTCGAAGGGTTTTCAGGGGGCGGCGGGGGCCTGAAATTTTGTCGATTTTATGATCCGGGGCAGTTTGGTAAGGGCATTGGCTTGTGTATGCTCCGTCCACGTTTCGGGCTCATGCTCATCATTATAAGAACAAGAACATTGCCTATGACCCTCAGCTCCGACCTGTCGGGCCCCTCTGTGGAGCCTCGGGTTATCCGCAAGCAGTACGCCATGGAAATGGCGGTCGAGCGCACGCGCCTGCTTTACCAGGGCTCGCTGCTGCCTACGCTGTTCATGCTGATCAACGGTCTGGTCTGCGCCGGATTGCTCTGGAGTCCGCAGCGCTATTTCATCGTCAGCGTCTGGCTGATCTGGCTTTTATCGCTGGTGGCCTTGCGGGTGATTCAAGTCGCAGCGTTCGATTCGGCCATTCCCAACCGCCAGGCCCATCCGGTCTGGCGTCGTATGTTCCTGCTGGGCTCTGCCATGACGGGCCTGACCCTGGCCGGTGCCGGCATTGCCCTGGTTCCCGCCGACAATTTCATGCAACAAGCCTGGGTGTTTGGCCTGATCGGCGCCGCCGCACTGTCGGCCAGCGTCGCCTACGCGGTCAGCCTTCCGGCATTTCTGTCCTTTACCTTGCCCTGCCTGCTGCCTGCCATCGCCTATCTATTCTGGGGCGGCGATCAACAAAGCCAGGGTTGGGGCTGGTTCGGGCTAATTTTATTGGGTGCGTTGAGCGTGGTGGCCTGGCAAGTCAATCGGCTGATCGACAGCGGCTTGTTGCGACGCTTTCAGAATCAGGCCCTGATCGAACACTTGCAGCAGGCACAGAGTTGCAGCGACCAACTCAATCACGAACTGGCCAAAGAGATTGATCACCGCCGCTGCGCCGAAGACAAATTACGTGAAGCCCAGGTCGAGTTGGAAAACCGTGTCGCCCAACGCAGTCTTGAACTGGACGCGGCCAACCAGGCCCTGAGCAAGAGCGAAGCGCGGCTGGCGCTGGCGTTGAAGGCCAGTGAACTCGGGTTGTGGGACTGGAACCTGCAAACCGACGAAGTCCATCACACCCAGCTTCAAGAGTTGTTCGGCCTGGAGCCGGAATTCGTGACCGCGATGCTCAGCCACCTCAAGCCGCGTCTTCACCCCGAAGACTTGCCGTCGCTGCGCCGTGCCCTGGTCGAGCATTTGAAAGGCCGCAGCGAGGATTACCAGATCGAATACCGCGTGCGGCATGGCGACGGTCACTGGGTCTGGATCGAGGACCGCGGGCGAGCGGTCGAGCGCAGCGAAAATGGCCGGGTGATCCGCATGGTCGGCACCCGCCGCGACATCAGCGCGAGCAAGGGCCAGGAAGAACAGCGCCAACTGGCGGCGACCGTGTTCGAGGCGGCCAGCGAAGGCATCGTGATTTTCGACCCGAATTACGCGCTGATCGCAGTCAATCAGGCATTCAGCCGCGTCACCGGCTACGACATTGAAGACATGCTTGGGCGCAACGTCGTCGAATTGCCGTGCAGCCGCGATGCGCGCCGGCACTACGGCGCGATTCATCATGCGCTGGAACAGCACGGCACCTGGCAGGGAGAACTGGTGGAGACCCGCAAGAACGGCGAGCTCTATCCGCAGTGGCTGCAACTGAACGCTGTGCGAGATGCTCGGGGAAAGGTGAGCCATATTGTCGGCTTCTTCGCCGATCTGTCCGCGCGACGGGAATCCGAAGAGCGCATGCGTTACCTGACCCATTACGACGAACTCACAGGCCTGGCCAACCGTTCGCTGTTCCGCGAACGGCTGCGCGAGGCGCATCAGCGAGTGCGTCAGGGCGGGCGTCGCAGCCTGGCGCTGCTGCATATCAACCTGGATCGTTTCAAGCTGCTCAACGACAGCCTTGGCCATGAAGTCGCCGACCAGTTGCTGCAGAAAATGGCTCGGCGGCTGGTCAACGCATTGCCCGAGGCAGACACCATCGCGCGGCTGTCCGGTGACGAATTTGCGGTGATCTTCGATGCCTACGGCAACCTGTCGAGCCTGGCCCGCGTGGCGACCCGATTGTCGACCAAACTACGGCTGCCGATCACCGTCGATGGCCATGAGCTGGTGGTCAGCGCCTCCATGGGCATCAGCATGCTGCCGGACACCGCCCGGGAAATTTCCGCGCTGGTCAGCCAGTCGAATATTGCCATGCAACACGCCAAACATTTGGGCGGCAACAACTTCCAGTTCTATACCGAAAGCTTGCAGGCCAGCACCCTTGAACGATTGCAGCTTGAGAATCAGCTGCGCAAAGCCATCGAAGAAAAGCAGCTGCAAGTCTATTACCAACCCAAACTCTGTCTCGCGACGGGCCGCCTGAACGCTGCCGAAGCCCTGGTGCGTTGGGATCATCCGACCATGGGCCGCGTGCCACCGGGGGACTTTATCGGTCTGGCCGAGGAAACCGGCTTGATCGGTCCGATCGGCGAATTTGTGTTGCGCCAAGCCTGTTGGCAGGCCTGCGAATGGCAACGGCAGGGGCTTGAGCCGATTCGCGTGTCGGTCAATTTGTCGGTGCATCAATTGCGCCAGGGCAAACTGGTCAGCCTGGTGCGGCAGGTGCTGGAAGAAACCGGCCTGGCGCCGCACTACCTGGAGCTCGAACTCACCGAAAGCCAGTTGCTGGACAGCGTCGAGCACATCATCGCGACGTTCCAGCAGTTGCGGGATCTGGGCGTGAAGCTGGCGATCGACGATTTCGGCACGGGTTATTCGTCCCTGAGCTATCTCAAGCGCATTCCCGTTGATTACGTGAAGATCGATCAGGCGTTTATTCGCGGTCTGGGGCAGGGCAGCGAGGACGCAGCGATCACCCGGGCAATCATCGCCATGGCGCATGGCTTGTCGCTGAAAGTAGTGGCTGAGGGTGTCGAGCGGGCAGACCAGCTGGAATTCTTGAAAGCCGAGCGTTGCGATGAAGTGCAGGGTTATCTGATCAGTCGTCCAGTCGAGGCCGATGACCTGGCTGCACTTCTACAACACGACACAAAACCCTTGTAGCAGCTGCCGAGCAGCGCGAGGCTGCGTCCGAGGACGGAGTCCTCGCCGAACCTGTGCACGCGGTCTACCTGAAACACTGCGTTGTCTGAATTTACGATTGCTGCGCAACCGAACGCAGCCTTCGGCAGCTGCTACGCGGGCTGCAGTGCTACATGGAGCGCATGTGGCGTGGAATGGGGACATCGAGTTACGCATTGAGCAGGCAAAAAGCCGATTCATGTAGTATAACTACAAGCTTGCTACATATCCGGCCCCTGCCAATAACAAAGAGTCGACCCCTTTGAATCTGCTGCAACACATCGCCCAGTCACGCCACCTCTTACGCAAGTCGGAGCTCAAGGTCGCCGACCACGTGCTGCTTGATCCGGCGGCGGTGATGCACAGCTCCATGGCCGACCTGGCCCACAGCGTGGGCATCAGTGAGCCGACCATCGTGCGCTTCTGCCGCGCCATCGGTTGTTCCGGATTCCAGGACCTGAAGCTGAAGCTGGCGCAGAGCCTCGCGGCGGGCGCGAGCTTCGGCCAGTTTGCGATTCATGAAGACGATTCGGTTGCCGACTACAGTCTGAAAATCTTCGACACCACCCTGCACACCTTGATGGAGGTTCGCGAGAAGCTCGATCCGGTGGAGTTGCAGCGGGCTGTGTCGCTGATGTCCCAGGCACAGCGCGTCGAGTTCTACGGCTTTGGTGCGTCGGGCGCGGTGGCGGCGGATGCCCAGCACAAATTCTTCCGTTTGCTGCTGACCGCGGCGGCGTATTCCGACCCGCACATGCAGGCGATGTCAGCGGTCACCTTGAAACCGACCGATGTGGCGATCTGTATTTCCCAGTCCGGGCGCTCCAAGGATTTGCTGATCACGGCGAATCTGGTGCGTGAAAGCGGCGCCTCGTTGATCACTCTGTGCCCGAGCCAGACGCCGTTGGCCGAACTGTCGACCGTCAACCTGGCGATCGATGTGCACGAAGACACTGAAATCTACACCCCGCTGACGTCGCGTATCGCTCACCTGGTGGTGATCGACGTGTTGGCGATGGGCGTGGCCATGGCGCGCGGCCCAAGCCTGGTCAACCACCTCAAGAGCGTCAAACGCAGCCTACGCAGCTTGCGGCTGTCGCCCAAATCGGTGAAAGCGCTGGACGATTGATACTGATCCGAGATGGCTGGAAGGTCGTTCCGACCTTCATTCGCGGGCAAGCCCGCTCCCACAAGGATCGGCTGCGTTGCTCAAATTGAGTGAGCACCACCGAACCCTGTGGGAGCGGGCTTGCCCGCGAAGGCGTCCTCAAGAACACTACATCACCCAGCAATATTCACATCCCTGTAACGCGCAAGCCGCCAAACCGTCATCCCGCGCGCCTATCTTGAAACTCCCGTAATCGCCTTGGGAGACTCGAAATGGCCCAGCCCTACGAAGAACGCAACAGCGCCGTCAAAACCCGCCGTCAGCAAGAAGATCAGCGCCGCATGGAATTTCGCCGCGCCATCGAAGATCGCTGCGAACGCCGTCAGCTGCTGGCCGAGATCGGTGATTTTCCTGAGCTTGAGCTCAATTACTGGCAGGCAGCTCCCGCAACTTCCCGTCGAAACGCTCAACCAGCGCGCTGATCTGCACCCGCTCGCTGCGGATAAACGCAAGGAACGCGTGCGCCACCGGTGACAGCCGTTTTGCCTTGGCTTGCACCAGGCACCAGCTGCGATACAACGGCAGTTCTTCGACCGGTAACTCGATCAGTCCGCCGGTCGCCAACTCAAGGTTCAGGGCGTGGCGCGTCAACAGCGCGACGCCCAGACCCGCCAGTACACATTCACGCTGGGCTTCGGCCGATGCAACCTCCTGGGTCTGGTTGAAGTGCACGCGCTTCTCCTTGAAATACTCCTCGCACGCCATTCGCGTACCGGAACCGGGTTCGCGCAGCAACAGGGTGTAAGGCTCGAGGTCCTGCAGGCGCAGCGGCCCCATGTGGCACAGCGGATGGTCCGGCGGGGCCACGGCCACGATGGGATTGTTGAGGAACGGCAGGAACTCCAGACCCATGTCCTGCGGCACCATGGACATGATCACCAGGTCGTCGCGGTTGTCGGAGAGGCGCCGAATCACCTGCCCTCGGTTGACCACCGTCAGTTGCAGATTCACTTCCGGATGCTGGCGCTTGAACGCGGCAAACAGGTGCGGGACGAAATACTTGGCGCTGGATTCCACCGCCAGTTTCAGCTGGCCCTGCAATGATCCCTGCATGTCCGAGAGTTGCATGTCGAGGTTTTCCAGGCGCCCGAAAATGTCTCGACTGGCACGTTGCAGTGCTTCGGCGGCCTCGGTCATGTAGAGTTTTTTGCCGACGTAATCGAACAAAGGCTGACCAATCAGCTCTTCAAGTTGACGAATCTGCAGGCTCACGGCAGGTTGTGTGAGCGACATTTCGTCGGCCGCTCGGCTATAGGATCGCAAATCACAGACCTCATTGAAAATCTGCAATTGACGCAATGTCATACGCATCAATGACTTACGCATTATCTAGATGCTCCCGCCCCTGGCTGATGAATCAACTATAAGTCTTTACTTATGGCTAACCCAATTATTAATCATTTTTGTTAATCCCTTGTGGGGGCTAGTGTGGGGCTGCGACTAAATCGAAACATTTAGTCACGCGTCGACCTGGCCTAGCAGGTCGTGGGTACCACCGGCTCAAGGGAACCTCCAAGTGATAAAAAAGATCCTGATCGCCAACCGTGGTGAGATTGCCGTACGAATCGTGCGTGCCTGCGCCGAGATGGGCATTCGCTCGGTCGCGATCTATTCCGACGCCGACCGCCATGCCTTGCATGTGAAGCGTGCGGATGAGGCCCACAGCATCGGTGCCGAGCCACTGGCCGGTTACCTGAATGCGCGCAAGCTGGTGAACCTGGCTGTGGAAACCGGTTGTGATGCGTTACACCCCGGCTACGGGTTCCTCTCGGAAAACGCTGAACTGGCCGACATCTGCGCCGAGCGCGGCATCAAATTCATTGGTCCATCGGCTGAAGTCATCCGCCGCATGGGCGACAAGACTGAAGCACGCCGCAGCATGATCAAGGCCGGCGTGCCGGTCACGCCGGGCACCGAAGGCAACGTCGCGGACATCGCCGAAGCGTTGGTCGAAGGCGACCGTATTGGTTATCCGGTGATGCTCAAGGCCACTTCCGGTGGTGGTGGTCGTGGTATCCGTCGCTGCGACAGCCGCGAAGAACTCGAACAGGCTTTCCCCCGCGTGATCTCCGAAGCCACCAAGGCCTTCGGTTCCGCGGAAGTGTTCCTGGAAAAATGTATCGTCAATCCGAAACACATCGAAGCGCAGATCCTCGGCGACAGCTTTGGCAACGTGGTGCACCTGTTCGAGCGTGACTGCTCGATCCAGCGCCGCAACCAGAAACTCATCGAAATCGCGCCAAGCCCGCAGCTGACCCCGGAACAGCGCGCCTACATCGGCGACCTGTCGGTGCGTGCGGCCAAGGCTGTGGGTTACGAGAACGCCGGTACCGTGGAGTTCCTGCTCGCCGAGGGCGAGGTGTACTTCATGGAGATGAACACCCGGGTGCAGGTGGAACACACCATCACCGAAGAAATTACCGGCATCGACATTGTGCGTGAGCAGATTCGCATCGCGTCCGGCCTGCCGCTTTCGGTGAAACAGGAAGACATCCAGCACCGCGGTTTCGCACTGCAATTCCGGATCAACGCCGAAGACCCGAAAAACAACTTCCTGCCGAGCTTTGGCAAGATCACCCGTTATTACGCGCCCGGCGGCCCCGGCGTGCGCACAGACACGGCGATTTACACCGGCTACACCATTCCGCCGTACTACGACTCCATGTGCCTGAAACTGGTGGTCTGGGCGCTGACCTGGGAAGAGGCGATGGACCGTGGCTTGCGCGCCCTCGACGACATGCGTCTGCAAGGCGTCAAGACCACCGCCGCGTACTACCAGGAAATCCTGCGTAACCCGGAATTCCGTAGCGGCCAGTTCAACACCAGCTTCGTTGAAAGCCACCCTGAACTGACCAACTACTCGATCAAGCGCAAACCCGAAGAGCTGGCCCTGGCCATCGCCGCCGCCATCGCCGCCCACGCAGGCCTGTGAGGAATAAAACAATGTCCAAGAAAATCCACGTTACCGACACAATCCTGCGCGACGCCCACCAATCGCTGCTCGCGACCCGCATGCGCACCGAAGACATGCTGCCGATCTGCGACAAGCTCGACAAAGTCGGCTACTGGTCGCTGGAATGCTGGGGCGGCGCGACCTTCGATGCCTGCGTGCGCTTCCTGAAAGAAGACCCGTGGGAACGTCTGCGCCAACTGCGCGCCGCGCTGCCTAACACACGTCTGCAAATGCTGCTGCGTGGCCAGAACCTGCTGGGCTACCGCCACTACAGCGACGACGTGGTCAGGGCGTTCGTCGCCAAGGCCGCGGTCAACGGCATCGACGTCTTCCGCATCTTCGATGCGATGAACGATGTGCGTAACCTGCGCACGGCCATCGAAGCGGTGAAAGCGGCGGGCAAACACGCCCAAGGCACCATCGCGTATACCACCAGCCCGGTGCACACCATCGATGCGTTCGTGGCCCAGGCCAAACAAATGGAAGCCATGGGTTGCGACTCGGTGGCGATCAAGGACATGGCCGGCCTGCTGACCCCGTACGCCACCGGCGAACTGGTCAAGGCGTTGAAGTCCGAGCAGTCGCTGCCGGTCTTCATCCACTCCCACGATACCGCTGGCCTGGCCACGATGTGCCAACTCAAGGCCATCGAAAACGGTGCCGATCACATTGACACCGCGATCTCCAGTTTCGCCTCGGGCACCAGCCACCCCGGCACCGAGTCGATGGTTGCTGCCCTTAAAGGCAGCGAGTTCGACACTGGCCTGAACCTGGAACTGCTGCAAGAGATCGGCCTGTACTTCTATGCCGTGCGCAAGAAATACCACCAGTTCGAAAGCGAGTTCACCGCCGTCGACACCCGCGTTCAAGTCAACCAGGTACCGGGCGGGATGATTTCCAACCTGGCCAACCAGTTGAAAGAGCAGGGCGCCCTGAACCGCATGGCGGAGGTGCTGGCCGAAATCCCGCGGGTTCGTGAAGACCTCGGCTTCCCGCCGCTGGTGACCCCTACCTCGCAAATCGTCGGCACCCAGGCGTTCTTTAACGTGCTGGCCGGCGAGCGCTACAAGACCATCACCAACGAAGTGAAGCTCTACCTGCAAGGCGGCTACGGCAAGGCACCGGGCACCGTGAACGAAAAACTGCGTCGCCAGGCGATCGGTAGCGAAGACGTCATCGACGTGCGTCCGGCCGACCTGCTCAAGCCGGAGATGACCAAATTGCGTGCCGAAATCGGCACCGTGGCCAAGTCTGAAGAAGACGTGCTGACCTACGCCATGTTCCCGGACATCGGTCGCAAATTCCTCGAAGAACGCGCTGCCGGCACCCTGACTCCAGAGGTACTGCTGCCGATTCCTGAAGCAGGCGGCGTGGCCTCGGCCGGTGGCGAAGGCGTGCCGACCGAGTTCGTCATCGACGTCCACGGTGAAACCTACCGCGTCGACATCACCGGTGTTGGCGTCAAGGCGGAAGGCAAGCGTCACTTCTACCTCTCCATCGACGGCATGCCGGAAGAAGTGGTGTTCGAACCGCTCAACGAGTTTGTCGGTGGCGGCAGCAGCAAGCGCAAGCAAGCCTCGGCTCCGGGTCACGTCAGCACCACCATGCCGGGCAACATCGTCGACGTGCTGGTCAAGGAAGGCGACACCGTGAAAGCAGGGCAAGCCGTGCTGATCACCGAAGCGATGAAGATGGAAACCGAAGTCCAGGCAGCTATCGCCGGCAAAGTCGCCGCCATTCACGTGGCCAAGGGTGACCGGGTGAACCCGGGCGAAATCCTGATCGAGATCGAAGGCTGAGTTAACAGCCTCGATACACCGTTTTAAACCTCGGGGGGGCATGTGCTCCCCTTTTTTTTCGCCCGGAGTTTCGCGTTGGGGTTATTCAGTCTTGGATCAGAACGCCATCCGCCACTGACCCATTACGCCATGATTGCGGCTGTCAGTGCCGATCTCGCCGTTAAGGCCGACACCCAGCGTGTGTTTCGCTGACAGGCCAAGGTCCAGCCCCGCATCGACCAGCAGGCTGTCCCGGTCCAGCGGAGCACCGGAAACGGTGAAGTTCTTCCCGCCCGTTACCAGTCGTTGGCGAGTGTCACTGTAGATTTCCCCGTAGGTGTGTTTCCAGCCAGCACTGAACCGCGGCGTCAGTTGCATGCCGTTATCCAGTGTGTTGATCTTCGCCAGTCGCAGGCCGAACGTGCTGTTCAGGTTGTTCTGGGTTTGGCCGTGGACTTTCAGTGCTGCCGCGCCACCTTTTTCCGTATAGCCGTCGCGCTGATAGCGTTGGTAGCCAAGGCTGGCAAACGGTTCGATGCTGACATTGGCTCGCCCCAGGTTGTAACCCACTTCCGCGAAGGCCTGTTGGGTGCTGGCATCGTAATGACCCTCTGGGCGATCGCTGAAACCTTTGAAGGCAACCCGACGTTTAGTGCTGCCGTCGTGACTGCTGTAGGTCGCGCCCAGGCGCAGCGACACGGGGCCGTTTTGGCGCAGGGCATAGGCGCCGAGGTGCCAGCTATCGAGATCGCCGTCGAGTTCGCGACTGTCCAGCCGAGTGTCGGACTTGCCACCCATCACACCGATGCGCCATTCCTCATCGACGCTCCAATCCGCACCCAGGAGGAGACCCTTTGTGGACGTTTGCAGAGCGTCGTGGTCGCGATCCAGCGTTCCGCCATGACCCAAGGCTTGTAGCCAGACCCTGCCGTTTTTTTCGTTGCCGGCGGCCAGGCGTGGTGCGTTGGTTCGGTTGCCGGATTTGTTGTAGCCGCTGGCGCTGTCCAATTGGCGCATGGCCGAGAGCAGGGTGGCGCTGACGGGGCTGTCACTGTTCAGGGTTGCCTTGGCGAGGTTGGCGTTGTTGCCGCCGGCAAGTTGTTCAATTGCGTAGGAGGCGGTGACTTTGTCACTACCGAGCAGGGCTTTGACAGCGGCGTTTGCGGGGATGGTCGGTTTTGGTGCTGTGGCTACGGGATTGGTCGCTGATGATGGAGTTGTGGTTGTGGCAGGGTTGTTGTTGCTTGCCGGTGGATTAAGAGTTTCAGCGACAGGTAGTGAGTTCTCAAATGAGGCCTGTTTCTGCGGTATGTCCTGCGGCTCTACGATGCTTTGCGCGAGTTCCTTTCCGTTATCACTGACCGCGGCATTCTCGATGGGCACATCGTTACGGATGAAGATTAGGTCAACTTTCTTTTCTGCGTAATCGAGCTTAGGCGTTAAAAAGGCAAGATTGTTGAGAACTTTTCCAAATTCACCTTCGACTTTATTGGCAACAAGGATGGTGTTTTCGCTGATCACCGGGTAGTCACCGGGGGCTGCAACGATGTTCAGCGTGGCGTCACCAAGACTGGCGGTGCCACCGACTAATATCGCTGCACTTTTGCGATTGGCATCGACCTCGTAGGTCAGCTCTGCAGTTTTCGAAAGCGTTAAGTGACCTGATACTGTCGGGGCACCGTGCATTTTGTCTGAGGTGAACTTCCCGTTTACCTGTAGCGCACCGACTCGACCATTGCCAGCGAATGCACCTTTTTCATCAATGACGACGTCACCTCCAATGGCTCCCGAGTTTTTCAGGATGCCTCCGGATTGCACAGTCACGCCGCCGCCAATCTCGCCAGTGTTGACAAGCGTACCTTGAGCCAGCGCGCCTCCCTTGATATTTCCATCATTGATCAACGTTGCTTTGGGGCGGATCAGGACACCGGTATTGAAGTCACCGGAACCATTCAAGGTCCAGGTACTTCGTTTGAGCTCCAAGCCCTCGAAGCGACGAGTCTCGCCTAGCGTGCCGCCGCTCGCGGTGTCGAGTTGCAGAAAGTTGATACCGCCACCACCGTCAACTGCTCCGGTGAAGCTTCCGCGACTGGATACGATAACCAGATCATTTTCGTCACCAAGTTTGCGATTAACACCATCCGCTACCTTGCTGATCGGGATCTTGTTGGTGTCGGGATCGTTGATGAATGCTTCAAGAGCCGCAATGACCTGGTCTGGAGTTTCGGCCTCAGGCGCGACGGTTTCGGCAGAGATCTGTTGAGCAAGCGTGATTTCACTGCAACCCAACGCAAGCGCAATGGCCAGCGCCAGGTGTTTTGGGCGGAATTTGTGTTGAACGGGCATCGAATCTGACCTCTGTTGAAAAGAGGTCAAACTCTAAATAGAGCGCTTCAATGCCGATGTCAGCCGGTTCCGGCGCGTTTGCGGGCGGTGTCAGATCGTTGTGTAGAAAATAACCGCTCGATTGATCGATGGGATTTTTGGCCGTCCGATCGAAAGACCTTTCTTACAACTATTTAAGACGTCGCCTGCTATCGCAAATCAGAAACTCATCTGCCATTGCCCAATCAACCCATGATTGCGGCTGTTGCTCCCTATCTCCCCGCTGTAACCCACCCCCACCGAATGCCGCGCCGAAATGCCCAGGTCCAGCCCGGCCTCCAGCACCAGACTGTCACGATCCAGCGAGCTGCCATCGACACTGAACGCCGTTCCCCCGACCACAAATGCCTGACGCGTCGAGTTGCTGACATCGCCATACGTATGTTTCCAGCCGGCGGTCATGCGTGGGGTCAGGCTCATGCCGTTCTCCAGTGAACTCAGGTGCGCCAGACGCAGGCCGAAGGTGCTGCTGAAGTTGTCTTGTGTTTGTTCTTCGACCTGCAATGCGGCGGCGCCACCTTTTTCCTGGTAGCTGTCACGGTGATAACGCTGGTAGCCGAGGCTGGCAAAGGGTTCGGCGCTGAGGCGACCGCTGCCCATCGCGTAACCCAGCTCGGCGAAGGCCTGTTGGCTGTCGGCGTCGTAATTACCTTTTGGTCGGTCGCTGAAACCGTTGAAGGCCACGGTGCGTTTGCTTTCGCCTTGATGACCGCTGTACGCGGCGCCGAGACGCAAAGCGAAGGGACCGCTTTGGCGTAAGGCGTAAACGCCGGCGTGCCAGCTCTCGACGTTGCCATCGACCCCCGTGGCGTCCAGATTCGTCTTCGAGTAACCGCCGAGCACGCCCAGGCGCCATTGCGGGTTGAGCGCCCAGTCGGCCCCGAGCACGCTGCCCTTGGTGCGCTGTTCCAGACCGCTGCTGCCATGCTCGCCATCGAGCTTGCCGTAGCCGCCGATGGCTTGCAGCCAGAGTCGACCCTGGGCGTTCGGGTCGTTGAGGTTGCGCGCTTCGGACGGAACGCCAGTGGCGGCAAGCACCGGGGTGTCCCGCTGATCCAGGCCCACCAGCAATCCTGAACCGCCGCCCATTTGTTGCATCGCCGACAGCATGCTGCCGCCGATCTGGCTGCTGGCGCCGAGGGTGGCGCTGGTCAGGTTGGCGTTGCTGGCGCCGGCGAGTTGCTCGATCGCAGCGCCAGCCGTGCTGCTGGAGGTGTTGAGCAGTGCGTTGTAGAGCGCGTTGTTTTTGCCCATCGAGGCGAGGCTGTTGGCGGCGCTGCTGCCGTTGCCGGTGACCGCGAATTCGTTGAACGCGACGTCGTTGCGCGTGTAGGTCAGGTCGACCTGGGTCGGGGTGTACGCGAGGGTCGGCGTGAGGAATGCATAGTCGCTGGTGACCTTGCCGAATGTGCCGTTGATGCTCGCGGCTTGCAGCACGGTGTATTGGCTTTGCCACGGATAGGTGCCGCTGCCGGGGTTCACCGCCAGGGTGGCGCCGTTCAGGCTGGCCATGCCGCCGACCTTGGTCGGCGCGCTGCTGCCGTCGGCATTGACGCCGTAAGCCAAAGTCGCGCCGCTGCCCATGGTCAAGTTATGGGTGATGGTCGCCGTGCCGAGTTGAGTGTTGGTGCGCAAAGTGCCGTTGACCAGCAAATTGCCCACCGAACCACCGCCGGCATACACACCGCCCGCGTCGACGGTCAGGTTGCCGGCGATGCCACACTGGTTGATCAGCGTCGCGCCGTTGCGCACCGCGCCGCCATCGCTGAAATCACCGCTGCCGGTGAGCGTCCAGGCACCTTGCTTGATCTCTAGCCATTCGAAGTTGCGACTCGCGCCGAAGTTGCCGCCCGCGGCGTCGTCCATCACCACACGGTCGTTACCGCTTCCGCCGTCGACCACACCGACGAAGCGGCTGCCATTGCGCAATGTCAGGCTGTCGTTACCGGCCCCAAGATCCAGCGCCAGGCCGTTGCTGCCGCTGATCGTGCCGCCGTTGATCACGCTGTCGGCGAACTCACCGACGAACTTCACACCGAAACCGTCGAGGCCCTGAATGGTGCCGAAGTTCTCCAGAGTGGTCGCGGCCATGCCCGAACCGCCGCTGCCATCGTCCACCAGGATGGCACTGTTGGCGCCGCTGATCAGTGCGTCTTTGGCGTTCAACACGTAGCCGCCGCCCAGCGCGATGCCTTCACTGCCGTTGGCGAAGCCACCCTTGTCGACACCGCCGGCGCCGACACCCTGAATGGTGCCGTAGTTTTCGATGTGGGCGATTTTGTCGATGTCCACGCCATCGCCGTCGCCATTGGCTTGAAGGCCCGAGTACGCGCCGGTAATCGTGCCGTGGTTGATCACAGTGCCGTCGCCATCGGAGCCGAAGCCCGAGCCATTGCGACCGGTGATTTGGCCGTAGTTGGTCAGTGTCGCGCCAAGGTCGGTGGTAATGCCGTGGCGGCCGCCGGAAATGCTGCCGTAGTTGGTCACCGTCACGCCGGTCGCTGTGTCGATGTCGATACCGTCGAACTTGTCGTCAGCGGTTCGAGAGTCGCCGGTAGCGATCTCGCCATAGTTGGTGATCGTTGCGTTGGCGCCGGTCTTCATGCCATCGCTGGCATCCCCGCGAATCAACCCGCCCGCGCGGTTGATGATCGTCGTTTTTACCCCCGCACTGCGCAGCGCATCCAGATCCAGCCCTTGACCGGTGGTGGAGCGGATGATGCCACTGTTGTCGATCAGCAGACTGCCGCTGGCGAAGTTGCTGTCGATGCGCAACGCGTCGTTGAAGCCAAGGATCTGCCCGCCCGCGCGGTTATAAATGCTGTAGTTGCGAGCCTGGGTCAGGTCGCCGCTGCTGTCGATCGCCCGGCCTCCGGTCGAGATGATCTTGCCCGCGTTATCGATCACCACGCCAACACCGCTGGTGCTGTCTTTCAGGCTCACAGTCTTGCCAGCGTTGGTGATGCTGCCCGGCGCGGAGATCGTCAGGGTATCGCCACCACCGAGGGTTTGAGCGGCGGTGGTCGGCGTGGTGATTTGCACATTTTTGAACGGGGCTGCGTGGGCACCGGTGCTGATCAATAACGCAATGCTGAGTGCCAGGCGCTGGGGCGAGGAGGGCATGTGGGACGGCCTTTTTGTTATAAGCGGGCCGTCTTGTATAGCGGAGGGTTTTTACAGAATGATGTATTTGGACTAAGTGCAATCTTTTGCGTTTATTTGGATTAATCAACACATCTGTACGCAATTTAATGGCATGCAGACCTTTTTCAGGGAGCTGGATGCATTATTTTGCACATCGTGATGCTCATTGTGAATGTGGAGTGAAGGATGACGATGACAGTTAGGGAACGGATGATTCTGCTCGACAGCATCCACGAAAGTCTTGCCAATAATTCTCTTACGATTCCTCAGGCAGTTCGTCGCTTAAGGGTCGAGGTCACTGGCCTGCACCAAACCCAGTTCGCGAAGATGTGCAAAATTTCGGTACGCACGCTGCTCCATATCGAGCATGGAGAAGGGAATCCAACACTCAAATCGCTGAATGCAGTTTTCAGAACGTTTGGATTCAAGATGGGAGTGATGCGGATCCGCCCCGATTTAGGCTGATAGGCAACGAACAATGTGGAAGCTCGCGATGACAGTGTTGCTGCCGACCGAGTATTGAGTTCGTTACCTAATTCGATGGCTGATGTAGGACCGTTCTGAGATAAAGAAACGGGTTTTACTTCGCATAGGGGCTCGCCTATAGTTCGCCCGTCGCCGACGAATCGGTGATCGATCTTAGCCGGTCGAACAAAGAGTGCACGGGCGCCCCCTGAAAGGAGGCGCTTTTTGCTGCCTATGTTTTTATCTTTATGGCGGCTGTGCGTGGGACACCTACGGGTGTGCCGGAGTTCTCTTTGTCCGGTCGGCTAACCCGCGTACAGCTGTCACCTAATTTGCTTAGCCGCGAATGGTGGGAGCTCTTAACTCAAAGAGAAATCCCCATGTCCAAATACCACCCGCTTCAAGGCAACTTCAGCGTCGGTCCGACGTTGTATATCGACACGGAAGCTAAAGCTTCCGATCTTCTTGAGACCGCCACACACCGAATTAAAGCTGCGCGCAATTTGCTTAACAGCATCACTTGTTTGTGCGTGAAAGACGCTGAAGGTCATGACCTTGAGCATTTCGCCAATGCTGCGCATATGTTGATTCAGGACGGCTGTGACGCCCTGGATGCGTTGGGTTGGAAGCTGGATATAGCAGTGCGTTAACGAACACCAAAAGTTTCGCGAGCAAGCCGCTCCCACACTGGTTATGTATTGATCACAACAATGTGGTCAACTGAAAACCTGTGGGAGCGAGCCGGCTCCGGGCGGCGCTCCGACGGTCGCGGCAGTGCATTCGCTGACAAATTACCCGCGGCACTCCGCCAACGTGTTCACCTGCCCCGATCCCGCCTGGTTCTCATCACTAAGCCACCGCTCAAACCCCGCGCCAATCGCCGGCCATTCCGAATCCAGAATCGAATACCACGCGGTATCCCGGTTCTGTCCCTTGACCACCATGTGCTGACGGAACACGCCCTCAAAACTGAACCCCAACCGCTCCGCCGCGTACTTGGAGCGGGCGTTGCCGTTATTGCACTTCCACTCCAGACGCCGGTAGCCCAGCGCAAAGGATTCCTTGGCCAGCAAGTAAACCGCCTCGGTACTTTTCGGCGAACGCTGCATGGGGGCACCGAAGGTCACGTGGCCGATTTCGATACGGCCTTGCGCCGGAACAATCGACATCAGACTCAGGATGCCCTGCACCTCACCGCTGGCACGGTCGATCACGCTGAAGAAATACGGATCGCTGTTGGCCGCATGGTTGTTCAGCCAATCGTTGAAAGCGCTGCGCTCCGGAAAAGGACCGTACGGTAAATAGTCCCAGAGTTTCGGGTCCGATCCCGGGCCTTGCAGGGCTTTCCACAAACCCTCGGCGTGACGCGCCGGGTCGAGTTTTTCCAGGCGAATGAAACGCCCTTCGAGGGTTTGAACCGACGGCGCCGGGACGCCTTTCCAGTCTGCGAGTGAAGTCGACATAGTGTTCTCCTTGAACCTTAAAGGGCTTTGCGAAACTGGATGAAACCGGGGCGTTCGGCGATGCGCTCGTAGAGCTGGATCGCGGTGGCGTTGGTTTCGTGGGTCAGCCAGTGGACTTTGCAGCAACCGTCCGCTTTGGCGGTGGCGTACACAAATTCGATGAGCTGGCGGCCGATGCCGGTGCCGCGGGTTTCCGGCGTTACCAGCAGGTCTTGAAGGTAGCAGGAGTTTTCGATGCTCCAGTTCGAGCGATGGTAGATGAAATTCACCATGCCCACCGCTTTGCCATCGACCCACGCCAACGCCGAATGGATCGGTTCATTGCGGTCGAGCATGCGTTGCCAGGTGCTGTCAGTGACAGCCTCAGGCAACTCGGTGTTGTAAAAGCGCAGGTAGGCTTGCCACAGCGGCAACCAGGCAGCGTGATCGTCGGCGGTGACCTGGCGAATTTCAATCTGACTCATGTTCATTCCTTAACGCATCAAGTGGGCGAGGGCCTGGTCGTGCACATCAGGGCTGGCGGCGAGCCCCTCGCGCACACCGGCGATGTCTGCAGTGCTGCGGTTCTGGCTGAGCTTGCGTTTGCCTTGCAGGCGCTGGATCGGCAGGGCGAATCCGACGATGGCTTTGAGCATGCCGTCGATGTAGTCGGCGGGCGCATCAGCAACTTTCCACGGTTGCGCGCGGCCGGCTTCATGACGATCGGTCAACGCGCTGACCAGGCTGAGCAGGCGATCGGCATCGGTGAACACTTCGGCTGTTCCGTAAGCGTGCACCGCGACGTAGTTCCAGGTCGGCACGACTTTGCCGTGCTCGGCTTTGCTTGGATAAAACCCCGGGCTGACGTAGGCATCGGCACCGGCAAAAATCACCAGGGCTTCGGCACCGTTTTGCAGTTCCTTCCACTGGGGATTGCCCCGGGCGAAATGGCCGTAGAGGGTGCCATTCGGGCCCTGCTCAGGATCGAACAACAAAGGCAGATAACTGGCTTGCAGCCCTTGCTCGCCGT
Source organism: Pseudomonas sp. LBUM1656 (assembly GCF_059716065.1). Lineage (NCBI taxonomy): Bacteria > Pseudomonadati > Pseudomonadota > Gammaproteobacteria > Pseudomonadales > Pseudomonadaceae > Pseudomonas > Pseudomonas sp. LBUM1656. The sequence continues at coordinate 6,351,419 of NZ_CP166800.1, read as the reverse complement.
GGGTAACCACCATGGCGAGACGGGTGCCCATTATCTGCTCGTGCAGTTCATGCAAATCTTTGATGGCAAAGCCACTGGGGTTGTACATGGAAAAACTCCTTGGCGAATGCCTTCATCCTAGGCAGGCTATTGGTCTGTTGTAAGAGCCATTAATGACCAATTTCATAGGTCCATTGCCATGAGCGAAGCGCCGCTTTCCCTGTCATTCAACCCAGCCGGAATCGAACTCGACCGTCGCCAGGGCCTGAGTCGTCAGCTGTATCAGGCATTGCGCCTGCGGGTGCTCGACGGACGATTGGCCAGCGGCACGCGGCTACCGGCCAGCCGGGATCTGGCAGCCGCGTTGGCGATTTCCCGCAACAGCGTGGTCCGGGCCTACGATCAACTTTACGCCGAGGGTTTTATCGAGGGGCGTGTCGGCGACGGTACGTACGTGGCGCAATTGCCCCAAACCGCGCTGTCGGCGAAAAAATTATCCACAAAAGTGTCCACAGGGTTATCAACAGGGTTACCCACAGCCTTATCCACAAATTGGCTCGATTTACCTGTGTTTTCATCCAGTAAAGTTATCCACAGCGATGCGTTGGTACGCGTTGAGAAGAACCATTTGCCAACGCCGCCAAGTGGTCCGCCCAAAGCCTTTCGAGTCGGCGTTCCGGCATTCGATCTGTTTCCTTTCGAGGTCTGGGCCAAGCTGAACGCGGCTTTCTGGCGCAAACCGGATTTACAGCAACTGTGTTATGGCGACCCGGCGGGCGACGAGCGTTTGCGCGGCATGATCGCCGCGTATTTGCGCAGTTCGCGAGGGATGCAGTGCTCGGCTGAGCAAATAGTGATCACCAGTGGCGCGCAGCAGGGGATCAGCCTTTGTGCACAGCTGCTGGTGGAGCCGGGCGATGGGGTGGCGATTGAGAATCCGGGGTATCGGGCAGCAGGTCATGCGTTCGCCGTGGCCTGTGCGAAACTGCATGGCGTGGCAGTGGACAGTGAGGGCATCGACTGCAACGAATTGAACGGTCTCAGCGATTGTCGGCTCGCGTATGTGACGCCTTCGCATCAATACCCGACCGGGGTGGTGATGAGCCTGGCGCGACGCCTTGAGTTACTGGCCTGGGCCGAACGCACCCAAGGCTGGATCGTCGAGGACGACTACGATGGCGAATACCGCTATAGCGGCGCGCCGCTGGCACCGTTGGCTGCGCTTGACCGGCAGGGCCGGGTTTTGTACGTCGGGACGTTTGGCAAAGTTGCTTTCCCGGCGTTGCGCCTGGGTTACCTGGTGTTGCCACCAACGCTGGTGCAGGCGTTCTCGCAGCGTCGAGCAGTGGACGTTCGGCATTCCGAGGTGAGCACCCAAGCGGTCATGGCCGAGTTCATGGCCGCCGGGCATTTCCAGCGGCACATCCGCCGCATGCGCCGCGCGGCCCTGAGCCGACGCAATACCTTGCTGGCCGGTTGGCCGCAGAATATTCCCGGCATCGGCAGCCTGCCGAGTGTTGCGGCCGGGCTGCACCTGACGGTGGCGGTCGACTCACAGGCCCGCGAGCGCGAACTGGTGGAGCAGGCGGCCAGCGTCGATGTCGAGATCAATGCGCTGAGCAGCTACTGGTTGCCGGACTCGACAAAACCTGTGGACCAGCGCGCCGGGTTGGTCCTGGGTTTCGCGGCGGTGCCCGAAGCGGCCATCACCGCCGCACTCGGGCGACTGAAAAAGGTCTGGAGTCGTTAAGGGTTACGATGCGGTTTCTGCCTGTGGTTCCAGGTCCAGAAACAATTTACGTAACCCGGGATCTTCGATCTTTCTGAACACCCCATCGATGGGCTCGAAGGTCGTCAACGCCTGTTGCTGCTCAGACGACAGCGTTTTCAGATAGTCATCTGAGACTTTCAAATGGGCCGCGGTGGGCGTTTTCGCCGGGCTCGTCAGGGTTTCGTAGTGGAAATGCGCAACCCATAACGGCTGATTGCGGAACTTGTCGAAAATCCGGTATTCCTGGAAAAAGTCGCCGAGCCCCTTTGTCTGGATGCGCCCTCGTTTATCGCGGCTGATGTCGAGCTGCCCGTTTTCATGCATCCATTTGAAAATACTCTGGGTGGGTTTGCGCCGCGTGTACAGGTCGGCTCGAACGCTGACACCCTCCTTGCGAAGGCGGCTGGCCCCATCACGTAGATCGCGGCTCAGCGCAGCAACCGGAATCGGCGATCCTTCGGTCTTCCTGCTGTTGATCAAGGCTTGATCAACACTGTTGGCAGTCTGTTCCAGTTTCAGTGCCCGCTGATCAAACACATCTTGTATGTCGGCAGGGACGCGTCTTGGGAGCAAAGCGTCTTTGCGGGTGCGTTCGATGAACGCGTTCGTGTCCAGGTTCAGCTCAATTCCGGCCTCGATCGTTCCGGCATCATCCAGCAACGCAGTGGGTGGCTGGTAAACGGTGGGAGTGAATGGCTTGAGCGGATCTTCCGCGATTTTTTCGGGCTCATTTTTGCTGGAATCGCGAGGCCGCGTCTTGCGCACTTTGATCGGCTGTCGTGATGTGCCCGGTCGTTCTCGTTCTACTGGCGTTTGCACGGCCATGGGCTCTGGCTCTGGAAGCAATGTCTGTAAGTGGTTTTGTGCCAGCTGCGCGAATTCGGCGATGAGTGATTGCAGATGATCGAGCCTGGATTGCTTGACCAGTCCGGGGTACGTGCCCGGCAATTCCTGAATGCGCTGGTCGGCGTCGGCAAATGTCTCCACGAGACTGTTCAGTTCCTCGACACGCGCCTGCACATTGGAAGGTTCGCCTTCGACTTTCATCAGGTCCGCCACGTGCATTGCGGCCTTCGCGGCACTTGCAGCGATATGTCCCACAGCGTTACGAGCCTGCTGCATCAGGGGGCTGACCTGATCATTGAGGCACAGTTCCTGCGCCATGCCGACCTCGTTGGCTTTGATATCCAGCGTGGTAAACGAAGGCGCCAGTTTTCTGATTTCCATCGCGCGTTCAATGCCAGGTCGTCCGGCCGCGTGCATGTCCTCGAGTACCGATGACGACAGGGTCAGCTTTTCAACCATTTCCTCTCCGATGTCGGACGCTTTCTGCACACTGTCGACGAACGTTTGCAAGGGGACCGGTTCGTTTTGTCCGGCCTTGGTCAAGACGCTGGTGGCCTGAGCGTACTCGGATCGTTTCAGGACAAACCACAAAGACAGATTTTTCTGTAGCACCACACTCATGCGAAGCAAGTCTTCTCTGTAGTACTCCGTCCCGCCGAGGGTGCGCCATTCGCGTAAATGCCCCAGCGCCTGGCGATACTCGCCGATCGTTGCATCCAGTTTCTCCATGTACGCAGCCGTTCGTTGGGCGTAGCTTTCGGCGTTGGCCTGCCGGATGCTGTCATGCAATGTTGTCAGTTCGGTTTCCTTGGCCTTTTCATGGCTTTTGAAGGATCTCAGAACTTCTCCAAGATTGATCCTGCGCTGCTCGTCTGCCGCTTCCTGGTGGCGGCTGAACGCGTTCCCGGCCCCCCCTCGCAAGCGCAAACGCAGGTCGAGTACCCATTGCCCCTTGCCGTTATCCATCAGCATCGGACCATTTCGCGCAGGCTGATCCGGGTAAACGATGTGAACCTCTTCGTCGCCTTTCACGTCGACACAAAACCACCGATTGCCCACTTGGGCGTAGTTTCTGAAGTTATGTTGGTAAAGATGCGGAGGGACTTCCCTGACCTTCGTAACGTCCGCGCTGGAAATATCGGGGGCCGCCACTTTTAGCGTGTCGAGGTAGGTGCCCAGTGCGGTCGGTGTTCGACGTGGGACCGAGCCGGCCAGTTCCACCGAGGAAAGATGATTGGGAGGAAGATCCGGGGCCAGTGGGGTGAGGTTGAGCGTGACGGTCCTGGGCTTGACGACGGTCTCTGCAGCTTTTTCCCTCGTCAGCTGCTCGATCCGGGGTTTGCTAGAAACCCTTTTACGTCGAATCACCGCGTGATGGCTGAGGATAATGCCGATCGCCAGCAGAATATCTGACATCGACGTCCATTCGATGAAGCGATCATCCCGGTCATGGGCATCGCGGACCTGTTGAATCTGATTGATGGTCTGCCAGACCCAGACGGCTGTACCGACCGCACCGCTGAGAAAATTCGAAGCGACATTGAAGAGCGCCCAGCCACTGTCCTTCAATACACTCCAGCGCCGTTCGGCATTGGATTGTACTTTCCGGTCGGCGAGGCTGACCAGCATCCGCGCGTTGCTTTTGAACAGCACAGACAGAATGTCGCCCGTGATCTCGACGCTTTCGAAAACCACGCGCCCGAACTTGTCTGCCCGCTGCAATGGATTGACGACTTGTTCCACGATCAGCCACGGAGAGGGGAGTCCGGTGGGAAACACATACTGGGCGTATTCAAAGCTCAGGTTTGTTTTGGGCAGCCAGGCCAGTACCGAATCCCTGAGGTCGCCGGGTTGATACAACGCGTACAAAAGGTTTTGCCTTGAAGGGAATTGCAGCAGGGGCTCATCGAGCATCGGCCGATAGAGCAGGCAAGGCCCGCGGCGTGCGTCTCGAGGGCTGATAATGAACATGTTGTCGACAGTGTCGCTGCTGCTGATCAAGCGATGTTGCGGCGTCATCGTCAGCGGGAAGAGGGCGATGGTTTTGAGTGTGGTATCGGGATCGAGCAGCTCGCAGACGTATCGGTAGCCGCGTTCGTCCACACCGGTTTCAGGCTTGAATCTGGCTTCCAGTGCCTGGAGAGGTAACAAATAACTCAACTGATCGCGATAGAAGTTTTCCTGACGTCGGGCGGCGACCGGGTCATCCAAAAGCTTGGGCTTGATCAGTTCGGGGTAGGCTTTGCCAACGTCCACTTGCGCTGACAGGGTAGTAAGAAATTCAACGGTCAGCCAATCCGGCACCGTCCCCCCACCCTTGAAAAATACGCTCGCCATGTAGGGCGCTTCGTTCTCCAGAGCGAACTCGGCCAGGGTTTCAATGCGCTGATCGAGCGGGTTGGGAAGGGTGAAATTGTCGGCGGTAAAACTGTTGGTGATTTTGATCCGCAGATCATCCAGCGCAAGATCGGCGACGCCAACCGCCAGTGGATCCGCGATGATCGCTTCACGCATCTGCCGCTGGGCGTGATCGGTGATGGACGGAATTTCTGCTTTGGCCAGTTTGCTGTCCGGTTGCCGATACAATTTGCCCAGTGCGCTGATGTAACGGCTGTAGTCCTGGATATCGTCGGAGGAGGCGTGGCGCAACCACTCGGGAATCGCGTTGTCCAGTTGCAGGAATCGCGCTTTTTCGTTGAGGTCGAGCCCGGTTTCAGGCTCGACCTTGTCGTCTGCCGGTGCGTCAAGAAACTGCAACGAGCTGATCGCATCCATTTGTGACGAGACCAACGCCCACGCCATGTGATCGAAGACGTTGCCTTCCGGTTCGTAAAGCCGCCACGTCAGACCGCGTCCTGCCAGTTGATCCTCCAGGCGTGCGGGAAGCGAGTTACCCAGTCCTTCCATCGAACTGAAAGACTCGTACGCGCGCTCGATGGTGTACATCACCAGCAGGTTGCGTTTGCGATACGTGGCCTTGAGCACCAGGGCGCCGCCGATCAATAGGTGACGGGTGGTGTCATTCTCGACGGTATCGATATCGAGAAGGCACGCCTCAATGACGGAAAATTCGCTGTTTACATTTTCACGGGTGGTTTTGTCCGGGGCGTTGGACACCTCTCGCGCCATCGCGCATTCATCGGCGTCCCAGCCCTTGACCGTCTGCACATTCAACGCTTTGCGCAAGGTGTCGGAAAGCTCCTGCCAGCGGGGGATCGCATGTCCCTTGTCATTCCAGAATTCCAGTTGCCGTACTTGAGCCTCGACGAACAGCCTCGACGCCGAGTCATTGAGCATCTTGGCAATATCCTCAATGCTGACGGCGAGGTGAACCGGGTTTTCGCTGTCCGGTTCAAGGGTCAGGAAGTGCTCGCCTTCGAGATAGTTGGCCGTGGTTCCATACAGGCCCTGGCGCATCAGTGCCAACGTCAGTGATTCGAACGTGGTCGGGCCAGCCTCGACATGATCGACCACGATGAGCCATTGAGGCGTGCCGACGAAGGCGTTATCAGGATCAATCTGCAATTCTGGCCAGGATCTTTCCAGCGTCTGGCGCAGCAGATGCGAAGCCACTTCGCTGAGCGTGGGGCTGTGGCTGGTCAGGCTCACCAGGTCACTGGTTTCCACCAAGGGCGCCGAATCAATCCGGGACGATGAAGTGTTGTTGCTCATGGCGAATACCTGGGCGCAATGACGAGGCCGGGACAGCCTCTTGGTGCATCGAAGGTAATCAGGCGTCGGCTGCCTGGGGTGGTAGATATATATCGCAGGCAAAAAAGACCCGCGAATGCGGGTCCAGGGTTCAGCACAATGTAAGGCTTACGGCCCTGATACCGGGGCCGACGCTTTTGCGAAAAACAGGGTGGTCGCCAGTTGCGGACTGATTTCGCTGCGGTAGATCGAAATCGCCTGGAGATCGTCGTTCGTGTTGCGAGCCTCGGATGCGCCCCCCAGCAGCCGTTGCTGTACGGTTTTCAGGTGCGCCGCGGTATAGGTATGAGCAGGCGATGCGGGCTCTGAATAGTGGAAGTGGGCATACCACAGAACTTTTTGGGTACCGTGATCACGGATCTCGTATTCCTCGAGGTAGTCTCTTTTACGGCTTTTGAGCAATCGGCGGCCGGCGTTCTTGACGATGTCGACCTGATCTTCGCCCTGCAGCCAGCGGACCCGCTCCGCCGTCGGCGGCTGTAGTTTGGTCATGCTGATTCGCGTCGCGCGTCCCTGGCTGTAGAGTTTGGTCGCCCCATCGTTCAACTGCTTGGCCAGTGTGACGGTGGACCCCGGACCACTTTCGGTGGAATTACTGGCGGTCAGCGCGTTGTCGATTGCGCTGGCGGTCTCCTGCAATCGATGGGCGTGCTGATGAAACATTTCCTCTATTTCCACGGGTATTCGTCCCGCGCCTTTTGAATGGGCTTCCATTCGGCGAATGAACGCCTCCAGCCCGTCCAGCAATGCCTGGCCGTGGATCGTGCTTGCACCCAAGTCGGGTCGGACGACGACGTGGGAAACCGGTTTCGGCGTCACTCTTTCAACCCAGACACCCGGGGACTTCTCATGAAAAGTCGAGATGACTTGACCGGTCAACGCCGAGGTCACGTCGATCAGTTCTGACCCAGGCGTCACGGAGTCGGCGCGTAGCTGGCCCACCACCGTGCCTTTGTAACGGGTCTTGATGATTCGCTTGGCGGGAGCGGTAGGCTGACGGGAAGGGCCAGGCTGCGGTTCCAGTGCCTGGCGCTCCCGCAGCAAGCTCGCCAGATGCTTCACGGTGCGTTGTTGAAAGCCGGCGATACGTTGGCGCATCAAATCGAGGGGGGGTTGCAGGAACTGACCGGGAAACTCGGTGGGCAGATCGACGATGCGCTGGTCGGTAAGCGTGAGTTGCTCCACCAGATCGCTGAGCCCATCGATCCGCTCCGGTAACCGCCGTACCTCTTCGTCAGCGGCCAGGTCCAGTGAGGCCTGAATGGCAAGGGCGGCGTTCTCCACTACGTTCTCCAGCGCCGGGCGGGCCTCAGGCTCGGTCGCAGCGCTGAGGTCGAGGCACAACTCCTGCCCCAGTGTGATCTGGAACAGTTTGAGGTCCTGTAATTCGAACGACGGCATATGAGCCTTGACGTCGCGGATCACTTCAACACCTTCTTTGCCGAGCAGGTTCAATTGCTCGAAGCGCGAACGTGCAAACTCGATTTTGTTGATGTAGCTTCCAGTCAAATCGCTCATGAACTGATGGGTTTGCCGAGCGGTCAGGACGTTTTCCGTTGGCGGGTTGTCGAGAAGATCGATGGAAAGGCGCATTTGATTGCCGAAAACCGGCTGCTGGTGATCGAACCATTTTTGCAGCAGCGAAAGCTGGAAATCCAGGCGGCTGATCATCGCTTTTCGGTAATTGGGAATGGCCTCGCGAGCATTGAAGGCTTTCATCTGCTCCATGTTGGCGCTGATGAACGACATCTGCTGGTCGAGCATCTCAAGGTACAAGCGGCGATGGGTATCGGTGGCGGTTGTCGCCTGCGCGTTTTTTTCCGCTTCCTTGAGTTCGGTCTCGCGGCTTTTGGTTTGGCTTTCGAACGCGATCATTTGTTGTTTCAGTTCAGCCTGGCGCTGCTGGTTTTGTTGTTCCAGGCGTTTTTTCTCCTTGCCCCCGGCCCGAAGCCTCAGCCGAGTATCGATGAACCACTCACCCCTGGCGTTCTTGATCAGCAGCGGTCCGGTGCGTGTGGGAGAACGGCGTGAGTCAATGATCTGCACATCGTTGTTGTCGTTGAGGGTGACTTCGAACCATCGCTGGCCCACCTTCGCATACCATTTTCCATTGAGTGACCTGAGGTGTTGGTGAGGGCCGGGCTCGCTGGAAGCGACGGCCATTCCTTTGGGTTCGGCGATGGCCAGTTCATCAAGCAAGACGCCCAAGGACGTAGGCGGCAGCGTAGCGATGGCGTGCAGGGATGACTCATGGGACGGCGGAAGCTGATTGAGATCAGGTAGATGGGTGATCGTGATTTTATGGGCTGGCTTGCTTTCGGGGACCAGGGATGGCGGCTCGACCTTCTCGGGTAACGGCGAGACGGGTTTATGGCGAGTGGCAGCCTGATGGGCCAGCACCATGCCGAGCATCAACAGCAGATCGGTCAGGGCAGACCAGGCGAGTTGGCTGTCGTCGTTCTCTTCGGCATCGGTAATGTCCTGCAAGTCGTCCATAATCTGCCAGACCCACGCGGCCACCCCGGCGGTGCGACCGAGAAAGGGCAGCGCGACATTGAACAACATCCATGTGCCTTGCTTGAGTGTTGCCCAGCGAGCTTGCGCATTGGACACCGATTGGCGGTCAGCCAGGGTAATCATTGCGTTGGCGTTGGCTTTGAACAGGGTCGCCAGTGGCACGTCATCAAGGGCTGTCGCACTGAGCGTCACCGTGCCCATCCTGCCCAAGGCTGAAGTGGTATCTACCAGCAATTGGGTCAGCGTCCAGAACGAAGGCAACTCACCCGAAAACACATACTGGGAATAATTGAAGCGCACATCGTCTGACAGCCAGGCCAGGATCGATTGGCGAAGGGTTTTTTCGTGCTTGATCGCATACAGCAGATTGGCCTCGCTGGGGTACTGCGTCAGCGAGGGGGAGAGCAATGGCCGGTAGAGCAGACACGGGCCTTTATCGATGAGCCGCGGACCGATGACGAACATGTTGGCGACTTCATCGCCTTTGCTGTCGGCGGAATCACCGGTAATAAAAGCCAACGGTCGAATGACGATCTCCTGTCCGTTCACCCAGCGATCGGCTGCGTTTTCCTGCATGGCAGCATTAACGTATTGATACCCGTGTTCATCAATCCCGGCCTCGTCGCGCATCTTGTGCTGCAGCGCCTGCAAAGGTAACTGGACGCGCAGGTGGCGGGTGTAAAGACCCTGGCGGCGCAACGTTTCACGCGGATCTTCAAGCAGCTTGTGCTTGATCAACGCCGGGAAAACAGCACCGATATCGACCTGCGTGACGAGTTTTTCCAGGTAGGCGGGGGTCATCCACGCAGGCACCGCGTCGCCGTTTTTGTAGCTCACCGTCTTGTTGCCCAGTGGAACGGCAATCAGGTTTTGCAGCGCCAGGTCGATCAGCGACAGCGTGGTGGTTTGCGTCTTGCCCGGTACCACGACAGCGCCCAGCACCACGACGCTGGTGATGTTGATTTCAATGTCTTGCAGATCCAGGTCCGAGGCCGTTGGATGATCCTTGATCATCTGCTCCCGCAGGGTTTGCAGCGCAAATTGCGGCAGTGACGAGATGCCTTCATCGAAGGTTTTTCCAGCGTCCTGTTCCCGCAACTGCGCCAGGTCCATCAAGTGTCGGCTGTAACGGGTAAGGTCCGCCGACGAGGCGTCTTTCAACCAGCCTGTCAGTAACCCCTGAACCTTGCTGAAGCGCGACGACGGCAGGGCTTCGAATTCGGTGAAGCTTTTTGCGGCGGCGCTGATTTGTGGTGAAAGACTCGTAAAGGAAGCACGTTGAAACGTATTGAATGTTCCGATGGCCTCGGCTTCGAGTGCTATCAGGGCGCAGGCCTGATGGTGAAAGAAATTACCCTCGGGTTCATACAGACGCCATTGCAGTGTCAGCTCGACGCTTGACGTGCCAGGCTGGGCGAACAACGTTTTACCCAGTGCTTCAACAGAGTCGTAGCGCTTGAACCCTTCGGCAATCGAATGCGTCAGCACCAGGGTACGCGCACCCAACGTGCCCACGAACACGGCGATATCCAGAACGCGCAGATGTTCGGCCACCGTGTTTTCAATGCGATCGGTATCGATCAGGCAGGCCTTGGTCAGGTACTTGTCCTGTAATCGTCGCATTGCGCGATCCGGATGATTGAACACGGCTCGGGCCATCGCTTTTTGATCCGCATCCCAGTTTGAGGCCTCATCCAGGTTCCAGATGTCTTGCAGCGATTGCGACAGCGAATGCCAGCGCGGGGTCGAAGGGCTTGTCTCCTGGTTCCAGAAATCAAGCTGCTGTTGCTGATAGGCGATGAACAGCTGCGGCGCGAGCGTGTTGAGCAGGCATCCGATGGCATTGATTTTCACCGGCAGATGAGCCTGCGGTTCAGCGCCCGGTTGCAGGGTCAGGAAATGTTCGCCATCGATGAGCGTCACCGTCGATCCCGACAATCCAAGGCGCACCAGCACATCGGTGAGTGATTCATACACATTGCGGCCGGGCACGACCTCGGTGCCGGTATCGACCCAGGTCGGGGTGACGACCGTGGCGAGTGTCGGATCAATCTTCAACTGCGGATACAGTGCGTTGAGCGCAGGACTCAATGCGCTTGCTGCAACCTCTCTGATCGTGGGGCCGGTGACCAGTTGGGTCAGTACCTCTTCTGCACTCGGGGCAACGGTTTCGGGCATGGTCGTCTCCTGACTGAGAGCGCGCCGACATTGATTGCGCAGCGCTGGATCAGGGGAAGGTATCGGGCGTCCGAGCGTGCCTGGCGGTACATATATATCGCAGGCAAAAAAAGACCCGCGAGTGCGGGTCTTTGATTTCAGCCGTTGTTTCAGGTACCGGACTTGATCTTGGTCCAGGCTCGCGTGCGCGCACGTTCGGCATCACGCGGCAATGGTTGCAGGGTGTACAGCGTACCCATCGCCGTTTCGGTCGGGTACAGGTTCGGGTTGTTGCGGATCGCCGGGTCGACCAGTTCCGTGGCGTCCTTGTTCGGGTTCGGGTAGCCGACGAAGTCGCTGACTGGCGCGATCACCTTGGGTTGCAACAGGTAGTTGATGAAGGTGTAGGCGTCTTCCGGGTTCTTCGCGCCTTTCGGAATCGCGAGCATGTCGAACCAGATCGGCGCGCCTTCTTTTGGCAGGCGCATGTCGACGATCACACCATTCTTGGCTTCCTTGGCGCGGTTGGCGGCTTGCGAGAAGCTGCCGGAATAACCGACCGCGACGCAGATGTCGCCGTTGGCAATGTCGGCCATGTATTTGGAGGAGTGGAAGTAGGTGATGTACGGCCGGATTTTCATCAACAGCGCTTCAGCCTTTTCGTAGTCCGCCGGCTTCTTGCTGTTGGGGTCCAGACCGAGGTGTTGCAGCGCCAGCGGCAGGATCTCCGACGGCGAGTCGAGCAAGGCGACGCCGCACTGCTTGAGCTTGCTGATGTTCTCTTCCTTGAAGATCAGGTCCCAGCTGTCCACCGGCGCATTGTCGCCGAGGGCGGCCTTGACCTTGTCCGGGTTGAAGCCGATCAGGATGGTGCCGTACATGTACGGCACGGCGAATTTGTTGCCCGGATCGTTGCCTTCGAGCAGCTTCATCAACTTCGGATCGAGGTGGTTCCAGTTCGGCAGTTTGCTGCGGTCCAGCGGCTGGAACACGCCGGCTTCGATCTGCTTGGCGAGGAACACATTGGACGGCACTACCACGTCATAGCCGGAGTTGCCGGTCAGCAGCTTGGCTTCCAGTGCTTCGTTGGTGTCGAAGATGTCGTAGACCAGTTTGGTCTGGGGGTTCTGCGCCTTGAAATCTTCCAGCGCCTTGGGCGTGATGTAGTCGAACCAGTTGTAGACGCGCAACGTTCGCTCTTCAGCGTGGGCGGCGCCACCGAGCACCGTGGCGCATAGCGCCGGTGCAATAAAACGCTTGAGTCTGTTCATTGTTCTAATTCCTCATTGGGCGCTTTCAAAACCTTCGAGAACGTTCACGGCGTTGATGCCGATTTCTTCCACCGCGTAACCGCCTTCCATCACGAACAGCGTTGGTTTTCCGAGCTTCGCGATGCGCGCGCCCATGGCCAGGTAATCCGGGCTGTCGAGCTTGAATTGGGAGATCGGATCGTCCTTGAACGTGTCGACGCCCAGGGAGACGACAACGATGTCGGCGCCGTATTGCTCGATCTCGTTGCAGGCTTCATCCAGAGCGGCACTCCAGCTGTCCCAGCCGCTGCCGGCCGGCAAAGGGTAGTTGAAGTTGAAGCCTTCGCCCGGGCCTTCACCCAGCTCGTCTTCATAGCCGAGGAAGAACGGGAATTCGGCTTCCGGATGGCCGTGGATCGAGGTGAACAGCACGTCGCTGCGTTCGTAGAAAATCGACTGAGTGCCGTTGCCGTGGTGGTAGTCGACGTCGAGGATCGCGACTTTTTTGTGGCCCTGATCAAGGAACGCCTGAGCGGCGATGGCGGCGTTGTTGAGGTAGCAATAACCGCCCATCAAATCGCTGGCGGCGTGGTGTCCGGGCGGACGGCACAGGGCGAAGGCACTGCGGGCGCCGCGCTGGATGGCGGCTTGCGCGGTGAGGGCCACTTGCGCTGCACTGTATGCCGCTTGCCAGGTGCCGGCGGTGATCGGTGCGCCGCCGTCGAAGCTGTAATAGCCGAGCTGGCCGTGCAGGCTGGTGGGGATGATCCGGCGCAGGGTGCGGGCCGGCCAGGTGTAGGGCAGCAAGTCGCCGTCGGTATTGAACTCGGTCCAGCGTGCCCAGGCACCTTTGAAGAAGTTCAGGTAGTCGCCGCTGTGGATGCGTGCGATCGGGTCCAGGCCGAAATCCTGCGGCGCTTCGACCGGGCCGAGATTTTGCGTTTGCACACGTTGCAGCACATGGTCGGCACGTGAGGGCATTTCGAAGCAGGGCATCAGTTGCCCGTCCATCAATTCACAACGGCCGTGGTGCAGGTGGTGATCGTCCGAGTAGATCGTCAGCATTTCTTGTTCTCCGCAGGCTGATTCGGTTGAACACAGTCTTGCGGGAGGCGGCGTTCGGGAGAACGGCAGGAAAGGCCAAAAGGGGATCGATATGGCCAAAAGGTTTGACCGGAATTCGCCCTTTTTTGGCGCGTCGGTGGTTCAGCATTGGGCGTGAAATGCAAAATCCTGTGGGAGCGGGCTTGCTCGCGAAGGCGATGTGTCAGTCAAATCAATGTCAACTGATACGCCGCCCTCGCGAGCAAGCCCGCTCCCACAGTGGGAAATCAGTGTGGTCTGAACTGGCTCGGCGCGACACCGCTCCAGCGCACAAACGCATGGCGGAAGCTTGCGGTTTCGCTGAAGCCCAGCGCTTCGGCGATCCGGTAGATCGGCAGCTGATCTTCGCAAAGCATCTGCTTGGCCTGCTCGAAGCGCAGTTCGTCGAGCAATTCCTGATAACTGCACCCCAGGTCCTTGAGATGGCGACGTAACGTGCGCGCCGAGCAATTCATCTGTAACGCCAGACCGTCCAGCCCCGGCGCCGCATGCAGTTGCGCACGGAGCAACTCTCGAATCCGCCCCAGCCACGCCTGACGCCCGGTGAATTCGGTGTTCTGCTTGCGGCAGCGTTCGACCATGGCTTGATGGGTGATGACATCGGCAAGTGGCAAAGGCTGGTCGAGCCAGCGCTTATCGAAAGCAAAGGCGTTATCCCGCGCGTCGAAGTGCAATGGGCAGTTGAAGTGTTCGGCGTAGGTCGCCTGGTAGTCCGGCGCCGCATGTTCCAGACGCGCCGCGAGTAAGGGCAGCGGGTGCCCGAGCAGGTCATCGCAAATGACTTTTAGCGACACCAGACAGAACTCGGCATTGAACACCGCCAGCGCCGGGTTCTCCCGATAATCGGCGGCCACGAACCAGATACGCTCGCCGTCCTCTTCCAGGCTTAGCTCGAAAAGTGTTCCCAACAGCGCCGGATAACGCATCGCCAACCGCAAAGCGTCACCGAAGGTGGCACAGGTGAGCAGTGCATAACCGAGCATGCCATAGGACGAAACGTGCATCCGCCGGCCCAGTTCCAGGCCGATATCACGCTTGAGCGCGACGGCGTTGGCGCAGACCTGCATCTCCTGGTTGGTGGTGATGCGCGTGTCCGCCCGGCTCAGATCCGTCGCGCTGATGCCACTTCCCGCCAGCAGCGCTTCGCTGGACAAGCCTTCGGCCTTGAAAGTGTTGAGCACCAGGGAGACGGCGTTGAGGGTGGTGAGGTGGGAGTGGAGCATGGGATGTTCCAGCCTTGGGATGCTGGAACGGCAGCAAGTTGTGTGCCCATTGAAGATCCTTGTGGGAGCGGGCTTGCTCGCGAAAGCGGTGTGTCGGTCACATCGATGTTGGATGTGCCGCCGTCTTCGCGAGCAAGCCCGCTCCCACAGGTTTAGTGTGGGGTCAGCTGAGTTCGCCGCAGAGGTCGAGTTCGACCAGGCGCCGCACTTCAGCAGTGTCGAGCCCGGCACCCAGCAATCCATGCAACTTGCCGAACGCCGCCTCACGGGTCATGCCGCCACCCGAAAGCACACCAACTCCACGCAATCGGCTGCCGGCCTCATACACATCCAGCTCGACACCACCTTCGTGGCACTGCGTAACCGCCACAATCACAACACCCTTGTCCCGCGCCCGTTCCAGACTGACGAGAAACTCAGGGTTATCGCTCGGCCCGGTGCCGCTGCCGTAGCACTCCAGTACCAAGCCTTGAATGCCGCTGTTCAGCAGGCCATCAAGTTGCTCGGCACCGATGCCTGGAAATAACGGCAGCACCGCGACTTTGGCCAGTTGCTTACTCTGGCTGTAGTTCAATTGAGCTGGCAGCGAAGTGGCCTTCATGCCACCGCCCTGGCGCTCCAGCCGCTTGAACGGGTGACGGCCGAAGCTGCGAACCTTCGCGCAACGGGTCGGATCCAGCAGTTCGCCGTGGAAGTACAGGTGAACACCCGGTGCCAGGCCATGGCCCAGCGCAACCAGCGCACCGCTGAGGTTTTCCCAGGCATCGCTGTCGGTGACGCCGGCCGGCAGCATGGAACCGGTGAACACCACGCGGGCCTGCAGGCCGAGCAATTGAAAACTCATTGCGGCGGCGCTGTAGGCGAGGGTGTCGGTGCCGTGCAGGATCAGCACGCTGTCGCAGCCCTGCACATCAACGGCATCGACCACCGCCTCACGCAGTTGCTGCCAATACGCCGGGCTCATGTTGGCGCTGTCGATCAGCGGCGACATCTCGCGAAAGCGCCACTGTGGCACTGCGAGTTCAGGTTGGCTGTGCAGGTATTCGCGCATCCGCGCTTCGAAACCGGACGCCGGGGCCAGGCCGTTGGCGCTGGCCTGCATACCGATGGTGCCGCCGGTGTAGAGCACCATGACGTGCTGAGCGGCAGGGTAGGTCGAGGAATTCATGGAGACTCTCCGAGAACGATGACTTCCCTGTGGGAGCGGGCTTGCTCGCGAAGAGGTCGTGTCAGTCGATAGTGATGTCGACTGATAGACCGCTTTCGCGAGCAAGCCCGCTCCCACAAGGGGTTTCGCATTTTAACCGATCAGCGTTGCGCTGCGGGTACGCCTTGCGGCTCAGCTTCGGCTTTGGGAGCGGCGGCTGGCGGATTGGCTGGCCAGGCTTTCAGATCCAGGTCCAGATCCGGGAACTTGCTCGAATCGAACACCGGCGTCTTGATCCCGGCAGCGCGCTGGTCGTCGTAGTCACGCAGGATGCGCATGCCGACCTTGAACAGCAGGAACAGCGCGATCAGGTTCACGAACGCCAGCAGGGTCATGGTGATGTCGGCGAAGGCGAACACTGTGCCCAGGTTCTCGATTGCACCCCAGAAGATCAACACCAGCACCAGCGCACGGTAGCCGATCAGCGCCTTGCGGTTTTCACCGATCAGGAAGCGCAGGTTGCTCTCGCCCAGGTAGTAGTTGTAGAGGATCGAGGTGAACACGAACAACGACAGGGCTACGGAGATAAAGCTCCGGCCCCAGTCACCGACCACGGCAGCCAGGGAGTTCTGGGTCAGGGCAATGCCGTCGCCTTCGAAGCCCGGGGTGTAGAAGCCCGAGAGCAGGATCAGCAATGCGGTGCAGGTGCAGATCACGAAGGTGTCGAGGAACACGCTGAACGCCTGAACCACGCCCTGTGCCACCGGGTGCTCGACCGACGCTACGGCTGCCACGTTTGGCGCACTGCCCAGGCCCGCTTCGTTGGCGAACACGCCACGCTTCACGCCCATGACAATGGCGCTGCCAATCAGGCCGCCGAAGGCTTGATCCAGACCGAAAGCGCTTTTCACGATGGTCATCAACATCGCCGGTACGTGGTCGAATTGCAGCACGATCACATAAATGGTCACGCCGATGTACACCAGGGTTTTGACCGGCACCAGCAGGTCCGCGACCTTGGCAATACGCTTGATCCCGCCGATGAACACCATGCCCAGCAACACTGCCAGGGCCAGGCCCGTGTAGGTGGTGTCGAGGCCGAACGCGTTGTTCAGCGAGTGGGTTACGGCGTGGGCTTGCAGGCCGTTAAAGGCGAAGCCGAAGGTCACCAGCAACAGGAACGCCATGACCATACCCAACCAGCGCTTCTGCAGGCCGTGCTGGATGTAGTAAGACGGGCCGCCACGGTAGGTGCCGTCGGCATCCGTACGTTTGTAGAGCTGACCAAGGGAGCATTCGAAGAAGCTGCTGGACATGCCGACCAGTGCGGTCACCCACATCCAGAACACCGCACCTGGCCCACCGAGGGTCACGGCGATGCCGACACCGGCGATATTCCCCGCGCCGACACGGCCGGCGAGACTGAGCATCAAGGCCTGGAACGAACTGAGTTGCCCGGCGCTGCTTTTCAGGCTGTCGCGGAACACCGCGAACATGTGGAAGAAGTGGCGCAATTGAACGAAACGCGAGCGGATCGTGAAGTAGCTACCGAGCCCGACAATGAGCACGATCAGTACTTTCCCTGAGAGGAAGTCGTTAATGACTTCGAGCATGGATTATTCCTCGCTGTTTTTTGTTTAGGCAAATGCTGGGCAGGTAGAAACATCGCGTTACACCGGAGTGCACATGGCACAACAGTGAGGCGAGTGTTCGTCCCGGGCCCATATCGCAGGTTTGTTATTAGTTCGGGTTTCGCATGGGTTTGGGCCTCGTTACCGACGACCGCTCACGCGAAGAGGGGCGGCACTATACCTAGGAGAGTGCCGTCCGTCTGCACGGTTGTGGTGCATTCGGTGTAACTAAGCTTTGAAACACCTGACCCTGTGGAGGTCCGGTTCATGTGGGAGCGGGCTTGCCCGCGATGCAGGCACCGCGGTTATCAGGAACTCCGCGTTATCGTTCATCGCGGGCAAGCCCGCTCCCACAGGTTCTGCGTTGTTGCAAAACGAGTTAAAAAAAAGGGCTTGGGGAATAAATCCCCAAGCCCTCAAAAGGTGAGAGGTGTCTAGTCCCTCGACCTGGTGAGCGGTGCTACAAGTAACGCGTCGGATCAGGCTTTAAGCGGAACCAGACGCGGAGCAATCATGTTTTCCGGGCGCAGGATGTCGGCGAGCATTTCGTCGTCGAGCAAGCCTTCTTCGCGCACCAGTTCCAGCACGCCGCGGCCGCTTTCCAGCGCGATACGGGCAATGCGGGTGGCGTTTTCATAGCCGATGTACGGGTTCAGCGCGGTGACCAGGCCGATCGAGTGCTCGACCAGTTCACGGCAGCGCTCTTCGTTGGCGGTGATGCCGACGATGCAGTGCTCGCGCAGCATGTCCATGGCGCGTTGCAGCAGGCGGATCGAGTCGAAGATCTTGAACGCGATCAGCGGCTCCATCACGTTCAGTTGCAACTGGCCGCCTTCGGCCGCGATGGTCAGGGCCAGGTCGTTGCCGATGATCTGGAACGCCACTTGGTTCACGGCTTCCGGGATAACCGGGTTGACCTTGCCGGGCATGATCGAGCTGCCTGGCTGACGCGCCGGCAGGTTGATTTCGTTGATGCCGGTGCGTGGGCCGCTGGACAGCAGGCGCAAGTCGTTGCAGATCTTCGACAGCTTGACTGCGGTACGCTTGAGCATGCCGGAGAACAGCACGAAGGCGCCCATGTCGGAGGTGGCTTCGATCAGGTCGGCCGCCGGAACCAGCGGTTGACCGCTGATCAGTGCCAGACGCTCGACAGCCAGGTGCTGGTAACGCGGGTCGGCGTTGATGCCGGTGCCGATCGCGGTGCCGCCCAGGTTCACTTCGGTCAGCAGTTCAGGTGCCAGTGTTTTCAGGCGTGCCAGGTCTTCGCTCAGAGTGGTGGCGAAGGCGCGGAATTCCTGGCCCAGGGTCATCGGCACGGCGTCTTGCAGCTGGGTACGGCCCATCTTCAATACGTGGCTGAACTCGACACCCTTGGCAGCGAACGCCTGAATCAGGCTGTCGAGGCTGGCCAGCAGCGCGTCGTGACCCAGCAGCAGACCCAGGCGGATCGCGGTCGGGTAGGCGTCGTTGGTCGACTGCGCCATGTTCACGTCGTTGTTCGGGTGCAGGTATTGGTATTCGCCTTTCTGGTGACCCATGGCCTCCAGCGCGATGTTGGCGATGACTTCGTTGGCATTCATGTTGGTCGAAGTGCCAGCGCCGCCCTGAATCATGTCCACCACGAACTCTTCGTGGAAATCGCCGCGGATCAAACGTGCACAGGCTTCGCTGATGGCAGCGTGCTTGGCTTCGCTCAGGTGACCCAGTTCGCGGTTGGCGTCAGCGGCGGCCTGTTTGACCATCGCCAGACCGACCACCAGCTTCGGGTAATGCGAAATCGGAACGCCGGAGAGACGGAAGTTGTTCACCGCTCGCAGGGTCTGGATGCCGTAATACGCTTGAGCAGGTACTTCGAGTACGCCAAGCAGGTCTTTTTCTGTGCGGAAAGATGCAGCGGAGGACATGATAGAAATCATCTCGATAAGGACCCGGTCTGTGCCGGAACACTGCAAATGCTAGGCTTGTAGAGAATTTTCGGCCAATGCTGTTAAACACTGGCCTATGCACATTCGGCATAATGCCCATGTGACGCCGTGTGTGCGGCGAGCGTGTGACCTAAATTGGTGCGTGTCCGGGAGGACGTGATGAATCTGGAAAGTAAATGGCTCGAGGACTTCAGCGCCTTGGCCGCGACACGCAGCTTCTCCCAGGCTGCGGAACGACGCTTCGTGACTCAGCCGGCGTTCAGCCGCCGGATCCGCAGCCTTGAAGCCGCGCTGGGGCTGACGCTGGTCAATCGCTCACGCACGCCTGTTGAGCTGACAGCGGCGGGGCAGTTGTTTCTGGTGACTGCGCGGACCGTGGTCGAGCAGCTCGGCGAAGTACTGCGCCACCTTCATCATCTGGAAGGCGGGCAGGGCGAAGTGATGCAAGTGGCCGCCGCTCACTCATTGGCGCTGGGTTTCTTTCCGCGCTGGATCGCGCAGTTGCGTAACGAAGGCCTGAATATTGCCACGCGTTTGGTGGCGACCAACGTCGGCGACGCTGTGCATGCGCTGCGCGAAGGCGGCTGCGACTTGATGCTGGCGTTTTATGACCCGGACGCGGCCTTGCAGATGGACCCGGAAATCTTTCCGTCGCTGCACCTCGGCCACACCGAGATGCTGCCGGTGTGCGCGGCGGATGCCGACGGCAAGCCGCTGTTCGACCTTGAAGGCGAAGGCAGTGTGCCGCTGCTGGCCTACAGCGCCGGTGCGTTTCTCGGACGTTCGGTGAACATGTTGCTGCGCCAGCGTGCGCTGCGCTTTACCACCATCTATGAGACCGCCATGGCTGACAGCCTGAAAAGCATGGCGCTGGAGGGCCTGGGGATTGCCTGGGTGCCGCAGCTCAGCGTACGCGCCGAACTGGCGCGCGGTGAACTGGTGGTCTGCGGCGGCCCACAATGGCATGTGCCGCTGGAGATTCGTTTGTATCGCTGCGCGCTGGTGCGCAAGGCGAATGTGCGGTTGTTGTGGCGCAAGCTGGAAGGCGGCGCAGCGCAGGGCACAACCGGCTCCTGAGACTGATAGAGATGAAATGTGGGAGCGGGCTTGCTCGCGAAGGCGGTGGGGCAGTCGACATCAATGCTGCCTGACACACCGCCTTCGCGAGCAAGCCCGCTCCCACAGGGATTTGTGGTGTATTTGATTGACCTTCAGGTCAATAAAACCGGCACTTTGCGCCGTATGACAGATGGTCGTTTCGGGGGCTGTTTATCTGCTTCATTGAGGTATACTGCGCGGCCTTCGGCCGGTTCGTCCGGCCATAATTCGTACAATCAAGCCACGCATTTTGCGTGGCTTGTTGTTTTTTGACGCGCCTGCGGGCGCCCAGAGAGAAGAGGCACGACGATGAGTGCACTGGTTGGCGTGATCATGGGCTCCAAGTCCGATTGGTCCACCCTTAGCCACACCGCCGATATGCTGGAAAAGCTCGGCATTCCTTACGAGGTGAAAGTGGTCTCTGCCCACCGCACCCCGGACCTGCTGTTCCAGTACGCCGAAGAGGCCGAGGCGCGTGGCATCGAGGTGATCATCGCCGGTGCCGGTGGCGCGGCCCACTTGCCTGGCATGTGTGCGGCCAAGACCCACCTGCCGGTGCTGGGCGTTCCGGTGCAGTCGTCGATGCTCTCGGGCGTCGATTCGCTGCTCTCGATTGTGCAGATGCCCGCGGGCATCCCGGTTGCCACCCTGGCCATCGGCAAGGCCGGCGCGATCAACGCAGCCCTGCTGTCGGCGAGTATCCTCGGCGCCAAGCACCCGCAGTTCCACGCGGTGCTGAAAAAATTCCGCGCTGAGCAGACAGACAGCGTCCTGGAAAATCCAGACCCACGCATCGCCTGAGGTTGTTGACGATGAAGATCGGTGTAATCGGTGGCGGCCAGTTGGGTCGCATGTTGGCGTTGGCGGGCACTCCGCTGGGCATGAACTTCGCTTTCCTGGACCCGGCGCCGGATGCTTGCGCAGCCGCGTTGGGCGAACACCTGCGGGCCGATTATGGCGATCAGGATCACCTGCGTCAGCTGGCCGATGAAGTCGATCTGGTGACCTTCGAGTTCGAAAGCGTCCCGGCCGAAACCGTGGCGTTCCTGTCGCAATTCGTCCCGGTCTACCCGAGCGCCGAAGCCCTGCGCATCGCGCGTGATCGCTGGTTCGAGAAGAGCATGTTCAAGGACCTGGGGATTCCCACCCCGGCGTTCGCCGACATCCAGTCGCAAGCCGATCTGGACGCCGCCGTGGCATCCATCGGTCTGCCGGCCGTGCTGAAAACCCGCACCCTGGGTTATGACGGCAAGGGCCAGAAAGTCCTGCGCACACCGGAAGATGTGGTCGGCACCTTCGCCGAACTGGGTAGCGTGGCGTGTCTGCTGGAAGGTTTCGTGCCGTTCACTGGCGAAGTTTCGCTGATCGCCGTTCGGGCTCGCGATGGTGAGACGAAGTTCTACCCGCTGGTTCACAACACCCATGACAGCGGCATCCTCAAGCTGTCCGTGGCCAGCACCGATCACCCGCTGCAAGCACTGGCCGAAGACTACTCCAGCCGCGTGCTTAAACAGCTGGAATACGTCGGCGTGATGGCGTTCGAGTTCTTCGAAGTCGACGGTGGCCTCAAGGCCAACGAAATCGCCCCACGCGTGCACAACTCCGGGCACTGGACCACCGAAGGCGCCGAGTGCAGCCAGTTCGAAAACCACCTGCGGGCCGTTGCTGGGCTGCCGCTGGGTTCGACAGCCAAGGTTGGCGAGAGCGCGATGCTCAACTTCATCGGTAAAGTGCCGGAGACCGAGAAAGTCCTGGCCATCGCCGATTGCCATCTGCACCACTATGGCAAGGCGTTCAAGGTCGGCCGCAAGGTCGGTCATGCCAACCTGCGTTGTGCAAACCGCGAAACACTGGCCGCGCAGATCCTCAAGGTCGAAGCACTCATCGCCGAATAGACAGTTTCATGTGGCAGCGGCGGAACCATTCAAGGTCCGCCGTTCTCTCATGGCAGGATGCGAAAGTCTGACTAGGCTTTCGCATAGCCATCCAAATCAGAGGGAAATGCCATGGGAATTATCGGAACCATCTTTATCGGCTTGATCGTCGGCCTGCTGGCTCGGTTCCTGAAACCGGGCGATGACAGCATGGGCTGGATCATGACCATCCTGCTCGGTATCGGCGGTTCGCTGGCGGCCACTTACGGCGGTCAGGCTCTGGGCATCTATCGCGCGGGCGAAGGTGCAGGCTTCATCGGTGCGCTGGTCGGCGCGGTGGTGTTGCTGGTGATCTACGGCTTGATCAGAAAGAACTGATTCAAGCGACGAAAGTCCTCTCCGCGCCGCACGCGGGGAGGGCTAGAATGCTCGGCGTTACACCGTCCTTTCCTTACCGAGCACCTCCATGCGCCGTCTTTTTTTGACTCTCCTCCTGTTGGGCAGCGGTTTGGCCCACGCCGGCGAATTGCCGGAAACCGACTGGCTCGAACTGATGCCCAAGTCGGACCAGAAAGCCCTCGAGGCCATGCCCGAAATCGACCACAACTCTCCTGAAGGCGATGGCACCTTTACCGAAAAAGGTGGCATGAAGCAGAGCAAGGGCTTGCCGGCGGTGATGTATTCGACCAAGACCGTGCCGTCGATGAACGACAAGAACATTCGCATCGGTGGTTATCCGGTGCCGCTGGAGTCTGACGCCAAGGGCCGCAGCACGCTGTTCTTCCTCGTGCCGTACCCGGGCGCCTGCATCCACGTGCCGCCACCGCCACCGAATCAGTTGGTGCTGGTGCGTTATCCGAAAGGTTTGAAGCTGGATGACATCTACACGCCGCTATGGGTGACCGGCACGTTGAAGATCGAGAAGGTCAATAACGACCTGGCTGATGCGGCGTATGCGCTGGATGCGGCGAAGGTGCGGGTAGTGCAGGAATCAGATCTCTAAAAGGCACTCGAAATAACTGTGGGAGCCAGCCTGCTGGCGATAGCGGTGGGTCAGATACTTCCAAGTTGACTGACACGACGCCATCGCCAGCAGGCTGGCTCCCACATTTCGTATTGCGGTATGGTTTAGAGCGGTTTTGCGCCGACGCTGACACCCAGGGTATGACTCGCACCCGGCGCCAGTGTCACCACGTCATCCATCACATTCGCCGTCTCGATGCACAGCATCTTCTGCCAGCCATCGTCGGCCATGTCGCTGAACGCCGCCGCGCGTTCGATCCACGGGTTCCAGATCACTGCCGAGCGCGAACCACTGCTGGTCAGCTCGATGCGTCGTTCCCAGGCCGGGTCGACAATGCTCAGCTTCTGCGGAGGATTGAGGTAGATGCGATCAGTCTCGCCGGTAAAACGCAGTTCACCGGTTTGAGCCTTGGTTTTCCAGTCTTCCAGGGTTTCGATGTAGCTCAAGCCATCCAGCCCTTCGACATGCACATTGCGCACATCACTGACCGCGAAATAACTGTGCAGTGCCTGGCTGATGGTGACTTTATCAGTGCCCTGGTTGTGGCTGGTCAGGCTGATGTGCAATTGCTCATCCAGACGAATGCTCAGCTTCAAATCGACCTGATGCGGCCAGCCCGCAAAGCCGCCTTCGGGGTAGGGCAGGACGAATTCCACCTTCAGGCTTTCACCTTCGGCTTCGATACCGCCCAGTTCCCAATCCATCGCCCGGACAAAACCGTGGGCGGTCGGCGGTTCGTTGCTGACGCGCATCGCCTGGACGCTCTGCGGGTTGCGCGGGAAATTGCCGAACCACGGCCAGCACACCGGCACACCGGCACGGATGCTCTTGCCGGTCTTGAACACGGCCTCGTCGTTAAGCCAGATCACCGGCGGTTGGCCGGCCACTTGATAACTGAGGATGTGCGCGCCTTGCTGGGCTACCAGCAATTCGGCCTGACCGTGGCGGATCCGCCAGCAGTTCAGTTCATCCAGTTTCACGGCTTCAACGTTGGGCGTGCTCATGGGGCAACTCTCGATCAGGAACAATGACTGCAATGGACCGCAGAAAGGTCGCGGTGTTTAACGCGCGCGCGGAGGAACCGAGCGAGTACGGCCGCTGCCATCGATCGCGACAAACACAAACACAGCTTCAGTCACTTTACGCCACTCGCTGGACAGCGGATCGTCGCTCCACACTTCGACCATCATCTGAATCGAGCTGCGGCCGATTTCCAGTGCCTGGGTATAGAAGGAGAGCTGAGCGCCCACCGCCACCGGCACCAGGAACGCCATGCGATCAATCGCCACGGTCGCCACGCGTCCGCCAGCGACTTTGCTGGCCATTGCGGTACCGGCCAAATCCATCTGTGCCACCAGCCAGCCGCCGAAAATATCGCCGAAGCCGTTGGTTTCACGCGGAAGTGCGGTGATTTGCAGGGCCAGGTCGCCTTGCGGGATTGGATCTTCTTGTTCGAGCTCTATCATGCCGGGGGTGCCTCTGACCCGTGACTCATCGTAGGTGTAGCGGGGTGAATAGCCGTCTCAAGGAAAAACGATTCAGCCCGAACATACTACGTTCGTCACGTTTTTCGTAAGGCGTCTAAAGGGAAACTCTGCGAAAGCGACTGAACCACGCAATTACCTTGCCTGACAGCCAGCGCGTTTTCGCACAGCAACCCCTTACAAATGCCGCAATGCAGCGAGTATATCGATCGGTAGACTCCGAGACGACCGCCCGGTTCTCATTTTGACCGTCAAATACGCACCTCTATGTGCTTTTTCGAACAATTTGCTATCGTGCCGGACCTGCCCAAGCCTCAGCCAGCGTTGTTGGGGTTGCAGATCCGACTATAAGAGAAGCCCTTGCCATGACCACAGCGCCCTCTAGCATCGCGCAGCCGACCCAGCCCGCACGCCCGTTAACCCGTAGCGACTACAAGACGTTATCGCTGTCTGCCCTGGGCGGCGCGCTGGAGTTCTACGACTTCATCATCTTCGTGTTCTTCGCCACGGTGGTGGGCAAACTGTTCTTCCCGGCGGACATGCCCGAGTGGCTGCGCCTGATGCAGACGTTCGGCATCTTCGCCGCCGGCTACCTCGCCCGTCCGTTGGGCGGCATTGTCATGGCGCACTTCGGCGACCTGTTGGGGCGCAAGAAGATGTTCACCCTGAGCATTTTCATGATGGCGGTGCCGACCCTGATCATGGGCTTGCTGCCAACCTATGCGCAGATCGGCATGTGGGCACCGATCCTGTTGCTGCTGATGCGGGTGATTCAAGGCGCTGCGATTGGCGGTGAAGTGCCGGGCGCGTGGGTATTCGTTTCCGAACACGTCCCTGCGCGTCATATCGGTTATGCCTGCGGCACCCTGACGAGCGGTCTGACGGCTGGCATCCTCTTGGGTTCATTGGTCGCCACCGCGATCAACAGCATTTACACCCCGGTAGAAGTGTCCGATTACGCCTGGCGGATCCCGTTCCTGCTGGGCGGCGTGTTCGGTTTGTTCTCGGTCTATCTGCGCCGCTGGTTGCACGAGACCCCTGTGTTCGCCGAGCTGCAACTGCGCAAAGCACTGGCTGAGGAAGTGCCGCTGCGCGCTGTGTTGCGTGACCATCGCGGTGCGATCCTGATTTCCATGCTGCTGACCTGGCTGCTGTCCGCCGGCATCATCGTGGTCATTCTGATGACCCCGACCGTGCTGCAGACCGTTTACCACTTCTCGCCGACCACGGCGCTGCAGGCCAACAGCCTGGCGATTGTGTTCCTGAGTTTTGGCTGCGTGGCGTCCGGTGCTTTGGCTGACCGTTTCGGGGCTGGCCGGATCTTCGTGTTCGGCAGCGCTTTGTTGCTGCTCAGTTCGTGGACTTTCTACCACAGCCTGTTCAATCACCCGGACTGGCTGTTCCCGATGTACGCCTTGACCGGTTTCCTGGTCGGGACCATTGGTGCAGTGCCGTATGTGATGGTCAAAGCCTTCCCGGCGGTGGTGCGCTTTAGCGGGTTGTCGTTCTCTTACAACCTGGCTTATGCGATTTTTGGCGGCTTGACGCCAATGGTGGTGACGCTTCTGTTGAAGGAAAGCCCGATGGGGCCTGCGTATTACGTGGCGATCATTTGTGGAGTAGGGATCCTTGTGGGTGCATACCTCTGGAAGAAGGGTCGCTGAATCAGTAACTGATCGTTCCCACGCTCTGCGTGGGAATGCATCCCGTGACGCTCCGCGTCACATCTCACAGCGGACGCAGAGCGTCCATGGCGGCATTCCCACGCAGAGCGTGGGAACGATCTGTCACTAGATGCTGGCCTTTCATCCAATTGTCATATTTCAGCCATAGAGTGTTCACACGGCCTGCTGATACTTGGCCCCGACTTAACACACCCTATCTGCTAGGAGTAAGGCATGAAACTGAAGCGTTTGATGGCGGCAATGACTTTTGTCGCTGCTGGCGTTGCGACTGCCAACGCGGTTGCCGCTGTTGACCCTGCTATCCCGAGCTACACCAAGACCACTGGTGTGTCGGGCAACCTGTCCAGCGTCGGCTCCGATACCCTGGCCAACCTCATGACCCTGTGGGCTGAGAACTACAAAAAAGAATACCCGAACGTAAATATCCAGATTCAGGCCGCCGGTTCCTCGACCGCGCCACCTGCGCTGACTGAAGGCACCGCTAACCTGGGCCCGATGAGCCGCAAGATGAAGGACAACGAGCTGCAGGCCTTTGAAACCAAATATGGCTACAAGCCAACCGCTATTCCGGTTGCCGTGGATGCCTTGGCTGTGTTCGTGCACAAAGACAACCCGATCCAGCACATGACCATGGAACAAGTTGACGCGATCTTCTCGTCCACTCGTCTGTGCGGCGCTAAAACCGACGTGAAAACCTGGGGTGACCTGGGTGTGACCGGCGACCTGGCGAACAAGCCGGTTCAGCTGTTCGGTCGTAACTCGGTTTCCGGCACCTATGGCTACTTCAAAGAAGAAGCCCTGTGCAAAGGTGACTACAAGCCAAACGTCAACGAACAACCAGGTTCGGCTTCGGTCGTACAGTCGATCAGCTCCTCGCTGAACGGCGTTGGTTACTCGGGTATCGGCTACAAGACCGCTAGCGTGAAAACGGTAGCTCTGGCCAAGAAAGGCAGCACCGAGTTCATCGAAGACACCGAAGAAAACGCCCTGAACGGCAAGTACCCGCTGTCGCGCTTCCTCTACGTTTACGTCAA
Organism: Pseudomonas sp. LBUM1656; assembly: GCF_059716065.1. Taxonomy (NCBI): domain Bacteria; kingdom Pseudomonadati; phylum Pseudomonadota; class Gammaproteobacteria; order Pseudomonadales; family Pseudomonadaceae; genus Pseudomonas; species Pseudomonas sp. LBUM1656. The sequence continues at coordinate 6,323,959 of NZ_CP166800.1, read as the reverse complement.
CAAAGCCCCGAACAAGCCTCTGGCCCCGCTGGAAGCTGAGTTCGTGAAGCTGATTCTGTCCAAACAGGGTCAGGAAGTAGTAGTGAAAGACGGCTACATCCCACTGCCGGCCAAGGTTGCTGCCAAAGCACTGGCTGACCTGGGTCTGCAGGAAGGCGGCAGCGTAGCAAAAAAGTAAAACCCTAGGTTCGGGGTAAACCCGGACCTGTAGGAGCCGGCTTGCTGGCGATCCTGTCGACTCGGTCTGACAGGTTCACCACGGTGATGCCATGGCCAGCAAGCCGGCTACTACACCCCCAAATTTCCGGTCCACTGCCAGTTCCCGCTGGCGGCGGATTTGTTGCGTCACTGCATTGTCATCTTTCTGTCATACAGGATCGCTAGGGTGTGCGCATGAATGATCTGGCCAATTCCACCATGACTACTAATCCCCCCAAGCGAATTGATTTCAATACGCCTGAGCTGCAACGCAAGCGCCGCATCCGCGCGCTCAAGGATCGCCTGACCCGCTGGTACGTTCTCGTGGGCGGCCTGGCCGTTCTCGGTGCGATCACGCTGATCTTTTTCTTCCTCGCCTACGTCGTCTTCCCCCTGTTCCAGGGTGCCGATCTGACTGCCAAGGACTCCATCACGCCCGCCTGGATGCAAGACGCCGGCAAGCCTCTGATGATCTCTCTGGAAGAGCAGAACCAGGTCGCCATGCGGGTTTCCGACAAGGGCCAGGCGTTGTTCTTCGACATCGACAGTGGCGCCGAACTCAAGCGCGTTGATCTGCCGATCCCGGCCGGCACCACAGTCACCTCCATCGGTGAAGACCAGCCCGGTCACCCACTGGTGGCGGTCGGCTTGTCCAACGGTCAGGCGCTGGTGTTCCGTCACACGTATAAAGTCAGCTACCCGGACGGCAAGAAGACCATCTCGCCAGCCGTCGAATACCCGTACGGCGAAACTCCGATCGCGCTGAACGAAGCGGGCGGGGCGCTGGAACACGTCAGCCTCAACGCCACCGACACCACCCTGATGCTGGTCGGCTCCACCGGTTCGCAACTCAATGTGCTCTCGCTCACCAGCGAAGAAAACATGATGACCGGCGAAATCACCAACGAGCAGAAGCGCATCGATCTGCCGCAAATGACCGAACCGGTGAAGAACATCTTCGTCGATCCGCGTCAGCAATGGCTGTACGTGATCAACGGCCGCGCCCAGGCCGACGTCTTCAGCCTGCGCGACAAGAGCCTCAACGGTCGCTACAAACTGCTTGAAAACGGCGATGCGGAAATTACCGCCAGTACGCAATTGGTCGGCGGCATCTCGCTGATCCTCGGCGATTCCAAGGGCGGTCTGGCGCAATGGTTCATGGCCCGCGACCCGGATGGCGAGCAGCGTCTGAAGCAGATCCGCACGTTCCAGATGGGCACCACGCCAATCGTTGAAATCACCGCCGAAGAGCGTCGCAAAGGCTTCATCGCCCTCGACGCCTCCGGCAAGCTCGGCGTGTTTCACAGCACCGCCCACCGCACCTTGCTGGTGGATCAGGTGGTCGATGGCCAAGGCATCTTCGGCCTGTCGCCACGGGCCAACCGAGTGATCGTCGAAGCGGGTGGCAAGATTCAACCGCTGCTGCTCGACAACCCGCACCCGGAAGTGTCGTGGAGCGCGTTGTGGAGCAAGGTCTGGTACGAGAACTACGACGAGCCTAAATACGTCTGGCAATCGACCGCCGCCAACACCGATTTCGAACCGAAGCTGAGCTTGTCTCCGCTGACCTTCGGTACTTTGAAAGCCGCGTTCTACGCCATGCTGCTGGCCGCGCCTCTGGCCGTTGCCGCCGCGATCTACACCGCGTACTTCATGGCCCCGGGCATGCGCCGCAAGGTCAAACCGGTGATCGAGCTGATGGAAGCAATGCCGACGGTGATCCTCGGTTTCTTCGCTGGCCTGTTCCTCGCACCGTATGTGGAAGGGCATTTGCCGGGCATCTTCAGCCTGCTGATGCTCCTGCCGATCGGCATCCTGGTGGCCGGTTTCGTCTTCAGCCGCCTGCCTGAGTCCATCCGCCTGAAAGTGCCGGACGGCTGGGAAAGCGCGATCCTGATCCCGGTGATCCTGTTTGTGGGCTGGCTCTCGCTGTACATGAGTCCGTACATGGAAACCTGGTTCTTCGGCGGCGACATGCGCATGTGGATCTCCCACGACCTGGGCATCACCTACGACCAGCGCAACGCTCTGGTGGTCGGTCTGGCCATGGGCTTCGCGGTCATCCCGAACATCTACTCCATCGCCGAAGACGCCGTGTTCAGCGTGCCTCGCGGCCTGACCCTCGGTTCCCTGGCCCTCGGCGCCACGCCGTGGCAGACCATGACCCGCGTGGTGATCCTCACCGCCAGCCCGGGCATTTTCTCGGCACTGATGATCGGCATGGGCCGCGCGGTCGGTGAAACCATGATCGTGCTGATGGCCACCGGTAACACCCCGGTCATGGAAATGAACCTGTTCGAAGGTCTGCGAACGCTGGCCGCCAACGTCGCGGTGGAAATGCCCGAATCGGAAGTCGGCGGCAGCCACTACCGCGTGCTGTTCCTCTCGGCGCTGGTGCTGCTGCTGTTCACCTTCGTCATGAACACCCTCGCGGAACTGATTCGTCAGCGTCTGCGCAAGAAATACTCGTCGCTTTAAGAAAGGTAGAAGTCTGTGAAACAGAACTCCCTGAATGGATGGTTCAAGAGCGGCGCCCCAGGCGTCTGGATCAGCGGTGGCGCGGTGTCCATCGCGGTCATCATGACCATTGGCTTGCTGGCGGTGATTGCCGTGCGCGGTCTGGGTCACTTCTGGCCGGCGGATTTGATTCACGCCAGCTACGACGTGCCGGGCCAGGCCAATCACCTGGTCATCGGCGAAATCGTGCAGAAAGAAGAAGTGCCGCGCGAGCGACTGAAAAGCGCTGGCCTGCCGGTGCCCGATCAGGGCCCGGAGTTCATGACCCGGGAGCTGATCAAGGTCGGCAACCGTGACCTGAACGGCAACGACTTCACCTGGATCGTCGGCGAGTGGCTGACCAACCAGAAGACGCCGCCGGAGCTGATGGCCATCGAGCGCCGCGAGTGGGGCAATTTCTACGGCTACCTGGTCAACGTCAAACAGGAAGGCAAGGTTATTGCTGAAGGCGAAGCCGCGTGGCCTGAGTTGCAGGCTCGTGTCGCCCGCGTCAACGAACTCGCCGCACAGCTCAAGACCCTTGAAAAAGTCGACATCGGTGCGATCAACGCCGGCCTCGAACGCATCCGCCTGCACGGTCGCAAGCTGGAACTGGCCGGCAAGCTCGATGCCGCCGCACAAGCGGACATGGAATCCGAGCGCGCCGAGCTGAACGCACGTTATCAGGACATCGAAGCACGTCTTGCCGACCTGCACGCCCAGTTCAACCGCGACAGCCTGACTGCCCGCGATGCGAACGGCAAAGAGATCGTGATCGACATCGGCAAAGTGGTTCACGCCTATCAGCCGAACGCCATGGGCACCTTCACCAAGATCGGCTTCTACTTCAGCAAGGTCTGGGAATTCCTCAGCGATGATCCGCGTGAAGCGAACACCGAAGGCGGGATCTTCCCGGCGATTTTCGGCACCGTGATGATGACCCTGATCATGGCGATGATCGTGACGCCGTTCGGCGTACTGGCGGCGGTTTACCTGCGTGAATACGCCAAGCAGAACGCGCTGACCCGGATTATCCGCATCGCGGTGAACAACCTGGCAGGCGTTCCAGCCATCGTTTACGGCGTGTTCGGCCTGGGCTTCTTCGTCTATGTACTCGGCGGCTCGGTTGACCGGTTGTTCTTCCCTGAAGCGTTGCCGGCACCGACCTTCGGTACGCCGGGTCTGCTCTGGGCGTCCCTGACCCTGGCACTGCTGGCGGTGCCGGTGGTGATTGTGGCCACAGAAGAAGGCCTGGCGCGGATTCCCCGCACCGTACGTGAAGGCTCGTTGGCACTTGGCGCGACCAAGGCTGAAACCTTGTGGAAGATCGTGCTGCCGATGGCCAGCCCGGCCATGATGACCGGCATGATCCTCGCCGTGGCTCGCGCCGCCGGTGAAGTGGCGCCGTTGATGCTGGTGGGTGTGGTGAAACTGGCGCCGTCGCTGCCACTGGATGGCAACTACCCGTACCTTCACCTGGACCAGAAGATCATGCACTTGGGCTTCCACATCTATGACGTCGGCTTCCAGAGCCCGAACGTAGAGGCCGCGCGACCGCTGGTTTACGCCACGGCGCTGCTGCTGGTGCTGGTGATCGCGACATTGAACCTGTCGGCCGTTTATATCCGTAACCATCTGCGCGAAAAATACAAAGCATTGGATAGTTAATAGGTCGGCGCGGACCTTGTGGGAGCGGGCTTGCTCGCGAAAGCGATCTGTCAGTCACATCTTTGCTGGATGTGCCGACGTCTTCGCGAGCAAGCCCGCTCCCACACTGGACCGCGTCCACCGGAACATTTATTGGGCATGCCGCGAAGCGGTGGTCCGAACCGAATTTGTTAGCACAGGGAGCCTCCCATGCAGCACGAAGCACATACCCACGGCATCAACATGTCTGCCCTGGGCCGCGACAAACAGAGCCTGAGCCTTGAACAGGAAACCGTGGCCATCGAAGTACCGGGCCTGAACCTGTTCTACGGCGACAAACAAGCGCTGTACGACGTCAGCCTGAACATCCCGAAACAGCGCGTGACCGCCTTCATCGGTCCGTCCGGCTGCGGCAAGTCCACGCTGCTGCGGACTTTCAACCGCATGAACGACCTGGTCGATGGCTGCCGCGTTGAAGGTGAAATCAACCTGTACGGTCACAACATCTACCGCAAGGGCGAAGACGTGGCCGAGTTGCGTCGCCGGGTCGGCATGGTGTTCCAGAAGCCGAACCCGTTCCCGAAGACCATCTACGAAAACGTGGTCTACGGCTTGCGCATCCAGGGCATCAACAAGAAACGCGTCCTCGACGAAGCGGTCGAGTGGGCGTTGAAAGGCGCGGCGCTGTGGGACGAAGTCAAAGACCGTCTGCATGAATCGGCACTCGGCTTGTCCGGTGGTCAGCAGCAACGTCTGGTGATCGCCCGCACCATCGCCGTAGAGCCGGAAGTGCTGCTGCTCGACGAGCCGTGCTCGGCACTCGACCCGATCTCGACGCTGAAAGTCGAAGAGCTGATCTACGAATTGAAATCGAAGTTCACCATCGTCATTGTGACCCACAACATGCAACAGGCCGCGCGGGTTTCCGACTACACGGCGTTCATGTACATGGGCAAACTGGTGGAATTCGGCGACACCGACACCCTGTTCACCAATCCGGCCAAGAAGCAGACCGAAGACTACATCACCGGTCGTTACGGCTAGGAAGCTGTAGTCGCTCACTGAATTGACGCTGCGGTCCACCGCACCTTACCGGACGCTCCAAGGACGCCAACATGATTAGTAAAGAAGGCCTTACCCATCACATCTCCGCGCAGTTCAACGCTGAGCTGGAGGAAGTTCGCAGCCACCTCCTGGCCATGGGCGGTCTGGTGGAAAAGCAGGTCAATGACGCGGTGACTGCGCTGATCGAGGCCGACTCTGGCCTGGCCCAGCAAGTTCGCGAGATCGACGACCAGATCAACCAGATGGAACGCAACATCGACGAAGAATGCCTGCGCATTCTGGCCCGCCGTCAGCCGGCCGCGTCGGACTTGCGTCTGATCATCAGCATTTCCAAGTCGGTGATCGACCTGGAGCGCATCGGTGACGAAGCGACCAAGATCGCCCGCCGCGCTATTCAGTTGTGCGAAGAAGGCGAGGCGCCGCGCGGTTACGTCGAGGTCCGCCACATCGGCGACCAGGTGCGCAACATGGTTCGCGATGCGCTGGACGCCTTTGCCCGCTTCGACGCCGACCTGGCGTTGTCGGTAGCCCAGTACGACAAGATCATCGACCGCGAATACAAGACCGCGCTGCGTGAGTTGGCAACCTACATGATGGAAGACCCGCGCTCTATCTCGCGCGTCTTGAGCATTATCTGGGTGCTGCGTTCACTGGAGCGGATCGGCGACCACGCGCGCAATATCTCGGAACTGGTGATTTACCTGGTACGTGGCACGGACGTGCGTCACCTGGGCCTCAAGCGCATGAAAGAAGAAGTTGAAGGCACAAGTGGCGAAACCGCTAATGTTCCGGGCAAAGCTGACGATAAGTAAGACTGCCCAAGAAAAACGCCCGGTCCTTTGGCCGGGCGTTTTTTTGTGTGGTTTTCGACTTCAACAGCATCACCCGCGAACGAAAAGTCCCGGCGTGACTGAAGGTTTTTGGCAATGTGCCATCAGCAAAACGGTATGCTTGCCGGGATTTTTTCGAGGGGTGGTGGATGAGCAAGATCAGTGTGTTGGTGGTGGACGATGCGGCGTTCATTCGTGACCTGGTAAAGAAGTGCCTGCGTAACTACTTTCCGGGTATCCGGACCGAAGATGCCATCAACGGCAAAAAGGCCCAGGCCATGCTGGCCAAGGAAGCATTCGACCTGGTGCTGTGCGACTGGGAAATGCCGGAAATGTCTGGCCTGGAATTGCTGACTTGGTGCCGCGAGCAAGACAACCTCAAGACCATGCCCTTCGTCATGGTGACCAGCCGTGGCGATAAAGAGAACGTGGTCCAGGCGATTCAGGCCGGCGTTTCCGGCTACGTCAGCAAGCCCTTCACCAACGAGCAACTGCTCACCAAGGTCAAGCAGGCGCTGAACAAGGTCGGCAAGCTCGACGCCTTGATGAGCGGTGCGCCAACCAAAATGAACTCGGCTTTTGGCAACGATTCCCTGAGCGCATTGACCGGCGGCAAGGCTGCCGTGGTCGCGGCTCCGACACCGGCGGCGGCCCCGTCGCGCGGTTTGCTTAACAGCCCGCCGGTCAAGGCACCGGTCCCTGCTTCCGCACCGGCCAGTGGTCGGGGTCAAGGCCAATTGCGTTTGCCGAGCGGCATTCAGCAATGCGTGATCAAAGCCTTGAGCATCAAGGAAGCGCTGCTGGTGGTGAAGCGCACCGACACATTGCCGCAGGTCCTTGATAGCGCGGTGCTCGACCTGGAGCAGGGTGAGAACGCCGAAGTCGCCCGTCTCAATGGCTACCTGCACGCTATCGTCGCGTTTGAACCCAAACCCGACAGCGACTGGCTGCAACTGACCTTCCGTTTTGTGGATCAGGATGCGCAGAAGCTCGACTACATCTCCCGCCTGATTGCGCGTGGTACGGCGCAGAAGCACTTCGTTCCAGGCGCGTAATCTTCGTCGCCTAGTAGTCCGTCATCGCTAGCAGGCTAGCTCCCACAATTGGAATGCATTCCCCTGTGGGAGCTAGCCTGCTAGCGATGGGGCCCTCAAATTCACCACACATCTGGTGGAACGCCCATTTTGAAACATCTGCCGACTACCCGGGTCCATTGCAGCTGCTAGGCTCCTCCCCAGGCCTTACTCGACAGATTCTTGCCCATGCTCGCGCGCCTGCTGTTTTTCTGTGGTCTGTTCATGGCCTCCACCTCGGCTGTGGCCATGACGATCTACAAGTCCAAAGACGCCAATGGCGTGGTCTCCTACAGCGACCGCCCCACCAAAGGCTCCCAGGTGTTCGTTTTTCGAGATCGCATGGTCGAGCACCTTGAGCGCCAGGTGTACCTCGAGATCAAGAAGCAGAAGGGCGGGGACAACGTGTTCGTGCGCAACGACCTGTACGCACCGGTCGAGATCGAGCTGAGTTTTGCCGGACTGAAAAACGTCAGCGGCGCGCCGAGCCGGCCGATCCGTCGGGTAATGCCGGCTCGCAGCAACATCCGTCTGGCGCTGCTCACGGCGACGAAGGCCGGAAGACCGCTGGCGTACACCCCAAGGTTCCAATATTCCCTGGGCGACCCGTCAGGGGCCGCCATGGCCTATCGGTATCCGTTGCCTTGGCGTGGCGGGCCGTTTCGCCTGAGTCAGGGCAACAACGGCCAGTACAGCCACTTCGGCGCCAAAAACCGTTACGCCATGGACATCGCCATGCCCGAAGGTACACCGATCATTGCGGCGCGTGGCGGAGTGGTGGTGAAAATCGAGAATGCCCAGACCGGGCGCGGCACCGATCCATCGGGCAACTTCGTGCGGGTGCTGCACGATGACGGCACCATGGGCGTGTACCTGCACCTCAAGCAAGGCTCGGTCAGCGTTCGCGAGGGGCAACGGGTAGCGGTAGGAAGTGCGCTGGCACTGTCGGGCAATACCGGCAACAGCAGTGGGCCGCATTTGCACTTCGTGGTGCAACGCAATACGGGGTTGGGGCTGGTGTCGATTCCGTATCAGTTCAATCAACCGGTGGGCAGCCTGCCGAACTTTGCGCTCGGCAAGCAGTGATGTGTTGCCTGTGCTGACGCATTCGCGAGCAAGCCCGCTCCCACACTGGTTTTGTGTCGATCACCTACAAAGGGTTCGACGCAGTTCCAATGTGGGAGCGGGCTTGCTCGCGAAGGGATCGACGCGGTTTAGGCCAGGGACGACTTAATCCAGCATCAACACCTTGGCCAGAATAATCTTCGGCCCTTTCATCTTCTTGATGATGATTCGCAAGCCTTCGACTTCCAGCACTTCTTCCTCTTCCGGCACCCGTTTCAGGGTTTCGTAGATCAGCCCGGCGAGGGTTTCGGCTTCGATGTGGTCCAGATCGATGCCCAGCAGGCGTTCAACCTTGAACAGCGGCGTGTCGCCCCGCACCAGCAGCTTGCCCGGCTGGTAAGCGAGGATGCCGCGTTCAGCCTTGCGGTGTTCGTCCTGAATATCGCCGACCAGCACCTCAAGCACGTCTTCCATGGTCAGGTAGCCGATGATGTTGCCATCGGCTTCTTCAACCAGCGCGAAGTGCGAACCACCTTTGCGGAACTGTTCCAGCAACTGCGACAGCGGCATGTGCCGCGACACGCGCTCCAGTGGTCGGGTCAGCTCGGCGAGGTTGAACGACTCGGGAATGTGGTCCAGGGCCGCCAGTTCCAGTAACAAATCCTTGATGTGTAGCAGGCCGACGAACTCCTGACTGTCGCTGTCATACACCGGATAACGGCTGAACTTGTGGCGACGGAACATCGCCAGGATTTCCTTGAGCGGCGCGTTGAACTCCAGCGTCACCAGGTCTTCCCGGGAGTTGGCCCAGTCGACCACTTCCAGTTCGCCCATTTCCACGGCGGAAGCCAACACACGCATGCCTTGGTCGCTCGGGTCCTGGCCACGGCTGGAGTGCAGGATCAGTTTCAGTTCTTCACGGCTGTAATGGTGCTCGTGATGCGGGCCGGGTTCACCCTGGCCGGCGATCCGCAGGATCGTGTTGGCGCTGGCGTTGAGCAGGTAAATCGCCGGGTACATGGCCCAGTAGAACAGGTACAGCGGCACCGCGGTCCATAGCGACAGCAGCTCGGGTTTGCGAATAGCCCAGGACTTCGGGGCCAGCTCGCCGACCACGATGTGCAGGTACGAAATGATAAAGAACGCCGTGAAGAACGACACGCCTTTGACCACTTCGGCGGACTCGACGCCAACGGCGCTCAGCACCGGTTCGAGGATGTGCGCGAACGCCGGCTCACCGACCCAGCCGAGGCCCAGGGAGGCGAGGGTGATACCCAATTGGCACGCCGAGAGGTACGCATCGAGCTGACTGTGAACGGTGCGCAGGATGTGTCCGCGCCAGCCGTTTTTTTCAGCGATGGCCTCGACCCGGGTCGAGCGCAATTTGACCATGGCGAATTCCGCCGCAACGAAAAAGCCGTTGAGCAAAACCAGGATCAGAGCAAAAAGAATCATGCCGAAATCGGCGAAGAGTGTCGCGAGGGTCAAGCCAGGGGAAGGGTCCATGATGGAGTTTTGCGGGTTCCGTGTATTCGAAAAGGGGGTCGATGCGGTGCCTGAAGGGCAGGCACAAGTCAGCCAATGTAGCGGCTGACTTGATGATTGCCTAGTGGCGAGTGCTGGCCGGTATCAGTCGGCGGTGCTGATGACCCGGGTTTTCGTGACCTGGGCCGGCGCGAAATGGCAGGTAAACGTGCTGCCATGCCCCGGCACACTGCTGATTTCCATCCGCGCGCGATGCCGTAGCAATACGTGTTTGACGATCGCCAGACCGAGGCCGGTGCCTCCGGTGTTGGAGTTGCGGCTGGAGTCGACGCGGTAGAAACGTTCGGTCAGACGCGGCAGGTGTTTGCTGTCGATGCCGATGCCGGAGTCCTGCACGCTCAAGTGTGCGCCTTGCTCATCGCCCCACCAGCGGATGCGGATATTGCCTTCGGCCGGGGTGTATTTCACCGCGTTGAACACCAGGTTGGAAAACGCGCTGCGCAACTCGGCTTCGCTGCCTTTGAGCAGAATCGTCGGGTCGGCTTCCAGGGTGATGCGCTGGTTTTTCTGGCCGGACAACTGCTGGGCATCGCTCGTGATCGATTGCAGCAAGCCGTCGATGGCTACGGGCTGGTTGTCCGACGGGTAATCGGTGGCTTCCAGTTTGGCCAGCAACAGCAAATCGTTGAGCAAGGTCTGCATGCGCCCGCCTTGTTGCTGCATTTGCTGCAAGGCACGGGTCCAGCGCGGGTTCACTTCCTCGACGTTGTCGAGCAAGGTTTCCAGGTAGCCACAGATCACCGTCAGCGGTGTGCGCAATTCGTGGGACACGTTGGCGATGAAGTCTTTGCGCATCTGTTCGAGCTGATGGATGCGCGTCACGTCGCGCACCAGCATCAGGTGTTCATTGTTGCCGTAGCGGGTGATGTACAGCTGAATGCGCAGGCGGTCGTTGATCGGTGACGGGATTTCGAGCGGTTCGGCGTAGCTGTCCTGCTCGAAATATTCCTTGAAGCGCGGATGACGCACCAGGTTGGTGACCGGCTGACCGCTGTCTTGCGGCGTCTTGAGGCCGAGCAGGGTTTCGGCGGCGCGGTTCCACCATTCCAGGTTGCCATCGCTGTCGAGCATGATGACGGCGTCTTTCAGGGCGGCGGTGGATTCCTGGACGCGGTCGATCACCGCTTGCAGACGCCCGCGCACGCGTTGGTCGCGACGTTGAAGGTGGTAGATGCTGTCGAACACTTCACCCCACAGGCCATAGCCGTCGGGCGGTGCTTCGTCGGGTTTGTGCAGGCGCAGCCATTCGTGCAGGCGCAGCAGTTGCTTGAGGGTCCAGGCCAGGTAAAGCCCCAGGCCCGCGGCGAGGCTCCAGCCGTAGTAGCCGGTGATCAGGCCGATCACCAAACAACCGGTCACCAGCAACAACATGTGGCGAATCAGGGTGCCATGCCAGTTCTGGTTCAATTGAACACGCGTCCTTGTCAGCTTGTCGGGCGGGAAAGGTCTTGGTCAGGCTTTGGTCGAAAAGCGGTAACCGGTGCCGCGCACGGTTTGTACCAGATTCTCATAGGCATCACCGAGGGCTTTGCGCAGACGACGGATGTGCACGTCGACGGTGCGCTCTTCGACATACACGTTGCCGCCCCAGACCTGATCCAGCAACTGGCCACGGGTGTAGGCCCGTTCCTGGTGAGTCATGAAAAACTGCAGCAGACGGTATTCGGTCGGGCCCATTTCGGCGGGTTTGCCGTCGATGGTCACGCGGTGGCTGATCGGGTCGAGCAGCAGGCCGCCGACTTCGATCGGTGTCTCGCCGTCGGTTGGGCCGGCACGGCGCAGCACGGCTTTGAGGCGTGCCACCAGCTCACGAGGGGAAAACGGCTTGGTGATGTAGTCGTCGGCGCCGACTTCCAGGCCCTGGATCTTGTTGTCCTCTTCGCCCTTGGCGGTGAGCATGATGATCGGGATGTCCCCGGTCAGCTCATCGCGCTTGAGACGACGGGCCAGCTCGATGCCGGACGTGCCGGGCAGCATCCAGTCGAGCAGGATCAGGTCCGGCTTGCGGTCGACGATGATGGCATGGGCCTGCTGGGAGTTCTCAGCCTCCAGGCAGTCATAGCCGGCCATTTCCAACGCAACGGCGATCATTTCGCGAATGGGCGCTTCGTCGTCGACGATCAGAATGCTCCTGCCAACCATGCCTTAATCCTCTTGTCATTTAACTGTCTTGCGCCGCATTAGATAACGGAATTATTGCAGTCGTGTGACAGTATTTTAGTCGACCGGCGATTGTCATGAACCTGAACTAAGCTTTAAGTCCGAATCCTGACAACCACAAAAGGAAGGTTTCCATGAAGCACATTGCTCAATCCTGGAAGGCATTGTTAGTGACTGCAGCGCTAACGATGCCGACCATGGCCTTCGCCGCCGACCCGGCGATGATGAAGGACGGGATGATGGTCGACCACAAGGGCATGACCTTGTACACGTTTGACAAGGACAGCGGCGGCAAGTCGATGTGTAATGACGACTGCGCCAAAAACTGGCCACCCATGATGGCTCCGGCGGGTGCCACGGCCGCTGGCAAGTGGAGCGTCATCAAGCGCGATGACGGCACGAGTCAATACGCTTACGACGGTAAACCGCTTTACACGTTCGTGAAGGACCAAAAACCCGGCGACATGGTGGGCGACAAAATGAAGGACGTCTGGCACGTTGTTCACGAGTCGCAAAAGTAGCTGACTCAAAGCCTGTAACCGCTGCCGAAGCATTGCGTTCGGCAGCGACTTGGCTGCTCAGCGAGTGGCGTAATCCAGCACAATCCCCACAAAGATTGCCAACCCGGCCCAGTGGTTGTGCAAAAACGCCTTGAAGCAACGCATCCGGTCCTTGCCACGGGTGTACCAGAACTCCCACGCAAAACAGCCCGCCGCCGCCAGTAGCCCGAGGTGGAACCAGCCGCCCAGCTCGAATTTAGAGCCCGCAAGTAGCAGGCAGCCCAGCGCCAACCCCTGCAAGGTCAGGATGATCGCCCGGTCCGCATCACCAAACAGAATGGCCGTGGATTTCACGCCGATCTTCAAGTCGTCGTCGCGGTCGGTCATTGCGTAGTAAGTGTCGTAGCCCACGGTCCACAGCAGGTTGGCAATCCACAGCAACCATGCGGCGGCCGGCAGTTCACCGGTTTCGGCGGTGAATGCCATCGGCATGCCCCAGGAGAACGCCGCGCCCAACACCACTTGCGGGTAATAGGTGTAGCGCTTCATGAACGGGTAACTGAAGGCCAGCGCCAGGCCGCCGAACGACAGCCACACCGTGGCCGCGTTGGTGCACAGCACCAGCAGGAAACTCACGCCCATCAGCAATGCGAAGAACACCAGGGCTTCTTTGGAGCTGACCTTGCCGCTCACCAAAGGGCGCTGTTCGGTGCGTTTCACGTGGCCGTCGACCTTGCGGTCCGCCCAGTCATTGATCACGCAGCCGCCGGCGCGAGTCAGCACCACCCCGAGGACGAAAATCACAATGTTGGCCAGGGATGGCGAACCTTTGCCGGCAATCCACAGCGCCCACAGCGTCGGCCACAGCAGCAGATAAATGCCGATCGGCTTGTCCATGCGGGTCAGCTGAATGAAATCCCAGGCCCGGGGGTTCAAGCGGTTCAGGGACTTGAGCAGGCTCTGGTACATCAGCAGTTCTCCGGGTGGGCGCGGGTGGCGAGCCACAAGGTCGGCAGGAAGATCTCGGCTACCAAAACGCTCAAGGCGCCACGGTCGAAACGCGAGCGACGGCCCCACAGCTCAGGGGCCCGGGACTCCAAGGGCAGCCAGTCCTGAGGATAGTGACAAACCTCGATGGCGCGACGCTGGAATGCCTGATCGCAAAACAGCAATTCGCCCAACGAGCGGCTACCCAGTTCATCCATGTGCAAGCCGTCGTCCTGTAGGGCGCTGCGCGCTGCCACGCTGCGGGCAAACACCCAGGCTTCGCCGTGACCGCGCAAATACACCTCGCGCACCCAGCCTTCGCAGCCTTCCTCCAGTTCCAGCGCGGCACATTCGTCGGCGCGCAGCGGTTGCCAGCCTTCAAACAGCGGCGTGACGCTGAAGCCGTCATTCGACAAACGGATCAGGCGTCGGGTCAGGGAGCCTTCGTCGAACAGCCAGTCGAGGGTAGACGTGTCGGGGAGGGGCGTCAGTTGGCTTTGAGGGAGCCAGAGCGGGGTTGCGGAGGGGGATTTTGAGTGCGGCACAGTGAGTCATTATTGGCAGCAAATGAGGCGGCGAGCTTACCATGTCAGCCAGCGATTTTGATTGATCCGGGCCGCCGTTACGCCGAACAGGCTTGCATCTGCCGGGCTCGATCAGTACAAAACGCCCCTGAGCCGGACGGCATCGCTCCACCTGGCGACCGTCCGCGCCGGCAATAAGCCTGAATCCTGAGGAAGTACCTGAATGAAAAAGTGGCAATGTGTGGTCTGCGGCCTGATCTATAACGAAGCCGACGGCTGGCCGGACGACGGCATTGCGCCGGGCACGCTGTGGCAAGACGTGCCGGAAGACTGGCTGTGCCCGGACTGTGGCGTCGGCAAGATGGATTTCGAAATGATCGAAATCAACTAACAAGACATCAGAGGAGTAAGGAATGAACGCACCTGTCGTGATCGTCGGCACCGGGCTGGCTGGCTATAACCTGGCCCGAGAGTTTCGCAAACTCGATGGCGAAACCCCGCTGCTGCTGATTACCGCCGATGACGGACGCTCCTACTCCAAGCCGATGCTCTCCACCGGTTTCGGCAAGAACAAGGACGCCGACGGCCTGAGCATGGCCGAGCCGGGCACCATGGCCGAACAATTGAAGGCCGAAGTGCGTACGCACACGCGCATCAGCGGCATCGATCCGGGTCACAAACGGCTGTGGATCGGTGAGGAATCGGTGATCTATCGCGACATGATCCTGGCCTGGGGTGCGGAAACCGTGCGGGTGCCCATCGAAGGCGACGCGGCTGATGCGGTGTTCCCGATCAACGACCTGGAAGATTACGCACGCTTCCGGGCCGCCGCGGCGGGTAAGCGCCGGGTGTTGTTGCTCGGTGCCGGCCTGATCGGTTGCGAGTTCGCCAATGACTTGATCGTCGGTGGTTACGAGGTGCAACTGGTTGCACCGTGCGAGCAAGTCATGCCGACCCTGCTGCACCCGGCGGCTGCCGCTGCGATTCAGACCGGGCTGGAAAGCCTGGGTGCGCGTTTCCACCTTGGGCCGGTGCTCAACCGCTTGCAGCGCGTCGCGGACGGTCTGGAAGCGCATCTATCCGATGGTCAGGTGATTCCTTGCGACGTGGTGGTCTCGGCTATTGGCCTGCGGCCACGTATCGATCTGGCGGCTGCGGCCGGTGTGCAGGTCAATCGCGGGGTGGTGGTCGACCGCCTCCTGAAAACCTCCCACGCCAATATCTACGCCCTGGGCGACTGCGCCGAGGTCGATGGGCTGAACTTGTTGTACGTCATGCCCCTCATGAGCTGTGCGAGAGCGCTGGCGCAAACCCTTGCCGGCAACCCGACCGCCGTGAGCTATGGCCCGATGCCGATCACCGTGAAAACCCCGGTCTGCCCGTTGGTGGTTTCGCCGCCACCACGGGGCGCCGAGGGCGTCTGGACCGTCGAAGGGCAGGGCGCGGACATAAAAGTATTGTGCCGTGATACCAGCGGAAAACTGCTCGGTTATGCCCTGACAGGCGCGGCGGTGATGGAAAAACTGGCCCTCAACAAAGAGCTTCCGGCGCTGCTGGCGTAAATACCGGTCGTTCTGTCGGAATCACCCCGCTTTTGCCCCTACAAAGGTCGCGCCGAGACTGGCGCGGCTCTTCCGTGCATGCCATTCTCACTCCCGTCTGCCGCAGAGTAGAGCACCTGCGGCGCTTTGGGCGCTGTTCCAACGAGAACAGCACGGACATAACAACAAAAAACCGTCAAAGGGGCTTCACTAATGCGTAAACCAGAACTCGCCGCCGCCATCGCGGAAAAAGCAGATCTCACCAAAGAGCAGGCCAACCGCGTTCTTAACGCCGTTCTCGAAGAAATCACCGGCGCTCTGCACCGCAAGGACAGCGTGACGCTGGTAGGCTTCGGTACTTTCCTGCAACGCCACCGCGGTGCCCGCACCGGCAAAAACCCGCAAACCGGTGAGCCAGTCAAAATCAAGGCCAGTAACACCGTTGCGTTCAAGCCGGGCAAATCGTTGAAAGACAGCGTTAATCCATAATTGCGGCGAACTCCCTGAATAACGGAGAGAACCGTATTGAAAAATGGGCACACCGATTGAATCGGGTGCCCATTTTTTATGCGCAGCTTTTAGTTCTGTATATGTTTCTTGGACTGTTTAATACAGGTTGGAAAATAACCGTCCACAGGATCCCATTGTTTGCGGCGACCATACAAAAATAATGCTTTATATGAAATGCCATCATTTTGGTGGCACTTTCTTAATGCTCTGTTGTCGGCATTCGTTTTGTTCACAGATGACCGCAATCTTTCGGACCATTCCTACATTCATCCTCCTTTATTGTTGGCATGCTTCACGCCCGGCATTCGCGGGATGCCGGCCACGACTTGAGGAAGGTTTCGTCGGCCGCTCTGCCTCAAGGGTTTCAGGGCTGTCGGCTGGAGCGGTAAATATTAATGCGACATCAGGGAAACCCCTTGCACATATAGGGGGATCTCCTACACGCAATAAACAACAGTTCGTCTTGTTGTTTAATCGGATGCTTGCTAGTGGCCATCATTGTGATTACGATGCGCCCACTTGAAAGAGCACGAACTCAATTGGATGAGATTCATCGCAGCTCTTTGATACTGTCCCGCGCCGCTGCAACTGCAATTGGCGTTCGACCGTAATCCTAAATAAAGGCCATGGATGTCCTACTCAAGCAAACTTTCTGCTCATTACCTTGATCTCGCAAAAGCCTCTGTTTCCAAAGAGAATTTCGCGGGCGAGGACGTTCGCTTTTCGAGCGAATATGAGGCACTGGAAAGCGAGCTGGCGAAAGCCTCGTCCATGCACGAAAGCGGTCAGATCGACTGGCTGAAAATCCGCGAAAACAGCGAAAACCTGCTGCGCACCCAGTCCAAGGATTTGCGGGTCGGCGCCTGGCTGACGTGGGCCTTGTACCAGCGTGAATCCTTTCAAGGCCTGTTGGCCGGCCTCGGTTTGTTGCACCACCTGTGCGAAAACCACTGGGCCGAAGTTCACCCGAACAAGGCCCGTACCCGCTCCGCTGCGATCAGCTGGCTGGTGCCGCGCCTTGAGCAGGTGCTGACCGAAAACGTCGCGATCAAAGAGCAGTTGCCGATGTTCCGGCGGCTGGTCGAACACCTGGAAGGGCTCGATGCCGCTTGCACCGAGCACTTGGGCGACGATGCACCTCTGCTCCTGCCGATCTCCCGCCGCCTGAAAAACATGGTGCAGCGCGCCGCTGACAACCAGCCGGAACCCGGCGTGGTGGGTGCCGCTGTGGCCCAAGTCAAACAGGCCGCCACGCAGCTGTTCACCCCCGGTGCGCCGATCGACAACGAAAAAGAAGCCCACAAAGCCCTGCGCGCCCAGCAGGAAAGCGCCCGTCCGTTGTGTGCCTGGTGGCTCAAGCAGAAAGCCACCGACCTGCGCGCCTTGCGCCTCAATCGCACGTTGCTGTGGTTGCCCATCGACGCGGTGCCTGAGCGTAACGCCGAGCAAATCACCGTGCTGCGCGGCTTGCCCGCCGACAAGCTGAAGGCCTATCAGGACCGTTACGATCAGGCCAAATACGCCGACCTGCTGGTGGAACTGGAGGCGAGCCTGGCGAAGGCGCCGTTCTGGTTCGACGGCCAGCGAATGGTCTGGGAATGCCTTCAGGGCCTGAATGCCGAGATGGCGATGCGCGAAGTGGAAATCCACTTCGCGCTTTTGATTCAGCGCCTGCCCGGCATCATCGAATTGCGTTTCCACGACGGCGCGCCGTTCGCCGATCCGGCCACCCGCGCCTGGATCAGCGCCAACGTCATGCCGCACCTGCAAAGCGCCAGTGCGCCGCGCAAGGTCGAAGTCGCCGACACCCAGCCAGCCTGGGAAGTGGCCCTCGAAGAAGTCCTGCCGATTTTGCGCAAGGACGGCCTCAAGGCCGCCGTGCAGATCCTCAAGCAGGGCCTGCAAAGTGCCCATGGCGGACGCGTCCGATTCTTCTGGCAGTTCGCCCTCGCGCGACTGTGCTTCATGGCCAAGAAGTACGAACTGGCCAAGACCCAACTCGAAACACTCGACCAAACATTACAGGACTCAGGCCTGAACGCCTGGGAGCCCGATCTTGCGCTGGAAGTGCTGCATTTACTGCATAGCTGCTGCGAGTTGCTGCCGCAGAACCATGCCGTACGTGAACGCAAGGAAGAGATTTATCGCAGGCTGTGCCACCTCGATCTCGAAGTGGTACTCGAATAGGCCCCAGGGCCACAACCGCAAGGAGAAAAGCCATGGCCAAAGAAGGCTCGGTAGCCCCCAAGGAACGCATCAACGTCACTTTCAAACCTGCCACCGGTGGTGCACAGGAAGAGATCGAACTGCCGTTGAAACTACTGGCAATCGGTGACTACACCCACCGCAAGGACGAACGCAAAGTCGAAGATCGCAAGCCGATCAGCATCGACAAGATGACGTTTGACGAAGTGCTGGCCAAGCAAGAGCTGAGCCTGACACTGAGCGTGCCGAACCGTCTTCAGGAAGAAAGCGACACTGAAGAACTGGCCGTGAAACTGCGCGTCAACTCGATGAAGGACTTCAACCCGGCCTCGCTGGTCGAGCAAGTGCCAGAGCTGAAAAAACTGATGGAACTGCGCGACGCGCTGGTGGCCCTCAAAGGCCCGCTGGGTAACGCGCCTGCGTTCCGCAAAGCCATCGAAGGCGTTCTCGCCGACGACGAATCCCGCGGTCGCGTACTGGGTGAGCTGGGCCTGAACGCCGCAGCCCAGGACGCCCCCCAGAACGTCTGAGCCACCATCAGTCAAGGAAGCCAACAATGAGCACTAGCGCAGCACAGCAAAAGAGCAAAGAGAACGGCGAATACAGCATTCTCGACAGCATCATCGCCGAAACCCGCCTGACGCCGGACGACGAAGCCTACGACATCGCCAAGCGCGGTGTGTCGGCCTTCATCGAAGAGCTGCTCAAGCCGCAGAACAACGGTGAGCCGGTCAAGAAAGCCATGGTTGACCGCATGATCGCCGAGATCGATGCCAAGCTCAGCCGTCAGATGGACGAAATCCTGCACCACCCTGACTTCCAGTCCCTGGAATCGTCGTGGCGTGGCCTGCAGTTGCTGGTGGACCGCACCAACTTCCGCGAAAACATCAAGATTGAAATCCTCAACGTCTCCAAAGAAGACCTGCTGGACGATTTCGACGATTCGCCGGAAGTGATGCAATCGGGTCTGTACAAGCACATCTACACCGCTGAATACGGCCAGTTCGGTGGTCAGCCGGTTGGCGCGATCATCGCCAACTACTTCATGTCCCCAAGCTCGCCGGACGTGAAACTGATGCAGTACGTGTCCAGCGTTGCCTGCATGTCGCACGCACCGTTCATTGCCGCCGCCGGCCCGAAATTCTTCGGCCTGGAAAGCTTCACCGGCCTGCCGGACCTGAAGGATCTGAAAGATCACTTCGAAGGCCCGCAATTCGCCAAATGGCAGAGCTTCCGCCAGTCGGAAGACTCCCGTTACGTTGGCCTGACCGTGCCGCGTTTCTTGCTGCGCAACCCTTACGACCCGGAAGAAAACCCGGTCAAATCGTTCGTGTACAAAGAAACCGTCGCCAACAGCCACGAGCACTACCTGTGGGGCAACACCGCCTACGCGTTCGGCACCAAGCTGACCGACAGCTTCGCCAAATTCCGCTGGTGCCCGAACATCATCGGCCCGCAGAGCGGTGGCGCGGTTGAAGACCTGCCGTTGCACCACTTCGAAAGCATGGGCGAAATCGAAACCAAGATTCCTACGGAAGTTCTGGTTAGCGACCGTCGTGAATACGAACTGGCCGAGGAAGGCTTCATCTCCCTGACCATGCGCAAAGGCTCCGACAACGCGGCGTTCTTCTCCGCGAGCTCGGTGCAGAAGCCGAAGTTCTTCGGCATCAGCGCAGAAGGCAAGGCTGCAGAGCTGAACTACAAGCTCGGCACCCAACTGCCGTACATGATGATCGTCAACCGCCTGGCTCACTACTTGAAAGTGCTGCAGCGCGAGCAACTCGGTTCGTGGAAAGAACGTACCGACCTCGAGCTGGAACTCAACAAGTGGATCCGCCAGTACGTGGCCGACCAGGAAAACCCGAGCGCCGAAGTGCGTGGCCGTCGTCCACTGCGCGCTGCCCAGATCATCGTCAGCGATGTCGAAGGCGAGCCTGGCTGGTACCGCGTCAGCCTGAACGTGCGCCCGCACTTCAAGTACATGGGTGCCGATTTCACCCTGTCGCTGGTTGGCAAGCTGGACAAAGAGTAAGAGGAGCCTGAGTCATGACTGGATACGGCAGCCTTTTCGAACGCCTGGGTGGCGACGCGGACAAACGCGTCGGCTGGAGCCGCGAGGTCTCCGCCATGGCGTCCGTGGCTGCCCATCTGGCCAAGATGCTCAGCACCCGTGCGGGCAGCGTGCAAACGCTGTCCGACTACGGGCTACCCGATCTCAATGACATGCGTCTGAGCCTGCACGACTCCCTGAGTCAGGCCCGTCTGGCGATCGAAAATTTCATCGAAGCCTACGAGCCACGCCTGAGCAATGTGCGTGTCATCTCCCTGCCGCGTGATCACGATCAGCTTCGCCTGTCCTTCAGCATCGAAGGCCTGCTGGAAGTTGATGGTTTCAAGCGTCAGGTCAGTTTCGCCGCGCGCCTGGATGGCAGCGGTCAAGTCAAGGTCAACTAAGGAGATTCGTATGTCCGGTAAACCCGCAGCCCGCGTATCCGACCCCACCGCTTGCCCGCTCCCCGGCCACGGCACCAACCCGATTGTCGCCGGTTCCGGCGACGTCTTCTTCGACGGCCTCGCGGCCGCCCGCCAAGGCGATGCCTCGGCGTGTGGTGGTGCGATGTCGGGTGGGTTGGCGACGACGGTTTTGATCAACGGCAAACCGGCGGCGACAGTGGATTCGGTTGGGACACATGGCAACAAGGTTACGGCTGGGTCCGGGACGGTGATTATCGGGAATTCGCATTCGCCGGTGCCGTTTGTGGCGCCAGAGCCTGTGGTTATTCCTGGGGTATTTAATCGTGTTTTTTCGTTCCAGACGGCAGATGGGCAGTCGGTCTCCAACTTGAATTACAGGATGCTTTCTGAAAGCGGAATAGAGAAAGTAGGGTGTTCAGCAGCAGATGGCGCCACTGGGTGTTTTTCAACCGGCAAGCAAAGCGAAATAGTCACCATCTACGTTGCGTCGGAGTAATAGCGTGGAAACCACTATTGTCATCGGCGGTGTTGCTCATGTTTTCGAAACTTCCGACGGGAAGACGGAGCTGAAAATAAAGGCGGAAACGACGCCTAGTAAGGACAAAAAGCCAAAAGTACTTCCAATACCTAATGTCTGGCTGGTAACCAGGGGTAATGGAGTGCCGCTCTTTGCTCTTGAACCAGCACCGACAGATATTCAGTTCAAGATTCTGACAGCTGATAAATTGTATGAAGCAAAGCGCCAATGGTTTGAACCTTTGGCGGATAATTATAGAAAAAAGATATGGATTAACCCGGAATCTCTTTCGGTTGGCTCAGAATCTTATAGCGCGTATAAGCATTTTACTTGGGCTCAACTTATTAAGTTCGCGATAGTAGATCGGATGTCGATTAGCTTCGCACCGACTATGCCCGGTGACTGGAAGCACAGCCCTGAAGGTGGGGCCGGCTTCATATTGGTAATGATTGAAGGTGAGCCTTATTGGGCCGATGGCGTAGGGCAAATCCCGTTTGCTACCGACACCTATCGTCTTTATCTGGAAGAAACCAATCAGCCTGAAGCTTCTATCCTGAAGACAGTTGATACCGGCATTAAATATGGTGATGGCATTCCTATTTTTCCTAAGGAGGACCTTACTAATGAATATGATAATTATATGGTGCTGCGTGGCGCGCTTTGGGCTTCGGAAAACTTCGATGTTCATGTGGAAAAGGTAAGAGTGTTCGCAGGTCGCATGGGTTATCGCGAAAAAATTGTAACAAATACGCTATATCGGGGGGCATCAGATCAAAAACTTAAAAGCTCCATTACTCAGGAATCAGTAAGTAAGTATGGAGTGTGGAAAAAATGATGACGAGGGTGATGGTGGCGTTACTTGTCCATTTTGCTGCTTGCGTGGCATATGTAGTGCTTAATTATTATGGTGTTTCGCTATACAAGTATTTGTTTGGTGGGTTGACCTCCCGTGGTGTATCCATCGGGATAGCTATGTATTTGGTCTTTTATCTGTTCGTTATTGTGAACTTGATTGTGGCGTTGGTTCCGAAAGTTTCAATTAAGTCGATTGTTGTTTGTTTTATGGTGGCGGCAATATTGATCTATCTGCTGCCTCTTTATCCGGTGCGTGCTGTTGCGTACAGCATATTGACTGGGGGTTTGACCGCTTTGGCAATCTTTGTTTCTGGAAAGGCGGAAAAATTAATATTACAGCGGCGCGGAAGATGAGAACTGAAAAATGCGAAAGGGGGGCAGACCCGACTATCCCCAATCTAATTTTTTTCAGGGCCGCTCTCTGGTCTCCGCTCTTGGTGATGTTGGCTTTGACACTGGTCGAGCAGGGTACCGGATACGCGGCGGTTCTGGATTGGCAGCAAATGATGTTGATCTACGTTCTCTCATTCGGAATCCCGGCCTACATCGCCTTTGCCCTGTGGGCAACGCGAGTACTGAATGGAAAAACCGAACAGCAAATTTTAAGAAGTGTGTGGCGCGCACCGCTGACGTTCATCCCTTTTTACGCCGCTCCTTGGATGATATGTGGGTTGGCCTTTGTTCTTCTGGGGAACGTTGCCGGGTTCCCGATGATGTTTGGCTGGCTGGCTTTTCTGCCGTACCTGCTCATCGCCGGTTACGTAGTTGCCGGTCTGACAGTCGCGCTCTACAGGACAGTTTTTTCATGAGATCCACCACCAGGCAGGTACCCCGTGTCCTTTAACCACTACTACCAAAGCGAACTCACCGCACTTCGCCAGTTAGGTCGTCGATTCGCCGAGCGTAGCCCGGCGTTGGCGCCTTTCCTGGGTCAGGCCGGGCGGGATCCGGACGTGGAGCGGTTGCTGGAGGGTTTTGCGTTCCTGACCGGGCGCCTGCGGCAGAAGCTCGACGACGAACTGCCGGAACTCAGCCACTCGCTGATGCACCTGCTATGGCCCAACTACATGCGGCCGCTGCCGGCGTTCAGCATTTTGCAGTTCGATCCGTTGAAACGCTCGGGTCCGGCGCTGATGGTCGAGCGCGATACGCCAGTCGAGAGCGTGCCAATCGATGACGTGCGGTGCCGCTTCCGCACCTGCTACCCCACCGAAGTCTTGCCGCTGGATCTGGCGGCGCTGAATTACTCGGTGAAGGGCGACGGTTCGCTGTTGAGCCTGCGTCTGGAGATGAGTGCTGACGGTCACCTCGGTGAGTTGGAACTGAGCCGCCTGCGTCTGCACTTCGCGGGCGAGCGTTACATCAGCCAGATGCTTTACCTCAGCCTGCTGCGCAATCTGGAAGGCATCGAACTGATCCCGCTGGACGGCGCCGGCAAGCCCATCAACGGCGTCAACGGCCTGCCGATGGCGTTCAAGATGCCCGGCGACCGTGTGCAGCCGGTGGGTTTTGCCGAAGAAGAAGCGTTGATCCCGTATCCGCTGAACACCTTCCGTGGCTATCGCTACTTGCAGGAATATTTCGCCTTCCAGGACAAGTTCCTGTTCGTCGACGTCAACGGCCTGGACATGCTCAAGGCGTTGCCGGAAGACACGTTGAAGCAAATGCGCGGTCTCGAATTGCGCTTCGACATTCGCAAGAGCGGCATCATGCGCATGCGTCCGACGCTGGACAACGTGAAGCTCTACTGCACGCCGATTGTGAATCTGTTCAAGCACGACGCCTTGCCGATCCGCCTCGATGGCAAGCAAGACGAATACCTGCTGCTGCCCGCCGAATTCGATCTGCAGAACTGCGGCGTGTTCTCGGTGGAAACCGTCACGGGATGGAAGCCCGGCGGTCTCGGTTATCAGGAATACGTGCCGTTCGAATCCTTCGAGCACGACCCGAGTTTCGACGTGCCCAACAGCCGTCCGCACTACAGCATCCGCCAGCGTTCGTCGCTGTTGCACGACGGCCTCGACACGTACCTGAGCTTCGGTATCCGCCACACCGAAGCTCACGAAACCCTGTCGATCGAGCTGATGTGCACCAACCAGAACCTGCCCAAAAAGCTCAAGCTCGGCGACATCAGCCAGGCCTGTGAAGAGACGCCGGAGTTCCTGAGTTTCCGCAACATCACCCCGGCCACGCCCAGTTATGCGCCGCCGCTGAATCGCGACTTCCTCTGGAAGCTGATCAGCAACATGTCGCTCAACTACCTGTCGCTGGCCGACGTCAACGCGTTGAAGGTGATTCTGGAAACCTACGACCTGCCGCGCTACTACGACCAACACGCTGAAAAAGTCAGCAAGCGCCTGTTGGGTGGGCTCAAGTCGATCAAGCACCAACACGTCGACCGGTTGCACCGGGGGTTGCCGGTTCGCGGGTTGCGCACCGAGCTGACCATCGACCCGGAAGGGTATATCGGCGAGGGCGACCTGTTCGTTTTCGCCTCGGTTCTTAACGAGTTTTTCGCGCTTTACGCCAGTCTCAATTCGTACCACGAGCTGCGGGTAAAAAGCACACAGGGAGAGGTGTACCAATGGACACCACGTATGGGCCTTCAGCCGCTTCTTTAAGCGGACTGACCCGAGGAATACGCGAGTACTCGCTGTTTCAGGCCGTGCTGCTGGTGGTTGACCGGCTGCGCGAGGCCCACCCGCACCTGAGCCAGGACGATCTGTACGACCAGCTCGAATTCCAGGCCAACCCGAGCCTGGGTTTCCCGGGCAGCGACGTCGATCGCGTGGAGTTTTTCCACGAGCACGGGCAGATGCGCGCGCGCCTGCGTTTCAACCTGATCGGCCTGGTCGGCTCCGGTTCGCCGCTGCCGGCGTTCTACGGTGAACAAGCCCTGGGCGACAGCGAAGACGGCAACCCGACCCGCAACTTCCTCGACCTGTTCCACCATCGTCTGCAACGGCTGATGCTGCCGATCTGGCGCAAGTACCGCTACCGCGCCAGTTTCGAAAGTGGCGCGCTTGATCCGTTTTCGGCGCAGCTGTTTGCCTTGATCGGCCTCGGCGGTGAAGAGATCCGCAAGGCTCAGGAACTGAACTGGAAACGCCTGCTGCCGTACCTCGGTCTGCTCAGCTTGCGGGCGCACTCGGCGGCGCTGATCGAAGCGGTGCTGCGTTACTACTTCAAGCACGCCGAACTGACCATCGAGCAGTGCATCGAGCGCCGCGTGGAAATCCTCGACGAGCAGCGCAATCGTCTGGGCCGCGCCAACAGCCTGCTCGGCGAAGACCTGGTGCTGGGCGAACACGTGCGCGACCGCAGCGGCAAATTCCGCATCCACATTCGCGAACTCGACTGGCAACGCTTCCACGAATTCCTGCCGATCGGTTTCGGCTACCAGCCGCTGTGCGCGCTGGTGCGGTTCACCCTGCGTGACCCGCTCGATTACGACATTCGCCTGGTGTTGCGCCAGGAAGAAATCCGCGAACTGCGCATCGGTGAGCAAAACGCCTGTCGCCTGGGATGGACCAGTTGGCTGGGCCGCGAGAAAGCGGACGGCGTGGTGACCCTGGGCAGCAAAATTCATTAAGGACAGATGACCAATGATCAACGTAGACCTGCAACAACTTATCCAGGCGCTGGACGCCGAAACCCGTCGTGATCTGGAAAGTTCGGCCGAGCGTTGCGTCGCCCGGGGCGGCAGCAAAATCCTCGTCGAAGACTTGCTGCTCGGCCTGCTGGAGCGCCCGCAAGGCTTGCTCGCACGCGCGCTGCAAGATGCCGAAGTGGATGCCGGTGAGCTGAGCGCCGCGTTGCAATCGCGGGTCGAGCACAGCGCGTCGCGCAACCCGGTGTTCGCCCCGGAACTGGTGCAGTGGCTGCAAGATGCGTTGCTGGTGGCCAACCTTGAACTGGGCCAGAGCCAGGTCGAGCAAGCCGCGTTGATCCTCGCGCTGCTGCGCAACCCGATGCGCTACGCCGGCAGCCGCTACCAGTCGTTGCTGGCCAAGCTGAACATCGAACGCCTGAAAGAATTCGCCCTGTCGCAGAAAGAGCAACCGGCCACCGGCAAACCGGCCGTGCCCGGCGAATCGCTGCTGGAGCGCTTCACGCATAACCTCACTCAACAGGCCCGCGACGGCAAACTCGACCCGGTGCTGTGCCGCGATGGCGCGATCCGGCAGATGGTCGACATCCTCGCCCGTCGCCGCAAGAACAACCCGATCGTGGTCGGTGAAGCCGGCGTCGGTAAAACCGCGATCGTCGAAGGTCTGGCCTCGCGCATCGCTGCCGGCGAAGTGCCGCAAGTCTTGAAAGGCGTGGAGCTGCTGTCCCTGGACATGGGCCTGTTGCAGGCCGGCGCCAGCGTCAAAGGTGAATTCGAACGCCGCCTCAAAGGCGTGATCGACGAAGTTAAAGCCTCGCCGAAACCGATCATTCTGTTCATCGACGAAGCGCACACGCTGATCGGTGCGGGCGGCAATGCCGGCGGTTCCGACGCGGCCAACCTGCTCAAGCCAGCCCTGGCCCGTGGCGAGTTGCGCACCATCGCCGCCACCACCTGGGCAGAGTACAAAAAATACTTCGAAAAAGACCCGGCCCTGGCCCGTCGCTTCCAGCCGGTGCAACTGCACGAACCGACCGTCAGCGAAGCGGTGACCATCCTTCGTGGCCTGGCTCAGGTCTACGAGAAAAGCCACGGCATCTACCTGCGCGATGACGCGGTGGTTGCAGCGGCCGAACTGTCTGCGCGTTACCTCGCAGGCCGTCAGCTGCCGGACAAAGCCGTCGACGTCCTCGACACCGCGTGCGCCCGCGTCCGCATCAGCCTCGCCGCCGCCCCGGAAAGCCTTGAGCGCCTGCGTGGCGAACTGGCTGAAGGTGGACGACAGCGTCAGGCCCTGCGCCGTGATGCCGAAGCCGGTTTGCTGATCGATCACGAAGCGCTGGACGCTTTGGAGGATCGCTTGGCTACCGCCGAAGAGGAAAGGGTCGCACTGGAAACCCTGTGGACCGAACAGAAAGAACTGGCTGAACGCCTGCTGGATCTGCGTCAGCAACTGGCCAAAGCCCGCGAAGCGGCTGCCGCCGAGCCGACCATCACGGTTGAAGAAGACGCCGAAGGCACCGTGATCGAAACGCTGCCGGTGGACGAAGCGCATAGCGTCGAAACCCTGGAAGCCGCGCTCAACGACACTCACAAAGCGCTGACCGAGCTGCAAATCAAAGAACGCTTGGTGAGCTTTGAAGTGTGCCCGCGTCTGGTCGCCGAAGTGATCAGCGCCTGGACCGGCGTGCCATTGGCGCAACTGGCTCGCGAGCACAACGCCAAGGTCGCGAGCTTCGCCACCGACCTGCGCACGCGCATTCGTGGCCAGGAACAAGCCGTTCACGCACTCGACCGCTCGATGCGTGCCACCGCTGCCGGCCTCAACAAACCGGACGCACCGGTCGGCGTGTTCCTGCTGGTCGGTCCGAGCGGCGTCGGCAAGACCGAAACCGCACTGGCCCTCGCTGACTTGCTGTACGGCGGTGATCGTTTCATCACCACCATCAACATGTCCGAGTTCCAGGAGAAGCACACCGTCTCGCGCCTGATCGGTGCGCCGCCGGGCTACGTCGGTTACGGCGAAGGCGGCATGCTCACCGAAGCCGTGCGCCAGAAGCCGTACTCGGTCGTGTTGCTCGATGAAGTCGAGAAAGCTGATCCGGACGTGCTGAACCTGTTCTACCAAATCTTCGACAAAGGCGTGGCCAACGACGGCGAAGGGCGCGAGATCGATTTCCGCAACACGTTGATCCTGATGACCTCAAACCTGGGCAGCGACCGCATCAGCGAGCTTTGTGAAAACGGCGCACGCCCATCGGCCGAAGTCCTCGAAGAAACCATTCGCCCGGTGCTCAGCAAGCACTTCAAACCGGCGCTGCTGGCGCGGATGCGGGTGGTGCCTTACTACCCGGTCGGTGGCCCGGTGCTGCGCGAGCTGATCGAAATCAAACTCGGTCGTCTGGGCGAGCGTCTGAACCGTCGTCAGCTGGATTTCACTTACTCGCAAGACCTGGTCGATCACCTGGCCGAACGTTGCACCCAAAGCGACAGCGGCGCGCGTTTGATCGACCACTTGCTGGACCTGCACGTGCTGCCGCTGGTGGCCGACCGCTTGCTCGACGCGATGGCCACTGGTGAAAACCTCAAGCGTGTCCACGCGACGCTCGACGGCGGCGCCAGTGTGACGTGCGAGTTCGCCTGAGGTGGGTGTGATGTTCACTCAAGTGCCGCAACCGCTGGTCTATGCCGAAGCCTTGCTGGCGCAGTTCGCCAGCCTGTCGCGCGCGGCGGACGGTGCTGCGCTGCTGGGTGACTTCGTGCGCGGGTTGGCCGAGCTCAGTGGTTGCGAATTGACGCAGCTGTACCTGCTGGACGCGACCCACACCTGCCTGGGGATGAACGCCGAGTGCCTCAACGGCATCCTGCAACCCCGTGAAGCGGAGAGCCTGCCGGCGGATTACAACGGTGAACAACTGCTGCAATTCGCCCTGTGCCAGAACCGCGTGGTGAGCCTCAGCGAGTTGAGCGGCAGCCTGCACGAAACCAGCTTCCTGCCGCCACAGGCCACGCCTTGGCAGTCGCTGTTGTGCGTGCCGCTGGTCAATCAGCAGAAGGCCGTCGAAGGCTTGCTGCTGTGCGCCAGTCGCCGGCACATCGACCTGCAAGGCTTCGCCGATTCCCTCGGGCAACTGGGTTCGTTTGTGCTGGGTCAGTTGCATTTGCTGCAACGTCTGCGTCAGCCGACCGGTGACGTACGACCGATGAAGGTCAGTGTCCCAAGCGCCAGCGGTTACGGCCTGATCGGCAAGAGCAAGGCCATGCGCCAGACCTACTCCCTGATCAGCAAAGTCTTGCACAGCCCGTACACCGTGCTGCTGCGGGGCGAAACCGGCACCGGCAAGGAAGTGGTCGCACGCGCCATCCACGACTGCGGCCCGCGCCGTTCCCAGGCGTTTATCGTGCAGAACTGCGCGGCGTTCCCCGAAAACCTGCTGGAAAGCGAGCTGTTCGGCTACCGCAAAGGCGCGTTCACCGGCGCCGACCGCGACCGTGCCGGGCTGTTCGATGCTGCCAACGGCGGCACCTTGTTGCTGGATGAAATCGGCGACATGCCGTTGTCCTTGCAGGCCAAGTTGCTGCGCGTGTTGCAGGAAGGCGAGATTCGTCCGCTGGGTTCCAACGACACCCACAAGATCGACGTGCGCATCATCGCCGCGACCCACCGTGATTTGTCGGTGCTGGTCAGCGAAGGCAAATTCCGCGAGGACTTGTACTACCGCCTCGCGCAATTCCCGATCGAGTTGCCGGCCTTGCGTCAGCGCGAAGGCGACATCCTCGACCTGGCCCGGCACTTCGCCGAGAAGGCTTGCTCGTTCTTGCAACGGGACGCGGTGCGTTGGTCCGATGCGGCGCTGGATCACCTGTCCGGTTATGCCTTCCCCGGCAACGTGCGCGAACTCAAAGGTCTGGTCGAACGTGCAGTGCTGCTGTGCGAGGGCGGCGAGTTGCTGGCCGAGCATTTCTCCCTGCGCATGGAAGCCATGCCGGAAGACAACAGCCTGAACCTGCGCGAACGCCTGGAGCAGGTCGAACGCAGCCTGTTGCTCGATTGCCTGCGCAAAAACGACGGCAACCAGACCCTCGCCGCCCGCGAACTCGGCTTGCCACGGCGCACGCTGCTTTATCGCCTCGGGCGCCTGAATATCAACCTGGGTGATTTCGATGGCTAGGCAACTGACCGTCGATTTCACCTCATCCGCTTCTAACAGCGCCGCCCAACCGGGTCGGCGCTTTGTGCTTTGTCTACCCATGGAGACCCTCTGATGCCTGTTCGTCACTGGCAAGCCGTCCTGCTGGCCCTCGTCGTTTTATGCGGCCTCGGCGGCTGCAGCGGCAATTACAAATACAACGACAACACCTATCGCCCATTGGGTGATCCGCAGGCGGTCAATCGCGGCAAGTGACCGCAAGGAGTATCACCATGGAACTGGTTTTCGAAATGCTGAACACCAAGCAGTTCGTGCCCACGGATTTGTGCCAGAAGACCTTCAAGCAAGCCGGTGGCGTGATTGGCCGGGGTGAGGATTGCGACTGGATCATTCCCGACCGCAAGCGTCACCTGTCCAACCACCACGCCGTGATCAGCTACCGCGAAGGCACGTTTTTCCTGACCGATACCAGCAGCAACGGTATTCAGGACAGCGAAAGCGGCGCACGCCTGCGCAAGGGCGAAGCGATGCGTATCGAGCACGGCAGCGTGTACGTGCTGGGTGATTTCGAGATCCGTGCGCGACTGGTGCGCGACCCGGCGACCTTCGACGTGGAAGTCGGCCGTCCGCAAGCGGCGGGTAGCATCATTCCTGATGACGCGTTTCTCGATCTCGATCCGCTGAACGCCCTTGATCAGCAAGAGCGCGTGTACTCGGAAATCGAAGAGTTGATCACCCCGAGCACCACCATCGAGGACACCCGTCAGCGTGCCGACTACGCCCGCATCGACATGGAAAGTCTGATGGTGCCGGAGCTGATCAACGCTCCGGCAGAGCCAGCACCCGCGCCACCGCCCAAAGCGGTCGAGCGTCAAAGTGAAGGTTTCTGGGAGCACTTCGGTGCCGCGTTGGGCGTGGACCTCAAAGGCCTCGACCACGACGCCCGCGAAGCACTGGCGCTGAACGCTGCACGCCTGCTCAAGCAAAGCGTCGGCGGTTTGCAGCAGAGCCTACGCACCCGCAGCGAACTGAAAAACGAACTGCGCCTGGCCCAGACCCTCGTTCAAGGCACCCACAAAAACCCATTGAAATTCGCCGTCGATGCCGGTGAAGCGCTGGGCATTTTGTTGCAGCCGAACAAGCCGGGTCAGTTGCCGGCCGAGCAGGCGATCTCTCGCTCCTTCCGTGATTTGCAGGCGCATCAGGTTGCCTTGCTGACCGCCAGCCGCGCCGCCGTTCGCGGCACGCTGGATCACTTCTCGCCAGAGCAGTTGACCTTGCGCTTCGAGCGCGACAACAAGCCGATTCTGGCCACATCCGGCAGCCGCTGGAGAGCGTACGGCCGTTATCACCAGGCCCTGCGCCAGGACGATGACTGGAGCGAGCGCCTGCTGGCCCGCGACTTTGCCCAGGCTTACGAAGAACAGATCCGCCTGATTTCCACCCTTCACACCGACCACCAAGGATGATGCGCATGTCTCGCTGCTCGACCGCTTTTTTCAAGACGCTGACGGCGTTCGCGGCCCTGGTGCTGCTGGCCGGCTGCTCGTCGCTGTCGCCGTATTCCCACGTCACCAAGCTAAACCTGAAGCTCACCGCCAGTGATCAGCTGAACCCGGACCTCAACGGGCGTCCGTCGCCGATCGTCGTGCGTCTGTTTGAGCTCAAGCACCCGGTGACCTTCGAGAACGCTGACTTCTTCAGCCTGTACGAGCGCGCCAAGGAATCCCTGGCCCCGGACCTGGTGGCCAGCGAAGAACTCGAGCTGCGCCCGGGTGAAACCATCGAACTCAAGCTCAGCGTGGAGGAGGGCAGCCGCTACGTCGGCATCCTCGCCGCCTACCGCGACCTGCCGGAAACCAAATGGCGCTACACAGTGCAAGTCACCCCGGTGGAAGTCACCGACGCAGACCTGACCCTCGACCAGGCCGGTATTCGCAACAGCAACGAAACGCTCGCCAAGGCGGATGACTGATCATGAATTCCCATAAAGTCATTTGGCAGGAAGGCATGCTGCTGCGTCCGCAGCACTTCCAGCATAACGACCGCTATTACGACCACCAGATGAAGACCCGCACCCAGTTGCTGGGCAGTTACACCTGGGGCTTCCTGAACCTGGACATCGACCTGCAGTTCCTCAACATGGGCAAACTGGTGATCAGCCAGGCCTCGGGGATTCTGCCGGACGGCAGCCTGTTCGAACTCGGCGGCAACACCGAACCGCTGGCCCTCGACGTGCCGCCGAACACCGGCAATACGCCGATCTACCTGGCGCTGCCGCTGGTCACCGGCAACCACATCGAAGCCCGTCGCCCGGAGCAATCCGATGTGCTGGCGCGCTACACCGCGTACGAAGCGGAAGTCGCCGACTCCAACGCCGGCGACGATTCCGCCAGCCAGGTCAGCTGCGGTCGCCCGGACTTCAAACTGTTGCTCGGCGAGCAGCAGAGCGATCAGGCCTACGTGAAGCTGAAGATCTGCGACGTGCTCGACACCACGCCCGACGGCGTGATCAGCCTCGATCCGGATTTCGTGCCGACCTACATTCAGGCGCACGCCTCCAGCTACCTGCTGTCGTGCCTGAAAGAAGTGATCAGCATGCTCGGTCACCGGGGCGACACCATCGCCGAGCGCATCCGTTCCAACGGCAAGGTCGGTGGCGCGGAAGTCGGCGACTTCATGATGCTGCAACTGATCAACCGCACCGAACTGCTGCTGCGTCACTACCTCGGCCTGGAGCAGGTTCACCCGGAAGAGTTGTACCGCACGCTGCTGACCATGCTCGGCGATCTGGCGACGTTCTCCAGCGACAGCAAACGCCCGCGTCTGGACAGCCGTTACCAGCACAGCGACCAGGGCGCGAGCTTCCGCAAACTGATGGAAGCGATTCGTCAGGTGCTGTCGATGGTGCTCGAACAGCACGCCATCGAACTGGTCCTGCAAGCACGTCAGTACGGGATCATCGTTTCGCCGTTGCACGACCACAAACTGCTGGGCTCGGCGTCGTTCGTGCTTGCGGCCAGTGCCAACTGCGACTCCGAAGAATTGCGCCACCGCTTGCCGGCGCACCTCAAGGTCGGCCCGGTGGAACGTATCCGCCAACTGGTCAACCTGCACCTGCCGGGCATCAAGGTCAAACCGTTGCCGGTGGCCCCGCGGCAGATCGCGTTCCACTCCAACAAAACCTATTTCATTCTCGAACTCAGTTCCGAAGACCTGGCACAACTCGAGCGCTCCGGCGGCTTCGCGTTCCACGTGTCCGGCGAATTCGCCGAGCTTGAACTGAAATTCTGGGCCATCAGGAACTGACCGACATGATCAAGGACATGGAACATAACCAGGACGATAAAACCGTCCTGCTCGACCGCCAGGGCCACGGCCCGGCGCAGAGTCCGCTCACCGATTTCGCTGCACCGCCGCGTTTCGAACAGCTTGAAGAACGGATGATTTACGCCGCACGTTTGCGCCCGGCGGAATCCTTCAACATCAGCCTCAATTCGCTGGTGGCCGCTGCGTCCGATCTGTTGTCGGAAGTGGTGCGGCTCAAGCACAGCGACACCCGCGAAGACATGTATGCGCTCAACGAGCGACTGACCGCCGGGCTGAAACTGTTTGAAGTGCGGGCGCTGCACAACGGCGCCGAAAGCAGCCAGGTGATGGCCGCGCGTTACGTGCTCTGCACCGTGGTCGACGAAGCCGTCGTGACCACGCCGTGGGGCAACGAAAGCGAGTGGTCGCAGATGAGCCTGCTCAGCAGCTTCCACAACGAAACCTTCGGCGGCGAGAAGTTCTTCCAGCTGCTGGATCGCCTGTCGAAAAACCCGGTCAAGCACCTGCCGATGCTGGAGCTGATGTACCTGTGCCTGTCGCTGGGCTTCGAAGGCAAGTACCGCGTGCAAGCCCGCGGCATGCTCGAACTCGAAGGCATCCGCGACGCCTTGTATCGCCAGATTCGTCAGTTGCGCGGCGACGTGCCACGCGAGCTTTCGCCGCATTGGGAAGGCTTGAACGATCAGCGCCGCAGCCTGGTGCGCATCGTGCCGGCGTGGATGGTGGTGCTGTTCACCGTGGTCTGCCTGGTGGTGATGTATTCGGGTTTCGCCTGGGTCTTGGGCGAGCAACGCGAAACCGTTCTGCAACCTTTTCAGCAGCTAGATCCGGCCGCGGTCCAGCCGCAGTCGCAGCCGTAAACAGGGACGTGTGATGAAAAAGTTTTTCAAGAAAGTCGGCGCATTCTTGCGCAAGACCTGGGTCTGGACCTTGCTGGTGGTGCTGTTTGTCGCACTGCTGGTGTGGTTCGCCGGGCCGCTGCTGGCCGTTGATGACTATAAGTTCTGGGAAGGTTCGACCTCCCGCCTGCTGACCATCAGTGTGCTGTTCCTGATCTGGGGCCTGACCATGGTCTTCGTCAGCTGGCGCGCCGGTGTGCGTAAAAAAGCCGTCGAAGACACCGAAGACGGCCAGGACCGCATCCGCCGTGACGAGCTGATCGACGAAGAGCAGAAAGAGCTTCGCGTACGCTTCAAGGATGCGTTGAAAACCCTGAAGACCTCGAGCCTGTATCGCGGTCGCAGCGAACGCTGGCGCAGTGACTTGCCGTGGTATTTGCTGATCGGCCCGCAGGGCAGCGGCAAGACCAGCCTGCTGGACTTCTCGGGCCTTGAGTTTCCGATCAACAAGATCGACCGCAAGCTGACCCGCGACACCCTCGGCACCCGTCATTGCGACTGGTATTTCGCCGACCACGGTGTGCTGATCGACACCGCCGGGCGTTACCTGACCCAGCCGGATGCCGAAGTCGATGGCAGCGCCTGGAGCACCTTGCTCGACCTGCTGCGCAAGCGTCGCCGCAACCGTCCGTTGAACGGCGTGCTGGTGACCATCCCGGTTGAATTGCTGCTGGGCAACACCGAGCAAGACCTCGACACCCTGGCTCGCCAGGTGCGTGCGCGTCTGCAAGACGTGCATCAGAAACTGCATGTGGATGTGCCGGTGTATCTGGTGCTGAGCAAGGCGGACAAGCTGCTCGGTTTCGACGAGTTCTTCGACCAACTGACCCGCGAAGAAAGCGATCAGGTGCTCGGCACCAGCTTCCGCAAAGAACAGAGCGGCACCGACGTCGCCGTCCTGCGCGCCGAGTTTGAAGAGCTGCTGCGTCGCTTGAACAGCCAGGTGATCATGCGCATGCACCAGGAGCGCGACACCCAGCGCCGTGGTCGCATCCTCGACTTCCCGCATCAACTGGGGCAGATCGGCGAGCGCCTGTGCCTGTTCGTCGACATGGCGTTCACCGGCAACCGCTACCAGCGTGTCAGCCAATTGCGCGGTTTCTACCTGACCAGCGCACCGCACCTGACCCAGGAAATGGACCAGACCACCGCCGGCATCGGCGCCAGTCTGGGCATGAGTGCCGGCATGCTGCCGACCTTGCGCAGTGGCCGTTCGCGGTTCATTCACCATTTGCTCAGCCGGGTGATTTTCCCCGAGGCCGACCTGGCCGGTCTGGACAAGCGCGAACGCAGCCGCATCCATTGGGGCCAACGTGCCCTGTACGTCGGCGCACTGGCGGCACTGGCATTGTTCGGCATGCTCTGGGCGGGCGGTTTCTCCGCCAACTACGAGCGTCTGGAAAACCTGCGCAACCTGGCCACCAACTGGACCCAACAGCGCTCGGCTCTGACCGCGCGTGATGATTCCATGGCGGTGCTCAAGACTCTCGATACCAGCTACGCGGCGACTCAAGTCTTCCCGAAAAAAGGTGATGTGTCGTACCACGAACGTGGCGGCCTGTACCAAGGTGAAGAGGTCAATCCGGTGGTCAAGGCGGCGTACGAGCGTGAGCTCGAAGCGCAATTGCTGCCGAAGGTCGCGACCCTGCTGGAAGGGCAGATCCGCGCGAATATGAAGGACCGCGAACGCCTGCTCAACAGCCTGCGCGCATACCTGATGCTGAACATGAAGGATCGTCGCGATGCGGCGTGGCTCAAGGATTGGGTTGCCACTGACTGGTCCCAGCGTTACGCCGGCAACACCGCGGTGCAGAACGGTTTGAACACGCACTTCGAGCGTTTGCTCAAGCAACCGTTTATCTACCCGCTGAACGATCAACTGGTGGCGCAAGCGCGTCAGGTGCTGCGCAGCGAGTCGCTGGCCAACGTGGTTTACCGGATGCTGCGCGAGCAGGCCCGCAACCTGCCGGAATACCGTCTGAGCCAACACATGGGGCCGCAGGCTTCGCTGTTTGTCGGCACCGACTACGTGATCCCGGGCTTCTACACCCAACAGGGTTATCAGCAGTATTTCTCGGTCCAGGGCAGTGCGCTGGTCACCGACATCCTGCGTGATAACTGGGTGCTGGGCGAAGGCTCGGGCATCAGCGGTATGGACTTGCGTCGCTTGATGGTCGAGCTGGAGCAACTGTACTTCCGCGACTACGCCAACTTCTGGAGTGAAGCGGTCGGCCAGGTTGCGTTGCCACCGATCAACGATGCGGGCGAGGGCGCCGAGCAACTGGCGGGCCTGACTTCCGCCAATTCCCCAGTGCTGCAACTGCTGGTGGAAGTACGCGAGAACACCCGTTTCCCGGCAGAAGCCGAACCGGTTGATCAAGCCGCTGATGCCGCTGCAGCGCTGGGCGAGCAGAAAGGCAAGTTGGGCAAGCTGGGCAAACTGGCGTCTGCCGCAGCGGACCAGGCCTCGGAAATGGCAGCGATGAAAAACCTGCCGGACACCGCGAAGAAATCCCTGCAACGTCGCTTCGAACCGCTGCACCGTTTGCTGGATGACAACAACGGTCCGGCCGCTGATCTGACCCCGGCACTCGCGGCGCTCAATGACCTGCAACTGCAACTGGCGAGCCTGGCGCGTGCCAGTTCCCCGGATCAGGCCGCGTTCGAAATGGCCAAGACCCGCATGAGCGGCCAGCGTGATGCGCTGAGTGCCCTGCGCAATGCATCGAATCGTCTGCCGCGTCCGGTCAGCGTGTGGTTCAACGTGCTGGCCGAAGACACCTGGCGTCTGGTGCTGAACGATTCCTACCAGTACCTGAACCAGCGTTATCAGAGCGAGCTGTACAGCTTCTACGGCAAGGCGATCAACAAGCGTTACCCGTTCAGCGCCCACAGCACCAGCGACGTCGCGATCAGCGATTTCCGCGAGTTCTTCAAGGCGCAGGGCATCAACGATCGCTTCTTCGAGACCTACATGCGTCCGTTCGTCAGTGGCGACCCAGGCAACTACCGCCTGCGCACCATCGACGGTCACAGCATGCCGATCTCCAAGGTCTACCTCGACCAGATGGCCGCGGCCCAAGTGATCCGTCAGAGCTTCTTCTCGGTCAACCCGGCCGAGCCGCAAGTGCAGTTCAAACTGGAGCCGTACACCCTCGACCCGGCCGTCAGCCGGTCCGAGTTCAAGTTTGGCGACAAGACCATCGAATACCGCCACGGCCCGATCGTGCCGGTGTCGTTCAAATGGCCGACCGACGCTGAAGACGGTCGCACCAGCCTGGTCCTCGACAAAATGGCCGGCCGCCCGATCGGTATCGAAAAGAACACCGGCCCATGGTCGCTGTTCCGTCTGTTCGACCTGATGCAGACCGAGTACCTGAGCGGTCGCGACGTGCTGGTGCTGAAAGCTGACGTGGGTGGCCTGCGCGCCAATTACCTGCTCAGCAGCCAGCGCACGCCGAACCCGTTCGACATGGGCGTGCTGCGCACCTTCCGTATGCCGGTGCAGCTCTGATGCTGGTTGCCAGTCCCTGGCGCAGCGCTGCGCGTACCGACGCCGGCAAGGTTCGGGCGCGCAACGAAGATGCTTTTCTCGACTGTCCACAGCAGGGGCTGTGGGTGGTCGCGGACGGCATGGGCGGTCATCAGGGTGGCGACATCGCCAGCCAGTTGATCGTCGCCAGCCTGGCGGAACTGCCGGTGCAGGATGACTTCGACGAACGACTCAAAGGCATTCGCCAGTGCCTGCACTGGTTGAATCGCCGCTTGGGTCAGGAGTTGACCGTCACCGCCGGGCGTCACGACAGCATCATGGGCAGCACCGTGGTGGCGCTGCTGGTGGAAGGCAATCGCGCGGCCTGCATCTGGGCCGGCGACAGCCGTTGCTACCTGTGGCGCGGCCAGCGGTTGTATCAGCTGTCCAAGGACCATTCGCTGCAACAGCAACTGATCGACGAGCAAAACATGAGCGTCGAAGACGCCCGTGCGCATCCATCGGCCCATGCCCTGACCCGTGCGGTCGGCGCTGCTGATGTGTTGACACTGGACGTGCTCGAACTCGAGGTTTACCCCGGCGATACGTTTCTGTTGTGCAGCGACGGTTTGTACCAAGGGCTCAGCAGCGATGCCTTGGGCAACGCCCTGAGCCTGACCGCGCCGCACGTTGCGCTTGAGCGTCTGTTCGACGGCGCCCTGCGTGGCTCGGCCCGGGACAACCTGACTGCCGTGGTGATCCGACAATGACCCAACTCATGCCGCCGCTCGACGACCTGCTGGTGACCGACGAGGAAGCCAATAACCTGACTTACTTTGCGTTCGCCAAAGCTCACAAGGCAGAACCCGCGCTGGCGCCGACCAAGGCCAGTGTCGGCGAAATGCCAGACGTGCTCGCAGGCCGTTACCGCATCGAGCGCCTGCTCGGTGCCGGCGGTATGGGCGCGGTTTACCGCGCACGGGACTTGCTGAGCGAACAGTTCGGCGATCCCGACCCTTACATCGCGCTGAAAATCCTCAGCGAAGAATTTGCCGAATCGCCGGACGCCAGCGCTTTGCTCTACAGCGAGTTCGCCCTCACCCGACGATTGCGCCACGACAACGTGCTGCGACCGCACACCTTTGAAGTGGACACCGATTGCCAGCGTGCCTTCATCACCATGGAACTCATGCGTGGGCTGACCCTGGACAAATTGCTCTGCGAGCGGCCCCTGGGCCTGCCGTGGAAAGAACTGCGCGACATCGCGCTGCCGCTGCTCGACGCGCTGGCCTACGCCCACGCTCGCGGCGTGCTGCACGGTGACATGAAGCCGAGCAACGTGATGCTCAGCGAAGAAGGCGTGCGCCTGTTCGACTTCGGCCTCGGCCAGGCCGAGGAGGGCATCTTGCCCGGCCTGCCACACCTGAGCCGCGACCGCTTCAACGCCTGGACCCCAGGCTACGCCGCGCCGGAACTGCTCGAAGGCCAACCGCTGTCGGCCAGTGCCGATGTGTACGGCGTGGCCTGCGTGCTCTACGAACTGGCGGGCGGCAAACACCCGTTCCGCCGCTTGTCGTCGATCGAGGCCCGCGACGCGCACCTCGACCGCGAGCTCCACGCGCCACGGAATCTACCGAAGCACTGCTGGCCAGCCCTGCGAACGGCGCTGGCTTTCGATGCGGCCAAGCGCACCACCACCGCCGCCCAACTGCGTGACGCCTTGGGCGCCACTTCGTCTTTGCTGCAACGCCTGCGACTGCGGGCGTAACGGATGACTACCGAACAGGGAGCAAGCAATGTTCAACCCGTCTAACGAAACGCATTTCAGCCTGACCGTGGAAGACTACGTGGGCGACCTGCAAGTGCTGTCGTTCACCGGCACCGAAGGCATCAGCCAGCCGTATCGCTTCGACCTCGAACTGGTCAGCGAAAACCCCGATCTGGACCTGGAAAAACTCCTGCACAAACAGGCGTTCCTGGCGTTCGATCCGCAGGGCTCCGGCATTCACGGCCAGATCTACCGCGTCGCTCAAGGCGATGCCGGCAAACGCCTGACCCGCTACAAAGTCTCCCTGGCGCCGCAACTGCAATACCTGCATCACCGCACCAACCAGCGCATCTACCAGCAGATGTCCGCGCCGAAAATCATCGCGCTGATCCTCGATGAGCACGGCATCAAAGGCAACGCGTACAGCTTCCAGCTCAGCCAACCCTGCCCGGACCGCGACTACTGCGTGCAATACGACGAAACCGACCTGCACTTCGTCCAGCGCCTGTGCGAAGAGGAAGGTATTCACTACCACTTCCAGCACAGCGAGAAAGGTCACCTGCTGGTGTTCGGCGACGACCAGACCGTGTTCCCGAAACTCGGCCAGCCAACGGCGTACGTGCAAGGCAGCGGCATGGTTGCCGACGAGCCGGTGATCAAAGGCTTCAAACTGCGCCTCGAAACCCGCACCGGCCGCGTCACCCGCCGCGACTACGACTTCGAAAAACCGCGCCTGCAACTCGAAGCCGCCTACAAGCCTGACGGCGAAAGCACCGAACCGGATCTGGAAGACTACGACTACCCCGGCCGCTTCCTCGACCGCGCGCGCGGCAAATTCCTCAGCCAACGCGCCCTCGAACGCCACCGCGCCGACTACCAGCAAGCCGAAGGCAAAAGCGATCAGACCACCCTGGTCAGCGGCCACTTCCTGGAAATCTCCGACCACCCGCGCACCGAGTGGAACGACCTCTGGCTGCTCACCGAAATCGTCCACGAAGGCAAACAACCGCAAGTCCTCGAAGAGTCCGTGACCAGCGACACCACCGACAACAAAGACGACTTCCACCAGGGCTACCGCAACCGCTTCCTCGCCACCCCGTGGGCCGTGTTCTACCGCCCCGCGCTGCAACACCCCAAACCCCGCGTCCTCGGCAGCCAGACCGCCATGGTCACCGGGCCCAAAGGCGAAGAAATTCACTGCGATCAGTACGGCCGCATCAAAGTGCAATTCCACTGGGACCGCGAAGGCCAGGCCGACGACAAAACCAGCTGCTGGATGCGCGTGTCTTCGAGTTGGGCCGGGGATCGGTATGGCGCGATTGTCATTCCGCGTATCGGGATGGAAGTGCTGGTCACGTTCCTTGAAGGGGATCCCGATCAGCCGTTGGTGACGGGGTGCCTGTACCACAAGGAAAACCAGGTTCCCTACGAGTTGCCGGCGAACAAGACTCGCACCGTGTTCAAAACCCTCAGCTCACCGGGGGGCGGCGGGTTTAATGAACTGCGAATTGAGGATAAGAAAGGAGCCGAGCAGATCTTTATTCATGCCCAGCGGGATTGGGATGAAAACATTGAGCATGATCAGAAGATTCGCGTCGGTAATGAACGCCACGATACGGTGGTCAAGAACACCTACACCGAACTCAAGGCTGAAGAGCATCGCACCACGATTGCCGACCGCAAGGTTGAAACGCGGCTGGATGATCACCTGACGATTGGGCAGAACCAGCATGTGAAGCTCGGAACTGCGCAGCTGACCAGCGTTGGGAAAGAGATTCATCTGAAGGCTGGGGCGAAGATTGTTATTGAGGCTGGCAGCGAACTCACCATTTTGGGGGGCGGGAGCTTTATCAAGCTGGATGCTGGTGGGGTGACGGTTGTTGGGCCGGTGGTGAAGATCAATGCCGGTGGTTCGGCGGGCAGCGGCACGGGGATTGGCATCAAGCCACCGGTATTGCCGGGAGCAGCGGATAAAGACAAGGCCGGGAGTTTGATGGATCAGGCGTTGGCCAATCCATTGCAGGAAACACCACCCGGACAACTGCGTCTGCGCATTGCGCCGTTGCCGAACATGCCCGGTTATGCCGATGAGCCCTATCAGCTCTACGCGGATGGCGCGCCGATCAGCAAAGGCTTCAGTGATGAGCAGGGCAACGTGGTGTTCCAGCACATACCCGGTACCCGCAACTATGTCGTGGAAACCGTCAACGGCCATCGTTTCAGCATGGACATGAGTGAAGAGTCTACCGACCAGACGCGCCACCGCACTGAACGGCTGGGGCGCGAAGGCTACCGTGATTTTCCTGAGGGAGCGGCATCGCTGGAAGCTGCGAACATCAGCGACGTGTTTCGCCATCTGTGGGCGGATCAAAGCGAGCCGAAGGCGTAAAAGGAGTTACTTGAATGACCTACCTCGATCAAAAATTATCGCTTTCGGTTGCAGAAAGCAGCGCGACCCTGAGTGCCGACTGGTTCGCGCACAAAAACAATCCGCTGAGCCCGCCACGCCCGGCGGGCAACATCGTCACCCCGCTGGTGTGTGGCGAAGAAGCGTTCGGCAAAGTGTATGAGTGCATACAGAAGGCCAAGCGCAGCATCGACCTAATCAGCTGGGGGTTTGACCCGGGCCTGCGCCTCAATCGCGGCTCGGCCGACAGCCTCAGCCTGGGCGAATTGCTCAAGAAAAAGGCTGATCAGGGCGTGGAAGTGCGCGTGCTGATCTGGAACAACCGACTGGCCCAGCTCGGGGAAAACTCGGTCATCGGTGAAGGCTGGAACGGCTCTGGCGGAACGTCGATGGGCTCGGGCATGACCCAGGGCCAGCCTGCGGACACCAGCGGACGAGAAGCCAAGCGCCAGAAACTCCTGCAAAAGCAGCAGGAAGAGCAGGCAAAGCTGGCCAAGCTTTCACCCAGCGACGAAAGTGGCAGGCGTGCTTCGCGTGACAGGTTGATCAAGATCCAGATCGACCTGGATGCGCTGGACAGTGGCTACACCAAGGGCAGTGATTCGGGCGGAACAGTGCAAGACCCGAACGAGCAGATCAAAACGCGTGACTGGCACCGCTGGGTGCACAGCAGTGAGGCACGCAATATCGAATTTCGCACGCGGGACTTCAACTGGGCGGGCGAACTGACCTACGACGACGAAAACGGCTTGCGGGTCCATTACGGGCGTCTTGCCATTCTGTGGCGGTTGATGAAAAGCGAGTCCCCGGATGTGCCTTTTATTCAGATGCTCGCACTCGGCCTGTTCCCCAGCCATCACCAGAAAACCCTGGTGATCGACTACATGGACCCGCAAACGGCCGAAGGCTTCGTCATGGGGCACAACCTGCAACGCAACTATTGGGACACCACGGAGCATGCCTTCGACGACCAGAACGGCAAGCGCGACCAAGGCTTCGGCCCCTGGCAGGACCTCTCCCTGCATGTGCGTGGCCCGGTGCTGTTCGACCTCAACCACAACTTTTGCAATGCCTGGGACAAGGGCACCAACTGGATAAAACGTGCCTTCAGCGGCTCCTTGATCGACCAGCGAAAAGTGGTCAAGCCATTGAGCCTCATCTGCAATGGTGGCGAGCCTGCACAAATCTGCCGAACCCAGCCAGAAGAAGGGCCGGAAACCACCATTCTCGAAGTGTATGAAAAGGCACTGGGCAACGTGCACCAGTACGCCTACATCGAGAACCAGTATTTCCGCTACAAACCCCTGGCCGAACGCCTGAAAAAGACTGCGGCGGACTACACTGCCGCGGGCAAGCTTCAAGATCTGTACCTGTTTGTGGTGACCAACAACCCGGAAAGCGGTCACTTCTCAAGCACCACTCACGAGACGCTGGATACCCTCGGGCAGGGAGAGCTGATGCCCTTGGCTCACCGCGATCTCAAATACGACCAGCGCCAACTCGCCCTCCGCGAACGTGAGTTGACGGCCCGTCCCAGCTCACCTCAGCGCGATCGGGACCTGGCAGACGTTAAAGCGCAAATGGCCAAGGAGAACATCGACTCCAGCCGCGCCGACGACCTGATCGAAACGGATCCCAACAAGCACTACAAGCAGGCAGCGGCGCGTGAGCGGGAACCCGAACTGATCCCGCCGAAGGGGCTCAAAATCATCGTTGCCACGTTGGTCAGCTGCAAGGACGGTGGCGCTCCGGTGGCCGCGAAAAACAGTGCAGAGCGGCAAACGGATAAGGCCATCGAAGAACACCTCGGGCCTGAACAGGGCACGGCGCAGTACAAGTCGATTTATGTGCACAGCAAATTGCTGTTGGTTGATGACCTGTTTTTCACGTTGGGT
Source organism: Pseudomonas sp. LBUM1656 (assembly GCF_059716065.1). Classification (NCBI taxonomy): domain Bacteria; kingdom Pseudomonadati; phylum Pseudomonadota; class Gammaproteobacteria; order Pseudomonadales; family Pseudomonadaceae; genus Pseudomonas; species Pseudomonas sp. LBUM1656. The sequence goes on along the minus strand of NZ_CP166800.1, from coordinate 6,280,234 downwards.
TCGGCGAATATCAACTTACGCAGCTTGCAGACTGACTCTGAATTGAACATCGCCATGCCTAGTCCGAAAACGACGCGGACTTGGAGAGAACGGTTGTGGGCTATGCATTCGGGGAAGGCAATTCAGACCAACAAAGGCAACTTTATCGAAAATATCTCAGACGATTACGATAATTGGGAGCAGGTGGTTACCGATAATTGGAGAAATCAAAAAAGTAACTTACCACTCAAAGGGAATTTGGTCAGATTTTGGGATGTGGTGACACCTTATGCAAAAGCAGTTGATTAAATCGATTCTAGTTTTATTTTTTTGGTTTTTTGGAGTTGCAGCCATGGCTGAAGAATTCAAGTGTACCCACGAGCTAGATATCGCTCCATCTCTCGATCCTCAAGCGGATCAATTGTTCAAACAAGCTAGATCTATTAGCAAAGAGCGTCTTCCAAATTGGTCTGAAGTTGCTAGGCTCTATCAGCAGGCGGTTGAAAAAAATCATTGGAAAGCCATGCATAACTTGGCTGAGCTATATCTGCGTGGGGATGGGGTGAATAAAGATACTAATAAAGCTGTAGATCTATACATGGATATGGTGAAGTTGCAAGTGCCGCTAGGTTACTATGATATGAGTGTGATGACTCAACGTGGTATCGGTGTAGTTCAATCCGATAAAGATGCCATGATGTTCTTGCTAAAAGCCGGAGATATGGGTAGTCCGCTGGCGCAAAGTAGGCTGGGTAGCATCTACATATACGAATTAAAGAAAATTAAGCTTGGTGAGTCTTATCTGCGTTGCGCTGCACATCAGGATGATGCGGAGGCAAACTATGAACTTGCTGCATACTACAAAATAGTTGATAGAAACTACCCTGTTGCCATGCATTACTATCAGCGTGCCGCTTCTCTCGGTATGAAAAAAGGAGCGTTGCTGATTGAGAATACTTTTACGGATGGCGAATTTGGCTATGCGAAAAACGAAAAAGTAGCGAAAGCTTATAGCAATATCTCTAGTCAGCTATACAAAAATCCAGATCTGCGGTTTCCTGATTTAGCGAAAGATTATCCACTGCCGCCACACCCTGTTCAGGGCTATCACGGCGATAAAGACATCAACTGGAAACCTACTGGGCGTGATGACGATTATTAAAGCATTCCTGGCTGCGGCCTTTTTAAGTGCCAGTGGACTTGTTGTGGCTGACGAATTCAAGTGTGTCCATGAACAAGATACTGCTCCTCCTTTGAATCGACAGGCGGAGCGGTGGTTTCAACAAGGGCGCTCTATCAGTAAAGAGCGCCCTACAAATTGGACGGAAGTCGCTAGGCTCTATCAGCAAGCGGTAGCAAAAAATCATTGGAAGGGTATGCACAATCTTGCCGAGCTTTATTTGCGTGGCGACGGGGTTGTCAAGGATACAAATAAAGCTATCGACCTATATATGGAGATGGTGAAGTTACAGGTGCCCTTGGGGTATTACGATATGAGTGTGATGACTCAGCGAGGAGTGGGGCTGGGCCAATCGGATAAAAATGCGATGATGTTCTTGTTAAAGGCAGGAGATCTAGGCAGCCCTCTGGCCCAACTTAGACTGGGAAACATATATATATATGATCTGAAGAAATACAAGCTAGGTGAGTCTTATTTACGCTGCGCTGCGCATCAGGGCGACGCAAAAGCAAATTATGAACTGGGTGGCTATTATGAGGTGGTGGATAGGAACTATCCCGTGGCAATGCATTACTATCAACGCGCTGCTTCCTTGGGGGAACGTAAAGGAGCAATGGAAATCAAGGATACATTTCGCGAAGGTAAGTTTTCTTATAAAAAAGATGAGAGGCTAGCCAAGGCGTACTACGAAGTGTCGAGCCAATTATCAAAAAATCCAGAACTTCGTCTTCCTAATCTAGCCAAAGATATTCCTCTTCCTCCAAATCCGGTTCAGGGTTATCACGGCGATAAAGATATCAATTGGAAACCTACTGGACGTGATGACGATTATTAAAGCATGGCTGGCGGCTGGCTTATTATCTGCCAATGGACTTGTGCTGGCTCACGAATTCAAGTGTGTCCATGAACAAGATACTGCTCCGCCTTTGAATCGACAGGCGGAGCAGTGGTTTCATCAGGGACGTTCTATTAGTAAAGAGCGCCCTGCAAACTGGACGGAAGTCGCTCGGTTCTATCAACAAGCGGTAGAAAAAAATCATTGGAAGGCTATGCACAACCTCGCCGAGCTTTATTTGCGTGGCGACGGGGTAGTCAAGGATACAAATAAAGCTATAGACCTATACATGGAGATGGTGAAGTTGAATGTGCCCTTGGGTTATTACGACATGAGTTTGATGACCCAGCGAGGTGTAGGCGTTGTGCAGTCCAATAAAGATGCCATGCTATTTCTGCTAAAGGCAGGCGACATGGGAAGCCCATTGGCTCAGACTGTGTTGGGGAATACATATATTTATAAGCTGAAAAAAGTTAGTTTGGGCGCAGCATATTTGCGCTGTGCAGCTCATCAAGATGATGCGAAGGCTAACTATGAGCTGGCTGAGTATTACGAAGTCACTGATAGAAACTATCCAGTCGCCATGCATTTCTACCAGCGTGCGGCTGCATTAGGATATGCGAAAGGGTTCTTGGCAATTGAAAATACTTTTAATTTTGGAAAGTTCGGATATAAGAAAGATGAAAGGCTAGCTAGCAATTACAGTGCGGTGTCTAGCAAGCTTTATAGTAACCCCGAACTGTTGTTTCCAAATCTCGCCAAAGATTATCCACTTCCGCCACACCCTGTTCAGGGCTATCACGGTGATAAAGATATCAACTGGAAACCGGCTGGGCGTAATGACGATTATTAAAGCATTGCTAGCTGCGGCCTTATTAATTGCCAGTGGATTTGTTGTCGCCGACGAATTCAAGTGTGTCCATGAACAGGATACTGCTCCGTCTTTGAATCAACAGGCGGAGCAGTGGTTTCAACAGGGACGCTTTATCAGCAAAGAGCGCCCTGTAAACTGGGCGGAAGTCGCTCGTTTATATCAGCAAGCAGTAGTGAAAGACCACTGGAAAGCCATGCACAATCTGGCAGAGTTATATTTGCGCGGTGATGGTGTACTGAAAGATACCAATAAAGCTATTGATCTTTACATGCGGATGGTTGATTTGAAGGTCCCTCTAGGTTTTTACGATATGAGCGTAATGACGCAGCGTGGCGCAGGCGTTGTGCAGTCCGATAAGGATGCGATGTTGTTTCTTGTTAAGGCTGCCGATTTGGGTAGTCCGCAGGCTCAAACCAGGATTGGCTATATATATATCTATGATAAGAGAAAAGAAGCTGCTGGACTTGGTTATTTAAAGTGTGCTGAAAAGCAAGATTATGCGGATGCAGCTTACAAGCTGGGGTCGTATTATGAAGTTGTGGATGAAAATTATCCTGTTTCCATGCACTACTACCAGCGTGCTGCTGCACTAGGAGAGCCAAAAGGGGTAACAGAAATCAGAAATGTTTTTGAACAAGGTCTGAACGGTTATCCGAAGAATGCCAAATTAGCGAAAGTCTATGATGATATATCGAGTCGCTTTTACCGTGATTCTGACCTACGTTTACCTAATTTAGCAAAAGACTACCCGCTCCCACCGCATCCTGTTCAGGGCTATCACGGCGATAAAGATATAAAATGGAAACCTACTGGGCGTGAAGACGATTATTAAAGCATTGCTGGCTGCGGGCTTGTTAAGTGCCAGTGGACTTGTTGTGGCCGCCGAATTCAAGTGTGTCCATGAACAAGATACTGCTCCGTCATTGAATCAACAGGCGGAGCAGTGGTTTCAACAGGGACGCTCTATGAGTAAAGAGCGCCCTGCAAACTGGGCGGAAGTCGCTCGGCTCTATCAACAGGCGGTAGAAAAAAATCATTGGAAAGCTATGCACAATCTCGCCGAGCTTTATTTGCGCGGTAACGGGGTTGTCAAGGATACAAATAAAGCTATAGACCTATATATGGAGATGGTGAAGTTACAGGTGCCCTTGGGTTATTACGATATGAGTGTGATGACCCAACGAGGCGTTGGCGTTGTGCAGTCTGATAAGGACGCCATGCTCTTCCTAATCAAGGCGGCTGATCTAGGAAGCCCACAGGCGCAAACTAGAATCGGATACATATATGTATATGATAAGAACAAAGATGCCGTCGGCCTGGATTATATAAAGTGCGCTGCTAAGCAAGGTTATGCCGATGCTAATTACAAATTGGGCACGTACTATCAGGGGATAGATAAAAATTATCCAGTAGCCATGCACTATTATCAGCGCGCTGCTGCCTTCGGGGAGGATAAAGGAGCTATGGAAGTTATGGATGTTTTTCAAGAGGGGCTAAACGGTTATCCGAAGAATGCCAAATTGGCGAAAGTCTATGATGATATATCGAGTCGCATCTACCGCGATCCTGACCTGCGTTTGCCTAACTTGGCAAAAGACTACCCACTCCCCCCGCATCCTGTTCAGGGCTATCACGCCGATAAAGACATCAACTGGAAACCCACGGGACGTGATGACGACTACTAATCCTGCGACGAAATGAGAGACTCTGCGTCAGAAAAAAGCATCCCGCTCAAACTCGCGGTGCACAGGTTTTCGACTCAAGCATGTCCATGAAGGACTCGACGAATGAAGGAGCACTGTAATGCGTAAAACCTTAGGGATTTTGGCGGGTGTGTTGTTGGCCCTTTCGATATTCAGTACGGTGCTGGGGCTGGGGGGGATTGCTGCCGGAGCGACCGGCAGCGGAAGCGTATCCAGCGGCCTTGATGTTGCCTTCACCGTGGCGTGGGTGTTCTTTGTCTTGAGTCTGTTAAGCGGAGTAGTCGCTGTTTTCTGCCCGAAAGACAGTCGTCCGTAGAGCGGGGAAGGGATGGGTTTTTTAGGCTGAACTCATCCCCCCCAGTTTGCTATTTCGCGTTGGTCCGATGCTCCGTCGGATTCGGCGAATCAATATGATCCAGCGCTCGCTCCACCAATAACCGAACCCCATCCGCCAATCTGCTTAGCGCCAAGGCTAAGGAGCGCCGTGCTCCGTCCACATCGTCGGCCAGGTTGGCGGCGATGGCGCTGATGGACAGCAGGTCTTCCGAGGCGTTGGCCAGGAGGGCTTCGGTGTCGATGTCGGGGGAGACGGCGAAGAGGTTGCCTTTGCGAGGCTTGGGTTTATCGCCGGGTGGTGGGGCGAAATGGTGGTCGAGGGCGCGTTCGGCGGCTTCGTGGAGTTTCTTCGAATCGAGGGATTCGTAGGGGGATGTGGCTTCGTTTTGTGGTGGATTAGGTGTTGGCTTGATCATAGATGTATCTCCTGGAATTAAGAGACCGACACCGTTTCGCTTTGCACTTCGAAAGTGGTGGCAGCTGTGCGTTGGTGTGCAAGACCGATCCAGGAACCGGCAGACCCGAAGATCTCCGACGCACAGCTGCCATAACGATCCGCGAGCATAGGAAAACGCTCGACGAATAGCCATAAGCAATTGCGCACCTGGATTCGGACTTGCACGTCCGTGTCACCGATTTTGCGGTGACGAACAAAGCCTATCGATGAAGCCAAACCCTGCCTAGTTCACGAACAGCACCACGTGTTGAAGGAAATATCCGATGGAGTCGAGCGTAGAAAAATCAAAACCTTCACGCTTTTAAACACCCTCGTTTCGTCAATGACTTGGTAGTCATCAGCGTCAAAAACTACGGCATCTTCTTCTATCGCTGCACAACAGTGGCGTTCTCGCTTGAAGCCGCTACACTGCGCCGGCCGTTCACTTTTCTCTTGAGGCTGTGCGCATGAAATTTCGTTTTCTTCTGTGGATGCTGGGTTTGTTGATGGGTAAGGCCAGTCGGACTAATCCTGCGTTTCAGCAGCAGTTGGGTGACAAGGAATTGGTGTTCCAGCTACAGACCCTGGACGGGAAAGTGGCGCGGCATTTCTTTGTGAAGGATCAGCGCATTACCAGCAAGTCGGGCGTGTATGCCGAGCCGGCGTTTGCGATTGCGTTCAAGGATGCGGCGTATGGCTTTGCCACGATGCAGGCGAAGAACAAGCAGTTGGCGTTTATGACGGGGATTCAGGACAAGTCGATTCAGATCAAGGGGAATCCGGCGTTGGTGATCTGGTTTCAGGGGTTGACCAAGTATTTGAAGCCTCGGAAGGCGAAGGCTAAAGCCAAGGTATGAAGTCTTTCAGGTAGACCGGGTTGGATTCATCGCGAGCAGGCTCGCTCCCACAGGGTTTAGGCGATCCCCTGTGGAGCGTCTTCAGCCATCCGACTCAGAAGGCTCGCGGGCGTCGAGTGGCTGGGCCCGGTAGGTCTTGTAGATCTGCTGGACTTGCGGGTTGTCCAGGTTCTCGTAGGTGATGTCTTCCTTGTCCAGGCCATCCAGGCCCCTGATACCACCGATGGTCTCTGGCCACTCGTCGCGACTGGATATATCGACTACGAACGGGTTGAGGTAGTTATCGAGATGCCTCTCGCGAGGCTCTCGGATTTCGTCGCTGAGTGCCCGCAGGTAGTCGTCTTTGCTTGTTTTTGACCAGTCGATGGCGAACCCGGCTCGATAACAGAGTTCCATGAAGACTAATAGAATCGTGCGCCCATTGCCGTCCAGGAAGGGGTGGGCGAAAGCCAGCTGGCCCATCACCCCGCCGGGATGGTCTCTGAAGCGTTTCTTGTCAGCTGCTAGCTTGAGCGCATAGTCGACAGACATTTTGATGGAGTCCGGGCGCTCGAAGACGGTACTGCGGGGATCGTCGAGCGAGCCCTTGAAGACTGCCAGATGAGGAACAAGCTCGTTCCGGTCTTTTCCTGCCCAGTGATAGAAGCCGGAGAACAGGATTTCGTGAACATTGAGTACTGTCTTGTAATCGATTGGCTTTTTCTTGGCCAAATAGGCAAGCGCATCTTCGATACTCAATTCGAACGAAAGATGTTCTGACTCTTTTACTTCAGTGGGATCTTTCAGTTGCAGCGAGTTTTGAAGTTATCCAGCCGTTTCGAAGTCGCCGAACGGATCAAAACTCATGCGCTACGTTTCTGTGCGCGCCTTTCCTGAAGATAGCGCCCTTGGAGCGCCAGGATTTCAGACTTGCTCAGAACGCCCTTTCTCTTGAGATTGACGAGCAATTGCTCGATGCCATCCAACTCGACGACATCGCCAGCCAAACGGGTAATGCTCACGGCCATACGGCTCATGCCGTCACGTCCAGCGGTGACCTTGTTTTCTTTCGCAAGCTTACGGACTTGGCTTGCAACACTGACAGCAGCAGTTTGGGTCATCGGAAAGCCCTCTATTTGCAGTCAAATCATAGCAGGGCGCCTGCTTATTGTCCTCGCTGGCTCATAGCCAACGATCAGGTGAAAAGCGTGCCTTCCATACCGCCGAGCCGGCGTCTGCGATTGCGATTGCGTTCAAGGATGCGGCGTATGGCTTTGCCACGATGCAGGCGAAGAACAAGCAGTTGGCGTTTATGACGGGAATTCAGGACAAGTCGATTCAGATCAAGGGGAATCCGGCGCTGGTGATCTGGTTTCAGGGGCTGTCCAAGTATTTGAAGCCTGGGAAGGCTAAGGCTAAAGCCAAGGTTTGAGGTGGTCAGGTAGACCGAGTTGGATTCTTCGCGAGCAAGCCCGCTCCCACATTTGATCGAGTGTGGGAGCGGGTTTTTTTATGCTTGGCTGAATTGCGAAGCCAGTTCGCGCAGCAGCACTTCAGCCTCAAGCACTTTGCTGACGACGTCGTTGGCCTTGTCGCGGGTCAGGCCTACGCGTTCCAGCAATGCGTCGGGGATGTCTTCGTCGGGGCCGGAGCCGATGCCGCGGCTGCGCAGCAGGCGTACGGCCAGGCAGACGAGGTTCGGGTATTCAGCGTAGGCGCCGTCGTAGGTTGGGTCGTGCTGGAAGCGCAGAGCGGTGGCGAGTTCGTCGGGCATGTCCCAGTAGCGCATCAGCCACGAGCCGATCTGTTCGCGGCTGATGCCGAGCAGGTGTTGCTCGACGTAGCTGTGGCACAGGTGCGGGTTGACTTCGAGGTGGCGGCAGATCAGCGAGAAGTGCGGCGGGAAGACGTGGGCCAGCAGCAGGTAGCCGAAGTTGTGCAGCAGGCCGGCGAGGTAGGTCAGGCCGGCTTCCGGGCGCTGGGCGCGGGGCATGGCGCGGGTCAGGCCTTCGATGACGGCGGCGGTGTAGATCGATTGCTGCCAGTACGGCGTGGTGTGTTGCGGGTGGTCTTTGGGCAGGCTCAGGGTTTTGCCCAGGGCCAGGCCCAGCGCGAGGTTGATCACCAGGTCGAAACCCAGCACGCGCACGATTGCGTCTTCCACTGAACGAATTTTGCCCGGCGACGCGTAGTACGGCGACGCAGCCCAGCTGACGACTTGGGCGGCCAGCGCCGGGTCGGTTTCGACCACGCCGGTAATGTCGTCGATGGTGGCGTTGGGGTCGACGCGCAGTTTTATGATCTTCTGTGCGGTCTCGGCCAGCGGCGGAATTTCGATGGTCGCTTCCAGGCGTTGCTGGATGCGTCGCGCGGTGAACGCCTGGACGGCCTGGGTGATTTCCTCGCGGTCATCGTCGGGGCGGTCGAGGTTCGGACGGATGCTGGTCAGGTTCTCGCCGAAGTTGGCGGCGCTGGCCTTGGTCAGCATGGTCTTGAAATCTTCGCTGGTGATTTCCAGCAGCAGGCCCGGCTCGCCCGAGTTGATCAGCAACTTCGGTACGCGCAGCAGGCTTTCTTCGTACAGGCACGGCGAACTAGTCAGCGCCGGCAGGCCGGGCAGCAGGCTCAGGTTGTGCTTGCCGAGCATTTTCACCAGCCGTTCGGTGGGCACGGCGGTGAGGCGGCGGCCGGTCAGTTCGGCGAGTCGATTGAGGTCCAGCAACTGGCTTTGCGGGAACAGCACCATCAGGGCGCCGACCGCGTCGTCCACCAGCACCGCCTGCACTTTGCGCGAGGCGTTGAGGCCGTGGTGGTCGAGCACTTCTTCGTAGGCAATGCCCAATTTGCCCAGCAGCAGCCGAATAACAGACGGAGCGTGCAGGGTGTCGGGGGCGAGGGCAGCTTCTGTCATGGTCTGTATCCGTATTCAAACAATTGCAGGAGTATAACCAGCTTGTTTAAAAGCATCGTCGACAAACTGCGACGGTGCTCACACTTGGCCGTATTGCTGCCCATGGCGCAGCCAGCGGTCCAGCAATGGGCTGACGTGGTCCGGCCAGCGCTCCAGCAAGGCCTGGGCGGCATCGCGCACGGCGGGCAGCAAGTCGGCGTCGCGCATCAGGTCGGCGACCTTGAATTGCAGCAGGCCGGTCTGGCGCGTGCCGAGCATTTCGCCGGGGCCGCGCAGTTCGAGGTCTTTTTCGGCGATGACAAAACCGTCGTTGGTTTCGCGCATGATGCCCAGGCGCTGACGGCCGATCTGCGACAGCGGCGGATGGTAGAGCAGCACGCAATGGCTGGCGGCGCTGCCTCGACCGACGCGGCCGCGCAATTGGTGCAGCTGCGCGAGGCCGAGGCGTTCGGGGTTTTCGATGATCATCAGGCTGGCATTCGGAACGTCGACGCCGACTTCGATCACGGTGGTGGCGACCAGCAGTTGCAGGTTGCCCGCTTTGAATTCGGCCATCACGGCGGCTTTCTCAGCGGGCTTCATGCGACCGTGGATCAAGCCGACCTTCAACTCGCCGAGGGCTGCGGTGAGGTCTTCGTAAGTGGTTTCGGCGGCCTGACAGGTCAGCTCTTCCGACTCTTCAATCAGCGTGCACACCCAATAGGCCTGACGCCCTTCGGCACAGGCGCCGCGTACGCGCTCGATGACTTCCACGCGCCGTGTATCGGTGACCAATACCGTGTTGACCGGGGTTCGGCCGGGCGGCAGTTCGTCGAGGATCGAGGTGTCGAGGTCGGCGTAGGCGCTCATGGCCAGCGTTCGTGGAATCGGCGTGGCGGTCATGATCAGCTGATGCGGACACATCCGCCCGCCGACGCCTTTCTGGCGCAAGGCCAGGCGCTGCTGCACGCCGAAGCGGTGCTGTTCGTCGATGATCGCCAGCGCGAGGTTCTTGAATTGCACTTCGTCCTGGAACAGCGCGTGAGTGCCGACCACCATTGGTGCGCCGCTGGCGATCTGCTCCAGCGCGGCCACGCGATTCTTGCCCTTGAGCTTGCCGGCCAGCCACGCGACTTCAATGCCCAGCGGTTCGAGCCAGCGCTTGAAGGTGATGAAGTGTTGTTCGGCGAGGATTTCGGTGGGCGCCATCAGCGCGACCTGGTAACCGGCCTCCAGCGCCTGAAGCGCGGCGAGGGCAGCAACCACGGTTTTACCCGCGCCGACGTCGCCCTGAATCAGGCGTAGCATTGGCTCGTGCTGACTGAGGTCGTAGGCGATTTCGTTGCCGACCCGTTGCTGTGCGCCGGTTGGCGTAAAGCCAAGATTGGCCAGGTATTGCGCCGGCAGCCTGGTGGCTTTCGGCATCGCCGGTGCGCGCAAGGAACGCATGCTTTCGCGCAGGCGTTGCTGGGACAGCTGATGGGTCAGCAGTTCCTCAAAAGCCAAACGGTGCTGCGCCCAATGATGACCGAGGGCGAGTTCGTCGACGTCGGCATCGGCGGGCGGGTGATGCAGGTAGCGGATCGCATCGGCCAGCGGCGCGAGTTGATAGTCGCGAGCGAGTTCGGTCGGCAGCCAGTCGGGCAGGCTGGTCGGGCCGAGCATCGTCAGGGTTTGCATGCACAACTGGCGCAAGCGCTGCTGGGTCAGGCCTTCGGTGAGCGGGTAGACCGGGGTCAGGGTTTCATCCACCGGCGGCGGCTCGTCACCGGTAATGGCGCGATATTCCGGGTGGTAGATTTCCAGTCCCGAGGCACCGGGCCGCGCTTCGCCGTAGCAGCGAATTCGCGTGCCGCGTTTGAGGCCTTCTTTCTGGGCGTTGCTGAAATGGTAGAAGCGCAGGCTGAGCCCGCCGGTGCCGTCCTGCAGACGCACGACGAGACTGCGCCGACGACCCATGACCACGTCGGCGCCGCTGACGGTGCCTTCGATCACGGCGTCTTGCCCCGGTCGCAAATGGCCGATCGGGACCACGCGAGTGCGGTCCTGATAACGCAGCGGCAGGTGGAACAGCACGTCCTGGAGATTCTCCAGGCCGACCTTGGCCAGTTTCTCGGCCATGGCCTCGCCGACACCCTTGAGTGCCGTCACCGACACTTGCGACAACTCGGTCATGACAGCGACTTAAGCCGCAGCCACCGGCGCGGGCGGCTTGGCCACCGAGCACAGGCGAATGGAGTCAGCGAGGATTTCAATCGCTTTCGGCCGCGGGAAGCTCGCCCGCCACGCAATGGCTACGGTGCGGAACGGCACCGGCGGCGACAGTGGGCGCACTTCGATCACGCCGGGGGCGTAGTGATGGCTGTCGACTGCCGACAGCGGCAGGATCGAAATGCCGAGGCCGGACGCGACCATGTGGCGGATGGTTTCCAGGGAGCTGGATTCCACCGTGGTGTGCTTGGCGCCGTCGTTGCCTTTGGCCAGGGTCGGGCAGGCTTCCAGCACTTGATCGCGGAAGCAGTGGCCTTCGCCGAGCAGCAGCAGGCTCTTGTCGTTGAGCAGGGCGGCGTCGATGGATTCCTTTTGCGTCCACGGGTGCTGGGCTGGCATCAGGACGTAGAACGGCTCGTCGTAGAGCTGCAGGGTCAGGACGTCCGCTTCGTTGAACGGCAGGGCGATGATGATCGCGTCGAGCTCGCCGTTGCGCAGTTTGTCGCGCAGCACGTGGGTGAAGTTTTCTTCGATGTACAACGGCATCTGCGGGGCGACCCGGTGCAGTTGCGGGATCAGGTGCGGGAACAGGTACGGGCCGACGGTGTAGATCGCGCCGACTTTCAGCGGGGCGGTCAGCTGGTTTTTGCCAGCCTGGGCCAGTTCGCGAATGCCTTGGGCCTGTTCCAGGACTTTCTGTGCCTGGGCCACGATGCCTTCACCGACCGGAGTCAGGCGCACGGCACTCTTGCTGCGCTCGAAAATCAGCACACCGAGTTCGTCTTCAAGCTTTTTCACGCCCACCGACAGGGTCGGCTGGCTGACATGGCAACGCTCGGCCGCGTGGCCGAAATGCTGCTCTTGGGCGAGGGTAACGATGTAGCGTAATTCTGTGAGAGTCATAGCAAGCGTCCATGAAGTTGCGAGCCAAGCATACCGGCTGCAATCGATAGACGCACGTTATCAGAGTGCATGTGGTGAGTGACACTGGGTAATGCCGGTTTGCCGCTGGCGGATATGCAAAAGGCACCTTTCGGTGCCTCTGTGGCTGGAATCTTCCGGCTGGTAGATAACCTTGTGGGAGCGGGCTTGCTCGCGAACAGGGTGTGTCAGTCAAAGTTGATGGCGACTGTCACACCGCTTTCGCGAGCAAGCCCGCTCCCGCATGGGATCAGCGGTGTCTTAACGGCGGCGTTTTTCCAGGGAGTAGAGGAACGGCGCCGTGATTTCGATGGTGCCATTGGTCAGCATGTCGGCCGGTGGCTTGGGCAGCGGTTGGGCGCGGCGGATCATGTCCAGGGTGGCCCGGTCCAGATCGGCAGTGCCGGAGCGGCCCACCAGTTCGAACGACAGCACATTACCTTCGGCATCAACGACGAAGCGCAGACGGTTGGTGCCTTCCTTGCCCCGATTCTGTGCGCTCGCCGGGTACTTTTTGTACTTGCCCAAATGCGCGAGCAGGGTGCCTTCCCAACTGGCTTTGGCCGCCTGTTGCGCGGGCGATGGGCCCGGTGCCGGTTGCGCGGATTTCTCCGTCGGTGCCTGGGTCGGTTGCGCGTCGCTAGGTTTCTCCTCGGACGGCTTCTCCTTCGGCGGCTCCGGCTTTTTCTCCACAGGCTTGGGCGGTTGCGGCTTCGGCTTGGGTTTGACCGGTTTCGGCACAACGATCTCGGCCTTCGGCACTTCGGCCAGTTTCGGGATCGGCAGTTCTTCCACCGGGGCCGGTGGCTGTGGCGGCGTTATGACCTTCGGCGGTGCCGGCGGTGGCGGTGCCGGAACCGGTGCCAACTCGACCATCATCGCCTGCGGAGGCAGCTCGATGGGTGGGCGCGCGGTCCAGTTCATCGCCAGCGCAATGGCCAGCGCATGGACGCCCAGCACCACGGCCAGGCTCCCGCTGTAACGCGTCAGCTTATGGCGCGTCGTGATCATTTCTTGACTGCCGTCTCGAGCCCGACCAGACCGACCTTCAGGTAACCGGCGGAGCGCAGGTTGTCCATCACGCTCATCAGGTCGCCGTAATCCACGCCTTTATCGGCCTGGAAGAAGATCGTCGTGTCTTTCTTGCCTTTGGTTTTGGCGTCGAGGGTGGCGCCGAGTGCTTCGGCCTTCACTTCTTCTTCGCCGAGGTACAGGCGCTGGTCAGCCTTGACGCTGAGGAACACCGGCTTCTCCGGCCGTGGCGCCGGTTTGGCGCTGGAGGCGGGCAGGTCGACCTTGATGTCCACGGTGGCCAACGGAGCGGCCACCATGAAGATGATCAACAGCACCAGCATCACGTCGATGAACGGCGTGACGTTGATTTCGTGGTTCTCGGCCAGATCGTCGTCTGCGCCTTCTTTCAAATGCAAGCCCATGGCTGATTACCCTGCTTTGACCATGTGGGGTTGCGCGGAACGCTCGGTGGTCGGCAGGTGATCGAGGTCACGGCTGACCAGCAGCAGGACTTCAGCCGAGGCATCGGACACTTGTGCCTTGTAGCCAGCGATGGAGCGAGCGAAGACGTTGTAGATCACAACGGCCGGAATCGCTGCAACCAGACCCAGTGCGGTGGCCAGCAGGGCTTCAGCGATGCCCGGTGCTACGACGGCGAGGTTGGTGGTCTGGGTTTTGGCGATGCCGATGAAGCTGTTCATGATGCCCCACACGGTACCGAACAGGCCCACGAACGGCGCGGTGGAGCCGATGGTGGCGAGGACGCCGGTGCCGCTGCTCATGTTGCGGCCGCAAGCTGCAACCAGGCGCTCGAGACGGAAGGCAACACGTTCCTTGATGCCTTCTTTCTCGCGGCTGTTGACCGACAAGCGCATCTCTTCCAGGGCGTCATGCACCAGCAGATTGGCGAGAGTGCCTTGCTTGGTCGCGGTCACGCTGGCTTCTTTAAGGGTGGTGGCTTTTTTCAGGTGGACGATTTCAGTGCGCAGACGACGCTTGGCGCCCATCAGCTCGAAGCCCTTGGCGATCCAGATGGTCCAGGTGATGATCGAAGCGATGGCCAGACCGATCATCACGATTTTCACGATAATGTCGGCGTTCTGGTACATACCCCAAGGCGAAAGGTCGTGGGCCATGCCCAGGGTATTGTCGGCTTCGAGGACTTCAGGAACGTCTTCGGCATCTACTGCCTGGGCCGGGTCGGTGGCGGCTGGCGCTACGGCAGGAGCGGCATGATCAGCCGGGGCTGGAGCAGCGGCGGCGGCCGGAGTAGCCGGAGTGGCTGGCGCTTGTGCATCAGCGAAAGCGGCGGTCGGTGCCAGCATCAGGCTGAGCAGCAGGGCGGCCACTGCGCTCCAGGCGCGAGGTCGTTTGGTTGGCGAAGCGGGGAATTGATTGCGTGTCATGCTGGCCGGACCTGAAATAGAAAAACGGTAAATGCTCTTCCAGGCCTCGTAAGGCCGAGAACAAAAGTGGCGTGCATTATTGCAAGTAATTCTTGTTAACAAAAGTAATAGAGTATCTTTTTTTCCTTGATTGCTAGCCGCTCGTCCTTTACCGGCGCTAGTCTGTGCCTTTCTGATGGGAGTTTTCTGATGTCTGCGCCTTCTGTTTTGATTGCCGGTTGTGGTGATGTCGGCAGTCGTCTGGCCACGCAATTGCTGTCTTGCGGGTGGGAGGTTCATGGCCTGAGGCGTGACGTCTCGCGCCTGCCCGAGGGGGTCATTGGCGTTGCCGGCGACTTGTTCAATAAGGACTGTCCTGAGACGTGGCCCATCGGTGCGGTGGATTACCTCGTGTATTGCGCGGCGGCTACCGATCACGATGAGGCGGGTTACCGTGCCGCCTATGTCGAGGGCTTGCAGCATGTACTGGAATGGCTGAACGACTATGGGCAGGTGCCAAATCGCTTGCTGTTTGTTTCCAGCAGCAGTGTGTATGGGCAGCAGGAGGGCGAGTGGGTTGACGAGACTTCGCCGACCATTGCAGCAGGCTACTCGGGCCGATTGATGCTGGAGGCTGAACAAGTGGCACTCCAGAGCGGCATCCCGGCGAGCATCGTGCGCTTGACCGGCATTTACGGCCCCGGCCGCGAATGGCTGCTGACCCAGGTGCGTCGCGGCTATCGCGTGGCCGTTGACCCGCCGCTCTATGGCAACCGCATCCACGCCGATGACGCGGCGGGGTTGATGGCGTTTCTGCTTGAAGCGGATAGGCGCGGGGTCGCGTTGGATGACGTCTATATCGGTGTGGACGACGCACCTGCGCCGCTGGCCGAAGTGGTGGGCTGGTTGCGTGAGTATCTGGGTGTGACTGAATGGGCTGAAGATCAGAGCGTGCGGCGTACGGGCAGCAAGCAATGCAGCAATGCGCGGGCGAAGGCCTTGGGCTGGACGCCGAAGTACCCAACCTATCGCGAAGGCTACGCCGCGATTCTCGAAGGTCGCGGCTGACTCCCTGTCCCCACATACAACTGTAGGAGCCGGCTTGCTGGCGATGAGGCCGTAACATCCAACATCTCTGTTGGCTGATACACCGCCATCGCCAGCAAGCCGGCTCCTACATTGGTTTTGCGTGGGGCTTGCGGGTTACTGCTTTTCCAGCAACCACTTGCGCTCACCCGGCGTGAACTGAGGCATTTCATCCGCCTGCGCCGTGTTCACCGCCTGCACAATTTCCAGCTCCTTGCCCTTGCGCGCAAAGATCCAGGTATTGCCTTGGCCGTTCACTTGCAGCCACATGTTGTCATTGCCACCGCTCATCGACGCGCAATCGCCCGCCAGGCACAGGGCATAACGATCGGCACCCGGCAGGCCGGCAACTTGGCCGTCAGCCTGGAACTGCACGGTATTGCCTTCGCCCGGACCGTTGACGATTTTCCAGCTGCCGCCCATGTAGGCGGTGTACAGCGCGCGTTCGAAGCTCGCGCCAATCGGTGCGCCATCGGGCACTGGAATCAGCGCGCGATCGAAGACCTGCTCCGGCTCGTTTTCGCTGGCGGCCTGGCTCAGTTGCTTGCCGTCGCGCTTCAGCTCGCTGGCGGAGCTGCCATAAAAGTCGACTTTCCAGGCGCCGGACTCTTCGCCCAGCAGCTTGCCGTCGACGTTTTCAAAACCGTTGGTGTAGCGGGCCTGAGCGGCCTTGGTGTTGACGTCCCATTCCAGGTTCGGGCCGTAAGCCTGGAGCGCTTCACGCAGGGGGCCGCCTTTGGACGCAGCGTCGATCGCCACCTGATTGATCCAGGTGCCGCTGATGTCACGGTCGGCAGGGTTGCTGGCACAACCGCCCAAGAGAAGGGCGACCAGCGAGAGAGCTAGCGCTTGGCGCATGGTGGAATCCTTTCAGAAACGAAGTCGGCGCAACCTGAAAGGCTGCGCCGGATGTATTACTCGATGACCAGAATGGCATCCATTTCAACCTGCGAACCCTTTGGCAGGGCAGCTACGCCGATGGCGGCGCGGGCAGGGTATGGCTGGTCAAAGTACTTGCCCATGATCTCGTTGACCTTGGCGAAGTGGCTCAGGTCGGTGAGGAAGATGTTCAGTTTGACGATGTCCTTGAACGAACCGCCAGCCGCTTCGGCTACGGCTTTGAGGTTCTCGAACACCTGGACGGTCTGGGCTTCGAAGCCTTCAACCAGTTCCATGGTTTTTGGGTCCAGAGGAATTTGACCCGACATGTAGACGGTATTGCCAGCCTTGATCGCCTGGGAGTAAGTACCGATGGCGGCCGGGGCCTTGTCGCTGGTGATAACAGTCTTGGTCATTGATGACTCCTTGTAATAGGTTGGCTGTGTGGGCGAGCTATGCACGCATGCGGGTGATGCGAATCACTCCGGTCAGTGCGCGCAGTTTCTTGATTACGCGGGCCAGGTGCACGCGGTCGTGCACGCTGACCACCAGTTGGACCACGCTGATGCGACCATCGCGTTCGTCCATGCTGATTTTCTCGATATTGCCGTCGGCCGCGTTGACGCTGCTGGCCAGCAGGGCGATCAGGCCGCGCTGGTGTTCCAGTTCGACGCGCAGC
Organism: Pseudomonas sp. LBUM1656; assembly: GCF_059716065.1. Classification (NCBI taxonomy): domain Bacteria; kingdom Pseudomonadati; phylum Pseudomonadota; class Gammaproteobacteria; order Pseudomonadales; family Pseudomonadaceae; genus Pseudomonas; species Pseudomonas sp. LBUM1656. The sequence goes on along the minus strand of NZ_CP166800.1, from coordinate 6,262,990 downwards.
TCGACGTTGAATTCGCCGGTGACATCCTTGGCCCACGAGAGCTGGATGCATTTTTCCGGGTTGTGGCGGATTTCGCTGATGTTGCGGCAGTTGTCCAGGTGCACGACCATGCCTTTGCCCGCAGACAGGTGACCGACAATAGGGTCGCCCGGGATCGGTGTGCAGCACTTGGCGTAGCTGAGCACCAGGCCTTCGGTGCCGCGAATCGCCAGCGGGCCTTCCGGACTTGGCAGCTGTTCGCCTTCGCCGAGCAGGCGGCGCGCGACCACATAGGCCATGCGATTACCCAAGCCGATGTCTTCGAGCAAGTCTTCGATCAGTTCGAGACGGTATTCGGTGAGCATCGCCTTGACGCGGTCGGCCGGTACTTTTTCCAGCGAGCTGTCGAAACCGTTGAGCACCTTGTTCAGCAGGCGTTCGCCAAGGCTGATGGATTCGGAGCGGCGCTGCAGTTTCAGCGCGTGGCGGATGTGGGTCCGCGCCTTGCCGGTGACCACGAAGTTGAGCCACGCCGGGTTTGGCCGCGCGCCGGGAGCGCTGACGATCTCGACCGTGGAGCCGCTTTGCAGCGGTTCGGACAGCGGTGCGAGACGACGATTGATCCGGCAGGCAATGCAGCTGTTGCCCACATCGGTGTGCACCGCGTAAGCGAAGTCGACCGCCGTGGAGCCCTTGGGCAGCTCCATGATCCGGCCCTTGGGCGTAAACACGTAGACCTCGTCCGGGAACAGGTCGATCTTTACACTCTCGATGAATTCCAGCGAGTTGCCAGCTCGCTGCTGCATTTCCAGCACGCCCTTGACCCACTGGCGGGCGCGGGCATGCGTGCCTTTGGGCTGCTCGTCGCCGCTGGATTTGTACAGCCAATGGGCAGCGATGCCGTTGTTGGCCATCTCTTCCATTTCACGGGTGCGGATCTGGATCTCGATCGGAACACCGTGCATGCCGAACAGAGTGGTGTGCAGCGACTGGTAGCCGTTGGCCTTGGGGATCGCGATGTAATCCTTGAAGCGCCCCGGCAACGGTTTGTACAAATTATGCACAGCACCTAGCACGCGGTAGCAGGTATCGACCTTGTCGACGATGATCCGGAACGCATAGACGTCCATGATCTCGTTGAAGGCCCGACGCTTGCCGCGCATTTTCTTGTAGATGCCGTAGAGGTGTTTCTGACGACCGCTGACCTCGCCCTGGATGCCATCGATGGCCAGGCAGTGGCTGAGGGATTCTTCGATCTTGTTGACGATTTCCTTGCGGTTGCCCCGGGCGCGTTTGACTGCCTGGTTGATCCGCGCGGAACGCATCGGGTGCATGGCTTTGAAGCCGAGGTCTTCGAATTCTATGCGGATGGCGTGCATGCCCAGCCGGTTGGCGATGGGCGCATAGATTTCCAGGGTTTCCTTGGCGATCCGCCGGCGTTTTTCACCGGACAGGACTTCCAGCGTGCGCATGTTGTGCAGGCGGTCGGCCAGTTTGACCAGGATCACGCGAATGTCGCGTGCCATGGCCATGGCCATTTTCTGGAAGTTTTCGGCCTGGGCTTCGGCTTTGGTCTCGAAGTTCATTTGGGTCAGTTTGCTGACCCCGTCGACCAGCTCAGCCACGGTTTCGCCGAACTGCGCCTGCAGCGCTTCCTTGGCAATACCGGTGTCTTCGATCACGTCATGCAGCATCGCAGCCATCAGGCTCTGATGGTCCATGTGCATGTCGGCAAGAATATTCGCCACCGCGAGAGGATGCGTGACGTACGCCTCACCGCTGCGGCGGCGTTGGCCGTCGTGGGCTTGTTCGGCGTAGAAATACGCTCGGCGGACCAGATTAACCTGGTCCTTGCCGAGGTAGGTCGATAAGCGATCGGCGAGGGCGTCTATGCTCGGCATGATAACTCCTGCCGTTCGCTGTGACCCCGCGCCGTGCTACGTCGACCAGGCATAGGCTTAGACGGCCTCGTTGGACTCGTCCTCGAACGCTGCGAACAGCGGTTCGTCTTCGACGATTTCAGCATTGGCGATGAACTCGTAGCTCATCAGGCCTTCAGCGATTTCACGCAAGGCTACAACGGTAGGCTTGTCGTTTTCCCACTGAACCAGTGGCTCTTTGCCGCCGGTGGCCAGTTGACGGGCACGCTTGGTGGACAGCATGACCAGCTCAAAACGGTTTTCCACGTGGTTCAGGCAGTCTTCAACGGTTACGCGGGCCATGGTATTCCTCGGAGCGAATGCAATATGCGCGCTGCCCGGGTGGGCGAGCGGACTGAACAGTTTAAAAAATCACCAGCGATTAGGGAAGCGCTGATTTTTTGACCAAGCCCTTCAACGCGCTGCAAGTGCCAATGTAAAGCCCTTGCAGCGGTTTTGGGAAGGGCTGATTAGCCGAGCAATTCAGCCAAAAGTTTTCCGTTACGCTGCTGCTGACGCTTCTGATGCAGCTGATTGGCACGGAAAATCGCCTGCAAATCCTTCAGGGCGTGGGCGAAATCGTCGTTGATGATCAGGTAGTCGTAGTCGACGTAGTGACTCATTTCGCTGACGGCTTCGCGCATCCGGCCTTCGATGACTTCGTCGCTGTCCTGACCGCGATTGTTCAGACGTTGATGCAAGGCTTGCAGCGACGGCGGCAGAATGAAGATCGAGCGGGCCTGGGGCATCAACTTGCGCACCTGCTCGGCCCCCTGCCAGTCGATTTCCAGAATCAGGTCGTGGCCTTCGTCCAGGGTCTGCTGCAGGTGGCTTTGCGAGGTGCCGTAGAGGTTGCCGAATACCTCGGCGCGCTCAAGGAAGTCTCCGTGCTCGATCATCTTCACGAACTCGCCGCGTTCGACGAAGTGATAGTTCACGCCGTTCACTTCACCGGGGCGCATGGCGCGGGTGGTGTGGGAGACCGAGACGCGGATCTCCTGGTCAGCGTCGGTCAGGGCCTTGACCAGGCTGCTCTTGCCCGCACCCGAGGGGGCGGAAATGATGTACAGGGTGCCGGTGCTGTGGGTCATGTCAGGGTTGCCTTACTCAATATTCTGCACTTGTTCGCGCATCTGCTCGATCAACACTTTGAGGTTGACCGCCGCTTGGGTGCTGCGCGGGTCGAAGGCTTTGGAGCCCAGTGTGTTGGCTTCGCGATTGAGCTCCTGCATCAGGAAGTCCAGGCGCCGACCGGCAGCGCCGCCGGATTTGAGCACCCGGCGAACTTCGATGATGTGAGTGCTCAGGCGATCCAGTTCTTCGGCGACGTCGCTTTTCTGCGCGAGCATGACCATTTCCTGCTCCAGCCGCTGCGGATCCATCTCGGCCTTCATGTCGGCAAAGCGGTCGAGGACTTTCTGGCGCTGGGTGGCGAGCATCTGCGGGACCAGTTCACGCAGGGTCACCACGTCTTCTTCAATGGAGGTCAGGCGATCGTTGATCAACCGTGCCAGCTCCGCGCCTTCGCGCTCGCGGCCAGCCTTGAGTTCTTTCAGGCCTTCATTGAACAGCGCCAGTGCTTCGGCATTCAGGGCTTGCGGGTCGGTGGCGTCGCCCACCAGCACGCCGGGCCAGGCCAACACTTCAAGCGGGTTCAGCGCCGCCGGATTCTTGATCAGGCTGGCGATGGTTTCGGCAGCGGCAACCAATTGTGCGGCGCGCTCGCGGTCCACTTGCAGTGGTTTGTCGGTGTTTTCTTCGGTGAAGCGCAGGGTGCATTCGAGCTTGCCCCGGGAGATGCCCTGGCGCAGCGCTTCGCGGACCGCACCTTCGAGGTCGCGAAACGACTCCGGCAGGCGCAGGTGGGGTTCCAGGTAGCGGCTGTTGACCGAGCGCAATTCCCAGCTCAGGGTGCCTTGGGCGCCGGCTTTTTCAACGCGGGCGAAGGCGGTCATGCTGTGCACCATGGAGGTACCTCGCAATTCAGGTTTGCGTTACCAAAGGTTTCGCAAGACCCGATATCTGTGAATTAAAGCCGACAGGCAGCAAAGGCGCAGGATTGTAGCGCAGTGGGGCGGATGCGCCCAAACACACGGAGTGACAAAGGGCTGCAGGCCGTCGGTAAAGTGCTGTTCTAAGCTCTAGTCAGCGCCTTCAATCGTCGGGCAGATTTTTTAGAAGTGCCCAGTCTTGGCGCGCGGCTCTATAATGCTCGGCAGTTTTCCGTCCCCGTACAGGTATTCCCTATGAAACGTCCAAGTGGTCGCGCTGCCGATCAGCTCCGCTCGATCCGCATTACCCGCAACTACACCAAACACGCCGAGGGATCTGTACTGGTCGAGTTCGGTGATACCAAAGTCATCTGCACCGTCAGCGTCGAAAACGGCGTGCCACGTTTCCTCAAGGGGCAGGGCCAAGGCTGGTTGACCGCCGAATACGGCATGCTGCCGCGCGCCACTGGCGAGCGTAACCAGCGTGAAGCCAGCCGTGGCAAACAAGGCGGCCGCACCCTGGAAATCCAGCGTCTGATCGGTCGCTCCCTGCGCGCTTCGCTGGACATGTCCAAGCTGGGCGACGTCACCCTCTACGTTGACTGCGACGTGATCCAGGCTGACGGCGGCACCCGCACCGCGTCCATCACCGGCGCCATGGTTGCACTGGTCGATGCCTTGAAAGTGATCAAGAAGCGCGGCGGCCTGAAAGGCGGCGACCCGTTGAAGCAAATGATCGCTGCTGTTTCGGTGGGCATGTACCAGGGCGAGCCGGTGCTCGACCTCGACTACCTGGAAGACTCGGCTGCCGAGACTGACCTGAACGTCGTGATGACCAGCACTGGCGGCTTCATCGAAGTTCAGGGCACTGCCGAAGGCGCACCGTTCCAGCCGGAAGAGCTGAACGCTATGCTTGAACTGGCGAAGAAAGGCATGACCGAGATCTTCGAACTGCAAAAGGCCGCACTGGCCGACTGATCGGATGTTCCACGCAAGGAGGACACCATGAGTGACGAGCAGCAGCTACTTCCCATCCCGAGCAAAGAAGTTCGGCAGTGGGCAATGTTTTGTCACTTGTCCGCCTTGCTGGGGATCTGGATTCCGTTCGGAACGCTGATCGGCCCGTTGATTCTCTGGCAGATGAAGCGCGAGATGGACCCGTTTGTCGATGCCCAGGGCAAGGAGGCGCTGAACTTTCAGATCACCGTCGCCATTGCCTCCGCCATCTGCTTCCTGCTGATGGTGGTGATCATCGGGTTCTTCCTGTTTGGTCTGGTGGCGATTGGTGCGTTGGTGCTGACGATCATCGGTGGCGTGAAAGCCAATGAGGGGGTGCCTTATCGGTATCCGTTCACCTGGCGGTTGATCAAGTAAGCCCCGACACAGATCTCTATGTGGGAGCGGGCTTGCTCGCGAAAGCGGTGGGTCAGTCAACTTCAATGTTGAATGTTAAACCGCCTTCGCGAGCAAGCCCGCTCCCACAATAGAAAACCAGCGCGCACAAAAAAGCCGACACTGCTGTCGGCTTTTTTGTGTCTGCGAAATAACGCTTAGATGGTCAGCGTCCAGTCGTAGTCCACGATCAGCGGTGCATGTTGCGAGAACCGTGGCTGACGTGGCAAGCGTGCGCTGCGTACGAAGCGACGCAGGCCCGGAGTCAGCAACTGATAGTCGAAACGCCAACCGAGGTTGAGCATTTCAGCCTGTTCGTTATCCGGCCACCAGCTGTACTGGTCGCCTTCACGGCTGACTTCACGCAGGGCATCGACATAACCCATGTTGCCGACAATCTCGTCCATCCAGGCACGTTCAGGTGCCAGGAAGCCCGGGGATTGCTGGCTGTCACGCCAGTTCTTGATATCCAGCTTCTGTTGCGCCACGTACAGCGAGCCACAATAAATGTACTCGCGACGTTTGCGTCGCTGTTTATCCAGATAACGGGCGAAGTCGTCCATTAGCTTGAACTTCTGGTTCAAGTCTTCATCGCCGTTCTGCCCCGAAGGGAGCAGCAAGGTCGCGATGCTGACCTTGTCGAAATCGGCTTGCAGGTAGCGCCCGTAGCGGTCGGCCGTCTCGAAGCCGAGACCGCTGATGACTGCCTTCGGTTGCAACCGCGAATACAAAGCCACGCCACCCTGGGCGGGAACTTCGGCTTCGCAGGCATAAAGGAAGTAGCCATCCAGTTGGAAGGCTGGATCGTCCAGTTCAAAGGCGGAGGCGCGGGTGTCCTGCAGGCAGATGACGTCGGCATTCTGTGCTTGCAGCCAACTGAGCAAACCTCGCTCCACTGCAGCCTGAATACCATTGACGTTCACACTGATGATCCGCATAAATGGCCCCAAAAATCGCGTGCGTGTATGATACACGGCGTCAACCTAATTAGCTAAATCCGTGGTATTTGGGGTTTTTTTCATGCAAGCGTATCAGCGCGATTTCATTCGTTTTGCCATCGATCGCGGCGTTTTGCGCTTCGGCGAGTTCACCCTGAAGTCCGGACGCACCAGTCCTTACTTCTTCAATGCCGGCCTGTTCAACTCGGGTTCGGCCCTGGCGCAGCTGGGTCGTTTCTACGCGGCAGCCATCGTCGAGAGCGGTATTTCGTTCGACGTACTGTTTGGCCCTGCGTACAAAGGCATCCCTTTGGCGGCGACCACTGCGGTGGCCCTGGCCGAACACCACGACCGTGACCTGCCATGGTGCTTCAACCGCAAAGAGGCCAAGGCCCACGGCGAAGGCGGCAGCCTCGTTGGCGCCCCGTTGAGCGGCGAAGTGCTGATCATCGACGACGTGATCACCGCGGGCACCGCCATCCGCGAAGTGATGCAGATCATCGCTTCCCAGGACGGCGCCAAGGCTGCGGGCGTGTTGATCGCCCTGAACCGTCAGGAGCGTGGCAACGGCGAGTTGTCGGCGATCCAGGAAGTGGAGCGTGATTTCGGCATTCCGGTGATCAGCATTGTTTCGCTGAACCAGGTGCTCGAATTCCTGGCAGATGATCCACAACTCAAGCAACACCTGCCAGCGGTTGAAGCCTACCGCGCCCAGTTCGGCGTTTAACCGCTATCCCCCTGTGGGAGAGGGCTTGCTCGCGAAGAGGTCATCACATTCGACATCTTCGTTGACTGCTACACCGCTTTCGCGAGCAAGCCGCTCCCACAGGGGATAAAAAAGACCCCGCTCAGGCAGGCTGAGCGGGGTCTTTTGTTTTTACCGTTAGCGAAGCCTTCGCCATTTTCCAATCAGCTTTAGTGCCAATCCCAAGTTGAACAACGCAAACACCAGCAGCGCCAGGACGACCATCACGTAAAGCGTTCGATCCACGTCGAAATCCCACAGATCCAGTGTGCTGCTGCTGATGACTCGCACGGCGGCCGGTAGATTGACGTAGAACAGCGCCATGAACGCGCTGGTCATGGGCAATGCGCAGGCGAGCAAGACATTGATCACCTTTGCCCTACTGCGTTTTCTGGCCTGCTGGCCTGATTGGCTTTCATCCAGCTCCAGCGCTTCATGCAGCCTTGGCCAAGCCAGGTTGAACATGAAGGTGGTCAGGGTCAGCAGCAAGCCGCTGACCGCGACGATGTCACTGAACGGCATTCAGGCCGAGTGTCTGGCACAACAGCGCGTGGGAGTCTTCGCTTATCTCGAATTGCCCGGCACTGCCTTTACGCTTGATGATGGGTTTGAAGGTCGGCTCGTTCTGTGTGATCAGCATGTTCAGTTCATCGCGGATGACATCCGAACTGATCACCACCAGATACACCGTCTGAGCATGTTCCGCAGACTCGATCACTGCTCGCATGCTGTGTCGCAAGATCTCGTCCAGTTGGTTGCGAAAGCGTGAGACCGTGTTTTTCAGCAGGGTTTTGCTTTGGCTTTGGGTCAGCTGGAAGATCGTCGATATCTGCGATTCAGTCGGCAAGGTCTGCCCGAAATAGCTCTGAATCAGATACAGCAGGCGATCCTGCTTGGCCTCATCCGCTCTGCTGGGCATGCCTCCTTCGACCAGCATTTTCAAGTATTCGGTCAGACTCGCCTTGGCTATTCGCTGTAGGGCGTGAGCGATTTCGCTGTCGGAAATCCTCAAAGTCTTTTTGACCGGTTCCTTTTGCTCCTGCTCGAAAGCCTGGGCGTCGATCGTGAACGAGATCTGCATGGCTCAGCCTCCCGTGGTTATTTGGAAGGCTCGTCTGGGTACGGATCTGCGACGGCGTCGCCTTGGCCTGTGAGGATATTCCAGCCATTGAGGACGTGAGTGCTTGGTTTGAAGTCTGGGCACGGCGGAAGCGAAGTCTTCGACTGATTGGTGTATTCACGTCCGCAGTCTGCGCACTCATAAGTGCCTGCGGATACATCGCTGCCGTAGGGAACGTGGTCTTTTTGCATGGGGAAGATCTCCAGTGGATTCACGGAAGATCCTAAGCGGATGTATGCCGGCGGGATGTCGGACGTTTCGCTGAGTCAGGTCGGACGTTTCCGGCGCGCATAAAAAAGATCGCAGACTTCGTCAGCGCCTACAGAATATTCGTACATCCGTAGGTGCCGGCGAAGGCTGCGATCTTTTGCCGTTCTTGAATCAGTGACGCTTGCGATTGCTGATCAAAGTTCCCACACCGGTATCGGTGAAGATCTCAAGCAGAATCGCATTCGGAACCCGACCATCGATGATCAACGAACTGCCGACGCCGCCCTGAACCGCTTCCAGCGCGCAACGGATCTTCGGCAGCATGCCGCCGTAGATGGTGCCGTCAGCGATCAGGTCGTCGACTTGCTGGGTGGTCAGGCCGGTGAGGACCGTGCCCGACTTGTCCATCAGGCCGGCGATGTTGGTCAGCAGCATCAGCTTTTCAGCCTTCAGCGCTTCGGCCACTTTACCAGCCACCAGGTCAGCGTTGATGTTGTACGACTCGCCGTTGGCGCCGACGCCGATCGGCGCGATCACCGGAATGAAGTCACCTTTGACCAGCAGGTTCAGCAGGTCGGTGTTGATCCCGACCACTTCGCCCACCTGGCCGATGTCGATGATTTCCGGTTGGGTCATCTCTGGCGTCTGACGGGTAACGGTGAGTTTCTTAGCACGAATCAGCTCGGCATCTTTACCGGTCAGGCCGATGGCGCTGCCGCCATGACGGTTGATCAGGTTGACGATGTCCTTGTTGACCTGGCCGCCGAGGACCATTTCCACCACGTCCATGGTTTGCGCGTCAGTCACGCGCATGCCATCGATGAAGTGGCTTTCGATCGACAGACGCTTAAGCAGGTCGCCGATTTGCGGGCCGCCGCCGTGAACCACCACCGGGTTGATGCCAACGGCTTTCATCAGCACGATGTCGCGGGCGAAGCCGGTTTTCAGCTCCTCGCTTTCCATCGCGTTGCCGCCGTATTTGATCACCAGCGTCTTGCCGACATAGCGGCGAATGTAAGGCAACGCTTCGGACAGGACCTTGGCGGTGTTGGCGGCGGCTTCGCGTTCGAGGGTCATTCAGGGCTCCGGCACTTCGATAAAAGGCGCTTCAATAAATCAAAACGGTAGTTGGAGATCAGGTGCAACACGCTTCAACTGGACTTTGAAAACGTCCTTGATGCGCTGCAATTCCGCCTCGTCATCAGCCTCGAAGCGCAGCACCAGCACCGGTGTGGTGTTGGACGCGCGCACCAGGCCCCAGCCTTTGGCGTAGTCGACTCGCACGCCGTCAATGGTGGTCAGGTCGGCGCCTTCGCCCCACTTCGCGTCGTGCAATGCATCAATGATGCTGAATTTGCTCTCTTCGGTCACATGGATATTGATTTCCGGCGTAGAAATATCGTTCGGGAAGGTCGCAAACAGCTCTTCCGCGGTGGATTTTTCCTTGCTGAGGATCTCCAGCAGACGCGCAGCGCTGTAAATGCCGTCATCAAAACCGAACCAGCGCTCCTTGAAGAAGATGTGCCCGCTCATTTCGCCGGCCAACAGGGCGCCGGTTTGTTTCATTTTCTTTTTGATCAACGAGTGACCGGTCTTCCACATTAGCGGACGACCACCGTATTCCTTGATCAGCGGCGTCAGGCGACGGGTGCATTTGACGTCGAAGATGATTTCCGCGTCAGCGTTGCGCGCCAGCACGTCGCGGGCGAACAGCATCAGCAGGCGGTCCGGGTAGACGATGCTGCCGGTGTTGGTCACCACGCCGACGCGGTCGCCGTCGCCGTCGAAGGCCAGGCCGAGGTCGGCGTCGGTTTCCTTGACCTTGGCGATCAGGTCGACGAGGTTTTCAGGCTTGCCCGGGTCCGGGTGGTGGTTCGGGAAGTTGCCGTCGACATCGCAGAACAGCGGGATGACTTCGCAGTTCAGGGCTTCGATCAGTTGCGGGGCGATCACGCCGGCGGCACCGTTACCGCAATCGACCACGACTTTCAGGCGGCGAGCCAGTTTGATGTCCTGGACGATTTCGGTGTTGTAGCGATCGAGGATCTCGACCTGGGTGACGCTGCCCTTGCCGCTGCTCAGGTTGTTGGTCTTGAGGCGTTCGTGCAGGGCCTGGATCTGTTCGTTGGCCAAGGTGTCGCCAGCGATGACGATCTTGAAGCCGTTGTAGTTCGACGGGTTGTGGCTGCCGGTGAGCATCACGCCGGATTTGCCGGCCAGGACGTTGGCGGCGTAGTACAGCGCTGGCGTTGGCACAAGGCCGACGTCGCTGACGTGGCAACCGCTGTCGGCCAAGCCTTTGATCAATTGTTCAACGAGTTCCGGGCCGGAAAGACGGCCGTCGCGGCCAACGGAAACGTTCGGTTCGTTTTGAGCGAGGCTCTGGGCGCCGATAGCGCGACCGAGCCAGTAAGCCGTCTCAGCGTTCAGGAATTCCGGGACGGTGCCGCGGATGTCGTAGGCGCGGAAGATGCTGTCGGGGAACTTGGGGGCGACTTGGGCTGGGGTGCTCATTACTGGAAATGCTCCATCTCGAAGGTGGCTGTACCTGTCTGCGAAGAACTCGTCAGCAGGCGCAAACTGAAGGGTATGACGGCGTTTTCCACTGAGAGTTCGTGGTGTGTAAAGGCCATGCCACCTGCGTTTGCGGGGTAATGACCGGTCAATGCCTTGATTTTGGGGGGCAAACCTTCCAGATGAACGTTGTGCGAATTGTGACGAGGAGGCTTGCTTGCGCTTGGGTGCGCGGCACTCACAAAATCTTGGGGCCGCTTCGCAGCCCAGCGGGAGCAAGCTCCCTCGCCACAGGGTTTTTTATCGGATCAATGGCTGCCGGAATGCCCGAAACCACCGGCGCCGCGCTCGGTTTCAACGAACTCTTCGACCATCTCGAAATGCGCTTGAACCACAGGCACCAAAACCAGTTGAGCCAGACGCTCACCGACCACCATGTTGAAATCAGTCTGGCCACGGTTCCAGCACGAAACCATCAGCGGGCCCTGGTAATCGGAGTCGATCAAACCGACCAGATTACCGAGCACGATGCCGTGCTTATGGCCCAGGCCGGAGCGCGGCAGGATCAGCGCGGCCAGACCCGGATCGCCAATGTAAACGGACAGGCCGGTCGGGATCAGCACGGTTTCACCCGGCTTGATCACAATGTCTTTTTCCAGCATGGCGCGCAGGTCGAGGCCGGCGGAGCCTGGCGTGGCGTACTGCGGCAGCGGGAATTCGGTACCGATGCGGGGGTCGAGGATCTTGGCTTGCAAAGCGTGCATGTAAATTAAACCTGGTTCAGACGTTCGGCGATAAAAGTGATCAGCTGGCGAGCAATCTTGCTCTTGCTGGTCTGGGCGAAAAGTGTGGCGTGTAGCTGGCGGTCGATCACGCTGCATGCGTTTTCTTCGCTGTTGAAGCCAATACTCGGGTTGGCAACGTCGTTGGCGACGATCAGATCGAGGTTTTTGTCTTTCAATTTGCGGGCAGCGTAGTCGAGCAGGTGTTCGGTTTCGGCGGCGAAACCGACACTGAACGGACGGTCGGGGCGCGTGGCGATGGTGGCCAGAATGTCCGGGTTGCGCACCATTTGTAGCAACAAGCCGTCGCCGTTCGTAGGGTCTTTCTTGAGTTTCTGTGGGGCGACGACTTCCGGACGGTAATCCGCGACCGCTGCCGAGGCGATAAACAGGTCGCAAGGGATCGCGGCTTCACAGGCGGCGAGCATGTCGCGAGCGCTGACCACGTCGATGCGGGTGACACGATCCGGCGTCGGCAGGTGCACCGGGCCGGTGATCAGCGTGACGCGGGCGCCGGCTTCCACCGCGGCTTCGGCCAGGGCGAAGCCCATTTTCCCGGAGCTGTGGTTGGTGATGTAGCGCACCGGGTCGATGTTTTCCTGGGTCGGGCCGGCGGTAATCAGCACGTGTTTGCCGGTCAATGCCTGACGTTTGAAGCAGTCCGCCGCGCACTGCGCGAGGTCGGTGGCTTCAAGCATGCGGCCGAGACCGACGTCACCGCAGGCCTGGCTGCCGGACGCCGGGCCAAAGGCTTTGATGTCGCGGCTTTCGAGGATTTGCAGGTTGGCCTGGGTCGCCGGGTCGCGCCACATGGCCTGGTTCATCGCCGGGGCAACGGCAACCACGGCGTCGGTGGCCAGCACCAGCGTGGTCAGCAGATCGTCGGCAATGCCTTGGGCCAGACGGGCGATCAGGTCCGCCGTAGCGGGGGCGATCAGCACCATGTCGGCCCACTTGGCCAGCTCGATGTGGCCCATCGCGGCTTCGGCCGCCGGGTCCAGCAGGTCGAGATGAACCGGGTGGCCGGACAAGGCCTGCATGGTCAACGGGGTGATGAACTCGCTGCCACCACGGGTCATGACCACGCGCACTTCGGCGCCCTGGTCGATCAGGCGGCGAACCAGGTCGGCGCTCTTGTAGGCAGCAATACCGCCGCCGACGCCCAGAACGATGCGTTTCCGATACAGCCGCTGCATAGGTCTGCCTTTCATTTCGTTGATGACTGCGTGGCGATACCCCCTCCCCAGGAGTGAAATCGCTCGCAAAAAAGATGGGCTACGATATCACAGCGACCGCTATGGAACAGCGGCGCCCACAGACCAGGGAGGTGCAATGAGTATTCGCGATTGGCCAGCGGCGGAACGGCCGCGGGAGAAGTTACTGGAGCAGGGTTCGGCGAGCCTTTCGGACGCCGAGTTACTGGCCATCTTTCTACGAACCGGCGTATCCGGCAAAAGCGCGGTGGATCTGGCGCGACACCTGTTGCAGCAGTTTGGCAGCCTGCGCACGTTGCTGGAGGCCGACCTTCGGACCTTCAGTGGTGAACTCGGGCTTGGGCCGGCAAAGTTCGCGCAGTTGCAGGCGGTGCTGGAAATGGCTCGCCGACATCTGGCAGAACGGTTGCGGCGTGATTCGGTGATGGAGAGCCCGCTGGCGGTGCGTGACTATCTCAAGTCGATGCTGCGTCACGAGCCGCATGAGGTCTTCGGCTGCCTGTTTCTGGATTCCAAACACCGGGTGCTGGCGTTTGAGGTGCTGTTTCGCGGCTCCATCGACAACACCAGCGTGTACCCGCGACAGGTGGTCAAGCGCGCATTGGCCCACAATGCCGCTGCATTGATCCTCTGCCATAACCACCCGTCGGGCAATCCCGATCCCAGTCAGGCCGATCGGCTGCTGACCAAGCGTCTGCAAGAGGCGCTGGAGCTGATTGATGTGCGGGTGCTCGACCATTTCATCATCGGCGACGGTGATCCGCTGTCGATGGCGGAGTATGGGTGGATGTGAGGGGATAGACGCGGACTCTGTAGGAGCCGGCTTGCTGGCGATCCAGGCGACGCGGTGTGGCTGATTAACCGCGGTGATGCCATCGCCAGCAAGCCGGCTCCTACAAAGGTTTGCGGTGTTATTTGATGTTGACCTTGGAGTAGTCCTGGCGGCCGAACGGGCTGACCGAGTAACCCTCAACATCCTTGCGCGTCAGCGCGAAGGCAGTCGGGTGCGCCAGCGGCAGCCACAGCGCTTGCTGTTGAATCTGCGCCTGGGCCTGTTCGTAGAGCTTCGTACGCACCCCTTGCTCGCCGGTGGTCTTGCCGGCGCTGATCAGCTTGTCCAGGTCCTGGTTGCAGTAACGGGCGAAGTTGGTGCCGGACTTGACCGCGGCGCAGGAAAACTGCGGCGTGAGGAAGTTGTCCGGGTCGCCGTTGTCGCCGGCCCAGCCCATGAACAGCAAGTCGTGCTCACCGGCCTTGGCGCGGCGAATCAATTCGCCCCATTCGATCACCCGGATTTCGGCCTGGATGCCGATTTCCGCGAGGTCCGATTGCAGCATTTGCGCACTGAGGCTCGGGTTCGGGTTCAGCAGACTGCCGGAAGGTCGGGTCCAGATAGTGGTCTGGAAACCGTCCTTCAGCCCGGCCTTCGCCATCAAGGCCTTGGCCTTCTCGACGTCATGCGGATAACCCGGCAGGCCTTTGGCATAGCTCCAGGTGTTCGGCGGGTATGGGCCGTTGGCAGGTTCGGCGGTGTCTTCGAACACGGCTTTGACGTAGCTGGCCTTGTCGAACGCGAGGTTGATCGCCTGGCGCACTTCAGGTTTGTCCAGCGGCGGATGCTGGCTGTTGATGCCGACGAACGCAGTCATGAAGGCGTCAGTCTTTTCGACTTTCAGGGTCAGTTCTTTCAGCGCTGCCTGTACGTCCAGTGGTTTTGGCGACAGGGCGATCTGGCACTCGTTGCGACGCAGTTTCTGCAATCGCACGTTGGCATCCGGCGTGATGGCGAAGATCAGCGGGTCCACCGATGGCTTGCCACGGAAGTAATCCGGGTTGGCCTTGTAGCGGATCGAGGCATCTTTCTGGAAGCGCGTGAAGATGAACGGGCCGCTGCCGATTGGCTGACTGTTGAGCTTCTCGGGCGTGCCGGCCTTCAGCAGCTTGTCGGCGTATTCGGCGGAATAGATCGAGGCGAAGCCCATGCTCAGGGTCGCGAGGAAGGTCGAGTCCGGGTGATCGAGGGTGAAACGCACGGTCAGCGGGTCCAGTGCGTCAATCTTCTTGATCAGCGCCGGCAGCTGCATCGACTGGGCATGCGGGAAGCCGCTCTGGGCGACTTTGTGCCAAGGGTTCGCAGGGTCAAGCATGCGGTCGAAGCTGAATTTCACGTCTTCGGCGGTCAGCTCACGCGTCGGGCTGAAATATTCGGTGCGGTGGAATTTCACCTGCGGGTGCAACTTGAACACATACGTCAGGCCATCGGGCGTGACTTCCCAGCTGTCCGCAAGGCTGGCGACCACTTTGCCGCTGGCCGTATCGAAGTCCACCAGACGGTTCATCAACACGTCGGCCGAGGCATTGGTGGTGGTCAGCGAGTTGTATTGCACCACGTCGAACCCTTCCGGGCTGGCCTCGGTGCAGACGCTCAGCGCGGCGGCATGGGCCAATGGGCTCAGCAGAAGAGGGGCGAGCAGCAGCGGTAGGGCAGCGAGGCGCATGGTCGGATTCCTTTACAGATCGAAGGCCCATCTGCAAGTGCAGTCTGGAAAAGGCCTACCCTAGTGGGCTCTTTTGCAAATGACTATCCCCTTTTTCATTTTCAGGGGACTATGTGCGCTTGTTTTCGGTGAGGCGGGCCGAGGAAAACCCGGAATCGGTCGGTTGGCCGATTCTCTGCGACGAGCGGTCTTAATCGACGACAGCCTTTATCCAAGGCGCTTGGCGCCGGAAAAACGGGGAATTTATCAAGTCCGCGCACACGGAATGTTGTTGCTCTTCAGTCTTTCTGGTATAAAGCAGCGCTCTTTTCTAGGGGCCCGGTTCCTTCACTGTAGGTGTAGCCGGTAAGACCTCTAAAGAAACGCGGCGCCTGGCGCCAAATGACTGAGAGATTAAGCGGCCAACCCATGCCGGGTTGGGCATGTGGTTTTAGAGGGCTGAGGCATGTCGAGAGTATGTCAAGTTACCGGTAAGGGTCCGGTGACTGGGAATAACATTTCCCACGCAAACAACAAAACCCGTCGTCGTTTCCTGCCGAACCTGCAGCATCACCGCTTCTGGGTTGAAGAAGAGAAACGTTTCGTGCGTCTGCGCGTATCTGCCAAAGGCATGCGTATCATCGACAAGCGTGGCATCACTGTCGTGCTGGCCGAAATCCGCAAAGCCGGCAAGATCTAAGGGAGCTAATCATGCGTGAATTGATTCGTTTGATTTCGAGCGCCGGTACTGGTCACTTCTACACTACCGACAAGAACAAGCGTACTACTCCGGACAAAATCGAAATCAAGAAATTTGATCCGGTTGTTCGCAAGCACGTGATCTACAAAGAAGGCAAAATCAAGTAATTGATTTTTCCCTCTTACGAAAAAGGCCCGTATCGCGAGATACGGGCCTTTTTTGTTGCCTGCGGTTTATGCGTTGCCTGTTAGTGCCCCTTCGTCGGAACGCCGCCCGGAGCAAGCCCGCTCCCACATTGGATCGCGGTCTAATGTGGGAGCGGGCTTGCTCGCGAAAGCGTCGGCCCAGACAACAAAAAGTCCTCAAGCCTTCTGTTCAAACGCCACATAGATCTTGCGGCAAGTCTCCAGCACTTCCCAAGTGCCGCGGAACCCGGCCGGAATCACGAAGCGATCTCCGGCGCGCAAGGTCTTGCCGTTGCCTTCGTTGTCACGCAGCACTGAAACGCCCTGAATGATTTCGCAGTACTCATGCTCGGTGAAGTTCACATGCCACTGGCCAACAGCGCCTTCCCACACGCCCGCATTCAACTGGCCGCAAGGGCTGTTGTAGTGGTTGTAGACCACTTGCTCGGGATCGCCCTTCAGGATTTTCGCCTGGTCCGGTTTGTAGCGCTCGGGCTCGGTAGTGGCGAGGCTGAAGTCGACGACATCCTGGATATTCATTGTTGTAAGTCCCCGTGTTTGCGGCGCGATGGCTGGAAAGACCCAAAGTCTATGTTTATTAAAATGAACATCGCAAGGCCGTTTGCCGGCCTTATGTCAAATATATTGAAACATGAGGGGCGGCTGGTTTAGGGTGGCGGTTGCCTTGGGCCGAAAAATCAGGCTGGCGGGGCAGAATTCCTGACAGCGCCCGCGAAGATCGCAGGGCGCTCGTATTCAACAAGAGGAGGACACTCGAATGACCACCCTGACTCGTGCCGATTGGGAACAGCGGGCTCGCGATCTGAAGATCGAAGGCCGTGCGTACATCAATGGCGAATACACCGATGCCGTCTCCGCCGAGACCTTCGAGTGCATCAGCCCGGTCGATGGCCGTCTGCTGGGCAAGATTGCCAGCTGTGACGCCGCCGACGCCCAACGTGCCGTTGAAAACGCTCGCGCCACGTTCAATTCCGGTGTCTGGTCGCGCCTGGCGCCGACCAAACGCAAAGCCACCATGATCCGTTTCGCCGGCCTGCTGAAACAGCACGCCGAAGAGCTGGCCCTGCTTGAAACCCTGGACATGGGCAAGCCGATCAGCGATTCCCTGTACATCGACGTTCCCGGCGCGGCGCAAGCCTTGAGCTGGAGCGGAGAAGCCATCGACAAGATCTACGACGAAGTCGCCGCGACCCCCCATGACCAGCTGGGTCTGGTGACCCGCGAGCCAGTCGGCGTTGTCGGCGCGATCGTGCCGTGGAACTTCCCGTTGATGATGGCCTGCTGGAAACTCGGCCCGGCGCTGTCCACCGGTAACTCGGTGATCCTCAAGCCGTCGGAAAAATCGCCGCTGACGGCTATTCGCATCGCCGCGCTGGCCGTTGAAGCCGGCATTCCGAAAGGCGTGCTCAACGTGTTGCCGGGTTACGGTCACACCGTCGGCAAGGCCCTGGCCCTGCACAACGACGTGGACACCCTGGTGTTCACCGGTTCGACCAAGATCGCCAAGCAATTGCTGATCTACTCCGGCGAATCGAACATGAAGCGCGTCTGGCTGGAAGCCGGCGGCAAGAGCCCGAACATCGTGTTCGCCGATGCCCCGGACCTTCAAGCCGCCGCCGAAGCGGCGGCCGGTGCCATCGCCTTCAACCAGGGCGAAGTCTGCACCGCCGGTTCGCGTCTGTTGGTCGAGCGTTCGATCAAGGACACTTTCCTGCCGTTGGTGATCGAAGCGCTGAAGACCTGGAAACCGGGCAACCCGCTGGACCCGGCGACCAACGTCGGCGCGCTGGTGGACACCCAGCAGATGAACACCGTGCTGTCCTACATCGAATCCGGCCATACCGATGGCGCCAAACTGGTGGCTGGCGGCAAGCGTACGTTGCAGGAATCCGGTGGCACCTACGTTGAGCCGACGATTTTCGACGGCGTGACCAATGCGATGAAAATCGCCCAGGAAGAGATCTTTGGCCCGGTGCTGTCGGTCATCACTTTCGACACCGCCGAAGAGGCCGTTGCGATTGCCAACGACACGCCTTACGGCCTGGCCGCTGCGGTGTGGACCAAGGACATCTCCAAGGCTCACCTGACCGCCAAAGCGCTGCGCGCCGGTAGCGTGTGGGTCAATCAATACGATGGCGGCGACATGACCGCACCGTTCGGTGGCTTCAAGCAGTCGGGCAACGGCCGCGACAAGTCACTGCACGCGTTCGACAAGTACACCGAGCTGAAGGCGACCTGGATCAAGTTGTAAGCACCACGCAACGAAGATCCCCTGTGGGAGCGGGCTTGCTCGCGAAGGCGCCGTAACAGCCAACGACGATGTTGGATGTGATGACCTCTTCGCGAGCAAGCTCGCTCCCACATTTGTTTTGTGTCGTCTGTGAAAAATAATATCCACAGGAGCGTGGAACATGCGGTGGGCGACTTATTTCGCCGTGTTGGCGTCTGTCTTGAGTGTCGGCCTGGCCCTGGGTGTCAGCATGCCGCTGGTGTCGTTTCGCCTGGAAGGCTGGGGTTACGGTTCGTTTGCCATCGGCGTAATGGCCGCCATGCCAGCAATTGGCGTATTGCTGGGGGCGAAGATCTCGAGCCATCTGGCCTCGCGGCTTGGCACAGCCAATCTGATGCGCCTGTGCTTGTGGGCTGGGGCTGTATCCATCGGCTTGCTGGCGCTGTTGCCGAGTTATCCGGTCTGGCTAGTGTTGCGGCTGATGATCGGAGTGATCCTGACCCTGGTCTTCATCCTCGGTGAAAGCTGGATCAACCAGCTCGTGGTCGAACAATGGCGCGGGCGGTTGGTGGCGCTATATGGCAGCAGCTATGCACTGAGTCAGCTCGCCGGGCCGTTGCTGCTGGGCGTTCTGGGCACCGAACACGATTACGGATTCTGGGTCGGCGTCGTATTGCTCACGGCGGCGCCGTTTCTGTTGCTGGGCCGTAGCGGCGCACCGACCAGCGAAGCCTGCAGCGTGACCTTCAGCGACTTGTGGGGCTTCTGCCGAGGCCTGCCGGCGATTGCCTGGGGAGTGGCGCTGTTCGCCGCGTTCGAAGCGATGATTCTGACCTTGTTGCCGGTTTACTGCCTGCGTCAGGGCTTCACCACCGACATCGCGCTGGCGATGGTCAGCACCGTGGTGGTGGGTGATGCCTTGCTGCAACTGCCGATTGGCGCACTGGCGGATCGTCTGTCGCGACGCACGTTGTTTACCGGTTGCGCTGTGGTGCTGATGCTCTCGAGCCTGGCGATTCCGTTGCTCATCGACACGTTGCTGATCTGGCCGTTGTGGGTGCTGTTTGGCGCCAGTGCCGGAGGATTGTTCACCTTGTCGCTGATCCTGATCGGCGAACGTTATCGTGACGATGCGCTGGTGCGGGCCAACGCGCATATTGCGCAGCTATGGGGCATTGGTTGTCTGATCGGGCCGCTGGCCGCCGGTGCGGGCAGCCAGTGGATCAGCGGGCATGCGTTGCCGTTGCTGATGGCGGCGGGGGCGTTTGGATTGGTGATTTTGCTGAGGCGCCAAGGCGCGTTTGGCACGGTTGCCGAGCCTGCCTGACTCCAAACTGCCAGTCACTTAAATCCCCCTGTGGGAGCGGGCTTGCTCGGGTAGAAACCGGAGACATCCTTTACGTTTTAAACCGGAGACATCGTTTACAGGTATGAAATACGGTCAGGAGGTGCCTGACCATGCCCTGGAATCGAGAGTCCCCAATGGATCAGAGAGTGAAACTCGTAGGCGACTGGATGTCCGGCGCCTACTCCAAATGTGAGCTGGCACGGCATTACGGTGTCAGCCGGCCCACTTTGGACAAGTGGTTGGCTCGCTATGCTGAATGTGGCATCGACGGGCTCAAAGAGCTGTCCAGACGTCCGCACCACAGCCCCCATCAAATCAGTGAGCATGTCCTTGAGTTGTTGATCGCTTATAAGCGCGAGCATCCGAGTTGGGGGCCTGAGAAGTTGGTTCACAATCTAAAAAAAGCGCACGCAGAGCTGTCTTGGCCGGCGCTGAGCACCGCTGGCGAATGGCTCAAGCGTGCAGGTCTGGTGCAAAAGCGACGATTCCTTAATCGCCCACCGACGGGCCCTATTCCGTTACGCGAAGCCACGGAGCCCAATCAAACATGGGCGGCGGATTTCAAAGGCGACTTCGCCCTGCAATCAGGTCAGCGCTGCTTTCCCTTGACGATCTCCGATCATGTCAGCCGATTCCTGTTGCTTTGTCGGGCGCAAAGCAGTGTGGCTGGGGCGCGTGAAGGATTTGACTGGGCCTTTCGAGAGTATGGGTTGCCCAATGTCATTCGCACGGATAACGGCTCACCCTTTGCCTCGACCGGCGTGTCGCGCATCTCCAGTTTGGCGGCCTGGTTCATACGCTTGGGCATCTATCCTGAGCGTATCCAGCCCGGACGTCCTGACCAGAATGGCCGCCATGAACGAATGCACCGAACCCTCAAGGCTGCGCTGCTTAAGACACCTGAACATAACTTGGTACAGCAGCAGTTGGCGTTTGAACGGTTTCGCCACGAATACAACTACGAGCGCCCTCACAAGGCACTGGCAATGAAGGTTCCAGCGGATGTTTACGTGCCATCCAGCCGCCTCTACGACGGACATGTGCCGGAGGTGAATTACCCTTCACAGTTGCTGGTCAGGAAAGTCCGGCAAAACGGCTCAATGAAGTGGAAAGGCAGAATGGTATTTGTCAGCGAATCGCTGGTGGGTGAGGCACTGGGGCTGAAGGAGGTGGAAGATGAAGTCTGGGAAGTGTATTTGTGCGATTACCTTTTAGGTCGTTTGAAAAGCGGTGAAAACCGCCTTTCAAACTCACAAAAACGTAAAGGATGTCCCCGGTCTCGATTGTAAAGGATGTATCCGTTTCTACATCGCGAAAGCGGTGGGTCAGTCGACATCATTGTTGGATGATCCACCGCTTTCGCGAGCAAGCCCGCTCCCACAGGGTTTTTTATTGTCTATCAGAGCATCCGTTCCAGGCCCACGGCGGTGCTCATCCACGCATTGAACCGGCGCCACAAGCTCCCCGGTTCCTTGGTTAACGTGTGCATTTTGCCGTCGTCTTCCGTCTCCCAGACGACCCGGTCATTTTCCAGTTTCACCTGATAACTCAAGGGCGGCGCCATACCCTCCATGGCCGCTTTGCGCACGTGTGCAGCGAGTTCGGGGCTGTCCACCAGCACCCCGACTTCGGTGTTCCACAGCACCGAGCGCGGGTCGAAGTTGAACGAGCCGATGAAGGATTTCTGCTGGTCGAAGATCATCGCCTTGCTGTGCAGGCTGGAATCGGAACCCCGGTAAGACTTGCTGTAGAAAATATGGGGCCCGCTGCCGCCTCCTTCGCCCGGCTGGCGGCGCAGTTCGTACAACTTCACGCCGTGTTCCAGCAGCGCCCGGCGATAGGGCGCATAACCGCCGTGCACGGCCGGCACGTCCGTGGCTTCCAGCGAGTTGGTCAACAAGTGCACCGACACCCCGGCATCGGCCCGTCCAGTGAGATACACCAGCCCGGGCTGCCCCGGTACGAAGTAAGCCGAGATCATGATCAGCTCCTTGCTGACGCCCGTGAGCTCAGGCGCCAGTTGCGTGGTCAGCAGCAAATGCGGGTCAGGCTCGCCGTCTGACAGGACCTTGCTCGGTGCATCCCACAACGCCTGGTTCCACGCCCAGATCAGCTCCCGGCGCCAGATGTCCATGCGTGGGTGTGTGGTGTAAGTCATGAGCTGCTGATACAGCGCGTGATTCTGCTTACGGGTCTCTTCCAGCGATTCTTCCAGGCGCGTGCGGGTATTCTGCAGGTCCTTTTGCGTCGGTTTGCTCGACAGGAATTCGTCGATCGGTTTACTCAGTGCGCTGTTCCAGTACTGGTCGAAGCTGTGACCAAGCTGTTCCGCCACCGGCCCGACGCCGAGCATATCGATGTCAGTGAAATTCAGGTTGGGCTCGGCATCGAAGTATTCGTCCCCGAGGTTACGGCCGCCGACGATGGCCGCGCTGTTGTCTGCCAGCCACAGCTTGTTGTGCATGCGCCGGTGTTGCAGCGACAGATTGAACAAGCGGCCCATGGCGCGCGTCACGCCCGTGGCGCGGCCCAAGTGCAGCGGGTTGAACAGGCGGATCTGGATCTGCGGGTGCGCAGCGAGGGTCGCGATGATCCAGTCCAGACCGTCGCTGGTGGTGTCATCGAGGAGGATTCTTACCCGCACGCCGCGGTCGGCGGCCTTAAGCAATTCGTCCACCAGCATTCGCGTACTGATGCCGTCATGCACGATGTAGTACTGCAAGTCGAGGCTGCTTTGGGCGTTGCGGATCAGCTCGGCGCGGGCCATGAAGGCTTCGCTGCTGTTGGACAGCAAGCGAAAACCGGACCGGCCCTCATGGGGTGCGGCCTGAGCCTGGATTGAACGACCGAAGGCCGAATCGCTGGCGGGCAAGGCCTGGCTCGGTTCGCGCGGAACATCGAAGCTGGCGCAACCGCCCAGGAACGAGGCGAGTAGCAGAAGAGCGAGCAGGGGCTGTCTGACTCTCACGTGGGATCGTTCCGATTGGCGGCAAATGTCGGCATATGGACGCTGGATTCCTGAGAAAGGTCAGTCAGTGACGTATTCCGATTCCGCCAGCAGTTTGATCGCCGCGGCACCGACCTTGCGCACCGCCTCTTCGATCAGCGGTGTTGGCTTGGCAGCGTAGTTCATCCGCAGGCAGTTGCGGTACTTGCCCGAGGCGGAAAAGATGCTGCCGACGGCAATCTGTACGCCCTGATCGTGCAGGGCGCGATTCAGTTTCAGGGTGTCGAAGCCGTCCGGCAGTTCAACCCACAACATGAAGCTGCCTTGTGGGCGACTGGCGCGGGTGCCGGCGGGGAAGTAGCGTGTCACCCAGTCGATCATCAGGTCGCGACTGCGCTGGTATTGCGTGCGCATCCGCCGCAAATGCGGTTCGAAATGCCCGGCCTTGAGAAATTCGGCAATCGCAATCTGCGGTTGTGGCGCCGTGGAACCGGTGCTGATGTATTTCATGTGCAGCACCCGTTCCAGATAGCGGCCCGGCGCGACCCAGCCAATGCGCAGGCCGGGCGCCAAGGTCTTGGAAAAGGAACTGCACAGCAGTACGCGCCCGTCTTCGTCGAAGGATTTGATCGTGCGCGGGCGCGGGTAGCTGTAGGAAAGCTCGCCATACACATCGTCTTCGATAATCGCCACGTCGAAACGCTGTGCGAGCAGCAACAACGCGCGTTTGCGCGACTCCGGCATGATGTAGCCCAGCGGGTTATTGCAGTTGGGCGTCAACTGTATGGCCTTGATCGGCCACTGCTCCAGGGCCAGTTCGAGGGCATCGAGGCTGATCCCGGTGATCGGGTCGGTGGGGATTTCCAGGGCTTTCATGCCCAGGCCCTTGAGGGTCTGCATGGCGCCGTGAAAGCTCGGCGAGTCCACCGCCACAATGTCGCCCGGCTCGCAGATGGCGCGAATGCTGGTGGACAGCGCTTCGTGGCAACCCGTGGTCACCACCAGGTCATGGGCCGTCAACTGGCAGCCGGAATCGAGCATCAGGCGGGCGATCTGTTCGCGCAGTTCGAGGGTGCCGTAGATGTTGTCGTAATACAGGCCGGGCATGTCCTGCCGGCGGCTGATCCGCGCCAGATTGCGCAGCAACGGTTTCATGGTCGGCGTGGTGATGTCCGGCATGCCGCGCCCGAGTTGCACGACGTCCTTGCGCGGGACCGCGCGAATCAATTCGAGCACCTGATCCCACTGCGAAATATCCACTGGACGCTGGGCCGGGCGGCCTATGGCCGGCAGCTCCGGCAGTTCGCGACCCACCGGTACGAAGTAGCCGGACTTGGGTTTTGGTGTTGCCAGCCCGCTGTCTTCGAGCACGCGATAGGCCTGCTGCACCGTGCTCAGGCTGACCCCGTGCTCGACACTCAACGCCCGCACCGACGGCAGCCGGTCACCGGGGCGATAGAAGCCCTGTTCGATACGCGTGCCGAGCAGTTCGGCGAGGTTGACGTAAAGGGTCATGGCGCAGTCTCGGGGTGGGTGATTCGGTTAACCAGTACAGATGGGGCGAAATTATAGGATTCAGACGCTAAAGTGGAAAATCTGTATGGAATTAATACAGATACTTTGAATCTGTAACGCTTTTCGCCGTCCGCGCATCATGAAAGCTCTGGCTACCCAAGTAAACAGGAGCAATCAAAATGAACGGCTTGAGCGATGTGCGGCTGACGATACACAGTCAGGAACTGGCGGCAGGGCAAATCAACGGCGCACGCGAGGCGGTCATGCGCAACGCACCGGCCGGCCTGAGTCGCTGGGGCCTGTTCTGGCATCGTCTGCACACGCGCAAGGCGTTGCTGGAACTGACGCCGCAGCAGCTCAAGGATGTCGGGCTGAGTCGGGAACAGGCGCGGGAGGAGGGGCTTAAGCCTTTCTGGCGGATCTGAGTCTTGTACACTCCTTGATCGTTCCCACGCTCTGCGTGGGAATGCCGCCCCGGACGCTCTGCGTCCGCTGTGACGCAGAGCGTCACTGGATGCATTCCCACGCGGAGCGTGGGAACGATCAACAGGCGCTGAAAATTTTTCAGACCAGTTCTTTCAGCCGATGCCACAACATCCCCAGCGCCAACAATGGCGAGCGCAAATGCTTGCCCCCGGGGAAGGTGATATGCGGCACCTGGGCAAACAGATCAAACCCGCCACCCTGCTGCCCGCTGATCGCCTCGGCCAGCAACTTGCCCGCCAAATGCGTGGCATTCACCCCATGGCCAGAGTAAGCCTGGGCGTAATACACATTCGGCTGGTCCTTCAGCCGGCCGATCTGCGGCAGTCGGTTGGCGCCGATGCCGATCATCCCGCCCCATTGATAGTCAATCTTCACCCCGCCCAGTTGCGGGAAAACCTCCAGCATCTTCGGCCTCATGTACGCGCCGATGTCCTTCGGATCGTGGCCTGAATAGTGGCAGGCGCCGCCGAACAGCAAGCGTCGATCTGCCGAGAGGCGGTAGTAATCCAGGGCCACCCGTTGATCGCAGACCGCCATGTTCTGCGGCAGCAGTGAGTGCGCCAATTCTTCACTCAATGGCTCGGTGGCAATGATATAGCTGCCGGCGGGCAGCACTTTGCCGCTGAGTTCGGGGTTGAGTTCGTTGAGGTACGCGTTGCAGCCCAGCACCAGCGTCTTGGCGCGAACCGATCCTTGGGCGGTATGGACTTTGACCTCGGGGCCGTAATCGATGCGGGTCACCGCCGAGTGTTCGAACAGCTGCGCGCCGAGCTGCTGCGCGGCGGCCGCTTCGCCCAGCGCCAGATTAAGCGGGTGAAGATGGCCCGAACCCATGTCGATCAGGCCGCCGACGTAGCGGTCCGATCCCAGCACCGTGTGCATTTCATTGGCTTGCAACAGCCGGGTTTCGTAGCGGTAGCCGAGGCCGCGCAGCTCTTCGGCATCTTCGGCGAACCCCTCGAGGTCGCGGGGCTTGTTCGCCAGGTCGCAGTAACCCCAGGTCAGGTCGCAAGGGATCTGAAAACGCTCGACGCGCTGGCGGACGATTTCCACCGCTTCCAGGCCCATGAGTTTCATCTGGCGCACGCCGTCTGCACCGATCACGCTGGCGAACTGATCGAGGCCATGGCCGACGCCACGAATCAACTGCCCGCCATTGCGTCCGCTGGCGCCCCAGCCGATCTTGTGCGCTTCCAGCAGCACCACACTGAAGCCACGCTCGACCATTTCGAGCGCCGTGTTCAGTCCGGAAAACCCGCCGCCGACCACGCACACGTCCGCCTGCAGGTCGCCTTGCAGCACCGGATAATCGGGCTGCGGCAGGCTGCTGGCGGCGTAGTAAGAGGCGGTGTGCTGGGCACGGGCATTCATGTGAGCGTCCCTGATTCGTGTGTCTGGAAAATTTGACGGAGCATAAGCCGGACCTTCCGACGCGGGCAACATTGGTCGGTTGATGCTGTCTGGATCGCGGCTTTTGCGTCAGAATCCCGGTCTATCCCGCTTTTGGTTACCGCTTCGATGAGCTGCAACAGTCAGAAAATCCGCACGCTGCGCCAGCAGATCCCCTCGTTCGAGTGCGTGCCCGGCTGCCATGACTGCTGTGGACCGGTGACCACCTCGCCGGAAGAAATGTCCCGTCTGCCGCGCAAGACCCGGGCCGAGCAAGATGCGGCGATGGATGAGCTCAATTGCGTGCACCTTGGGCCCAACGGCTGCACGGTGTACGACGAACGGCCGCTGATCTGCCGGTTGTTTGGTACCACCAAGACCTTGCCGTGCCCGAATGGGCGGCGGCCGGTCGAGCTGATTCATCCTCGGGTGGAGAAGCAGATTCATGAGTACATGGCTTCTACCCGGCAGGTCCTCGTCTGAGGGAAGACCGAGTCGCCTGTAATCGCTAGCAGGCTAGCTCCCACACTGGCTCTGTGTCGTACACCGAATTTCTGACCACTGAAGATCAACTGTGGGAGCTAGCCTGCTAGCGATGGGGCATGAATAGACACCACAAAGTCTCAATCCGGAATCGGCAGGCACAAACTCTCCTTCACCTCTTCCATCACGATATAGCTCTTGGATTCGCGCACATGCGGCAGCTTGAGCAGGATATCGCCCAGCAACTTGCGGTACGAAGCCATCTCGGAAATCCGCGCTTTCACCAGGTAGTCGAAATCCCCTGACACCAAATGGCACTCCAGCACATGCGGAAGCTTCAGCACCGCACGTCGGAACTCTTCGAAAGTGTCGCCGGATTTGTAGTCGAGGCTGATCTCGACGAACACCAGGAGACTACCCTTGAGATGCTGCGGATTGAGCCGGGCGTTGTAGCCCATGATGATTCCTTCGCGCTCCAGCCGCCGGACCCGCTCGGTACACGGCGTGGTCGAGAGCCCGACCTTTTCCCCAAGTTCGGTGAAGGAAATGCGCCCGTCCGCTTGCAGGATCCGCAGGATGTTGCGGTCGATCTTGTCCAGCTCACGTTTGGTCTGAGTGTTGGTACGCATAGGGGATGCGCCTCCGTGAAAAGGGTTTTTGCCGAGAATTCTCGCCAAATATAGGCAGTTATATAGTGAAAAGCACTGCCTAATCTTTTTTACACTGCGCACATCAATGCTCTACAACTACGAACGTCAGCGGCAAGCCGCGATGAGGGATATGAAAATGCGCGTTATGGTCTTGGGTAGCGGCGTCATCGGTACCACCAGTGCTTATTATCTGGCGCGTGCCGGGTTCGAAGTGGTGGTGGTGGACCGTCAGCCAGCCGCTGCCATGGAGACCAGTTTCGCCAACGCCGGGCAGGTATCGCCGGGTTATGCCTCGCCGTGGGCCGCGCCGGGCGTGCCGCTGAAAGCCATCAAGTGGCTGCTGCAGCGCCACGCACCGCTGGCGATCAAGGCCACCGCCGACATCGACCAATACTTGTGGATGGCGCAGATGTTGCGCAACTGCACCGCCAGCCGTTACGCGGTGAACAAGGAGCGCATGGTCCGTCTGTCCGAGTACAGCCGTGACTGCCTCGACGAACTGCGTGCCGAAACCGGCATTGCCTACGAAGGCCGCAGCCTCGGTACGACCCAACTGTTCCGCACCCAGGCTCAGCTCGACAACGCCGCGAAAGACATCGCCGTTTTGAAAGAGTCCGGCGTGCCGTTCGAACTGCTCGACCGCGCTGGCATTGCTCGGGTTGAACCGGCGCTGGCCGGCGTCACCGATATCCTCGCCGGTGCCCTGCGCCTGCCGAACGACCAGACCGGCGACTGCCAGATGTTCACCGTTCGACTGGCCGAAATGGCCGTGAAACTGGGCGTGGAATTCCGTTTTGGTCAGGACATTCAGAAACTCGACTTTGCCGGTGATCGCATCAATGGCGTGTGGATCGACGGCAAGCTGGAAACGGCCGACCGCTACGTCCTGGCACTCGGCAGCTACTCGCCGCAACTGCTCAAGCCGCTGGGCATCAAGGCCCCGGTGTATCCGCTCAAGGGTTACTCCCTGACCGTGCCGATCACCAACCCAGCGATGGCCCCGACGTCGACCATTCTCGACGAGACCTACAAGGTCGCGATCACTCGTTTCGACAACCGCATCCGCGTCGGTGGCATGGCTGAGATAGCCGGTTTTGACCTGTCGCTGAACCCGCGTAGACGCGAAACCCTGGAGATGATCGTCAACGACCTTTATCCTCAGGGCGGTGATCTGGCCCAGGCGAGTTTCTGGACTGGTCTGCGTCCGACTACCCCGGACGGCACGCCGATTGTTGGTGCCACACCGTTCAAAAACCTGTTCCTGAACACCGGTCACGGCACACTCGGCTGGACCATGGCGTGCGGCTCCGGTCGCTTGCTGGCTGACCTGATGGCGAAGAAATCGCCGCAGATCAGCGCCGAAGGCCTCGATATTTCTCGCTATGGAAACAAAACCCAGGAGTCCGCAAAACATGTCAATCCAGCGCCAGCTCACCAATGAGCGCATGAGCCAGATCGTTGTCCACAGCGGCACCGTCTATCTGGCAGGGCAAGTCGGCGACGACATGAGTGCCGGGATTGAACAGCAGACCCGTGAAACCCTGGCCAATATCGAGCGTTTGCTCGACCTGGCAGGCACCGACAAGAGTCGTTTGCTGTCGGTGACGATTTACCTGAAAGACATCGACGCGCATTTCGAAGGCATGAATGCGGTGTGGGACAAGTGGCTGCCAAAAGGTGTCGCCCCGGCCCGCGCAACCGTTGAGTCGAAACTGTGCGAACCGGAAATCCTGGTTGAGCTGTCGGTTGTAGCCGCTCTGCCATAAGCCTGTCAGAAAGATCCCTCTCCCGGTGCGGTTGGCGGTTCACGCCGTCAGCCAGCGCCGGTTTTTATTTCCATGACCGCCTAGAAGTCTGCCGCCATGCGTCCAGCCCGTGCCCTGATCGACCTTCAAGCCCTGCGTCACAACTACCAGATCGCCCGTGAAGTCTCGGGAGCCAAAGCCCTCGCCGTTATCAAGGCGGATGCCTACGGCCATGGTGCGGTGCGTTGCGCCCAAGCGCTGGAAGCCGAGGCGGACGGGTTTGCCGTCGCCTGTATCGAAGAGGCTTTGGAGCTGCGCGCCGCCGGCATTCGTGCGCCGGTGTTGTTGCTGGAAGGTTTTTTCGAAGCCGATGAGCTGGCGCTGATCGTCGAGCATGATTTCTGGTGCGTGGTGCATTCCTTGTGGCAGCTCGAAGCCATCGAGAACGCCGCGTTGAGCAAGCCGATCACGGTCTGGATCAAACTCGATTCAGGCATGCACCGGGTTGGCTTGCATCCAAAGGATTATCAGGCGGGTTATCAACGGCTGCTGGCCAGCGGCAATGTGGCGAAAATCGTTTTGATGAGCCACTTCGCCCGTGCCGATGAGTTGCACGAGCAGGCCAGCGCCGAGCAGGTTGCGGTGTTTGAAGCGGCGCGTCAGGGGTTGTCCGCCGAGGTCAGCCTGCGCAATTCGCCGGCGGTGCTGGGATGGCCTCAGATCCCGAGTGACTGGGTGCGCCCGGGCATCATGCTCTACGGCGCCACGCCGTTTGAAGAAGCCAACGCCGTGGCGTCCCGTCTGCAACCGGTGATGACCCTGGAATCGAAAGTGATCTGCGTGCGTGAACTGCCGGCCGGCGAGCCGATCGGTTACGGCGCCAAATTCATCACCCCCAAGCCGATGCTCGTCGGCGTAGTGGCCATGGGTTATGCCGATGGTTACCCGCGTCAGGCACCGACCGGCACGCCGGTGATGGTCGCCGGGCAGCGCAGCCAGTTGATCGGCCGGGTGTCGATGGACATGCTTTGCATCGATCTGACCGATGTGCCGCAGGCCGGCCTGGGTTCGACCGTCGAGTTGTGGGGCAAAAACATCCTCGCCAGCGAGGTGGCTGCCGCCGCTGACACGATCCCCTATCAGATCTTCTGCAACCTGCGCCGGGTGCCAAAGCTCTATTCCGAGGGTTAGCGGTCAGCAGGCCGTACCGGAAGTCGTTTGGCTGAACAGGATTCAGGCCAAAGTGTTGTAAATACTGAACGCTGTCGCCATGATAACGCTCAATATTTCTACAACCTGAATCCCTGGAGGCTCCAGCATTGGACGTCGGTGAACGACTGCAATCCATCCGTAAGCTCAAAGGTCTTTCCCAGCGTGAGCTCGCCAAGCGCGCGGGCGTCACCAACAGCACGATTTCCATGATCGAGAAGAACAGCGTCAGTCCCTCGATCAGTTCGCTGAGGAAGGTACTGGGCGGGATTCCCATGTCCATGGTCGAGTTCTTTTCCGAAGAAATCCTGCAGGAAAAACCGACGCAGATCGTCTACAAAGCCAACGAGCTGATCGATATTTCCGATGGCGCAGTGACCATGAAACTGGTCGGTCGGGCGCATCCGAGCCGGGCTATCGCGTTCCTCAATGAAATCTACCCGCCTGGCGCCGACACCGGTGACGAGATGCTTACCCATGAGGGCGAGGAAACCGGCATTCTGGTGGAAGGGCGACTGGAACTGGTGGTCGGGCTCGAAACTTTTGTGCTCGAAGCTGGCGACAGCTACTACTTTGAAAGTACCAAGCCACACCGTTTCCGTAATCCGTTCGATGCGCCTGCGCGACTAATCAGCGCAGCTACTCCAGCGAATTTCTAAGAAAAGAGGCGTCCCGCCAGTATTGCGGAGGTGCCCGAGTTGTTTTTCCGCCACGCATAAGACCCCTTCGACTTTGGGGTTGTTTCAGTGCGGCGGGCTTACCGTTATACTTGCGCCCGCCTGCGAACCGTGGCCGTGGGCGTGACTAGCCACCATTGAGGGTGAACGCGTGAACCTAATTATGAAAATGCTGGCTGCACCAGCAACCGTATTGGCCCTATGGGCTGTCAGCGCTCAAGCTGCGACGAACGACGATATTGCCAAACGCCTTGAGCCCGTCGGCCAAGTCTGCGTTCAGGGTAAAGAGTGCAAGGGGATGGAAGTCGCTGCTTCGGCGGGCGGCGGTGATGCCAAAACCCCTGACTCAGTGATTGCAAAACATTGTAACGCTTGCCACGGTACAGGCCTGCTGAACTCGCCAAAAATCGGTGATGCCGCAGCTTGGGGCGACCGCGCCAAGAAAGAAGGCGGCCTTGACGGCTTGCTGGCGAAGGCGATCTCCGGCGTCAACGCGATGCCCCCTAAAGGCACCTGCGCCGACTGCACTGATGCCGATCTCAAAGGCGCGATCCAGAAGATGTCCGGCCTGAAATAAGCCTTCATCTTCAGCAAAAAAGCCGCTTGCGAGCGGCTTTTTTGTGCCTGCGATTTGTGTTCGAGGACTATTCTTTGCAGCAAAGGCCCGGCAAGCTCGGTCCAACCCCAATTCACGGAATGTAAGGGAGGATCAGATGGTGCAGCTGTGTTCTATCGAGCAGGCGGTTGATGATGTGTTGGCACGGTTGCCGGCGCATATCCACATGGGCCTGCCCCTCGGTCTGGGCAAACCCAACCACTTCGTCAACGCGTTGTTCCAGCGCATCGCGCAACTGCCCGAACGGCAGCTGACCATTTACACCGCCCTGTGCCTGGGTCGTCCTGCCTTGGGCGACGGTTTGCAAAAACGCTTTCTCGAACCCTTCATCGAGCGAGTGTTCGGCGATTATCCGGAGCTGGATTTCCTCGCCGGCCTGCACAAAGACAACCTGCCGGCGAATATCCATGTTCAGCAATTCTTCATGCAGCCCGGCAGCCTGCTCCATAGCGCGTCAGCCCAGCAGGATTATGTCAGCAGCAACTACAGCCACGCCGCGCGGGACATCAACGGGGCCGGTTTGAACTTGGTCGCGCAACTGGTGGCCAGCCATTCCGAGCATCCCGATCGCCTCAGCCTGAGCTGCAACCCGGACATCACCCTCGACCTGTTTCCGATGATCGCCAAGCGCCGGGAAGCGGGGGAGACGATTCTGTTGGTAGGGCAAGTCCACAACGACTTGCCCTACATGCCGGGAGACGCCGAAATCGGCATCGACGCGTTCGACCTGTTGATCGACGAGAAGGACAACACCACGCTGTTCTCCACGCCGAACATGCCCGTGGGTTTCCAGGATCACTTCATCGGCCTGCACGCCAGCACACTGGTGCGCGACGGCGGCACCTTGCAGATCGGCATCGGCGCCATGGGCGATGCCTTGACCGCAGCATTGCTGGCGCGCCAGGCCGACAATGACGGTTACAAGGCGTTGCTGGCTGATATCAATCTCAGCCAGTGGGCGCAGTTGATTGACCGCGAGGGCGGCATCGATTCGTTCGCCAAAGGCCTTTACGGTTGCAGCGAGATGTTCGTCAACGGCTTGCTGGTGCTGGCTGACGCCGGGATCATTCGGCGCAAGGTCTACCCGGACGTCCCGACCCAGCAACAGGCGAATGCCGGCACCCTCGACGAGGCCGCACAAACCGACGGCATCAGCGTGCATGGCGGGTTTTTCCTCGGGCCGCGCAGTTTCTACGAGCGCTTGCGCGAGCTGCCGCAAAGCAAGCGGCTCGAATTCAACATGACCCGCATCAGTTACATCAACGAGCTCTACGGCCAGGAAGAACTCAAACGCTTGCAGCGCCTGGATGCGCGCTTCATCAACACCGTGTTCACCATGACCTTGCTCGGTGCGGGCGTGGCCGATCAGCTCGAAAGCGGGCGAGTGCTCAGCGGTGTTGGCGGGCAATACAACTTCGTTGCCCAAGGCCATGCGCTGGGAGGCGCGCGGTCGGTGCTGCTCCTGCGTAGTTGGCGCGAGGCGGGCGGAGAAGTCAGTTCGAACATCGTCTGGGAATACGGCCACTGCACGATCCCGCGGCATCTGCGGGACATTGTGGTCACTGAATACGGCATCGCCGATCTGCGCGGCAAGACCGATGCGGCGGTGATCGAGGCGTTGCTGAATATCAGTGACTCACGCTTCCAGTCGGGGTTGATCGAGCAGGCACAGAGCGCTGGCAAGTTGCCGAAGGGTTTCCGTATCGATCCGCGTTTTGCCGACAACAGCCCGGAGCGCTTGCAGGCGATTCAGGCGCTGCATCCGAATTTGTTTCCGGAGTATCCGCTGGGGTGTGATTTCACCGCTGAAGAGCGGGACTTGTTACGGGCGCTGAACTGGCTGAAGAGCAAGTTCAAGCTCACGGAGATTCTGGAGCTGGGCAAGGCTGCGCTGGATGCGCCTGAGGCTTCGCAATACCCGGAGCATCTGGAGCGGATGCAGCTGACGAACCCGGAAGGGCTGAAAGAGGATTTGTTCCAGCGTTTGCTGCTCACCGGCCTCAAAGCCACCGCGCAATAACAGCCAACACAAACCAACTGTGGGAGCCAGCCTGCTGGCGATGGCTGTCTGTCAGTCATGAAGATGTTGACTGACACGACGCCATCGCCAGCAGGCTGGCTCCCACAGGGGAAATGCGGTGTTGCGGGTTATTCGATGAAGGTGACAACGCCATCCTTCAGCGACTGCACACGGGCCAACGACTCAACCCGATAACCCTGTGCATCCAGTTCCGCACGACCACCCTGGAACGACTTCTCGATCACGATCCCCAAACCGGCCACGGTCGCGCCGGCCTGTTTGATGATCGAGATCAGCGCCTGGGACGCCTTACCGTTGGCCAAAAAGTCATCGATGATCAGCACGCGGTCGCTGCTGGTCAGGTGGCGCGGGGAGATCGCCACAGTGCTTTCGGTCTGCTTGGTGAACGAGTAAACGGTCGCCGACAGCAGATTTTCAGTCAGGGTCAGGGACTGATGCTTGCGGGCGAAGATCACCGGCACGCCGAGGTTCAGGCCGGTCATGATCGCCGGGGCAATGCCGGAGGCTTCGATGGTGACGATCTTGGTGATGCCCGAGTCCTTGAACAGCGCAGCGAACTCGTCGCCAATCAGCTTCATCAGGGCCGGGTCGATCTGGTGGTTCAAAAAGGCGTCGACCTTCAGGACCTGATCGGAAAGCACGATGCCTTGTTCGCGAATTTTCTGGTGCAGTGCTTCCATGAAGCGTTCCTCTACTGGCGCCGGGTGCGCCCAGCTTGTAAAAAGTGTTTGGTTAAAAAGTAGGCAATTCTAGCGCTTTAACATCGCGCGTATATCAGCCAATGCGGTATTTCCGCGAACCGCTTTAACTTCGACCGGCGTGTCATCGTTGCCTTCCCACGCCAGGTCGTCCGGCGGCAGTTCATCGAGGAAGCGGCTCGGCGCGCAATCGATGATCTCGCCGTATTGCTTGCGCTTGGCGGCGAAGGTGAAGGCCAGGGTCTGACGTGCGCGGGTAATCCCGACGTAAGCCAGGCGGCGTTCTTCTTCGATGGTGTCGGCTTCGATGCTGGAACGGTGCGGGAGGATTTCCTCTTCCATGCCCATGATGAACACGTAAGGGAATTCCAGACCCTTGGAGGCGTGCAAGGTCATCATCTGCAC
Source organism: Pseudomonas sp. LBUM1656 (assembly GCF_059716065.1). NCBI lineage: Bacteria > Pseudomonadati > Pseudomonadota > Gammaproteobacteria > Pseudomonadales > Pseudomonadaceae > Pseudomonas > Pseudomonas sp. LBUM1656. The sequence continues at coordinate 6,228,364 of NZ_CP166800.1, read as the reverse complement.
CCCTTCGGCGCCGTCTTCCTCTTCCTGCTGACGTTCCAGCATGTCACGCAGCACGAGTTTGCCGATGGCGTCTTCAACGGTCATCTCGCCTTCTTCGTCTTTCTCCAGGGTGTTTTTCAGCGCCTCGATCAGGAACCACACGTTGCCCATGCGGTAATCGGCGGCCTTGTCGCTGGAACTGTTGGTGCGCAGCCAGTTCTCGTAATCGATGTCCATGACCATGCTGCGCAGCGCGGAGATCGGGTCTTCGCCGGCGCACTGCTCGCGGACCTTGTCCATGAAGCGCTTGAAGCGCGACAGGCGATCGGTGAAGCGCGCATCCAGATGTTCGCCCAGGCCGATTTCGTCGGTGGCGGCATACATCGAGATTTTTCGCCCGGTGGCGTAGTTGCCCAGCTTCTCCAGCGTGGTCGAACCGATTTCCCGGCGTGGCACGTTGATCACCCGCAGGAAGGCGTTGTCGTCGTCCGGGTTCACGATCAGGCGGAAGTAGGCCATCAGGTCTTTCACTTCCTGACGTCCGAAAAAGCTGTTGCCGCCGGACAGTCGATACGGAATCTGGTGGTGCTGCAGCTTCAGTTCGATCAGCTTGGCCTGGTAGTTACCGCGATACAGGATTGCGAAATCGCTGTACGGCCGGTCCGTGCGCAAGTGCAGAGTCAGCAGTTCCACGGCCACACGCTCGGCTTCGGCGTCTTCGTTGCGGCAGCGGATCACGCGGATCTCGTCGCCGTGGCCCATCTCACTCCACAGCTGCTTTTCGAATTCGTGGGGATTGTTCGAGATCAGCACGTTGGCGCAGCGCAGGATGCGGCTGGTGGAGCGGTAGTTTTGCTCGAGCATGACGACTTTCAGGGACGGGTAATCGTCCTTGAGCAGCATCAGGTTTTCCGGGCGGGCGCCGCGCCAGGCGTAGATCGACTGGTCGTCGTCGCCGACCACGGTGAACTGATTGCGCGTGCCGATCAGCAACTTCACCAGCAAATACTGGCTGGCGTTGGTGTCCTGGTATTCGTCCACCAACAGGTAGCGGACTTTGTTCTGCCATTTTTCGAGGATGTCGGCGTGTTCCTGGAACAGCTTCACCGGCAGCAGGATCAGGTCGTCGAAGTCCACCGCGTTGAACGCCTTGAGCGTGCGCTGATAGTGGGTGTAGACGATGGCGGCGGTCTGTTCCTTGGGGTTGCGCGCGTTTTCCAGGGCTTCGGGCGGCAGGATCAGGTCGTTCTTCCACGAGCCGATCATGTTCTTGATCTCGTCGACGCCGTCGTCGCCCGAGTATTCCTTCTGCATGATGTCGGTCATCAAGGCTTTGACGTCGGTTTCGTCAAAGATCGAGAAGCCCGGCTTGTAGCCCAGGCGCACATGTTCCTTGCGGATAATGTTCAAGCCCAGGTTGTGGAAGGTGCACACCGTCAGGCCACGGCCTTCGCCGCCCTTGAGCAGGGTGCCGACCCGTTCCTTCATCTCGCGCGCGGCCTTGTTGGTGAAGGTCATGGCGACGATGTACTGGGCGCGGATGCCGCAGTTCTGGATCAGGTGCGCAATTTTGCGGGTGATCACGCTGGTCTTGCCGGAGCCTGCACCGGCGAGCACCAAAAGAGGGCCGCCGACGTAGCTCACGGCTTCTTGCTGCCGGGGATTGAGTCGGGACATACGAAATCAGGGAGTCGTTTGTGAAATGGGCCGGCATTTTAACAGGCTCAGCGAATTGTGCTGCTCTCTCCGACTTGTGACGCAACACGCTTTCTCTAATTGCCGGTTTTGATACTTTCAAGCAGGATGCGCGGTGTATTTGCGGCTAATGTTCGTATTCCAGACACAAAGCCACGTTTGATAACTGATGTCATTTGGTCATTGGTTGATGGCGCGGCATAATGCCTGCCGCCTACATCTTTGCAGAGTCTAGGGAGCTAGCTTGTCTACGCCTGTCGAACCCTTGCGTTTGCTGCTACTGGCTGAAGAGCCGGCGTGGACAGCGTTGTTGCGCGAGTGTCTGGCTCCGATGGGGAGCTCGGCCGTGCTCATCAGCGCGCCGAGCTGGGAGTCGGTCAGCAGTCTGTTCGATGACAACCGCAGCGCGGTGTTGTTGACGATTCCTGCGCTTCAGCCGCTTCCTGGCCGTTGCAGCTTGCCGACGGTGTTATTGCTGGAGCACGAGCCACTGACGCCGCCCGATGGCGTGAGCGACTGGCTGGTGCGTGATCATCTCGATCCTGGCATGTTGCGTCGCTGCCTGCGCCATGTGCGTGAACGCGGCTTGCTGGAACACACCCTGCAACGCCTGGCCGAGCAAGACCCGCTGACCGGCATCGCCAACCGCCAGGGTTTCCAGACCTTGCTGGCCGCGCGTCTGGCGGAAAACGACGGCCGTGGCCTGGCCCTCGGTCACCTTGACCTCGACAACTTCCGTCACGCCAACGATGCCCTCGGCCACCAGGCCGGCGACCGCTTGATCCTGCAAGTGGTCGCGCGGCTGAAAAGCCAGCTGGAGGCCGGCGATCAACTGGCGCGGCTGGGCAGCGATGAATTCGCCCTGCTGATCGACACCCGCCGTGCGCCTCAGCGTGCCGAATGGATGGCCGAACGCATCACCGAAGCCCTGGCCGAGCCTTACTGGGTCGATGGCGAAAGCCTGTTGATCGGCTCCAGCCTGGGCATCGCCCACGCCCGGGCCCAGGCCGGTGCCGACCCGTTGATGTGGCACGCACACATCGCCATGCAGCAGGCCAAGAGCACTCAGGGCTGCACTTTTCATATCTTCAACGAACGCATCAACCGCAATGCCCGCAGCATGGCCGACCTCGAAAGCGAGCTGCGCCGGGCTTTGCGTCGCGACGAGCTGGAATTGCATTACCAGCCTCGCATGAACCTTGAGGACGGTCAGATCGTCGGCCTCGAAGCCCTGGTGCGCTGGCGGCATGCCGAGCGCGGCTTGCTGGCGCCCAGCGAGTTCGTGCCACTGGCCGAGCAAAGCGGCTTGATCGTGCCGCTGGGTTACTGGGTGATTTCCCGGGCCCTGCGGGACATGCAGGCGCTGCGCGAACGCGGTTTGCCGGCGCTGCACATGGCGATCAACCTGTCGTTCCGGCAGTTTCAGGACAGCCAGTTGCTGTCGACCCTGAGTCGGCTGATTGCCGAACGCGGCGTCGAGGCGCAATGGCTGGAATTCGAACTGACCGAAACCGCCGTGATGCGCCGCAGCGATCTGGTCAAGCAGACCATGGACGCGCTCGGGCGCCTGGGCGTGCGCTTCTCGCTGGATGACTTCGGCACCGGGTTCTCGTCGTTCGTGCACCTCAACAGCCTGCCGATCGCCTTGCTGAAGGTCGACAAGAGCTTTGTCGGGGGCATGGAAGAGCGCGAAGAGAACCGCAAACTGGTGCACGCGATGATCAACCTGGCGCACAACCTCAATCTTGAAGTGGTGGCCGAAGGCGTGGAGACGGCCGAGCAACTGGATTTGTTGCGCGGGTTTGGTTGCGATCAGGTGCAGGGGTATCTGATCAGCAAGCCATTGCCGTTGGCGGAGTTGGTTGAATATCTGACGTTTGGCAGCAGCCAGCAGCCCGCTCTGGGAGTGGTGGTTTAACCCGAATCCAATGTGGGAGCGGGCTTGCTCGCGAAAGCGGTGTGTCAGTTAACGTAGATGTCGACTGACACGCCCCCTTCGCGAGCAAGCCCGCTCCCACAAGGGGATCTCAGTCTGGCTGGGCGATCTGGAAACTTGTTCCTGACGACGGCTCCCGCCGAATCATCCGCTTCATTTTCCACTCAAACGCCAGCGTCAAACTCACCGCTGCGCACGCCAACCCCAGCGCCAATCCCCACCAGACGCCCGTCGGCCCCCAGTTCATATTGAACGCCATCCACCACGCCGCCGGCGCACCGATCAGCCAATAGCATCCCAGCCCGACCAGGAACGTGGTCTTGGCGTCCTTGAGCCCGCGAATGCAGCCCATGGCGATGGTTTGCGTGCCGTCGAACAGCTCGAACCATGCGGCCACCGCCAGCAGGCTCACAGCCAGATTGATGACGTCTCGGAACGCCGGGTCGTTGTGGTCCAGGAACAAGCCGATCAACTGATTCGGCAGGAACCAGAAGACCATGGCAAAGCCCAGCATCGACGCCGCGCCAAAGGCGATCCCGACCCGACCGGCCAGGCGCGCATCCAGCAACTGCCCGGCGCCGTAATGCTGGCCGATGCGCATGGTGATCGCGTAAGACAGCCCCGCCGGGATCATGAACGCCACCGAAACAATCTGCAGGGCGATCTGGTGCGCCGCCAGTTGCGTACTGCCCATGGTGCCCATGCACAGCGCGGCGAACGCAAACAAACCGACTTCCACCGCGTAGGTGCCGCCGATGGGCAGGCCGAGGCGCCACAGTTCTTTCAGGTACTGACGGTTAGGCCGCGACAGACCCTGACGCAGTGGATACGCGTCGTAAGCCGGATGCCGACGGATGTGCAGCGCCAGCGCCACGGCCATCAGGTTGGCGACAATCGCCGTGACCAGCCCGATACCCACCAGGCCCATTTTCGGCAGGCCGAACATCCCGGTGATCAACGCATAGTTGAGCAGGAAGTTGGCCACGGTGCCGCCGAGGCTGATGACCATTACCGGTGTCGCCCGGCCGATGGCGCTGGTGAAGCCGCGCAGGGCCATGAAGCTCAGGTAGCCGGGCAGGGCGAACGGCAGGATCAGCAGAAACTGCCCGGCGGCCTGGACGTTGGTTTCGGTCTGGCCGAACAGCAGCAACACCGGTTTGAGGTTCCACAGCAGCAGACCGGCTACCAGCGCCATCAACCACGCCAGCCACAGTCCGGCCTGGGTCAGTCGCGCGGCGCCGACGATGTCGCCCGCGCCCTGACGGATCGCCACCAGGGTGCCGACCGCCGCAATCACGCCGATGCAGAAAATCGACACGAACGAATAGGTCGCTGCGCCCAGGCCACCACCGGCCAGCGCTTCCGGACTCAGGCGCGCCATCATCAAGGTGTCGGTGAGGACCATCAGCATGTGCGCCAACTGCGAGGCAATCAACGGCCCCGCCAGCCGCAGGATGGCCCAGAGTTCGGTACGTGCTGGATGCTGCATGGTCATCACGCCTCGATTTCAGTGTAAACAGGAGAGAGCCGATTCTCGGCGCTCCGCGGGCTTTTCACAAAGGGATAAAAAGGATGGGTGGCATGAGTCAGACTCATGCTGACAAGTTTCTGCTAACGTGGCGTGACCGCGCTATAGGAGCTTTCCGAATGTCCCGTCGTCTTCCTCCCTTGTATGCCCTGCGCGCATTCGAAGCGGCGGCGCGGCATAGCTCGTTTACCCGTGCCGCTGAAGAATTGTCGATCACCCAGAGTGCGGTGAGTCGCCACATTCGTACCCTCGAAGAGCATTTTGCCTGCCGGCTGTTTCATCGCAGCGGACGCAACCTGCAACTGACCGAGTCGGCGCGGCTGATCTTGCCCGGCATTCGTGAAGGTTTTACCGCGCTGGAACGTGCCTGCAACACCTTGCGCGCCGAAGACGACATCCTGCGCATGAAAGCCCCGTCGACGTTGACCATGCGCTGGCTGTTGGCGCGGCTGAGCCGTTTCCGCCATTTGCAACCGGGCAACGAAGTGCAATTGACCAGTGCCTGGATGGACATCGACACCGTGGACTTCAACCACGAACCCTTCGACTGCGCCGTCATCCTCAGCAACGGCCATTTCCCGCCGGATTGGGAAGCGACGTTGTTGTTTCCAGAGGAGCTGATTCCAGTGGGCGCGCCGAATCTGCTGAAGGATCAGCCGTGGGACGTGGCGCGTCTGGCGAGCACCGAACTGCTGCACCCGACGCCGGACCGCCGCGACTGGCGAACGTGGCTGGCGCGCATGGGGTTGGCCGATGAGGTATCGCTCAAGGGTGGCCAGGTGTTCGACACGCTGGAGCTGGGCATGATCGCCGCTGCGCGGGGCTACGGCGTGTCCATGGGCGATTTGCTGATGGTGGCGGAGGATGTCGCTCAGGGTCGCCTGAGTTTGCCCTGGCCGACGGCTGTCGCCAGCGGAGAGAATTATTACCTCGTCTGGCCAAAAACCCGCCCGGGAGGTGAACGTTTGCGCCGCCTCAGCGATTTCTTGCAAGGCGAGGTCCGGACCATGGATTTACCGGAGGTCGAGCGCTTGAGCTGAATCGTTAGAGCCTCTGCAATAGAGGCATTGCGCCATATCCCCGCTAATTGCTCAAGTATTCAGGTTTGCCGCCGAAAATCTGCAGGTGGGACCTTCGTGCTGGTTCCAGGTAATTCCCCTTATTAGAATTTTGCCGAGTGCGCATCGTGATCAGGATGATCCGGTCACTCGGCCAGGAGCTGTCATGTCTCAACCTCGTGCCCGGATCGCCTCACAGCTTGGTCTTGCGCTTGCCGTGATACTGGCGATTGTCATCACTGGCAGTACCGTGTTCGCTTTGCGCTCGCTGGACACCGCCAACCTCGCCACCCGCGAAGAGCACCTGGCCAGTGAAGCCCGGTTGCTGGCCGATCAGTTGAGTACCTTTCACGGCACGTTGCGTGAGAGCACCCAGCGTCTGGCCGGCCTGTTCGAGAAGCGCTTCAGCGCGGGCTTGAGCGTGCACCCGGACGAGCCGGTGGCCGTGGCGGGCGCGCAGACGCCTGGATTGCATCTGGGCAGCGAAGTGTTGAACAACAACTTCAAGGAAGTGGACGAGTTCAAGCAAATGACCGCGGGCGTTGCGACGGTGTTCGTGCGCAGCGGCGAAGACTTCGTTCGGGTCAGTACCTCCCTGACCAAGCAGGACGGCAACCGGGCCATCGGCACCTTGCTGGATCACGCTAATCCGGCCTATGCGCGCTTGATGGCGGGGCAGAGCTACGTGGGTCGCGCCTTGCTCTTCGATCGCTCCTACATGACGCAGTACACGCCCGTGCGCGACAGCAGCGGTAAGGTGATTGCCGTGCTGTTCGTAGGATTCGATTACACCGACGCGCAGAACGCGCAGTTCGAGAATCTGAAGCGCTTCCGTATCGGCCAGACTGGCTCCCTGGCGTTGCTCGACGAGCAGAAAAAGTGGCTGGTGCCGATTGCAGGCGTGCAAGCGCTGGATCAGGCAGTCCCGGCCATCGTCGATCTGGCGAAAACCCCGGGCAAGGGTGACTTCTGGAGCGACAAGTCCGAAGACTTCTACAGCGTGGCGGTGCCGTTCGAAGGCGGCCCATGGTCGGTGGTGGCGAGCATGCCGCAAGCCGAAATCAGCGCCGTGACCTGGAGTGTCGGCATTCAATTGGCGATCGGCAGTCTGCTGGCGATGTTGATCGCGGTCGGCTCGGCAGTCTGGCTTTTGCGTAGCAAACTTGCGCCGCTGGGTGATCTGGTGCGTCAGGCGGAAGCCCTGGGTGCCGGTGATTTGAGCGTGCGCCTGAGCGTATCGAGCAATGACGAAATCGGTCAGCTGGCCCGTGCCTTCAACCAGATGAGCCAGGCCTTGTCGACCATGGTCGAGCACATCCGCAAGGCCTCGGGCGAGGTCAACAGCCGTGCCCAGGCGTTGTCCGGCCTGTCCGGTGGGGCCTATGAAGGGATGGAGCAGCAGTCGGGCGAAATCACCAGCATGGCCGGCGCCGTGGAAGAGTTCAGCGCGACTTCGCTGAACATCGCCGACAACATGGGCAACACCCAGCGTCTGGCGCAGGAAAACGCACAGCAAACGCAGATCGGTCGTACGTCGATGGATGAAGCGTCTTCGTCGCTTGAGCAAATTGCTGGCGCGTTGAACAGCACAGCAACAGTGATCAATACCTTGGGTCAGCGTTCCCAGGAAATCGGCGGCATTGTCGGGGTGATTACCTCGATCGCCGATCAGACCAACCTGCTGGCGCTGAACGCGGCCATCGAAGCCGCCCGTGCCGGTGAGCAGGGTCGTGGTTTTGCGGTGGTCGCCGACGAGGTTCGCAACCTGGCTTCGCGTACGCGTCAGGCCACGGATGAAATCTCCGGGATGATTCAAAGCATCCAGCAGGAAACCGGCAACGCCATCAGCACCATGGAACAAGGCAATGTGCTGATGCAGGAAGGCTTGTCACGCAACGCCAACGTGGCCTCGGCCCTGGCGCGGATTGATGAGCAGAGCCGTTCGGCGGGCCAGCAATTCGCGGCGATCACCACCGCAACTCAGGAGCAGAGCAGCACCGCGACGTTGCTCAGCAGCAACCTGCAAAGCATTGCGCTGGCGAACAGTGAGCAGCGCGAAGTGGTGTCGAACCTTGCCGTGACTGCCAAAGAGCTGGAGAAGCTGGCGGCAGACTTGCGCCAAGAGGTTGACCGGTTTCGTTGAGTCGCTGCTGAAATAGCCTTCGCGAGCAAGCCCGCTCCCACATTGAATCTCCAGTGAACACAGAACATGTGTACGACAGAGATCAAACTGTGGGAGCGGGCTTGCTCGCGAAGGGCTCAACTCAATTCTCGGACTTATCCCCAAGCCCCGGATCAACCCGCTTGCCGATATCCTTCAATCGCGCCAACTGATCCACCATCGACGGCGCTTCATCCAGACTGCTGACAAACGTCCACAGATACGTCATCACCGCATACACATGCCCCGCCTTCACCGCCGGCGACAGTGCCAGCTGACTGATGGCGATCACAAACAGCACCGCCGCCACCGAGCCTACGAACAGATAGGCGATTGCCTCACGGTCCGAGAGCCAGATTCGCAGCCGCGACAGCACTCGATAGTGGCGCTGCAACGTATCAGCGCCGACTTTCTCGACCAGCCCGATCTCTTTCTCCAGCCGATCATTCAACCGCTCATGCAGCGCCTGATTGCGCCGGGCGAACCGTGGGAGCAAGGTCATGCACAACAGCAACGCCACCAGGCAGGCCAGACCAATCCACGGCTCGATCACCAGCAGCATCACTGCCGCGCCGACAATCGACACCAGCGCCGTGGCAATGGTCGGCACGTGCTTCTCGAAGAAATCCACGAATTCGCGCGCCAGCACCACCCGCGCCGCCGATGTGGAAGTGCTTTGGTTTTGCAGGCGCTGATTGAGGATGACCGGCACGGCGAGGTCGGCGTAGATTCGCGTAAACGTGCGCGTATCCACCGCCCTGCGTGCGGCCCCAACCACCCAGAACGCCAACACCACCAGCGCGTAGAACAGCGCACTGGTGGCATCGCCGCGGATGATCGAGTCCACGGCGAACCCGGCGAACAGCGGATACGCCAGCAGCAGCGCGTTCTCCAGCGCCACCAGCGATAACGTGAAAAACAGCTTTCCAGGATAGGCTCTGGCAATGGCCTTGAGCGTCTGGCTGGCGGATTGCTGACCGAGTTTTTTGCTTTCATCGATCAGGATGTGTGGGGTGACGGCTGTCATGGGTGCACCGAAAGGAAGATAAACGCTACTATTGAGCGACTGCTCAAGTATCCTTGAGCGACCGCTCAAGAAGCAAGCGCCGTCCATCTACCCGGCGTCACGAGGTTATTTCCAAATGTCGCGCACTGAACGCAAAGACCAGATCATCGCCGCCGCCCTGGAGCTGTTTCGCAGCAAAGGTTTCGCCGATGTGTCTACCCGTGATCTGGCTGAACACGCCGGGTTGTCACGCAGTCACGTCTATCACTACTTCACGGACTGGAAGGAGTTGCGACGCGAAGCCTTCGTACGTTTTGCCAACGAACAGCTGGAAGAGGTCCGCGCACCGCTGACGGGCGTTGCACCGCTGACGGCTCTGCAGGGGTTTCTGAAGGATTGTCTGCCGGCCTCCGCCGACGATGGCTGGGCGCTGTGGCTGGACGCGTGGGATGAAGCGATGCACGACGCCGAGCTGGCCGCTGCTTACCTGGTCGTCAACAAACAATGGCAGGCGATGCTGGCGCAGATCATCGAGCACGGTGTCGTCACTGAGGTGTTTCGCTGTGCTTCTCCGGAACGGGCAGCGCGGCAGATCTTTGCGCAAGCGATGGGCTACGCCGATGACCTGTTGTTGCAACCTTCAGCCAAGGCCGCCGAAGCGGCCCTGGATGAAGTCTTGGAAGTCGCCGCGTTGTTACTGGGGTTTGCCCAGGCAGACGACTAATCGCACTTGGCGTTGCTCGACACTTCCTTGCTCGCCAGTTTCAACTGTTTGCCCAGCTCCGCCGCGTTGGTGCTGCTGTAAACCCGGCCGCCGGTGTTTTCAGCGATGCAACGTGACGGGCCACCGGCACCGATTTTCACCACGTTGACCCGCAAGCGCGGTTGTTCCCTGGCGATTTGGCGCGAGACCGCGCAGACGTCTTTCTGGCAACCGTCCTCACCGTCGACGAACATCACGATCACCGCATCGTTATTGCGCCCGTCGACGGTGCTCGCCGCGTGGGCCAGGCTGTCGGCCAGCGGTGTGCCATCGTTGGGCACCAGGCCTCGAATCCCGTTGATCAGCCGCTGGCGGTCGCCAAACTTGAACACGCCCTGGTCCGGTGTGCTTTCGCAGCCGGCGAAGGTGATCAGGCGCGTGTCGATCTTCGGATCGAGCCCGTTGATCATGCCGGCCAATGAGTCCTTGGCGACGTCCATGCGGCTGGGCTTGGCGAAGATCTGCGTGGTGCGGTTCACATCCAGGTACTTATTGAGCTCATTGCCGAAGAACCAGTCCTCGTCGGCTTTCACTGACTTGATGTTCAAATCCATCGAGCCCGAGGTGTCGAGCACCACCACGAATTGCGGAATCTCGGCGTTCGGCGCTTTTTTGCGGCAAGCGAAGTTGTCCAGCGTTGGTGCCGGTGGCGGGGCGACGACCACTGGTTTTGGCGGCGGAACAGGCTTGGGTGCCGGTACTGGTTCTGGCACGGGTTCCGGTTCTGGTACCGGTTCCGGCACTGGTTCCGGCTCAACGACAGGCTCGGGAACAGGCTCAACCGGTTTCTCGACCGGTGTCACCACCGGCGCTACAGGTGGGACCACGACGACGGGTTCACGGTGCATAAACCACCAGTAAGCCCAGAGCGCCAGAAGCAGCAACAGCAGCGCCAGCAAGGCCGCCGCGATCCACCAGCCACGGCGCGACGGCGGTACGACGGGCACCACCGGAACAACCGGCGGCACGATCGGTTTGGGCGGACGCTGGTTCCAGCGCACCACCAGCGGCTCGCCGTTGAGGCTGTAGAGTTTGTCCAGCTCGGGGGTGCCGAGCAGGCTGCGCAGGTCATCCGCTACGGTGGGCTGACCGCGTTTTTGCAGTTCGTCCGCCAGCTGTCCCAAGGACGTCTGACGCACTTCATAGGTTTCCAGCAAGCGTCGTTGCGCGTCCTCGTTGAGGTCGGCATAGGGCGTGGGTTGGCCACCCAGTTCGGTCCACCATTCCAGCACGTCACCGCTGCCCATCCGCGGGATGGCGAAGAGGCTGGCGACGGTCGGCGGAAAGTGTTTCTGGATGAGGGCGACTTTGGCTTGCAGCGCACTCATCCCCTCCGGTGTGGCTTGCGCATCCCTGATAACCCGCTGCATGACGACGATTCCTGAAAAGGGTGCAGGCCTCCATCGGAAGGCCTGCGGGGTGAAAAGTTACTCTTCGTAACCGAGGCTGAATTGCAGCTGATTCACTTTCTTCTGCAAGGCCTTCAGTTGTTCCTGCTTGGCGGCCAGCGTCGCGGGCGAGGCCTTGGTCACGGGCGCCGCCTGCGAGGCCTTGAGCTGCTGTTCGAGCCCGGCAATCTGCTTCTGCACCTGGCTTTGATTGCCATGGCGGGCCTTGAGCGAGGACAGCAACTGGCCGAGCGACTGGTTCAGCGCCGCCTGGGATTTCTGCTGGCTGGCCAGATCAGTCTTGGTGCTGAGCTGCTGGGCCTGAATGTTCTCGTACACCTGGCGGAACATCGCGTTTTCCTGCCGGGACGCGGTCAGTGCCAGTTCCTTCTGCTTGACCTGATCGCTGTAACCACCAGAGTAGTCGCAGTTCATCTTGGTCAGCATGCTGCTGTCGCGATTGGTCGCATCGCATTCGCCTGGCTTGGTCGCGCAACCGCTCAAAGCCAGGACGGCGGTGAGGACCGCCAGCTGTCGTAGAGTCATGTGCTTAGCCCAGAGTGATCGCGGAGCGCTGGTTGTACAGACCGTCGACTTCCTTTTGCAGGGCGGCGACTTTCTGGTTCATTTTCATAATGCTCACGTCCACTTGCTTGATCTCGGCGCCGGCGCCTTGCGCACGCTCGGCGTCGGCCACTTTGGTGTACTCGGTGACCTTGTTGCGCATGTTGCCAAGGTCTTTACGCAGGCGCGCGATGTTCGAATCGATCTCGGCGATTTGCACTTGGGCCTTGGCCTTGTCGACTTTTTTGTTGGCGATGTCCTTTTTGATCTGGGCGATTTGCGCCTGATCATCACTGATCACTTGCTGAGCGGTTGCGGTACGGGCGATCACGTTCTGGGTGTCTTGCTCGACGTCGCTGTTCATCTTCGCCAGGCGGGTGGTGGTGTCGGAGTATTCGCTGCGACGCTGATCCAGGTAGTAGTTCGCGCCCATGGCCACGCCACACGCGGTAATACCGGCGGCAATGGCGCAGACCGCCTTGTTGCTGCTGTTGGACAGTGCGCAACCGAGGATGCCGACACCGGCGCCGACCGCACAGGCCTGGTAACCGGATTTGCTGAAGAACTCTGCGTCATTGCCCTGGGTCAGGCGCGGGTCGGCACCCTCGCTGCCACCGAGCATCGAGCTGCCGGTGTTGGCGCAACCGGTCAGCAGCAGGCTGCCAGTGAGGACTAAAGCGATCTGAAGCTTGAAGCGAGTCCAAAGGCTGCGCGACATGGTGAAACTCCTTGGTGACGATGTTGGCTGTTGTTGAGAGTTATTGAGTGACGGTTTTGCAACTGGTCAGCCAGGCGTCAGTGTCAATCTTCTGCTTTTGCAGGAAGGTTTTCTGATTGGCCCAGTGGGTGCGCAAATAGGGTTTGAGTTCTTGCAGCTGTTTGTTGCGGGTGATGATTTCTTCCATCACCGGCACCTGCGCTTCCAGCAGCGGCTGGCCATACAAGGTCGCCGATTCCACCAGGCTGCTGGCGTAGTAACGGCTGAGTTTGTGCAGGCGATCCTTCTGCTCGTCGAGCTTGCCTTTGCGCATGTCGCAACTGGCATCTTTGTCGGCGGATTCGCAGTTGAGCTTGTAGTTCTTCTGCAAGAAGTCCACGTATTGGCCGTCGTCGAGCATCTTGGTGCAGAGGAACGCACCGAGATTGAGGCTGGCGCGGATCGCCTGATCGCGGGTTTCTTCCTGCTGCTGATTGCTGGCGCGCAGTTGGTTTTCCAGGGCCTGGAGTTTTTCCTTGAGCGCTTTGTCCTCGACGCCCGAGGCCAGGGTGTTCAGGGATTGAACCGTGCCTTTATCGGCGGATTCGGTTTCCTTGCTGCCGGTGCCGAGCTTCTTCCAGCTGCTTTCAATGCTGGCGACACGCTCGCGTGACGTCAGGGTCGGCGATACCAGGACCAGTCGCAGGCCGGTGGTTTTGTTTTTCACCTGGCCTTCGGCGTTGTAGTACGGCTCTTCCTTGCGCAACCCGGTGCGCAAGTCGGCCTGAGCGGTCAGGTAGTTGCCGCCACGGACCACGTAGCCACCGGCCTGGCCGTGCTGGCGGTCGAGTTTGTTCAGCCGGAACGGCTCGAACATCATCTCGTCGACGTTGCCGAGCATGTCGTGCAGGCCCAATGGATTAGGTTTTTGCAGGCCGGACAACTGCAGCTTGCCGTTGGACGATTGCGCCCCGGCGAACCATTCGTAAGCGTTGATGCCCTCGGCCATCGGATAGCGCGTATCGCGAAATTCCGCCGCGCCGACTTCCAGGCCACCGCGCGCCGCGAACTCCCACTCGACTTCCGTCGGCAGGCGCAGGAAACCCAGTGCGCCGTCTTCTTTCGGCAGCTTGGCCGCGGCGTTTTTGCGCAGCCACAGGTTGTACTTGTCAGCCGCCTCGACGGCTTGCACCCAGCTCACGGACACTTGCGGCAGGCGCATCTTGGTGGCAGCGGTGGGGCAGGTCTCGTCGGTCAGCGCGGCGTATTGGAGCTGACTCATCTCGTACTTGGCCATCAGGTAGTAGCGGGACTTGTCGTTCTTCGCGCCGGTGAAACTGCCTGCGATAAACGTCGGCCGGGTTTGTTCAACGTAGCCGTATTCCGCGCCGTCCTGACCGATGTTGATCGGGTAGTCGTCAAGTGGCCCGGCGACCGGAATGAACACCTTGCGGAACACCATCGAACCTTCGCACGGCATCGGCAGCACGACGTCGCTGGCCTCGGGCATCGGGTTGTAATACTTCTCTTCCCAGCCCGCCGCCGAGGCGTCGAGCAGGTAGCCGAGGCTCAGGGGCAACAGCAAGCCCAAACGTTTATAGCTCACGCAGACTCTCCGCAGGTTGGATGTTGATCGCTCGCACGGCACCGATCACGGCCACCAGTGCAGCGACCAGAAAGGTCAGGAGCAGGGCGGCGAGGCCGTGCCAGAGTGTGATGTGGCAGACAAAGGTGCCGGTGGTCTGGCTGCTGCCGAGCAAGTAGTCGAACAAATGACTGCCGACGGCATAAAAACCCAATCCGCCGAGGTAGCCTGCAAGGCTCAGCACCAGCGCTTGCAGGACCACGAAACCGGCGACCGCCGTGCGTTTGAAACCCAGCAGGCGCAGGACCGCGAGGCTTTTGCGCTTGCGGTCGATGTTGGCCAGAAAGGCCCCGACCATCGACGCCACACAACCGATCAGCGCCGCCAGGGCAATCACCCCGAAGATCAGCCCCAGCACATGATTGATGGCTTTGACGTTGTCGATGTCGGCCAGTCGGCTCGACGTTTCGATGTGTTGTTCGTTGAGCCAGCGTTCCAGCGGCGCTACCTGATCGATGTCGCGGGCATAGAGTCGGGCGCGGGCGTACAGCGGTTGCAGATCGCCCAGAGGTTTGCCGGTTTCGAGGCCGAAGGCGCTGACCTGATAGCCGTCGCGAAAGCGCTCCAGGTCCAGCAGCAACGGCGGGGCGACAAACCCGGCCGCGCGGCCGAAGCGCGCACCGTCGAGTACTTCCAGCACCGTCAGCGTCATCTCACCGCGTTCATTCACACCTTCCAGACGACGCAATACACGCATTTGCACACGGTCGCCGACCTTGGCCTGCAAGCGTTGCGCGGCGCGCTCGCTGAGGATTACCTGGTTGCCGGTGGGATTGAGTTGCGGCAGGTTCAGTTGCGGGTCGCCGGGTTCGGTGGCGATGATTTCAGCGCCTTCGACAAAGCGCTGCATGCCGATCAGCAAATCCGCCTGGGTGTTGAGCGAGCGGGTCTGGCCGAGGGCAAAACCGGTCTCGGGACGGTGGCGCACGCGCTCGATCCAGGCGCTGTCGTAGTTGCCGTTGCTGAGCATCTTCACTTCAAGGTTGCGCGGGTCGCGCAGCAATTCGTCCTGCAACTGGCTGACCACGCCGTGTTTGAGGCCGAACAGCAGCAACAGAGGCGCGATCACCGCCACCAGCGAGGCGGCGATGCACAACGACACCTTGCGGTCGTGCCAGAGGTCTTGCAGGGCCAGCGTTCCGAGCAGGCGCAAGCGGTCAGTCCATCGGTTCAAACAGTGTTTCTCCCTGACGGCTGATAGCGCCGAGTCGCGGCAAGCCGAAATCCTTCAGCAAGGCCCAGTCATGGGAAACCACCAGGGCACTCAGGCCCATGCTCGACACCAGACTCAGCAGCAATTCGAACAAGCGTCGGGCGCTGTGCGGGTCGAGCGCGGCGGTCGGCTCGTCGGCCAACAGCAGCAGCGGTTCGTGGGCAATCGCCCGAACGCAGGCAACGCGCTGGCGTTCACCGATCGACAGCGCCTGTGGCTGTTTATCCAGCAACCCTTGCAGGCGCAGCACCTCAACCGCGTGATCGATGTGCGCGCTCTTTACCGGCATGCCGAGCAAGCGGCGCGGCAGGCTGATGTTGTCGCGCACGCTTAGAAACGGCAGCAAGCCGCCGCTCTGCAAAATGAACCCCAGATGACGCGAACGCACGGCCGCCAAGGCTGGCTGGTCGTCACTGGCCAGCAGTTGGGCGATGTCCTGATCGTCGGTTGCGCCCAGCCGAAAGCGCTCGAGCTCCACCGGCGCCAGCAACAGGCCGATGGCTTCGAGCAACGTGCTTTTGCCGCTGCCGCTCTCACCGGTGATGGCAAGGATTTCCCCGGCACCGACCTGCAAGTGCGGCAGGCGCACGTGGTGGGCCAGCGCGCCTTCACCACGGCGCACCAGCAGGTTCTTGATATCGAGCATCGGCGCCTCGTTAAGGCATCATTTCCAGTGGCACGGGATAGACGTTGTCCCGTGCATCGCTGTCCTTGGCTAACGCCACCCAACGGTCGACGTCAGCGTTGTAGCGCTGGTAGTGCCGCAGTTTGGTATTGAGCGTGCGGATGAATTTCTCCTGCGCCAGGCCATCCCAGCTTTTCCAGGTTTCTTCGTCCAGGTTCAGCACTTCGCTCTGGTAGGGCAGGTCTTCGAGGTACTCGCCGAGCACGCCCATGTCCGCCAGTTTGGCGCTGCCGTTCTGCTTGAGCTGGTTCGGATCGGCGCCCATGGTGGCGGCGACCGAGCGCAGACGCTCGAACATTTCCGTCGGCGAGATCAGGCCTTCGTTGGCCGCGTCGAGAATCTTCTTCATCACGTCGCTCAAGTCGCTGAGCTGGGACTTGGTCAGCAGCACCCGCACGTCGGTGGTCGGGATGTTCTGCTTGATCAGGTCACGGTCGGTGATCCACGCCTTGAACACCGGCGGTGCCTTGCTGTTGGTCTTCTCGCCCAGATAGGCGAGCTGCATCGCGTGGCCGATCAGCGCCGCGTCTTCGAGCATTTTCTTCTCGGCCGGGTCCTGCTTGGCGTTCACCGCGCTACCGATGGCGTCTTCGCCCATGTAGGCAGCTTTCACCTGGGAAGTGATCGCGGTGGCCAGCGAATCCACCTTGCGCCCGAACTCCTGAATGTCGCCCGCGTTCACCGGGTAATACAGCGAAGTGTTGGTGCCCGGGTAGGTCGACAGATTCTGGTACTGCGCCTCGGCCTTGGCGTGGTCCTTGATCCCCGCCGGGGTTTTCAGGTGCAGCGTGTAAATCGCCACGCCCGGATTGGCCGCTTCGAGACGAACCTGCGAGGCGCTCAAACCGGTTTTCGACAGTTTGTCATCGCCTTCGATGGCGCCCGCGTCGGTGATCAGCACCACGTAGCGCGCGCCGAACTGGCTCCAGTCGACCTTGTCGATGCTGTCCATGACGCCGGCAAACGCGTCTTCGTCGAAACTGCTGCTGGAGACTTTGGCCTGTTTGAGGTCGGCGATCTTGGCAAAAAAGTCGGCGCTGTCTTTCACCTTGGTAGGGTCGGCGTACATCTTGGTGGTGTATTCCAGCCCCGGCACCGCTTGGGTGTTGGAGCGGAACGCCACCAGGCCGAATTTGACCTGCTTGCCGAGGTTCTGCGATTCGATCTGCTGGTAGACCTTGCGGATCGCCTCGCGGGTGCGGTCGATGTACGGGTCCATCGAGATCGTCGAATCGATGACAAACACCACCGCCGCACTGAACTCCTTCAGCTGGCTGGCTGCTTTGTCCTCGGCTTCCTTGCCGCCGGCCGCGCCGCTCGCAGCACCCCCTTTGGCGTTTTTGTCATCGGGCTTGCTGACCGATGCGACGTTGAGCAGACGCGTGCGGAAGCCGCCTTCGGTCATCACTTCTTCGCCGCTGATCACCGGCAACAGGTAGAACTGCTTTTGCAGGTCGACGAAGTATTCAGGTTCTTCGGCCAACACGCCGGGGGCTTGCTTGCCCTTTTTCAGCGTGGCCCGCAGCGGCGCGACTTTGCTCACCGGGTCCGGCGCATCGAGAATGCCTTCGACCGTGGCGCGGTCCTTGAAGAACAGCAGCCGGTCGCGGTTGGCCGGGTTGGTGAAGGCCAGCGTCAGCTGCATTTTCCAGTCGGTGGTGCAGCTGGCCGGCAGCCAGCCAATGGTTTTGCCGTAACTGTCGGGGCCGACTTTCAGCCACTCGGCGTTGGCGGCTTGCGCGCGTTCGTACACATAAAAACGGCTGAACACCGGTTGCTCATCACCCGCAGCACCGCCCGCCGTCGGGCTGATTTTGCAACCCGGCGTGGTCAGCACGCGCTGAAACAGGGTTTTCTTGCCGGCCTGTATCAGCGGCTTGTCATCCGCCTGGGACAACGGGCTGATGCACAACGCCAACAACGCAGCGCCGCTCAGCAGAAAACGACTCAGGGGAGAACGCATCACTTCTGCAACTCCTCGAAACGCTGCTTGGCTTCGGCGTTGTTCGGGTCCTGGGTCAGGATGGTTTCGTACCAGTAGGCGGCGGTGGCGTTGTCCGCGGTCGGGAAGCACTCGCTGGCCTTCAGGTATTTCGGGTCGTATTCGCGGGCATAGGCGTTGGCAATCAACGCGTCACCGGCCTGGGCACGGTTGGCGTACAGACGCTGGGCGACGCCGCAGTGCTTGCCGGCCTTGGCTTCGTTGATGATCTCCAGCAATTTGGCGCTGTCGGGCGCGGCCTTGATGCAAGTCTGGACGAAGGTCAGCTCGGGCAGGCTGTTCATGCTGTCGAGGGTGCAGGCTTGGGCGTCAGCACCGGCCGGTGCGGCGGCAGCAACCGCCGGGACAGGCGTCGGAGTGCGTTTGTAAAACCAGAATCCGGCCGCTGCGGCCACCAGCAACAGCACGACAAGCGCGAGGCCGATGAGGCCTTTGTTGCTTTTCTTCACCGGGGCCGGAGGCGGGGTATAAGCGGGTTCGTTGGGCACCGATTCCAGTTCGATTTCTGGCTCGTCGGTGGAGAGGACCAATTCCGGCAGCTCCGGGATTTCGGGTTCTGGCGCAGTTGGCGCTGTCAGGTCTGCGCCGCCATAAGTCGAGCGCGTCTGGCCGCCGGCCGTGGATGGCAGCAGGCCGACGCCTGGCTTGACCACACCTTTATCAGTGACCTCATTTTGTTTCTGCTCGCGCAGTTCGATCAGGAATTGCGAGTTGGCCCCACCCTCTAGCAGCGGATCGACCACTTCCGGGCCGAGCAGGGTTTCAATGGCTTCACCACTGGCCGCAACCGTGAAGCGCGAGACCTTGAACCAGAACGGGTTATTGCTCCAGGCCTTCTGGTCCTGGAGGTAAAAACCGTCCTGGTTACGCTGAATGGAGAACTCCAGCTGTTCTTCGCCACCCTGCCATTTCTTCACAGTGAGGCACGCCTGGCCAGGCACGTTGGGTTCTAAGGCGAGCAGGTCGACACGAATTGGCATTGCTTATCTCGCTGTGAAGGCTGTGAGCACATGGCCCAGCCGTTCATTCTGTTCAGGGGTGATTTCGCGACCGGCACCATGGCCGGCGTTGTCCTGCGTGATGTAGGCCAGGCCCGAAAGCCAGTCGCCCAGATAACGCTGCGCCTGGTTCGCCGGTTGTGGCGGCAACACCGGCACTTGTCCCGGACCGATGTCGGTGTAGAACGAGAACAACGGCGCCTTGGCACCGGCGCGGCTGTTCGGGCGTTCGTTGACCGGTTTTTGCAGGTAGCCGAACCAGGACACGAAATCGCGCAGCACCCGTTGCACTTCCAGCACTTGGCGCTCAACCAGCTGATCGCGCCGCGCGCCGCTTTGCGCGCGCTTGAGCACCGCACGGCTCAGTTGCCCCGGCAAGTCCTGGCGGTAACCGGCGGTGATCAGTTCGTCGACCACCGCTTCGATCAAGGCCTTTTCCAGCCCCAACAGGTTGAGCAGGCTTTGTCGGGTGGTCAGCTCGCGCAGGTGCGCAATCCAGGCCTTGAAAGCGGCTTTGGCAAAGCGGTGTTCGTTGCTTTGCAGTTCCGGCGCCGGGGTGTTGGTTTTGCTGCTGACCGGTGCTTCGTGGCTCAGGTCGTCGCCGAAATCGAAGTCGAATCCGGCGTCGTTGCCGTACAGGCTCTGGCTCGGTGTCGGCGCGGCCGGCTCATCGCTGGCGGCGGGCGCGTCATCGGTTTCGTACACACCGCTGAGGTACAGGTCGCGCACCGATTCGCTCGGCATGTCGAGTTCATCGATGAACTCGCCGAGCACGGCTGGGCGACGGCCCAGACCGGTCAGAATCATCTGCGCCTGGGCTTTCTTGGCGGCTGCGGCGCCGTCACCGTCGGCGTGATACCAGGTGCTCAGGCCGTGAGTGGTCAGGCCTTCGAGGCATTCGTTCAGCTGCTCGCGGATGCGTTGCAGTTTGAATTCGATGTTCGCCACTCCCTTGAAACTGCCGCTGAAGTGGCTGATGCCACCGTCATCGTTGCGCAGCATTTCTTTCCAGGCGTTGGCAGGATTGTTGATGTGTTTGCACACCAGCTCATTGCCGGCAAAGCTTGTGCCCAGGGCGTCGACGCGCTCCTGGTAGCTGGCGTTGAGGCCGGTTTCGGCGCCGCTGGCGTCTTGCACAATGAACGCCGCATCCATACGCGGTTTACGCACCAGGAAGGTGTTCTGGAACGGCGTGCCGGCCCAGTCGTTCATCCAGCTCAGGCTGCCGAAGCGTTCGAGCATGGTCAGCTTGACCATGCCGTTCCAGCTCTCGTCGTACTGATCAGGCGTCAGGCTCAGGGAGTTGGTGATGCGCAGGTCGAGCATGGTCAGGGCCCAGATCAGGCCGGTGTCGCGTTTGCTTCGGGCGGCCGCGTCGGCGCCCTGGGTTTTCTCGATCCAGCGCGTCAGCACCGGGCCGACGTCGTTGACGTCGCTCTGTTTGGTCGAGCCGGTGCAGACCACCAGCGCGTTCATTTCCTGGTTGTCGGTGTAGCGTTCGAACAGGTAAGCGACCTTGCCGCGCAGAATCAGCTGCGAGACGGAGTTGTCCTTGGTGGCGGATTCCGGGTCGTTTGAGTTGGCGATCTCATGGAGCTTTTTGCGCCCGCGATAACCAGGAAAGTCCAGCAAGTCGACCTGATTGACGATGTCGTCCGCCGGGGCTTCGATCAGGCCGAAGGTCATCTCGGCGGTCAGTGCCGCCAGTTGCGCAACCGGGATGCCCTGGCTGTTTTGCAAGCGTCCGTCGACCTGAGGCCGCACGTCGATCGGCAAGTCCCGCGGGCTGCCGAAGCGCTCGAGGATGTCGACGTTCATAATGCTGTCGCGCTGGCTGTAAGTGTCGTTTTCGAAACTCACCAAGGCTTTCAATGGCGCGAATACGGTTTCGGGAAGGCCCAGCTTGTGCAGCGCACCGGCCAGTTGCTGGTACACGCGCGTCAGTTCGCTTTGCTCACCCCAGAGGATGGAAAACAGCTCGGCACGCTCCTGGAAATTCAGGCGTGGTGCCAGTTGCAACGCCGTGGGCCAATACAGGTGCTCAAGCTTCTTCACCGAGTTGCGGAAGTTGTCCCGCAGGTAATCCCACAGCGACACCAGATCATCGGCGCTGACGCCCGGCTGCAGCGGCCCGGTCTCGCGTCCTTCGAAGGGTTTGAGTACGCGCTGGATACGCTCTTCGTCGATCTCGTAGGAGATCCGCTCAAGGTCGAAGTCCTTGAACCAGGAGTTGGCGAGAATCTTCGCCAGCTCGATTTCCTTGAACAGCGTCAGCTCGACCGGGAACTGCGGATCCTGGCTCGGCGTGGCGCGACGGCTGAAGCGCGTTACCAGACCGGTGGCTTCCTTGCCGCCACCCACCGGGTTGATGTGCTTGATGAAGTCCAGGCGCTGGCCACCGAAATCGGTTTCCAGTTTGCCGTTCTGACCGGCCGCAAGCGCTGAAATCAGGTAGGACTTGCCGGCCTGGGACAAGCCGAAAAAGCCAATGGTCATCGGCGTGCAGGCCACGCGACCGAGGCTGTGAGCCAGGTTGCGGGCGCGGTGCAGGCGAATGTTCAGGTTGTCGGCTTCGCTGTCCAGGCGCGGCGCGTTGCCGCGCGTCTGGCCAATCCACTCCAGCGCCTGACCGGCACCTTCATAAACAGCGGCCCAACTGGCTGAAAGCTGAGTTTGTTCGGGGGTCAGGTCATTCATTTGCGTTTCACACTTCCACTGTCGAGCCAGTACTTGGTCTCGCTCAGGCCGGCGTCGAGCATGGTGTTGAGTTCCAGCTCGAGGTCGCTGCGCGGGTTGAAGTTGACGTTGCTGCTGTTGGATTCGATGTCGCGAACCGAGAGACGGTCGCTGACCAGATCCTGCTTGCGCGTGTATTTGTCGGCGGCTTTGACCTCGAAGCGCACCTTGAGCAGCGGTGCGCTGCCGTTCTCACCAATCGCGCGGGAGAACTTCTCCCGACCGGCCTTGGTGAAACGCAGGGTGTACAGCGGCGAAGCGGCCCAGCGATCGGCGGCCAACTGACGGAAACCGAGGCGCAGATCGCCGCGCATTTCCAGCTGCGGCGTGTCGGCGTCATCGCCCGTGCCGATTTCCGGCAACTTGATTTTGTAGTCTTCGGACTGGATGTCGCGGTACAGCACGTCGGCATCCTTGATCACGTTGTTCAGATCGATGACGCCGATGTGCTTGACCGTCGAATACGGTTTGAGCGCCGAAGAGCGGAAGTAGAAGTTCGGCACGCTGTGGTTGGCGCACAACAGGCACAGCATGGCGCCCACCGAAGCGGTGCTTTTCGGGTCGTCGATGCGGCCGTTCTTGTGGAACGGGTACCAGCCGCCGGTGCGGTAATTCTGCAACGCCAGAATGCGCCCAGGTGGCAGCGGCAGCACCTTGCGGATAAACGCCTGGATGCCCGGCAGCCGCGAAGGGCGGCCGGTCAGCAGCAGGACATCGCACGGATAGTGGGCGACCACTTCACACAGCGCGCCGAGGATCTTGGTGATGTTGATCTGATCGTTGAGGAACGCGGCGTGAAGCTTTTGCAGGTCGAAGCCGATCAGCGCTTCGTACAGGTCGAAACCGCTCTGGCCGCCGACATCGCGGCGCACGGCGGCGTTGACGTAGTCGAGCACGGTCTGGCTGATCGCGTTGTCGCCCAGCAACTGGCGATAACTTTGCGGGCTGACTTCCTGCGGAACTTGCGGGTCGTAATGCTCGTAAGCCTTGAGCAACGCCAGGCCCAGCGGTGCGAACACCTGCAGGTTCAATTGCTGGCGCAGGATCATGTCCTGGGCGCTGACCGATTCATCGCCGCACAGCCGCGACATCAGCGAATCCGGGGCTCTGACGCCGGCATTCTGCAACGCCTTCTCGAAGCTCGGCAGGATGAAGTCCTGGATCACGTCCAGCAGGATGTCGTCGCCGGCTACTTTGAAACCATCGCGAAAACGCTGTTCGGGCACGATGTGCACGTTGCTGCCGCTGCCCGTGTTGCCGGCGCGGTCGAGGCGGTAATCAGTGATGACCAGGTCGGTGGTGCCGCCGCCGATGTCGATGGTCGCCAGGGTGATGCGTTCGCGGTCGGTTTTGTCCGGGCGGGCGATGGTGTCGAAAAACTCTTCCGGGTGACCGGCGAAGTTCTCGTTGACCTCGGTGTACAGGTACACCAACTGGCCGCAGGAGGCTTCGTCCCACTCCACGCGGATGCTCGGGATCGGCGTGCGCGGGCTGACGGCCTGATCCTGATGCGGATCTTCCTCGCCAGCGTGCCAGCCGAGGCTTTTCCACACCAGGCCGATGGCTTGCAGCATGCGTTCGTTGAGAATGCTGCGCTCGGCCTGCGGCATGCCCGGCGGCACGGTCAGGGTGATGCTGTTGAGCTGGCGCGGCACACGGGTGTGACCCTGGCGGGAGCGTTGGGCCGGGCTGTTGATTTGCGACAACGCCTGGGCCAGTACTTCGGCGAGCATGAAGGTCATCAGCGAACTGCGCGAGTAACGCGGCATGAACACCGGCAGACGATCGTCTTCTTCGAGGCTGTAAAGCGCCTCGCCGGTTTCATTGATCAGGTGCGAGAACGGCGCGGCCGTGGCGTACGGCTCGTTGTCGCTCTTGATGTAGGAGCAGTTGAAACGCCAGCCGTGGCCGTAGGCGTTCTCGTCCCACAGATAACGTTTCGGGCTGGACAGGCCAGTGGAACCTTCGGTGCCGCGACGACGGCTGGCCAGACGGCTGGCCTCATTGCCGACGCGGGCGATCGTTGCCCACTGGAACGCATCGTGACGGCCGCTTTTGACCGAGCAGTGGTCCTTGCCGAAATACGCCTGGGCGAACTCGACGCGGCTTTCGAACGGCAGGTTGTAGGTGTGTTCGGGGGTGATCAGGTCGCGCAGTTCCAGCACGTAGTTCTGCTTCAGCCCGGAGCCGGCCTGGCCGTGATTCTCGATCAGGATGCCGCAGGTGCGCGAGTTGCCGACGTCCAGCACCAGGTCCACCGGTATCGGTTTGACCAGGCCATTGCTGTCGTTGGCGACCACTTTCAGTTCAGGAATTTCCACCTTCGGCCTGGCGGTCGACTGCGCTGCCGCGGACGGCGTGCTCAACAGGCTCAGCAGGTTGAGGTAGTGCGCCAGGTGGTGGTTGGCGCGAATATCGATGTCCAGCTCTTCGCGCGAACGATGAGCGTTGCCCTCGTTGAACACTTCCAGCAGCCATTCGTTGACCCACGGCTGGGCCAGGAACCAACGGGTTTCGCTGGCCTTGGTCGCCAGTTTGAAGGACACGCCGGAGCTGATGTCTTCTTCGTTCGGCGCCAGGTAAGCGGTGCCGTCACGCTTGGGCATGACGCGGCTGTCGAACGCCATCGTCAGGCGGTGGGTGTTGCCGTCGATGTCGGGTGTCGCCAGTTTCACCAGGCGCATCCGCGACCAGTTGGTCGGGCCTTCGTCGAAACGGTGCGGCGGCATGAAACGGAAAAACGGCGTCGGCAGCCAGACACCGTCCAGCAGCTCGAGGCTGCTTTTCATGTCGACGCTGAATGCCGGTTTGGCCTTCTCGACCTTCTCCGGCTCGGGCTCGTAGAAGTAGAAGTCTTTCTCTTCGTTGTACATCAGGCGGCAGATCAGCCCGCTGATCATCGGCGCGAACTCGCCCGCCGGTTCCTTGCGGGGATCCAGGCGCAGGGCGAAATCCATGAACTGGATACCGGTGTCACTGACAAGCGTGACGGTGTCTTCGAATTGGGTGACTTCAGGCAACATGTCGGGTTATTCCAGTCTTATTCGCCCATCTGCCGCATGGACATGGGGAATTGTTCTTTACCGTAACCGCCGGTGCAGTCCGCGACCGTGGTCGCCCCTTTGCGGCAGTTGACCTTGGGCATGTCGTACGTGCTGCCATCGCCGCACACGGCCTGGCCCTGGCTGTCGATGGCGAGGCTGCCGCCCTTCATGGTGGCGCTGACCGGGCCGCTGCATTTCGAACCGTCGGCCTGATGCACGGTGACTTCGCCTTTACCGTCCTTCAACTGGTATTCCAGACGCAGCGGCTTGCCGGTGCGGCGATCCTGGATGCCGGCACCGGCGCGGTACTGACCGTCTAGGAACTTGGCCGCGCCGTCGGCGGCGTCAGGCGGAATGCTCAGGGGCGGGCCCGGTTTTGCGGCGGCGGATTTTTGCGCGTCGGGCGGTGTGGTGACAGACGGCGCCTCGGTTTTATTTTCGGGTGGCGTGGTTGGCGTGGTTGGCGCGGTTGGTGATTCGGCGGCCGGGTCTTGGGTGACGTCGGCGGGTGCGGCATCAGCTTCGTTACCTGCGACGGCCGGAGCTTCCACGCCCTGAGTGCCGGTCACGGCTGTACCAGTAGTGGAACCTGCGACGGTGCCGGTCACGGGAACGCCATTCAGTGTGGTGGCATTGCCGGTCAGTTGTGGTTCTTCCAGCTGTCTTTCCACCGGCACGATGCCCTCAGGCAGCAAGTCCACCGCCACCAGCGGAATCGGCACGCACCCGCGCAAGCCGAGCAACAGCCACAACAGCAGCAGCAAGAACGGCAGCAGCAACAGCCACCACCAGCGCCGCCACCAAGGGCGAGCCACCACCGGCACGACGGGCGCCACAACCGGTTCTTCGACCACGGGTGGCAGCGTGAATACCGGCGGAACCTGATAGAGGCAGTGCAGAGGATCGCGATTGCCGGTACCGGCGTGCTCGAAACCCCAAAAGGTCAGTACCGGCTTGCCTTGCACCAGGTAGACGAAATTTTCGTCAGGGAAATGAATGACACGCTTGAGCAACTTGCCGAACACGGCTTTGTCGCCTTGCTGCTGTTCGCCCGAATCCGTGCCCAGGAAACGCTGGCTCAATTCATCGAGCGCAGTCTTCAGGGCTTCAAGTTGACGACGGGCCGGTGCGCGTTCTTCTTCGGTCGCGCTGCTCCACGGGATCACATCGCCGTCGAGACCGCTGTACCAGTCGATCTGGTTGCCCAGTTCGTCGCTTTGAGGAATGGCCAGGTGATCGACCATGTCGGGGTTCTTGCGGCGAATGGCTTCGCGCAATTGCAGGGCAGCCCGGTAAACCGGTTGACCTGTTTCGCCCAGGGCTGTGAATGACCCGCTCTTACCGCTGCGTAATAGTGCCCCGCGCATCCAAACTCCATATGATCCGTTGCGCAAATGACAGGCAAAAGTGCCTGTTCTTGCTCCTGCAATTAGCTGGCGACCTTAGTGTCATAATGATGTCGCCGTCAATCGGCCGTTAGGCCAAAACCGTATGAGATTAGCGTAACAAAGCGGGCGTTGCTTGGGGTCGTTGAGTATTTGCGAGGGACGGTTGGCGCGTGTGTATTTTTTAATCTTGCTGAAACGTTTCATCAGCGCTATAAAAAAAAGCACAACTCCAAGAAAGGCTTCCCTCATGACCCCGCTCAAACTCGCCATCGCCCTCGGCGCGCTGACCACTGCCTCCCACGCCATGGCCTGGGATTACGTGCTGCTCGACACCGACAAGGCCGCTCAGAACTGGCAGATCACCAGCCAGCAACTCGGCGTAAAAACCGACAAACCCTTCTCCGTCACCCTGCGCACCCTGCACGGCGGCCGGCAGGAGGGCGTCAGCATCGTCGACATCGATAACGGCACAATGAAACTCTCGGTGGTGCCGACTCGCGGGATGAACGTCTTGCAAGCGTCGGTCGGCGATGTGCGCATGGGTTGGGATTCGCCCGTCAAGGACGTGGTCAATCCGTCCTTCATCGAACTCAATGGCCGCGGCGGACTTGGCTGGCTCGAAGGCTTCAACGAACTGGTCGCCCGTTGTGGCTACGAATGGGTCGGCCATCCCGGTATGGATAACGGCGAACTGCTGACCCTGCATGGCCGGGCTGCCAACATCCCGGCCAGTAAAGTTACCCTGCATATAGATGAAAGACCGCCGTACGCCATCAGCCTGCGTGGCGAACTGAAAGAGCAGGCGTTCAAGAAAGTCGACTTCTCGGTGGTGACTGAACTGGTCACGGAGCCCGGCAGTGCAGCGTTCGCCCTGAACGACACTCTGACCAATAACGGTGATTATCCGAAGGAATATCAGGCGCTGTACCACAGCAACTTCAGCACTCCATTCCTGGAGCAGGGCGCGCGTTTTGCTGCGCCGGTTAAACAAGTGTCGCCGTTCAACGACAAGGCCAAAGGGGATTTGCCGGACTGGCAGACTTACCGTGCACCGACCAAGGACTACGACGAGACGGTGTACAACGTGGTGCCGTACGGCGATGCCAAGGGTGACACGTTGACCGTGCTGCATAACAAGGCCGGGAGCCTTGGGGTATCGGTCGGGTTTAACACCCAGCAGTTGCCGGTGTTTTCGTTGTGGAAGAACACCGATACCCAAGGCCAGGGCTATGTCACCGGTCTCGAGCCGGGGACCAGCTTTTCCTATAACCGGCACTATCAGCGGCCGCTGGGGCTGGTGCCGACGATTGCGCCGAAGGAGCACAAGCAGTTTCAGATCAGTTACAGCTTGTTGGCGGACAAGGGCGCTGTGGATAAAGCGTTGAAGCGGGTGAGTGACATACAGAACGGGCGGGAAACCGAGGTTCGGCAGACGCCGTTGGTGGATCTGACGAAGGAGTGATTTCATCAGCTGGAGGTTGGCCGGTATTGCAGCGCTTCAGCCAGATGACCACGGGTGATGCCATCCACCTGCTCAAGGTCTGCGAGGGTTCGCGCTACCTTGAGCAATCGATGCGCGGACCTCAGCGACAAGGTCAGTCGTTCACACGCTGTTTCCAGCCAGGTTTCGTCGATTGTGGATAACTTGCAGTGTTTGCGCAGGCCTGGCAGATCAAGGAAGGCGTTCGCGCAGCCCTGGCGTTTGTGTTGTCGCTCCCTGGCGTCGGCGACCAGCAACGCGGCGGTGGCGGTGTCATCACCGGGTTTGAGCGCAGGATTCAGCGCGGTGGCTTCCCGAGCGACGGTCAGGTGCAGGTCGATACGATCCAGCAGTGGCCCCGACAGCTTGTTGCGGTAGCGCTGGACCATGTCCGGTGTGCAACTGCATTTGCCACTGGGTTCGCCAAGATATCCACAGGGGCACGGGTTCATCGCTGCCACCAATTGAAAACGGGCGGGAAACCGCACGCGATCCTTGGCGCGGGAAATCAAGATGTGGCCGGATTCCAGCGGCTCCCTTAAAACCTCCAACACTTTGCGGTCGAATTCCGGAAGCTCATCGAGGAATAGAACGCCATGATGGGCAAGGGTGATTTCGCCGGGTTGCGGCTTCGAGCCACCGCCCACCAACGCCGGGCCTGAGGCTGAGTGATGGGGTTGGCGAAAGGGTCTTTGCGGCCAGTGGCTCAAGGGCACGCAACTGGTGACGGATTGAATGGCTGCGACTTCCAGTGCCTCATTTTCGGCCAAAGGAGGAAGGAGTCCCGGCAAACGACTCGCCAACAGTGTTTTCCCGGTCCCCGGCGGGCCGCTGAACAGCAGGTTATGAGCGCCAGCCGCCGCAATCAGTAAGGCGCGCTTGGCCGAAAGTTGGCCCTGCACTTCATTCAGGTCGGGATAGGGCTTGCTGGCGTAGAGCAACCCGTTGGAAACATAGGGCTCGACGGGCGTATGTCCATTGAAGTGCGCGACCGCTTCCAGCAGATGGTCGACGGCAATCACCTTCAATCCCGACGCCAGGCACGCCTCCTCGGCATTCGCACGCGGCACCATCAGCGAGCGTCCGGCCTTGCGCGCAGCCAGCGCAGCCGGCAACACACCTCTTACGGCACGTACCGCGCCTGACAACGCCAACTCTCCCAGGCATTCAATGTCATCCAGCGTCAATGTCGGCACCTGCACGCTGGCGGACAGAATCCCCAGGGCGATCGCCAGATCAAACCGTCCGCCGTCCTTCGGTAAGTCCGCAGGAGCGAGATTCAGGGTGATACGCCGCGCTGGAAATTGCAGGCCCGAATTGATGATCGCGCTTCGCACCCGGTCCTTGCTTTCCTTTACTGCCGCTTCGGGCAAACCGACCATGGTCAGTGATGGCAGGCCGTTGGCCAGGTGGACTTCGACGGTGACGGCGGGCGCATCCACGCCGATTTGGGCGCGGCTGTGGACGATGGAGAGAGACATGGTCGTTCCTTGAGCTGAAGAGCACCGCTTCCTGCGGGGTTTTTGAAGGGTAGTCGGGGAGGCCGATTTGAGCCTGGCTGGAAAGGAGAGAAACTTTCGCAGGATGTTGCGAGTACGGGGCGAAATAGTCACGTAGAACAAAAAAAACCGCCATTCAGGCGGTTTTTTTAAGAATTGGTATTTAGGTTCTTCCTCCGGCCAACCATCCGCCGGGCTCAAGTTCTTTGCCGCGCGCGATACCGACTTCAATAAAGCGTCGTTGATTAGCCGATAAATCACCAGCCAAGCGACGTGCTTCGGCGTGAAACTCAGCAAGCTGTAACAGCTTAGCCTTTCGCTTTTTGGGGCTCATGTACACCTCCTGCGATTCGTTTACCTGGATGTTATTGGTCGCTCAAGTAGATGACAAGGCGGTTGGTCTGGTCAAAGTCGAACCCGAGTTCTTGATAGTAAAAAACAACATTTGGATCAGGATCTTGGATTTCGATCTCTCTGCACTCCAGCATACGCGCATAGAATTCTGCGGCCAGTAGTGCGACTGGAGCTATCAAGCCACGAATCGGATGGGATTTGTCTGGATCCCCCTGCAAAAGTACTATTTTCAGACAGATAGCGCTTCGTCGCGGTGTTGCATAGCACAAGCCGCAAAGATTCTGCTCATACCAAATTGCCAAATCCAAACCCTTGGCATCTTTCCGCTTCCAGTCGGGGATGCGTTCCCACGGGTAGTTTGCTGCTCCTTCCCATAAATGACATTTCTCTATCGCTGCGGCAGTAATCGGCTCAATCCTGACAACTGATATGTCGATGTTTGAAGCGCGAGGCGCGATTTTTTTAATAAACGCCTTGTAGGTGAGCTTCCTTACATCCGATTTAATAGTTTGGTTACGGAGGTCCGTGCCTTTTCCTTTTCTTCTCATTATTGGTGTCTTTCGAAAATCAGAAAGAAAAGGTTAAAGGAGCAGGTGTGCATCGATAAATCAGGCGATGGAGCCGCTTTTTGTAGGACCGTGCCTAGATAGGTGAAGGACGTCAGTGAAAGCTCCCGGATGGTTTTACCAGATCAAGGTTGCTGCTTATGATCACGGATAAATGAAGCCATAGGAGGCGTAAATGAACCGGATTGGAATGCGGCCGATTCATCCAGGTGAAGTTCTCAGCGAGGAGTTTCTGAAGCCGCTGGGCATTACAAGCGCGGCTTTAGCTTGCTCGTTGGACGAGCCGGAGGCTGAATTGATCGACGTAGTAAAGCAGCAGAGCGATGTCAGTGCGGGTCTGGCAAAAAAGCTTTCCATTCTGTTGAACACCACGCCCGAATTTTGGCTGAATCTGCAATCGACCTACGATCTGCGAAGCGCCGAAATCGAGCGTGGATGAGCGCTTAAAGAGAATGCAACGCTCGCGAAGCTTTTTTCCACCATGGCACGTTGACCGGGCGCTGCGTCTGCTCTCCGCTCGGCAACAGTTGCGGAGCATCTTGCAACCGAATCCACGGCTGATTATTCCAGTGCAGCAAACTCAGCGACATCTCCGGCCAGTTCAACAGACTCAGGATCGGGCGTTCGCTTGTGGTCGGTTGTTGGGCATCTCTGAGGGCTGGCACTACGTCGTGGGTCAGCCATTCGCGCAGGCCCCGGTATTCGGGGCAGTAGTGGTAGACGAGCAGGGCGTAGACGCCGGATTCGCTGATCAGCAGGGTGTCTTCGATGTTGCCGTGGATGACGACTCGTGCGGATTGATGTTGATCGGGGTCGAGTTTCCGGACGGCGCGTTCGTCGAGGAAAAGGCGAAGCAGACGACCCAGATCTCGGGCGCTGAACCAAGGCTGGTTTTCGATCAAAAGCGCGTGGAGGTGGAGTTTATGGCGGGTGAAGACGTGGGGGATTAGATAAGAGTCATCGCTATTCATTGATACAGCTCCTTTTGCTAAAGGGGCTGCCGTCAATCGTCGCCAAACGATTGGGTGGCAGCTGTACGCGGGTTGGCGAACCGGAGCAAAAGGAACCCGGCAGACCCGAAGGTCTCCCACGCACAGCCGCCATGACTCGAGAGATGGTCGCCGTGCGCCTTAAGCTTCCAGGTCGCCAAACCCAGTGCTGAATATTCAGCTGAGAATGAGCTTAGGAACCTGGGCTTCGCTGCGCTATCGGACGGCGGTGGTGATCTTTGTAGGACGTTGCCGAGATTGTGGCGAGGCGGTAGATCAGAAGATTTGCAGCCTTCGGCAGGTCCTACAGGGTGGTCTATCCAGTGTGGGATGGCTGGAGACCGAGGTGACTCTAATCGCGAGCAGGCTCGCTCCCACAGGGGACCGCATTGTCAGATGGGTTACTCGGTGGGCGGATTCAGCTTCGCTTCCAGCTCCGCCACCTTCGCCTCAAGACTCTCCAACCGTGCACGGGTCCGTGCGAGGACAACCATCTGGCTATCAAACTCTTCCCGGCTCACTAGGTCCAGCTTGCTGAAACCACTCTGCAACAACGCCTTGAACTGGCTTTCGATTTCGCTTTTCGGCAACGGGGTTTCGCCGCTGAAGAGGCGGGAAGCGGTGCCGGTCAGGGCGTCGAGGAAGTCTTTGGGTGCGAGCATGGGAAATGTCCTGTCAACAATGGCGGGCAGTGTATCACGCAGTGTCTATAGTCAATTCCGACTGCAGGGATGCACGCTTTTCGCGCATGGAGACGGACGGCCGCGCACTGTTGTTGTGCGTATCCGTCGGGCCGTTTGCGTGAAGCGGCTGTCGGAAGCGTTCAAGGGATTGAATTCAGTGGGTTTTGGCGAGATGGCAAGCTTTCTGCTTAGTCGGTAGTGACCCATGCACTGATGCAGTCGCTGTGACGAATGCAGTGCGCCAAGCGGAACGGGGGAAGTGTTTCGTGCGGAGTGGTTAGCAGGCGTCGGACGGGCAATCAAAGGCCGACGATGCGTTACAAAGCCAGGCACTGCGCTTAGACTTGAGACGGGTTTGTTTTCCTGGGGCAAGTCCACCAATTCGGGAGAGAGTTTTCATGAAGCTAGTCACTGCCATCATCAAGCCGTTCAAGTTGGACGACGTGCGCGAGTCGCTGTCCGAGATCGGCGTGCAGGGCATTACCGTTACTGAAGTCAAAGGCTTCGGTCGGCAGAAGGGTCACACCGAGCTGTATCGCGGCGCGGAATACGTGGTCGATTTTCTGCCCAAGGTGAAGATCGATGTCGCCATTGACGACAAGGATCTGGACCGGGTTATCGAGGCGATAACCAAGGCCGCCAACACCGGCAAGATCGGTGACGGCAAGATCTTCGTGGTCAATCTGGAACAGGCGATTCGCATCCGTACCGGCGAAACCGATACCGACGCGATTTAAACGCCGCCACAAACCCAACGCCCCAGGAGAAAACAATATGACTCTGCGTAAATTCGCAGGGCTAGGAGCCCTGTTGTCCCTCGTAATGCCCAGCCTGGCTATGGCGGCAGACGAAGTGGCGGCCCCAGTCCTCAACTCCGGCGACACCGCCTGGATGATGACCTCGACAGCCCTCGTGCTGTTCATGAC
Organism: Pseudomonas sp. LBUM1656; assembly: GCF_059716065.1. NCBI lineage: Bacteria > Pseudomonadati > Pseudomonadota > Gammaproteobacteria > Pseudomonadales > Pseudomonadaceae > Pseudomonas > Pseudomonas sp. LBUM1656. The sequence goes on along the minus strand of NZ_CP166800.1, from coordinate 6,195,381 downwards.
CATTCCCGGCCTCGCGCTGTTCTACGGCGGCATGGTTCGCTCCAAAAACATTCTTTCCGTGATGATGCAGTGCTTCGCCATTACCGGTCTGATCAGCATTCTGTGGGTCATTTATGGCTACAGCATCGCGTTCGACACCACCGGCATGGAGCAGGGCGTCGTCAACTTCAACTCGTTCTTCGGCGGCATGGGCAAGGCATTCCTCGCCGGTGTCACGCCTTCGAGCCTGACCGGTCCTGCGGCGCTGTTCCCTGAGGCGGTGTTCATCACCTTCCAGATGACCTTCGCCATCATCACCCCTGCGCTGATCGTCGGTGCCTTCGCCGAGCGGATGAAGTTCTCCGCCATGCTGATCTTCATGGGCGTGTGGTTCACTCTGGTTTACGCACCGATTGCGCACATGGTCTGGTCCGGCAACGGCGGCCTGATGTGGGACTGGGGCGTACTCGACTTCGCTGGCGGCACCGTGGTGCATATCAACGCCGGTGTGGCCGGTCTGGTGGCGTGCATCGTGCTCGGCAAGCGTAAAGGCTTCCCGACCACCCCGATGGCACCTCACAACCTCGGTTACACCCTGATGGGCGCCGCGATGCTGTGGGTGGGTTGGTTCGGTTTCAACGCCGGCTCCGCTGCTGCGGCCAACGGCACTGCCGGCATGGCGATGCTGGTGACCCAGATCGCAACCGCCGCCGCTGCATTGGGCTGGATGTTCGCTGAGTGGATCACCCACGGCAAACCCAGTGCACTGGGTATCGCTTCGGGTGTAGTGGCCGGTCTGGTCGCCATCACTCCGGCCGCTGGCACCGTGGGCCCGATGGGCGCTCTGGTCATTGGCCTGGCAGCGGGCGTGGTGTGCTTCTTCTGCGCCACCACCCTGAAGCGCAAACTCGGCTATGACGATTCCCTGGACGCCTTCGGTGTGCACGGTATCGGCGGTATCCTCGGCGCGATCCTGACCGGTGTGTTCGCCGCACCGTCCCTGGGTGGCTTCGGCACCGTCACTGACATCGCCGCTCAAGTCTGGATTCAGTGCAAAGGCGTGGGCTTCACGGTGATCTACACCGCGATCGTCACCTACATCATTCTCAAGGTCCTGGACGCTGTCATGGGTCTGCGTATCACGGAAGAAGAAGAGGCCGTCGGCATCGACCTGGCACTCCACAACGAACGCGGCTACAACTTGTAAGCACGCGCATAAAAAACTTGCCCGGCTTGCCGGGCATTTTTTTGTCTGGAGTTTGTCCGTGAAGGGACTGCTGAAAGGTTTTTTCGTACACGTTTAGTGGCGTTTACGACGGGCGTTTTTCTGCGGCCAATGGCTTACATGATTGAAGGAATATTAGGGCCTTTGTTTTTTCCCAGAGCGCGCTAGAATGCGCCCCGAACGTGCGGAGAACTGTATGTGGCAACAGACTCTGATTACCCTGCGGGCACGGCCCCGGGGCTTTCATCTGGTAACGGACGAGTTACTCGCCGGCCTGCCTGAAATCAGGGCATGTCGGGTCGGTCTGTTGCATTTGTGGCTGCAGCATACCTCGGCTTCGTTGACCATCAACGAGAACGCCGATCCGGCGGTACGTCGCGACTTCGAACGATTTTTCAATCGTCTGATCCCACAAGGAACAGACGGCTATGAGCATAACGACGAAGGCCTGGACGACCTCCCGGCGCACTTCAAGGCCAGCGTGCTTGGCTGTCAGGTCAGTTTGCCGATTTCGGCAGGCCGACTGGCGCTGGGGACCTGGCAAGGCGTTTATCTGGGCGAGCACCGTGATTTTGGCGGTGCCCGTAAAGTCCTCGCCACCGTGCATGGTGAAGAGGCATGAACCGCTGGTCACCAGCGGTTATTGAATTTTTCCGGCGACTGTCGACAGACGGTGAAGCTGGGCTATAACTAATCTGCTTTTCGCAAGTCATGAGGTAGAACATGAGCGACGATGATCTGGAAAACGACGACCTCGAAGTAGGCGACGAAGACGAGGCCGAAGAAGGTCTGGAAGCGGCGACGGACGACGTCGTTGAAGACGACGGTGGCGAAGATACGCCGGCCCCTACCGCCAAAGGCAAAGCCAAGGCAGCGGTATCGGTCGATGAACTGCCGAGCGTCGAAGCCAAGAACAAGGAACGCGATGCTCTGGCGCGGGCCATGGAAGAGTTTTTGGCCAAGGGCGGCAAGGTGCAGGAAGTGGAGGCCAATGTGGTCGCCGATCCTCCCAAGAAGCCTGACAACAAGTACGGCAGCCGGCCTATCTAAGCGTCTGCCCTTGCTTGCGAAAAAGCCCGCCGTCGCTGCGGGCTTTTTCATGTCTGAAACAAATTTTTTCGGCTTGGCACTTTCCCTGTGGGAGCGGGCTTGCTCGCGAAGAGGCCGTGTCAGTCAGCATTGGTGTGACTGACACTCCGCTTTCGCGAGCAAGCCCGCTCCCACATTGGATTGGTGTACTACGCAGGATCAGTGCCGGGCGTTCCAGAGGGCCAACAACGCCGGCAACTCGGTCAAGCTGCGAATCTCCGCATCCGGCGTCTTCTCGGTTTCCCAAACCTTGCCCGTCGGGTTAAACCAGATCGCCCGCAACCCCGCCTGCTGCGCCCCGGCAATGTCATCCCCCGGATGATCGCCGATATGCACCGCCGTCTCCGCCGTCGCCCCGCCACGCTGCAACGCCTCATGAAACAGGCGCGCATCGGGCTTGGCGATGCCGATGTCTTCGGCGCACAACGCAAACTTGAAGTAATCCGCCAGCCCCAGACGGCGTACATCGGCGTTGCCATTGGTGACTACGCCCAAGGCGTAATGCTTGGCCAGTGTTTCCAGTGTCGGCTCGACTTCGGGGAACACCTCAATTTGATGCCGGGCATGCAGGAACACTTCAAAACCCTTGTCAGCCAGGTCCGAAGCCTGACCGTGGTCGTAACCGGATTCTTCCAGTGCATGGAACAACACTCGGCGGCGCAACGCGCTGATACGGTGTTTGAGGCTCGGTTCGCTGGTCAGGATCCGTTCACGAATGGCCCACAAATGCTCCACCGGCACCGCGCCCAGGTTCGGTGCATGTTCGGTCAGCCATTCACGCAGTATGGCTTCGGCGCTGACGATCACCGGGGCGGTGTCCCACAGGGTGTCGTCGAGGTCGAAGGTGATCAATTGGATGGTCATGAATCATCGCCCTTAATGCGTTTGGCCCGTGGATGGGCGCTGTCGTAGACCGTCGCCAGATGCTGGAAGTCCAGGTGGGTGTAGATCTGGGTGGTCTTGATGTCCGAGTGGCCGAGCAATTCCTGAACGGCGCGCAAGTCCTGCGAGGATTCGAGCAAATGGCTGGCAAAGGAGTGCCGCAGCATGTGCGGGTGCAGGTTTTGCCCCAGCTCGCGCTCGCCGGCGGCCTTGACCCGCACCTGAATCGCCCGCGGGCCGAGGCGCCGGCCTTGCTGGCTGACAAACACCGCGTCATCCGCCGGGTTGGTCATGGCCCGCAAGGGCAGCCACAATTCCAGGGCTTCGCGGGCTTTTTTGCCCACGGGAAGCAGTCGAGTCTTGCTGCCCTTGCCGAGTACCTGAACCATGCCGTCGGCCAGATCCAGCTGATTTAGATTGAGTCCGGTCAGCTCCGACAGCCGCAAACCGGAGGAATAGAACAGCTCCAGAATCGCCTGGTCTCGACGTGCCAGGAAATCATCCTCCACCGCGCCTTCAAGCAGTTGCAGTGCACGGTCGGTATCGAGGGTTTTCGGCAGGCGCCGTTCGCCCTTGGGCGGCGCCAGGCCGTTGGCCGGATCGTGATCGCACAGGCCTTCGCGGTTCAGGTAGTGATAGAGCCCACGCACGGCCGACAGCAGCCGCGCCAGGCTGCGGGAAGACTGGCCCTGTGAATGCAGGCGTGCGATCAGGCTGCGCAGACGCTGAATATCCAGTGCGGCCCAGCTGCTGATGTTCTGTTTGACGCACCAGCCCAGCACTTTGTCGAGGTCGCGGCGGTAGGCGTACAGCGTGTGGGGCGACACCTGTCGCTCACTGCGCAGGTGTTCGCAGTAAGCGTCCAGTTGCCGTTCCATGGTCAGCGTACCGAGCGCAGGGAGCTGTTGACCCGAGGCAGGACGCGGCCCATGACTTCGGCGATGTAGCTGAGGAACAGCGTGCCGACCGAGCTTTTATAGTGCTGCGGGTCGCGACTGGCGATAGCCAGGACGCCGTGGATGCCTTGATAGCTGATGGCGACGACGGCGGTGGAGCCGATCTGCTTGCGCTGTTCTTCGCCGAACAGGAAGTCCAGTTCGTGCTCACGCAGGCTGCCGCTGACGCTTTTGTCTTCCGAGAGCAAGCCGCCAATGGCCGTTTGCGCGTCGGCATGGGTGACCCAGCGGCCCACCGGCATGGGATTGTCGCCCAGCAGGATCAGGCTGACAAAAGGCACCTGGAAGTCCTGGCGCAGACTGTCTTCGACGCTGATCACCACGTCTTCCAGGCTGTTGGCGTCCATCAGCGCGAGAATCAGGCGGCGGGTCTTGTCGAAGAGGCGGTCGTTGTCGCGGGCCACGTCCATCAAGTGCGAGAGGCGATGACGCAGCTCGATGTTGCGGTCGCGCAGGATCTTCATCTGGCGCTCGACCAGCGAAACGGTATCGCCGCGCTGGTGCGGAATGCGCAAGTCCGGGAGCAGTTCTTCGTGCTCGACGAAGAAATCCGGATGAGCCTCCAGGTACGCGGCAATCGCCGCCGCCTCAAGGCTTTCGGAAGAGGATTCGTCGGGCTGTTGGGCGGGAACCTGGGGCTTATCTTTCATGGATTCAACTCTCTCAAAGACGCACTTGTCCTTCATAAACGCGGACTGCCGGGCCGGTCATCATGACCGGCTGGCCAGGGCCTGCCCATTCAATGGACAAACGCCCGCCGGGCAGGTCGATCAATAGCGGCGAATCCATCCACCCCTGGCTGATCGCGGCCACTGCGGCAGCGCACGCGCCGGTGCCGCAGGCCTGGGTTTCCCCGGCGCCACGTTCCCAGACGCGTAACTGCGCACGGTTGCGGTCGATGACCTGGAGAAAACCGACGTTGACCCGCGCCGGGAAGCGCGGGTGGTGTTCGATTTTCGGCCCCAGTTCATGCACCGGTGCGTTGTTGATGTCGCTGACCCGCAGCACGGCATGGGGGTTGCCCATGGACACGGCGGCCAGTTCAATCGTCGCACCCTCGACATCGAGCTTATAGCTGAGTGCCTGTTCTGGCGCCTCGAATGGAATCTCGGCCGGCACCAGGCGTGGTGCGCCCATGTTGACACCGATCTGGCCGTCGCTGCGGATATCCAGTTCGATAATGCCGCTTTTGGTCTCGACGCGAATCTGCCGCTTGGCGGTCAGGCGCTTGTCGAGCACGAAGCGGGCGAAACAGCGCGCACCGTTGCCGCACTGTTCCACTTCTGAGCCGTCGGAGTTGAAGATCCGATAACGGAAATCCACGTCCGGGTTGCTCGGTGCTTCGACGATCAGCAACTGGTCGAAACCGATGCCGGTGTGCCGGTCGCCCCATTGTTTGGCGTGCTTGGGCAGGATGTGCGCATGCTGGCTGACCAGGTCGAGGACCATGAAGTCATTGCCCAGGCCGTGCATCTTGGTAAAACGCAGCAGCATGGGATTACTCCGGCAGCAGGCTTTCGCCAGCAAACAACTCGGCTACCGTCTCACGGCGACGCACTTCAAATGCCTGATCACCGTCCACCAACACTTCAGCGGCGCGGCCGCGGGTGTTGTAGTTGGAACTCATGACAAACCCGTAGGCACCGGCCGAATGCACAGCCAGCAGATCGCCTTCTTCCAGGGCCAGATCACGATCCTTGGCCAGGAAGTCGCCGGTTTCGCAGATCGGGCCGACGATGTCGTAGGCGCGAGCCACAGTAGTGCGCGGGCGCACGGCGGTGACGTCCATCCAGGCTTGATACAGTGCCGGGCGGATCAGGTCGTTCATGGCCGCGTCGACGATGGCGAAATCTTTGTGTTCGGTGTGCTTGAGGTACTCGACCTGAGTCAGCAGCACGCCAGCGTTGGCGACGATGAAGCGGCCCGGCTCGAACACCAGCGCCAGATCGCGACCGTCGAGACGCTCGCGCACGGCTTTGATGTAGTCAGCGGCCAATGGCGGCTCTTCATCGCGATAACGCACGCCCAGACCGCCACCGAGATCAATGTGGCGCAGGTAGATGCCGCAATCGCCAAGGCGGTCGACGAGGCCCAGCAGGCGGTCGAGGGCGTCGATGAAGGGGGGCAGGGTGGTCAGTTGCGAACCGATGTGGCAATCGACACCGACCACTTCCAGGTTCGGCAGCTGCGCGGCGCGGATGTACACGTCCTCGGCGTCGGCGATGGCGATGCCGAACTTGTTCTCTTTGAGACCGGTGGAAATGTACGGGTGCGTGCCGGCGTCGACGTCCGGGTTCACCCGCAGCGAGATCGGCGCGCGAACGCCCAGCTCGGCGGCGACCACTTGCAAACGCTCCAGCTCATCGGTGGATTCGACGTTGAAGCAATGGACGCCAACTTCCAGGGCGCGACGCATGTCGTCACGGGTCTTGCCGACACCGGAGAACACAATCTTGTCGGCGCTGCCGCCAGCGGCCAGTACGCGTTCCAGCTCGCCACGGGAAACGATGTCAAAACCGGCACCCAAGCGCGCCAGGACATTCAGTACACCCAGGTTGGAGTTGGCCTTGACCGCAAAGCAGACCAGGTGCGGCATGCCGGCCAGCGCATCGGCGTAAGCCAGGTACTGGGCTTCGATGTGGGCGCGGGAGTAGACGTAAGTCGGTGTGCCAAAGCGCTCGGCGATGGCGGACAGGGCAACACCTTCCGCGAACAGCTCACCGTCACGGTAGTTAAAAGCGTCCATGGCGTTCCCTTATTGGTAGACGTCGTGCTTGTGTGCTTTGGAAGCAGGCTGCTTTTGCGACGACTTGGCTTGCTCGGCAGGGTCCTGGGAGTCGTCAGGCAGGTACAGCGGGCCTTTTTGACCACAGGCCGACACAAGGCAGGCAACCGCGAGGAGCGCGGCAAGGGAAGAGATCAAGCGCTTCATGGCGAAATCCTTGAAAATACGTTAATTGCGCCGGAGTATACCGGCCACCCGGCGGATTGCCTATGCGACGGGGCTCCCGTCCGGCGGGGCTACGCTCGATGCCAGTCAGTTATGTGCAATCCATTGTGGGAGCGGGCTTGCTCGCGAAAGCGGTGTGTCAGTTGATATCAATGATGACTGACACAGCGATTTCGCGAGCAGCCCGCTCCCACAGGTTTCGTGATCTGTCGGTTATCCTTTGCAATCACCGGGGCTCGCCCGTATCTTGCGGCGCTTGAGCGTGAACAGACACTTTTTGAGGTTGCCGCAATGAGTTTGACCGAAGCCCGTTTCCACGACCTGGTCGATGCCACCCAGCAAACGCTGGAAGATATTTTCGATGACAGCGACCTGGATATTGATCTGGAGAGCTCGGCCGGTGTGCTCACCGTCAAGTTCGAGAACGGCAGCCAGTTGATCTTCAGTCGCCAGGAGCCGCTGCGTCAGCTGTGGCTCGCGGCCGTCTCGGGTGGTTTCCACTTCGATTACGACGCCGAGAGCGAGCGCTGGATGTGCGACAAGAGCGAAGAGCAGTTGGGCGAAATGCTTGAGCGCATCGTCAAGCAGCAGGCTGGTGTCGAACTCGATTTCGAAGGTCTGTGAGATCGTGACGCAACCTGCACCCGTCCGTCCGCCCAAACCGCTCTACAGCAATGTCAGCCCGGCGGTGCCCTCGCCGTGCAGCGGTGTGTGTCGGCTGGACGAGCAGAAGGTCTGCCTCGGGTGTTTTCGCCATGTCGAAGACATCCGCGAGTGGCGCTCGGCGGATGATGATCGCCGTCGTGTGATCTGCGCCCAGGCCTCACAGCGCAAATCCTGCACCTGACGCTGCGCGCGATCTGTAGCAGCTGGCGAAGCCTGCGTTCGGCTGCGCAGCAGTCGTTAGATCAGGCGATAAGGTGTATCAGGAATACCGAGCACTCAGGTTTTACGACTGCTGCGCAGCCGAACGCAGGCTTCGCCAGCTGCTACAGATGTGTGTGGTCGGCCCTGACTTGTATATTTATTGAGCTGTGATAGTGTCCAGAAACGCCTCAACCCATCGAGGCTCGTGAAAACCCCGCCTTTTTCTGGCGGGGTTTTGCTTTTTCTGTGCAGAAGAAAGGAGTCTGCCTCAATCATGACCGCACCTTCCATCACCCTTACCCGTCTGGACGTGCAACGTCTGGAGCGCCTGATCGACAGCCTGGATGACACGCTGCCGGGCGTTATCGCGCTGCAAACCGAACTGGACCGCGCCGATACCCTGGTCGGTCACGATGAAGTGCCCGCCGATGTCGTCACCATGAATTCCCGTGTGCATTGCCGCGAAGAAGGCAGTGGCAAGGACTATCACCTGACACTGGTCTACCCCAAGGATGCGAACGCCGACGAAGGCAAGATTTCCATCCTGGCGCCGGTCGGCAGTGCGCTGCTCGGTCTGAAGGTCGGCCAGCACATCGACTGGCCAGCACCAGGTGGCAAAACCCTCAAACTGACCCTGCTGGAAGTTGAATCCCAGCCGGCCGAGGGCGGTCATTTTCCGGAATAAACCGTTTAGACCTGCTGGAGCGCCTCATTCAACGCGCGCTCCAGGTCAGCCTTGTAGCGCAAGTACAAATTGCTTGAACTCTGAGCATCACCGAGCAGGCCCGACAAGTCCAGGTCGGTGATGTAACAGCGATAGCGCTCGGTTTCCCGGCGCTGTTCGACGATTTCCTGGGCAACCACGCTGAACAACTGGTCGCCATATTCCAGCTCTGAAAACTCCCGCTGATTGCAATACAACGTGACTTGCACCTGTCCCGGCGCGGCTTTGCCGATGATCGCCTGCACGTCGTAGAACGGTTTGTTGATCGGGGTTTGCGGTGCCGGCCGGGCTTCGACCCGTCGCGCCCGGCCGGGGCCTGACGGCAATAGTTGGTAATACAACGTGTCGAGGTTCAGGGGCTGGGCGGTATTCATCGGCAACAAGGCGTCGCGTCGATACTGGATCGATTGCAGGAACCGTTGCAGCGGCACCAGCAGGCTTTGCTCGTCGTGATACGGCAAACGCTGCTGCCACAAGGCATTGAATTCATCCAGGACGTACAGATCAGCCTGCTGTTCGGTGATGCGGTAGAACACCTGAATGCATTCGGGCTGTCCCATGGGCAGGAGCAGCGCGAGGTCGTGGTCTTCCAGCGCCATCGGGTCCAGGTGCAGCGGGCTGTAGCTCGCCAGTTCTTCACCCAGGTAATCGAACAGCGCAGGCAGCGTGGCGAGGGCGACGTGATTGACATGGCCGGGCACCAGCTCCAGCACGTGATAATGCTGCTGGACCTGAACCAGGTAACGATGATTGAGCTTGCTCAGCAACAGGTTCTGCGCCGTATCGAGGACCTCTTCGACCCGTCGGGCAATGAATTGCGCGCGGTTGTGGCAGAAACAGCGAACCCGCAGCTTGGGCTGTTGGGGTCCGCTCGGCAGGTTGTTGAGGTAATCGCGCAGGCAGTCGAGCAAGGCATGAGGGCCGTCGTAACGGTTGACCAATACTTCGTTCCAGCTGTTGAGTGTGACCTGGTCCAGGGTCAGCACGAGGTTTTCCCGCACGCCGGCGTAGCTCAGGGAATCGGTGCGTTCGGTGGTCATCAGGATATTCAAGTCGCGATGGTGCTTGAGCGGATCGACGCCGACGTTCACCAGAATCAGCACTTCACTCGGCACACTGGCACGCAACAACGGCTCTTCGGCGACGGTCGCCAATGGCAGGGCAATGCTTTGTTGCAGGCTGCCGAGCAGGTTAAACAGTTCAAATTCGCTCAGGTCGCTGGTGCCGGGGTGCAAGGCGAGGCGGGTGCTGCTGTCGATCACACCGTTGCGGTGGCACCAGGTCAGTAGCTCCAGCAATTGGCGGCTGCGCTTGATCGGCGCGAAATGTTCCCACTCGTGGGCGGTCAGGCTGCCGTTATACAAGCCCCACTGGGTTTGCCCGGGTTCTTTCTTATTGGGCGCTTGCACCAGGGTCAGGGTGTCTTCGGCCAGGTCCGGGGCAATGCCGGGGTTGATGAACTCGACCTTGTCCGCTTTACGCTCAAAGGCTGCATACAGCCGCCGACCCAGCACGTTGAGGTCGCGTTTGTTGATCAGGCTGACGGTTTGCTCGTTGCGGGCGAACTGGGTCAGAAAGCGGTAGCTGTGGTTCAGCTCGTTGACCAGGGCCCGGCGTTCGGTGCTGACCTGGCGGACTTTCCATTGGCTGCGACTGTCGAGCAGCGCCAGTTGCCGTGGATCCCAGTTCCATTCGTGAGCCAGTCGCTCAAGCAATGAACGTTGCCAGCTCTGGGCGCGGCTGCTGCCGGTGAGCTTGCGGTTGACCTTCAGGTACAACGCGCGGCGTACCAGCTCCAGGCGCTCCGGCTCGCCACGCGCGGTGAGGTATTCCTCGATGCGTCGGTAAACGACGATGTAGGGGTCGAGCTCGTCGAGGTCCAGTTGATTGGCAAACACCGCCTGCTTGAAGCGCAGGCTCAGGCAATGAACCTTCGGGTGTTCGCTGGCGTAAACCTCGATCAGCAGCAGTTTGAGCACGGACTTGTATGGCGATTCGATCCCCTTGAACAACTGCCAGAGCCCGGCGCCGATAAATTCCCCTGGCGGGATATAGGCCAGATGTCCCAGGTCCAGCGACTCGTCGGCTCGAATGAAACGTTTGGACAGCAGCGTGTGCGTGTATCGATCGTAAGCGGATTCTTCATAGACCGGCACCAGCCACCAGATCGGTGTGCGACCGGCCAGCCAGATTGCGGTGCGGTAGAACTCGTCCAGCAGCAGGTAGTGCTGGGTCGTGCCGCAATCTTCCGAACTCAGTTGAGTATCGCGTTCGCCGAGGATGAAGCGGGCCGGGTCGATCAGAAAGAAATGCGCCTCGGCGCCCTGGCTGGCGGCCCAGACCTCGAGCAACTGGCACTTTTTACGCAGCTCGGCGAGTTCGTTCTCGCTCAAGTCCGGTCTGTGACAGACCCACACGTCCATGTCGCTTTGATCGGCCTGGGCCAGGGTGCCGAGGCTGCCCATCAGGAACAGACCGTGAATCGGTCGCGGTGGATTGCTGCCGTGGCGCGGCTTATAGGAAAACGATCGGGTCAGGCGCTGGGCTTCAGCGAGGGCATTGGCGTCAGGCTCGAAATTCGACAGCCCGGCCGGCGTGCTGCCCGACACATAGCCTGGCAACAACGGGTGATTGACGTGGAAGAACAGCGGCAGCAGCGTCAACACCGCTTGCTGGCGAGTCGACAACCCCTCCATGGCGCGGGCCATGCGGCCTTCGTTGAGCTTCAGAAAACGTGCGCGCAGCTGGCTGAGAACCTTGCGGTCGATTCCCTCGTCCAGATCGGGGCGGATTTCATGGGTGCGGGTCATGTCAGCTCAAACCGGCTCGCGAGGCACGGACGTGGGGTCTGCGGATGAGGGGCAGTTTAGCGCCTCGGGCCCGGGACTTTTAAGCTGATTTTGTTTTTTGACGTCAGATTTACACCGTGCGGCGACCGCAGGTCACAAAGTGTGCCCGCGGAAATCCCGTAGCAGGGGTTTCCGTGGGCGATGCGCTAATACTCAGGCTGTTTCCTGGACGCTCAGAATCGTCAGAACGGTTTGTACATTTTGCGCGGCGTCACGACCCAGACTGGTCAGATAACCGCCATCGGGCTGATCGATCAGTTCTTTTTCGTACAGGCGTTGAGCGGCGGCAATGGCTTTCGGGGCAGCGGTTTGATGAATTTTCAAACCTTCCTGGGAACTGTCCAGGTTGAAGAGGGCGAGGATTTCCAGTTCGGCAACCAACTCAGGGGTAAGCGACATAAGGACTCCAGACTTTCTAGGAATTGGACGACAGCGCCCCTAAGGTGAGCCCACTCGTGCGGCATGTCCAGTGCCTGCATCAGGGTTTTTTCACCTCGGGATGCGTTCCCCGGCGGGTGGCGCGGCAGCGGGGTGGATTCAGTGTAGTCAGCGGCAGAGGGAAGGCGGGAGAGATTGGTGACAATCTGTGTGGAGAGCGGGTTGTGAAGTGAGTCAGCTTCTGTGGCAAAGGAGCTTGCTCCCGCTGGGGCGCGAAGCGGCCCCAAGCTTTGCGACTGCTTCGCAGTCGAGCGGGAGCAAGTTCCCTCGCCGCAGGAATCTGCGCCCTTGAGGTCTGGGTTATTTCTTTTCCGGTGGCAGCTCGGGCAACGCGCGCAGTGCTGTTTCGTACCATTCGGTGTTGAACGCGCGGTCTTCTTCGAGGATCGCGTCTATTTCTACCGCTAACACGTGGGCCATCAGGTTTAGGATTTCTTCACGCTCGTAACCCACCAGCGTCAGCTTGTTGAAGGTGGCCTTGGCCGCCGGCGGGTTGTCGCTTTCGATCTGGTTTTCGATGGCTTCGATCAGGGTGTTTTCGGCGAACTCTTCTTCGTCGATTTCGATATCGGTTGGCTCGCTCATGGCAGGCTCCTCAAGTTTAAGGCGGCCAGTTTACCTGCATTCAGCGCTGTGATGCTGCTGGCAGGAATTGCTCCGGCGTTCTATAAACAGGCACTGCCAACCCCGCACGGCCTGGAGGCTATGTGATGCTCAAGCTTTATGGTTTTTCCGTCAGCAACTACTACAACATGGTCAAGCTGGCGCTGCTGGAGAAGGGCGTGCCGTTCGAAGAAGTACCGTTTTATGCGGGGACAAGCCCGGAGGCGCTGGCCATCAGCCCGCGCGGCAAGGTGCCGGTTCTGCGCGCCGAGCAAGGCTTCATCAACGAAACTGCCGTGATCCTCGAATACATCGAGCAAAGCCAGAAAGGCACGCCGCTACTGCCGAGCGATCCGTTTGAACGGGCGCAGGTGCTGGCGCTGGCCAAGGAAATCGAGCTGTACATCGAGTTGCCGGCGCGCGCCTGCTACGCCGAGGCGTTTTTCGGCATGCAGGTGCCGGAGGCGATCAAGGACAAGACCAAGGCTGAGCTGTTGTTGGGGTTTGCGTCCCTGGGCAGGCATGGCAAGTTCTCCCCTTATGCAGCGGGGGACAATCTGAGCATTGCGGATTTGTATTTCCTGTACAGCGTGCCGCTGGCCTGTGCGGTGGCGCAGAAGTTGTTCGATCTGGATTTGCTGGCCGAGATGCCGGCGGCCAAGGCGCTGTTGAAGCGGCTGGAGCAAAACCCGAACGTGCAGCGGATTGCGGCGGACAAGGAAGCGGCGATGCCGGCGTTTATGGCGATGGTCGCGTCCAAGAAGTAGGTTTTTATAGCGTTTGTAAGATCGCCTTCGCGAGCAAGCCCGCTCCCACAGGTTTCTCTGTCGGCCATACATTTGTGGCTGATCAGAGATCCTTGTGGGAGCGGGCTTGCTCGCGAAGCTTTTGGCTTTTAGCGGCTGGCGAGTAGCGCCTGACCGCGAGCCACTGCCTTCTTGACCTGCGCCGGCGCAGTGCCGCCGATATGGTCACGGGCGTTCACCGAGCCTTCCAGGGTCAGCACGGCGAACACGTCCTGATCGATCTGGTCGCTGAACTTGCGCAGCTCTTCCAGGCTCATTTCCGCCAGGTCCTTGCCGCTTTCCACGCCGTACTTCACGGCATGGCCAACGATTTCGTGGCAGTCACGGAACGGCAGGCCACGGCGTACCAGATAGTCAGCCAGGTCGGTCGCGGTGGAGAAACCCCGCAGCGCCGCTTCGCGCATCATCGCGTGCCTGGGCTTGATTGCCGGGATCATGTCGGCAAAGGCCCGCAGCGAGTCGCGCAGCGTATCGGCCGCGTCGAACAGCGGTTCCTTGTCTTCCTGATTGTCTTTGTTGTAAGCCAGTGGCTGGCCCTTCATCAAGGTCAGCAGGCCCATCAGCGCGCCGAAGACGCGACCGGTCTTGCCGCGTACCAGCTCTGGCACGTCCGGGTTTTTCTTTTGCGGCATGATCGAGCTGCCGGTGCAGAAACGGTCCGGCAGATCGATGAACTGGAACTGCGCGCTGGTCCACAGCACCAGCTCTTCGGAGAAGCGCGACAAGTGCATCATCGCGATGCTCGCGGCCGAGCAGAACTCGATGGCGAAGTCGCGATCGGACACGTTGTCCAGCGAGTTGCCGCCGACCGCATCGAAGCCCAACAGTTGAGCGGTGTATTCGCGATCAATCGGGTAAGTGGTGCCGGCCAGTGCGGCGCTGCCAAGCGGCATGCGGTTAGTACGCTTGCGGCAGTCGACCAGACGCTCGTAATCGCGGCTGAGCATTTCGAACCAGGCCAGCATGTGGTGCCCGAAGGTCACCGGCTGCGCGGTTTGCAGGTGGGTGAAGCCCGGCATGATGCTGCCGGCTTCGCGCTCGGCCTGTTCCAGCAAGCCTTTTTGCAGACGGGTGATTTCCGCCAGGATCAGGTCGATCTCGTCACGCAGCCACAGGCGGATGTCGGTGGCAACCTGGTCGTTGCGGCTGCGACCGGTGTGGAGCTTTTTACCGGTCACGCCGATGCGGTCGGTGAGGCGCGCCTCGATGTTCATGTGCACATCTTCGAGGTCGATGCGCCAGTCGAACTGGCCGGCCTCGATTTCACCCTGGATGGTCTTCAGGCCATCGGTGATGCTGTCGCGCTCGGCTTCGGTCAGCACGCCGACCTTGGCCAGCATGGTGGCGTGGGCGATCGAGCCCATGATGTCGTGGCGATACAGGCGCTGGTCGAAAGTGACGGAGGCGGTGAAGCGGGCGACGAAGGCGTCGACGGGTTCACTGAAGCGGCCGCCCCAGGACTGATTGGTCTTGTCAGTGCTCATGAATTCGCTCGTGTCGGCTGAAGAAAAAATGACGGTGGAAGCTGCGGCGGATAATAACAGGGTTGCCAATCCTGTCGCTGACGCTGGTCGACAGGTTTTTTTTCCGGGGCGCGGTCCATACTCAGGACATGCCTTGTGGGAAATTGCGCAACGATATTTTTCGATTGAGCAATATCGTCCCTGCAACCGTCTACAGTAGGACAGTAGGACAGTAGGATCAGCGCACTTCATGGCGCTGCGGCTGACTATAAGAAGAGGGGGTGTTCATATTGTGTATCGGCAAACCCTACGGCGATACCTCGCTTACGCGGGCCAGAGCCTCCAATCACTTGGCAGATGAAAATTTAGCCGCCGGTCTCGCGGCACTTTTTGGCCCTCGCGCTAGTCTTAGCGTGGATCGCGGTGACGGACGTCACTTCACCTGTCTACGCTATCCTTGTGCGAGACTCACGCAGGAATCCAGCGCAATATGAATGTCCTGATCGTTGATGACGAACCCCTAGCCCGCGAGCGCCTGAGCCGAATGGTTGGCGAACTCGAGGGATACAATGTCCTGGAGCCCAGCGCCACGAACGGCGAAGAGGCGTTAGCGCTGATCGACAGTCACAAGCCGGATATCGTGTTGCTCGATATCGGCATGCCAGGCCTTGATGGCCTGCAAGTGGCTGCCCGGTTGTGCGAACGCGAAACCCCGCCCGCCGTGGTGTTTTGCACCGGGCCCGATGAATTTGCCGTGGAAGCCCTGCAGGCCAGCGCCGTGGGCTATCTGGTGAAGCCTGTGCGAACTGAACATTTACATGATGCTTTGAAGAAAGCCGAGCGGCCGAATCGCGTCCAGCTCGCTGCCCTGACCCGTCCCGCCGCCGAAAGCGGCAGCGGCCCGCGCAGCCATATCAGTGCCCGAACACGTAAAGGCATTGAGCTGATTCCGTTGGGTCAGGTGGTCTACTTCATTGCTGACCACAAATACGTGACCTTGCGCCATGAGGGCGGCGAAGTGCTGCTGGATGAGCCGCTCAAGGCCCTGGAAGATGAATTCGGCGACCGTTTCGTGCGCATCCACCGCAACGCTCTTGTCGCTCGCGAACGCATCGAACGCTTGCAGCGCACGCCTTTGGGGCATTTTCAGCTGTTCCTCAAAGGCCTCAATGGCGATGCCTTGATCGTCAGCCGTCGCCACGTGGCCGGTGTGCGCAAAATGATGCAACAGCTTTAATTCGCTGATCACAGGCGAACTTCACTCCCGTTTTCTGGACGTCTGAGGCCAGGGAGGCCACGCAGTGTCTGATACAAGTCAAAGTGGATTTGGCTGAGCTGTTATTATCCGCCGTATCTATTCAGTACGGATTGATCCATGTCCTCTCGCGAAATCCGCATCGCCACCCGCAAAAGTGCTCTCGCCCTGTGGCAGGCCGAATACGTCAAGACCCGTCTGGAACAGGCCCATCCGGGTTTGCTCGTGACGCTGGTGCCCATGGTCAGTCGTGGTGACAAGCTGCTCGACTCGCCCCTGTCGAAAATCGGTGGCAAAGGCCTGTTCGTCAAGGAGCTCGAAACCGCGCTGCTGGAAAACGAAGCCGACATCGCCGTGCACTCAATGAAAGACGTGCCGATGGATTTTCCTGAAGGCCTCGGTCTGTACTGCATCTGCGAGCGCGAAGACCCGCGCGATGCCTTCGTTTCCAATACCTACGCCAGCCTGGATGCGTTGCCGCAAGGCAGCATCGTCGGCACGTCCAGCCTGCGCCGTCAGGCTCAGTTGCTGACCCGTCGTCCGGACCTCGAAATCCGCTTCCTGCGCGGCAACGTCAATACGCGTTTGTCCAAGCTCGATGCCGGTGAATACGATGCCATCATCCTCGCGGCCGCCGGCCTGATTCGCCTGGGCTTCGAAGAACGCATCACCTCGGCAATCAGCGTCGACGACAGCCTGCCGGCTGGTGGCCAAGGCGCAGTCGGCATCGAATGCCGCAGCGTTGACAGCGAAATTCACGCGTTGCTGGCGCCGTTACATCACCAGGACACCGCCACCCGCGTGACCGCCGAACGTTCGCTCAACAAGCACCTGAATGGCGGCTGCCAAGTGCCGATCGCCTGTTACGCCGTGCTTGAAGGCGAGCAGATCTGGTTGCGCGGTCTGGTGGGCGATCCGAGCGGCGGCCTGCTGCTCAGCGCCGAGGCTCGCGCGCCACGTGGCGATGCAGAAACCCTGGGCGTGCAAGTGGCCGAAGACCTTCTGAGCCAGGGCGCCGACGACATTCTGAAGGCGGTCTATGGCGAGGCAGGTCACGAGTGACGGGCTGGCGCCTGCTGCTGACGCGCCCTGCGGATGAGTCGGCGGCGCTGACCAGCGTTTTGTCGCAAGTGGGGATTTTCAGCAGCAGCTTGCCGCTTCTGGAGATCGAGCCGATTCCTGTCTCTGACACAATGCGCGAGGTGATTCAGGGGCTGGATCGTTACTGTGCGGTGATCGTGGTCAGTAAACCGGCCGCCAGAATCGGTGTCGACCTGCTCAATCAGTATTGGCCACAGCCACCGTCCCCTCGCTGGTTCAGCGTGGGTGCGGCGACTGCGCAGATCCTCTCGGATAACGGGCTGAAAGTGAATTTCCCCGCCGAGGGCGATGACAGTGAAGCCTTGCTTGAACTTCCCTCGTTGCGCGAGGCGGTTGCCCGACCCGATCCGCGGGTACTGATCCTGCGCGGGGAGGGCGGGCGCGAGTTGCTGGCTGAGCGTTTGCGTGAGCTTGGTGCTAGTGTCGAGTATCTGGAGTTGTACCGTCGCGGCCTGCCTCAATACCCGTCGACGGCGCTGCCTGAGCGGATCGAAGCGGAACGCTTGAACGGGCTGGTGGTCAGCAGTGGACAGGGTTTTGAGCACCTGCGCCAATTGGCGGGCGATGCCTGGCCTGCTCTTGCGCAGTTGCCGTTGTTTGTTCCAAGCCCCAGGGTCGCTGAGCTGGCACGTGCCGCCGGGGCCCAAACAGTTGTGGATTGTCGCGGCGCCAGTGCCGCGGCTTTGCTGACGGCGTTACGGGAGCATCCCGAACCCGTTCTCTAATGCAAAGGATGGATACGTGAGCGAAACAGCCTTGCCAAAAGAAGACGTGCTGCCGGCGCTTGAAGCGCCGGTCGAAACTCCACCTGCTGCTGAAGTGCAGCGCAGAGGTAACGGGCTGGCAATCGTCGCGCTGCTGCTGGGCGCCGCCGGTGTTGCCGTAGGCGGTTGGGGTGTCTGGCAGGTGCGTCACCTGCAAGCCAACAACCAGCAGCAGTTGAGCCAGGTCCAGGCGTTGAACGATCAGGCGCAAAGTCTGAAGCTTAACGAACAGCGCCTGAGCGCGCGCCTTGAACAGATGCCTGCCGCCGAAGAACTGGACGCTCGCAGCCGTCTGGTGACGCAGTTGCAAGGCGATCAACAACGCTTGAATCAGCGTCTGGAAACTGTCCTCGGCGCGAGCCGCAAAGACTGGCGCCTGGCTGAAGCCGAGCACTTGTTGCGTCTGGCCAGCCTGCGCCTTTCTGCATTGCAGGACATCAGCAGCGCCCAGGCCCTGGTGCAGGGCGCCGATGAGATTCTGCGTGAACAGAACGACCCGGGTTCCTTTGCCGCTCGCGAGCAAGTTGCCAAAACCCTGGTGGCGCTGCGCAGCACTGAACAGCCGGATCGCACCGGGTTGTTCCTGCGACTGGGCGCATTGCGCGATCAGGTCATCAACCTCACCGAACTGGCGCCCGAGTACAAAGACCGTGGCGAATCGCTGTTGGGCCTGACGGCCGACGGTGACGGTGCCAGTCGTTGGGCGCAGTGGTGGGACCAGATTTCGCGCTACATCCGCATCGACTTCAATGCAGACAAGAATGTGCGCCCATTGCTGGCCGGGCAGAGCCTGAGTCAGGTGCGTCTGGCGCTGAGCCTGGCACTGGAGCAAGCGCAATGGGCCGCGCTCAATGGTCAGGCGGCGGTTTATACCCAGGCGCTGGCGGAGGCGCGAGATGTACTGACGGGCAACTTCAACCCGGACAACCCTCAGAGCAAAGTCATGCTTGAGCAGGTGGGCGAGTTGAGCAAGCAGCCGGTGACGGTGGTCACGCCGGACCTGACTGGTACATTGAGTGCGGTTCAGGGGTATCTGGAACGGCGTAACGTCAACGCCGAAGACTCGATCAAACCGATGGCAAAACCGGCCGCGAACACTGCGCAGGAGGCCACGCCATGAAACGCCTCTATGTGATCGTTTTCCTGGTCATCGCCGCGGCCGCTGCACTGGGCCTGGCGATTGCCGAGCATTCCGGTTACGTGTTGATCGCCTACAAGACCTTCCGTTATGAAGCGAGTCTGTGGGCCACTTTGGCGCTGGTCGCGCTGCTCTGGCTGGTGTTCTGGGGCATCAAGGCGTTGGTGGAACTGGTGACGACCTCCAGTGGCGTGGTCAATCCATGGTCGCGACGCAATCGCAGTCGTCGGGTGCAAGTGGCGATCGAGCACGGTCAGCTGGATCTGGCGGAAGGTCGCTGGGCCAGTGCGCAGCGACATCTGCATCGCGCTGCCGAAGCCGAACGCCAGCCGCTGCTCTACTACCTCGGTGCTGCCCGCGCCGCCAATGAACAAGGTCACTACGAGGAATGCGACAACTTGCTGGAGCGCGCCCTCGAACGCCAGCCCCGGGCCGAGTTGGCGATTGCCTTGAGTCACGCCCAATTGCAGAACGACCGTGGCGACACGGAAGGTGCCTTGGTGACGCTGCAAGCCATGCACGAGCGTCATCCTCATAACGTCCAGACCTTGCGCCAGTTGCAGCGTCTGCATCAGCAGCGCGGCGACTGGTCGGCGGTGATTCGACTGTTGCCGGAGCTGCGCAAGGATAAAGTCTTGCCGCCCGCCGAACTGGCTGATCTGGAACGCCGGGCGTGGGGTGAAAACCTTTCGCTGGCGGCGCATCAGGAAGCGGATGGCACGGTCGGTTTGCAGTCGCTCAATCGCGCCTGGCAACAACTCACCTCGGCTCAGCGCCAGGAGCCTCAGCTGGTGCTGGCCTATGCCGAGCAGTTGCGGCAACTGGGTGCGCAGGTCGAAGCGGAAGAGGTTTTGCGCACGGCGCTCAAGCGCAAGTACGACAGTCATCTGGCGCGTCTGTACGGATTGGTCCGCGGTAGCGATCCGGCTCGTCAGCTGCAAACGGCCGAGGGTTGGCTCAAGGATCATCCGGCCGACCCGAGCCTTCTGCTGACACTGGGCCGTCTGTGCCTGCAAAGCAGCCTGTGGGGCAAGGCGCGGGACTATCTGGAAAGCAGCTTGCGAGTGCAGCGCAATCCGGAAGCCTGTGCAGAACTGGCGCGGTTGCTCGCGCAACTCGGTGACACAGAGCGCAGCAACCAGTTGTTCCAGGAAGGTCTGGGGCTGCTGGACGAGCGCCTGTTGGCGGCACCACTCCCAGCGCCCGTTTACGCCTGACGCGTCCCTCTGTAGCAGCTGGCGCAGCCTGCGTCCGGCTGCGTAGCAGTCGTAAAACGGGCGCCTCGGTTTCATCAGGCAAATTGCGTTTAAATTTATGACGACTGCTGCACAGCCGGACGCAGGCTACGCGGGCGGCTACAGGGGCGGGAGCCCTTCTTGGGCGCGATCCGGTCGGCCTAGATTCGATGAATGTTCAGCTTTGTAATTCCTGATCGGCTTTGTCCTACGGCGGACTACATCAAATCCTCTCGGCGCTGTCGGGAATTCCCTACGCTTTTGGTGAAGTGTCCGTGCCGGCCTGCCTTGAAAGGCTGGCGCGCTTTCCTCTACCGTAACCGCCTGTCTCTACTGTTACGGATAAGCCATGTTTTTGGCCTGCTCACGCTCCTTGTTTTTCATGGCTTTTATTGCAGGTGCCCTGGCCTTGGGCGTTTCCTATTACCTGGAATATGCAGTCGGCCTAAAGCCTTGCGGGTTATGCCTTTTGCAGCGAGTCTGCCTGGCGTTGTTTACCGGAGTCTGCCTGACGGCTTCGGTGCATGGCGCTGGCCGCTTCGGGACTTTTCTTTATTGGTTGCTCGGCCTGTCATGCAGTCTCGCGGGTCTGGTCACAGCGTGGCGGCAGGTCTTGCTGCAAAGCGATCCGGCGCATCAGCTATCGACCTGCTCAACCCCTGCGCAGGCTTTGTACGAAAACTTGCCCTGGTTGTGTCAGGTGACGCGGATGTTCAAAGGGGACGAAGACTGTGCCGAAATTTCCTGGACGCTGTTCGACTTGAGCATGCCGGAATGGAGTCTGCTGCTCTTCGTGGCGCTGACAACTCTGGGGGTTTATCAGCTGCTGCGCGTTGTCTGGCTGGCCTGCGAGCGACCGCTCAGCGGCGTGTCGTCGCACCGGGGGCTGGCGAGTGATTAAACACTTGTATGAACTTTATCTCCTGCGTACCTTGAAGCCATTGTCGCGCGGGCATAATCTGGCCCGCACGTGTCATTGGAATTATGTTGCTCGATGACGCTCTGCCTGGCCGATTCTTGATTTTCAAGTCTGCGACAGGTGTAGGGCAGCATGACCCACAAGGGAAGAGAGATCACCATGCTCGAAAGTTGTCAGAATGCTCAGGAACGTTGGGGTGGAGTGCATCTGCTGATCGATCGCTGGTTGCAGGAGCGTCACGAACTGGTTCGGGCCTATGATGATCTCGGCGCCAAGCCTGAGTCTCTGGGCGAGAACCGCAAGCCGTTGCAGGAATTCTGCGGCGTGCTGGTCGATTACGTGTCTGCGGGGCACTTCGAGATCTACGAACAGCTGACCGGTGAAGCCAAGGCGTTTGGCGATACTCGCGGGCTGGAGCTGGCCGAGACGATTTACCCACGCATCGACGTCATCACCGAGAAGCTGCTGGCGTTCAACGACCTGTGTGATGCAGGCAAGTGCGTCGCGGAGAAATTCAAGGAGCTGGGCGGGCTGTTACACGAACGCTTCGAACTGGAAGACTGCCTGATCGAAGTGCTGCACACGGCTCATAAGGAAGAGGATTCGGTTCAGGCCTGAACCTCTGTGGCAGTACTAAAAAACGGTGCGCTCTGCGCGCCGTTTTTCGTTTGCGGTTTTCAGCTCGTGGCGCCGCGCAATTCGACCTCGAACACCAGCGGTGTGAACGGTGCGATCAGGTCGCCGGCACCGTCCGCGCCATAGGCTTGAGAAGACGGAATCACCAGACGCCATTTCGCCCCGACCGGCATGTTTTGCAATGCGCTGCGCCATCCGCTGATCACGCTATCGAGACTGAACCACTGCGGCTTGCTGTTCTGATCGAACACGGTGCCGTCGGGAAGGCGTCCGACATATAAAACTTCGACCTTGCCATTAGGGCCAGCCTTGGCGCCCGTACCCGGAGCCAACTCGGTCAGCAAAATCCCATCCGCCAATTCACGTACACCGGGTTTGGCTTTTTCCTCGGTGAGAAAACGCTGCTCTTTTTCCAGCGCGACTTCACTTTGCGGGAGTGCGGGTTGCTCGGCGACCCGGGCTTCGTGCTCGGCCAGAATTTGTTCGATCTGCTCGTCTTTCAATGCCAGCGGCTTGCCTTGATAGGCTTGTTGCAGACCTTCTAGCAATGCCTGGAGTTGCAGATCCGGCACCTCCAGACGCAAGCGCTCACCCAGGCTCGCACCCAGGCTGTAAGCAAGATCGTGAGCCTCATTTGGGGTGGTTTTTTCGGCGGCCTGGACCACGGAAAAACACACACACAACGATAAAAAAAAGTAGCGCGACATGGGCACACTCCGATCTGAGATGCGGTGGATTATGCCAGTGTGAATGCGCTCAAAGGTGAACTGGTTTTGCACCAGCGCAGAAGAATTTCAATCTGTTGCAACGCAGCGCTTTCGATACTGTCAACATGCCCTAGCGGCGGTGTCATCAGAGGTCTAGTATGAGCCGCACCCACGTCAGCCAGGAGGTAAACCATGTCGGCCACCAAGAAGCCTGTAAATACCCCGTTGCACTTACTCCAACAACTCTCGGGCAGCCTGCTCGAGCATCTGGAAAACGCTTGTTCGCAAGCCTTGGCTGATGCTGAAAAACTGCTCGCCAAACTGGAAAAACAGCGCGGGAAAGCGCAGGAAAAATTGCACAAGTCCCGTACCAAATTGCAGGACGCTGCCGCAGCCGGAAAAGCCAAGGCGCAAACCAAAGCGAAGGGTGCAGTGAAAGAACTTGAGGACTTGCTCGATGCCCTCAAGGATCGTCAATCCGAAACGCGCAGCTACATTCTGCAACTCAAGCGCGACGCTCAAGAAAGCCTGAAACTGGCCCAGGGTGTCGGTCGTGTACAAGAGGCTGTCGGCAAGGCGTTGTCCCTGCGTTCGGCCAAGCCTGCTGCGGCTCCAGCCAAGAAAGCCGCCGCTAAACCGGCTGCTGCAAAAGCACCGGCCAAGCCTGCTGCCAAGGCGCCGGTGAAAGCCGCCGCCAAGCCTGTCGCAAAACCTGCGGCGAAAAAACCGGTTGCTGCCAGCGCTGCAAAACCGGCTGCTAAAACGACGGCTGCCAAACCTGCCGCCAAGCCAGTTGCTGCAAAAACAACTGCCGCTAAACCTGCTGCAAGAACTGCTGCTGCGAAACCGGCTGTGGCGAAAACCGCAGCGGCAAAACCAACTGCAAAATCGACAGCAAAACCGGCTGCAAAAACTGCCGCTGCCAAACCTGCTGCCAAGGCTGCCGCAAAACCTGTCGCGGCTAAAACCGCTGCAGCCAAGCCTGCCGCAAAACCAGCGGCAAAACCTGCAGCAAAAGCTGCGGCAAAACCGGCTGCGAAACCCGCTGTTAAAGCTGCAGCCAAACCCGCTGCCAAAACTGCTGCAGCGAAACCGGCAGCCAAACCTGCTGCGGCTAAACCTGCCGCTGCTGCCAAACCGGCCACCGCCAAACCCGCTGCCAAGCCAGCGGCGGCGAAGCCAGCTGCAAAACCAGCAGTGAAAAAACCTGTTGCCGCCAAGCCGGCCGCCGCGCCAGTTGCCAAGCCGACCCCCGCGCCAGTTGCCAAGCCAGCTAACCCGGCTCCGGCAGCGACGTCTGCTTTAGCAGCAGCCACCTCGACAGCTACGCCAGCGCCATCGCCGGCCGCCGCATCGATCGCAGCAACCACCCCAACCAGCGCTTCCTAAGTGCCGGTTGCCGCGACGCGCAGCTGATGCAGCGCGTCGCGGTCCAGGTGGGCGGCGCCCGCCGCCACACCTTTCAGCCAGGCCGTTAGATCGGTCGCCTCACACTGCGGCCAACTCTGCGCCGATCGCTCCAGACGCAATAACAGATGTCGCTCGGCTTCCAGTTCCAGTGTCTTCACTTGTTCGCGCAACGTATTCAGCTCGGCATCCTTAGTCGCGACGGTTTTCCATTGCGTGCGCAATGCTCGCAGCGGTCGCACGACATCGGCGTCCCAGGGCTCGGCTACGTCGCGAAGCAGCTGCAACCGTTGTTCATTGCAGGTGACGCCTCGGTCTCCCAGCCATATCCCACAGAGCAGCAAGCACACGTTCACACCCGCTGACTGCAACGTCAGGCACGCGTCTTCAACGCCGGGACGCGCGTAGGTGGTAAGGGAAAAGCTCCACAGGTCAGAGGACATAGTGCTACTCGCGCCAGTTGCGAGCGAAGCTGGTAGACTCCGCCGCCATTATGATTCGACTTCAGAACCTGACTTTACAGCGTGGCCCTCAACGTCTGCTAGAAGACGCTGAGCTGACCCTGCACGCCGGCCACAAAGCCGGCCTCATCGGTGCCAACGGCGCCGGCAAATCGAGCCTGTTCGCCTTGATCCGGGGCGAACTGCACCCGGACTCGGGTGACTGCTTCCTGCCGGCCGACTGGCGCATCGCCCACATGCGCCAGGAAATCGAGACGCTCGAACGCCTGGCGGTCGACTACGTGCTCGATGGTGACCTGCGCCTGCGTGAGGTGCAACGCGACCTCGCCGCGGCCGAAGCCTCCCATGACGGCGCGGCCCAGGCCCGCCTGCACTCGGAACTCGACAGCGCCGACGGTTACACCGCCGACGCCCGGGCCCGCAAGCTGCTGGCAGGCCTTGGTTTCACCAACGAGCAGATGGATCGTCCAGTAGGAGATTTCTCTGGTGGTTGGAGGATGCGTCTGAACCTGGCGCAGGCATTGATGTGCCCTTCGGACCTGTTGCTGCTCGACGAGCCGACCAACCACTTGGACCTCGACGCCATCATCTGGCTCGAAGAATGGCTCAAAAGCTATCCCGGCACCTTGCTGCTGATTTCCCACGACCGGGACTTCCTCGATGCTGTGGTCGATCACGTGGCCCACGTCGATCAGCGCAAGATCACCCTCTACCGCGGTGGTTACAGCGCCTTCGAACGCGCCCGTGCCGAACGCCTGGCCCAGCAACAGCAGGCCTACGAGAAGCAGCAGGCGCAACGTGCGCACATGGAAAGCTACATCGCTCGATTCAAGGCCCAGGCCACCAAGGCTCGTCAGGCCCAGAGCCGGATCAAGGCGCTGGAGCGAATGGAAGAGTTGTCCGCCGCCCACGTCGATTCGCCGTTCGACTTCGTCTTCCGCGAATCGCAGAAAATCTCCAGCCCGTTGATCGATCTGTCCGATGCTCGCCTGGGTTATGGCGACAAAGCCGTGCTGGAGAAGGTCAAGCTGCAACTGACCCCCGGCGCGCGGATCGGTTTGCTCGGCCCGAACGGCGCCGGTAAATCGACCCTGATCAAAAACCTCGCTGGCGAACTCTCGCCGCTGGCCGGTCGCCTGACCCGTGGCGAGAACACCGTCGTGGGCTACTTCGCCCAGCATCAGCTGGATTCCCTCGATGCCAAGGCCAGCCCGTTGCTGCATTTGCAACGCCTGGCGCCGACCGAGCGCGAGCAGACCCTGCGCGACTTCCTCGGGGGTTTCGACTTCCGTGGCGCGCGGATCGATGAGCCGGTGCTGAATTTCTCCGGCGGCGAAAAGGCCCGCCTGGCCCTGGCGTTGATCGCTTGGGACCGGCCGAACCTGTTGCTGCTCGACGAACCGACCAACCACCTGGACCTGGAAATGCGCCTGGCGCTGACCATGGCCCTGCAGGAATTCAGTGGCGCAGTGCTGGTGGTCTCTCACGATCGTCATCTGCTCAAAAGCACCACCGACAATTTCTATCTGGTGGCGGACGGCAAGGTCGAGGAGTTCGACGGCGACCTGGAAGACTACGCTCGTTGGCTGGTCGACTACCGTCAGCGCAATGCCCCGGTCAGCAACACCCCGGTCAATCCGGACAAGACCGACAAAAAGGCCCAGCGCCAGGCCGCTGCTGCGTTGCGTCAGCAACTGGCGCCGCACAAACGTGAGGCTGACAAGCTCGAAGCCGAGTTGGGCAAGCTGCACGAGAAACTGGCAAAGATCGATACCAGCCTCGGCGACAGCGATATTTACGAGCCGGCGCGCAAGAACGATTTACGTGATCTGCTGGCTGAACAGGCCAAGCTGAAGGTGCGTGAAGCCGAACTCGAAGAAGCCTGGATGGAAGCCCTGGAATTGCTTGAAAGCATGCAGGCGGAGCTGGAGGCGTTGTCCTGATGGAAGCCTTCAAGCTGCCGCTGCCGGCGGGGTGGGGCGAGCCGATCTGGTTCGCCGCGCAAATCCTGCTGATTCTGTTGGCCGGTTACTTCGCCCAACGTTTCGTCGCTAAATGCCTGACGCGCCTGGGCGAGCGCTACCCGTTTCCACCGCAGTTGCTGATGCCGCTGCGCGGCGGTTTGCGCTGGCTGATCATGGGCAGTGCGCTGATTTTCGTGCTGGAACGCCTCGGGGTCTCGGCCACCGTACTCTGGACCGCGTTATCCGGGTTTGTGGCGGTGGCGGCGGTGGCGTTCTTCGCCATGTGGAGCGTGCTCTCCAACCTGCTCTGCGCGATCTTGATCTTCACCGTCGGCCCATTCCGCATCGGTGACGTCGTCGAGCTGGTGGACACCACCGACAAGCCCGGCGTTAAAGGTCGGGTGGTGGCGATCAATCTGCTTTACACCACGCTGATCGAAGCGGAAGAACTCGGGACGGGTAGCGCGATGGTGCAAGTGCCCAACAGTCTGTTCTTCCAGCGCTCGGTTCGGCGCTGGCGTGGTACTGATATGTTCCCTTCGAGCGGGTTTGAAAAGTAAGTCTTCTCTAGCCTGACACACTGCCTTCGTCGGAACGCCGCCCGGAGCAAGCCCGCTCCCACACTCGACCGAGTTCTTACAGAAGAAACGCGGTTTAATGTGGGAGCGGGCTTGCTCGCGAAAGGGCCCTAAAGCCGTAAACGCTGATCGGCGGCGGCAACACCCCTCAAAAATCGGTAGTCATCCGCCCAAAGCCGCATTAGCTTAGACGTTTGTCACGAGTCTGAGTCGAGGTGTGCAATGGAGCTTCAAACATGGCTGGCGTTTTTTGCCGCCTGCTGGGTGATCAGCCTGTCTCCCGGTGCCGGCGCCATTGCGTCGATGTCCAGCGGTCTGCAATACGGTTTCTGGCGTGGTTACTGGAACGCCTTGGGCCTGCAATTGGGCCTGGCGGTGCAGATCGCGATTGTCGGCGCGGGTGTGGGTGCAATTCTCACGGCATCGGCCACGGCGTTCTACGCGATCAAATGGTTCGGCGTGGCGTACCTGGTTTACCTCGCGATCAAGCAATGGCGCGCGCTACCCAGCGACATGAGCGACGACGCGGCCGTGCGTCAGATCGGCAAGCCGCTGGCCCTGGTGTTCCGCGGGTTCCTGGTGAACATCAGCAACCCCAAGGCTTTGGTGTTCATGCTGGCGGTGTTGCCGCAGTTCATTGATCCACACGCGCCGCTGCTGGTCCAGTACCTGATCATCGGCGTGACCATGGTCTGCGTAGACCTGATCGTCATGGCCGGTTACACCGGGTTGGCATCGAAGGTGTTGCGCCTGTTGCGCACGCCCAAGCAGCAAAAACGCATGAACCGGACCTTTGCGGGGCTGTTCATCGGTGCTGCGGCGTTTATGGCGACGCTGCGCAAAGCTGCTGTGTAAAAACTGTCAGGCACAAAAAAGGCGACCTTTGCAGGTCGCCTTTTTCGTTCCAGGGGTCAGCGCAGAATGACCGGCGCAGTATCCGGCGGCAGGTCGTTGCGTGGCTCAGGTTGCCCTGATGGTATGTAACTGCCATCGCCGAGCTGTTCGCTCAACTGGTGCGCCACGTCCTCGCCCAACGACCTCGACACTTCCCGTACCACCCGTGGCCGGTTCAGCGAGACGTGGATATCCCGATCATTCACCAGTTTGGTGTCCTGGGCTTCGCCCATGGCCGTAAACGCCGAGGTGATCTCATAGGTCTTGGTGTTGATCAGGCTGAAATCCGCCACCAGCGTCATTGCCAGCACCGCCGAGTAGCTGTCGGTATTGGCCAGCTCATTCATGTCCTGGGTGAAGTCGATGTCCGACAGCGTGCCAAACAGCACATAGTCGGCGCCTTTGAAGTGGCCGGCTTTGATGCGTTTGATCACGTCGTACACATCGCTTTTTACACTGGCGGTGTAAGGCGTGCCCTGAATCAACTGGAACATCCCGGTCTTGAGCATCTGGCCTTTGATGTCACCACTGAAGCGACGGATTTCGGTCTGCTCCAGGTAGCTGTTCTGCGTGGTGTACTCGTCATAACTGGACGAGCCACTGGCGCCGTAATAATCCTGCTGATGATTGTCCCGAGCTGCGATCACATGGACGTATTGATCCACGCTGGCCTCGTAGGCGAGGTCGGTGACAGCGATTTTCGGGGCCGCCTGCACGCCAACGGCGCAGGCCAGGGCCATGATGCCAATCCATGCACGCATTGCTTAGCGCTCCGTGGTCTTGCGGATTTCTTTTTCGTCCATCCACTCGGCCAGCCCGCTTTCGACATCGACCAACTGCAGACTGAATTTGTAGAAGACGTCCTTGTAATCGTTGCTGCGCTTGACGATGGAGCTGATCGAACCTTCCAGGCGGTAACGGGCGGCGATCATGTTGCCGGTCTTGGCCACCGTGCTCTTCTTGTACAGACCGCTCTGGTTTTGCAGCTTGAGGTGGTCAACCTGGCTTTGCATATCCGTGTTGTCGCTGGCAAAGCGCGCGGTGCCGGAACGCATCAGCTGGGTCTTGATCGACGTGGTGATCTCCCGGGTGTCGATGTATTCGCTGGTCTTATTCATCACGTCGTACACCTGAACCACCGGCCGGCCTTTCAAAACGCCGGACTGGGCGAGGGAGCGGGTCATGCTTTCCGCGATCATCTGCAGGTCGGTCGAGCCGAACTCGTTGGTCACCAGTTCCACGGCTTTCGGGTCGCCATAACTGATGTTGCCACTGCCCAGCACCGGCGAGCGATTTTCGGCGCAGCCACCGATCAGCAGCGCGGCCAGGGTCAGGAACGTAACGCGTGCAAACATGGGCAAAGTCTCAAGGGGTCGGTTCACGGCGTATTGATCTCCAGGCGGAAATCCACGGCTTGGGGCACGGGCGCGATGGCCGGCAGAAAACGGGTCTGCTCGGCATACAGGGTCAGGCTTTTCCAGGTGTCCGCTTCGGCCACGGGAAAGCCTTCCGGTCCGAGCCAAAGATAGCGGTAATAGAGCGTTCGGTTGTGGGTGTCGGTGTTGCTCAACTGGGCGTTGACGGTCAGGAAGCCGTTTTCCCTGGCCATGCGCATCGGGCCGATGGCCACGTTTTCGATCGGTCCGGTGGCCATGACTTTGCTCGCGGCACTGCCCGGTTCAGGCGGCGGTGGCGGGGTGGCGCAACCGGCCAACAAGGCCAGCGCGACAACGGCGAAGCATTTCAATCCCATGAAAATCTCCGTTCAGGGTTGGGCAGGGCTGATTGCAGCCTGCGGTGCGGGAAGGGTGTCGAGCTGCAGGGCGACATCGGCGGCGAACCGACGGTCACCCACGGCGCGCAGGCTGAAGGCTTGATGTGTCTGATCCAGCTTGAACCTGACTGGTGCTGCGTCCGGCGCGTTGGGCAGCGTCAGTTGGTGCACGCCTTTCTTGAGCCGCAGGCGGGCGACCAGCGTCTTGTCCGGCAACGTACGCCAGCCGCGGGTGTCGGCATCCTCGCGTTGAAGCTGCTGCAGGAGCGTTTCCTCAAGCTTCTCGGGTCTGTGTTTTTTCAGATAGGCCAGGTATTCGACATTGGACCGGGCGCGATGCAGCGTGCGCTGGATGATGCCCGGCATGTCATCACGCAAGGTGCGCCGCGACATATCGCCAAAGCTGTTGAGCAACGTCAGTTTCTGTTTTTTGCCGTCGACCATGACGAAGTCCACCGGTGGCGTGGAGGTGTCGGGGACGAGGATCGGGAACGACATGTTGGTGATGTAGGTTTCACCTTCGACGTCCACCGAAATCGGCACGCGCACCGAACTGCGGGCCGGCGCCAGACCGGTTTGCACGATCAGCAGAACGTCGACTTCGCCGGCCTTCAGCGGAGATTTGGCCAGGTTGCGCAGTGCTTGTTCGAGCAGCGGCGTATTGGGGCGCAGCTCGATGGCCTGGCGATAGCCCGGCGCGGCGAGGTCTTTCTCGTTCAACGACTCATAAATGAAACCGGCGAGGTAATGGCTGAACGCACTCTGGTAGCTGTTCTTTAACGCGATCACTTCGGGGGCGTCGAGGGTCGCTACCGGGTAGCCCTGAAGGTCCTGGAATTTCATCGCGGCCCCTTCTTCCTTCGCCTGGTTTTCCAGTTCCAGGTATTGCTTGTCACGCTTGTCGGCAATGGTTGCTTCGCGCTCGTGGGTTTTCTTGATCATGACGCGCGCCAGTTCCGTTTCGGAGCCGGAGAGCAGCATCAGGGCCATTTGCGTGGTCAGGGCGACTCTCTCGAAATCATAGCCATCGTATAAGCGCACCTTGTCGTTGGCGCTGTAACTGTTGAACTCGGTGAATTTCTTGAAGGGGACGAACAGGGGCGAATTGTCCCACCCTTCGATCAACCGGTCGGCGTAGTCCCACTGTTGATAACTGTCGGGGAAATTGCCAGTGAGGCGCAGCAATTCGCCTTTTTCGAAGTGGTAAAGCAGGTCGCCCGGGGGAATGGGGTTGTTGCGGTCGAGTACGGCAACCGCACCATCGAGCTGCCCGGCCTTGAAATAATCGAGTGTTTCGCCCAGCTCAGCGTTGTAGTCACGCATCGTGGGACAGCCGCTCAGTAGCAGGCATGCACTGAGGACAAATATGAAGCGCAGGCGGGTGGCCATTTGCTGTGTGTCTTCCTTGAAAATAAGCCGCCATGAGGCGGCAATTTATAGACTTGGATGATGGCACTTTGTTCCTGTACTCCAGCGGCCGTCGCAGACAAAGCTTGAGTGAACGTCACTGGAAGTGAACAATGTGTTACTTCGTATTTCCAATTGAGATTCATTCATGACTGCCCCGTCCCGTTTCCTGGCCTGGCTGGTGTTGCCGCTATTTGTCTTGTGCAGTTTCAATCTGCTGGCTGACACCGTGGAAGGCGCGCCGCAGGCCCTGCATTTGCTCGATTACATCGGCGCGGATTACCCGCAGACGGTGCAAGCGGGTAAGGTCATCGACGAGTCCGAATACCGCGAGCAGCTGGAGTTCATCAAGGTCTTGCAAGGCTTGATCGCCGCGTTGCCGGCCAAACCTGAAAAACCCGGGCTGGAGCAGGGCGTCAGCACGCTGCGCAGCGCCATCGCTGCCCGTCAGGACGGCGCGGACGTGGCCCGTCAGGCCCGGCAACTTGGTGCGAAACTGGCCGTGACCTATGAAGTCAGCCAGGCGCCGATCATTACCCCGGACCCAACCCGTGGTGCGCCGCTGTACGCCCAGCATTGCTCGGTCTGCCACGGCGATAGGGGGGCTGGCGATGGCCCGGCGGGTGTCGGCCTTACGCCGCCGCCAGCCAACCTGCGTGACACGGTGCGCCTGGATCACCTGAGCCTCTACGCGATCTACAGCACCTTGGGCCTGGGCGTCGAGGGTACGGACATGCCGGCCTTCGCCGATCAGCTGGATGATCGCCAGCGTTGGGACTTGGCGACCTATATCGCCAGCTTCAGTGCCGACCCGGCCGCAGCCAAATCCGAAAAAACCTACAACATCGCCGATCTCGCGCGTCAGACGCCGGCCGAAGTACAAGCTGCCGACGGCCCGCAAGCCGCCGTGACGTTCCGTGCGCAGCGGGCGCAACCGCCGCAGGTCAAGCGTGGGCCGGCGCAGTTGCTCGACTACACCGCTGCCACCCTGGACAAAAGCATCGCGGCCTACCGTGCCGGCGATCACGATCAAGCCTACGACTTGTCGGTAGCGGCCTATCTGGAAGGCTTCGAACTGGTCGAGAGTTCGCTGGACAACGTCGACGCTAACGTGCGCAAGGACACAGAAAAATCCCTGATGGCATACCGTCAGTCGTTGCAGGACGGTTTACCGGTGGCCCAAGCCCAGGAACGTCTGGACGCAGCCAAAGCCAAGCTGAAGGAGTCCGCCGGGTTGCTGGGCAGCGATGGCTTGAGCTGGTCCCTGAGCTACATCTCAGGTTTGCTGATTTTGCTGCGTGAAGGCCTGGAAGCGATTCTGGTGCTGGCAGCGATCCTGGCGTTCCTGCGCAACACCGGCCAGCAGTCGGCAGTGCGCAGTGTCAACGTTGGTTGGGGCCTGGCGTTGCTGGCGGGGCTGGCAACCTGGGCGCTGGCGGCATACGTGATCGATGTCAGCGGTTCGCAGCGCGAGCTGCTGGAAGGTGCGACGGCGTTGTTCGCCGCCGTGATGGTGCTTTGGCTCGGTGTGTGGATGCACGACCGCCGGCATGCGGCGGCGTGGCAGGATTACATCAAGAGCAGCCTGGTGGGCGGCGGGGGACGCTTCGGCTTTGCGACCCTGGCGTTTTTCTCGGTGTATCGCGAGCTGTTTGAAGTGATCCTGTTCTACGAGACCCTGTGGCTGCAGGCGGGTCCTGCGGGGCATAACGCGGTGCTGGCCGGTGGTGCGACGGCGCTGGTGTTGCTGGTCGGGCTGGCTTGGGTGATCCTGCGCGGCTCGCAGAAACTGCCGCTGTCGTTGTTCTTCAGCATCAATGCCGGACTGCTGTGCGCGCTGTCTGTGGTGTTCGCGGGGCATGGCGTGAAGGCGTTGCAGGAAGCCGGGATCTTCGGCACGCGGCCGGTGCCGTTCTTTGATTTCGACTGGCTGGGGATTCACGC
Organism: Pseudomonas sp. LBUM1656; assembly: GCF_059716065.1. NCBI lineage: Bacteria > Pseudomonadati > Pseudomonadota > Gammaproteobacteria > Pseudomonadales > Pseudomonadaceae > Pseudomonas > Pseudomonas sp. LBUM1656. The sequence goes on along the minus strand of NZ_CP166800.1, from coordinate 6,162,366 downwards.
GGATGCGTATTCGTTGAGTGCTCAGGCGGTGGCGATCATTGCGATTATCGTGCTGTATGGCCGTAGCTGGATGGCTGAGAAGCGGCGGGTGCAGGTTACTTAAGCGCATTCGCTGCGCTCACATTCGCGGGCAAGCCACGCTCCCACATGGACGATGTGTATCCTGTGGGAGCGGCGGTGCGACGATTCGACTTGCCCGCGATGCTTTTAAAAGAGGAAAACACGATGCGTGTCTGGATCGATGCCGACGCCTGCCCACGGGCTGCCAAGGATCTGGTGGTGAAGTTCGCCCTCAAGCGTCAGTTCGAAGTGGTGCTGGTGGCCGGACAGCCGCAGATCAAACCGGGGCTGGCCCTGGTGAAGCTGATCGTGGTACCCAGCGGTCCGGATGCGGCCGACGATTACCTTGTGGAGCACGCCGTGCCAGGCGAACTGGTGATTTGCAGCGACGTACCGCTGGCCGATCGGCTGGTGAAAAAGGGCGTCGCCGCGCTGGACCCACGGGGCAAGGAGTTTGATGCGCAGAACATGGGCGATCGGCTGGCGGTGCGTAACCTGTTTACCGATCTGCGTGAACAGGGCCAGATGAGCGGCGGGCCGGCGCCGTTTGGTGAGCGCGAGAAGCAAGCGTTTGCCAATGCGCTGGACCGGATACTGACCCGGCTTTCCCGCAAAGCCTGAGCACTGCGACGGACCCTGTGGGAGCGGGCTTGCTCGCGAAGGCGGTGTATCAGTCGATATCAATGCTGAATGACACACCGCCTTCGCGAGCAAGCCCGCTCCCACATTTGAATCGGGTCAGGCGTCGTTTTCGTGGGTCAGTTCCAGTACTCGGTCGACCAGTTTGTTGATGCCTGACGCCGCTTCGCTGATCGATTGCGCCAGCATATAAGCCGGGGTGCACACCAGTTTGCGGGCTTTGTCTTCGACGATGTCGCTCACCCCGCAATCCTGGTGAGTGGCGCCCATCTTGTTCATGGCAGCAGCAGTATCGGCGTCGTTGCCGATGGTGCAGGTCACGCCCGGGCCATAGATTTTCGCCGCCAGTGCCGGCGAAATGCAGATCAACCCTACCGGTTTGCCCGCTTCGGCAAACGCTTCGGTCAACGCCAGGACGTCCGGTTGAACGGTGCAACCGGCGCCTTCGATGGCGAAGTTCGACAGGTTCTTGGCCGCGCCGAAACCGCCGGGCACAATCAGCGCGTCGAAGTCTTCGACGCTGGCCTCACGAATATCCTTGATGTTGCCCCGGGCGATCCGCGCCGATTCCACCAGTACATTGCGCGACTCGGGCATTTCGTCGCCGGTCAGGTGATTGATCACATGCAATTGCGAGATATTGGGGGCAAAGCACTGCACCTCGGCGCCACGCTGGTCCAGGCGCAGCAAGGTAATCACGCTTTCGTGGATCTCGGCACCGTCATACACGCCGCAGCCGGAAAGGATCACTGCAATTTTTTTGCTCATGGGTTTTTCTCCAGATTCATGGCGTTAAATGTCCACTAATTTGTCACTCGTTGCCATAGGGTTAATTCGCGGCTACACCTAGCATCTGTCCTCAAGATTCCGATCAGGGCGCGTCAATGGACTTCATTCTGTATGCGGTGCCGTTTTTCTTTGTACTGATTGCCGTCGAGCTGCTGGCGGACCGTTGGCGCGGGGTAAGCAATTATCGCGTGGCGGACGCGATTAACAGCATCAGCACCGGCGTGTTGTCGACCACAACCGGCCTGTTGACCAAAGGCGTCGGCCTGGTCACGTATGCGTTTGCCCTCAAGCATCTGGCGCTGTTCGAACTCTCGCCTGACAGCGTCTGGGTCTGGGTGTTTGCCTTCGTCCTCTACGACTTCTGCTACTACTGGCTGCATCGCATGGGCCACGAGCGCAATATCCTCTGGGCCGCGCACTCGGTGCATCACCAGAGTGAGGACTACAACCTGTCCACGGCCCTGCGCCAGACCAGTACCGGCTTCCTGCTGAGCTGGATTTTCTACCTGCCGATGGCGGTGCTCGGCGTGCCGCTGCTGGTGTTCATCAGCGTCGCCGCACTGAACCTGCTGTATCAATTCTGGGTGCATACCCGGCACATTCCCAAGCTCGGCTGGTTCGAGTGGTTTTTTGTCACACCGTCCAATCATCGGGCTCACCACGCACAGAACGCTCTCTACATGGATCGCAACTACGGCGGGGTGTTCATTATTTGGGACCGTCTATTCGGCTCGTTCCAGGAAGAGGACGACAACGAACCGGTGATTTTCGGCGTGACCACGCCGTTGGCGAGCTGGAATCCGTTGTGGGCGAACGTGCAGTTCTACGCGCAACTCTGGGATGACGCGCGGCGGGCGGAAAGCAAATGGGACAAGCTGCGGATCTGGTTCATGCGCACCGGTTGGCGGCCAGCGGATGTGGCGGCCAGGTACCCGATGAACAAGCCGGACCTGAGCCAGTTCCGCAAATTCGAGGTGCCGTTGGACGGGCGTCAGCAGCTGTATGTGGCGCTGCAGTTCTGCGTCTACATTGCGCTGGGCAGCTACTTGATGAACCTGGAATCGAGTTTGCCCACCGCAGCGTTGGTGTTGGGCTGGGGCGCGGTGGCATTGGGCTTGTTTACGCTGGGCATGGCCCTGGAGAATCGCCCGCAGGCAGTGAAGCTGGAGCTGATGCGGCTGGCATCGAATGTGCCGCTGGTGTGGCTGGCGCCGGTGGTCGGGCTGTGGCCGGCCGGCGCGGTGGGCTGGATCGGCCTGCTCAGCTACAGCCTGCTCAGCGGGATCGGTCTCTACTGTTGCAGGGACCGTTTCACTCGATTGGCGTCTTAGTCTCGGCGGCCTTGGCCAGCTCGGCTTGCTCGTCGGCGTAGATCTTCTTCGCCAGACGGGCATTCTTGAAGCGCCGGCGCAGCCACAAGCCCAGGCCCAGCACCAGCAGGGCGCCGAGCACCCATAGCTCGTACTTCTTGACGCTGCCCAGCATGCCCTCGAGCACCGCGCCGAAGTGATACGCCGCCGCAGCCAGTGCGGCCGCCCAGATCGCTGCACCAATCCCGTTCAGCAGCAGATAACGTCCCGGCGGATAACCCGACAGGCCGATCGCCACCGGCATGACCGTGCGCAATCCATAGACGAAGCGGAAGCTCAGCACCCAGATGTCCGGGTGCTTGCGGATGTGTTCCAGCGCCCGATCACCCATCATTTGCCAGCGTGGTTTGCGCGCGAGCAATTTGCGGCCGTGTTTGCGCCCGAGGAAGTACCACAGCTGATCGCCGGCATAACTGCCGCAAAACGCCACGATCGTGACGATCTTGATGTCCATGTATCCGCGGAACGCGAGGAAGCCTGCGAGCACCAGGATGGTTTCGCCTTCGAAGAACGTGCCGAGAAAGAGGGCGAAGTAGCCGAATTCCTGAAGAAATTGTTGGAGCATTGTCTGGATGCTGGCGAAATGAACGCGCAGCCTAACCCTTCGGGCACATTCATGAAAGTGTCCAAATGTGTCTCGACGTGAACATTTCCTACAAGGACAATGGAATGCGGCTAGAGGGGGCGTTCTCAATTAGTTTCCCCGCCGCGCCGGGTCTGCTGTTGTGCAGGGCAAGGCGCGAGAAGCGAGGTTTGGTCATTCCAAATAAGCTTCGAGTAACGCAGCCCTGCACAACAGCAGGCCCGGCCCTTCGGGTTGTGCCTTAAAGCGGGCCATGCTGCGTTGCAGGCCTTGGAAAGGGAACAACCATTCCCAGCGGCCTGCGCCTTGCCTGGCCCGCTTTAAGGCGACAACGCGGTGGGGAAACTAATTGAGAACGCCCCCTTGACGCAGGGATGCACATAACTGTCATACGTTGGTCATAATGGCCGCTTATAACTGTCACGCTCGCCCCCAGCGCGGGCTCAGGAGTCTGCCGTGAGCTTTACCCCCGCCAACCGTTTGTTTCCTGCAACCCGCCTGCGTCGCAACCGCCGTGATGATTTCTCGCGTCGGCTGGTCCGTGAAAACGTGCTGACCGTCGATGATCTGATCCTGCCGGTGTTCGTGCTGGACGGTGAAAACCGTCGCGAAGCGGTGGCGTCGATGCCGGGCGTCGAGCGGCTGACCATCGATCTGTTGCTCGAAGAAGCGGCCAAGTGGGTCGAGCTGGGCATTCCAGCACTGGCGCTGTTCCCGGTGACGCCGCCAGAGCTCAAGTCCCTGGACGCCGCCGAAGCCTGGAACCCGAACGGCATTGCCCAGCGCGCCACTCGCGCGCTGCGTGCGCAGTTCCCGGAGCTGGGGGTGATCACCGACGTCGCGCTCGACCCGTTTACCACCCACGGTCAGGATGGCATCCTCGACGAAGAAGGCTACGTGCAGAACGACATTACCGTCGACGCACTGGTCAAGCAGGCCCTGTCCCACGCCGAAGCCGGCGCTCAGGTGGTGGCCCCGTCGGACATGATGGACGGTCGCATCCAGGCGATCCGCGAAGCGCTGGAACTGGCCGATCACGTCAACGTACGGATCATGGCCTACTCGGCGAAGTACGCGAGCGCCTATTACGGCCCGTTCCGCGACGCGGTGGGTTCGGCGCTGAACCTGGGCAAGGCCAACAAGGCCTCCTATCAGATGGACCCGGCCAACAGCAACGAAGCCCTGCACGAAGTGGCGGCGGACTTGTCAGAAGGCGCGGACATGGTCATGGTCAAGCCAGGCATGCCGTATCTGGACATCCTTTACCGGGTCAAAGAAGAATTTAAAGTGCCGACCTTTGTTTATCAGGTCAGCGGTGAATACGCCATGCACATGGCGGCCATCCAGAATGGCTGGTTGAGTGAAGGGGTTATCCTTGAATCCCTGACCGCTTTTAAACGTGCAGGGGCCGATGGCATCCTGACTTACTTTGCCGTGCGTGCCGCTCAATTGTTACGAGAGCAGAAATAGCCCTCCCAGGAACATTCCATGAATACCGAAGGACTCACTGAAGTTGCCGTAAAAGAAGCTCAACCGGTGGTCGAGCAAATCGCCGAGACCCCGCCGGAGCTGGAGCCTGCTCCACCCGCGGCGGTGACCGAACCCGCAACAGCGGCGCCGGCGATTGCCATACCCGGCCTGGATGACAGCAGCCTGTACATCCATCGCGAGCTATCGCAACTGCAGTTCAACATCCGCGTGCTGGAGCAGGCGCTGGATGAGTCCTACCCGTTGCTGGAGCGGCTGAAGTTTCTGCTGATCTTCTCCAGCAACCTGGACGAGTTCTTCGAGATCCGCGTCGCCGGGCTGAAGAAGCAGATCACCTTCGCCCGTGAACAGGCCGGCGCTGATGGCCTGCAACCGCATCAGGCCCTGGCCCGCATCAGCGAGCTGGTGCACGGTCACGTTGACCGCCAGTACGCGATCCTCAATGACATTCTGTTGCCGGAACTGGAAAAACATCAGGTCCGCTTCATCCGCCGGCGTCACTGGACCACCAAGATCAAGACCTGGGTGCGCCGCTATTTCCGTGACGAGATCGCGCCGATCATCACCCCGATCGGCCTCGACCCGACGCACCCGTTCCCGTTGCTGGTGAACAAGAGCCTGAACTTTATCGTCGAGCTCGAAGGCATCGACGCCTTCGGACGCGATTCCGGTCTGGCAATCATCCCGGCGCCACGGCTGTTGCCGCGCGTCATCAAGTTGCCGGAAGAAGTCGGCGGCGCGGGCGACAACTATGTGTTCCTGTCGTCGATGATCCACGCGCACGCCGATGACCTGTTCCAGGGCATGAAGGTCAAGGGCTGCTACCAGTTCCGCCTGACCCGAAACGCCGACCTCGCGGTCGATACCGAAGACGTGGAAGACCTGGCCCGCGCCCTGCGCGGCGAGCTGTTCTCCCGTCGCTACGGTGACGCGGTGCGTCTGGAAGTGGCCGACACGTGCCCTAAACACCTGTCCGACTACCTGCTCAAGCAGTTCAACCTGCACGAGACCGAGTTGTATCAAGTCAACGGTCCGGTCAACCTGACTCGCCTGTTCAGCATCACCGGCCTGGACAGTCAGCGCGCCCTGCAATACATGCCGTTCACCCCGCAGATCCCGAAACTGCTGCAGAACAGCGAGAACATCTTCAGCGTGATCAGCAAGCAGGACATTCTGCTGCTGCACCCGTTCGAGTCGTTTACGCCGGTGGTCGACCTGCTGCGTCAGGCCGCGAAGGACCCGCATGTATTGGCGGTCCGCCAGACCCTGTACCGCTCCGGCGCGAACTCGGAAATCGTCGATGCGCTGGTGGATGCGGCGCGTAACGGCAAAGAGGTCACTGCGGTGATCGAGTTGCGTGCGCGGTTTGATGAAGAGTCCAACCTGCAACTGGCCAGCCGTCTGCAAGCGGCCGGTGCGGTGGTGATTTACGGTGTGGTCGGTTTCAAGACCCACGCCAAGATGATGCTGATTCTGCGTCGCGAGGCCGGCGAGATCGTGCGTTACGCGCATTTGGGTACCGGCAACTACCACGCGGCGAACGCCCGTCTGTACACCGACTACAGCTTGCTGACCTCCGATGACGCCTTGTGCGAAGACGTTGGCAAACTGTTCAGCCAGCTGATCGGCATGGGCAAGACCCTGCGCATGAAGAAGCTGCTGCACGCGCCGTTCACGTTGAAGAAGGGCATGCTCGATATGATTGCCCGCGAAACTCAATTCGCCCTCGACGGCAAACCGGCGCACATCATCGCCAAGTTCAACTCGCTGACCGATCCGAAGATCATCCGCGCGCTGTACAAGGCCAGTCAGTCCGGGGTGCGTATCGATCTGGTGGTACGCGGCATGTGCTGCCTGCGTCCAGGCATTGCCGGGGTTTCGCACAACATCCACGTGCGCTCTATCATTGGCCGTTTCCTGGAACACACCCGGGTCTTCTACTTCCTCAATGGCGGCGAAGAGCAGATGTTCCTGTCCAGCGCCGACTGGATGGAGCGCAACCTCGACAAGCGCGTCGAGACTTGCTTCCCGGTGGAGGGCAAGAAGCTGATCATGCGGGTCAAGAAAGAGCTGGAGCTTTATCTGACCGATAACACCCACAGCTGGAGCCTGCAGGCGGACGGTCGCTACATCCGCAACACCCCGACCGGCAACCAAAACCCGCGCAGTGCGCAAGCGACGTTGCTGGAGCGTTTGGGCAGCCCGATCCTGACCGTCCGATAACACCACAAAAACCCTGTGGGAGCGGGCTTGCTCGCGAAAGCGGTGTGCCATTCAACATCAATGTTGACTGACAGGGCCCCTTCGCGAGCAAGCCCGCTCCCACAGTAGGGGTGTATCGCCTGCTGAATTGCGGGCACAAAAAAGGCCTTCCGAAGAAGGCCTTTTTCAATTTCAGGTTTAGCGGACGTTCAGGGTAAAGCTAACCCGGGTCAGCCATTCCGCTTCCAGGGCGAAGTCGGCCTGGGTCAGCTGGTTTTCGTCCAGCCAGTTTTCCGGGAACAACACGTCGAGGCTGTCGCGCTTGGCGTGCAAGACGACCTGCGGCATTTCCTGGGTGCCACGGATGTGATGGAACAGGATCGCAAAGCGCAACAGCACGCACAGGCGAATCAGCTTGATGCCGTCATCGCCAAAATCGGCAAAGCGGTCCCGGGGAATATTGCGACGGTGACCACGCACCAGTAGCGCGAGCATCAGTTGGTCTTCGCGGGAGAACCCGGCCAGGTCCGAGTGCTCGATCAGGTAGGCGCCGTGCTTGTGATACTGATAGTGAGCGATGTCCAGGCCTACTTCATGGACCTTGGCCGCCCAGCCGAGCAGTTCGCGCCAGACGCCGTCATCCAGGTCCCAGTCCTTGGCCACTTGATCGAAGGCGTGCAGGGCTTTGCGTTCGACCCGCGCCGCTTGTTCCAGATCGACGTGATAGCGCTCCATCAGCGAGCTGAGGGTGCGCTCACGGACGTCCTCGTGATGATGACGCCCCAGCAGGTCATAGAGCACGCCTTCACGCAGGGCGCCTTCACAGTGGTCCATGCGTTGCAATTCGAGGGCGTCGAAGATCGCTTCGAGAATCGCCAGACCCGCAGGGAAGATCGCACGGCGGTCGGGCTTGATGCCTTCGAAGTCGATTTTCTCGACATCGCCCAGCTTGATCAGTTTGCGCTTGAGCCAGGCCAGGCCTTCGGCATTGACCTCGCCGGTGCCATGACCGCCGGCTTTCAGCGCCAGGCCGATAGCGCGGATGGTGCCCGAGGAGCCGATCGCTTCATCCCAGGTCAGGCGGTGCAGGGCGTGTTCGATGCTCATGATCTCCAGCCGTGCCGCCGTGTACGCCTGGGCGTAGCGGGCCGGGGTGATCTTGCCGTCCTTGAAATAACGCTGGGTGTAGCTGACGCAACCCATTTGCAGGCTTTCGCGCAGCAACGGTTCGAAGCGCTGGCCGATGATGAATTCGGTACTGCCGCCGCCGATGTCGGCCACCAGGCGTTTGCCCGGGGTGTCGGCGAGGGTGTGGGACACGCCGAGGTAGATCAGCCGCGCTTCTTCACGACCGGAGATGACTTCCACCGAGTGGCCGAGGATTTCTTCGGCGCGGCGGATGAATTCGCCGCGGTTGCGGGCTTCACGCAGGGCGTTGGTGCCGACGATCCGCACGGCGCCAGGGGGCATACCGTTGATCAGTTGGGCAAAACGCTTCAGGCAATCGAGCCCGCGCTGCATCGATTCTTCGTTGAGCTGGCGGTCTTCGTCGATGCCGGCGGCCAGTTGCACCTTCTCCCCGAGACGTTCGAGAATACGGATTTCGCCGTTCTGGGCCTTGGCCACGACCATGTGAAAGCTGTTGGAGCCCAGGTCGATTGCGGCGATCAAGGACAGATTCTTGGCTTGGGATTGCGGCATGGTCATGGGGTCTCGGTCGATAACCTCGACATCGTGCCACGATCAAACGCTGACGCCAACGCGCAGGAGTTGTGGAAGGCTGCGATCTTTTGGCGCGGGGACATTTGCAGTGCTGCTGATGGCCTCTTCGCGAGCAAGCCCGCTCCCACAGTTGATCGCGTTCTGGCTGAGGAACTCGGTTAATTGTGGGAGCGGGCTTGCTCGCGAAGGCGGCATCGCTGGTTCCAGAGATCTTTCAGACCGCCGCTTCCACCGTCCCGATGAAATTCGCCAGCTCCGCCGTCTGCGGATTCGCAAACAAAACCTTCGGATCCCCCACCTCATGCACCTTGCCCTGATGCATGAACACCAACTTATCCCCAACCTCACGGGCAAAGCGCATTTCATGAGTGACCATGATCAGCGTCATCCCTTCCTTGGCCAACTGCCGAACCACGCTCAGCACCTCATTGACCAATTCCGGATCCAGCGCCGAGGTGATCTCGTCGCACAGCAAGACTTTGGGCGACATCGCCAAAGCCCGGGCAATCGCCACTCGCTGTTGCTGCCCGCCCGACAATCGATCCGGGAAGGCATCAAACTTTTCCCCCAGCCCGACCCGTTCCAGCATCTCCCGAGCCAGCTCGACCGCTTTGGCCTTCGGGACTTTCTGCACCACTTGCGGCGCGAGCATCACGTTTTCGCCGACCGTCAGGTGCGGGAACAGGTTGAACTGCTGAAACACCATCCCTACTTTTTGCCGCAGGCTGCGCAAGTCGGCGCGGGCGGCATCGAGGTATTCGCCATCGACTTCGATCACGCCGTCGTTGATCGATTCCAGGCCATTGAGGGTGCGCAGCAAGGTGGATTTGCCCGAACCGCTGCGGCCGATGATCGCCACGACCTGGCCTTCCTCGACGCTCAGGTCGATGCCTTTGAGTACATGGTGGTCGCCGTAATATTTATGCAGGGCGGAAATTCTAAGCAGAGGCATGCAGTCTCCTTTCCAGGTAGCGCGCACTGAGGGACAAGGGGTAGCAGAGCAGGAAATAACCGAGGGCCACGAGGCCGTAGACCATGAAGGGTTCGAAGGTCGCGTTGGCGAGCATGCCGCCGGTCTTGGTCAGTTCGGTGAAGCCGATGATCGAGGTCACGGCGGTGCCTTTGACCACTTGCACCGAGAAACCCACGGTGGGCGCCACGGCGATCCGCAGCGCTTGCGGCAGGATCACGTAGCGCAATTGCTCCAGCGGATTGAGCGCCAGGCTCGACGAGGCTTCCCACTGACCATTGGGAATTGAATCGACACAGCCGCGCCAGATCTCCGCCAGATAGGCGCTGGTGAACAGCGTCAGGGCCAGTGCCGCCGCCATCCATGGCGAAATCTCCACGCCGGCCAGCGCCACGCCGAAGAACACCAGGAACAGCTGCATCAGCAGGGGCGTGCCCTGGAACAGCTCGATGTAGGTGCGGGCAACGTTGCGCGGCAGGGGCTTTTTCGAGATGCGCATGACCATGATCAGCAAACCGATCAGCCCGCCACCGATAAATGCCACCAGTGACAGCGCCAGCGTCCATTGCAGGCCGGTGAGCAGGTTGCGCACGACATCCCAGAAGGTGAAATCGCTCATTGGCTGCTCCTTGCAATGAATCGACGACCGATCCAGTTCAGCAACTGACGGATCAACAGTGCCATGCACAGGTACAGCAGCGTGGTCAGGGCATAGGTTTCAAAGGCGCGGAAGTTGCGCGACTGAATGAAGTTGGCGGCAAAGCTCAATTCCTCGGTGGCGATCTGCGAGCAGACTGCCGAGCCGAGCATGACGATGATGATCTGGCTGCTCAGTGCCGGCCAGACCTTGCCCAGCGCTGGCAGCAGGATCACGTGGCGGAACGCTTCGAACCGGCTCATCGCCAAAGCCGCCGCCGCTTCCAGCTGTCCTCGGGGAATCGCCTGGATGCCGGCGCGGATGATTTCGGTCGAGTAGGCGCCGAGGTTGATCACCATCGCCAGCACCGCTGCCTGCCATTCGGAAATCTGCACGCCCAGCGACGGCAACCCGAAGAAGATGAAAAACAGCTGCACCAGGAACGGCGTATTGCGGATCAACTCGACGTAGACCCCGAAGATCACTGAGAACGGGCGAATGTTCCATGCCCGCACCAGCGCCCCGACAATGCCCAGTCCCACCCCGAGCACCGCACCGATGGCGGTCAGCTCAAGGGTGAACAATGCGCCGCGCAGCAGCAGGTCGGTGTTTTGTACCACCGGCAGGAAGTCGAACTGATAGGCCATATCAAGTCTCTCGGGCGACGATCAGAGATCGGCCGGCAACGGCTCTTTCAGCCAGGTCTGGGAGTTCTTTTCCAGCGCGCCGTCGGTCTTGGCGGTGGCGAGGATCTGATTGACCTTGCCCAGCAGCGCCGGCTCGTTCTTGTTCACGCCGACGTAGACCGGCGAATCCTTGAGTTTCACTTTCAGCGCGGGCACGCGTTTCGGGTTTTTCTCGCTGATCGCCACCATCACCACGTTGCCGCTGGCGATCAGGTCGACTTGCCCGGCGAGGTACGCGGCGATGGTCGAGTTGTTGTCTTCGAAGCGTTTGATGGTCACGCCTTCGGGAGCGACTTTGGTCAGCTCGATGTCTTCGATGGCGCCCCGGGTGACGCTGACGGTTTTGCCCTTGAGGTCGTCCAGGCCTTTGATATCGGCGTCGGGCGGGCCGAACACAGCGAGGTAGAACGGCGCGTAGGCGCTGGAGAAATCGATGACTTTCTCGCGCTCGGGGTTCTTGCCCAGGCTGGAGATCACCAGATCGACCTTGCCGGTGGTCAGGAACGGGATGCGGTTGGTGCTGTTGACCGGCGTTAGCTCAAGCTTGACCTTGAGCTGGTCGGCCAGCAGCTTGGCGGTGTCGATATCGAGGCCGCGAGGTTTCATGTCCGGGCCGACCGAGCCGAACGGCGGGAAGTCCTGAGGCACCGCCACCTTGAGGACGCCGCGTTTGACCACATCCTCCAGGCCGTCGGCGTGAGCGGGCGCCTGGCTCAGCATCAGGCTGGCAAACAGGGCGGTGAGAAGGGCGCTGTAACGCAGGGTCATGGCAAATCTCCGGATCGGCGAGAAGTGATTTCTGCGGATCGACAGAGCATGGGCCATGCCAAGAAGTGGTTTTGGGTGTCCCAGGCCACGGTTTTGCTGGATTCGTTCGGTCTTACTGGTCTGAACAGTGCAAGGGCGTTTCGCACCCTCATAGCGCATCCGTGAAACGTGCCGAACTCCCATGGGGCACGACTTGCCGGGCGCTGCGAATAGCTTTACAACTAGCCGCTCATTGTCCTGGTTCGTCTGAAAAACCATGAATTCGATCTCTCGAGCCGTACCTGAAGTGGCGCTGCAAGCCATCCGTAAACTGATCGCCGAGCAGGGTTTCGCACCGGGCGATGCCTTGCCTTCGCAGCGGGATCTGGCGGTGCAATTGGGAGTCAGCCGCGCGTCGCTGCGTGAGGCGCTGTCGTCATTGAGTGCGTTGGGCGTGATCAGCATCCAGCCGGGCAAGGGCGTGTTTGTGCAGTCGCCGGTCGATTTGCCGCGTGGCGATGGGGCGCTGAGCTGGCCATTCGCGGCCCAGGCATCGCCGTTGGATATTTTCCAGTTGCGCTATGCCCTGGAAGGGTTTGCCGCCGGCTTGGCCGCGGTGACCCTGAGCACGCACGAGCTCGATACGCTGGAAGACAACGTGGCCGCCATGCGCAACGAATTGAAGGTCGGTGACTTCGAAGCGGCGGCGCGACTGGATTTCGATTTTCACCGACGCATCCTGCTGGCCAGCGGCAATCAGGCGATGCTGAGCATCCTCACCGCCAGCGCCGACATTTTTCTGGAGAGCCAGAAGCTACCGTTCATCCGGGCCGAACGCGCCATGGAAACCTGGCAGGAACACCGAAAAATCCTCCGCGCGCTGGCCCGGCGCTCGTCCGGCGCGGCGCAGAAGGCCATGCAGGAGCATGTGCGCAATGCAGCCCTGCGCACCGGAATTGCCTTCGTCGCTCCCGCCACCCCGTGACTTGAGCTATACCCAAAGTCATGCGGCACCATAGCGAGACTCAATCAACTGCACCTTCCTGAACGAGGGAAGGGCGGCTATGATGGGCCACGTTTTTTTGCTTACAACCTGGAGACTTCCATGAGCAGCGATCTTATCAAACACGTCACCGACGCTAGCTTCGAGGCCGACGTACTCAAGGCCGAAGGCGCTGTACTGGTCGACTACTGGGCTGAATGGTGCGGCCCTTGCAAAATGATCGCTCCTGTCCTGGACGAAATTGCTGAAACCTACAAAGGCAAACTGACCGTTGCCAAGCTGAACATCGACGAGAACCAGGAAACCCCGGCCAAGCATGGCGTGCGTGGTATCCCGACTCTGATGCTGTTCAAGAACGGCAACGTTGAGGCGACCAAGGTCGGCGCACTGTCGAAGTCGCAACTGGCTGCCTTCCTCGACGCCAACATCTAAGCGTTGTTATAAAGCGTCATGAAAAGGCCCCGCATATTGCGGGGCCTTTTCGTTATTGAGGGCTAGACGCTCCGAAACTCAGGTGGTACATTCGGCCCCGCACTGGTTTCTCCACTGCCCCCTGCTAGCCGTCGCCGACGCACTCCTTTTCGAATAAGTACGCGATCCTGTCGCCTTCTCTGCGGCGCGGCCTCATTAAGCCAAAAGCTTAATTTCCCCCCCTCCATAAATGATTACGTCATTCCTATATGAATCTGACTGAACTCAAGCAAAAGCCGATTACCGAACTGCTCGAATTGGCCGAACAGATGGGCATAGAAAATATGGCCCGTTCGCGCAAGCAGGACGTGATTTTCTCCCTGCTCAAAAAGCACGCTAAAAGCGGCGAGGAAATCTCCGGTGATGGCGTGCTGGAGATTCTCCAGGACGGCTTCGGCTTTCTCCGCTCTGCTGACGCTTCCTATCTCGCCGGCCCTGACGATATCTACGTCTCGCCGAGCCAGATCCGTCGCTTCAACTTGCGCACCGGTGACACTATCGTTGGCAAGATCCGCCCTCCCAAGGAAGGCGAGCGTTATTTCGCGCTGCTCAAGGTCGACACGATCAACTACGATCGTCCCGAGAACGCGAAAAACAAGATTCTCTTCGAGAACCTGACCCCGCTGTTCCCGACCGTGCGCATGAAGATGGAAGCCGGCAACGGTTCCACCGAAGACTTGACCGGTCGAGTCATCGACCTGTGCGCCCCGATCGGCAAAGGCCAGCGCGGTCTGATCGTTGCACCGCCGAAAGCCGGTAAAACGATCATGCTGCAGAACATCGCAGCCAACATCGCTCGTAACAACCCTGAAGTTCATCTGATCGTATTGCTGATCGACGAACGTCCGGAAGAAGTGACCGAAATGCAGCGCACCGTGCGCGGCGAAGTGGTTGCCTCGACGTTCGACGAGCCGCCAACCCGCCACGTGCAGGTTGCCGAAATGGTGATCGAGAAGGCCAAGCGCCTGGTCGAACACAAGAAGGACGTGGTGATCCTGCTCGACTCCATCACCCGTCTGGCTCGCGCCTACAACACCGTGATCCCGAGCTCCGGCAAAGTGCTCACCGGTGGTGTCGATGCCCACGCCCTGGAGAAACCGAAACGTTTCTTCGGCGCCGCACGGAACATCGAGGAAGGCGGTTCGCTGACCATCATCGCCACCGCGCTGGTTGAAACCGGCTCGAAGATGGACGAAGTGATCTACGAAGAATTCAAAGGCACCGGCAACATGGAACTGCCTCTGGACCGTCGTATCGCTGAAAAACGCGTCTTCCCGGCCATCAACATCAACCGTTCCGGCACCCGCCGCGAAGAGTTGCTGACGGCCGACGACGAGTTGCAGCGTATGTGGATCCTGCGCAAGCTGCTGCACCCGATGGACGAAATCGCTGCCATCGAGTTCCTGGTCGACAAACTGAAAACGACCAAGACCAACGACGAGTTCTTCTTGTCGATGAAGCGTAAGTAAGACGGTTTTCAAACCGCAAAAAATGGCGTCCTTCGGGACGCCATTTTTTTTGCAAGAAAAATGGAAGGTTTGTGATTAACTCCGGTCAGTTAGAAAACAAAAAACAATCAACTGACTGGCCTTACTGTTTATGAGCACGCTTGCTTATCGAAGGGACATCGACGGCTTACGCGCAATCGCCGTGATTGCCGTGGTGCTGTTCCATTTTGGTGTTCCAGGGTTTACCGGCGGATTCGTCGGCGTGGACATCTTCTTTGTGATTTCCGGTTTCCTGATCACCTCGATCATCTGGAACCAGCGTCAGGCCGGGCGCTTCAGCTTTGTCGATTTCTGGGCCCGTCGTGCCCGGCGAATTCTCCCCGCGCTATTTTCGATGTTCGTTGCTGTGCTGGCGGTGGGCTGGTTCCTGCTGGCGCCCAAGGACTATGAAGAACTGGGGCGCTCGGTGCGTTACCAGGTGATGTTCGTTTCCAACATCCTGTTCATGCGTCAGGACGGCTACTTCGACGTTGCTTCGGATCTCAAGCCGTTGCTGCATACGTGGTCGCTGGCGGTTGAAGAGCAGTTCTATATTGTCTTCCCGCTGTTGCTGACGCTGTTGTCGAGTCGTCTCAAGCATTGGCGTCTGGCGCTGTTCGCGGTGTTGCTGGTGTCCTTCGGGCTCAGTGTCTGGGCCGTTGCGCATCACCCTGAAAAAGCGTTTTTCCTGCTGCCGATGCGTGCCTGGGAGCTGTTGGCCGGCGCGATGCTGGCGGTTGCGCCCAGAGGCCAATGGCGCCTGACCACCGCTGGCGCTCAAGTGGTCAGCCTGACCGGGTTCGGGATGATTCTGCTGGCGATTGTGGGCTACGACAGAGGCACGGCATTCCCCGGTGCCGCAGCGTTGCTGCCGACCCTGGGCGTGGTTGCGCTGATCTGGGCCAACGGCCACCGGCAGACCCTGGTCGGCGGATTGCTGGCCAGTCGCGTTCTGGTCGGGCTCGGGCTGATTTCCTACTCCTGGTACCTGTGGCATTGGCCGGTGTTTGTCTTCGCCAGCTACGCCAGTGTCGAGGAGCCCGGTCCGTTTGATATTGCCGGCTTGATTCTGCTCACCCTGGTGCTGGGTTACTTGTCGTGGAAATTCGTCGAGACGCCGTTCCGTGAACGACGGCTGTTGGCGGGGCGTCGGCAGATTCTGTTGGCGGCGGGTGTCGGTGTGCTGGTGTTGGGTCTGGCCGGTCAAGCGCTGCGCTGGACCGATGGCTTGCCCTCGCGCCTGTCCGATCAAGCGTTGCAGTACGCCAAGGCGAAGGAGTGGCGACCGGAACTGATGCGCTGCCTGGCTGACGACAAGACCCCTGACGACAAACTTTTCTGTCGCTACGGGGCGCCAGCGAAAGCGTCTCGGGTGCTGGTCTGGGGCGATAGTCACGCCACCGCGCTGATCCCGGTGTTCGATGAGGGAGCGCAAAAACATGGCATCAGCGTGATTCTCACCAGCTCTGCGGGCTGCATCCCGGTGAAAGGGCTCGAGCACGATCAACGGTGCGTCCGCTTCAATCGCCGGGTCGAGCAGGCCTTGAAGCCGCAAGCGGTGGGCGACGTGGTGCTGGTCGCGCGCTGGAGCCTGTATCTCTATGGCGATGCGAAAGGCGATCTCGGGCATGCCCTGAAAAATTCCCAGGGTCGTTATGACCGGGCCAATGCCGAGCAGCAACTCGCCGAAAGATTACAGGCGACCGTCCGGCAGTTGCGAAGTGGCGGGCATCGTGTCTGGCTGATCAAGGAGGCGCCGCTGCAACCGTTCAGCCCGCCTTACCGCCTCAGCCGCCTGGCCATGTTGCATCGTCCGACCGAGGACGTCGGCCTGGCAGTGGCTGAGCACTTCAAGCGTCAGGCGTTCATCAGCCAACTGTTCGCGCAAATAGCGGCCGCCAACCCGGGCGTGAACGTGGTCGATCCGGCGCCGTTGCTGTGTGATCAAGCGGGCCTGTGCCGCGCCGAGCTCGACGGCCACTCGCTGTACACCGACGATAATCACCTGTCGGAGGTTGGTGCGCGCGTGATCGCGCCGGTGCTTGAGCCGCTGTTCAACCGCTTGCAAGCCCGGACGACACTGGGCAATGGCAACGCAAATGCGGCCAGGTAAGCAGCGATAAGCTGCCAGCGGACGGCATAGCAGGTAGGATGTACGCCTATTTTAGGGGTGCCATCGTCAATGAAATTCAAGGATCTTCGGGATTTCGTGCAGCAGCTTGAGCAGCGCGGAGAGTTGAAACGCATCCAGATCCCCGTCTCTCCAGTGCTGGAGATGACCGAAGTCTGTGATCGCACGCTGCGGGCAAAAGGCCCGGCGCTGTTGTTCGAAAACCCGACCGGCTACGACATTCCGGTGCTCGGCAACCTGTTCGGCACCCCCGAGCGGGTCGCCATGGGCATGGGCGCCGAGGCGGTCAGCGAACTGCGCGAGATCGGCAAGCTGCTGGCCTTCCTCAAAGAACCTGAGCCGCCGAAGGGCCTGAAGGACGCGTGGTCCAAGCTGCCGATCTTCCGCAAGATCATTGCGATGGCGCCGAAAGTCGTCAAGGACGCGGTGTGCCAGGAAGTGGTCATCGAAGGCGACGATGTCGACCTGGCGATGCTGCCGGTACAGACCTGCTGGCCGGGCGACGTCGGTCCGCTGATCACCTGGGGCCTGACCGTCACCAAAGGTCCGAACAAGGACCGCCAGAACCTCGGCATCTACCGCCAGCAAGTCATTGGCCGCAACAAAGTCATCATGCGCTGGCTGAGTCACCGTGGCGGCGCACTGGATTATCGTGAGTGGTGCGAGAAGCATCCCGGCCAGCCGTTCCCGGTCTCCGTGGCCTTGGGCGCTGACCCGGCGACCATTCTCGGCGCCGTCACGCCGGTGCCGGACAGCCTTTCTGAATACGCTTTCGCCGGTCTGCTGCGCGGCAACCGCACCGAATTGGTGAAATGCCGCGGCAACGACCTGCAAGTGCCGGCCACCGCCGAGATCATCCTTGAAGGCGTGATCCATCCGGGCGAAATGGCCGATGAGGGCCCGTACGGCGACCACACCGGTTACTACAACGAAGTCGACAGCTTCCCGGTGTTCACCGTCGAGCGCATCACCCACCGGATCAAACCGATCTACCACAGCACCTACACCGGCCGTCCGCCGGATGAGCCGGCGATTCTCGGCGTGGCGCTGAACGAAGTGTTCGTGCCGATCCTGCAAAAGCAGTTCCCGGAAATCACCGACTTCTACCTGCCGCCGGAAGGCTGCTCGTACCGCATGGCCATCGTGACCATGAAGAAGTCGTATCCGGGCCATGCCAAGCGGGTAATGCTCGGTGTCTGGTCGTTTTTGCGACAGTTCATGTACACCAAGTTCGTTATCGTCACTGACGACGATATCAATGCGCGGGACTGGAATGACGTGATCTGGGCCATCACCACGCGCATGGACCCCAAGCGCGACACGGTGATGATCGACAACACGCCGATCGACTACCTCGACTTCGCCTCGCCGGTCTCAGGCTTAGGCTCGAAGATGGGGCTCGATGCCACGCATAAATGGCCGGGCGAAACCACTCGCGAGTGGGGCCGGGTGATCGTCAAGGACGACGCCGTAACCCAGCGGATCGATGCCATCTGGAATCAGTTAGGAATAGATTGATGCGTGTAACTTTGCAGCCCTCCGGAGCGGTGCTACAGATTCTGCCCGGCGAGCGGATTCTCGATGGCGCGCGGCGCCTGGGCTATGAATGCCCGCAAAGCTGCCGCAATGGCAATTGCCACGTGTGCGCGGCGTTGCTGGTGGAAGGTCGGGTCGAACAGGCCGGGCATGTGCGCGACCATGGCGAGTTCTACACTTGCATAGCAGAGCCGCTGGAAGACTGCATCGTGCTGTGGGATGGCGTGCTCGCGCTGGGAGAACTGCCGGTGCGCAGCTTGTCGTGTCAGGTCATTGAATGCAGGGACGTGGGCGGCGATACCTTTCGCGTGCATCTGCGAGCGCCGGCCGGCAAGCCGCCGCGTTATCACGCCGGCCAGTATTTGATGATCGAGCGTGAGAACGGCGAGAAATCGGCCTTCTCCCTGGCCTCGGCACCCCATGCCGGGCGAGATCTGGAAATCCATGTGCTGGCGCGCGAAAGCAGTGCGCAGAACTTGATCAAACAACTGCAACGCAACCCGCTGGTGCGGGTCGAGATGCCGTTCGGCGATACCCATCTGGCCGAATTGCCGGACGGTCCGCTGGTGCTGATCGCCGCTGGCACCGGCATGGGCCAGATCCACAGTCTGATCGAACATTGCCGGGCTGCGGGCTTCAAACACCCGGTGCATCTGTATTGGGGCGTGCGTCGGCCAGAAGACTTTTATGAAATCGAGCATTGGGACGAATGGCTGAAACTGCCGAATCTGTTCCTGCATAAGGTCGTCAGCGATCAATGCGGCTGGCAAGGGCGTTGCGGGATGCTGCACGAGGCGGTGTGTGAGGATTTCCCTGCTCTGAAATCCTTGCATGTATATGCCAGCGGCTCTCCGGCCATGGTGTACGGCACGCTGGATGCGTTGGTTGAAGCGGGGATGGATGCGCATCAGATGCGTGCTGACGTGTTTGCGTACGCGCCGCGCTCTTGAGCCGCGATCTTGATCCACGATCTTGATCCAAGGTCTTAAGCGTTATAACTTCCCATATAGCCGATCGGTATTTATACATTTACATAAATACCGGTAGGTTATATCCAACAAGGCAATTATTTAAGAACTGTGCCATGGCACTTAAATTGCCTTAAAACATATGTGCCTTATTGTTACAGCGGTGCGTTCTATTAAGTAATTCTTCACTCGCGGGGAGCTGAACGCTATTCGCCATGAGCGCCATTGAATCTTCATTCTTGAATCTGGCTTACCCTCCGCGGCTCGATCTGGGGCCGCAGCTTACGCACGAACAATTGCTCAGCTCGATGCAGTCGACCATGGCGCGTCACAAGGGCGGGCCGGTCTGGTTGTTCGCCTATGGTTCGCTGATCTGGCGTCCTGAATGCGCGGCGGTGGAGCGAATGCGCGGTCGAGTGCATGGCTACCATCGCGGCTTGTACCTGTGGTCCCACGAACATCGCGGCACGCCGGAAGTCCCTGGTCTGGTCTTTGGCCTGGATCGCGGCGGTTCTTGCAGCGGCTTCGCCTATCGTTTGCCCGAAGAGCAACTGGAAGCCTCGCTTTATGCGCTTTGGCAGCGCGAAATGCCGTTCCCGTCCTATCGCCCGCACTGGCTCAACTGCCGTCTCGAAGACGGAAGCCAGGTTCAGGCATTGGGATTTGTATTGGAGCGGCACTTGCCCAGCTATGCGGGCAACTTGCCGGATCACGTGCTGAGCCACGTGTTCGAAAACGCTTGCGGGCGTTACGGCACCACTCGCGATTATGTCGAGCAGACCGCCAACGCCCTGCGTAGCCACGCCATGCCAGACCGGAATCTGGAGGCGCGGCTCAAGCGCTGCCAATCAAAAGCCGATCAGGCGATTGCTTCGCGGCTCTGACTGGCGACTTGCTTGTGCCACAGCGTCGGCGCAAGGAAGGCCATCGCCAGCAGGCACGCGCCGATCAGTAGTACAAAACCGCCATCCCAGCCAAAGTGGTCCACGGTGTAGCCCATCGCTGCGCTGGCCGCGACCGAACCACCCAGATACCCGAACAGACCCGTGAAACCCGCTGCCGTACCGGCGGCTTTTTTCGGCGCCAGTTCCAGCGCTTGCAGGCCGATCAGCATCACCGGACCGTAGATCAGGAACCCGATCGAGATCAGCGCGATCATGTCGACAGTCGGGTTGCCGGCCGGGTTGAGCCAATAGACCAGCGTCGCCACGGTCACCAACGCCATGAACACCATGCCGGTCAGGCCGCGGTTACCACGGAAGATCTTGTCCGACATCCAGCCGCACAACAGTGTCCCGGGAATACCTGCCCACTCGTAGAGGAAATACGCCCACGACGTTTTGTCCACGCTGAAGCCTTTGGCTTCCTTGAGGTAGGTCGGTGCCCAGTCCAGCACGCCGTAGCGCAGCAGGTAGACAAAGACGTTGGCCATGGCGATGTACCAGAGCATTTTGTTGCGCAGTACGTATTTGACGAAGATTTCCTTGGCGCTGAATTCTTCTTCGTGGCTGGCGTCGTAGCCTTCCGGGTAGTCGTTCTTGTACTTCTCGATCGGCGGCAGGCCAACCGATTGCGGTGTGTCACGCATGGTGACGAAGGCAAACACCGCCACCGCCATGGCAACGGCCGCCGGCACATAGAACGCTGCGTGCCAGTCATTGAACAAGCCCATGCCCAGCAGGAACAGCGGGCCGATCAGGCCGCCGCCGACGTTATGCGCGACGTTCCACAGGGACACTACGCCGCCGCGTTCCTTTTGCGACCACCAGTGGACCATGGTCCGTCCACTTGGCGGCCAACCCATGCCCTGGGCCCAGCCGTTGATAAACAGCAGGATGAACATGATGGTCACGCTGGACGTCGCCCAAGGCGCAAATCCGAAAATGAACATCACGCCGGCCGATACCAGCAGGCCGAATGGCAGGAAGAAGCGCGGGTTGGAGCGGTCGGAAACAATGCCCATCAGGAACTTGGACAAGCCGTAGGCGATGGCAATCGCCGACAAGGCCAGGCCCAGCTCGCCGCGGGTATAGCCCTCTTCGATCAGGTAGGGCATGGCCAGGGAGAAGTTTTTGCGCAGCAGGTAATAACCTGCGTAGCCAATGAAGATACCGGCGAAGATCTGCCAGCGAAGGCGTCGGTAGGTATTGTCGATTTTTTCTTCAGGCAATGGAGCCTGATGTGCGGCAGGACGAAAGAAAGCAAACATTCAAGAGCTCCAGATTTCTTGTTTTGACTGCGGATGCGAATGTTACAGTTTCGTTACCGAAAATAGCACCGGTTCGCATCGACCAAACAGCGGAAATGTGGGAGATCGCGTGTTCCTTTATGAACATGTCGCACAGGTATAAGTGAAGGACGTTGTGGGAAACGTCTCGGGCGGCCGTTGATGACGCATTTCGATCTGCAGTAGGGCGGGGGTTTCGGAAGATATCCGGAAGTTGCTCTAGCCTCCGACAATGAAAAAGCGGCCTGGATTATCCAGGCCGCTTTTTTTCAGGCTCAGCGAACCTGAACCACCACCTTCCCGACTGCCTTGCGCTGGCCAAGATCATTAATCGCCTGCGCCGCATTGCTCAGCGGATACACCTGCGACACCAGCGGCTTCAGCTTGCCCTCGGCAAACCAGCCAAACAATTGCTGGAAGTTTGCCGCGTTGTCCTGCGGCTGACGTTGGGCAAACGAACCCCAGAAAACACCAACCACTGCCGCCCCCTTGAGCAGCGCCAGGTTCACCGGCAATTCCGGAATCCGTCCGCTGGCGAAACCCACCACCAGCAGCCGACCATTCCAGGCGATGGCGCGGACGGCCTGATCGAACAGGTCACCGCCGACCGGGTCGTAGATCACGTCGGCGCCTTGGCCGTCGGTCAGGCGTTTGATTTCGTCCTTGAGGCTGGTTTCGCTGTAGTTGATCAACTCGTCGGCGCCGGCCGCCTTGGCCACCGCGAGTTTTTCAGCGCTGCTGGCGGCGGCGATCACGCGGGCGCCCATGGCTTTGCCGATTTCTACGGCGGCCAGGCCGACACCCCCGGAAGCGCCGAGCACCAGCAGGGTTTCACCCGGTTGCAGGTTGGCACGTTGCTTGAGTGCGTGCATCGATGTGCCGTAGGTCATGCTGAAAGCAGCGGCGGTATTGAAGTCCATCGATGGCGGGATCGGCAACACGTTGTAGCCCGGCACGGCGACTTGTTCGGCGAAGCTGCCCCAGCCGGTCAGGGCCATGACCCGGTCACCGACCTTGAGGTGGCTGACCTTTTCACCCACTGCGCTGACCACGCCAGCCGCTTCGCCGCCCGGGGAAAACGGGAAGGGCGGCTTGAACTGGTATTTGCCCTCGATGATCAGCGTGTCCGGGAAATTCACCCCGGCGGCATGCACATCCAGCAGGATTTCATTCTTCTTCGCGACAGGACTGGCGACGTCTTCCAGCACCAGCGATTCGGCAGGGCCGAAGGCTTTGCACAGCACGGCTTTCATCAGGGCTATTCCTTTGAGAGTGATGGCCGATAAGTGTAGGTGTGTGAGTCGATGGGTCAACGAGCATGCCCGACCCTGATAGCCAGCCATAAGCTTGTGCTTGAGCGGCGGGTCGTTATGCTAGGCCGCAAACCGGATAAGGAGCGAATTGTGAAAGCGTGGATCATGTTGTTGCTGGCCCTCTCTCTGCCCGTGGCAGCGATGGCCGAAGAAGCCAAAGAAGGTGAAGCTCCGAAGGTCAATTACATCACCCTGAGTCCGCCGTTCGTGGGCAACTACGGGCTGGACGGTACGCCGAAGCTCAAGGTCTACAAGGCCGATGTGGCCTTGCGGGTGACCGGTGAAGAGGCGACCAAAGCGGTGAAGGCCAACGAGCCGTTGATCCGCAATCAACTGGTGGCGTTGTTTGCGCAGCAGACGACCGAAGCCATGAGCAACGTTGAAGCCAAGGAAAAGCTGCGTCAGGAAGCCTTGAAGCAGACTCAGCAAGTGATGAACGATGAGACCGGCAAGCCGGTGGTTGAGGATTTGTTGTTCAACAACCTCATCATTCAATAAGTCATTCGCTGTCCGGGCTGACGTCTTCGCGAGCAAGCCCGCTCCCACATTAGATCTCCAGTGGTTGAAAATTTTGCATTCGGCACAGGACCAAATGTGGGAGCGGGCTTGCTCGCGAAGGCATTTCTGCAGTCGCTACAGGCTCAAACCCGTAACGCAATCACCGCCGCCCACTGCTCAGCGGTTACCGGCATCACCGACAGTCGTGAGCCCTTCTGCACCAACGGCATT
Organism: Pseudomonas sp. LBUM1656; assembly: GCF_059716065.1. NCBI lineage: Bacteria > Pseudomonadati > Pseudomonadota > Gammaproteobacteria > Pseudomonadales > Pseudomonadaceae > Pseudomonas > Pseudomonas sp. LBUM1656. Next base: position 6,138,608 of record NZ_CP166800.1, on the reverse strand, counting down.
TCCGCCAACGCCGTCTGCTGCTTCAAATAATCCAGCTTCAACACCTTCGCAAACGTCTCGACATGCGCAACATCAATCGCGCTCCAGGCGTTTTTCTCTGCCGTGGCCTTTGGATCGTAGTAATGACTTTCAGGCTCCAGCGCCGTCGGGTCCGGATAAGCCGCTTCAACAATCTTTCCGATCCCGGCAATCCCGGGCTCGGGGCAGCTGGAGTGATAGAAGAAAAACTCGTCGCCCACCGCCATCGCCCGCAAAAAGTTACGCGCCTGATAGTTGCGAACCCCGTCCCAGCGCGCTTTGCCAAGCTTCGCAAGGTCTTTGATCGAGAGTTCGTCGGGCTCGGATTTCATTAGCCAGTAGGCCATGGTTTTTGCTCCTTGCGAGGTGAGTGGGCAAGTTGTCGGGCAATTTTATGACAAACCGACAGTCGGTTGACGCCAGCGTTTGCGTGTCAGTTCACGTTGCCGCAAAATGCCGGCCTTCTAAGCTTGACGCTGCTGCACGGCCTACACCTACAACGGAAACCGCTGCTGTCATCGTGTTGATGTGCCTTTGGGGGGCAATCGATGAAACGCAAACCGGATTTACTATGGATTTTGGTTATTTTGTTCGGCCTCGGCGTCGTGACCACCGGCTATGCCCAAAGCCTGTGGAACAACAAGACCGACGCGCCGATCGAAATCGCGCAGCAACAACAGCCGTCGGCCTTCAAGCGCTGAGCCTGTCTTTCGGACGCCGCTGATTCGGGTGGCGTCTAACCTGCGAAATACCACGCCTTGTCGGTCACCGTTCCTTGCAACGGCACATCCCAGCTCGCCTGCGCCAATCGTTCTACCTTCTGACATTCATGGGCCAGCCCCAGCAGCGTCGGCTTGCGCCAGTTTTTTCTGCGCGCCAGGTAGGCGAGGCTTCGATCGTAGAAGCCACCGCCCATTCCCAGGCGGCCGCCAACGTCGTCAAACCCCACCAGTGGCAACAGCACCAGGTCCAGCGCCCAGACTTTGCGTTGGCGAGCGAGGTTGTGCCGGGGTTCGAGAATACGAAAGCGGTTGGGCTTGAGCTTTTCACCAGGACGAATCCGCTGGAACACCATTTTGGTTCGCGGCCAGGCACTGAGCACCGGTAGGTAAGTCGCCTTGCCCCGACGTTGCGCAGCGCGCAGCAGCACGCGCGGGTCGATTTCGCCGTCGGTGGGCAGATAAAGAGAGATGTGTTTTGCGCGACGAAACAGCGGGTGCTGGGCCAATTGTTTGTACAGCCCGCGAGCAGCCTGGCGCTGCTGACTCGGTGTCAGTGCGCGGCGGGCCTTGCGCAGCATGCGTCGAAGTTGCGGGCGGGGCAGCAGCGCAGGTTCGGTCATGGATTCAGGCTTCGACAGGACGGATACATAAAGCGTACCCGTAAAAAAGCCGATGCCGGTATTTAAACCGGCATCGGACTGGAATCAGGCTCCCCGGATGTACCGCTGTCGACTTAGCCCTTGAACCCGAAAGTTCAAGGTGGAAGATGCAGTAGGCTTTAAGGCTTTCCGTCTAGCGGACATGCACACCAGCCCAACGTGCAACCTCCAGGGTATAGCAAATCGGCTCAGGGACATCGCCAACTGGCAAGCACCCCAGGGAGTGTTGCGAGTATACCCCAAGCGATTTCACGTTTCAGCCCTTGGTGACGTCCGGATCGGTGGCGAGCACCAGATCGACGCGATCCAGCAGGTCGCGAACCTGCTCGCGAGTCGAGCCGCTGGCCTGCACATCCGGGCGTTCTTCCTTGTGCAGAAGATCGTGGGTGATGTTCAGCGCGGCCATCACGGCGATACGGTCGGCACCGATGACTTTGCCGCTGCTGCGAATTTCGCGCATCTTGCCGTCCAGGTAACGGGCGGCGCTCACCAGATTGCTGCGCTCTTCCTGGGGGCAAATGATCGAATACTCTTTATCGAGAATCTGCACGGTAACGCTATTGCTTGAACTCATGAGTCTTGCTCCAGGGCCTTGAGGCGCGAAATCATTGATTCGACCTTACGCCGGGCGATTTCGTTCTTTTCAATGAGGTGAGCGCGTTCCTCGCGCCAGGTTTTTTCCTGAGCTAATAGGAGTCCGTTTTGACTCTTAAGTTGCTCGACCCGATCAATTAGCAGTTCGAGTCTGGCCATCAGTGCTTGCAGGTCGGTGTCTTCCATTGTGTCCACTGAATAGTCTGATGGGTGGTAACGGGCGGACAGCCTTTAATAGTCTTGGCGAGTCTGTCGATGTAGGATACAAGGCCTTCATTCTAGACATAGCGCCGTCTGGCGCCTAGCTGCCCATGCCCATTCAGAATTCTCCGTACCAAGCCTTCGCCACACTGCTGACTTCCAGCGGTCATAACGTCTCGCCTGCCGAACTGCATGGCCTGCTGCTCGGCCGCAGTTGCGCCGGTGCCGGTTTCAATGCAGAAGAATGGCTGATCGATGCCGCCGAGCTGCTCGAAACCGAGCCACAGGACAATGTCCGCAATGCCCTGATCGGCCTGCAAGAGATGGTCAAAGGCGAACTCACCGGCGACGACGTGACCGTCGTTCTGCTGCTGCCAACCGATGACGAACCGCTGGCTGACCGTGCCGCTGCACTGGGCCAATGGTGCCAGGGCTTCCTCAGCGGTTTCGGCCTGAACTGCCGTGACAGCAGCATGCTGAGCACTGAAGCCACCGAAGTGTTGCAGGATCTGGCCGCCATTTCCCAGGTGCAAGACGCCCTGGAAGAGTCCGAAGACGGCGAAAGCGACTACATGGAAGTGATGGAATACCTGCGCGTTGCGCCGCTGCTGCTGTTCTCCGAAACCAAAAAAGCAGATGCACCGGCTGCAGCCAAGCCGTCGTTGCATTAATCGCGAGCCAGGGAAAGCCATCTGCCCATGATTCATATCCCGAAATCGGAATACGGCCGTCGCCGCAAGGCCCTGATGGCGCAGATGGAACCCAACAGCATCGCCATTCTGCCCGCCGCCGCGGTGGCCATTCGCAACCGTGACGTCGAGCACGTCTACCGTCAGGACAGCGACTTCCAGTACCTCAGCGGCTTCCCCGAGCCTCAGGCCGTCATCGTGCTGATGCCCGGCCGCGAACATGGCGAATACATTCTGTTCTGCCGTGAACGCAATGCCGAACGCGAGTTGTGGGACGGCCTGCGCGCCGGCCAGGAAGGCGCGATCCGCGACTTCGGCGCCGACGACGCGTTTCCCATCACCGACATCGACGACATTCTGCCGGGCCTTATCGAAGGGCGCGACCGGGTGTATTCGGCCATGGGCAGCAACCCGGAATTTGACCGGCACCTGATGGAGTGGATCAACGTGATCCGCTCTAAAGCGCACCTCGGCGCCCAGCCGCCGAACGAATACGTTGCCCTGGATCATCTGCTTCACGACATGCGCCTGTATAAATCGGCGGCAGAAGTGAAGGTGATGCGCGAAGCCGCACGGATTTCCGCCCAGGCGCATATCCGGGCGATGCAGGCCAGCCGGGCCGGGCTGCATGAGTTCAGCCTTGAAGCCGAACTTGATTACGAGTTCCGCAAGGGCGGGGCGAAGATGCCGGCCTACGGCTCGATCGTCGCCGCGGGGCGCAACAGCTGCATCCTGCATTACCAGCAGAATGACGCGGTGCTCAAGGATGGCGACCTGGTGCTGATCGACGCCGGTTGCGAGATCGACTGCTACGCCAGCGACATCACCCGCACCTGGCCGGTCAACGGCAAGTATTCAGCGGAGCAGAAAGCGATTTACGAGCTGGTGCTGGCGTCGCAAGAAGCCGCATTCGCCGAAATCGCCCCGAACAAACACTGGAATCAGGCGCACGAAGCCACGGTCCGGGTGATTACCACCGGGCTGGTGAAATTGGGCCTGTTGCAGGGCGACGTCGACGAGTTGATCGCGAGCGAAGCCTATAAGGCGTTTTACATGCACCGCGCCGGCCATTGGCTGGGCATGGATGTGCATGACGTCGGCGAGTACAAGGTCGGCGGCGAGTGGCGCGTGCTGGAAGTCGGCATGGCGCTGACCGTGGAGCCGGGTATTTATATTGCCCCGGACAACCAGAATGTAGCGAAGAAATGGCGCGGCATTGGCGTACGCATCGAGGACGACGTGGTGGTCACCAAAACCGGTTGTGAAATCCTGACCCAAGGCGTACCGAAAACGGTCGCCGAAATCGAGGCCTTGATGGCCGCCGCGCGGGCACAAGCCGCATGAGTCGAGTCAATCTGGCAATTATCGGTGGTGGTCTGGTCGGCGCCAGCCTGGCGTTGGCGTTGCAGGCCGGGGCCAAGGCCCGTGGCTGGAAGATCGTGCTGATCGAACCCTTTGCCCCCGGCCACACCTATCAACCGAGCTACGACGCCCGTTCTTCGGCGCTGTCTTACGGTGCCAAGCAGATTTATCAACGGTTGGGCGTGTGGCAGGAAATTTCCCGCCGCGCCGAGCCGATCAAACAGATTCATGTCTCCGACCGTGGGCGTTTCTCCACGGCACGATTGTCAGCGATGGAAGAGGGCGTTCCAGCGCTGGGTTATGTGGTGGAAAACGCCTGGCTCGGCCAATGCCTCTGGCAGGGACTGGACAAGGATGTTGTCACCTGGCGTTGCCCGGCGGAAGTCACGCGCATGGAGCCGTTGACCGATGGCTATCGCCTGACCCTCAACGATGAAACCCTTCTGGAATGTGACCTTGCGGTGCTTGCTGATGGCGGCCGTTCGGGCCTGCGCGAGCAACTGGGGATCGGCATCAAAAAGCGTCCGTACAACCAGAGCGCGCTGATCGCCAACATCACGCCGAGCGAAGCGCACAACGGCATGGCCTTTGAGCGCTTCACCGATGACGGCCCGATGGCGTTGTTGCCATTGCCGGAAAACCGTTGCGCACTGGTCTGGACCCGATTGGGCATGGACGCGCAACGGTTGGCGGCCCTCGATGAAAAGAGCTTCCTCAGCGAGTTGCAGGGCGTGTTCGGTTATCGCCTTGGCACTTTGAAACAGGTGGGCGCGCGGCATCTTTATCCGTTGACGCTGATCGAAGCCGAAGAGCAGGTGCGTCCGCATCTGGCGATCCTTGGCAACGCCGCCCACAGCCTGCACCCGATTGCCGGTCAGGGCTTCAACCTCTCGCTGCGTGATGCTCAGGCTCTGGCCGATGCGCTGCTGGCGAGCGAAACATCCCCCGGCGACTTCGCGACCTTGCAGGCCTATCGCGAGCGTCAGCGCATGGATCAGAACCTGACCGTGGGCTTCTCCGATCAGGTGACCCGTTTGTTCGGCAGCACCCAGCCTTTGGTTTCGTTTGGCCGCAATATAGGCCTGCTCGGCCTCGATCTGCTGCCACCGGCCAAACGCTGGTTTGCCCGACAGGCCATGGGACTGGGCACGCGTCCTGATGCTTAAGTGGCTGATTGGCACGTTCGGCAAAGCGCGGTTGATGCGTTGGTTTATGTCCTTCTATCCGCCATACCTGGGCGCCGGGGTTCGGGTGCGGCACATCAGCGATGACTTCCGGGACATTCAAGTGTCCATGGGCTTGAGCTGGTACAACCGCAATTATGTCGGCACGCAGTTTGGCGGCAGTCTGTATTCGATGGTCGATCCGTTTTTCATGTTGATGCTGATGGAAAACCTCGGGCGTCAATACATCGTCTGGGACAAGGCCGCTGACATCGATTTCATCGCGCCGGGCAAAGGCCCGGTGTTCGCCCGTTTCAGCATCGACGAGACCTTGCTTGACGAGATCCGCCGGCAGACGGCGGACGGCGAAAAATACCTGCCGCAGTTGCAGGTCGATATTCATGACGGCGCCGGCAACCTGGTGGCGCGGGTCGGAAAAACCCTTTACGTGCGGCTCAAGCCGCAAGCGAGACAGGCTTAAAGCATGGAAATGCGCGCAGATCTGCTGATTGTCGGGGCTGGAATGGTCGGTAGCGCCCTGGCGCTGGCGTTGCAGGACAGCGGGCTGGAAGTCCTGCTGCTGGACGGCAGCCCGATGAGCGTCAAGCCCTTCGACGAACAGTCGCCGTTCGAACCGCGAGTGAGCGCCTTGTCGACGGCCAGCCATCGGATTCTCGAACGCCTCGGTGTCTGGGACGGTATCGCCCGCCGGCGCAGCAGCCCGTATACCGACATGCACGTCTGGGACGGCAGCGGCACCGGGCAAATTCATTTTTCGGCAACCAGTGTGCACGCCGAAGTGCTCGGCCATATCGTCGAGAATCGCGTGGTTCAGGATGCCTTGCTGGATCGTCTGCACGATTGCGACCTAGGGATGCTGGCCAATGCGCGCCTGGAGCAGATGCGCCGCTCCGGCGATGACTGGCTGCTGACCCTGGCCGATGGCCGCACCTTGCGTGCGCCGTTGGTGATTGCGGCGGATGGCGCCAATTCGGCGGTTCGGCGCCTGACCGGTGTGGCAACGCGGGAGTGGGATTATCTGCACCACGCGATCGTCACCAGCGTGCGCAGTGCCAAACCTCATCAAATGACGGCTTGGCAGCGTTTTACCGATAACGGTCCGCTGGCGTTTCTGCCGTTGGAACGAGATGGTCAGCAGGATTGGTGTTCGATTGTCTGGTCGACCACCCCAAGTGAAGCCGAACGGCTGATGGCGCTGGACGACGCCGGTTTCTGTCTCGAACTGGAACGTGCCTTTGAAGGCCGGCTCGGCACGGTGCTCAGCGCCGACCCGCGTGTGTGCGTGCCACTGCGTCAACGGCATGCCAAGCGCTATGTGGCGGAAGGCCTGGCGCTGATCGGTGATGCGGCCCACACCATTCACCCGCTGGCCGGGCAGGGGGTGAACCTCGGGTTCCTCGATGCCGCCGTGCTGGCCGAAGTGCTGCTGCAAGCGGCGGAGCGCGGTGAGCGGTTGGCGGATGTGAAAGTGCTCAGTCGTTACGAGCGTCGGCGCATGCCGCACAACCTGGCGTTGATGGCGGCGATGGAAGGCTTCGAGCGTCTGTTCCAGGCTGATCCGTTGCCGGTTCGCTGGTTGCGTAATACCGGGTTGAAGATCGTCGACCAGATGCCCGAGGCCAAGGCGTTGTTCGTGCGGGAAGCGCTGGGGTTGATCGGGGATTTGCCGGCACTCGCCAAGGCCTGAGATTTTCTTCGCGGCTGAAGGCCTCTTCGCGGGCAAGCCCGCTCCCACAGGTATGGTGGTGTACATGCATATGTGTGAACACCGGAGATCCTTGTGGGAGCGGGCTTGCCCGCGAAGGGGCCGGAACATCCACCACATTTCTCAAGTGGTGCAACATCTGGTAACTCCTCCACCAACTGATCGATTGAGATGGTAAATGTGAGTCCTTATCATTTGCCCTCACTTTTCCCAATCGAGAGACCGCTCCCATGTTGGCACCGAAGCGTCTACTGACCGCACTCGCCCTGACCCTGATCGGCAGCACCGTTGCCCAGGCCGCCGACGAGGTGGTGGTTTACTCCTCGCGTATCGACGAGCTGATCAAACCGGTCTTCGATGCCTACACTGCGAAAACCGGTGTGCAGGTGAAGTTCATCACCGACAAGGAAGCACCGTTGATGCAGCGGATCAAGGCTGAGGGCGAGAACGCCACCGCCGACCTGCTGCTGACCGTCGATGCCGGCAACCTCTGGCAGGCCGAGCAGATGGGCATCCTGCAACCGTTCACCTCCAAGGTGATCGACGCCAACATCCCGCTGCAATACCGCTCCTCCGCACACGCCTGGACGGGCCTGAGCCTGCGGGCGCGGACCATCGCCTACTCCACCGCTCGGGTGAAGCCGGGCGAGCTGACCACTTACGAAGGGCTGGCCGATAAAAACTGGGAAGGTCGCCTGTGCCTGCGCACGGCGAAGAAGGTTTACAACCAGTCCCTGACGGCCACCATGATCGAAGTACACGGTGCCGACAAAACCGAGAAGATCCTCAAGGGCTGGGTGAATAACCTGTCCACCGATGTGTTCTCCGATGACATCGCGGTGCTGGAAGCGATCAACGCGGGCCAATGCGATGTGGGCATCGTCAACACTTACTACTACGGTCGCCTGCACAAGCAAAAACCTGACCTGGCGGTGAAGCTGTTCTGGCCGAACCAGGGTGATCGTGGCGTCCACGTCAACCTGTCGGGCATCGGCCTGACCAAGCATGCACCGCACCCGGAAGCGGCCAAGGCCTTGGTTGAATGGATGACCACCGCTGAAGCGCAGAAGATCTTCGCCGACGTGAACCAGGAGTTCCCGGCCAACCCTGCCGTTCAGCCGTCTGCGGAAGTGGCGAGTTGGGGCAAGTTTGTGGCGGATACGTTGCCGGTTGAGATTGCTGGCAAGCGCCAGGCTGAAGCGATCCGGATGATGGATCGGGCGGGCTGGAACTGACCTTCACTGTAGTTTCGGGGGCGGCTACCTGTGGCGAGGGAGCTTGCTCCCGCTGGGTTGCGAAGCAACCCAAATGTCTAACACCGCTTGTTCAAGATGATCTGATAACCTCCTGCGGCTGCTTCGCACCCGAGCGGGAGCAAGCTCCCTCGCCACAGATTGGAGCTGACTGCGGACCTGCGTAGGCTCCCCTATTTACTAGAGAACTTCCTTGGCCCACCCCGCCCAACGCCGCTGGTACCCCTTGGTCTTCGCCATCGCTGCGCTGGTCCTGCTGCCGCTGAGCGTGCTGTTTCTCTCCTGGCAAACCATCGATCACCAAATCTGGTCCCACCTCTGGGACACCCAGATGCCGCGCCTGCTGGGCAACACGCTGACGCTGGTACTCGGCGTCGGTTTCGGCGTCACGCTCCTTGGCGTCAGCCTTGCCTGGCTGACCAGCCTCTGCGAATTCCCCGGGCGACGCTGGCTGGACTGGGCGCTGATGCTGCCTTTTGCGATTCCGGCTTATGTGCTGGCCTTCGTCTTCGTCGGCCTGCTGGATTTCGCCGGCCCCGTGCAAACCCTGCTGCGCGAATGGTTCGGCAGCGGGCTGCGATTACCGCGAGTGCGCTCCACCGGCGGCGTGATCCTGGTTCTGGTGCTGGTGTTCTATCCCTACGTTTACCTGCTGGCGCGCACTGCGTTCCTGGCTCAGGGCAAAGGCTTGATGGAAGCGGCGCGTGTGCTGGGTCAATCGCCGTGGCAGGCATTCTGGCGCGTTGCCTTGCCCATGGCGCGGCCGGCCATTGGTGCCGGCGTGGCGTTGGCGCTGATGGAAACCCTGGCGGACTTCGGTGCGGTGTCGGTGTTCAACTTCGACACGTTCACCACGGCCATCTACAAAACCTGGTACGGATTCTTCAGCCTCTCCACCGCCGCACAACTGGCCAGCCTGTTGCTGCTGGTGGTGATGGTCGTGTTGTATGGCGAACGTCGTGCGCGCGGGGCCAACCGTACGAGCAATGAGCGACCCCGGGTCAAGGCGCTGTACAACCTTCGGGGTTTCAAGGCGTTGGCGGCCATGAGTTGGTGTGGCCTGGTGTTCGCCTGCGCCTTCGTCATTCCGATGCTGCAACTGGTGGTGTGGTTCTGGCAGCGAGGACGCTTCGACCTGGATGAACGTTACGCCGGGCTGATCGTCCACACCCTGTACCTGGGCGGTATGGCGGCGCTGATCACCGTCGGCGTTGCCCTGGTGCTGGCATTTGCCCGGCGACTGGCGCCGACCCGGGCGATCCGCTCCGGTGTCAGCCTGGCCAATCTCGGCTACGCCTTGCCGGGTTCGGTGCTGGCGGTGTCGATCATGCTGGCATTCAGTTATCTGGATCGCGAGCTGGTCATCCCGGTGTCGGGATGGCTCGGCGGCGCTGGCAAGCCATTGCTGCTGGGCAGTCTGTCGGCGTTATTGCTGGCCTATCTGGTGCGTTTCATCGCGGTGGCTTACGGGCCGCTGGAAAGCAGCCTGGCGCGAATACGGCCATCTTTGCCCGAAGCGGCACGTAGCCTTGGCGTCAGTGGGCCACGACTGTTTTTCAAAGTGTATCTGCCGTTATTGCTGCCCGGCACGTTGAGCGCTGCGTTGCTGGTGTTCGTCGATGTACTCAAGGAAATGCCCGCGACCCTGCTAATGCGCCCGTTTGGCTGGGACACGCTGGCGGTGCGGATCTTTGAAATGACCAGCGAAGGCGAGTGGGCGAGGGCCTCGTTGCCAGCCTTGACCCTGGTTTTGGTCGGACTATTACCGGTCATCGGATTGATTCGACGTTCGGCGCATCGAAACGCCTAGGTGTCAGTCCTACACCTTGAGGCTACAATGCGCGGCATTCGGTGCGGTCCGTCCTACGGACTCAGTAGCTGACATCGGCTGAAAGCCTTCTATTTCAAGGCTTTCGCCCGTAAAGCACTTGCCCGCACCTTCGCCACGCCCGGAAGGAGAAACCCATGGGACAGCGTACGCCTCTGTATGACCTTCATCTCGCCCTCGGCGCGAAGATGGTCGATTTTGGCGGTTGGGATATGCCTTTGCATTACGGCTCGCAGGTCGAGGAACACCATCAGGTGCGCCGCGATTGCGGGGTTTTCGATGTATCCCACATGACCGTGATCGATGTCAGCGGCCCTCAGGCGAAAGCCTGGCTCCAGCATTTGCTGGCCAATGACGTCGAGCGCCTGCACAGCCCCGGCCGTGCCTTGTACAGCACCATGCTCAACGAGCGCGGCGGCATCGTCGACGACATGATCGTCTACCGTCTCGAGGACGGTTATCGGCTGGTGGTCAACGCTTCCACCCGCAATCAGGATCTTGCCTGGATGCAGGCTCATATCGATGGTTTCGATGTAAAGCTCAACGAGCGCTCCGAACTGGCGATGCTGGCGATTCAAGGCCCCCATGCCCGGCACAAGATTTCCGAATTGGTCACCCAGTCCCGCGGCAACCTGATCCAGATGCTCAAGCCTTTTGAAGGCCAGCCTGACGGCGACTGGTTCATCGCGCGCACCGGTTATACCGGTGAAGACGGTCTGGAAATTGTTCTACCGGCCAATCAGGCCCCCGGGTTTTTCAACGACCTGGTGGGCGCGGGCATTTCCCCCATTGGTCTGGGCGCCCGAGATACCTTGCGTGTCGAAGCCGGCATGAACCTGTACGGTCAGGATATTCATCAAGACGTTTCACCACTGGCCTCGAACATGGCCTGGAGCATCGCCTGGGAACCGGCGACTCGCCAGTTCATCGGTCGCAGCGCCCTGGAAGCCGAGCGGGCGGGTGGCGTACAGCACAAACTGGTCGGTCTGGTCCTTGAGGAACGTGGGGTTTTGCGCGCTCATCAAGTAGTCCGTATCGCCAATGTTGGCGAAGGAGAGATCACCAGTGGTAGTTTCTCTCCTACGCTTAGCAAGTCGATAGCACTGGCGCGCGTGCCGATGGCAACTGCCGACCGCGCAGAAGTGGAAATCCGTGGCAAGTGGTACCCGGTCCGAGTGGTCAAACCGACCTTCGTACGCCATGGCAAAACCTTGATCTAACCTTTTTGGCGGGCAACGACCGCTGACAATTCTCTTGAGGACACAGAACATGAGCGATATTCCTGCCGACCTGCGTTTTGCCGAAAGTCACGAATGGGCCCGCCTGGAAGCCGATGGCACCGTCACCGTGGGCATCAGCGATCACGCTCAGGAAGCCTTGGGCGATGTGGTGTTCGTTGAGCTGACCGAAGTCGGAAAAGTCTTCGCTGCCGGTGATCAATCCGGTGTGGTTGAGTCGGTTAAAGCCGCATCCGACATCTACTCCCCGGTTTCCGGTGAAGTGATCGCGATCAACGAAGACCTGGGTGCTACGCCTGAGTCGCTCAACACCGACCCATATGGCGCGTGGATCTTCAAACTGAAGCCTAGCGACAAGGCTGAGCTGGACAAGCTGCTCGATGCAGCCGGCTACAAGGCCGCCATCGGCGAGTAAGCTTTAAGCGTCATCCCAAAGCCCCGACTTGTCGGGGCTTTTTCATTCTCAAGATCAAAAGGATCGCAGCCTCGTTTCACTCGACAGCTGCTACAGGGGATCGCATTCGGATGTAGCAGCTGTCGAGTGAAACGAGGCTGCGATCTTTTGATCGTCAGAGGCACAGCGACATCGGCTGCTATGCTGGTTTGACCGTGTTGCATCGACGTTGAGCGCCAGTCAAGAGAGAGCCCGTCATGTCCCAGTTGCCGTCCTTGAGCCAGTTACGCGACCCCAATGCCTTTCTTCGCCGCCACCTCGGGCCCGATGCCGCCGAGCAACAGGCGATGCTCGACAGCCTCGGCCTCGGCAGCCGGGTCGAGCTGATCGAACAAACGGTGCCACCGGGAATCCGCCTGAACCGGCCGCTCGATTTACCGCCCGCTCTAGACGAAGAAGCCGCGCTGGCCAAGTTGCGCGGGTACGCCGAGCAGAACCAGGTCTGGACCAGCCTGATCGGCATGGGCTACCACGGCACCCTCACACCCACCGTCATTCTGCGCAACGTGCTGGAAAATCCCGGTTGGTACACCGCCTACACGCCTTATCAACCGGAGATCGCCCAAGGCCGGCTCGAAGCGCTGCTGAATTTCCAGCAATTGACCATCGACCTCACGGGCCTGGAACTGGCGAACGCCTCGCTGCTCGATGAAGCCACGGCGGCGGCGGAAGCCATGGCGCTGGCCAAGCGGGTCGCCAAGTCCAGAAGCAATCTGTTCTTCGTCGATGAAAATTGCCATCCACAAACCATCTCCGTGGTGCAAACCCGAGCCGAAGGCTTCGGTTTCGAGCTGATCATCGACGCTGTGGATAACTTGAAACAGCACCAGGTGTTTGGCGCGCTGCTGCAATACCCCGACACCCACGGCGAGATCCGCGATCTTCGGCCATTGATCGATCATCTACATGCCCAGCAGGCGCTGGCCTGTGTCGCGACGGATCTGTTGAGCCTGTTGTTGCTGACCCCGCCGGGGGAATTGGGTGCCGACGTGGTGTTCGGCTCGTCCCAGCGGTTTGGCGTGCCCATGGGTTACGGCGGGCCGCACGCGGCATTTTTTGCCAGCCGCGATGAGTACAAACGGGCGATTCCCGGGCGGATCATCGGCGTCTCGAAAGATGCTCGCGGCAACACCGCGTTGCGCATGGCCTTGCAAACCCGCGAACAACATATCCGCCGGGAGAAGGCCAACTCGAACATCTGCACCGCCCAGGTGTTGCTGGCCAACATCGCCAGTTTCTATGCGGTCTACCACGGTCCGGAAGGGTTGAAGCAGATTGCCCTGCGTGTCCATCGGCTGACTTGCATCCTCGCCGCCGGCCTTGAGCGCCACGGCATCACCCGCCTCAACAAACACTTTTTCGACACGCTGACGCTGGAGGTCGGTGGCACACAGACGGCAATCATCGAAAGTGCCCAGGCTGCACGGATCAATTTGCGCATTCTCGGGCGCGGGCAGTTGGGACTGAGCCTCGACGAAACCTCTGACGAAACCACGGTGGCGAAACTGTTCGATGTGTTCCTCGGTTCCGATCACGGGCTGAACGTCGACGAGCTGGACGCGGAAGTGCTGTCTGCCGGGATTCCAGCAGGACTGCTGCGCACCTCGCCTTATCTGCGTCATCCGGTGTTCAGCGCCCACCACAGCGAAACCGAGATGCTGCGCTACCTCAAGCAACTGGAAAACAAAGATCTGGCGTTGAACCAGTCAATGATTCCTCTGGGTTCCTGCACCATGAAACTCAATGCCACCAGCGAGATGATCCCCATCACCTGGCCCCAGTTCGCCCACCTGCACCCGTTTGTGCCGAAAGAGCAGGCAGTGGGCTATTCGCTGATGATCGAGGAGTTGGAGCGCTGGCTCTGCGCGATCACCGGTTTCGACGCGATCTGCATGCAACCCAACTCCGGCGCGCAAGGTGAGTACGCCGGGCTACTGGCAATCCGCAAATACCATGAGAGCCGTCATGAAGGGGCGCGAGACATCTGCCTGATTCCTTCCTCGGCCCACGGCACCAACCCGGCCTCGGCGCAGATGGCCGGGATGCGCGTGGTGATCGTCGAGTGCGACGAGGCGGGCAACGTCGATCTGGATGACCTCAAAGACAAGGCTGCGGAGGCGGGCGACAAACTCGCCTGCCTGATGGCGACGTATCCGTCGACTCACGGCGTGTATGAGGAAGGCATCAGCGAAATCTGTGAAGTTATCCACAGCCACGGCGGCCAGGTGTACATGGATGGCGCCAACCTCAACGCGCAAGTCGGATTGGCGCGGCCGGCGGACATTGGCGCCGACGTGTCCCACATGAACCTGCACAAAACCTTCTGCATTCCTCATGGCGGCGGCGGGCCCGGCATGGGCCCGATTGGCGTGCGCGCGCACTTGGCGCCGTTCGTCGCCAATCACCCGGTGGTGCCGATTGAAGGACCGCTGCCGCAGAACGGCGCGGTCAGCGCGGCGCCTTGGGGCAGCGCGAGCATTTTGCCGATCAGCTGGATGTACATCGCCATGATGGGGCCGCAGTTGGCGGACGCCAGCGAGGTGGCGATCCTCGCTGCGAATTACCTGGCGCAGCATTTGTCCGGGGCGTTCCCGGTGCTCTACACCGGGCGCAACGAGCGGGTAGCGCACGAATGCATCCTGGATTTGCGGCCGCTGAAGGCGCTGACCGGGATCAGCGAAGAGGACGTGGCCAAGCGCCTGATGGATTACGGTTTCCATGCGCCGACCATGTCGTTCCCCGTGCCGGGGACACTGATGGTCGAACCGACCGAGAGTGAGTCAAAGGCTGAGCTGGACCGGTTTATCAGCGCGATGCTGAGCATTCGCGCGGAAATCACCGAGGTGCAGAACGGTAACTGGCCGGCCGAAGACAACCCGCTGAAGCGAGCGCCGCATACCCTGGCCGATATCACCGGGGTTTGGGAGCGGCCTTACAGCATCGAGCAAGCGGTAACGCCGGATGCGCACACCAAGGCGCACAAGTATTGGCCGGTGGTGAATCGGGTGGATAACGTGTACGGCGACCGCAACTTGTTTTGCGCCTGTGTCCCGGTCGACGATTACCGCTGATCTCCAAGGCAACACAACCCCCCTGTGGGAGCGGCGGTGCGACGATTCGACTTGCTCGCGAATGCGGTAGATCAGTCGACATTATCATTGACTGTTACACCGCATTCGCGAGCAAGCCCGCTCCCACATTAGATTTGTGTAGAGGCAAAAAAATGCCGCTCATGTGAGCGGCATTTTTATTCAGCTGGGAAGCTTATTCCGAAGCCACGGCATTCTTCGCCAGGATCGCGTTCGCCAGTTCCATGTCCGTCGCCTGCAGGCCCGGATTGTCGGCGCGGACTTTCTGCATTGCCGCTTCCAGATAAGGACCGCGGATGCCGCCGTCGCTGGCGACGAAGCTGCCGGCATCGTCCTGCGCGGCAACGATCAGCTTGTGATCCTTGAAGGTCAGGTAGGTCGAACCGGTGGTGGCACCGGACGAAATGACGTTACGCCAAAAGCTATCGGCCATCGCCGAACCGACTGGAAGGGACAACAGGGCGATGGTAGCGACAGCAAGTTTGAGACGCATGATGGGTGACTCCACTGATTAACTACGGGGTTGGATCGCCATTTCCCCGATCCAGTTCCGTGATGGCCGCGCCTACTTTTGTTCGCTCTGCGGCGTTACTCGCAATACCTCCTCGATCGTCGTCAAGCCCGCGGCCACTTTCTGCGCCCCCGATAATCGCAAACTGCGCATGCCTTCCTTGAACGCCTGACGCCGCACCGCCAGCAAATCGGTGTCGGGATTGATCAGTGCTTTGACACCGTCAGTCAGTTGCATGATTTCGTACACCCCGGCGCGGCCGCGGTAGCCGGTGTCGCGACACTCCAGGCAACCGATGGCGCGCTGGGCATTGCCGGGCAACGGCGCCTGCCAGGGTTTGGTCAGGGTTTGCCAGTCTTCTTCACTCAACGTCAGCGGTGCCTTGCAGTGCGGACACAAAGTGCGGACCAGGCGCTGGGCCATGACGCCGAGTACCGTGGCTTTTATCAGGTAATGCGGCACGCCGAGTTCCAGCAGGCGGCTGATGGCGCTCGGCGCATCGTTGGTGTGTAAGGTCGAGAGTACCAAGTGGCCAGTGAGGGCGGCCTGGATCGCCATTTCCGCAGTTTCGAGATCGCGGATCTCGCCGATCATGATGATGTCCGGGTCCTGCCGCATCAGCGCGCGCACGCCAGCGGCGAAAGTCAGGTCGATGTTGTGCTGCACCTGCATCTGGTTGAACGCCGGTTCGACCATCTCGATCGGGTCTTCGATGGTGCAGAGGTTGACCTCCGGCGTCGCCAGTTTCTTGAGCGTGGTGTACAGCGTGGTGGTTTTCCCCGAACCCGTGGGCCCGGTGACCAGAATGATGCCGTTGGGCTGGCTCGTCATGTCCTGCCAGCGGCGCAGGTCTTCGGCGGAGAAACCCAACTGATCGAAATCTTTGAGCAGCACTTCCGGGTCGAAAATTCGCATGACCATTTTTTCGCCGAACGCCGTCGGCAAGGTCGACAGCCGCAACTCGACTTCGCCGCCGTCCGGGGTCTTGGTTTTCACCCGACCGTCCTGGGGTTTGCGCTTTTCCGCGACGTTCATCCGGCCGAGGCTTTTCAAGCGGCTGACGATCGCCATGGTCACTTGCGGCGGGAATTGATAGACGTTGTGCAACACGCCGTCGATGCGGAAACGCACCGTGCCTTGCTCGCGCCGGGGTTCGATGTGGATATCACTGGCGCGCTGCTGGAACGCGTACTGGAACAGCCAGTCGACGATGTTGACGATGTGCGCGTCGTTGGCGTCCGGTTCCTGATCACTGGCGCCAAGGTTGAGCAGTTGTTCGAAATTACCCAGGGTGTTGGTTTGCTGATCGGCATTGGTCGCCCCGCTGACTGATTTGGCCAGGCGGAAAAACTCGACGCTGAAGCGCTGGATGTCCACCGGGTTGGCGACTACGCGTTTGATCGGCAGCTTCAACACGTGGGTCAGGTCAGCTTCCCAGCCGTTGACGTAAGGCTGGGCGCTGGCCACGGTCACCGCGTCGCGGTCGATGGACACCGCCAGGATTCTGTGGCGCTGGGCGAAGGCGTAGGACATCAGCGGCGTAATCGCCGCGACGTTGATCTTCAGCGGGTCGATGCGCAAGTACGGCTGGCCGGCCTGTTGTGACAGCCACAGGGTCAGGCTTTCCAGGTCGAGGTGTTTGCCCGGACGGCTGAGGTCGTCCAGGTGCTGGCTGGCGATGAACTCCAGGGGATGCATCTGGCCATTGGCGGCATGCCGGCGGCGGGCATTGAGCGCGTGTTCGGCCGAGTCCTGGCTGATAAAGCCCTGGGCGACCAGTTCACGCAGCAAATCATTGAGATCCAGCCAGCGGTCCTGAATGGCAAGTTGAACGGACATGCGGGCTCCTCATGAACAACAGTTCGCAAAGGATAGTCGCGGACCCGCCGACCGTTGGGCCACTACCCGACGAAGCCGTGTCGAGGTTTGTCAGCCTGCCGCCTGAGCCGGTGCATCCCGCATGGAATCAGCCGCTTGCAGCTCGACCGAACACACGCTGATCAGGTTACGTAATTTTTCCGCAATCACTTCGGCTCGATGCCAGCTCAGCCCGTCCATGACGATGTCGATCGACATCAGATCATCCGTCCGCTGCGCGATGACTTGTTGCGGCGTCAAAAACTGTAAAGCGAAAAAGTTGAGGGCCCGGCACAGCAGGTCCGGCTCGGCTTCGGCCTGCAGTTGGTAATGAACGCGGCAATGAGCGTTGCCGGCGTTCCAGACATCGGCGCGGGTAGGCGAGGTGGTCACGGCTTCCAGGTGCGGCATGGTCGGTCTCCAAATCAGTGGAGGAATTTTTACATTCGCTGCGGGGCATTTCTTATCTATGATTGGCCATATTTGTTATTTTTCGAATTGCTTGATTCGATTGTCTTTCAATAACGGGTTTGTTTATGCACAGCGAGCTGGATGGCTACGACCGCAAGATTCTTGCGTTGCTGCAGGAAGACGCTTCGCTCTCCAGCGCGCAGATCGCCGAGCAGGTGGGGCTTTCGCAGTCGCCGTGCTGGCGGCGGATTCAGCGGATGAAGGAGGAGGGGATCATTCGGGGGCAGGTGACGTTGCTTGACCGGAAGAAGATCGGCCTTAACACGCAGATCTTTGCCGAGATCAAACTCAATGCGCACGGGCGTTCGAACTTCACCGAGTTCACCGAGGCGATTCGCGGCTTTCCCGAAGTGCTGGAGTGTTATGTACTGATGGGGTCGGTGGATTTCTTGTTGCGGATCGTCACGGCGGACATTGAGGCGTATGAGCGGTTTTTCTTTGAAAAGCTGTCGATGGTGACGGGGATTCAGGAAGTTAACTCGATTGTGGCGTTGTCGGAGATCAAGTCCACCACCAGTTTGCCGGTCTGAAATTTTGTGGTGAATGTGCTGGCTTATTCGCGAGCAAGCCCGCTCCCACATTTGGTTTTCTGTCGTACACATATTTTGTGTTCGCTGAAGATCAAATGTGGGAGCTGGCTTGCTCGCGAAGGCGTCATTACATACGCAGCAGCATTTTCCAGGCACGATTCTGATAAACCGCAATCGCCTGCTGCTTGCGCGCGTCCAGCGATTCATCGGTGATCGGTTCGTTAGCCAGTTGCGCCAGTTGCTTCAGCTCACCGTAAAGGCGATCCATTTCCGGGATGTCCAGCACGCCACGGGCATGGTGCAGCCAGGCCTGGATGCGTTCGATGCGCGGCAGTTGCTCGGCCAGATCTTCCGGCTGTTGCTGGTAACGCTGCAATTGCAGGGACGTCGCTTCTTCACCCAGCAGGCGCGGCAACCAGCTGCCCAATTGCGCAGCGCCCTGGCGATTGCCACGGACGTTGCGATCAGCCGCCCAGGTGCGGGCCAGCAACCAGCGCGAAGTGTTCAGCGAGAACAGGCCCCAACGTGGGTCTTCCAGTTCTTCGAGGAACTGCTCCGGCGCAGCTTTGCGCACGTCTTCGTCGTCGATACCGGCTTGCACCAGTGGACGCCAGTCTTCGAGCAAGGCATCCAGTGCGACGCGCAGATCGTGCGTCGACTGACGCGGTGCGGCCTGGCCCAGGCTGCTGAGCAAGGCGCGCAATTCAGCGAGGTTCTCGACCCAGTCCTGCAACAGGCGCCAGTGGCCGTTGAAACGATACTGCTCGGCCAGACGCTGGCTGCTGCTCAGCAAATGCCAGCTCAGCGCGGCGAACGCATCATCCAGCGGTGTTTCGGCGGTGATTTGCGGGGCCGGCAGGCTCAACGAATAGCTGTTGGCGTCGTACAAGCGATAACCACGCTCGGCCTTGCTGATGTCACACGGCATCAGGGCCAAGGTCGCGGCCAGTTCAGCGGCCAACTCCAGCAGGGCAGCCGGCTCGCCTTCGCGCAGTTCCAGTTCCAGCTCGCAGATTTCTTCTTTCTGCTTGTCGACTACCACGTGGCCCAGGTCCAGCGCAGCTTCGATGACCACTTTGGTCTTGCCACGGCCCCAGGCGATTTCAGCGCGTTCGCGAACGAAATCGGTGGTGAAAATCGGTTTCAGGGTTTTCTTGTCCAGATCGGCCAATTCTTCTGGCCAGCATTCGCCGTCGAGTTTCTTCACGTCGAGCTTGGCTTTGGGCAGGTTCCAATCGTACTCGTTACGCTCGGACAGACCGGCGACACTCTGGCCACGGGTCTTGAGGGTTTGAATGACTTCTTCGCCATCCTTGCGCAGGCGCAGGGCAACCTTGGCGCGGGCCAGGTCGCGCTCTGGCGTGTCGAAGTATTGGTTCATCAACTCACGGCGTTCCCAGCCACTTTTGTTACGTTTTTTCAGGAGCGGGTGCTCGCGCAGGGCAGCGAGGGTTTCTCGGCTGACGCGGAGTTTGATTTCGGTTTCTTTCTGCATGGCCGGAAAATCCAGGATCGGGAGCGCAGCCGGGGGGAATGTGTGGCTGCCAAGGTCGTGCAGTGTACAGCACTGGTAAAACCTACGCGTCGCGGCGGTTTATTCCTGTCGCCAGATGGTTCTATGATGGTCTTCAATTCGCGAGTGGGAGTCAGCGATGCCTTTGCCGTCCATGAAAGATCAGTTCGCTGCGCTGATTGCCGCGCCGTCGGTCAGCTGTACTCAGCCCAGCCTTGATCAATCCAATCGTCCGGTCATCGACTTGCTGGCGACGTGGCTCGGTGACCTGGGTTTTGCCTGCGACATCCAGCAGGTCAGCCCCGGCAAATTCAACTTGCTCGCCAGTTTCGGTTCCGGCCCCGGCGGCCTGGTGCTGGCCGGGCATAGCGACACGGTGCCGTTCGATGGTGCGTTGTGGCAGACCGATCCGTTGAAGCTGACCGAAGTTGATGGCCGTTGGGTGGGCCTGGGCAGTTGCGACATGAAAGGCTTTTTCGCCCTGGCCATCGAAGCGGTGATTCCTTTGCTGAGTCAGCCGTTCAAGCAACCGCTGCTGATCCTCGCCACCTGCGATGAAGAAAGCTCGATGTCCGGAGCTCGCGCCCTGGCCGAAGCCGGCCGTCCGTTGGGGCGTGCGGCAGTGATTGGCGAGCCGACCGGCCTCAAGCCGATCCGCATGCACAAAGGCATCATGATGGAGCGCATCGACATCCTCGGGCAGAGCGGCCATTCCTCGGACCCGCGCCTGGGCCACAGCGCCCTCGAAGCCATGCACGATGCCATCGGCGAACTGCGTGGTCTGCGCCTGTTGTGGCAGCGTGAATTCCGTAATCCCCAGTTTGGTGTACCGACGCCGACGATGAATTTCGGCTGCATCCATGGCGGCGACAACCCCAACCGCATCTGCGGCCAATGTTCGCTGGAATTCGACCTGCGGCCATTGCCGGGCATGGACCCTGAAGCGCTGCGTTCGGCCATTCTGCAGAGGCTCAACCCGATTGCCGAACGCCATCAGGTGAAGATCAGCTACGCGCCGCTGTTTCCTGAAGTGCCGCCGTTCGAGCAAGACGAGGACGCCGAATTGGTCCGGGTGGCTGAAAAGCTGACCGGGCATCTTGCCGAAGCAGTAGCGTTCGGCACCGAAGCGCCTTATCTTCAGCGTCTTGGCTGCGAAACACTGGTGCTGGGCCCGGGCGATATCGCCTGCGCGCACCAACCGGGGGAATACCTCGAAATGTCACGTTTGCAGCCTACCGTGCATCTATTACGGCAATTGATTGAACATTACTGCCTGACACCGGCCAAAACGCCCATGTCAGAAAGTTGAGTACCATCCTGTGGGAGCGGGCTTGCTCGCGAATGCGGTGTGTCAGTCGAAGTTTGGGTGTCTGACACGACGCCTTCGCGAGCAAGCCCGCTCCCACAGGGGCTGTGTCATGGCTGACAAGACTTGTAAATTGTCAGTGTCCCAACCCGTATTCATGAGGAGAGCGCGCGTGTCGCCAAGCCTGTTCCGACGATAACCATCAGCCCGCTGTGCGTTTTCAGTTTCGCCCATTTTTTGGCTGCTATTTATTACAGGCCCAGGTTCATGCCCGAATACGTTAATTGGCTTCGTCACGCTTCGCCTTACATCAACGCCCACCGCGATTGCACCTTTGTCGTCATGCTGCCTGGCGACGGCGTTGAGCATCCGAACTTCGGCAACATCGTCCATGACCTGGTGCTGTTGCACAGCCTCGGTGTGCGCCTGGTGCTGGTTCACGGCTCCCGTCCGCAAATCGAAACCCGCCTCGCTGCGCGCGGCCTGACCCCGCATTACCATCACGGGATGCGCATCACTGATGCGGCAACCCTTGAATGTGTGATCGATGCGGTCGGCCAGCTGCGCATCGCCATCGAAGCGCGATTGTCCATGGACATGGCCTCATCGCCAATGCAGGGCTCGCGCCTGCGGGTGGCGGGCGGCAACCTGGTGACGGCGCGGCCGATCGGCGTGCTGGAAGGCGTCGACTATCACCACACCGGCGAAGTGCGTCGGGTTGACCGCAAGGGCATCAACCGTCTGCTGGACGAGCGCTCCATCGTGCTGCTGTCGCCGTTGGGCTACTCGCCAACCGGTGAGATCTTCAACCTCGCATGCGAAGACGTCGCCACGCGCGCGGCCATCGACCTGGGTGCGGACAAACTGCTGCTGTTCGGCGCGGACCTGGGCCTGATCGATGAAAACGGTCGGCTGGTTCGCGAGCTGCGTCCGCAACAAGTCCCGGCGCATTTGCAGCGACTGGGCAGCAACTATCAGGCGGAGCTACTGGATGCGGCGGCTGAAGCGTGCCGTGGTGGCGTGGCGCGCAGCCATATCGTCAGCTACGCCGAAGACGGCGCGCTGCTGACGGAACTGTTCACCCGTGACGGTGGCGGTACGCTGGTGGCCCAGGAGCAATTCGAGATTGTGCGCGAGGCGGCCATCGAAGATGTCGGCGGTTTGCTGGACCTGATCAGCCCGCTGGAAGAGCAGGGGATTCTGGTGCGTCGTTCCCGCGAGGTGCTGGAGCGCGAGATCGAGCAGTTCAGCGTGGTTGAACGCGAAGGCATGATTATCGCCTGTGCGGCGTTGTATCAGATCGCCGATTCGGACGCCGGGGAGCTGGCGTGTCTGGCGGTGAACCCGGAGTACCGCCATGGTGGTCGCGGTGATGAACTGCTGGAGCGCATTGAAACCCGCGCTCGGGCCCAGGGCCTGAAAACCTTGTTCGTGCTGACGACCCGGACCGCTCACTGGTTCCGTGAGCGTGGGTTCGTGCCGAGCAGCGTTGAACGGCTGCCGTCGGCGCGGGCATCGCTGTACAACTATCAGCGTAATTCGAAGATCTTCGAAAAAACCCTCTGACCTGATCATTCCCACGCTCCGCGTGGGAATGCCTCTACGGACGCTCCGCGTTCGGTCTTGATGGGACGCGGAGCGTCCCGGGCTGCATTCCCACGCAGAGCGTGGGAACGATCATTAAGGGTGGCGGTGTTACTCGGTGACGAACTTCGCGCTGACGTATGGCGAATAATCCGGCAGCACCGTCTCTACCTTCCCTTGCTCCTTCAAGAACTTCGCCGTCTCGCCAATCGCCTTGGCCGTGCCGCCGTCCAGCAGCGCGGTGGTCTGTTGGGCCTTGGCATCCGGGAACGCTGAGCCGGCCAGCAACTCCGGCACATCAGCCGCATTGGCACCGGTCAATTTAGCGATTTTCTGCACCGGCACCGAATCAGCGGTCCAGCTGTCTTTATGCGCCGCATAGTCGGCGAACGAGTCCAGGGTCACCTTGGCGAATTTGGCCACAACGTCCGGGTGCTTCTCGGCGTAATCCTTGCGCGCCACCCACACCTCGAACGTCGGCGCGCCCCACTGGCCCACTTGTGCAGCGTCGGTCAAGGTCTTGCCGGTCTTGCGTATTTCCCCCAGCGCCGGCGACCAGACAAACGCACCGTCAATGTCGCCACGCTTCCAGGCGGCAGCAATTTCTGCCGGTTGCAGGTTCACCACTTTGACTTTCGAGGCGTCCAGGCCCCAGTGCTTCAGCGCACCGAGCAGACTGTAATGGGAGGTCGAAACGAACGGAGTGGCGATGGTCTTGCCGATCAGATCTTCCGGTTTATCGATGCCGCTGCCGTTGCGCACCACCAGCGCCTCGGCGGCGTTGATCTGTGCGGAAACAATGAACGCCACAATCGGCAGATTGCGCGAAGCGGCCGCCGCCAGTGGGCTTGAGCCGAGGTTGCCGATCTGCACGTCGCCGGAAGCAATGGCGGTCACCACTTCCGGGCCGCTATTGAAACGACGCCAGTCAATTTTCTGGCCAATGGTTTTCTCGTACAGTCCATCTGCCTGGGGGACTTTGCTGGGGTCGATGCCGGTTTGATAACCGACCGTAAGGTTCGCCGCGTGAGCGCTGAAAGAAAATAATACCGATACACAAACTGTAACAAATGGTCTGGATAGTGCGCGTTTGGTCGTCATGGCGTCGCCTTTCGGTAGGGGATTGTTTCCGATTTGCGTCAACGCTAATCGATCTAAAAAAAGGCTAACAAATACCTTTTAGGAATTAGCTTATGAGGCGACCGCTCTGGCGCGGGACGATGAGCGTATTCCTCAAAGGTATGAAAAAAGAGCTGACCAAATCTTTTTGGGTTTATGACGAACTCATGACCCCGCAAGGACCAAAAAACCGGGGATTAGACCATGGTCGTAGACACACATAGTTACGATTGACTTGTGGGTCACGGTCTGGCGCTAATCGCGCATCTTAGGATCTGGGGCATTGACTCCGGGCCAGGAATACAAGAATTAGAATCGAGAGGAGTGAAGCAATGAACAAGTCGACCTTGGCCTTGGCCGTGGCTGTAGGGGTTTTGGCGCAGCAGGCAGGCGCCGCCGGTTTCATCGAAGACAGCAAGGCTTCCGTTAGTTCGCGTACCTATTATTTCGACGCCGACAACCGTGAAGGTGCCAAGACTCCTGCTAACCGGCAGCGAGAGACTGCTGAGGGGCTGAAGTTCGATTACCGGTCGGGCTTCACTCAAGGTGTCGTAGGTTTCGGTTTCGACGCCCAGGCAATGGTCGGTATCCATCTGGACGGTGGCAAGGGCCATCACCCGGACAATAACTCCTTCAACCCTAGCGATTCCGATGGTTCGGCAGAGAGTTCATGGAGCCGTGTGGCGGGCAACGTCAAGGCACGATTCTCGAAGACAGAGGCCCACTACGGTGGCGCTCTGCAACCCAACATGCCGATCCTGATTGCGAACGACAGCCGCGTTCTGCCACAAACCTTTGAAGGTGGCACCATCACCTCGAAGGAAATCGACAACTTCACCTTTAACGTAGGTCAGTTGGAGCACGCGACAGGTCGGGCATCCTCCAACAGCACTGGCCTGGCCGTGGCGGGTGGCACAGAGGACAGTAACCAGTTCCGCTACGCCGGTGCAGATTGGGCGGTCACCAAAGAGCTGACGCTGCAGTACTACTACGCGAACCTGGAAAACTACTACAAGCAGAACTTCCTCGGCCTGGTGCACGTCTACCCGATCGCTCCCAACCAGTCGTTCAAGACCGATCTTCGTTACTTCGACAGCAGCTCCGACGGCAAGAACGGCGACGCCGGCTACCAGTTCAACAACAACAGCGGCTACGCCAAGGAAAGGGGCGTGGTCGATAACAAGACCTGGAGCGCCACATTCACCTATACCCTGGGTGGCAGCGCGTTTCTGCTCGGGCATCAGCGTGTCAGCGATGACGGCGGTTTCGTTTTCCTGAACCAGGGCAACGTGGTTGACGGTAGAGGGCGAAACGAAGGTGCTGGCGGCGCCAGCTTCTACTCGTTCACCGACGCCACGGTCGGCAGCTTTATCCGTGCCGGTGAAAATACCTCGTATGGCCAGTATTCCTATGACTTCGCTTCGTTGGGTGTGCCAGGCTTGAAAGCTTCGGCTGCTTACCTATATGGCCAGGACATCAAGGCCACCAACGGTGTGGGCAAGGACCTGAACGAGCGGGAAACCGACCTGCGTGTGGATTATGTGATTCAAACGGGTCCGCTTAAAGGGTTTGGCACGACGCTGCGTCACGGTATGTATCGCGGCAACACCAGCACCCTTGATCAGGATCAGACCCGTCTGATCTTCAACTACACCTACAGCTTCATGTAACAAATGTCGTCAGAAAAAGCCTTGCCGGTCGGCAAGGCTTTTTTTTGTTTCTGTATATTCCAAAAACAACACTAATACGCATTTATTATTCTTTTTAGTTTTTTTTACGAGCGCCTAAAGTAGGCCCCGTCCGGTACTCATCACAAGATCCGGCGCTAAGCAAAATAATCACCGTTGGAAGAACAGGTTCAGGAATCGGATTTGTAGCCGATACCTCGGATCTGCGCTGCGCAGGCATATTCCGAAAGGCTATGAAAAAGAATGACAAAATTCTTTTTGGCTTTATGAAGATGTATCCTGCGCGGCCAAAACGACCGGGCTAGAGAGTTCGGCAAAAATTGCGCGTCTTAGGATCCAGGGCATTCGACCCAGGACCAGGAACACAAGTATTAGAAACGATAGGAGCGAAACAAATGAACAAGTCCACCTTGACCCTGGCTGTGGCCGTAGGGGTTTTGGCGCAGCAGGCAAGCGCCGCCGGTTTCATCGAAGACAGCAAGGCCACTCTGGGTCTGCGTAACTTCTACATCAACACCGATAACCGTGATGGTCCGGGCGCGAACAAGAACGAAGAATGGGGCCAAGGCTTCGATCTGCGCTTCATTTCCGGTTACACCCAAGGCACTGTTGGTTTCGGCGTTGATGCGATCGGCCTGCTGGGCGTGCGTCTGGATTCGGGCGGCGGCACCAACGGTGCAGCGAACGGCGCGGCTTATGGCGGCACTGTGTTCCCAAGCAAGTCGAACGGCGAAGCGGTTGATAACTTCTCCAGCCTGGGCCTGACTGCTAAAGCCAAGATCTCCCAGACTGAATTAAAGCTGGGTACTCTGCAGCCGAAAAACCCGGTGATCGTCACCAACGACGGTCGTCTGCTGCCGCAGACCTGGCAGGGTGGCCAGATCACTTCCGGCGAGATCAAGGACCTGACTCTGGTCGGTGGTCAGATCGAGCACGTGAAAGGTCGTAACTCCAGCAACAATGAGCAACTGTCGATCGGTGGTGCAAACCCGCGTATCGCCAACAGCAACAAGTTCATCTACGCCGGCGGTGACTACAAAATCACCAAGGACCTGACTGCCCAGTACTACTACGGCAACCTGGAAGACTTCTACAAGCAGCACTTCCTGGGTCTGGTTCACAACTGGGCTATCGGCCCGGGCGTTCTGAAATCTGACCTGCGTTATTTCAACAGCTCGGATGACGGTGCCAACTCCAACACCGCCGCTTACTTCAGCAACGGTAACTACAGCGGCGTGCCAAGCGGTAAAGGCCAGGTCGACAACAATCTGTACAGCGGCCTGTTCCTGTACACCGTTGCCGGTCACACCTTCGGTGGCGGTTATCAGGTCAGCAATGGCAGCAGCGACTTCCCTTGGCTGAACCAGGGCGACGGTTCGTCGAACTACACCATCACCGACATGCAAATCCAGAAGTTCGGCCGTGCCGGCGAGCGCACCTGGCAAGCACGCTACTCGTTCGACTTCGCCAAAGTCGGCGTTCCAGGCCTGACGGCGGGCATGGTTTACCTGCGTGGTGATGATATCGATACCGTTGGCGCCCGTGGTGCACGAGCAGCTAACAACGCTTCCGAGTGGGAGCGCGACCTGACTGTCGGTTACGTCGTACCGGAAGGCCCGTTGAAGAACGTTGGTTTCATGTGGAAGAACGCTACCTGGCGCACCAACATCCCGGGCGTTCGCTCCCAGGACGAAAACCGCCTGATCCTCAGCTACTCGATCCCGCTGTTGTAATAGCGCTCGCGTAACCGAAGAAAAAAAGCCCCGCCCGGCATCTCGCCGGGCGGGGCTTTTGCGTTTTCAAGGCGAGGTCACCCCCGTAATCCCGCCTCATAAACGCCCCTCTTTGCAGCAACTCAAGGCCTTCTCGAACCTTGTCGGTGATGTTCGTCGTGATGCGCACGCAGGTCCAGTGAACAGATATTTAATATTCATTTACGATCTAAACAAATCGATATTTATTCTTTTTAATCCAAAAGGAACGCAGGCACAGTTGAGCTCAACCAGCACTCACCAGGAGCAGCACCATGAGCCTCAGACTGGGCGATATCGCCCCCGACTTCGAACAGGATTCCAGCGCCGGCACCCTCCGTTTCCACGAATGGCTGGGCGATAGCTGGGGCGTGCTGTTTTCCCATCCGGCGGACTTCACCCCGGTGTGCACCACCGAACTGGGATTCACCGCAAAGCTCAAGGATGAATTCGCCAACCGCGGTGTGAAAGCCATCGCCCTGTCCGTGGACCCGGTGGACTCGCACCACAAGTGGATCGAGGACATCAACGAAACCCAGAACGCGGTCGTCAATTTCCCGATCCTGGCGGATGCCGATCGCAAAGTGTCGGACCTCTACGACCTGATCCACCCGAACGCCAACGACACCCTGACCGTGCGCTCGCTGTTCGTGATCGACCCGAACAAAAAGGTGCGGCTGACTATCACTTATCCGGCGAGTACCGGGCGCAATTTCCACGAGATCCTGCGGGTGATCGACTCGCTGCAACTCACCGACAACTACAAAGTGGCCACCCCGGCCAACTGGCAGGACGGTGATGAAGTGGTGATCGTGCCGTCGCTCAAGGACGAAGACGAAATCAAGAAACGCTTTCCCAAGGGCTATCGCGCGGTGAAGCCGTACCTGCGTCTGACGCCACAACCGAATCGTTGAATATCGATCGTTCCCATGCTCCGCGTGGGAACGCCGCTCGTGACGCTCCGCGTCACTTTGGACGCGGAGCGTCCATGGATGCATTCCCACGCAGAGCGTGGGAACGATCAGCAGGGGATTTCGGGCCGTTTATACGGCCCATTTTTTGGCCTGGACCAAGCTGTCTCGCATAGATCTATAACGCATAACGAAATGAATAAATATGATTTATGGATATAACAATCACCTGTTAAGGTCACTTCCATCAAAGCGAGATCGCAAACCGCGAATCGCGAACACCGCTCAAGGAATCGTCTGAATGCGGGTCGTCTCACTCGGTGGCAGTCCCAGCCAACGCTCCCGTTCCGGGGTGCTGCTGGAGCGCTCTCAACGCTGGTTGCAAGCGCAAGGTGTGGAAGTGGTGAGTTACCAGGTGCGGGACTTCCCGGCCGAAGACTTGCTGCATGCACGCTTCGACAGCCCGAAGGTAAAAGACCTGCTGCAACAGATTGAAAACGCCGACGGCCTGCTGATCGCCACCCCGGTTTACAAGGCGTCGTTCTCTGGCGCGCTGAAAACCGTGCTGGACCTGCTGCCCGAGCGTGCGCTGGACCACAAGGTGGTTTTGCCCATGGCCACCGGCGGCAGTATAGCGCACATGCTGGCAGTGGATTACGCGCTCAAGCCGGTGCTGTCGGCGCTGAAGGCCCAAGAGATGTTGCACGGGATTTTCGCGGTAGACAGCCAGATCGCTTACGGCGAAGGCAGCGTCCAGGCGCAGTTGGCGCCGGAGTTGGAGCAACGACTGAATGAATCGCTGGAATTGTTTTTCAGTGCCATGGCGCGACGGCCCAAGCCGCTCGATCCGAACCTGTTGAATGAACGTTTGTTGAGTGCTCGCTGGAGCATTTGAGCCCGCACTCAAGCCACCCCTGAATTTGCTTCACTCCACCTTACTCAGCCGCCAACGGCCAAGCAGGTGCAGCCAAAACCCAACTGCAAAAAGGAGAGCGCCATGCGCACTGTCATTTTGCGTCGTGGTCTGGTCGCTCTGTTTGCAGCGGCTGTCACCTTCGGCGCCATTACTCAAGCTCAAGCCGAGACCCTTCGTATCGGTTATCAGAAGTACGGCACTTTGGTGCTGCTCAAAGCCAAAGGCACGCTTGAAAAACGCCTCGCCGCCCAAGGCGTGGACGTGAAATGGACTGAATTCCCCGGAGGCCCGCAGCTGCTTGAAGGCTTGAACGTCGGCTCCATCGATTTCGGTGTCACCGGCGAAACGCCGCCGGTTTTCGCCCAGGCTGCCGGCGCCGACCTGCTTTACGTCGCCTACGAACCGCCAGCGCCCCAAGGCGAAGCGATCCTGGTGCCGAAGGACTCGCCGATCAAGTCGGTGCAGGACCTCAAGGGCAAGAAAGTCGTCCTGAACAAAGGCTCCAACGTCCACTATTTGCTGGTCCGCGCACTGGAAGACGCCGGCCTCAAATACGCCGACATCCAGACTGTTTTCCTGCCACCGGCCGATGCCCGCGCCGCATTCGAACGTGGCAGCGTCGACGCCTGGGTCATCTGGGACCCGTACCAGGCTGCCGCTGAACAGCAACTGCAAGCGCGCACCCTGCGCGATGGCCGGGGCATCGTCGACAACCATCAGTTCTACCTGGCAACCAAGCCCTACGCACAGAAAAACCCTGAGGTGATCAAGACCCTCGTGGAAGAAGTGCGCGCGGTCGGCGAATGGGCCAAAGCCAACCCTGAAGACGTGACTCAGCAGGTTTCGCCTCTGATCGGCTTGCCGGCGGACATCACCCTGACCTCGATGAAACGCCAAGGCTACGGTGCGCTGTTCCTGACCCCGGAAGTGGTCGCAGCCCAACAGAAAATCGCCGACAGCTTCTACCAGCTCAAGCTGATCCCGAAGCAGTTGAGCATCACAGACGTGATCTGGACGCCACCGGCAGCCGTTGCCAACGCGCAGTAATCCGATTCCCCAAGGAGACCACTCCATGAGCCTCAATATTTTCTGGTTCCTGCCTACCCACGGCGACGGCCATTACCTTGGCACCGCCGAAGGCGCTCGCGCCGTCGACCACGGTTACCTGCAACAAATCGCCCAAGCGGCGGATCGTCTGGGCTTCGGCGGAGTTTTGATTCCCACCGGCCGTTCGTGCGAAGACTCGTGGCTGGTGGCGGCGTCGCTGATCCCGGTGACTCAGCGGTTGAAATTCCTTGTTGCCCTGCGCCCCGGGATCATTTCCCCGACGGTGGCCGCGCGTCAGGCGGCTACCCTGGATCGTCTGTCCGGCGGTCGTGCGTTATTCAACCTGGTGACCGGCGGTGATCCGGAAGAATTGGCCGGCGACGGTTTGTTCCTGACCCACGAAGAACGCTATCAGGCTTCGGTGGAATTCACGCGCATCTGGCGCCGCGTGCTGGAAGGCGAAACCGTTGATTACGACGGTCAGCACATCAGCGTGAAGGGCGCCAAGTTGCTCTATCCGCCGATCCAGCAACCGCGTCCGCCGCTGTACTTCGGCGGCTCGTCGGAAGCGGCGCAAGACCTCGCGGCCGAGCAAGTGGAAATGGTCCTGACCTGGGGTGAACCACCGGCCGCCGTTGCCGAAAAGATTGAACAAGTGCGTGCCAAAGCCGCGAAGCTCGGCCGCACGGTGCGCTTCGGGATTCGCCTGCATGTGATCGTTCGTGAAACCAACGCCGAAGCGTGGCAAGCGGCGGATCGGCTGATCTCCCACCTCGACGACGAAACCATCGCCCGCGCCCAGGCTTCTCTGGCACGTTTCGATTCGGTCGGCCAGCAACGCATGGCCGCGCTGCATGGCGGCAGTCGCGACAACCTGGAAGTCAGCCCCAACCTGTGGGCCGGTGTCGGCCTGGTGCGTGGCGGTGCCGGTACGGCGCTGGTGGGCGATGGCCCAACCGTGGCTGCCCGCGTGAAGGAATACGCGGACCTGGGCATCGACACCTTCATCTTCTCCGGTTATCCACACCTGGAAGAGTCGTACCGGGTCGCCGAGTTGCTGTTCCCGCACCTCGACATCGAACGTCCGCAGCTGCCCCAAGGCGCCAACTACGTCAGCCCGTTCGGTGAGATGGTCGCCAACGACATTCTTCCCAAAGCCGCGTCCCAGAGCTGAGGCGAGCCATGAAGAGAGTTATCCACAACCTCGCGCCGTGGGCGTTGCCGGTGTTGCTGCTGGCGGTGTGGCAGTTGTCGGTGTCGGCGGGCTGGTTGTCGACCCGGATTCTGCCGGCGCCAATCGCCGTCATCGAGG
Organism: Pseudomonas sp. LBUM1656; assembly: GCF_059716065.1. NCBI lineage: Bacteria > Pseudomonadati > Pseudomonadota > Gammaproteobacteria > Pseudomonadales > Pseudomonadaceae > Pseudomonas > Pseudomonas sp. LBUM1656. The sequence goes on along the minus strand of NZ_CP166800.1, from coordinate 6,107,096 downwards.
CCGGCGTAAGCCTGGTGCGCAGCGGCGAAATCTGGACGCACCTGGCAATCAGCGGCTGGCGTGCCGCGCTGGGTTTCACCATCGGCGGCAGCATCGGTCTGGTTCTGGGCTTCATCACCGGCCTGTCGAAATGGGGCGAACGCCTGCTCGACAGTTCGGTGCAGATGATCCGCAACGTGCCGCATCTGGCGCTGATTCCGCTGGTGATCCTGTGGTTCGGCATCGATGAGTCGGCGAAGATTTTCCTGGTGGCGTTGGGCACGTTGTTCCCGATCTACCTGAACACCTATCACGGCATCCGTAACGTCGATCCGGCGTTGGTGGAGATGTCGCGCAGTTATGGCTTGTCCGGTTTCAGCCTGTTCCGTCAGGTAATTCTGCCGGGCGCGCTGCCATCGATTCTGGTCGGCGTGCGCTTCGCGCTGGGCTTTATGTGGTTGACGCTGATCGTCGCTGAAACCATTTCCGCGAGCTCCGGGATTGGCTACCTGGCCATGAATGCCCGGGAGTTTTTGCAGACTGACGTGGTGGTGCTGGCGATTCTTCTGTACGCCGTGCTCGGCAAACTCGCCGACCTCGCGGCCCGTGGACTTGAACGTGTGTGGCTGCGCTGGCATCCGGCGTATCAGGTTGCCAAAGGAGGTGCCGCATGACCGCTCAACAACCTCCACGCCTGCTGCGCGGAATTCCGCTGGTGGTGCGCAAACTGCAAAAGACCTTTGGTTCTCGGCAGGTGTTGCGTGAGATCGATCTGCACATTCCGGCGGGTCAGTTTGTCGCCGTGGTCGGTCGCAGTGGCTGTGGCAAGAGTACCTTGCTGCGGTTGCTCGCCGGCCTCGACAAACCCACCGGCGGTGAGTTGCTCGCTGGCTCCGCGCCGCTGAGCGATGCGCGGGAAGACACCCGATTGATGTTCCAGGAAGCGCGTTTGCTGCCGTGGAAAAAGGTCATCGACAACGTCGGTCTCGGGCTCAAGGGCAACTGGCGGCCGCAAGCGCTGGAAGCGTTGGAGTCGGTCGGTCTGGCGGATCGCGCCAATGAGTGGCCAGCGGCGCTGTCCGGTGGCCAGAAGCAACGGGTGGCCCTGGCCCGTGCGCTGATCCATCAACCACGCTTGCTCTTGCTCGACGAACCCTTGGGTGCGCTGGACGCCTTGACCCGAATTGAAATGCAGCAACTGATCGAACGGCTCTGGCAGAAGCACGGCTTCACCGTGTTGCTGGTGACCCACGACGTCAGTGAAGCGGTGGCGATTGCCGATCGGGTGATCCTGATCGAAGAGGGCGAAGTCGGCCTCGACCTGCACGTTGAGCTTCCACGCCCTCGGGCCCGTGGCTCCCATCGGCTGGCGGCGCTGGAAACCGAAGTACTCAATCGAGTACTCGCACTGCCCGGCCAACCGCCGGAACCGGAACCTGTTTCACCCTTGCCTACGCAGTTGCGTTGGGCTCAATAACTCAAGCCTTATCCAACGACAGGAATCAACATCATGACTATCAAGGCCATCAACGTTCGTAACCAGTTCAAAGGCTCGATCAAGGAAATCGTATTGGGCGACGTGCTGTCGGAAATCGACGTTCAGACCGCTTCCGGCATCGTTACTTCGGTGATTACCACCCGCTCGGTGAAAGAGCTGGAACTGGTGGTCGGCAGCGAAGTGATCGCGTTTGTGAAATCCACCGAGGTGTCGATCGCCAAGTTGTAAGGGCGTGCACTGCGCACAACCCCGGAGGGTGTGAACCCTGATCGTTCCCACGCGGAGCGTGGGAACGATCAGAGAGATCAGGCTGGAATAGCGCGCTTCGGTAGGTAAGGCGGCAAATACAGCCCCAGATACGCATCAAACACCCGCATCCCTTCTTCAGCCATGCGCGGCGTGATCTGCCCATGCTGCTGCACCGAACGCGCATACACCCGATCCCCCAGCTCCATCGCCAACGCAAACACATCGACATCGGTCGGCAACTTCGGCAGTTCGAAGTGATGATCGAACAGCTTGTGCATCAAGTCGCCCAACTCGATGTCGTGCTGGCGGTCGGCCTGGGTGACTTCGGTCAGGCCATGCTGGGCGAGGATCAGTTGCCGGGCGGCAGCATCTTCGCCGTAGATGTCGAGCATGCGCTGCTCCACGATTCGCGACAGGTCGCGCCAGTCGCTGAGGGCGTGGTGGTCGATGGGTGCTTGCAGACAGGCGCGGAACGCGGCGTGGACGTCGGCCGTCAGGGCTTCGAGCAGGGCCGGGACGCTGGCAAAGAAATGGTAGACGGAGGAGGGCGGGATCTCCGCGCGCTCGGCGACGCTGTAGATCGACAGACTGGCCACGCCTTCGGCAGCCAGCAGCGTGCGGGCGGCATCGAGTATCGAATCGATCCGGGCCTGGCTGCGGGCGCGGGGTTTGCGAATAGTGGCGGTGCGCGTCATTGGAGTCCTCCTGCGGGGCAGGGGGCATTGTACGAGCAGGCATCTGTGTTGTCTGCCAGGACGCCATCGCTAGCAGGCTAGCTCCCACAGGGATTTCCGGTGTACACAGAATTTATGTTCACTGGAGATCAACTGTGGGAGCTAGCCTGCTAGCGATCCGCCGCAGGCGGCCATAAAAAAACGCCGAAGGCCTTATCAGCCTGCGGCGTTTGTTTTTACTGCAACCACTTACACGGTATGCAGGTACCAGTTGTACTCAAGGTCGGAGATGGAGTGTTCAAACTCCTCCAGCTCGCTTTCCTTACAAGCCACGAAGATATCGATGTATTTCGGATCGATGTACTTGGCCATGACTTCGCTGTCGTCCAGCTCGCGCAGTGCATCGCGCAGGTTGTTCGGCAGGCTTTGCTCGTTCTGCTCGTAGGAGTTGCCTTCCACGGGCGCGCCCGGCTCGATCTTGTTGGTCAGGCCGTGATGCACGCCCGCCAGCACCGAAGCCATCAACAGATACGGGTTGGCGTCGGCGCCGGCCACGCGGTGTTCGATGCGCACGGCATCGGCGGCACCGGTTGGAACGCGGATCGCCACGGTACGGTTGTCCAGACCCCAGCACGGTGAATTCGGCACGTAGAACTGTGCGCCGAAACGACGGTAGGAGTTGACGTTCGGGCAGAGGAAAGCCATCTGCGCCGGTAGGGTCTCGAGCACACCGCCGATCGCGTGACGCAGTGCGGCGTTCTGCTCGGGATCCTCGCTGGCAAAAATGTTTTTGCCTTCTTTATCAAGAATCGAAATGTGCACGTGCAGACCGTTGCCCGCCTGGCCCGGGTAAGGCTTGGCCATGAAGGTGGTGTCCATCTCATGGTCGTAGGCGATGTTCTTGATCAGACGCTTGAGCAGGACCGCGTAGTCGCAGGCCTTGATCGGGTCGGCCACGTGGTGCAGGTTCACTTCGAACTGCGCCGGGGCACTTTCCTTGACGATTGCATCGGCAGGGATGCCTTGCTCCTTCGCACCTTCCAGAATGTCCTGGAGGCAGTCGACGTATTCGTCGAGGTCGTCGATCAGGTACACCTGAGTCGAATGCGGGCGTTTGCCGGACACCGGCGAGCGTGGCGGTTGCGGACGACCGTTCACGTTCTCCTGGTCGATCAGGTAGAACTCCAGTTCGAATGCAGCGCAGATGGTCAGGCCCATTTCATCGAACTTGCGCACGACATTGGCCAGCACTTCCCGCGGGTCGGCAAAGAACGGCTGACCTTCGAGTTCGTGCATGGTCATCAGCAGTTGCGCAGTAGGGCGCTTCTGCCAGGGTTCATTGCACAGGGTGTCTGGGATTGGATAGCAGATTCGGTCAGCATCGCCGATGTCCAGGCCCAGACCGGTGCTTTCGACCGTCGAGCCATTGATATCCAGAGCAAATAGAGAGGCCGGCAGGTTGATGCCTTTCTCGTAAACCTTGTGGAGACTGGTGCGTTCAATGCGCTTGCCGCGCACCACACCATTCATATCCGCAATCAGAAGGTCAACGTACAGAACCTCAGGATGTTCCTTAAGGAACGCGTTCGCTTCGTTAAGCTGAACGGCACGCGGGGGTACCGACATGATGCAACACCTTTGTTGTTAAAAATATCAATCATTGATCTCTTCGGGTTTCAGTCAACCCGAACGGCCTGCCGAAGTCAAGCGAGGCCTTTTTTGCCCTAAAAAAGCGCTCGTAGGGCTTTTTTGAGGCAGTTTGGGGCGTTTTTATGCCTTTGAGCGCTTTAGCGCCCGCAGGCTTGAGCGGGCCGTGTTGTATTTTTTACGGGGGTGTTGTGTAAAAAAATGAACAAGGCTAAGCTCGATTCAAACCCATAACAGCAATAATACCGGGGTGCTTCATGTCTCGCCTGCCGTTAATCGGCGTCGCCATCTGCTCAAGGCAGATCGGTCTGCATGCTTATCACATCAGTGGCGATCGTTGCGTTCACGCCAAGGCAAGCGTTGCCAAAGGCGTGGCGTCGACTCTTACTTTCCCGGCGAACCTGCTGTCCCCGTCCGATATTCTGGACGGTCTGCACGACATTCTCTTTACTGGCTTTCTTTCCAATATAGAACCGTTTCACCCTGGCAGCCCGATCAGCGCGTCGGCTTCTGCTCATGATTCTGCACGTTCCACTACGCTCTCGCTGACCCACGCCATTACCCGTGTGGGTACTTGCGCGCGGCCATTGCAGTGGCAATCTGTATCACGCGACGCCCATGCGTCAAACAACGCCTGACTTATAAGAGTCAGGAAACTCAGCCTAAGAGGCATTTATGAGTCACAACCTCGACCAGCTCACCGATTGGTTGAAAGACCACAAGATCACAGAAGTCGAATGCATGATCGCCGACTTGACCGGGATCACCCGGGGCAAGATTTCGCCGACCAACAAGTTCATCGCCGAAAAAGGCATGCGCCTGCCCGAGAGCGTTCTGTTGCAGACCGTGACCGGCGACTATGTCGAAGACGACATCTATTACGAACTGCTCGACCCGGCCGACATCGACATGATCTGCCGCCCCGACCAGAACGCGGTTTACGTAGTGCCGTGGTCCATCGAGCCGACCGCCCAGGTGATCCACGACACCTACGACAAGCAGGGCAACCCGATCGAGCTGTCGCCGCGTAACGTGCTCAAGAAGGTCCTGAAACTCTATGCCGACAAAGGCTGGCAGCCGATCGTGGCGCCGGAAATGGAGTTTTACCTGACCAAGCGCAGTGACGACCCGGACTACCCGCTGCAACCGCCGATCGGCCGTTCCGGGCGCCCGGAAACCGGTCGTCAGTCGTTCTCCATTGAAGCGGCGAACGAATTCGATCCGCTGTTCGAGGACGTTTATGACTGGTGTGAATTGCAGGAACTGGACCTCGACACGCTGATCCACGAGGACGGCACGGCGCAGATGGAAATCAACTTCCGTCACGGCGATGCCCTGTCTCTGGCCGACCAGATCCTGATCTTCAAACGCACCATGCGCGAAGCCGCGCTCAAGCACGACGTGGCCGCCACCTTCATGGCCAAGCCCATGACCGGTGAGCCGGGCAGCGCGATGCACTTGCACCAGAGCATCATTGACATCGAAACCGGCAAGAACGTCTTCTCCAATGAAGACGGGACCATGAGCCAACTGTTCCTGCACCACATCGGTGGCTTGCAGAAGCTGATCCCCGAGTTGTTGCCGCTGTTCGCGCCGAACGTCAACTCGTTCCGCCGCTTCCTGCCCGACACCTCGGCGCCGGTGAACGTGGAGTGGGGCGAAGAGAACCGCACCGTGGGCCTGCGGGTTCCGGATGCCGGGCCGCAAAACCGTCGGGTAGAGAACCGCCTGCCGGGCGCCGACGCCAACCCGTACCTGGCGATTGCCGCGAGCCTGCTCTGCGGTTACATCGGCATGGTCGAAGGCTTGAACCCGAGTGCGCCGGTGGTGGGTCGTGGCTACGAACGCCGCAACCTGCGCCTGCCGCTGACCATCGAAGACGCGCTGGAACGCATGGAAAACAGCGCGACCATCGAGAAATACCTGGGCAAGAAATTCATCACTGGCTACGTCGCGGTCAAGCGGGCCGAGCATGAAAACTTCAAGCGCGTGATCAGTTCGTGGGAGCGGGAATTCCTGCTCTTCGCCGTCTGACGCGCCGGGCGCGACGGCACTTGGTCGCGCCCTCACTGAAATCTTAGGAGAATTCGCATGACCAGAAACAACCCGCAAACCCGTGAATGGCAAACCCTGAGCAACGATCACCACCTGGCCCCGTTCAGCGACTTCAAGCAGCTGAAAGAGAAAGGCCCGCGGATCATCACCAACGCCAAGGGCGTTTACCTCTGGGACAGCGAAGGCAACAAGATCCTCGACGGCATGGCCGGCCTGTGGTGCGTCGCGATCGGCTACGGTCGCGATGAACTGGCCGATGCCGCCAGCAAACAGATGCGCGAACTGCCTTACTACAACCTGTTCTTCCAGACCGCTCACCCGCCGGTGCTGGAACTGGCCAAGGCCATCGCCGACATCGCGCCTGAAGGCATGAATCACGTGTTCTTCACCGGTTCCGGCTCCGAAGGCAACGACACCATGCTGCGTATGGTCCGCCACTATTGGGCGATCAAGGGCCAGCCGAAGAAGAAAGTCATCATCAGTCGCAAGAACGGCTATCACGGTTCCACCGTGGCCGGCGCGAGCCTGGGTGGCATGACCTACATGCACGAACAGGGCGACTTGCCGATCCCGGGCATCGTCCACATCGCCCAGCCGTACTGGTTTGCTGAAGGCGGCGACATGACACCGGAAGAGTTCGGTGTGTGGGCGGCCAATCAGCTGGAAGAAAAGATTCTGGAAATCGGCGTGGACAACGTCGGTGCCTTTATTGCCGAGCCGATCCAGGGCGCCGGCGGCGTGATCATTCCGCCAGAGACCTACTGGCCGCGCATCAAGGAAATCCTCGCCAAGTACGACATCCTGTTCGTGGCGGACGAAGTGATCTGTGGTTTCGGCCGCACCGGTGAGTGGTTCGGTACCGATTTCTACGACCTCAAGCCCGACATGATGACCATCGCCAAAGGCCTGACCTCTGGCTACATCCCGATGGGTGGGCTGATCGTGCGTGACGAAGTGGTTGCGGTGCTCAACGAAGGCGGCGACTTCAACCACGGTTTCACTTATTCAGGGCACCCGGTGGCCGCTGCGGTGGCGCTGGAAAACATCCGCATCCTGCGCGAAGAGAAAATTATCGAGCGCGTTCATGCGGAAACGGCACCGTATTTGCAGAAACGCTTGCGGGAACTGAGCGATCACCCGTTGGTGGGGGAAGTGCGCGGTGTAGGTCTGTTGGGGGCTATCGAACTGGTTCAGGACAAGGCCACTCGCAAGCGTTACGAGGGCAAGGGCGTTGGCATGATCTGCCGCACGTTCTGCTTCGACAACGGCCTGATCATGCGCGCCGTGGGGGACACCATGATCATTGCTCCGCCGCTGGTGATTACCAAGGCTGAAATCGATGAGCTGGTAACCAAGGCACGCAAGTGCCTGGACCTGACCCTGAGTGCGTTGCAGGGCTAAGTGCTAGGCTCTGGGCGGGAGTCATGAAACTTTCGCTCAGAGCAGTTCCAAGGGTGGCCTTTCCTTGAAAGACCGCCCCGGATCTTGCCAGACTAGCCGCGGTTCCAGTTGTCCAGGTTCGGCCACTGAACAAAGTGGTTCTAAAAAGAAAAATTTGGAGCATTACGCATGAAGGCATTAGGAAAAAAGCTTGCTGGCAAGACTCTCCTCGCCATGTCCCTGATGGGCATGATGGCGGGTGCGGTACAGGCGGACGACAAGGTGTTGCACGTCTATAACTGGTCCGACTACATCGCTCCGGACACCATCAAGAAGTTCGAAACCGAGTCCGGCATCAAAGTCGTCTACGACGTCTTCGACAGTAACGAAACCCTGGAAGCCAAGTTGCTGGCAGGCAAGTCCGGCTACGACATCGTCGTGCCGTCGAACAACTTCCTGGCCAAGCAGATCAAGGCCGGCGTTTACCAGAAGCTGGACAAGTCCAAGCTGCCTAACTGGAAAAACCTGAACACTGACCTGCTCAAGGCGGTGTCGGTGAGCGACCCGGGCAACGAACATGCTTTCCCGTACATGTGGGGTTCGATTGGCATCGGCTTCAACGCCGAGAAGGTCAAGGCTGCACTGGGTGCCGATGCACCAACCAATTCCTGGGACCTGCTGTTCAAACCTGAAAACGCCGCCAAGTTGAAGTCGTGCGGTATCAGTTTCCTCGATTCGCCAACCGAGATGATTCCGGTGGCGTTGCACTACCTGGGCTATCCAACCGACAGCCAGGACAAAAAACAACTGGCCGAAGCTGAAGCACTGTTCCTGAAGATTCGTCCTTCGGTGGGCTACTTCCACTCGTCCAAGTACATCTCCGACCTGGCCAACGGCAACATCTGCGTGGCCGTGGGTTACTCGGGTGACATCTACCAGGCCAAGTCCCGCGCGGCTGAAGCCGGTGACAAGGTGAAAGTCAGCTACAACATTCCGAAAGAAGGTGCCGGTAGCTTCTACGACATGGTCGCCATCCCTAAAGATGCCGAAAACGTCGAAGGCGCCTACAAGTTCATGACCTTCCTGCAGAAGCCGGAAATCATGGCTGAAATCACCAACGCCGTACGCTTCCCGAACGGTAACGCGGCTGCCACCGCATTGGTTGATAAAGACATCACCAGCGATCCAGGCATCTACCCGCCGGCTGACGTGCTGGCCAAGCTATACGCAATTGCCGACTTGCCGGCCGCGACCCAGCGGATCATGACCCGCAGCTGGACCAAGATCAAATCCGGTAAATAAGTAAAACCCTGTAGCAGCTGCCGAAGGCTGCGTTGAGGTCCGAAGGACCTCCGCTTTTTCAACAGCACAACTGCTGCGCAGTTGAACGCAGCCTGCGGCAGCTGCTACAGATCTTCATAAAGTTTGCTGGAACGGTTTTTCGAGGGTAAGTTGCGCGCCGGTTTTGTTGCTGGGCAGCCATGACTGTCATGTAACCCGGGGCAACTTGGGCCCAACTAATTTTAGAGGACCTCCACTTGCCTATTTTTTCTCTGTTGCGCAATGCCATGCTGGTCGGCGCCGGGCTGACACTCGCTGTCAGTGTCCAGGCGGCCGGCACTGTGCATATTTATAACTGGTCGGACTACATCGGTGCGACCACCCTGGCCGACTTCAAGAAAGAGACCGGCATCAAACCGATCTACGACGTCTTCGACTCCAACGAAACCCTGGAAGGCAAGTTGCTGGCCGGGCGTACCGGTTACGACGTGGTCGTGCCGTCGAACCACTTTCTCGGCAAGCAGATCAAGGCAGGCGCTTTCCAGAAGCTCGACAAGAAGCTGCTGACCAACTATTCCAACCTCGATCCGGTGCTGCTCAAGCGTCTTGAGCAAAACGATCCGGGTAACCAGTACGCCGTGCCGTACCTGTGGGGCACCAACGGCATCGGTTACAACGTCGACAAGATCAAGGCTGTGCTGGGCGTCGACAAGATCGATTCCTGGGCTGTGGTATTCGAACCGGAGAACATCAAGAAGCTGCACAGTTGCGGCGTGGCGTTCCTCGATTCCGCCGACGAAATGATGCCCACCGTCCTCAACTACATGGGCCTCAACGCCAACAGCACCAACCCCGAAGATTACAAAAAGGCCGAAGCCAAGTTGCTGGCGGTGCGCCCTTACGTGACGTACTTCCACTCCTCCAAATACATCGCCGACCTCGCCAACGGCGACATCTGCATCGCCATCGGTTTCTCCGGCGACATGTTCCAGGCCAAGGCCCGCGCGGAAGAAGCCGGCAAGGGCATGAACATCGCCTACTCGATTCCGAAAGAGGGCGGCGCGCTCTGGTTCGACATGCTGGCGATCCCCAAGGATGCGGCCAACGTCAAAGAGGCCCACGCCTTCATCAACTATTTGTTGAAACCCGAGGTGATCGCACAAGTCAGTGATTCCGTTGGCTATGCGAACCCCAACCCTGGCTCGGACAAGTTGATGGAACAGTCCATCCGCACCGACGAGTCGGTTTATCCACCGCAAGCCGTCCTCGACAAGACTTACGTGTCCATCGAGTTACCACCAAACATTCAACGTTTGATGACCCGCAGCTGGACCAAGGTCAAGTCGGGTAAATAGCGACAAGGCTCAAACTATCCAAGGTTCGCCCGCCTCGGGCGTTCTGCAAATTTTGTTGGGAGTTTCGTAAATGGCAGTTGCCTCCGGCGCCTATAAGAAAGCCCTCGAGGGCGACCAGACACCTAAACAGGTGTTGGTCAAAATCGACCGGGTCACGAAGAAGTTCGACGAGACGATTGCCGTGGACGACGTGTCCCTGGAAATCAAGAAAGGCGAGATTTTCGCCCTGCTCGGCGGTTCGGGATCGGGCAAATCCACGTTGCTGCGCATGCTCGCAGGCTTCGAACGGCCCACGGAGGGGCGCATTTTCCTCGATGGCGTAGACATCACTGACATGCCGCCGTACGAGCGGCCGATCAACATGATGTTCCAGTCCTACGCCTTGTTCCCGCACATGACCGTGGCGCAGAACATCGCCTTCGGCCTCAAGCAGGACAAAATCCCTGCCGCTGAAGTCGATGCCCGTGTGGCAGACATGCTCAAGCTGGTGCAGATGACGCAGTTCGCCAAGCGCAAGCCGCATCAGTTGTCCGGTGGCCAGCGTCAGCGTGTGGCCTTGGCGCGTTCCCTGGCCAAGCGGCCGAAGCTGTTGCTGCTCGACGAACCGATGGGTGCGCTGGACAAGAAACTGCGCTCGCAAATGCAGCTGGAGCTGGTCGAGATCATCGAGCGCGTCGGCGTAACCTGCGTCATGGTGACCCACGACCAGGAAGAAGCCATGACCATGGCCGAGCGCATCGCGATCATGCACCTGGGCTGGATCGCCCAGATCGGCAGCCCGATCGACATCTACGAAACCCCGACCAGCCGGCTGGTCTGCGAGTTCATCGGCAACGTCAACATCTTCGACGGTGAAGTGATCGACGACGCCGAAGGCCACGCGACCATTACCTGCAAGGACCTGGATCGCCAGATCTACGTCGGTCACGGCATTAGCACTTCGGTGCAGGACAAATCCGTGACCTACGCGATCCGTCCGGAAAAACTGCTGGTGACGCCGACCATGCCGACCTGCGAATACAACTGGTCCAGCGGCAAGGTGCACGACATCGCTTATCTGGGCGGGCACTCGGTGTTCTACGTCGAATTGCCGAGCGGCAAGATCGTGCAGTCGTTCGTGGCTAACGCCGAACGTCGTGGCCAGCGCCCAACCTGGGGTGACCAGGTTTACGTGTACTGGGAAGACGACAGCGGCGTGGTACTTCGCTCATGAACATGCGCAAATTCAAACGCCGCCTCAATCGAATAATTCCCGGTGGCCGCCAACTGGTCATCGGGGTTCCGTTCATCTGGCTGTTCCTGTTCTTCATGTTGCCGTTCTTCATCGTCCTGAAGATCAGTTTCGCCGAAGCCGATGTGGCCATTCCGCCCTACACCGAGATCTACAGCTTCATCGACCAGAAGCTCCAGGTGCTGTTGAACCTGGGCAACTACGCGATGCTGGCCGGCGACGAGTTGTACATCGCCGCCTACCTTGGCTCGCTGAAGATGGCGCTGATCAGCACCGTCCTCTGTCTGCTGATCGGCTACCCGATGGCCTACGCCATTGCCAGTGCCCGTAAAGAGATGCAAACGGTGCTGGTGCTGCTGATCATGATGCCGACCTGGACCGCGATCTTGATCCGCGTGTATGCGTGGATGGGCATCCTCAGCAACAACGGTCTGCTCAACGGTTTCTTGATGACCATGGGCTGGATCGACGAGCCGCTGCAGATCCTCAACACCAACCTCGCCGTGTATATCGGTGTGGTTTATTCGTACCTGCCGTTCATGATTCTGCCGCTCTACGCCAACCTGGTGAAGCACGACAACAGTCTACTGGAAGCCGCATCCGACCTGGGTTCGAGCACCTTCAACAGCTTCTGGAAGATCACTATCCCGCTGTCCAAGAACGGCATCGTCGCCGGTTGCATGCTGGTGTTCATTCCGGTGGTGGGCGAGTTCGTGATCCCGGAACTGCTCGGCGGTCCGGAAACCCTGATGATCGGTAAAGTGCTCTGGCAAGAATTCTTCAACAACCGCGACTGGCCGGTGGCGTCTGCCTTGGCAGTGGTGATGTTGCTGATCCTGATTGTGCCAATCATCCTGTTCAACCGCAGTCAGGCCAAGGAAATGGAGGGTAAAGAATGAAGCGCTTCCGTTTCTCGAGTTTCATGCTGATCGCGGGCTTGCTGTTTATCTACGCGCCGATGCTGATCCTGGTGATCTACTCGTTCAACGCTTCCAAGCTGGTGACGGTGTGGGGCGGCTGGTCGATCAAGTGGTACGTCGGCTTGATGGACAACACGCAACTGATGGGCTCGGTGGTGCGCTCGCTGGAAATCGCCTGCTACACGGCGGTGGCGGCGGTGGCACTGGGTACGTTGGCGGCGTTCGTGCTGACCCGTATCGCCCACTTCAAGGGTCGCACGCTGTTCGGTGGCCTGGTCACCGCGCCGCTGGTGATGCCCGAAGTGATCACCGGTCTGTCGCTGTTGCTGTTGTTCGTGGCCATGGCGCAGATGATCGGTTGGCCACAGGAACGCGGCATCGTCACCATCTGGATCGCCCACACAACGTTCTGTGCGGCGTATGTGGCGGTGGTGGTGTCGGCGCGGTTGCGTGAGCTGGACCTGTCCATCGAAGAGGCGGCCATGGACCTCGGTGCGCGGCCGTGGAAGGTGTTCTTCCTGATCACCATCCCGATGATCGCGCCATCGCTGGGGGCCGGCGGCATGATGTCCTTCGCCTTGTCCCTGGATGACCTGGTGTTGGCGAGCTTCGTGTCGGGCCCGGGTTCCACGACCCTGCCGATGGAAGTGTTCTCGGCGGTGCGTCTGGGGGTTAAACCCGAGATCAACGCCGTGGCCAGCCTGATTCTGCTGGCGGTATCGCTGATGACCTTCCTGGTCTGGTTCTTCAGCCGCCGGGCCGAAGAAGCGCGCAAGCGTGCGATCCAGCAGGCGATCGAGGAAAGTGCTGCCGACTCCTGGAAACAACCGGACGTGCGTCGCGCGCAGCAGGCGCCGGAAGCGGCTTAAACCTCGTCTGATCGTTCCCACGCTCTGCGTGGGAATGCCTCAACGGACGCTCCGCGTTCGGCTCTGGATGGGACGCGGAGCGTCCCGGGATGCATTCCCACGCGGAGCGTGGGAACGATCAGTTCAGGAAACCCAAGGGGATTTGCGGATGATCTCGACAAAGTTCATCGGCTTGAACCCCGGCTCGCTGTCCACCAGCACATCCGCGTTCACTGTGCCGAACGTGGTGTCCGGTTTGTGTTTGAAGCCATTGGCGAACGCACACAGGATGCATTCCTTGAAACCCTCGCCCCGTGGATGCGCATGCACTACCGCTTCGCGCTGCACAGTGGGGAATGCGGCGTAGTCGATGCCCAGCACATCCATTTCCACACCGGCCGTGACCAGCGCCACGTTAGGCCGCAAGTGTTGCGGCACGCCCGGCGTAGTGTGCAGGGCAATCGACAGCCACACCTGCTCGATATCGCCATCCGACAAACCATACGGCTTGAGGAACGCCTTGGCGGCGTTGGCGCTATCGACTTCGAAACGCTCGTCGTCGGTGCGATGACCTTCCACCAGGCCCAGGTCATGGAACATGGCACCGACGTAAAGCATTTCCGGATCGTAGGCCAACTGCTTGCGTTCACCGCTCAGGGCGCCGAACAGAAACACCCGGCGCGAGTGGTGGTAAAGCAGGTCGGACTCGGCGTCGCGAATGAATTCAGTGGTGGCCCTGGCCAACGCGCTGTCGGGGATTTTGATACCGGCAATGATGCTGCTCATGGTGCTTTCCTCGTGGGGAACGCCGTGGCGGCGCTGATGGAACAAGTCTGTTCCCGTCTCCCAGACCGGACAATCGATCCATGGCTGCGATCCCGGCCAATGAGCATGCATATCGCGCCAACCTCGCTTGTTGCGCCCGTATTGGCTAAGTTTGAATCCGGGTTGCACGCATGCCCTGTAGCAGCTGCCGAGCCCGCGAGGCTGCGTTCGGCTGCGAAGCAGTCGTGAAATCAGGCACCTCGGTCTTCCATATAAACCGCGTGCGCAGGGTTTACGACTGCTTCGCAGCCGAACGCAGCCTCGCAGGCTCGGCAGCTGCTACAAGTCGAGTTATGGCTAACCATTGAGAGCGTTCCTGCCATGAGTAAAACCGTTGCCATCGTGGTGTTCGCAGGCGTCCAGTCGCTGGACGTCACCGGTCCCATGGATGTGTTTTCCGAAGCCAATCGTTTCCTCGAGCCGCATGACCATTACCGGTTGGAGGTCATCGGTGTCGAGCGCGGGATGATGCCGTGTTCCAACGGTTTGTCGCTCAATGCCCATCGGCATTTCAGTGAAGCGCTGGACGCTTATGACTTGCTGCTGGTGGCCGGCGGGCCACAGTTGCCGTTCCTGGATTTCGGCGCGGTGTTCGATGCCTGGTTGCGCAATGCTTGCGCTCGGGCGCAGCGGTTTGGCTCGATCTGCAACGGCGCGTTCATGCTGGCCCGGGCCGGATTGCTTGAGGGGCGGACAGTCACTACCCACTGGGGTGATGCAGCGGCGCTGGCCACGTTGTGCCCGTCAACCCAGGTTGAAGCCGATCGCCTCTACGTTCAGGACGGCGAGCTCTTCACCTCGGCCGGGGTGACGGCGGGGATCGATCTGTCGCTGTACTTGCTGGCGCAGGACCACGGACCGGAAGTGGCGTTGAGCGTGGCCAAGCGCCTGGTGGTGTTCACCCAGCGCTCGGGCGGGCAATCGCAGTTCAGCCCGTTCCTCACGCCCCACGCCGAGCCGACGTCGGCGGTGGCGCTGGTGCAGCTCTACGTCCTGGCCAACCTTACCGGCGACTTGACCATCGCCGATCTGGCGAACGCGGCCAACATGAGTGCGCGCAACTTTTCCCGGGTGTTCGCCAAGGAAGCGAAAATCACCCCGGCGGAATTCGTCGAGCGGGCGCGGGTGGATGCGGCGCGGGTGCTGCTTGAAAGCACTCATTCGCCGCTCAAGACCGTGGCGTATCAGTGCGGGTTTCGCGATGCCCAGCACATGCGCACGGTGTTCAATCGCAGGCTGGGGGTGACGCCGCAGCAGTTCAGGCTGAATTTTGCGGCGATGGTTTGAGCCATGAATATGCGTTGTTCTTGCGGGCCTCATCGCTAGCAGGCTAGCTCCCACAATGGATCTGCATGCACAGGACCACTGTGGGAGCTAGCCTGCTAGCGATGAGGCCAGTCCAGCCAGTACAAATCTACTGAGCACTGCGCGCCGGCAACAGCTTCAGCGTACTGCGCGTATTGGCCGTGACTTCTTCGTCATTGAAATGCGCCTCGTAGTAAATCCCTTCGACATACGCCTCAGCCTGGTCGTCGTAGTGGTTGTTAAACGGCACGCCGCTCTGGCCGACCGGGTTGATGGTCAGGCTGTGGGCCGGGTCGGCAAAGTCCACCAGACGCCGGGTCGACGGGCCATACGTCACCGGCCACGGCGCCGGGCCGATCTTGGCCGAGAGGTTGTTCGGCACTTCATGGGTGCCGGGCGCCGCGAACGGGCCGACGTTGAAGATCCGGTCCAGCGGCTTCTGCATGCCCAATGGATGACCATGGGTCAGGGTATGCGCCTTGCCCCACTGCCATTGCTCGAAGTCAGCGCCAAGGGTGGTCTTGAGATGGGCGATGCTCGCTTGCCAGGCCACCTTGACCGTGTCGGCGCGGGTTTCCTTGCCGAGGGTGTTGCGGTTGTCCCACCACGGCGAGTCGGCGGTCGCAGTCAGCCGTGGTAGCGCAGCGTCGATCACGCGAGTCGAAAGCAGGGTTTCGAAAAAGTCATTGCCCAGCTCATCGTGCATCGTCGCGTCGGCCAGGTTGAACAGGAACTGGTTGAACAGCGTCGCGCTGGTGGAATCCAGCGGGTAATCGCCTTTCCATTGCGCCAATTGCTCGACCAGTTTCAGTTCGGCGGGATCGCTCACCACTTCACGCAACACTGGCAACAGCGGCGCCAACAGACGCGGGCCGTAGGCGGTGGTGGTGCCCAGTTGCAGCTTCTGGTTGGCCTCGTTGTCCCATTTCACGTTCTTGTCGCTGAGCTGGCGATTGAGTTGCTGGCCGCGATCGGCGAGGTTGTAGTAACCGGGAATCTCCATACCGGTCGGCGACACCGGCTGGAAGTTGGCCGAGACGATGTAGCCGCGGGCCGGGTTCTCTTCCTGCGGGTTGGCGCTGAACGGGTAGAAACCTTCCTTGTCCGCCTGATTGCTGCTGCCGTCGAGGATGAATCCGGGTTTCACCCCGGCCGCGCGTTTGGGCAGCAGCGCGGAGGCCCACCAGCCGATGTCACCCTTGGCGTTGGCGTACACGATATTCAAGCCCGGCGCCTGAACCTTGGCCGCTGCGGCGCGAGCCTTGGCCAAGGTATCAGCGCGGTTGAGCTGGTAGAAACCGTCGAGGATCGGGTTCGGCGTTTCAAGGAACGCCCACCACATGGCCACCGGCGTCTTGCCGGCGGCCGTGCCGAGTGCATCGTTGATGATCGGGCCGTGGGGCGACTGGCGCAGCGTCAGCGTGACCGGCGCCTGGCCTTTCACCGCGATCTGTTGCTCGGTGTTGACCATGTCCACCCATTTGCCGCGATACCAGACCTGGTTCGGGTTGTCCGGGTTGACCTTCTCGGCGATCAGGTCGAGGTCGTCGTTCTGGAACATCGTCAGGCTCCAGCCGAAATCCAGGTTGTGACCGAGAAAGGCAAACGGCACGAGCGCCTGATGGTGGCCGTAGAGCTCGAAGCCCGGTGCCGACAGTTGCGCCTCGTACCACACCGACGGCACCGAGAAGCGAATGTGCGGGTCACCGGCCAGCAGCGGCTTGGTGCTTTTGCTGCGGTTGCCGGCAATCACCCAGGCATTGCTGCCTTCGAATTGCGGCAGGCCGTTGTCGGCCAAGGCCTGTTCGCTCAGGCGGGCGAGGGCGTTCAGGTCTTTCCAGTCACCGGCGGCGAGGGCGGCGCCGGGCGTTGAGCGCGATTTGGCCAACACGCCTTTGGGCTGCCAGTCGAGTTCGAAAACGTTTAGATACTCGGGGCCCAACTGGTCGCGCACAAACGTCAGTAACGGTTCGGTGCGAAACGCGGCGGCAAAACTGTAGGCCATGTAACCGGCGACGCTGATGGTGTCTTCGGCGGTGAAAGGGCGCTTGTGGATCCCCAGCACGTCGAACTCCATGGGCGCCGCGTGAGTGTCCTGATATTGATTGATGCCATCCAGATAAGCTTCCAGCGCCTTCCACGCCGGAGACTGACGATCCAGCGCGGCCACGTAGCTCTCGGCGCGTTCACGGATGCGCAGGCTGCGGAACAGTTTGTCGGTGTCGATCAGTTTCGGGCCGAGGATCTCTGCCAGCTCACCCCGGGCGAGGCGGCGCATGGCTTCCATCTGGAACAAGCGGTCCTGGGCCTGCACATAGCCGAGGGTGCGGTAGAGGTCGGTTTCGTTCTCGGCGCGGATGTGCGGCACGCCGCGCTCGTCGTAACGCACGGTCACCGAGCCCTGAAGATGCTGCAACTCCACCTGGCCCTGGCGCGTCGGCTGCTTGATGTACACGTACCCGCCGACCCCGATGACGAGCGTGACGATCAGCAATACAAGTACGGTCAGGACGCGTTTCATGGTGACTCCTTGTTCTTCGGGATTGCCGCCCGTGCGGGCTGCAAACATGTAGCACAGACCTCCTGTGCCGGGCATCGCGGTCCTGGAAAAGTCAGGATTGCCTTACTTCACTTCCTCCGGCCAAGGGCAGTAGCAACCGACCGCCAGTGTATGGGTAGCGCTCACCGCGCGACCTTCGCTGAGTGCTTGCAGGATGGGCTCGATAAAGCTGTTGTTCGAATTGCAGGTCAGGCCTTCGCTGTACGGGCCGAAATACGCCAGTTTGCCGCTGCGGTCCCAGATCGCCACCGCCGGGCTGGCGGGGATCTGTTCGGAGCCCGGGAGCACGGTGATGGTTTTCAGGCTGCTCAAAGTGCTGGGCAACTGACCGTGGCTGCCGGGTTTTTGAACCGCGTAAAACTCCACGCCCTGCGGTACGTAGTGCTCGACCAGTTCGGTCAGGTGTTGTTGATTGCCGACATTGCACGGGCAGGCCGGGTCCCAGAAATGCACCAGGCGAATAGCGCCGGGGCCGGCGAGGTCGTCGGGCAGGCGCAGCGGGTCGCCGGAAAACAGCGCGGTGTGCGAGCTGAAGGCGCGCAGGTAGCGCCCCTGAAACCAGTCATAGGCCGCCCACAAGACGCCGGCACACACGAGGGCGAGCAGGCTGGCGAGCAGTGTGGTGCGGTAGGCCGGACGCATGGGTTTCAATCCTCGAAGGTCGGCTAGCTTGCCATGCTTGCCGCGACAGATGAATATCGCAGGCCCATAAAGTCTGTTTAGCGCTCTGGAATAGCTCATGTCTGCCACTTTCGACCCCGATCATTTGCGTGCCAGCCTGCGGCCACTGGCCGAGTGGCAGCCGCTTTCGTCAGAGGCGCTGGCTTATCAGCGGTTCTACGGTCTGGATTATTCGGGGCGAGCGCAGCGCAGCGGGTTGGGGCGATTCGAGGTAGATGGCTATCAAGTGGTCAGCCAGGTCTGGTGGCCCGAGCGGGCGAAGGCGACGCTGTTTCTGTTCCACGGCTTCTACGACCACACCGGTCTTTACCGGCATGTCATCGAGTGGGCGCTGGATCAGGGCTTTGCAGTGATTGCCTGCGACTTGCCGGGGCATGGTCTGTCCAGCGGCGAGCGAGCGAGCATCAAGGACTTTGTCGAGTATCAACACACACTGGAAGGGCTGCTTGCCGAAGCGCAGGCCCTTGATTTGCCGCAGCCGTGGCACCTGTGCGGGCAGAGCACAGGTGGGGCGATCGTGATCGATCATGTGCTCAACCAGGGCACGAACAGTCCGGCCCAAGGCGAGGTGATTCTGTTGTCACCGCTGGTTCGGCCGCGCGCCTGGGGTTGGTCGCAGCTCAGTTATTACCTGCTCAAGCCCTTCGTGAAAGGCATCGCCCGGCGCTTCAGCGAGAACTCCAACGACCCTGACTTCTTGCCGTTCCTGCAAGCCGATCCGCTGCAGCCACTGCGACTGCCAACGGCGTGGGTGGGTGCGTTGGCGCGGTGGATCAAGCGCATCGAGGCCGCGCCGAACAGCCCGCGAAGACCGCTGATTGTGCAGGGACAGGCGGACATGACGGTGGATTGGGCGCATAACCTTGAGGTGCTGAAGGCCAAGTTCGATCGGCCGCTGGTGCTGATGCTGCCGGAGGCGCGGCATCACTTGGCGAATGAGACGGTGGTGCTGCGAGATGAGTATTTCGGGTTTTTGACGAAACAGATTAAAGGCCGGAATCTTTAGCGACCGTTAGGGCCACTTCGTCGGACCGCCGCCCGGAGCAAGCCCGCTCCCACAGTTGAAATGCATTTCATTGTGGGAGCGGGCTTGCTCGCGAATGCGATGTTTGAGGCGCCGAAGATTACTGGCTGAGATTCGCCGGATTCTGCCCCACCGCCAACCCCGCCCGAATCGCCGCCAGCGCCGCCTGGTAATACGCCTTGCCCTCGGTGGACTCGGCAAAGGTCGCGAACTCTTCCAGTTCTTCATCCGACAAGTCGCGATAGACATACAACAGCGTGTTGTTCAGATCCGCCCCGATCTGATCCATCAACCGCTGGCGCTGACCGTTCAACATCCCCTGAGCCTGACCACCACCGAGCAACCCCGGGATCATCGAACTCAGGCTGTCAGCCGCGACGCCGGCAATCGCCAGACTGACTTCCGCGCCAGCCTCGCGAGCGGGCAGGGCCTGGGCCAGGTGACCGATGATCAACAGGCGGCTGTCGCTGGCTTGAATTTTCGGCAGCCCCTTGGCGTTTTTCGCCAGCTGATCGCGACGGGTCGCCAGCAATTCGGCGGCGACGATTTTCTTGCCCAGGGGCGATTGAAAGAAGGTCAGTGCGGGTTTCGGATCGCTGAGGCTTTTGCGCAACTGCGCTTCGGCGCGCTGGTCCACGGCCTGGGGGGCGAAACGTTGATTGCTGTTGTTCACCAAGGCTTGGAACACCGCCGGTGGCAGGCTGTTCTGGTAGCGCTGCTGGGCGGCGGAGAGGGCGTCGTTAAAATGCGCGCGCTGATCTGGCCAACCGGCGACCTTGTACAACTGGTCGTGGCCGTCTGCCCAAGCGGGCAACACACAGAGCATCAGCAATGAAAAAAGCAAACGGCGCATAGGGACTCCTGTCAGCAGGCGACTATTCTCCGTGCGGCTTCCGTACTTGTCGAGAATTCGTATCAGTAATCCGACAAATCCTCCGCCGCGCGGCTCTGTCGGATTTGCAGGCACAGGCATACTATGCGCGCCATGCAAATATCCTCTGATCACCCGCTGCTGTTACGTATCGTCGACGACCTGGCCGAGCGCGGCTGGTCGCAGCAGAATATTTTCCTGCCTCTGGGTCTGACCCGGGAACTGGCGGCTGAGTGCCATAAACGTGCAGCCGAGGGCGAACTGGCCCCGGCGGCCGTGGGGCGCGGGCCGACGTCGGAGATTCGCGAGGGGATTCGCGGCGACCACATCCAGTGGCTCGAGCCCGGCCAGGCAGTGGCGTGCGACAGTTATCTGGGCTTGATGGACAGCCTGCGCGAGGCAATGAATCGCGGGCTCTTCCTGGGCCTGGAAGATTTCGAAAGCCATTTCGCCCTTTACCCACCCGGTGCGTTTTACCTCAAGCATGTCGATCGTTTTCGCGATGACGACCGGCGCATGGTCTCGGCGGTGATCTACCTCAATGACGCCTGGCTGCCCGAGCACGGCGGTCAGTTGCGCATGTACCTGAAGGACGGCGTCGAACACGATGTGGTGCCCACCGGCGGATGCCTGGTGGTGTTCCTGTCGGGCGAAGTGCCCCACGAAGTCCTGCCCGCGACCCGGGATCGCCTGTCGTTGACGGGCTGGTTCCGGCGTCGCGGTAACGAGCCGTTCTGATCATGCAGAAAATTCTGGTCAGCCGCTGCCTGCTGGGTCACCGCGTGCGTTACGACGGCGGGGCGAGCGGGCCGTTCGATCAGCTGCAACAGTGGCTCGATGAAGGTCGGGTCGTGCCGTTGTGCCCGGAAGTGGCCGGTGGTTTGCCGACCCCCAGGGCCGCGGCGGAAATTCCGGGCGGGCAGGGTGGTGAAGTGCTGGATGGCCACGCCGCTGTCATCACCACCGAGGGCGAGGACGTCAGTGCGCAGTTTCTGTCGGGGGCTTATCAGGCGCTGGAGTTGGTGCGAGAGCATGGCATCCGGATTGCGGTGCTCAAGGCCAACAGCCCGTCGTGCGGGAATGTGCTGACGTATGACGGGAGCTTCAGCGGCGTGAAGGTCAGTGGCGAAGGGGTGACGGCAGCGTTGCTCAAGCGCAATGGGGTTAAGGTTTTTAGTGAACTGGAGTTGGCCGAAGCGGCGGCAGCCTTGGCAACCCTGACCTAACACCCTATACAAAACGAATGTGGGAGCGGGCTTGCTCGCGAATGCGGTGTGTCGGTTGATAGAGATGTCGACTGATACACCGCATTCGCGAGCAAGCCCGCTCCCACAGGGTTATTCGTCAACTTGGGATCAAGGCTTGGGCGCCACACTGGTGTCCGCCTTGAACCACTTCCGCTCCAGCGCCTCCAGTCGCCCGTCCTCCTTTATCCGCTTCAGCGCACTCTCCAGGCTGGCGTGAAATGCCGGATTACCCTTCTGAAACGGAATCGCCAGGTCCACAGCCGGGGCGGCTTTCGGCTTTTCTTCTGTCAGCGACTGCACCAGCAGGATTGAACGCGGCTCTTCTTCTTTCTGCGCGATCAATTGCGCATTGGTGTGAATGTAAGGTTCGGTGAAGTCGAAACGATCCTTCAGTTCCGGGGTCATTGCTATGTGGTTGATGGCGATGTCGTATTTGCCGGTTTCAACACCGGGCAACAGATCGGTGGAGTCTGTAACGACAAAGTCGGCGCGCACATCCAGTTCGTTGGCCAGCATTTGCCCCAACTCGACTTCGAAGCCAGTGAGTTTGCCGTCGTCCTTGAAATTGAAGGGCGGTGTATTAGCCTCGATAGCAATGCGCAGTTCGCCACGATCGAAGACATCGTCAATCAGTTCGGCATGAGCCAAAGGGCTCAAAAGGGGTAGCAGGCAGATCAGGCCAGGCAAAAAGCGCATGGTCACTCCTTTGAATTCATTATTGCGATGCGCTGGTTCAGGCTCGCTTTGCTATGGTTGTCGAGATCCTTCGACAACGAATGGCCGTGAAGTTGTCTCGGCCACGCGGATTTTACGGAAAAACTGGAGAAGAGAATGAAAACGTTTATGTCACGTGCTGCGTTGACTGGCCTGCTGATGGGCGTTTCAGTGCTGGCCAGTGCGGCTACACCGGCCCCCAAGGGCGCTGAAGTGTCCATCGTTTCTCCTGAAGATGGTGGGACTGTTCCGCAGACTTTCAAAATCAAATTCGCTGTGGAGAACGTTGCGTTGGCGCCAGCGGGCGATACCACCAAGAATACTGGCCACCACCATTTGCTGGTCGATGCCAAGGAGGTAGTTGCAGCAGGGGAAGTCATCCCGGCAGATGCCAATCACGTTCATTTTGGCAAGGCGCAGACAGAAACCGAGCTGACGCTGACACCAGGCAAGCACACCTTGCAGTTGGAGTTGGGCGACATGAACCATATGGCCTTCGATCCACCGATCGTCTCCGAGAAGATCACCGTCAACGTTAAGTAACCTGCTCGGAATAAAGAACCGCGCCCATGAAAAAGGAGACCCCAAGGTCTCCTTTTTTTGTCGCTCAAGTCACTGTCAGAACAACACGCGGCAACGAATGGTGCCGTTGATGTGCTGCAGCTTCTCCTGGGCAATTTCCGAGTAATCGGCGTCGACGTCGATCACGACGTAGCCGACTTTCTCGTTGGTCTGCAGGAACTGACCGGAAATGTTGATGCCGTTTTCGGCGAAGACCTTGTTGATCTCGCTCATCACACCCGGAATGTTCTCGTGGATGTGCAGCAGGCGGTGCTTGCCAGGGTGAGCCGGCAGGGCTACTTCCGGGAAGTTCACGGACGATACCGAGGTACCGTTGTCGCTGTACTTGACCAGTTTCTCTGCCACTTCCAGACCGATGTTGGCTTGCGCTTCAGCGGTGGAGCCGCCGATGTGCGGGGTCAGGATCACGTTGTCCAGGCCACGCAGCGGGCTTTCGAACTCTTCGTCGTTGGAGCGAGGCTCCACCGGGAACACGTCGATGGCCGCACCGATCAGGTGCTTGTCCTTGATCGCGTCCGCCAGGGCTTGCAGTTCAACGACCGTGCCGCGCGCTGCGTTGATCAGGATGCCGCCCTTCTTGATGGCGCGGATTTCCTTCTCGCCGATCATCCACTGGGTTGCCGCGGTTTCCGGAACGTGCAGGGTGACGATGTCGGACATTCCCAGCAGATCGTGCAGGTTGCCGACCTGGGTTGCGTTGCCCAGTGGCAGCTTGGTGACGGTGTCGTAGAAGTACACCTGCATCCCTAAGCCTTCAGCCAGGACCGACAGTTGAGTACCGATCGAGCCGTAGCCGACGATACCCAGCTTCTTGCCGCGGATCTCGAAAGAGTTGGCCGCGCTCTTGATCCAGCCGCCACGGTGGCAGGAAGCGTTCTTCTCGGGGATGCCACGCAGCAACAGGATCGCTTCGGCCAGCACCAGCTCGGCAACGGAGCGAGTGTTGGAGTACGGTGCGTTGAACACCGCAATGCCGCGTTCGCGAGCCGCGTTCAGGTCGACCTGGTTGGTGCCGATGCAGAAACAACCTACAGCAACAAGCTTCTTCGCGTGATCGAAGATCTCTTCGGTCAGTTGGGTGCGCGAACGAATGCCGATGAAGTGCGCATCAGCGATCTTTTCCTTCAGCTGGGCTTCCGGCAGAGAACCGGTGAGGTACTCGATGCTGGTGTAGCCCGCCGACTTGAGAACGTCGACAGCCGATTGGTGGACGCCTTCGAGAAGAAGGAACTTGATCTTGCTCTTATCGAGAGAAGTCTTGCTCATCTGCGTAAACCTGTATCCCGGAGAAAAATGGCAGGAAATGGTCAACAGACGCTGACCCCGACGGCAAGAAAGCCGTCGCCACAGAATAGCCGTTGGGCACTACCCTGCGGGGTCGGTATGCTAGCATACGCACCCCGCTAAACACTCATTCCTGCGACGTGAAGCGTTCTCAGGATGACCATGAATTGTTCGAGAGTTCTGTCGATGACCAATCCTGCCCTGATTGATGAGCTGAAGACCCTGGTTGAGCCTGGCAAGGTGCTGACCGACGCCGACTCCCTGAATGCTTACGGCAAGGATTGGACCAAGCATTTCGCCCCGGCCCCGACGGCCATCGTGTTCCCCAAGACCACCGAGCAGGTCCAGGCCATCGTCCGTTGGGCCAATGAGCACAAAATTGCGCTGGTGCCGTCCGGCGGTCGTACCGGGCTGTCCGCCGCTGCCGTGGCCGCCAATGGCGAAGTGGTTGTGTCGTTCGACTACATGAACCAGATTCTCGACGTGAACCTCACCGATCGCACGGCTGTGTGCCAGCCAGGCGTGGTCACCGAGCATTTGCAGAACGTCGCCGAAGAAAAAGGCCTGTACTACCCGGTGGACTTCGCTTCGGCAGGTTCCAGCCAGATTGGCGGCAATATCGGCACCAATGCCGGCGGAATCAAGGTGATTCGCTACGGCATGACCCGCAACTGGGTGGCGGGCATGAAAGTCGTCACCGGCAAGGGCGATTTGCTGGAGCTGAACCGCGACCTGATCAAGAACGCCACTGGCTATGACCTGCGCCAATTGTTCATCGGCGCCGAAGGCACCCTCGGATTTGTGGTCGAAGCGACCATGCGTCTGGACCGTGCCCCGAAAAACCTCACCGCGATGGTCCTCGGCACCGCCGATTTCGACTCGATCATGCCGGTGCTGCACGCGTTCCAGAGCAAACTCGACCTGACGGCCTTTGAATTCTTCTCCGACAAAGCCCTGGCCAAGGTCATGGCTCGCGGCGACGTGCCGGCGGCGTTTGAAACCGATTGCCCGTTCTACGCGTTGCTGGAATTCGAAGCGACCACTGAAGAAGTGGCCAACCACGCCCTGGAAACCTTCGAACACTGCGTCGAGCAGGGCTGGGTGCTGGACGGCGTGATGAGCCAGAGCGAATCCCAGTTGCAGAACCTGTGGAAGCTGCGCGAATACATCTCCGAAACCATTTCCCACTGGACACCGTACAAGAACGACATTTCGGTCACTGTGTCGAAAGTCCCGGCGTTCCTGAAGGAAATCGACGCGATCGTCGGCGAACACTACCCGGACTTCGAAATCGTCTGGTTCGGCCACATCGGCGACGGCAACCTGCACTTGAACATCCTCAAGCCGGAAAACCTGAGCAAGGACGAGTTCTTCGCCAAGTGCGCGACCGTCAACAAGTGGGTGTTCGAAACCGTCGAGAAGTACAACGGCTCGATTTCCGCCGAACACGGCGTGGGCATGACCAAGCGCGATTACTTGACCTACAGCAGATCAAAGGTTGAGATCGAGTACATGAAAGCGGTTAAAGCGGTGTTCGACCCGAACGGCATCATGAACCCGGGCAAGATCTTCGCTGTTTGAATCAACGGAACAGGAGTCGGTAATGAGCTATCAGCACCAGTATGTCGACGGTACGCGTATTCATTTCCCGCTGGGGAAAGTAGTGTGCATCGGCCGTAACTACGCCGAACACGCCAAGGAGCTGGACAACCCGGTGCCTACAGAACCGTTGCTGTTCATCAAGCCGGGCAGTTGCGTGGTGCCGCTGGAAGGCGGTTTCAGCATTCCGACCGAGCGCGGTTCGGTGCATTACGAAGCGGAAATTGCGGTGTTGATCGGCAAGCCTCTGTCGACCAAGCCAAGCCGTGAAGAAGTGCTGGATGCGATCTCCGGTTTCGCCCCGGCCCTGGACCTGACGCTGCGCGACAAGCAGGCCGAGCTGAAATCCAAGGGCTTGCCGTGGGAAATCGCCAAGTCCTTCGACGGTGCTGCGGTGATTGCTCCGTTCGTGTCCGGCAGCACCTTTGCCGACCTGACCGACATCGGCATTCGCCTGACCATCAATGGCGAAGTGCGCCAGGATGGCAACAGCAGCGCGATGCTCAACCCGATCGTGCCGATGATCCAGTACATGGCCGGCTGCTTCTCGCTGCAGGCCGGTGACGTGATCCTGACCGGCACGCCGGTGGGCGTTGGCCCGCTGAATGTCGGTGATGAACTGGTGATCGAACTGCCGGGCGCCAGCAGCTTCACCAGCAGCGTCCGCTAGTCCAAGCCAACTGATCGTTCCCACGCTCTGCGTGGGAATGCATCCCGTGACGCTCCGCGTCACATCCCGAAGCGGACGCGGAGCGTCCATTGCGGCATTCCCACGCAGAGCGTGGGAACGATCACTGTGTAGGGCAATCCCGCCATTTCCCGTTTTTTTCACATCTAGTCTGGATAATTCCGCGGATTCTGGCGTCTGAGCCGGTCCCAATTGTGCTATTACCCGTAGCCTGAATTTCTGGAACGCATCCTGAATGGCCACCCGACCGCTGCCCACAGTCAAAACTGCCCGCCGCTCGCGCTTCGTCATGCGTTGGTATTCCTGGCTTTTGCTAGTGGCGGCCGCCGCTTATGGCCTTGCCTTTGCGATGCATTGGGATGATCGCGGTGTGCTCTGGCTGCATGAACGTTTTGAAAGCCCGGCCGAGCGTCAGGAAAGTATCTGGCTGCCGGATTACCGCGCGGTGATCGACGCCAAGCTGCTGCCGGGCATGGAGAAGGATGAAGCGTCGGACCTGGCCTACGACCCGCAAACCAAAACCCTGTTTTCGGTCATGGGCAAGAACCCGTTTCTCGTTGAGCTGACTTTGCAGGGCGACGTCCTGCGCAAAATGCCGCTGGTGGGCTGGAGCAACCCGGAAGGACTGACCGTGATGGGCAACGGCCTGCTGGCCATCGTCGATGAGCGGGAGCACATGCTCTCCATCGTCAAGGTCGATGCCGACACTCGCGAACTGAACATCGCCAACTTCCCGAAATACGACCTCGGCCCTTCGAAAGACCAGAACAAGGCCTTCGAAGCGATTGTCTATGACCCGCGCAATCAGCAAATCCTCCTGGGTGAGGAGCGTCCGCCGGCGCTGTTCAGCTGGAAAAGCGACGGCAGCCAGAGCCTCAAGGGTGACAAACAGAAACTCGCCAATGACGAACTGGACATCCGCAACCTGTCGGGGCTGGCCATCGACCCGCGCACGGGTCACACGCTGGTGCTGTCCGCCGATTCCCACTTGTTGCTGGAACTGGACGAGAAGGGCGAGCAGGTCAGCTTCATGACCTTGCTGGGCGGCTTCAACGGCTTGAAGAAGACCATTCCCCGTGCCGAAGGCGTGACCATGGACGATGCGGGCACGCTGTACATGGTGAGTGAGCCGAACCTGTTCTACCGTTTCGAAAAGCAGAAATAGGCGCCCCGAATACAGCGGTTGTGGTCAAAGGCAACTGGCCATTAAGCTTGAATTCATACAGGCGTGATATTTCATCCGCCTGTTTCTGTTTCCGAGCTCGCCTTAATGCGCCGACTTGCCCGTCCCAAACCCCTTATTTTGATCCTGACAGTGATTGCCTTGGTCGTGCTGGTTGCGATCGGCCAATACATGCGTCTGTTCGAGCGCGCCTGGTTCAACCTGCATACTCTCTGGCAACCGCTGAGCAGCGAGTCCATCGGCCTGGATCAATACCGGGTAGAGATCGAGGCCCGAGTCATTGACGGGCTGAACGACGATGTGTCGGCGCTGACCTTCGATCCGGTGCGCAAAAGCCTGTTCACCGTCACCAACAAAAACGCCGAGCTGATCGAACTGTCGCTCGACGGACGGATCATTCGACGCATTTCGCTGGTCGGCTTCGGTGATCCTGAGGCGGTGGAGTTCATCAGCGCCGACACTTATGTGATCACCGATGAGCGCGAGCAACGGCTGATCAAGATTCATCTGGAAAAGGACACCAAATTCCTCGACGCGGCAGACGCCGAACAGATGACCCTCGGCGTGCACATGAGCGGCAACAAGGGGTTCGAAGGACTGGCGTACGATTCGGTGGGCAAGCGCCTGTTTGTCGCCAAGGAACGCGACCCGATGCTGATCTACGAAGTGCAGGGCTTCCCGCATTACAACCCGGAGAAATCCTACGCGGTGCACGTGGTCAACAACCCCAAGCGCGATGCAGGGATGTTTGTGCGAGACCTGTCGAGCCTGCAATACGACGAGCGCAGCGGCCATCTGCTGGCGCTGTCGGATGAGTCGCGGTTGATTCTGGAACTGGATGTGGACGGGCGACCGCTGAGCACCATGTCATTGAGCAAGGGGCGTCAGGGATTGCAGAAGACTGTCCCGCAAGCGGAAGGCATCGCCATGGATGACGATGGCACGATGTACCTCGTCAGCGAACCCAACTTGTTCTACGTCTTCAAGAAACCACCGCAGAACTAACCAACACCGCAAAACCAATGTGGGAGCGAGCCTGCTCGCGATGAGGCCATAACATCCAACATTTATGTTGACTGTTACACCGCCATCGCGAGCAGGCTCGCTCCCACAGGTTTTGTGTATGTCTTACTTGGTGCGCAGGGTTTTCACGCCTTCGCTGGTACCCAACAACAGCAAATCCGCCGGACGTGCCGCGAACAAGCCATTGGTGACCACGCCAACAATCGCGTTGATCTGCGTTTCCAGCTCCACCGGGTTGGTGATCTGCATGTTGAACACGTCGAGGATGATGTTGCCGTTGTCGGTCAGCACGCCTTCACGGTACACCGGGTCGCCGCCCAGCTTCACCAGCTCGCGAGCCACGTGGCTGCGGGCCATCGGGATCACTTCGACCGGCAGCGGGAAAGCGCCAAGTACCGGCACCAGTTTGCTGCCATCAGCGATGCAGATGAAGGTCTTGGCCACGGCCGCGACAATCTTCTCGCGGGTCAGGGCCGCGCCACCGCCCTTGATCAGATTCAGGTGCTCGTCACTTTCATCGGCGCCGTCGACGTAGAACTCCAGGTCGCTGACGGTGTTCAGCTCATACACCGGAATGCCGTGGCCCTTGAGGCGGGCGGCGGTGGCTTCGGAACTGGCGACTGCGCCATCGAACGCGCCTTTGTGCTTGGCCAGGGCGTCGATGAAGCAGTTGGCGGTGGAGCCGGTGCCGACACCAACGACGCTCTTGTCGTCGAGTTTCGGGAGGATGAAGTCGACGGCGGCCTGAGCCACTGCCTGTTTGAGTTGATCCTGGGTCATGCGGGCTCCGAAGCGGGCAAGGGGAAACGGAAAGGCCGGCATTATAGCTTCATGCGGGTCTAAAACCTCTGTATTCGTGTGGTCGTCCGCCCGAAAGCCGGGTTAGACTCCTTGGCCCTGCCCAACCCGCTCAGTGATGCTTTCCGATGCTCGAACAGTACGTCAAAAAGATCCTCACCTCGCGCGTTTATGACGTTGCCGTAGAAACCCCATTGCAGACGGCCCGCCAGCTCTCCGAGCGGCTGGGCAACTCCATTTGGCTCAAGCGTGAAGACTTGCAGCCGGTGTTCTCGTTCAAGATTCGCGGCGCCTACAACAAGCTGACCCAGTTGAGCGATGAAGAACGCGCTCGCGGCGTAGTCACCGCGTCGGCGGGCAACCACGCGCAGGGCCTGGCCCTGGCGGCGAAAGTGCTGGGCGTGAAAGCCACCATCGTGATGCCCAAGACCACCCCGGAAATCAAGGTCGAAGGCGTGCGTTCGCGCGGTGGCAAAGTGGTGCTGCACGGGGATTCGTTCCCGGAAGCCCTGGCCTACTCGCTGAAACTGGTCGACGAAAAAGGCTACGTCTACATTCACCCCTATGACGATCCGCACACCATTGCCGGGCAGGGCACGGTGGCGATGGAGATTCTGCGCCAGCACCCGGGGCGTCTGGATGCGATTTTCGTCCCGGTGGGCGGCGGCGGGCTGATCGCCGGGATCGCGGCGTACGTGAAATACCTGCGCCCGGAAATCAAGATCATCGGCGTCGAGCCGGACGATTCCAACTGTCTGCAAGCGGCCATGGCGGCCGGCGAGCGCGTGGTGCTGCCGACCGTGGGCCTGTTCGCCGATGGCGTCGCGGTGGCGCAAATCGGTCAGCACACCTTCGACATCTGCAAAGACTACGTCGATGAAGTGATTACCGTCAGCACCGACGAGATCTGCGCGGCGATCAAGGATATCTACGACGATACCCGCTCGATCACCGAACCTGCTGGCGCCTTGGGCGTGGCCGGGATCAAGAAATACGTCGAACAAAATGGCGTGACAGGGCACACCTTTGTGGCCATCGACTCTGGCGCCAACGTCAACTTCGACCGCTTGCGCCACGTTGCCGAGCGCGCCGAACTGGGCGAGGGTCGCGAGGCGATCATCGCCGTGACCATCCCCGAGAAACCGGGCAGCTTCAAGGCGTTCTGCGAAGCCATCGGCAAGCGCCAGATCACCGAATTCAACTACCGCTACAACACCGGCAGCGAAGCGCACATCTTCGTCGGCGTGCAGACGCATCCGGAAACCGACCCGCGCAGTGCGCTGATTGCCAGCCTGGGCGAACAAGGTTTCCCGGTGCTGGACCTGACTGATAACGAGCTGGCCAAGTTGCACATTCGCCACATGGTGGGCGGTCGTGCGGCCCACGTGGTCGACGAAGTGATTCTGCGCTTTGAATTCCCTGAGCGTCCGGGCGCGCTGTTCAACTTCCTCAACAAACTCGGTGGGCGCTGGAACATCTCGATGTTCCATTACCGCAACCACGGCGCGGCGGATGGTCGTGTGGTCGCGGGGCTGCAAGTGCCTCACGACGAGCGACATCTGGTTCCTGCGGCGCTTGAGGAAATCGGTTACCCGTACTGGGACGAAAGCGACAACCCGGCCTATCAGCTGTTTCTTGGCTGAGCGGCTACGATGATGGCCACGCCATAAGGAAATTGAACAATGGAAACGTTAACCGCCCTGAAGATGGCGCACACCGCGGCGACGGCAATATTGTTGGGCTGTGCACTGGGCCTGGGGATATGGGTTTGGCAAACGCGGCGTAATGGCGATGCGACTGCTGCGGCACGCACGCTACAGCGGCCACGGGTGTTTGTCTGGCTGTTGATGGGCCTGGCGCTGCTGAGCATGCCGTTTACTGGGTGGTGGATGGTGCATCTGGTGGGCTGGCCGCTGGGGCAGACCTGGTTGCTGGCGTCGAGTGTGCTTTACACCGTGGCGGCGTTGGGGTGGTTTTGGTTGCTGGTGCGGCTTAACAAGTTGCGCACTGCGCCAGGAGGCAGCGGCAAGTTCACCTTCGCTCTCGCATTGTTCAGCTTCGTTTGTTTTGTCGCGATTGCGGGATTGATGGGCGCCAAGCCGGTTTAGCGCAGAATCTGTAGCAGCTGCCGAGGTACGAGGCTGCGATGGGCTGCGAAGCGGCCCCCTGGGCGGTCCTGCGGACCGCAACGCAGCCTCGTACCTCGGCAGCTGCTACAGGCGATATCAGTCACGCAACGACATTACCGGCCAGCCACGCTTCTCGGCTTCGGCGCGTAAGTTAGGATCTGGATCGACCGCCACAGCGTGAGTCACCTGCTCCAGCAGCGGCAAATCGTTCATCGAGTCGCTATAGAAGTAACTGTCTTCCAGCGAATACCCGGTCTCTTCCAGCCAGCGATTCAACCGCGTGACCTTGCCCTCACGGAAGCAAGGAACATCGGTGCTGCGCCCGGTATAACGCCCATCGACCATCTCGCATTCAGTGGCGATCAGGGTTTCAACACCCAGACGCTGGGCAATCGGCCCGGTAACGAAGCGGTTGGTCGCTGTGATAATCACCAGTTTGTCGCCGGCTTCACGGTGCTTGGCCAGCAACTCAATAGCCTTGGGCAGCACGATCGGCTCAATGCAATCGCGCATGTAATCCAGGTGCCATTGATCCAGCGTGGCCATCTCGGTGCGGCCGAGGACTTCCAGGCAGAAGTTCAAGTAGGCATCGTTATCCAGCTTGCCGGCCAGGTAGTCCTGGTAAAACTCGTCGTTGCGTGCCTTGTAGGCGACGGCGTCGAGGAAGCCGCGTTCGCACAGGTAATCGCCCCAGGCGTGGTCGCTGTCACCGCCCAAGAGCGTGTTGTCCAAGTCGAATAAAGCCAGCCGCATTGCAGTTACTCGCTGAAAAGTCTGTAGAAAGGCGTCCAGAATACGGACTTTTCACAAGAGTGCACATAAGGTAGGTCGGCTCGTTGCTGCCTTCACAACCTTTGTGGAACAATGCGGCGACATGCGTTTGCGAGGTTGTTGCCGTGATCGACCCCGATGGTTTCCGCCCCAATGTCGGGATCATTCTCACGAATGATGCCGGACAGGTGCTATGGGCTCGCCGTATCAATCAAGATGCCTGGCAGTTTCCACAGGGAGGGATCAACCCCCAGGAGACGCCGGAAGACGCCTTGTATCGCGAGTTGAACGAAGAAGTGGGTCTTGAGCGCGAAGATGTTGAAATTCTCGCCTGCACCCGGGGCTGGTTGCGCTATCGTTTGCCGCAACGTCTGGTCAGGACGCACAGCCAACCGCTGTGCATCGGCCAGAAACAGAAATGGTTTCTCCTGCGCCTGATCTCCAACGAGCAGCGGGTGCGGATGGATTTGACCGGTAAACCGGAGTTCGATGGCTGGCGCTGGGTCAGTTATTGGTATCCGTTGGGCCAGGTGGTGACATTCAAGCGCGAGGTGTATCGACGCGCTCTCAAAGAGCTTGCCCCGCGCCTTTTAACGCGCGACTGACGACGGAGTTCGACCCCGAGCCATGCTCAATACGCTGCGCAAGATCGTCCAGGAAGTTAACTCCGCCAAGGATCTCAAGGCGGCGTTGGGGATTATTGTGTTGCGCGTCAAAGAGGCCATGGGCAGCCAGGTCTGCTCGGTCTACCTGCTTGACCCCGAGACCAACCGCTTCGTGCTGATGGCGACCGAGGGCTTGAACAAGCGCTCGATCGGCAAAGTCAGCATGGCACCCAACGAAGGTCTGGTCGGCCTGGTCGGCACGCGCGAAGAACCCCTGAACCTCGAAAACGCCGCGGATCACCCGCGCTATCGCTACTTCGCCGAGACCGGTGAAGAACGCTACGCCTCCTTCCTCGGGGCGCCGATCATTCACCACCGCCGCGTCGTCGGCGTGTTGGTCATTCAGCAAAAAGAACGCCGCCAGTTCGATGAAGGAGAAGAAGCCTTCCTCGTGACCATGAGCGCGCAGCTCGCCGGTGTTATCGCCCACGCCGAAGCCACCGGTTCGATCCGTGGCCTGGGCCGTCAGGGCAAAGGCATCCAGGAGGCCAAGTTCGTCGGCGTGCCGGGTTCGCCGGGTGCGGCGGTCGGGACCGCGGTGGTCATGCTGCCGCCGGCCGATCTGGACGTGGTACCCGACAAGACCATCACCGACATCGAAGCCGAGCTCGGGCTGTTCAAGACCGCCATTGAAGGCGTACGCGCCGACATGCGCGCGTTGTCCGCCAAACTGGCCTCGCAGCTGCGCCCCGAAGAGCGGGCCTTGTTCGACGTCTACTTGATGATGCTCGCCGACGAAGCGCTGGGCAGCGAAGTGACTACGGTGATCAAGACCGGCCAGTGGGCCCAGGGCGCGTTGCGCCAGGTGGTCACTGAGCACGTCAACCGTTTCGAATTGATGGACGACGCCTACTTGCGTGAGCGCGCCTCGGACGTCAAGGACCTTGGTCGCCGCTTGCTCGCCTACTTGCAGGAAGAGCGTCAGCAGAACCTGGTCTACCCGGAAAAAACCATTCTGGTCAGCGAAGAACTGACGCCGGCGATGCTCGGCGAGGTGCCGGAAGGCACGCTGGTCGGTCTGGTCTCGGTCCTCGGTTCAGGAAACTCCCACGTCGCGATCCTTGCCCGGGCGATGGGCATCCCGACGGTGATGGGCCTGGTCGACCTGCCTTATGCCAAGGTCGACGGCATCGAATTGATCGTCGACGGTAATCGCGGCGAGGTCTACACCAACCCCAGCGACGTGCTGCGCAAGCAGTTCGCCGAAGTGGTGGAAGAAGAGAAACAACTGGCGCTCGGTCTCGACTCCCTGCGCGACTTGCCGTGCGTAACCCTCGATGGCCATCGCATGCCGCTGTGGGTCAACACCGGCCTGTTAGCGGACGTAGCGCGGGCGCAGAAGCGCGGTGCCGAAGGCGTCGGCCTGTACCGCACCGAAGTGCCGTTCATGATCAACCAGAGGTTCCCGAGCGAAAAGGAGCAACTGGCGATCTACCGCGAGCAGCTCGCCGCGTTCCACCCGCAACCGGTGACCATGCGCAGTCTGGACATCGGTGGCGACAAGTCGCTGTCGTACTTCCCGATCAAGGAAGACAACCCGTTCCTCGGCTGGCGCGGCATTCGCGTCACTCTCGACCACCCGGAAATCTTCCTGGTGCAGACCCGCGCGATGCTCAAGGCCAGCGAAGGCCTGAACAACCTGCGGATTCTGCTGCCGATGATCTCCGGCACCCATGAACTCGAAGAAGCCCTGCACTTGATTCACCGGGCCTGGGGTGAAGTCCGCGACGAAGGCTGCGATGTGCCTATGCCGCCGATCGGCGTGATGATCGAGATTCCGGCAGCGGTTTATCAGACCAAGGAGCTGGCGCGGCAAGTGGACTTCCTGTCGGTCGGCTCCAACGACCTGACCCAGTACCTGTTGGCAGTGGATCGAAACAACCCGCGGGTAGCCGACCTCTACGACTACCTGCACCCGGCGGTGCTGCAAGCCCTGCAGAGTGTGGTGCGTGACGCTCACGCCGAAGGCAAGCCAGTCAGTATCTGCGGCGAGATGGCCGGTGACCCGGCGGCGGCGGTGCTGTTGATGGCGATGGGCTTCGACAGCCTGTCGATGAACGCCACCAACCTGCCGAAAGTGAAGTGGATGCTGCGTCAGGTCAACCTCAGCATGGCCAAGGAATTGCTGGCCGAACTGATGACCATCGACAACCCGCAAGTTATCCACAGCTCGCTGCAACTGGCGCTGAAGAACCTTGGGCTGGCGAAGATGGTCAATCCGGCTGTGGTCAAGGCTCTTTAAAAGGCTGATGGCCCCTTCGCGAGCAAGCCCGCTCCCACAGAAATTAGGTCGGTCACTGATTTTGTGAGCAACACCTGACCCTGTGGGAGCGGGCTTGCCCGCGATGGGGCCAGTGCATTCATCACAAAATCAAAGTCTGATCTCCACTTCCCCCAAATGCCCCCCATACGGCCCGAAACTCCGTTCGACCATATGCCGCGTGCCGTCCGCCTGAACAATCAACGCCGTACTCGCCCGCGTCCCGTACGTGGGGCTGGCAATAAACACGCTCGACAACAACGTCTCGGTCGCCAACCCCACCCCGGTATCCGGCAATTCAGCAAACGGTACGGTCTGCGGATCATTCAGCAACGCCAGTAATGCCTCTGGCTGGGGATCCTCCAGCGCTTCCTCCAACGCCGCCCGCGCCTTGAGCAGCTTCGGCCACGGCGTATCCAGCCCGGCATTCGACACCCCATAAACCCCGGGTGGCAGCATCACCGCCTCAGACTCCCGCGCATTGAAGTGCCACAGTTCGTTGGCATTACCGATCAGCAGATTAAACCCGGCATATTCCAGCGAACGTCCGACAACGTCGTTCAAGTAGTCATCAATCAGCCTATTGCCTAAAAGAAAACCCGCCACCAGCTCACCTCGGGATTTTCGCGATGGCGACTGGTTCGGATCACGAATATTGGTCAGCGCAGCGAAGCGCCCATTAGCCCCGATTCCGAGCCAGGTGCCGCCGGCTTCCAGGTCGCGACCGGCATAAACCTGAGGCGCTTCGGGCCATTGCGCCAAGGGCAGGCTGGGGCGGGCATAAAATTCGTCGCGGTTGGCCGCCACGATCAGCGGCTGGGCATGACCCGGGCGCCAGGCAAAGACAATCAGGCACATAAGGTGGTCCTTGTGTGTTTTTTGCCCACTCTACGCAGTCGTCGCCTGTCGTTCCATTGCCATCCGCAGTGGAGCCTGAGGCCACGCATCCGTTACCATGCCGCTCCGGTTTTGGCTAAGCATTGGGATCGTCCATGGAATTTCTGCTCTATCTGGCGCTGGGCGCCTGTGCAGGCGTGCTGGCCGGGCTGTTCGGGGTCGGCGGCGGGATCATCATCGTCCCGGTGCTGGTGTTCAGTTTCACCTTGCAGGGCTTCGACGCTTCGATCCTGACCCACCTGGCGGTCGGCACATCCCTGGCCACGATCATCTTTACGTCGGTCAATGCGGTCCGCGAACATCACCGTCGCGGCGCGGTGCGATGGCCGATATTTGTCTGGATGACCGTGGGCATTTTGATGGGCGCCGGTTTCGGTGCGCTGACGGCCGAAGCGATCTCCGGCCCGAACCTGCAGAAAATCATCGGTGTGTTTGCGCTGATCATCGCCGTGCAACTGGCGCTGGACGTCAAACCCAAGGCCAGCCGAACGGTGCCCGGCAAACTCGGTCTCACCGTGGCCGGCAGCGTGATTGGCTGGGCCTCGGCGATTTTTGGCATTGGCGGCGGCTCGTTGACCGTGCCGTTCCTGACCTGGCGCAGCGTGCCGATGCAGCAAGCCGTGGCTACTTCGTCGGCGTGCGGTCTGCCCATCGCCTTGGCCAGTGCATTAAGTTTCATGATTCTGGGCTGGCACGATCCGCTGCTGCCGGCCCATAGTCTCGGTTTTATTTATTTGCCGGCGCTGCTGGGGATTGCCCTGACCAGCATGTTTTTCGCCCGTCTCGGTGCGCGACTGGCCCACAGGCTGTCGCCGAAGTTGCTGAAAAGGCTGTTTGCCGCTTTGCTGTTCTGCGTAGGCCTGAGCTTCCTGCTCTAGCTCGCAATGCTGGCTTAATCCTGAGGTGACAGCGTCGCCCGGGAATTCTGGTTTCAATTTAACAAGGAGTCGCAATGCTGCCTTACCCGCAGATCGACCCGGTGGCCCTGGCCATCGGTCCGCTGAAAATCCACTGGTACGGTCTGATGTACCTGATCGGCATCGGCGGCGCCTGGCTGTTGGCATCGCGCCGGCTCAACCGCTTCGACCCGACCTGGACCAAGGAGAAACTTTCCGACATGGTCTTCTGGATGTCGATGGGCGTTATCGTCGGCGGGCGCCTGGGCTATGTGCTGTTCTACGATCTGCACGCTTACCTGGCCAACCCGACGCTGATTTTCGAAGTGTGGAAGGGCGGCATGTCGTTCCACGGCGGCTTCATCGGCGTGATGCTGGCAGCGTTGTGGTTCGGCAAGAAGAACAACAAGTCGTTCTTCCAGCTGATGGATTTTGTCGCGCCAATGGTGCCGATCGGCCTGGGTGCCGGGCGCATCGGCAACTTCATCAACGCCGAGTTGTGGGGCAAGGCGACCGACGTGCCGTGGGCCATGATCTTCCCGCCGTTCAGCGATCCGGCGCAGTTGCCGCGTCACCCGTCGCAGCTGTATCAGTTCGCCCTGGAAGGCGTGGCGCTGTTCGCCATTCTCTGGTTGTTCTCGCGCAAGCCGCGGCCGACCATGGCCGTGTCCGGGATGTTCGCGCTGTTCTACGGCATCTTCCGTTTCATTGTGGAATTCGTCCGCGTACCGGATGCGCAACTGGGCTATCTGGCCTGGAACTGGCTGACCATGGGCCAGGTACTGTGCGTACCGATGATCGTCGGCGGGTTGTTCCTGATCTGGCTGGCGTATCGCCGCGCCCCGGCGACACCAGCGGCCGCCGTATAAATTCGAATCCCGGGGTGACGACCCCGGGTTCAAGGACACAGGTAACTCATGAAGCAATATCTCGAACTGGTCTCCCACGTCATCAAGAACGGCACCAAACAGGCGAATCGCACCGGCGTGAACACCATCAGCTTTCCGGGCGCGATGCTGCGTTATGACCTGAAAGAAGGTTTCCCGGCGATCACCACGCGCAAGATGGCCTTCAAGTCAGCCATCGGCGAGATGTGTGGTTTTCTGCGCGGGGTGAACAACGCCGCCGAATTCCGTGCGCTGGGCTGCAAGGTCTGGGACCAGAACGCCAACGAAAACGCGCAGTGGCTGGCCAACCCGTTCCGCCAGGGCGAAGACGACCTCGGTGAGATCTACGGCGTGCAATGGCGCAAGTGGCCGGCGTACAAGCAGATCCCGGTCAGCAACAAAGCCGCCATCGAACAGACTCTGAGCCAGGGTTATCGTCAGATCGCTGAAGGCGAGGAAGACGGTCAGGCCTATGTGGTGCTGTACAAGGCAATCGACCAGATCCGCCAGTGCGTCGACACCATCATCAAAGACCCGGGCAGCCGCCGCATCCTGTTCCACGGCTGGAACGTGGCGCAGCTCGATGAAATGGCCTTGCCGCCGTGCCATCTGCTGTACCAGTTCCATCCGAATGTCGAGACCAAAGAGATTTCTCTGACCCTCTACATCCGCTCCAACGACCTGGGCCTGGGCACGCCGTTCAACCTCACCGAAGGCGCTGCGCTGCTGAGCCTGATCGGCCGACTCACCGGCTACACGCCGCGCTGGTTCACCTATTTCATCGGTGATGCCCACGTCTACGAAAACCACCTGGACATGCTGAATGAACAGCTCAAGCGCGAGCCGTTTCCGATGCCGAAACTGGTGATCAGCGACCGTGTGCCGGAGTTTGCCAAGACCGGTGAGTATCAGCCGGAATGGCTGGAGTTGATCGAGCCGAGCGATTTCTCGCTTGAGGGTTATCAGCACCACGCGCCGATGACCGCGCCGATGGCGGTCTGATGTAGCACGCAATATCCCTGTGGGAGCTAGCCTGCTAGCGATAGCGACGGCACATCCAACAATGATGTGACGGAAAAACCGCTATCGCTAGCAGGCTAGCTCCCACATTGGGTCTTGGGGTGTTCTTAATGGCCGTGACTGCGACCAACATGAGAAGGCTCGACCTCCGTCGCCACAACCCCGCCACTCACTTCCAACCGCTGCAAAATCCCGCACTGGTCAATCTCCGGCCCCTCGCCACAGCGTTGGCGCAGGTCGAGCAGTTGCGTCTGCAACGCCATCAGCCCGTCAATCCGCGCTTTCACGTGATGAATGTGCTCGTCGATCAGTGCATTCACACTTTCACACTGATCCTGAGGGCTGTCGCGCAGGGCCAGCAGGCTGCGGATTTCCTCCAGGGTCATGTCGAGTGTTCGGCAGTTGCGGATAAAGGTCAGGCGTTCGGCTTGGGCCTGGGTGTAGACGCGGTAGTTGCCGTCACTGCGGGCCGGCTCAGGCAGCAGGTTTTCGCGCTCGTAGTAGCGGA
Organism: Pseudomonas sp. LBUM1656; assembly: GCF_059716065.1. Lineage (NCBI taxonomy): Bacteria > Pseudomonadati > Pseudomonadota > Gammaproteobacteria > Pseudomonadales > Pseudomonadaceae > Pseudomonas > Pseudomonas sp. LBUM1656. The sequence goes on along the minus strand of NZ_CP166800.1, from coordinate 6,067,562 downwards.
TGGTTTCCACGGCGCAATCGGTAATTTTCGCCAGTTCTCCGATCTTCATGACCCAATCTCCAAATAGGTGCTTGACCCTATAGTGGCTACAGGGTCTTTACTTGGCAACAGGCACCTTCATGGACGCAACCCAATGAGCGATTCCCTTCACACCCACAAACCCGAGGCTGATCACGATCACGATCACGATCACGATCACAGCCACAAGCTGCAGCCTGTGCCCCAGCATGACAATGAAAGCCATGACCATGGCGGGCATGGCGATTCCTGCTGTTCATCCAAAGCGGCAGCGCCTTCGCTGATCAAGTTGAGCGACAAGCCGACCGACGGCGCACGGCTGAGCAGTTTCCGCATCGACGCCATGGATTGCCCGACCGAGCAGACGCTGATCCAGAACAAACTGGGCAAGCTGGCGGGTGTGCAGCAACTGGAATTCAACCTGATCAATCGGGTATTGGGCGTGACCCATGACCTGCCGAGCACTGCGCCGATCATCGAGGCGATCAAGTCCCTGGGCATGGTGGCCGAACCGATGGAGCAGGGCAGCGAAGCGCCAGCGCCGATCCCCGAGAAAAAGCACTGGTGGCCCCTGGCGCTGTCCGGCGTGGGTGCGCTGGCTGCAGAAGTGATCCACTTCACCAACGCCGCACCGACGTGGGTGGTGGCAATCATCGCGCTGGTTTCGATCCTCAGTGGCGGCCTCACCACGTACAAGAAAGGCTGGATCGCGCTCAAGAACCTCAACCTGAACATCAACGCCTTGATGAGCATCGCGGTAACCGGCGCGATCCTGATCGGCCAATGGCCGGAAGCGGCGATGGTGATGTTCCTGTTCACCGTGGCCGAGTTGATCGAAGCCAAGTCGCTGGACCGGGCGCGCAACGCTATTGGCGGCCTGATGCAGATGACACCGGAACAGGCGACGGTGCAGCAAGCCGACGGCAGTTGGGTCGAGCAAGACGTCAAAACCATTGACCTCGGCGCGCGAGTGCGTGTGCGTCCCGGAGAGCGGATTGGCCTGGACGGCGAAGTGGTGTCGGGCAGTTCGACCATCGATCAGGCGCCGATCACCGGCGAAAGCCTGCCGATCGAGAAGACTGTGGGCGATAAAGTCTTTGCCGGCACCATCAACCAGGCGGGCTCGCTGGAATACACCGTGACCGCCGCAGCCAATAACTCGACCCTGGCGCGGATCATCCACGCCGTGGAACAGGCCCAGGGCGCACGGGCACCGACCCAGCGCTTCGTCGATCAGTTTTCGAAAATCTATACCCCGGCGGTGTTCATCTTTGCCCTGGCGGTGGCAGTGATTCCACCTTTGTTCATGGGCGCGCTGTGGTTCGACTGGATTTACCGGGCGCTGGTGTTGCTGGTAGTCGCCTGCCCATGTGCGCTAGTGATTTCCACCCCGGTGACCATCGTCAGCGGCCTCGCGGCAGCGGCGCGCAAAGGCATCCTGGTGAAGGGCGGCGTTTATCTGGAGGGTGGTTACAAACTCGATTACCTGGCCCTGGACAAGACCGGCACGATCACCCACGGCAAACCGGTGCAGACTGATTATTTGTCGCTTGATCCAACCGCTGACGCAACCGCCCCGGCGATTGCGGCAGCGCTGGCCGGTCGCTCGGATCACCCGGTGTCGTTGGCCATCGCCAACGCGGCTGTGGATAAACAATTCGCGCCGCTCGTTGTGGATAGCTTCGAGGCGCTGGCCGGTCGCGGCGTACGCGGCGAAATCAACGGTCAGGTTTACCATTTGGGTAATCACCGTTTGGTGGAAGAACTGAACCTGTGCTCGCCAGCGCTGGAGGAGAAGCTGTTTGCCCTGGAGAAACAGGGCAAGTCTGTGGTGTTGTTGCTCGACAAGTCCGGCCCGTTGGCACTGTTCGCCGTGGCCGACACTGTGAAAGAGTCCAGTCGCGAAGCGATCCAGCAACTGCACGATCTGGGCATCAAAACCTTGATGCTGACCGGCGACAACGTCCACACCGCCCAGGCGATTGCCGCGCAAGTCGGCATCGACGAGGCCAAGGGCGACCTGCTGCCGACCGACAAGCTGCAAGCCATCGAGGCACTTTATGCACAGGGCCATCGCGTCGGCATGGTCGGCGACGGCATCAACGATGCGCCGGCGCTGGCCCGGGCCGAGATCGGTTTCGCCATGGCGGCCGCCGGCACCGATACCGCCATCGAGACCGCCGATGTCGCCCTGATGGACGACGATCTGCGCAAGATCCCCGCGTTCATCCGCCTGTCGCGGCGGACGTCGAGCATCCTCAAACAGAACATCGCCCTCGCTTTGGTCATCAAGGCGATCTTTCTTGGGGTAACCTTCGCCGGGATCGCCACCATGTGGATGGCAGTGTTCGCCGACATGGGCGTGAGCCTGTTGGTGGTGTTCAACGGTTTGCGCCTGCTGCGTAAATAAACGATGAGGGACGAGTGTGCTGAGTGCCGAGCTGAAGGCGTTTTACATGGTGGCCCGTTTAGGCAGCATTACCCTGGCGGCGAAAAAGCTCGGCCTGAGTCAGCCCACGGTGACCACGCAGATCCGCCATCTGGAAAGCCAGTACTCGGTTGAACTGTTCTACCGTGGCGGCCGCCGCCTCAGCGTCAGTGATGAAGGTGCGCGGTTGCTGCCGATGGTCAAGGCGCTGTTGCAGCAGGAAGCGGACATCGAGTTTTTCCTGCGCAACAGCGGCCAGGTCCAGGGCACGTTGCGCATCGCCGCCACCGCGCCGTATTACATCCTCGATCTGGTAAAGACCTTCCGCGAGCGCCTGCCGCAGGTGGAAGTGTCGGTGGAGATCGGCAACTCCCAGCAGGTGCTGGAGGCGCTGGAGGATTACCGGGTCGACGTCGCGGCGTCCTCGCAGTTGCTCGACGATGCGCGACTGATTCGCCGGGTACTCGGCAGCGATCCGCTGGTGCTGGCGGTGCATCGCAATCATCCGCTGGCGGTTCACGACCATGTGCCGCTCAGTGCGTTGGCCGGGCATACGTTGTTGATGCGTGAGTCGGGCTCGACCACTCGGAGATTGACCGAAGAGTTGCTGGCCAGCGCCGGGGTGAGTTTCGGGCCGCTGCTGGAGATTGGCAGCCGTGAATCAATTCGTGAGGCGGTGCTGCGCAACATCGGCATCAGCATCATTGCCCGGCAGGAAGTGCCGCATGACCCGCAACTGCGCGTGCTGACCATCGAGAATGCGCCGCAGATTCCCGAGTATCTGTACTGCCTCAAGGAACGCAAAGGCGCGCGGCTGCCGGCGGCGTTTCTGGGGTTGGCGCAGGAAATGGCTCCCGCGTAACGATCGTTCCCACGCTCCGCGTGGGAATGCCTCAACGGACGCTCCGCGTTCGGCTCTTGATGGGACGCGGAGCGTCCCGGGCTGCATTCCCACGCGGAGCGTGGGAACGATCGGCGGTGAACCCAAATCCCTGAATACCACTATCAGCCGTTTTTGCCTCACTGCCACATGACGTACGCATTACATCCCTAGGATGGCTCTCATCTGCTTGATGAGGCCCGTCCATGAACCACTCGAACGCAACTGCCCTGACCAACCCCGGCGCCCCGATGAAAGTGCGCGGCGTGCAGAAACGCTTTGGCGCCTTCACCGCGCTGGATAACGTTTCCCTCGACGTCGCCGCCGGTGAACTGGTGTGTCTGCTGGGCCCGTCGGGCTGTGGCAAAACCACCTTGCTGCGTTGCATCGCCGGCCTGGAGAAACAAGACAGCGGCAAGTTGTACCTCGGCGATCGCGACGTTTCCCACCTGGCACCCCAGGCGCGGGACTACGGCATTCTCTTCCAGTCCTACGCGCTGTTCCCCAATCTCACCGTCGAAGCGAACATTGCCTATGGCCTCGCCGGCAGCGGTCGCGATGAAGTGCGCAAACGCGTGGGTCAGATGCTGGAACTGGTCGGCCTGATCGGCAGCGAGAAAAAGTACCCCGGCCAATTGTCCGGCGGCCAACAGCAACGTGTCGCACTGGCCCGCGCATTGGCGCCGGCGCCGTCCTTGTTGCTGCTGGACGAACCGATGTCGGCCCTCGACGCCCGGGTTCGCGAGCATCTGTGCACCGAACTGCGTCAACTGCAACGCAACCTCGGTGTGACCACGCTGATGGTCACGCACAATCAGGACGAAGCCATGCTGATGGCGGACCGCATCGCCGTGATGAACAACGGCAAGGTCGAGCAGTACGCCACGCCGCAGGAAATCTACGACCGCCCGGCCACACCGTTTGTGGCGGAGTTTGTCGGCCAGGGCAACTGGCTGCCGTTCAACCGCAGCAGCGACAGCCACGCCCAGGTCGGCGGGATGAGCATGCGCCTGGCGGATGGCAGCGCAAAAACCACGTCGGGCCGTTTGTTCTGCCGCCCGGAAGCGATCAACGTCAACCCTCCGGTGCATGAAGAAAACCTGTTTCCGGCCAAGGTCCGCGAAATTACTTTCCTCGGCAACCGCTGCCGCATGAGCTTCGAACTCGATCAACTGCCCGGTCATGCGCTGCTGGCCGAACTGGCACCGGAGGCCATGCCGCGTCTTGGCGCGCAGCAAATCATGGTCGCCTTGCCACCGCGCAGCCTGCAGGTGTTTGCCTGATGAGCGCGAACATCGCGCTGCCGATACCGCACAAGCAGGTTCGGCAGACCTCCCGTGCCGAGATCGGCGACCGGGTGTTCGTGGTCGGCGGCAAAGTCCTTTTACTGGTACTGCTCGGCGTCGCGGTGTTGATGCCGTTGCTGGCGATCTTTTGGCGCGGCTTCAGTTCCGAGACCGGGCAGGGCGGTGGTCTGGTCGCGGCTCGCGAACTGGTCACCAGTGCGAATTTTCACTGGTTGCTCGGTAACAGCCTGAAAGTTTCCCTCAGCGTCGCGGCGATTGTCGTACCGCTGGCCTACCTGTTTGCCTACGCGCTGCAACGCACATTGATTCCGGGCAAAGGCATCTGGCGTGGGATGTCGCTGTTGCCGCTGATGGCGCCGTCGATGTTGCCGGGTATTGCGCTGGTTTATCTGTTCGGCAATCAGGGCATGTTGCGTGGATTGCTCTCGGACAATATCTACGGCTTCTGGGGCATCGTCCTGGGCGAGGTCATCTACACCTTCCCACACGCGTTGATGATTTTGCTGTCGGCGCTTTCCCTGGCAGATGCGCGACTCTTCGATGCTGCCTCCAGCATGGGCGCCAGTCCGGCAAAAGCTTTCCGCAGCATCACTTGGCCGGCGACCCGTCAGGCAGTGTTCGCGGCATTCTGTCTGGTCTTCACCCTGACCATCACCGACTTCGGCGTGCCTGTGGTGGTCGGTGGCGACTATCAAGTGCTGGCGCTGGAAGCCTACAAAGCGGTGGTCGGCCAGCAACAATTCGGCCGTGGCGCGTTGATCGGCATGGTCCTGCTGCTGCCGGCGCTGTTCAGCTTCGGTGTCGATGCCTGGTTGCGTCGGCGTCATGGCGATTCCATGAGCGGCCGGGCGCAGGTGTTTCAACCGGCGCCGTCGAAGTTGCGGGACGGCTGCTACCTGGCGATTGTGTTGCTGATCTGCGCGGTGTTGCTGCTGGTGTTCGGCATGGCGGTGTTCTCCTCACTGGTGAAATTCTGGCCATATAACCTGTCGCTGTCGCTCAACCACTACCAGTTCAACGACACGGCGGGCGGCGGCTGGCTGGCCTATGGCAACAGCGTGAAGATGGCCTTGTGCACGGCGTTGATCGGCAGCGTGCTGATCTTCACCGGCGCCTACCTGATGGAAAAAACCAAGGGCCAGCGCGGACTGAACCTGACGTTGCGCATGCTCAGTTTCGTACCGATGGCGGTGCCGGGTCTGGTGCTGGGCCTGGGTTATGTCTTTTTCTTCAACCTGACCGGCAACCCGCTGCATGTGCTCTACGGGACCATGACCCTGCTGGTGGTCTGCACCATTGCTCACTACTTGACCACCGCGCAAATGACCGCGACCACGGCGCTGCGCCAGCTCGACGCTGAGTTCGAAGCCGCCGCGTTGTCGCTCAAGGCGCCGCTGTATCGGCACTACCTGCGGGTCACCGTGCCCATCTGCCTGCCGGCGCTGCTGGACATCGTGCGCTACCTGTTCGTCTCGGCCATGACCACCGTCTCGGCGGCGATCTTCCTCTACAGCCCCGACACCATCCTTGCGGCGGTGGCGGTGTTGAACATGGATGACGCCGGCAACGTCGGCGGCGCGGCGGCGATGTCGACTTTGATTCTGTTCACCTCGGCGGGCGTGTCCCTGCTGCTGGCCTGGGCCTCGCGCGGTTTGCTGCGCCGCTCCCAGGCCTGGCGGCAGACCGCGCCTGGCCACTGATTCACACCCTCAACTCACAAGACAGGAAACCGATCATGTTCAAGCCTATGGCCCTGGCCGCTGCTGTGCTCGCTACTTTCAGCCTGAACGCCTTCGCGGCGCAAACCGAGTTGACGGTGTACACCGCCCTCGAAGCCGAGCAACTGAAGACCTATAAAGAAGCTTTCGAAAAAGCCAACCCGGACATCGAGATCAAGTGGGTGCGCGATTCCACCGGGATCATCACGGCGAAACTGCTGGCCGAAAAAGCCCGCCCGCAGGCTGACGCAGTCTGGGGCCTGGCGGCTTCGAGCCTGGCGATCCTCGATCAGCAAGGCATGCTGCAAAGCTACGCGCCGAAAGACCTGGGCAAGATCGGCGGCAACTACCGCGACGCCGCCAACCCGCCCGCCTGGGTCGGCATGGACGTCTGGGCTGCGACCATTTGCTTCAACACTGTCGAAGCCGAAAAGCAGGGTTTGACCAAACCGGTGAGCTGGCAAGACCTGACCAAGCCTGAGTACAAAGGCAAGATCGTGATGCCCAACCCGGCCTCGTCCGGCACCGGTTTCCTCGACGTCAGCGCCTGGCTGCAAACCTTCGGGGAGAAGCAGGGCTGGCAGTACATGGACGACCTGCACCAGAACATCGGCCAGTACGTTCACTCCGGTTCCAAGCCTTGCAAACTGGCAGCGGCGGGTGAGTTCCCGATCGGTATTTCCTTTGAATACCCGGCCGTTCAGTTGAAGCGCCAGGGCGCGCCGCTGGACATCATCCTGCCGAAGGAAGGCCTGGGCTGGGAGATCGAAGCGACGGCTGTGATCAAGGGCACACCGCACGAAGAGGCGGCGAAGAAACTGGCTGACTTCTCGGCCAGCCCGGCGGCGATGGAGCTTTATAAAGAGAACTTCGCGGTGCTCGCTCAACCGGGTATTGCCAAGCCGCAGACCGAATTGCCGGCGGATTATGAGCAGCGCTTGATCAAGAACGACTTTGCCTGGGCGTCGAAGAATCGCGACGAAATCCTGACCGAGTGGCGCAAGCGCTACGACGGCAAGTCCGAGAAAGTGGCTGCCAAGTAACTGATACCGATCGTTCCCACGCTCTGCGTGGGAATGAATCCCGTGACGCTCTGCGTCACAGTGGACGCGGAGCGTCCATGGCTGCATTCCCACGCGGAGCGTGGGAACGATCATTGGGGAAACTTCATGACACACCACAACGACGTGCTGATCGTCGGTGCCGGCATCCTCGGCCTGTCCCACGCCTACGCCGCCGCCAGACGCGGTCTCAAGGTAACGGTTTTCGAACGCAGCGAAACGCCCTTGGGCGCCTCGGTCCGCAACTTCGGTCAGGCCCTGGTCACCGGCCAACCACCGGGCCCGATGCTTGAACTGGCCAAAGCCAGCCGCGAGATCTGGGGCCAATGGGCGCAACTGGCCGGCCTGCAACTCAAGCGCAACGGCTCATACTTGTTCGCCCGCACCGAAGCCGAAGAACACCTGCTGGAAGCCTTCTGCGCCGGCCGCGCCGTGGAGCACGGTTACCGCGTCGACCTCCTGCGCGGCGCTGCATTACGCGATCTGTACGGCGGCCAGTTCCGCCATCACCGCGCTGCGTTGCACGGCATGGACGATCAGCAACTGTATTCCCGCGAGGCGATTCCGGCGTTGATCGACTACCTGCGCCGCGACCTCGGCGTCGAGTTTCACTTCTCCACCTTGGTGCGCGACATCGAACCGGGTCGCCTGCACAGCACCACCGGCACTTTCAGCGCCGAGCAGATCATCGTCTGTTCCGGCCACGACTATCAGACCTTGCTGGCCGAGTCGATTGCCGCACTCAACCCGCAAATCTGCCGGCTGCAAATGCTCCGCGCCCGACCGCAAATCAACCTCAACCTGCAACACGCATTGCTCACCGGTTTGAGTTGCGTGCACTACGGCGCCTTCGCCGATCTACCGGAAGCGGCGGCGGTGCAGGCGCAGATTCTGCGCGAGGAACCGCACCTGCATGAAAACGGCATCCACCTGCTGATCAGCCCGACGCCTTATGGCGAATTGATCATCGGCGACTCCCACCATTACGGCCGCGATCCGTCGCCGTTCAATGCCGAGCAAGTGGACAACTGGATGATCGAACTCGCTGAACAAACCCTGGGTTGCAAAGTGCAAGTGGTCGAGCGCTGGCAGGGTGTCTATGGTTCACGGGGGCCTGGGCCGTTCTCGTTCTTGCGGCCGATGCCGGGTGTGAGCGTGGCGCTGATGCACACCGGGGTTGGCATGAGTATCGGACCGGCGATGGCAGAACGTAATGTCACTCAAGTATTGGGGGAAGATTGATGGCGCGTCATGAGCAAGTGATTGCCGAGGTGTTCGGTTTGTATGAGCGCTTTGGCGACAGCGATTACATCGGCGAGCCGGTGTCGCAGATCGAACACATGTCCCAGGCAGCCGAGCTGGCCATGGCAGAGGGCTTCGATGATGAAGTGGTGCTGGCCGCATTCTTCCACGACATCGGGCATATCTGCGGCGAGAGCGCGCAGAACATGGGTGGCTTCGGCGTGATCAGCCACGAGCGATTGGGCGCCGATTACCTGCGTCGTGCAGGTTTCAGCGAGCGCATGGCGCGGCTGGTGGAATACCACGTTCCGGCCAAGCGTTACCTGACGCTCAAAGAGCCCGGGTACTACGAGCGCTTGAGCGAAGCCAGCCGCCGGACCCTGGAGTATCAGGGCGGGGTGATGACGCCTGTCGAGGCTGAAGCCTTCGAACAGGACCCGTTGTGCGAAGTCAGTTTGCGCATGCGGCAGTGGGATGAGTTGGCGAAGGAAATGTGGGTGCCGGTGATTGATCTTGGCGTTTTGAAGGAGAAGGCGTTGCGGCTGTTGGCTGCGTAACGCCTTGAAACCGAGGCGCTGCCATCGCGAGCAAGCTCGCTCCCACAGGTTCCGTAGTGACTACAGAACTTGTGTTCACCACAAATCCTGTGGGAGCGGGCTTGCCCGCGATGGGGCCGGCCCAAACACCCAGTTTTAAAGCTGCTGTGCCAACGCCTCTATCTGCTCTTGTCGCTCCGCCTGACTCAACTTGGGATGAGGATTCAACGACGACCACTGCGGATGCGCCCGAGCCTTGTTCAGGGCTTCGGGTAGTTTGCCTTCGCGCCAGGTCTTGTCCTGAGGTGTAGCCACCTGGATGCTGTCCATCGCCGCATGCCCTCGCACGTTCAACGCTTGCAGCAACTGCCGCTGACGTAGGGCCAACAACCGCAACACGCTGTCGTCGACCGTCAATTCTCGCTGACCTCTGATCTTGCCCATCAGCCGGTTGCCATAACTGCGCGCGGTTTGCAGGGCGCCGCCGGCAATCGCGCCGGCCAGTGCCGCCGCGCCGAGGGTCAGGCCGCCCACCAGCAAGTCGACCCCGGCACCGGCGGCTGCACCGGCCGCGATGCCACCGCCGACACGCACGCCCAATTGCTTGAGGGTTTCCGGGTTGAACAAATCATCGCCCCAACGGCCATCGAGCAGCGGCAGATCACTGGCCGCCGCGTCCTGTGGGCGAAAGGCGTAGAGCTTGAGCAAGCCTTCCACGCAGCGCTGTTCCCGTTGGCGAACGGCTTTGCGCAGTTCGCTGATGGCTTGTTGTTCCTGCTCAGCATCGCTGACCACGCTGCGCCGGCACGCGGCGCAATCGATCAGCAATTCGGCAATCAGCCGCGCCGCACTTTGCTGACGGGCCAGGCGCTGGGCCTGCTGATCGGCGATCAGGCGCTCCAGTTGTTCGCGGGAGTTCTCCAGCAGCAAGGCGAGGCTTTCATAAAGTCGGCGTTCGCCATCCTCGGGCGGCGCGACGCTGTCGAAACGCACCAGGGCATGCAAGCCCAGACGTGCCAGGGCTTCACGCCAATCCGGTTCGCGGTGGTTGGCGCTGCTGACGAAATTCAGCACCGGCAGCAGCGGTTTGCCGCAACTGGCCAACACTTCCAGTTCGTCGCGGTACTTGGCCAGCACCGGCTCACGGGCGTCGATCACATAGAGGCCGGCGTCCGAGGCGAGCAATTGCCGCAGCACTTTGGCTTCCTGTTCAAAGCGCTGCCGGGCTTCGCTGCCCTCCAGGAATCGTGCAAGCCGTGCCGGGCCGTCGAGGCGTTCGCCGGGGCGTTCCAGGCGTTCGAGGTAGTCGAGCAGGGCGATGGCGTCTTCAAGGCCCGGCGTGTCGTAGAGATCGAGCAAGGGCTCGCCGTCCACCGACAACCGCGCGCCTTCGACGTGGCGGGTGGTGCTGGGGCGATGGGACACTTCACCGAATCCGACATCCCGGGTGAGCGTGCGCAGCAACGACGTTTTGCCGACGTTGGTGTGGCCGACCACGGCCAGCTTCAAGGGCGCTTTCCAGGTGTTAGTCATGACCGGTCTCCAGCCAGTTCACGGGCACGCAGTCGGCGAACGGCAGGTCCAGCTGTTGCAGCGCCACATGCCAGTCACCCAAGCGTTCGGCGTCCAGTGCTTCGCCGGGCGGCGCTTGCAGCAACCAGACACGGGTGGCGGCGGCATTGCGCGCCAGTTCGGCGATGAGTGCCAGGCTGCCACGGTCGGGTGAGCGTCGTGGATCGCAGGCAATCGCCAAGCGGGCCGGGGGAAAACGACTCAGCTGTTCGAGCAGTTTGTTGCGCGACTCGCGGCTGTCGAGAATGCCGGCGTTGTTCACGGTTTTCGGCAGTAGTGGCGGCCACGGGCGTTGATTGTCCAGCTCGATGGCCACCAGCAGCGCGCCGTCGCTTTGCTGTTCACTGACACCACTTTCCACACGATGAAGTTGCGCAGGCGCGGCATCGCTGATGCCGAGGCGTTCGCTGGTGGGCATCAGGCGTTCGCGCAACTGGGCATAACCGGGCAGGTTCAGATCCAGGCGCAACGCGGCTTGGCCGGATGTCCAGCGCCACCGGCAGAACAGCACCAGCAATAGACGCGGCAACACGCCGTAGACCAGCAACACGCCGACCAGCCATGCCGCCCAGGCTTGGCGGGCGCTTTCGATGTTGAGCGCGGCATCGCCACTGGCGCGGATCATCTCCACGCTGGGCACACTGAACCCGAGCAAGGCCGGCAGGGCTCCGAGGGCCTGGGTCATGGCGACGAAGGTGTCGCCGCGCAGAATGGTGGTTTCCCAGACGAAGCCGTAGCGCCGGGTCGCCATCAACGTCAGCAAGATCGCCAGGGCGCTGAGCATCGCCAGCAACCACAAGCCATTGACCAGCACGCCGATCGCCCAGCGATTGAGTTTGCGTCGTTGCAATAACAGCAGCAGGGCCGGCGCCAGTTGCGCGGCTTTGGCATCGCGCGCGAGTTTTTCGCTGAGCCACAGCCACAAGCGTCCAAGGCTGGCGCCGTGTTCACCGGCAAACACCAGGCCCAACGCCCAGCTCAACAGCAGAATCAGATTGAGCCCAAGCAGACTGCCTAAGGCCCAGAACACATTCACCGGGGTCTGGCCGTCACCCAGCGCGGCAAACGCCAGGCCAGCACCGCTGACGATCGCCAGCACCGCCATCACGATCAGCGCCAGTCGCGCGCCTTGCAGCCAATGTTTGAGCGCTTCGGCCAAGCCGTCGCGTTCGGCCAGCCACACCGCCCGGCGCTGAATCCGCGTCGGCAGGTCGCCGCCGGCGCTGCGGGCCAGTCGGTTGGCTTCCAGATCCTCCAGGGGCCCGGCGTGTTCTTCACGCAGGCGCACCGTCTCGGTCAGCCAGAGGTTTTGCAGTGGAGTCAGTCCAGTCACACGCCATCCCGTCGCTCAATTGAGCTGTGAGCATAACCGCTGTGGCGCTTATCGGGGTACGGGAGGCTCTGGTATCCTCGCCTGCATGACTAAATCACTCCCCCTCAGCCTGATCGCAGCCCTCGGTGAAAACCGTGTGATCGGCGTCGACAACAGCATGCCCTGGCACTTGCCGGGGGACTTCAAATACTTCAAGGCCACCACGCTGGGCAAGCCGATCATCATGGGTCGCAAGACCTGGGATTCCCTCGGTCGTCCGCTGCCCGGCCGGTTGAACATCGTGGTCAGTCGCCAGGCGGATCTGGTGCTGGAAGGCGCGGAAGTTTATCCGTCGCTAGAGGTCGCCGTGATTCGCGCGCAGGAATGGGCGAACGAGCAGGGCGTCGATGAGGTGATGTTGATTGGCGGGGCGCAGTTGTATGCGCAAGGGATGGCGCAGGCGGATCGGTTGTATTTGACGCGCGTGGCGTTGAGTCCGGAGGGGGATGCGTGGTTTCCGGAGTTTGATTTGAAAGCGTGGAAGTTGGTGTCGAACATCGAGAATCCGGCGGTGGATGATAAGCCAGCGTACAACTTCGAGGTTTGGGAAAAAGCTTAAAAGCATCGCCAGCAGGCTGGCTCCCACAGTGGGTTTGAGGTGACACACCGGTTGTGTGTACACCCCAATTCCCTGTGGGAGCCAGCCTGCTGGCGATGCGGCCCGCTCAGTCGCTGAACGACTTAAGCGTGAACCAACTCCCATGCTCATCCGCACCCAGCAATTCTTTATCCGTCTGCTGCATCATCTGGCTGGTAATCGCCCCGGCCGTGATCGAACCACTGACGTTCAACGCCGTGCGGCCCATATCAATCAGCGGCTCGACCGAAATCAGCAACGCCACCAATGACACCGGCAAACCCATCGCCGGCAGCACGATCAGCGCAGCAAACGTCGCGCCACCGCCCACGCCCGCCACGCCGGCCGAACTCAAGGTCACAATCGCTACCAGCGTCGCGATCCACAGCGGGTCCAGCGGGTTGATGCCCACGGTGGGCGCGACCATCACCGCTAACATCGCCGGGTACAGACCGGCACAGCCGTTCTGGCCAATGGTCGCGCCGAACGAAGCGGCGAAACTGGCGATGGACTGCGGGATACCCAGACGGCTGGTCTGCGCTTCGATGCTCAGGGGAATCGTCGCCGCGCTCGAACGGCTGGTGAACGCAAACGTCAGTACCGGCCAGATCTTGCGGAAGAACCGAAGCGGGTTGATTCCGGCCGCCGACACCAGCAGGCCATGGACCACAAACATCAGGCCCAGGCCGATGTAGGAAACCACCACGAAACTGCCGAGCTTGATGATGTCTTGCAGGTTGGAGCCGGCGACCACCTTGGTCATCAGCGCCAATACGCCGTACGGGGTCAGCTTCATCACCAGACGCACCAGGCGCATCACCCAGGCTTGCAGGGTGTCGATGGCGTTGATCACTTTCTGACCTTTCGGGGCGTCATCCTTGAGCAGTTGCAGCGCCGCGACACCCAAGAATGCGGCGAAGATCACCACGCTGATGATCGAAGTCGGCTTGGCGCGAGCAAGGTCGGCGAACGGGTTTTGCGGAATGAACGACAGCAGTAATTGCGGCACATTCAGGTCAGCGACCTTGCCTGCATAGTCGTTCTGAATGGTTTGCAGGCGAGCCATTTCCTGCGTGCCGGCCACCAGCCCTTCGGCGGTCAGGCCGAACAGGTTGGTCAGGCCGATGCCGACCAGCGCCGCGATGGCGGTGGTGAACAGCAGCGTGCCGATGGTCAGGAAGCTGATCTTGCCCAGCGACGAAGCGTTGTGCAGACGGGCCACGGCGCTGAGGATCGAGGCGAACACCAGCGGGATGACGATCATTTGCAGCAACTGCACGTAACCGTTGCCCACCAGATCGAACCAGCCGATCGAGGCTTTCAGCACCGGGTTGCCGGCACCGTAAATCGTGTGCAGCGCCACACCGAACACCACGCCCATCACCAACGCGAGCAGGACTTTTTTAGCTAAGCTCCACGTCGTATGACGGGTTTGCGCCAGGCCGAAGAGCAGGGCGAGGAATACCAGCAGATTGAGGATCAGCGGCAGATTCATGTGAACTCCAAGAGAGACTTGTGCCAGCCACCTTCCGGGGCAGCTGCGAACCGGCAAGCCTAACAGCTTGAAAACTAATGAATTAATATCAAAAAAGTCTGTTAGCTGTCGTTTTTGGAATAAGAGGGTGTCGGTGTCGGGGATGCAGCTGACGCGGAAGGGACGCGGGCGGTCGCAGGCAGATGGGGGCTGTCACACTAATTTGATAGCGTCGATATCTTTGAATCAGGGAGAAATGAAGATGAAGTTCGCACCAAAATTTCTGGTTGCCGCACTCTGTCTTGGCCTCGCCGGCCAGGTACTCGCCACGGATTTGAAGCACTGGCCCGCCGATCAGGCCAAGGCACTGGACGCAATGATTGCGGCCAACGCCAACAAAGGTAACTACGCGGTGTTCGACATGGACAACACCAGTTACCGCTACGACCTCGAAGAGTCGTTGTTGCCGTACATGGAAAACAAGGGCCTGATCACCCGCGAGAAACTCGACCCCTCCCTGAAGCTGATTCCGTTCAAGGACACCGCCGACCATAAGGAAAGCCTGTTCAGCTACTACTATCGCCTCTGCGAACTCGACGACATGGTTTGCTATCCATGGGTCGCGCAAGTGTTCTCCGGTTTCACCCTCCAGGAACTCAAAGGCTACGTCGATGAGCTGATGGCTTCGGGCAAACCGGTGCCGGCCACTTATTACGAAGGCGACGTGGTGAAGAACCTCGACGTCAATCCGCCGAAAATCTTCACCGGACAGAAAGAGCTCTACAACAAGTTGATGGAGAACGGCATCGAGGTCTACGTGATGACCGCTGCCTCCGAAGAGCTGGTGCGCATGGTCGCTTCCGATCCGAAGTACGGCTACAACGTCAAACCGCAAAACGTCATTGGTGTGAGCCTGTTGCTCAAGGACCCGAAGTCGGGCGAGTTGACCACGGCACGCAAGCAAATCACCGCGGGCAAGTATGACGAGAAGGCCAACCTCGGCCTCGAACTGACTCCGTACCTTTGGACCCCGGCGACCTGGATGGCGGGTAAACAAGCGGCGATCCTGACCTACATCGATGAATGGAAAAAACCGGTGCTGGTAGGCGGCGATACCCCGACCAGCGACGGTTTCATGCTGTTCCACAGCGTCGACGTGGCCAAGGGTGGCATCCACTTGTGGGTCAACCGCAAGGACAAATACATGACCCAGATTAACGGCATGATGGCCAAGCACGCGGCGGCACAGGCCAAAGAAGGGTTGCCGGTGACGGCGGACAAGAACTGGGTGATCGTCAAGCCTGAAGAGATTCAGTAACCCATCCGAGATGTTCCAACAAAGGCTTGAGCTGAACCCCAGACTTTTGTGAACACCGAAGTTCCAATGTGGGAGCGGGCTTGCTCGCGAAAGCGGTGTGTCATTCAACATCAATGGTGAATGTGATTCCCTCTTCGCGAGCAAGCCCGCTCCCACATTTAATCGAGCTCAACCCCAAAAAAATACCCCGCACTTGGCGAGGTATTTTTTGTTCGACGGTTACGCCTTACAGCCCGTCGAGCATCGCCTTGTTACGCACTGCACCCTTGTCGGCGCTGGTGGCCAGCAGGGCGTAGGCCTTCAGTGCGGTGGTCACTTTACGTGGACGTTTCTCAACCGGTTTCCAGCCTTTCTGATCCTGCTCGGCACGGCGCCCGGCCATTTCTTCGTCGCTGATCAACAGGTTGATCGAGCGGTTCGGAATGTCGATCAGCACTTTGTCGCCGTCCTGCACCAGACCAATCGCGCCACCGGCTGCAGCTTCTGGCGAAGCGTGGCCGATGGACAGGCCCGAGGTACCGCCGGAGAAGCGACCATCGGTGAGCAGGGCGCAGGCTTTGCCCAGGCCTTTGGATTTCAGGTACGACGTCGGGTAGAGCATTTCCTGCATGCCCGGGCCGCCTTTCGGGCCTTCGTAACGGATGATCACGATGTCACCGGCCTTCACTTCGTCAGCGAGGATGCCGCGTACGGCACTGTCCTGGCTTTCGAAGATCTTCGCGTTGCCTTCAAACACGTGGATCGACTCGTCGACGCCCGCGGTTTTCACCACACAGCCATCCAACGCGATGTTGCCGTAGAGAACGGCCAGGCCGCCTTCTTTCGAATAAGCGTGCTCGACACTGCGGATGCAGCCGTTCTCACGGTCATCGTCCAGGGTTTCATAGCGGGTCGACTGGCTGAACGCGGTTTGCGTCGGGATGCCCGCAGGACCGGCCTTGAAGAAGTGATGCACGGCTTCGTCGTCGGTCTGGGTGATGTCCCACTTGGCGATGCCTTCGGCCAGGGTCTTGCTGTGCACGGTTGGCAGGTCGGTGTGCAGCAGACCGCCACGGGCCAGCGAACCGAGGATGCTGAAAATACCGCCGGCACGGTGCACGTCTTCCATGTGGTACTTCTGGATGTTCGGCGCGACTTTGCACAGTTGTGGCACGTGGCGGGAGAGGCGGTCGATGTCGCGCAGGTCGAAATCGATCTCGGCTTCCTGGGCGGCGGCCAGCAAGTGCAGGATGGTGTTGGTGGAACCGCCCATGGCGATGTCCAGGGTCATGGCGTTTTCGAAGGCCTTGAAGTTGGCAATGTTGCGCGGCAATACCGATTCGTCGTTCTCGCCGTAGTAACGCTTGCACAACTCGACGATGGTGCGGCCAGCCTGCAGGAACAGCTGTTCGCGATCGCTGTGAGTGGCCAGGGTCGAACCGTTGCCCGGCAAGGCCAAGCCCAACGCTTCGACAAGGCAGTTCATCGAGTTGGCGGTGAACATGCCGGAGCACGAGCCGCACGTCGGGCAGGCACTGCGCTCGTACTCAGCGACTTTCTCGTCAGAAGCGCTGGAGTCGGCGGCAATGACCATGGCGTCGACGAGGTCGAGACCGTGGCTGGCCAGTTTGGTCTTGCCGGCTTCCATCGGGCCGCCGGAGACGAAGATCACCGGGATGTTCAGGCGCAGGGACGCCATCAGCATGCCAGGGGTGATCTTGTCGCAGTTGGAAATGCAGACGATGGCGTCGGCGCAGTGGGCGTTGACCATGTACTCGACGGAGTCGGCGATGATCTCGCGGCTCGGCAGCGAATAGAGCATGCCGTCGTGACCCATGGCGATGCCGTCATCCACGGCAATGGTGTTGAATTCTTTCGCTACACCGCCGGCGCGTTCGATCTCGCGGGCGACCAGCTGGCCGAGGTCCTTGAGATGGACGTGGCCCGGTACGAATTGGGTGAAGGAGTTGGCAATGGCGATGATCGGCTTTTTGAAGTCGTCATCTTTCATCCCCGTGGCGCGCCACAGTGCGCGGGCGCCGGCCATGTTGCGGCCATGGGTGGATGTTTTCGAGCGGTAATCAGGCATGAAGCACTCCGGGCGGCTAATCAGGTATCAAAAGGGAAGTGAGCTTCTATTGACGTCTGGAACACCCAGAAATGGCCGTGTGTCCGGAAGTTGCCGATAACTTTGCGGGATCGCCGCGCGCTTCAGCTTGAGCTCATAAACCCGCCGGGGGATGACTGGCGATGAATGCCGCGATTCTACACGGCTGGCGTCAGGAGGGAATGCCGGGAAGCGTTGATCCAGCACTGACACAACGTGCGGGATGACGACTGGCAGGTTTCAGCCCGGGGTCAGCGCCAGATGCCGTCGTGTAATCAATACATTCAAGCCAAGACCCGTGGCACTCAAGGTCAGGAAACACAGGGCCAGCGCCGTGGTCAGGTCTTCGGAGGCGAGGTTGATCACCACGCTGATCACGCCGCCGCACATGAAAATCAACACGCCGCCGACCGAGGTCGAGGTTCCGGCATTCTGTGGGTAGAGACTCATGGCTTTGGAGTTGGCGATGGGTCTGGCGATGGTGGTGCCTGCCGTACAAATCAGCATGGGTATCAGCACCGCCGCCGCAGAGAGCCCAAACTGTTTCGCCAACCACAGCATGACCAGCCCTGACAAAGCGATCAGCCCCAGGCCAATGACTATCTGCGTGTTGGCCTGCAGGCGCCGATGCAGGGCGCTGGCGACAATCCCGCCAAACACATAGGCCACGCCATACAGCAGCAACGCCCAGGCAAATTCGTACGGTGAAAGCGCCAGCCGCTCCATGAAAATGATTGGTGAAGTGACAATGAACGAGAAATGGCAGGCGAAGGCCAAGGCTGAAATCAACCAATAACCCATGAAGCGAAGATCCGAGCATACCCGCCAGTAGGCACTGAAAAACCGCTCATGTGTCGGGGTATGCAGGCGCGGATTTTCCCTGAGCAGGAATAAGGCTTTAAGCCAGACAATGACAGCCAGGGTGATAAATACATAAAAGCTGCCCTGCCAGCCTAGCTGCAATTGCAACCATGTCCCCAGCAGCGGCGAAATCGAAATGAACACTCCGCCACCGGTCACCATCCAGATTCTGATCCGCTCCTGTTCCTTGCCGACGAACAGATCCTGAACCAGTGCCTGTGACAGGACGAAGGATCCGCAACCCACGGCCTGGATCACCCGAAAGAACAGAAACCAGCTGTATTCGCTCGACGCCACGCACCCCGTGGCACCGATCACCGAGATTGCGATACCGGCCAGCAGCAGCTTCTTGCGCCCCCACAAGTCTGACAGCGGTCCGACCAGCACCACGGACAACGCCAGGCCGATGGCGAACAGGCTGACGGACAGGGCGATGTCGGACGGCGAGGTCCGAAAGTAGTCGGAAAGATCGGGAAAGGACGGAAGCACCACATCCAGGGGAAAGACGCCAAGCAATGTCATGGTCATCAACAGAATGACCACGGCCCGATGTTTTTCGACACGCGGAACATGTTTTCCTTCATTCATCGAGAAGCCCTGCCCTGTAGAAAAGTTGTCGATTGGCAGGCAGGTCGAAGAAGCCCGCTTTTTTCATGGCGTTCAACGTGGCACCAGCACCCGACCGGGCGCGCAGGCGCTGCGCTTGCGGGCCGGTCAGATCACCAAGGATTTGCGCGACTGACGTTTCACCCAGGCCGGCGCTGCGCAGGCTTTCGCCAAGCCAGCGTTCATCGACTTCGAAGAAAATCAGCAGGATTTCCAGGAGCGACCTGGCGGTAAACGTGCGTTGGCCGCAGCTCAGTTGCAGCCACAGATAATGGAACACTTCGCAAAAGTAGCGACTGTGCCGTGCCTCGTCGGCAAGGTGATCCCTGAGCATTTCCTGAACGCTGCTCACCAATATGTCGCGGCAAACGTCGAGCAGTTCCTTGGCGATAATCGTTTCCGAGACGAAGCCGACGAGAAACCACGCCAGGGCTTTGTGCTTGTCCGGTGTGCGATCGAGCAGGGCATTCAGCCGGGCTATCCGTTGGGGCATGACCGGACGATCAGTCATGCCGTAAATCTCGGCAATCTGCTCGGAGAGGGTATTGGAGAACAGTGCGTGATAAGCCTCATCGGTGTAGAGCTGCAGCGCGGCCGTTTTCATCCGCGGGGGGATGGAAATGCCCAATTCGTTATGGACGATAGTCTCCACGGATCGGTTGACGATGCGGTGTTCGAGCAGGGTGGTGTAGTCAAGGAAATACACCAGATGATTGGCGCACAGGCGTTGAATGATCGAGCTGCCTGCCGCTTCGACCGCCGGGTGCTTCAGGTAAGGCAAGAAGGCCGGTGGAAACCAGTGGCGGGTTTCCAGTTGCCGTTTCAGGTCCGAGGGCAATTGATAACTATGTTCGCTGATGCGCACCGAGGCGCGGGTATTCCAGTCTCCAAGGGTAAAGCGATTGGCCCATGAGGCGGGGTAGGACGCAGGGTCGTTGAAGCGCTCGGTCATTGTTCCTGCTCCCGATCGCTCAGCAGCGCTTTCAACTCCTTGCACATCACTTGCCCGTCGCTCTGGCCGCAGCCGACAAAAAACAACGGTTGCTCTGCGCTGTCCTCCAGTCCCAACAGCGCTTCGGCCCGATCATCCGTCAAGGCACCGGTCAGCCAGGTGTTCAATCCCAGCGAAGTGGCCGCCAGTTGAAAGGTCTGAGAAATGTGGCCGGCTTCGACGTAGGCCATTCGGTAGGCCCGTGAGTGTTCATATTTCCACCACAGCTTGTCGAATCGACTGGTGATGAACAGGCCTGCGGGCAGGTTATTGATGAAATGTTGCCCGCACATCAGTTGCCCCAAAGGCTCACCCGGCAGCGGATTAACGAAGCTCAGCGCATGACCGGAGGGGTGGTAGGCGTAGACGCCGGGTTGCAGGTCGCTGATGTTTTGCGCCAGGAGAAAGCCTTCGCAGGCATTTAGTCCGCCACCGGACGGGCTGCTTCGTCGTGCGCCGAGGCCTTCGACGATGCTTTCGTCGATGTCGTTTCCGCGCTCATGCAGATAGCCGAGGGACAGGTACAGCAATGTACTCACGGCTTCGAGGGAAACCGCTTCACCTGTAAACGTGCGGCAGGTTTTGCGATTGACCAAGGCATTTGCCAGGGAGCCTTCCGGCAGGCAGGAAGGTTTTGGCAGAGCTATCAGCTTGCCTCCCAGGCGCTCCGAGCGCCTGGCTTTCGGCGAGGGTGTACTCAGCACGTCGGTGCAATGATCAAGGTATTGTTTTGACCATTCATTAATATTTTGCGGAATATGTTCGCAAGGGATGTTCTTGGTGCCGATATGAAATATCTTCGATAGTTCATCCCATCCCCATTCAATAGTATCCGCTGTTGCTGTTGTCAGTATTCCGGCGCCAAGCAGTTGCGTGTCAATTGTATTGCGGTTGTTGAACTTCTCGGGGTTGTCGATTAGTTCGGCCAGTCGTGTGGAATACTTCAGGTTCAATTCAAATTGCTTGTGGTTCTTGTAATCCCAGACTATTTGTCCGGGCGTACGAGGAAGTATGAATAAATGAGGGCTGATCTGCATGATGGGTGTTTCGCTCTGGGCAATGCCATAGAAAACGCTGGGTAGCCGGCACTCCCCAGCGTCTCATTTACTTAGCGGGCTTTAGGGGCAACCAGAAAAGCCAGGTTGGCGATGCTGTTAGCTTCCAGAGTAATTGCTTTCATTTGGAACTCCTTGTAATTGAAAGTGAGTGTCACTTCGTTGTGACACTTTCAATCATAGAGTGTAATCAGCGCTTATCAAGGCGATATTGGGTAGGAATCTTCTAGTAATTTTGTCGGAACGATCTTGAGTGCGAACAAGTTTTGTCAGTCGTATTCTTTAAAATGCAAAATACGGAGAAACGTCCTGCAAGTTCATGCGAACGCAAGTGTAGGAAATTAGAGGGGCTTCAATAACAGATAATAAAACGGGGAGCCGGCTGGCTCCCCGTCAAACCGGCATAATCAGCTGTTTGGCAGCAACCGGCAGGTGATGCTCTTGATGTAGCGGGTTTCGGCGATGGCCGGGTGAACCGGGTGATCCGGGCCCTGACCACCGCGCTCTAGCATCTGGATGTTGCGATCCAGGTGACGGGCGCTGGTCAGCAGGATGTTCTGCAGATCGTCTTCCGGCAGGTGCATCGAGCACGACGCGCTGACCAGGATGCCGTCCTTGCTGAGCAGGCGCATGGCTTGCTCGTTCAGGCGACGGTAGGCGCCTTCACCGTTCTTCATGTCTTTCTTGCGTTTGATGAAGGCGGGCGGATCGGCAACGATCACGTCGAAGCGTTCTTCGCTGGCTTTCAGCTCTTTGAGGGCTTCGAACACGTCGCCTTCGATGCAGGTCATTTTTTCGGCGACGCCGTTCAGGGCGGCGTTGCGCTCGACGCCGTCGAGGGCGAAGGCCGACGCGTCGACGCAGAATACTTCACTGGCGCCGAAGGCAGCGGCTTGCACGCCCCAGCCGCCGATGTAGCTGTACAGATCCAGCACGCGTTTGCCTTTGGCATAAGGGGCCAGGCGCGCGCGGTTCATGCGGTGGTCGTAGAACCAGCCGGTTTTCTGACCCTGGATGACCGGGGCTTCGAATTTCACGCCGTTCTCTTCCAGCGCGACCCATTCCGGCACCAGGCCGAACACCGTTTCGACGTAGCGGTTGAGGCCTTCTGCATCGCGGGCAGCGGAGTCATTCTTGAACAGAATGCCGCTTGGCTTGAGTACTTGGGTCAGTGCGGCAATCACGTCTTCTTTATGGGCTTCCATGGTCGCCGAAGCGATCTGCACCACCAGGATGTCGCCGAAACGGTCGACCACCAGGCCTGGCAGCAGGTCGGAGTCGCCGTAGACCAGGCGATAGAACGGCTTGTCGAACAGGCGATCACGCAGGGACAACGCAACGTTCAGGCGATGGACCAGCAGCGACTTGTCCAGCGGCAACTTGATGTCGCGCGACAGCAGGCGGGCGCAGATCAGGTTGTTCGGGCTCATGGCCACGATGCCCAGGGTCTTGCCGCCGGCGGCTTCGAGGATCGCCTGGTCGCCAGCTTGGAAACCGTGCAAAGGGGTCGCCGCTACATCGATTTCGTTGCTGTAGACCCACAAGTGGCCGTTTCGCAGGCGACGGTCGGCGTTGGCTTTGAGGCGCAGGCTAGGCAGGGACATGACGTCGCTCCGGAAAAAAGAGCGGGAGTATAGCGTGTTGAGTGTGGTGGCGGACCGGGAGGGCGATGAAACGCTGATGGCCCTTTCGCGAGCAAGCCCGCTCCCACAGGGGAATGCATTCCAAATGTGGGAGCGGGCTTGCTCGCGAAGGCGGTTTCGAATGCACCGCCGAATATGAAAGTTCCGGCGATATGCCCATCGGCCTGTCGGATCCAACTTTATAAAGGTTAGAATCGCCCCCTGGCCCAGAGTGTGTACTTATGTCCCAAGAGCTGACTTCCGAACAGATTCAACAGTCCCTGCAAGGCATCAGCGTGCCTGCCCAGCCGCAAATCATGGTGGATTTGCAGATGGAGCAGTACATGCCTGACCCGGACCTGGAAGTGATCGCGAAGTTGATCTCTCAAGACCCGGGGCTCTCTGGCGCCTTGCTGAAAATCGTCAATTCGCCGTATTACGGCTTGAGTAACAAGATTGCCTCGATCCAGCGTGCGGTAAACCTGCTGGGCAGTCGTTCGATCATCAACCTGATCAATGCGCAGTCGATCAAGGGCGAGATGAACGACGACACCATCGTCACCCTGAACCGTTTCTGGGATACGGCTCAGGACGTGGCGATGACTTGCCTGACGCTGGCCAAGCGCATCGGCGCACAAGCGGGTGATGAAGCCTACGCGCTGGGGCTGTTCCACGACTGCGGCGTGCCGCTGATGCTGCAGCGTTTCCCCAATTACATGACCGTCCTGGAAGAGGCCTACGCCAACGCCAGCGCCGAATGCCGGGTGGTCGACACCGAGAACCGGGTGTTCAACACCAACCACGCGGTGGTCGGTTATTACACGGCCAAGTCCTGGCGCCTGCCGGAGCATGTGACCGCCGCGATCGCCAATCACCACAATGCCCTGGCGATCTTCAGCGACGAGTCTTCGCGCAATGCCCAGCTCAAGAACCTGCTCGCGATCCTGAAAATGGCCGAGCATATTTGTGCGTCCTACCGGGTGCTGGGTAATCAGACCGAAGACCACGAATGGAACAGCATCGGGCATCTGGTGCTCGATTATGTCGGCCTCTCGGACTACGACTTCGAGATCCTCAAGCAAACGATCCGCGACCTCGGCGCTCACCGCTGAGAGCACCGGACAGTCTGATTCGAGTACGCCATGCCTGAACTGCCAGAAGTCGAAACCACCCGCCGCGGGATTGCGCCGCACCTGGAAGGCCAGCGCGTCAGCCGGGTGATCGTGCGTGACCGCCGCTTGCGCTGGCCGATTCCTGAAGACCTCGATGTACGACTGTCCGGCCAACGCATCGTGCTGGTGGAGCGGCGGGCCAAGTACCTGTTGATCAATGCTGAAGTGGGCACGCTGATCAGCCATTTGGGCATGTCGGGCAATCTGCGGCTGGTGGAAGTCGGTATGCCGGCGGCCAAGCACGAGCATGTGGACATCGAACTCGAATCCGGCCTGGCCTTGCGTTATACCGACCCCCGCCGGTTCGGCGCGATGCTCTGGAGCCTCGACCCGCTCAACCACGAACTTCTGATCCGCTTGGGGCCAGAGCCGTTGACCGACCTGTTTGATGGCGATCGCTTGTTCCAGCAGTCTCGCGGACGCTCCATGGCGGTCAAGCCGTTCATCATGGACAACGCGGTGGTGGTCGGCGTCGGCAATATCTATGCGACCGAAGCCCTGTTCGCCGCCGGTATCGACCCGCGTCGCGAGGCCAAGAGCATCTCCCGGGCGCGCTACTTGAAGCTGGCGATCGAGATCAAACGCATTTTGGCCGCCGCCATCGAGCGTGGCGGCACCACGCTGCGGGACTTTATCGGCGGCGACGGTCAGCCGGGTTATTTCCAGCAGGAATTGTTCGTCTACGGACGTGGCAGTCAACCGTGCAAGGTCTGTGGCACCGAGCTGCGGGACGTGAAACTGGGGCAGCGCGCCAGCGTCTTTTGCCCTCGCTGCCAGAGCTGATACGTCCTACGGTCTATAGTCAGTGTTCTCACTGCCTAGCCGAAGGACCGTGCCATGAATTCGTTTCGAACCCTTGTTGTTGCGCTGTTGCTGAGCGTCGGTGCGCCAGCGTTGGCGGCAAGCAGCGGCAGCGGCGACCCGCGCTACACCATCCAGAATCCCCCGGCCTACGCCATGCTCGGCGACTTGCTGATCGCCCGACCCTTGCTGGTTGTAGCGACGGTGATCGGTGCCGGGGCGTTTGTGGTGTCGTTGCCGTTTACCGCGCTGGGTGGCGGCATTGGCGATGCGGGTCAGGCGCTGGTGGTTGATCCGGCGAAAGCCGCGTTTGTGCGGTGTCTGGGGTGTATCGGGGAGGGGTTTGAGCAGCGGGAGTGATGAAAGTCTGACTTCTTTAGCGTGGCTGATGGCATGGTGAAGACAGTTGCTCCCACATTTGACCGTATTCCACTGAATGAACACGTTGAATGTGGGAGCGGCGGTGCGACGATTCGACTTGCTCGCGAAGAGGCCCGAGTAAGCGCTACAAAATGCCTGCCTCAAGCCTTCCCGGTAATAACCCGATACTTCGCCATCAACTGCTCTTCCGTCTCCGGATGCGCTTCATCCAGCGGAATGCAATCCACCGGGCACACTTGCTGGCACTGAGGTTCGTCGTAGTGGCCGACACACTGCGTGCACAGGTTCGGGTCGATCACGTAGATCTCTTCGCCCTGGGAAATGGCGGCGTTCGGGCACTCGGGTTCGCAGACGTCGCAGTTGATGCAATCGTCGGTGATGATCAGGGACATGCTAACTCCAGCCAGGGCGGAAGGCCCGGGCGCAATAAACCAATGCGCGCAATTGTGCCGCATTGGCGCCCGCAGTGCACGCGGGCGCCGCTTGAGCGGTCGTTACTTCTTGAAGCGCTCGGTAAGGGCGTCCGCCACCACAGGGTGGACGAACTTGGTGATATCGCCGCCCAACGCTGCGATTTCACGGACCAGCGTCGAAGAAATGAACGAATAACGCTCGGACGGTGTAAGAAACAGACTCTCCACATCCGGCGCCAGTTGACGGTTCATGTTGGCCAACTGGAATTCGTATTCGAAGTCCGACACCGCGCGCAAACCACGCAAGAACACGTTGGCGTTCTTCTCTTTGGCGAAGTGCGCGAGCAGCGTCGAGAAGCCGACGACTTCCACGTTCGGCAGATGTTTAGTGACCTCGCGGGCCAGCGCCACACGTTGTTCCAGGGGAAACAACGGGTTTTTCTTCGGGCTGGCAGCGACGGCGATGATCACATGATCGAACAGGCGCGCGGCGCGTTCGACCAAGTCGCCATGGCCCTTGGTAATAGGGTCGAAGGTACCTGGGTACAACACTCGGTTCATCGCGTCGTCCTGGCGGGAGTCCGTTGGGGAGTCGGATGGTATCGCAGCCTTCCCGGTCGGCCAAGTCGCCTTTTGGGTAAGAAAGCACTATAGACGATGGGAATATTCGCTCTTTTCACGGGTTTTTCAAACGTTCGACGAGGGAAGTCGCCAGTTGCGCGGTCAACCCGTACACCGACAATTGCGGGTTTGCGCCAATGCTGGTGGGGAACAGCGAGCCATCGTGGATCGACAGATTGCTGATCTGGTGATGCCGGCCGAGGCTGTCGGTCACGGCGTTTTTCGGGTCCTCGCCCATGGCACAACCGCCCATCACATGAGCGCTGCCCAGGCGAGTGCGAAACAACTCAAGGCTCAAGCCGTCGATCAACGTGCGCGCTTCGGCCAGGGTTTTCACATAGCGCGCGTCGGCGTGCAGCGGCATCACCGCGTTGGCGCCACCGGCGAACTGGATCTCGGCCATGCTGTGGAAGGCTCGGCGCAGGCCATCCCAGGCATAGGGTGAAACCTGATAGTCGAGCACCGGCGTGTTGTCACCGCGTAACTCGACACTGCCGCCCGTGCTATCCGGGTGGAAACCGTCGCGCAACAACGCAAGCATTGCGTGGGTGTGGGGCAGGTTTTCCATGTGCCCGGCGTTTTCCTGGCCAAAACCACCGAGCAAGGTGCTGGCCAGCGCCGGGTGCAGCGGCGGCACTTCGAGTTTGTAGGACATCTTGCCGGTGGTGCCGTCCTGCCATTGGAAATGGTCGGAATAGATCGACTGCGGTGCGCCGTAGAACGGGTTGATCACCTCGTCGAACAGCCCGGCGGACATGTTCACCAGGTGCAGGAACGTGCGCTTGCCCAGCCGGTTGTGCGGATCGGGCGCGTCCGAGCGCAGGAGCAGCGCCGGACTGTTGATCCCGCCGCCCGCCAGCACGTAATGCCGCGCCTTGACCGTAATCGTGCGCCCGGTTGGCGCGACGCAACGGTTGTCCATCGCCACGCATTGCAGGCCTGTAACCTTGTCGTCCTTGATCGAGAGCTTTTCGGCGCGGGCCAGATACAGCAGCTCGCCACCTTTTTCCAGGGTTGCGGGAATGGTCGTGACCATCATCGATTGCTTGGCATTGGTCGGACAGCCCATGCCGCAATAGCCAAGGTTCCAGCAACCGCGCACATTGCGCGGAATCACATGCCAGCTGTAGCCAAGTTTTTCGCAGCCTTTGCGGATCACGTCGTTGTTGGCGTTGGGCGGCACCCTCCAGGGCGCGACGCCCAGGCGTTGTTCCATTTTTTCGAACCACGGCGCCATGTCGGCCGGGCTGTGGCCTTTGACGTCGTGCTCCTTGGCCCAATGTTCGAGCGTCGGGTCGGGAGTACGAAAACTGGATGTCCAGTTGATCAGCGTGGTGCCGCCCACCGCGCGGCCCTGGAGGATGGTGATCGCGCCGTCCTTGCTCATGCGACCGATGCCTTCCTGATAAAGGCTGGTGTAGGCCTGGTCTTCGAGCATCTTGAAGTCGCTGCTGGTCTTGAGCGGACCTTCTTCGATCAGCAGCACCTTGTAGCCAGCGGCGCTGAGGATTTCGGCGGTGGTTCCGCCGCCTGCGCCGCTGCCGATGATCGCCACGTCCGCTTCGAGGGTCAGGTCCTGGGTCAGTTGCGAGCCGTTGTAGGTTTTCCAGCCACGGGCCATGCCTTCGCGGAACGGGTCGGGTACGGGCATCTTCGGGTTCTCTTCTTATTTTGAAGTTCATAAGTGAGGCGGCTGACGCTTTCGCGAGCAAGCCCGCTCCCACACTGGTTTTGGGTTGTTCACAAAAGGGTGGTCCACCTCAAATTCTGTGGGAGCGGGCTTGCTCGCGAAGGGGGCGACTCGGTTTCAGACCGTAGGCGGCCCGGGATACCCGCAATGCACCCACGATTCCGCCCGGCTGTACCAGGCCATCATCACCAGTTGCAGCAACGAGCTATGCCCCATGCGTAGCAGGCTCAACGAGCTGTTTTCCCAACGATAGAGAAAATGCCGGATCTCATCGGCGCTGGCGTTTTCCCAGCTGCCCCAGATCCCGGTCAGCGGCCCGCGGGTCACCGCCATCCCCAGCACGTCGAACAATTGCTGAGTCAGCTTGAGCATTTCCGGCGACAGGTGATTCAGGTCGTTATCCAAAGTTTTAAGCGTGCCTTCGACGGCTGCCGGCATTTTCTCGACGGCCACGGCATCTTCGAGCATCACCGGCACCAATGCCCGCAAAAACAGCAGATCCCCGCTGCGCAGAATTGCAAAACCGTTGGCCGGGATGCTCGATGAGCAACCGCTGAGGCTCGCGCCCAATCCGGCCGTGGCCAGGAAAGCACTCGCGCCGAGGCTGAATTTGAGCAGGCCGCGCCGTGACAGCGCGGGTGTAGCGGACAGGCTTGGGCTCATTATTGTTATTACCCGACGGTGTGATCGTTAGCGGATAAACAGCTTCTGGATCAGTTTCTGAATGGACTTTCCGTACGGCGGATAAATCAGTTTCGCCGCGTTGAAACGTTGCTTGATCAACACGCCTTTGGCCTTGCTGAAAGTCAGGAAGCCTTCATGGCCGTGGTAATGGCCCATGCCCGAAGCGCCGATGCCACCGAACGGCATATCGTCCTGCGCCACGTGCAGCAGGGTGTCGTTGAGGCAAACGCCGCCGGAATGGGTTTCGTGGAGGACGCGGTTCTGTTCGCGCTTGTCGTAGCCGAAGTAGTACAGCGCCAGCGGACGAGGTCGTTGATTGATGTAGGCAAACGCCTGATCAAGATCCTTGTACGGAACGATCGGCAGCAGCGGGCCGAAGATTTCGTCCTGCATTACGGTCATGTCGTCACTGACGTTGAGCAGCACGCTATGACCCATGCGCCGGCCCTGGCCCTGATCGAACAGCGGAATCAGCAGCGCGCCCTTGCTGGTGGCGTCGCTGACGTAGCCGTTGAGCCGTGCCAATTGCCGGTCATTGATGATGGCGGTGTAGTCCGGGTTGTCGGCCAGTGTCGGATAAAACCCTCGAACCGCTTGGCGATAGGCTTCGACGAACGCGCCGACGCGGTCTTCCGGCACCAGCACGTAGTCCGGGGCCACGCAGGTTTGTCCGGCATTGAGGGTCTTGCCGAAGGCGATACGTTCGGCGGCGTCCTTGAGCGGCACGTCGAGGGACACGATGGCGGGGGATTTGCCGCCCAGCTCAAGGGTCACCGGAGTCAGGTTCTCGGCCGCCGCACGCATCACGTGTTTGCCGATGCTGGTGGCGCCGGTGAACAGCAGGTGATCGAAACGCAGTCGGGAGAACGCGACACCGATATCGGCTTCACCGAGCACCACGCAGACCAGGTCTTGCGGGAAGATCCGGCCCAGCAACTCCTTGAGCAGCAAACCGGTGGCGGGGGTCGACTCACTGAGTTTAAGCATCACCCGATTGCCCGCCGACAACGCACCCACCAACGGCCCGATGGCCAGGTAAAGCGGGTAGTTCCAGGGCACGATCACGCCGACCACGCCCAACGGTTGGTAAACAACCTTGGCCGAAGCCGGCTGAAACGCGATGCCGACCTTGCGCCGCGAAGCTTTCATCCAGCCTTTGAGGTGCTGACTGGCGTAATGAATGCCGTGCAGGCTGGGCATCAGCTCGGCGAGCAAGGTTTCATCGGCGCTGCGGTGGCTGAAGTCCTGGCTGATTGCATCGATCAAGGCCTGGCGTTCATTGCTCAGCAGATCCCGCAGGGCCTTGAGCCATTGTTGACGCTGGGCGGCCGGCGGCATCGGGTTGGCTGCATACGCCGCACGCTGCGCATCAAACAGGGCCTGGAGCTCGTCCAGAGGCTGTTGCAGGTTCTGCAGGTACGCGATGTCGGCGGTCATGATCGGCTCCGGTTTTTGTTGTAATGAGGCACTTTTTAGAGTCTATGCTCTATAAAGTCAAATGACATCCTGGTGCAGCAGTGTTTTATCCACTCGCCGATAGGTCGTAAGATGCCCGCCAACGCACTCTGAATTAAAGCTCAAGCCATGGCCCCTCGGATCAAAACCAGCGAGCGCATCGTGCAGAACAGCCTGGAGCTGTTTAATCAACAGGGCGAGCGCAGCATCAGCACCAACCACATTGCTGCCCACATGGAGATTTCTCCGGGCAACCTGTACTACCACTTCCCCAACAAGCAGGCGATCATCGCCGTATTGTTCAGTGAGTACGAAAGCCTGGTAGACAGCTTCCTGCGCCCGCCCCAGGGCCGCGCGTCCACGGTGGAAGACAAGCGCTTCTACCTTCAGGAACTGCTGGCGGCCATGTGGCGCTACCGGTTTTTGCATCGTGATCTTGAGCATTTGCTCGACAGCGATCCCGAACTGGCCGCCCGTTACCGGCGTTTCTCCCAGCGCTGCCTGATCCATGGCACCCACATCTACGCCGCCTTCGTCGACGCCGGCATCCTGCAAATGGACAAGGTCCAGATTGAATCCCTGACGCTCAATGCGTGGATTATCCTGACGTCCTGGGTGCGTTTTCTGTGCACCACGCGGGAAAACTCCAATCACCTGAGTGAGCAGGCGATTAAACGTGGGGTGTATCAGGTGCTGGTGCTTGAGGCCGGTTTCGTCACGGACCAGTCTCGTGACGCGGTCAACGCACTGTACGAAGAGTTTTACGTGCCACTGGCCCAAGCGCTGGAAGAAGTGCAGTAGGATTCAAGACCGACTTAATCGCAGGAGCCCGTTATGCCCATTGCGCAACTGATCAGCCCGCAAGCGTTGGACCTGAAAAAGGAGCAGCCTGGGCTGGTGATTCTGGATTGTCGTTTTGCCCTCGAAGACCCTGACTACGGCCAGCGCAGCTATGCCGAAGGGCATATTGCCGGGGCGAGCTTTGCCGACCTTGAACGTGATTTGAGCGGGGCAGTGGTCAAGGGCGTGACCGGACGCCATCCGCTGCCTGAACCTGAAGATTTGATCGAGCGTCTGCAAGCCTGGGGCATCAACGCCGACAACGAAGTGGTTTTGTACGATGACGGTCCCGGTGCCTACGCGGCGCGGGCCTGGTGGTTGCTGGCCTGGCTGGGCAAGCGTGACGGCGTGTTCATTCTCGATGGCGGGCTCAAGGCCTGGCACGCGGCCGGACTGCCGCTGAGTCTGGACAGGTGCGACATCAAGCGCGGCACCTTCACCGGGACGCCGGACAATGCGCTGATCTTGAGCGCCGAACAGCTCCAACAACGTCTCGGCCAGCCCGCGCTGACCTTGCTCGACGCCCGCGCCTTGCCACGCTTCAAGGGTGAAGTCGAACCGATCGACCCGATTGCCGGGCACATTCCCGGTGCGCAATGTGCGGCCTTCACCGAGAACCTGGGCAGCGACGGGCGCTTCCTGCCGGCTGAGCAGCTCAAACAGCGCTTTGCCGAAAAACTCGGCGATCGTGCACCGACCGATTTGGTGGCGTATTGCGGATCTGGCGTCACGGCTTGCCATAACCTGTTCGCACTGTGCCTCGCGGGTTATCCGTTGGGCTCGTTGTATGCCGGGTCATGGAGCGAGTGGATCAACGATCCTGCGCACGGCATCGCCATCGGGGAGTAATCCCCAATCTAAATGTGGGAGCGGGCTTGCTCGCGAAAGCGGTGGGTCAGTCGACATCAATGTTCAATGACCCACCGCTTTCGCGAGCAAGCCCGCTCCCACAGGAGATCGCCGTTGTTATCAGGAATTATGTAACTGCCGGGCACTGCGATACGCCCCCGGCCCAACCCCGTAAACCTGCTTGAACTGCCGACTCAGATGACTCTGATCGGCAAATCCCAGCTGCATCGCAACCTCCAGCGGCAAACAACCGTTCTGTAACAGCGCCCGTGCCTGGGCGATGCGTTGTTGCATCAACCAAGTGTGCGGTGGCATGCCCGTGGCACGGCGAAAGACCCGGGCGAAGTGGAACGGCGACAGGTTGACCGCTGCCGCCAGTTCTTCCAGCGAGGGCGGCGCGGCCAATTGCGCTTGCAGCACGTCCTTGGCCAGCGTCACCGCCCGATGCTCCTTGCCGGGTTTGCCGGCGATCGGCACGGCCGCATGTCGTTGCAGCAGCAACAGCATCATCTCGCGCCAGACCGTCTGCTGTTGCAGGGCCGTGGACGGACTTTCCAGCAAGCGATGCAATTGGCAGAAACCCTTCACCAGGTCCGGATCGCGATACAGCGTTGCGCCAAAACCCGGCAGGTTATTGGTTGGCAGCTCCAGCTCGTCCAGCAGCGAGAGAATCTGCCCGCTGTCCGGGTAAAACGCCCGGTACAACCAACCGTCCTCCGTGCCTTTATGGCCGGTGTGCAGTTCATCGGGGTTGATCAACACCAGCGTGCCGCTACCGGCCAGGTGTTCGGCGCCGCGATAGCGATAACGCTGGGCGCCGGCCATGATCATGCCGATCACATAACCGTCATGCACGTGGGGTGCAAAGCGGTGTTCGATGTAGCGCGCAGACAATAACTCGACGCCGGCCAACGGCGCCGTTTGCCAGAAACGGATCGACTCGCCTTGGTCGGCGTCCATGGTTTACCCGCGACCCACGGCGCTCAGCCACTGCGGAATACGGCGTTCCAGGTAGTAACCCGGTTGCCGGAACGAGCCATCGACAAAACCGACATGCCCACCCTTGGCTTGCAGCTCGAATTGAGTGGTGGCGGACAATTCCGACGCTTGCGGCAGGCTATGGAGGAACACGAAGGGATCGTCGGCCGCCTGGATGATCAGGGTTGGCGTTCGGATCTCGCCAAGGAAATACCTGCTCGACGCGCGGCGATAGTAATCCTCGGCATCGACAAAACCATTGAGCGGCGCCGTGACCCGGCCATCGAAATCCCAGAACGTGCGCATGTTCTCCAGCGAGCCCAGCGCCGCCAATGCCGCTAGTCCATCCTCGCGCCCGTCATGCTGGAACTGGCGCTGCTTGTTCTTGATGTAGGCGACCATCTCGCGCATGAAATGCGCCTGATACACCTTCGAGAAACCCTGGCCGATGCGATCGGCGCAATGATCGAGACGAAAGGGCACCGACACCGCCACTGCGCCTGATACGCCGCTGTCACTGCCGGTTTCGCCCAAATGCTTGAGCAATATATTGCCGCCCAGGGAATAGCCGACCGCGTACAGCGGGGCGAGAGGGCGCTTGGACCGCAGGTGTTTGATGGCTTCGGCCAGGTCTTCACTGGCGCCGGAGTGGTAGCTGCGTGGCAACAGATTCGGCTCGCCCGAGCAGCCGCGCCAGTTCAACGCGACGCTGGCCCAACCTTGGGCAGCGAACGCCTTCTGCACCCCGGCCACGTAAGGCGAATTCGAAGAGCCGGTCAGCCCGTGCAACACCAGCACCAACGGCGCATCGGCGGTGTGCGGGCCGTGCCAGTCCATGTCGAGAAAGTCGCCATCCTCAAGCCACAAGCGTTCACGCTCGCGTTCGATGTGCGTGGTTTTGCGCCACAGCGGTCCCCACAAGGTTTGCAGGTGCGGGTTGCCGAGGCCGAAGGCGGGGGTGAAACGTTCTGACGGAAAGGACACGATTGCTCTCGATGCAGCGGTGCGCAACCGGTGCGCACCTTTTCAGGCCGGTCGGTTAACCGGCGATCTCTGCCATACGTTGCCACAACGCGTAATACACCCGCCCGGATTTCTGCTCCCGGTGCAGGCGCCAGTTGCCTGGCAAGCCAAGGCTCGACGGCGCGTTTTCGCTTTCAGTGTAGATCCAGGCCTCGTTGGCCAGCCACTGACGCTCTTCAAGCAGGGTGCAGACGGTCGGCAGCAGGTCCTGATTGAACGGCGGGTCGAGGAACACCAGGTCGTAGGCGGTCGCGGTCTGGGTTTCCAGGTAGCGCAGGGCATCGGCGGTCTGGATCTGGCCGGTGGTGCAACGCAGTGTGCCCAGATGCTCCTTGATGCTGGCGACCGCGATGTTGCTGGCGTCCAGCGCCTGACCCATCGCCGCGCCACGGGACAAGGCCTCGAGGAACAACGCGCCGCTACCGGCGAACGGATCAAATACCTTGGCCCCGGCAACGTACGGCGCGAGCCAGTTGAACAGGGTCTCACGCACCCGGTCCGGGGTCGGGCGCAGGCCCGGGGCGTCCGGGAAGCTCAGCTTCCGGCTGCCCCATTCGCCGCCGATGATGCGCAGTTGGTTCACGCCGTTGTGTACGTTGTGAACGGGTTTTTTAGGACGAGTGGCCATTAATGCTCCGGAACCCCGAGCGGCTGCTCGGCAGGTTTATCAGTTGGGGCCGGTAACGGCTTTTGCGGCACGGTCGGACCAGCGCTGACGATGACCATTTTGTCCGTGCTCAAGTGTTTGTTCAGTGCGGCTTTGACCTGCTCGACGGTCAGGCTCTGGGACTCACGCATGAAGTCGTTCAAATAGCTCAGCGGCAGGTTGTAGAAGCCCATGGCACCGAGCTGGCCGACGATATCGGCGTTGCTGGCCGTGGACAACGGGAAGCTGCCGGCCAGTTCACGCTTGGCGTCGTCGAGTTCTTTCTGGGTCGGGCCGGTTTTAAGGTAGTCGGCGAGGACGTCCTGCACCAGTTTCAGCGTGCCTTCGCTCATCTCTGCGCGGGTTTGCAGGTTGATCATGAACGGGCCGCGCGCCTGCATCGGGGTGAAGCCCGAATAGACGCCATACGCCAGGCCACGCTTCTCGCGCACTTCGCTCATCAAGCGGGTGCCGAAACCACCGCCGCCGAGGATCTGGTTGCCCAAGGACAGTGCCGCGTAGTCCGGATCGTCACGGTCGATGCCCAGTTGCGCGAGCATCAGGTTGGTTTGCTTGGACGGGAACTCGATGTGGCCGATGCTTGCTTTCGGCTCAACCGGTGGCTGTATTTTCGGCAAGGCCGGGCCTTTTGGCAGCGCGCTGGAGATTTGCGCGGCAATCGCCTCGGCTTCGGCGCGGGACAAGTCGCCCACCAGTGCAATCACCACGTTGCCGGCGGCGTAGGCTTTCTCGTGGAAGGCCTTGAGTTGCGCCACGGTAATCGCCGGAACGGTTTTCGCCGTGCCGTCACTGGAGTGCGCGTACGGGTGATCGCCGTACAGGCGGTTCATCAGCTCCAGGCTCGCCAGTTTGCCGGGGTTCTGCTTCTGGTATTCGAAACCGGCAAGCATCTGGTTCTTGATGCGCGCAAAGGAATCGGCCGGGAAGGTCGGTTTACCGACGACTTCAGAGAACAGCTTCAACGCGGGCTCACGCTTGTCTGCGGCGCTGAGGCTGCGCAGGGAAGTCAGTGCCATGTCCTTGAACGCGCCGTTGCCAAAGTCTGCGCCCAGGCCTTCGAAGCCCTGAGCGATGGCGCCGACATCTTTACCGGCCACACCTTCGTTGAGCATGGCGTTGGTCAACAGGGCGAGACCGGGCGCGTTGCCGTCCTGGCTGCTGCCGGCGGCGAAGATCAGGCGCAGGTCGAACATCGGCAGTTCGCGGGCTTCGACGAACATCACTTTGGCGCCTTCGGCGGTGTTCCAGGTCTGTACGTCGAGCGAACGGTGGCTCGGTGCCTTGCCGTCGAGTTCGGTCAGCGATTGCAGCTTCTGGCTGGCCTTGGCCTTGTCGAGGGCTTCGCTGGCCTTGGAATCATCGCTTTTCGACAGATAAAACGCAGCGGAGCCGATCAGTACGGCTGCGATCAGGCCGATCAGGGCCAGACGGGTTTTTTTACGCTCACTCATGAGTCGTCTCCAGTGGCAGTACATGGGCGACGCTGAGACGTTCGCGGGTGAAATACAGCTTGGCGGCTTTCTGGATATCTTCCGGTGTCACGCTTTCCAGGTCGGCGAGTTCGGTGTCCATGAGTTTCCAGGACAGACCGACGGTTTCCAGTTGGCCGATGGAGGTGGCCTGGCTGGTGATCGAATCACGCTCGTAGACCAGGCCGGCGATGACCTGGGCGCGGACGCGTTCCAATTCTTCGGCGGACGGCGCCGTGGTTTTCAGCTGTTCGAGCAGCTTCCACAGGCCGGCTTCAGTCTGGGCCATGGTTTTCTTTTTCTGGATGTTCGGCGTGGCCGACAAGGTGAACAGGCTGTCGCCCCGGGTGTAGGCGTCGTAACTCGACGAACCGCCGGACACCAGTTCTTCGCCGCGTTCCAGTTGCGTCGGGATGCGTCCGCTGTAGCCGCCGTCGAGCAGGGCCGAGATGAGGCGCAAGGCGTTCACCGAACGTTTGTCTTCGGCGGTGGCGATGCTCGGCACGTTGAAGCCCAGCATCAGGCTCGGCAATTGGGTCTGCACGTGCAGGGTGATCTGGCGCTCGCCGGGTTCGGCCAGTTCCAGCGGGATTTTCGCCGGCGGCACATCACGCTTGGCGATCGGGCCGAAATAACGCTGGGCCAGGGTCTTGACCTCGTCCGGGGTCACGTCGCCGACCACCACCAGCGTGGCGTTGTTCGGCACGTACCAGGATTGGTACCAGTGGCGCAGCTCTTCGACTTTCATGCGGTCCAGGTCAGCCATCCAGCCGATGGTCGGCGTGTGGTAACCGCTGGCCGGGTAGGCCATGGCCTTGAAGCGTTCGTAGGCCTTGGACATCGGCTTGTCGTCGGTGCGCAGGCGACGTTCTTCCTTGATGACTTCGATCTCGCGGGCGAACTCGTCGGCTGGCAGGCGCAGGCTGGCCATGCGGTCGGCTTCCAGTTCGAAGGCCACGCCGAGGCGATCGCGGGCCAGCACCTGGTAATACGCCGTGAAGTCATCGCTGGTGAAAGCGTTCTCTTCGGCACCGAGGTCGCGCAGGATCAGCGACGCTTCACCGGGGCCGACTTTCTCGCTGCCCTTGAACATCATGTGTTCAAGGGCGTGGGACAAACCGGTCTGGCCCGGCGTCTCGTAACTTGAGCCGACCTTGTACCAGACTTGGGAAACCACCACTGGCGCGCGATGGTCTTCGCGCACAACGACCTTCAGGCCGTTATCCAGAGTGAATTCGTGGGTGGGTTGTGGATCGGCAGCCAGGGCCGAGAGGGGCAGACAAACTGTGCTGAGCAGCAGGCCTGCAGCGCGGCGGGCTAAAGCATTCATTCGTTTTTAAACCTTTGGGACTGCCCGCTAGGTCTTAGCGTCGGCGGGCGAGAGGGTGCTAGGATACTGGTCCGTTTTACTGGCGGCCACGCCTATCAGGCCTTTGATCGGCCGGAAGGTTGCATGGGTTACCTGCGGAAGCTTTGAGTTTGTCAGCTAAACTCTGCGTTTTCGCCGACGATGCCGTTCCAGTCCTTCGTATTAGTCAACCTTTGAGGTGCAGTTTGCACCTCGACAAAATGTTGCGCGTGAACAAGCTGGGTCAATCGCAGTCTGTTCTGCATCGAATATTTATTTGCCGGGGCGCCCTTTGGCGCGTCGCTACCGTGAGATAGCCGTCCTCCATGTTTGGTTCCAACGACGACAAGAAGACCCCAGCTGCGGCTGGCGAGAAGAAAAGCCTGTTCGGATGGCTGCGCAAAAAGCCGCAGGAACCCGTCGTCGAACAGCCACAACCACTGCCTGAGCCACCACCTGCGCCAGTAATAGAAGAAGCGCCGGCGCCGGTTGTCCTGCCGATGGCCGAGCCGGTGCTGCAACCGGTCGCTGAGGCTGCCCCCGAAATCATTGCCGAGCAGCCGCTGGCCCCCGCGCCAGAGCCTTGGCTGACGCTGCCGGTAGCGGAAGAGCCGGTGGCCTTGGTCGAAGATGAGCTGGCGCCGCATGTGACGCCGCCGATTCCTGCGCCGACTGCCTTTGCACCTGAGCCTGTTCAGGCACCGGTTATCGAGCCTGTCGTTGCGCCGGTCGTCGTGGCCGAGCCTGAGCCGGTTGTTCCAGAGCCGGTGATTCCTGCGTTCGTCGCGCCTGTGGTTGAAGCGCCTGCGCCTGCTCCCGTGGTTATCCCGGTTGTCGCCGCGCCTGCAGTTCCCGTTGAAGTCCCGGCCGAGCCGGCGCGCACCGAAGAAACCAAAGCCGGTTTCTTCGCCCGCCTCAAGCAAGGCCTGTCCAAGACCAGCGCCAGCATCGGCGAAGGCATGGCTAGCCTGTTCCTCGGCAAGAAAATTATCGATGACGAGCTGCTCGAAGACATCGAAACCCGTCTGTTGACCGCCGACGTTGGCGTTGAAGCGACTTCGGTGATCATTCAGCGCCTGACCCAAAAGGTCGCGCGCAAAGAGCTGGCCGATGCCGACGCGCTGTACAAATCCCTGCAGGCTGAACTCGCCGCGATGCTCAAGCCTGTCGAGCAGCCGCTGAAAATCACCTCGCAGAACAAGCCCTTCGTGATTCTGGTGGTCGGCGTCAATGGCGCCGGCAAGACCACCACCATCGGCAAACTGGCGAAGAAACTGCAACTGGAAGGCAAGAAAGTCATGCTGGCGGCCGGCGATACCTTCCGCGCCGCCGCCGTCGAGCAATTGCAGGTCTGGGGTGAGCGCAACAAGATCCCGGTCATCGCCCAGCACACCGGCGCCGACTCGGCTTCGGTTATCTTCGACGCCGTGCAAGCCGCCAAGGCCCGTGGCATTGACGTGCTGATCGCCGACACCGCCGGTCGCCTGCACACCAAAGACAACTTGATGGAAGAGTTGAAGAAGGTTCGCCGGGTCATCAGCAAGCTCGACGCCGACGCGCCGCACGAAGTGTTGCTGGTGCTCGACGCCGGTACTGGCCAGAACGCTATCAACCAGGCCAAGCAATTCAACCAGACCGTCGAACTGACCGGCCTGGCGCTGACCAAGCTCGACGGCACCGCCAAGGGCGGGGTGATTTTCGCCCTGGCCAAGCAATTCGGTTTGCCGATTCGCTACATCGGCGTGGGTGAAGGCATCGATGACTTGCGTACTTTTGAAGCAGAACCCTTTGTCCAGGCACTGTTTGCCGAGCGGGAGCGTTCATGATTCGTTTCGAACAGGTCGGTAAACGCTACCCGAACGGTCACGTCGGCTTGCATGAGCTGAGCTTTCGAGTCCGTCGGGGCGAATTCTTGTTTGTGACCGGCCATTCCGGCGCCGGTAAAAGCACCTTGTTGCGGCTGCTGCTGGCGATGGAACGTCCGACCACCGGCAAATTGCTGTTGGCCGGCCAGGACCTCGCCACCATCAGCAATGCGCAGATTCCTTATCTGCGCCGGCAGATCGGTGTGGTGTTCCAGAATCACCAGTTGCTGTTCGATCGCACCGTGTTCAATAACGTGGCGCTGCCTCTGCAGATCCTCGGTCTGTCGAAGGCCGAGATCGTCAAACGTGTGGATTCGGCGCTTGAGCGTGTGGCGCTGTCGGATAAAACCGATCTGTACCCCGGCGACTTGTCCACCGGTCAGCAACAGCGCGTCGGCATCGCTCGCGCCATCGTCCACCGTCCAGCCTTGCTGCTGGCGGACGAACCGACTGGTAACCTCGATCCGCGTCTGGCGGCCGAGATCATGGGCGTGTTCGAGGACATCAACCGTCTGGGCACCAGCGTGCTGATCGCCAGTCACGACCTGGCGCTGATCGCCCGCATGCGTCATCGCATGCTGACGCTGCAACGCGGCCGATTGATCGGCGACGGGGAGGCGGGCGTATGAGTGCGACACGCAGCCCCAAGGTTTCCGAGCGTGTGGCCCCGAAAGCCGCCGATCCGCAACCGCAGAAGAAAAAACGCGACGATGACGACGGCCCGGATTTCGCCACGCTGTTCCGCGCCTGGGTTGAAAGCCATCGCGCCAGCTTGCTGGACAGCCTTCGTCGGTTAGGTAAGCAGCCGATTGGCAGCTTTTTCACCTGCATGGTGATGGCGGTTGCCCTGAGCTTGCCGATGGGCCTGTCACTTTTGCTAAGCAACGTCGAGCGTCTCGGCGGTTCCTGGCAGCGAGCGGCGCAGATTTCCCTGTACCTGCAACTCGAGGCCAGCCCTGCTGAAGGCGAGTCGTTGCGCGAGCAGATTAAAGGCATGCCCGGTGTGGCTGATGCGGAGTATGTCGGTCGTGATCAGGCGCTGGAGGAGTTCCAGCAACAGTCAGGTCTGGGCGAGGCGCTCAAGGAGCTGCCGGAAAACCCGCTGCCAGGCGTGGTGCTGGTGACCCCGAACGAGGTCGACAAGCCCGCGCTTGAAGCATTACGACAAAAACTTTCCGAGATGCCGAAGGTACAACAGGCGCAACTTGATCTAGTCTGGGTCGAGCGTCTGGCAGCGATCCTCAAGCTGGGTGACCGTTTTGTCTTCGGTCTGACTGTGCTTCTGGTTTCTGCATTACTTTTGGTGATAGGCAATACCATTCGTCTTCATATTGAAAACCGCCGCACAGAGATAGAAGTGATTAAACTCGTCGGCGGCACGGACAGCTATGTGCGCAGGCCCTTTCTGTATATGGGCGCGCTGTATGGCTTCGGTGCGGGGATACTTTCCTGGGGTGTTTTGGCGTTTGGCCTTGATTGGCTGAACGACGCGGTAGTCGGGCTGGCCGGTTTGTACGGCAGTGATTTCGCGCTGGCCGGAGTGCCAGTAGCCGACGGTCTGTCTCTCTTGCTTGGCGCGGTGCTGTTGGGGTATATCGGTGCATGGATTGCAGTCGCACGCCACCTGAGGGAGCTTGCGCCTAAGTAGTATCATTTTGCTCGTATTGACCTTTCAGCGTTTATGGGAACTTGTCTTTCGGTTTCCGGTCAATTTTCGCAGTGCTGAACTGCACGAGTTATGTAAGTCGGAGGTTTTTTCGTATGACCAATTCTTTGCAACCTGCATATGCTCTGGTCCCGGGTGCGAACCTGGAGGCCTATGTGCACACCGTGAACAGCATTCCATTGCTGACTCCGGAGCAGGAGCGCGAACTGGCCGAGAGTCTCTATTATGAGCAGGATTTGGGGGCGGCTCGGCAGATGGTGCTCGCCCACCTGCGTTTTGTTGTACATATCGCCCGTAGCTATTCCGGTTACGGCCTGGCTCAGGCTGACCTGATCCAGGAAGGCAACGTCGGCCTGATGAAGGCCGTGAAGCGCTTCAACCCGGAAATGGGTGTACGTCTGGTTTCGTTCGCGGTGCACTGGATCAAGGCGGAAATTCACGAGTTCATCCTGCGCAACTGGCGCATTGTGAAAGTCGCGACCACCAAGGCCCAGCGCAAGCTGTTCTTCAACCTGCGCAGCCAGAAGAAACGCCTGGCGTGGCTGAACAACGAGGAAGTCCACCGTGTGGCGGAAAGCCTCGGTGTAGAGCCTCGGGAAGTGCGTGAGATGGAAAGTCGCCTGACCGGCCATGACATGGCCTTCGACCCGGCCGCAGAAGCGGACGACGACAGTGCTTTCCAATCGCCGGCCAACTATCTGGAAGACCACCGGTACGACCCGGCCCGTCAACTGGAAGATGCCGACTGGAGCGACAACTCCAACCACAACCTGCACGAAGCGCTGGAAGTGCTGGACGACCGCAGCCGTGACATCCTTTACCAGCGCTGGCTGGCAGAAGAGAAAGCCACGCTGCACGACCTGGCGCAGAAGTACAACGTGTCGGCCGAGCGTATTCGTCAGCTCGAGAAGAGCGCGATGAACAAGCTCAAGTTGTCGATCGCGGCCTAACGCAGCGAACAGCCAATAAAAAACGCCCCGATCATTGATCGGGGCGTTTTTGTTTGTGCCCATTTATTCTGCTTCACCCTCACCCCCTGTGGGAGCGAGCTTGCTCGCGAATACGGTCTTTCATTCAACATTGATGTCGACTGACACGACGCCTTCGCGAGCAAGCCCGCTCCCACAAGGGATTTGCGGCGTTATTGAGCCCAAGGCGCCCGGCGTGAATCGTTGATGCCAACCAGATAGCTATCGCCGCCCAACTGACTCATCTGCTGCCGGATCCACCCCGCCCGGCGCGCAACATAGTTAGTCGGATGGCTGGCACTCCAAACCCGCGGGTTTGGCAATACGGCGGCCAGCAGACTCGATTGCTGGCGACTCAAACCTTTAGCACTCACACCGAAATGATGCCGGGCCGCCGCTTCAGCGCCAAACACCCCGTCATCCCACTCGACGCTGTTCAGATAAACCTCAAGAATCCGCTGCTTGGGCCAAAGCACCTCGATCAGCCCGGTAAACCAAGCCTCCAGGCCTTTACGCAGCCAGCTGCGCCCGGACCACAAAAACAGATTCTTCGAGACTTGCTGGCTCAAGGTGCTGGCACCGCGAATCGAACCGCCGAGTTCGTTATGGGCCAATGCCTTCTGGATCGCCCCAAAGTCAAAACCCCAATGCTCCGGGAATTTTTGATCCTCGCCCGCGATCACCGCGACTTTCAGGTCGTCAGAGAGTTCATCCCAGGGCTTCCAGGTGCGTTGCAGGTCAATCGGCTCGCCGTCGAACCAGGATTCGACCTTGCGCTCGACCATCAGCGCCGTTCCCGGTGGCGGCACCACGCGAAAAATCAGCACCAGCAATACGCTGCCGCCCGCGAACCAGAGCAGGGCTTTCGTGAATCGTCGCAAAAATATACGCAGCATAGAGATGGCTTGGCCGAACCCGTTGAGCGGGCCATTATACAGACCCTGTTGATCGAGTCTGACTGGAGTTCTTCATGCTGCGTGGCTTTCTGATGCTGGCCGCTTTCTTCGGCTTCACTGGCGTTGCCCTTGGCGCATTCGCCGCCCACGGCCTGAAAAACCGCCTGACCGCCGAGTACCTGGCGATTTTTCATACCGGTGTCACTTATCAACTGGTGCACACCCTGGCGCTGCTGGGCGTGGCGCTGCTGACCTCGCAAATTCCGGGGCGCCTGATCACATGGGCCGGTGCCTCGTTTGCCATCGGCATCCTGCTGTTTTCCGGCAGTCTGTACCTGCTGACCCTGACCGGCGTCAGCAAGCTCGGAATCGTCACACCCTTTGGCGGCCTGGCATTCCTGGTCGGCTGGTTCTGCCTGGGGCTCGCCGCCTGGCGGTTGAGCTGACCGGACGGTCCATTTCATGACGAATGGCTTGGGTCGCCAAGACTGATCGGGCTAGAATGCCAGCCCCTAAAAATGATGGCGGCATTCGGCATGCGCATTCAGTTGAACGGCGAATCCCTTGAACTGCCCGACGGTGAAACCGTTGCGGCCCTGCTGACCCGTCTGGAACTGACCGGACGCCGGGTGGCGGTCGAACTCAACCTGGATATCGTCCCGCGCAGCCAGCACGCAGATACCACGCTGAACGACGGCGACAATGTCGAAGTGGTACACGCCATCGGCGGTGGCTAGTCGCCCGGCCCGCAAGGGCACAGAATTCTGCAAGAACCTCACCCCTACAGAGGATTTCCCATGAGCATCGTTCGTAGCGACAAGCCCTTCGTCCTGGCCGGTCGTACTTACCAGTCGCGTTTGCTGGTAGGCACCGGCAAATACCGCGACATGGAAGAAACCCGCCTGGCCATCGAAGCCTCGGGTGCCGAGATCGTCACCTTCGCCGTGCGCCGCACCAACCTCGGGCAGAACCCGGGCGAACCGAACCTGCTCGAAGTCCTGTCGCCGGATCGCTACACCTTCCTGCCAAACACTGCCGGTTGCTTCGACGCGACCGAGGCTGTGCGCACCTGCCGTCTGGCCCGTGAGCTGCTCGGCGGCCACAACCTGGTGAAGCTGGAAGTGCTGGCGGACCAGAAAACCCTGTTCCCCAACGTGATCGAAACCCTCAAGGCCGCCGAAGTGCTGGTCAAGGAAGGCTTCGACGTGATGGTCTACACCAGCGACGACCCGATCATTGCCCGTCAACTGGCGGAAATCGGCGTTATCGCGGTGATGCCGCTGGCCGGTCTGATCGGTACGGGCCTGGGGATCTGCAACCCGTACAACCTGCAGATCATCCTCGAAGAAGCCAAGATTCCCGTGCTGGTGGATGCCGGTGTCGGTACCGCGTCCGACGCTACCATTGCCATGGAGCTGGGTTGCGAAGCGGTGCTGATGAACTCGGCCATCGCCCACGCCCAGCAGCCGATCATGATGGCTGAGGCCATGAAACACGCCATCGTCGCGGGCCGTCTGGCCTACCTCGCCGGCCGCATGCCGAAAAAACTCTATGCCAGCGCCTCTTCGCCGCTGGATGGTCTGATCAAGTAAGAGCCATTGATGACTGAATCAAACGACACGCCAATCCAGACGGAAGAAGGCGACGAGCGCCAACACCGCCGCATCAAGAGTTTCGTGATGCGCGCCGGGCGCATGACCGAAGGCCAGCAAAAAGGCCTGGAACAGGGCACGCCGCTGTTCGTGCTGCCATTGGCCGACGCGCCGGTGGACTTCGACCAAGTGTTCGGTCGCTCCGCGCCGCGCTCGCTGGAAATCGGTTTCGGCATGGGCCATTCGCTGCTGGAAATGGCCGCGGCCTCGCCGGAGCAGGATTTCATTGGCGTGGAAGTGCACCGTCCGGGTGTCGGCGCGCTGCTCAACGGCGTGCTGACACAGGGGCTGACCAACCTGCGGGTCTACGATTGCGACGCGATCGAAGTGCTCAACCGTTGCGTGGCCGACAACAGCCTCGATCGCCTGATGCTGTTTTTCCCGGACCCATGGCACAAGAGCCGTCACCACAAGCGCCGTATCGTTCAGGCGTCGTTCGCCGAGCTGGTGCGCAGCAAGTTGAAAGTCGGCGGCATCCTGCACATGGCCACCGACTGGGAACCGTACGCCGAGTACATGCTGGAAGTGATGAACGTCGCCCCGGGATATCGCAACCTGGCCGAAGACGGTAAATGCGTTCCGCGCCCGACCGAACGCCCGATCACCAAGTTCGAACTCCGTGGCGAACGTCTTGGGCATGGCGTGTGGGACCTGAAGTTCGAAAAACAGTCCTGACCCCTACGCAACACCCCATGTGGGAGCGGGCTTGCTCGC
The DNA here is from genome assembly GCF_059716065.1 of Pseudomonas sp. LBUM1656. Classification (NCBI taxonomy): domain Bacteria; kingdom Pseudomonadati; phylum Pseudomonadota; class Gammaproteobacteria; order Pseudomonadales; family Pseudomonadaceae; genus Pseudomonas; species Pseudomonas sp. LBUM1656. The sequence continues at coordinate 6,022,686 of NZ_CP166800.1, read as the reverse complement.
GAAGGCGGTGTATCAGTCGACATTAATATCGACTGATACACCGCCTTCGCGAGCAAGTCCGCTCCCACAGTTGTTTTGTGTGTTATTCGAGATCAGCGGCGGTCCGCGACCACGCCGATCAACACCAGCACCACCAACAGCACTGGCGCCAGGCTGTAGTTGTTGAACTGGCTCAGGCCTTTGATGATCCATGGCGTGGCGTAGATCAGTGCCACGCCGCTCCCGATCATGCACACCAGCGCGAGCAACGGCACGCGCAAGGCGCCGGCGATGCTGCCCAGGCGTTGGTCGACCCAGCCTTTGATGTCGGCGCCGAACAGCACCAGCAGGCAGCCCACCAGCGCCAGAGAGATTTCCGACAGGTTGCTGCGGCTCCAGCGGGATACGGTGGCGAGCAGGTCGAGTATCAAATCCATTCGTTTTCCCCTAAGGCTGAAATCAGCTCAGAAATGTTTGCAGCAAGTCATTGAGAAACAGCTGTCCGCGATCGGTTGCCGCCAGACGTGACGGTTCGACCTGCAACAGGCCGCTTTGTTCGGCTTCCCGGCGGCCTTCGGCGAGGCTTTCCAGGCTCAGCCCGGTGCGTTCCGGGTAAAGGTGCGACTCGACGCCCTCGGTCAGGCGCAAGGCATTCATCAGGAACTCGAACGGCAGTTCTTCGTTGGTCAGCGCTTTCTCGCCGGCCTTGAAGCTTTTCGCCGGGTTCAGGTAATCCTTCGGCAGGCGAGTCTTCCAGGTGCGCACGATGCGCCCGTCCGGATGGCTGAGCTTGCCGTGGGCGCCGGCGCCGATGCCGATGAAGTCGCCGAAGCTCCAGTAATTGAGGTTATGCCGCGCCGGGCGACCGGGCTGGGCATAGGCCGAGACTTCGTATTGCGCGTAACCGTGTTCGGCGAGCAGCGCCTGGCCGGCTTCCTGAATGTCCCACAACGTGTCGTCTTCCGGAAGCACAGGCGGCTGGTTCCAGAACACCGTGTTCGGCTCCAGCGTCAGCTGATACCAGGACAGATGGGTCGGCTTCAGGGCGATGGCCTGGCGCAGGTCGCTCAGCGCATCGTCCAGCGACTGATCCGGCAAGCCGTGCATCAAGTCCAGGTTGAAGTTATCGAACCCGGCCTGGCGCGCCATGCCGGCGGCTCGCACCGCTTCGTCGCCGTTGTGAATACGCCCCAGCGCCTTGAGTTTCGCTTCCTGAAAACTCTGAATGCCGATCGACAGGCGATTGATCCCCAGCGCTCGGTAGGCGACGAATTTTTCCTGCTCGAAGGTCCCCGGATTGGCTTCCAGGGTGATTTCGATGTCGCAGGCAAACGGAATGCGCTGCTCGACGCCTTTGAGCAAACGGCCCAAGGCTTCGGCGCTGAACAGGCTCGGCGTGCCGCCACCAAAGAAAATCGAGCTCAGCTCACGGCCGTAGACCGCATGCAGGTCCTGGTCGAGGTCGGCCAGCAACGCGTCGACGTACTCCTCTTCCGGCAGCACCGGGCTGGCGGTGTGGGAGTTGAAGTCGCAATAAGGGCATTTGCGCACACACCACGGGATGTGGATGTACAGCGCCAGGGGCGGCAGCACGGGGAGTGCGGCCCGAGGCGATTGTGCGGCACCGCCGAAGATCAGCGGTGACGCGGATGATTCAAGGGTCATATCAGGCCTAAACGCTGGCGCAGCAGATCCATTGCACGAGCGCGGTGGCTGATGAGGTTTTTCTCGCTCGGGCTTAGCTCGGCGCTGGAGCAATCGCGCGAGGGCACCCAAAACAGCGGGTCGTAGCCAAACCCGTGTTCACCGCTGGCGGCGTGGAGGATGCGTCCGTGCCACAAACCTTCGCAGAGAATCGGCAACGGATCGTCGGCGTGACGCACCAGTGCCAATACGCATACGAACTGCGCGCCGCGTTCGGCTTCCGGCACGCCTTTCATAGCGTCGAGCAGCTTGGCGTTGTTCGCCGCATCGCCCTGACCGTCGGCATAACGGGCCGAGTAGATGCCCGGCGCACCACCAAGGAAATCCACCGCCAGTCCGGAATCGTCGGCCAGCGCCGGCAGGCCGGAGATGCGCGCGGCATTGCGGGCCTTGAGGATGGCGTTCTCGACGAACGACAGGCCGGTTTCTTCAGGCTCGACGTTGCTGAACTCGCCGATCGAGCGCAGTTGCACCGACTCGCCGAGCATGGCCTGGAGTTCCTTGAGTTTGCCGGCGTTGTGGCTGGCCAGCACGAGTTGCGTGAAGTTGATCATTCGCCGGGGAAAAGCTCTTGGTTGAAATTGATGGTGTTGGTTTTATCGCCGTTCTGCACCTTGATCTCGAAGGTGCGGACTTCCTGCTGATCGACCGGGAAGTGGGCGATGTAGTAGATCGCGCCTTGCTCGGTGATCTGTTTGAATTTCAGCGGCACGCTTTGGCTGGTCAGGTCTTTGACCGTTCCACTGACTTGAGCCATCAGCGGTTTGCCTTCCTTGATCACCGAAACGTTGATCACGCCTTGGTTCTTGCTGCGGGTGAGCTCCGCGGCTTTAGCGATATCCGGTGTCAGGAAGGTGGAGTTGAAGGTGTTGTAGTGCACCGTCACATCGCCAAAGGTTTCCTTGCGCTCGCCTTTGATGACGTCGGCGGCCATGGCGGTGACGCTCAGGCAGGCAGTAAGTACAAACAGCGCTAGACGACCCATGTTCGTTCTCCTTGGAATGTCGTGGTCAGACCGCAATCTTGTGATCCTGCAGCCCTGGGCTGCTGACGCGGTAAATACCGATTTCACCTAATAGATTAGGCCATAGCTTACTGGCCCACCCGTGGCGGTGCTGTTGATCCACGGCTAGCCGATCAATGACCTTGGCTTCACGTTCGCGACACAACGCTTCAAAGTCTTCGAAGGTGCAAAAGTGGATGTTCGGCGTGTTGTACCAGGTGTACGGCAGAAAATCGGACACCGGCATCCGGCCCTTGCTCGCCAGGTACCAGCGGCAGCGCCAGTGACCGAAGTTGGGGAAGGTGATGATGCACTGGCGACCGACCCGCAGCATTTCGTCGAGGATTCTGTCCGGGTAGTGCACGGCTTGCAGCGCCTGGGTCATGACCACGACGTCGAAGCTGTTGCTGGCAAAGTTGCCCAGGCCCTTGTCCAGGTCCTGTTCAATCACGTTAATGCCCTTGGCCACGCATTCGGCGATGTTGTCCGGGTCGTTTTCCAGGCCATAGCCGGTCACTTGCTTGTTATCGCGCAGCCAGGTCAGCAGCTCGCCGTCACCGCAGCCGAGGTCGAGCACGCGGCTGCCGGCGGGGATCCATTCCTGGATGATTTCCAGATCAGCTCTCATGGCTTTCTCACAACGTAATGCGGTTCATGTAATTGCTGAAGGCCTGCAAGTAGCGCGGGATCGGAATCAGGAAGGCGTCGTGGCCTTGCGGAGCGTCGATCTCGAGGTAGCAGACGTCTTTCTTGGCCGCCATCAGCGCGTCCACCAGTTCCCGCGAGCGGGCAGGGGAGAAGCGCCAGTCGGTGGTGAACGACATCACGCAGAACTTTGCCTGGGCATTGGCGAAGGTCTTCGCCAGGTCATCGTCGAAGTTGGCTGCCGGATCGAAGTAGTCCAGCGCCTTGGTCATCAGCAAATAAGTGTTGGCATCGAAGCGCCCGGAGAACTCTTCGCCCTGATAACGCAAGTAGCTTTCGACCTGGAACTCGACGCTGTGGAAGTCGTAGTTGAGTTTTTCGCTCTTCAGCCCCCGGCCGAACTTCTCACCCATCGAGTCATCCGACAGGTACGTGATGTGCCCGACCATCCGCGCGAGCATCAAGCCGCGCTTGGGGATCACGCCCGCTTCCTGGAAGGATCCGCCGTGAAATTCCGGGTCAGTGAGGATTGCCTGGCGCGCCACTTCGTTGAAGGCGATGTTCTGCGCCGACAGCTTGGGGGCCGAGGCGATGGCCAGGCAGTGGCGAATGCGATCGGGGTAGGTGATGCTCCACTGCATCGCCTGCATGCCACCGAGGCTGCCACCGATCACGGCCGCCCATTGGCGGATGCCGAGCAGGTCGGCCAGGCGCGCCTGGCTGTGCACCCAGTCTTCCACGGTCAATACGGGGAAGTCGGCGCCGAAGGGCTTGCCGGTCTCCGGGTTGACGCTGCTCGGGCCGGTGGAGCCGTTGCAACCGCCGAGGTTGTTCAGACTGACCACGAAGAATCTGTTGGTGTCGATCGGTTTGCCGGGGCCGATGCAACTGTCCCACCAACCGGGCTTGCGGTCGTCGGGGCTGTGGAAGCCGGCAGCGTGATGGTGACCGGACAAGGCGTGGCAGATCAACACGGCGTTGCTCGCCGTGGCGTTCAGCGTGCCGTAGGTTTCGTAAATGAGGTCATAAGCTGGGAGCGAACGGCCGCAGGCCAGGGCCAGGGGTTCACTGAAGTGCGCCACTTGCGGCGTCACCAGACCAACAGAATCGGCGGGAAAGGCAGTTGGCATCGACCCTGCTCTCGTTGAAATGAGGCGTAAGTCTAAAGACCGCTGCCCCTAGCAGCAAGCGACTACCCATGATCGTTCCCACGTCGAGGCGTCGAACCGTCTGCGTGGGAATGCCTCAATGGACGCTCTGCGTCCGCTTTGGCGGGGACGCGGAGCGTCCCGGGCTGCATTCCCACGCAGAGCGTGGGAACGATCAACGCAATACCAACCCAGGCAAATCCGGCAGCTTTTTCGGCGAACAGATCCGCACTCGTTTTTGCCGATTCAACTCACCGCTGATCAAACTCACCTGACTCTTGGACACCCCAAACGCCTTGGCCAGGAACGCCATCAGATGCGCGTTGGCCTTGCCTTCAACCGGCGGCGCCGTCAGGCGGATCTTCAGCCGGTCGCCGTGCAGCCCGCAGAAATCATCGCTGCGGGCCGCCGGTTGCAGGTGACATTCCAGAATCAGGTCGTCACCGTCCCAGCGAAAGTAGCTCATCAGATCAGGCCGAGCAGACCCTGCGGCATCAGGGCGAAGTTCGCAAGGCGCGGGATCAGCCAGCTTTGCAGCAACTGGATCACGATAAACGCGAAGATCGGCGAGATGTCGAGGCCGCCCAGGTTCGGAATGATTCGACGGAACGGGGCGAGTACCGGTTCAGTGATCTGCGCGACCAGTTCGGCGCCCGGATTGTGGCTGCCCGGTGCGACCCAGGACAGAATCACGCTGATGATCATCGCCCAGAAAATAATATTCAAAAACAGCGAGAAGAGCGCGATCAGGGCCCACGGCACCAGGAACAGCCAGTCGACCATGAAGCCTTTGAGCAACAGGATCACTGCAATCAGCAGCATCTGAATGATCAGCGCCAATACCAGTGACGACATGTCCAGCCCGAACATGCTCGGGATGACCCGGCGCAGCGGCTTGAGCAACGGTTGAGTGGCTTTCACGATGAACTGGCAGAGCGGGTTATAAAAGTTCGCCCGAACCAGTTGCAGGATGAAGCGCATCAATACGATCAGCAGGTACAGGCTGCCCAGGGTTTTGATGATGAAAATGGCAGCGTCATTGAGTCCAAGCATCATTGATTCCTTTGTAAGAGCTGATTAGCGGCCAAGTTGCTCAGCCATCTCGGCCGAGCGGTGCGCAGCGGCGCCGAGTGCTTTTTCCACCAGCGCTTCGAAGCCGCCGGCCTGGAACGATTTGATTGCAGCTTCCGTGGTGCCCGCAGGCGAGGTCACGCGGCGACGCAATTCTGCGGCGTCGACATCGCTGGCCACGGCCATGTGCGCGGCGCCCAACGCGGTTTGCACCGTCAATTGGGCGGCGATGTCCGCAGGCAGGCCAAGCTTCACGCCAGCAGCGGTCATGGCTTCGATCAACAAGAAGAAGTACGCCGGGCCCGAGCCGGAAACGGCGGTGACCGCGTCCAGTTGCTGCTCTTCGTTCAGCCACAGGGCAATCCCGACCGCCGACAACAGCTCTTCAGCTTGCTGGCGTTGCTCAGCATTTACCTCGGTCGTGGCGAACAAACCGCTCACGCCCTGACGCAGCAGCGCCGGGGTGTTGGGCATGCAGCGTACGATCGGCTGAGCGCCGAGCCAGTTGTTCATGCTGGCGCAGGTGATGCCGGCCGCAATCGAGACCACCAGTTGATTCGGCTTCAGGCTTGGGCGAATCGCTTCGCACACGGCTTTCATCGCCTGGGGTTTGACCGCCAGCACGACAACGTCTGCCTCTTGAATGGCATCGGCGTTGTCGGCGAAAACTTCAATGCCGTGTTCGGCCTGCACCTTGGCACGGGTTTCGGCGCCCGGATCGCTGGCGCGGATCTGTGCGGCGTCCAGACCTTTGGCGCGCAGACCGCCGATCAGGCTGGCGGCCATGTTTCCGGCACCGATAAAGGCAATACGAGTCTTGCTCATGTCAGGTCCTTATAGAGAGGTGCGTCAGCCATGTTTCATGGCTGACTGTAGTCGCGGGCGCCAAACAGGGCTGTTCCGATACGGACCCAGGTGGCGCCCATGGCGATGGCCGACTCGAGGTCGTGGCTCATGCCCATGGAAAGTGTGTCGAGCGGCAGGTTCAGGCTGGCTTGCAGGCTTTGCACGGCAGCAAAAGCGACGTCCTGGGCGGCGCGATCTTCAGTCGGCTCAGGGATCGCCATCAACCCGCGCAGCTTGATGCGCGGCAATTCGCTGATGGCCTTGGCCAAGGCCGGCAGGTCGGCCGGGGTGCAGCCGGATTTGCTGGCTTCACCGCTGACGTTGACCTGGATGCAGATGTTCAAGGGAGGCAGATCGGCAGGGCGTTGTTCGGACAGGCGTTGTGCGATTTTCAAGCGATCCACGGAATGCACCCAGGCGAAGTGCTCGGCGATAGCGCGAGTCTTGTTCGATTGAATGGGGCCGATGAAGTGCCAGATCAAGGGCAGGTCGGCCAATTCGAGTTGTTTGCTCAGGGCTTCCTGCAGATAGTTTTCGCCAAAGTCACACAGGCCGGCGGCATAGGCTTCGCGCAACGCCTCGGCGGGCTTGGTCTTGCTCACGGCGAGCAGTTGAACACTGTGCTCGTCGCGGTGAGCAGCCTGGGTCGCTGCCTGGATACGCGAACTAACCTGGAGAATGTTGTCTGCTATCGTGGACATCAAGAGGCGCCGGCGGTTTGAAGGTTGGCGGCATTCTACTGGAATTGAGGAGCGCTATGGATATCACTGAGCTGCTGGCTTTCAGCGCTAAACAGGGCGCGTCCGACCTGCACCTGTCAGCCGGCCTGCCCCCGATGATTCGCGTTGACGGTGATGTGCGGCGCATCAACCTGCCGGCCCTGGACCACAAACAGGTGCATGAGCTGATCTACGACATCATGAACGACACCCAGCGGGTGGACTTCGAGAAACACCTGGAAACTGATTTTTCCTTTGAGGTGCCCGGAGTCGCGCGGTTCCGGGTCAATGCCTTCAACCAGAATCGGGGTGCAGGCGCGGTGTTCCGGACCATTCCGTCGAAGGTCCTGAGCATGGACGACCTCGGCATGGGCGAGGTGTTTCGCAAGATCACCGAGGCCCCGCGCGGCCTGGTGCTGGTGACGGGCCCTACCGGTTCCGGCAAGTCCACCACCCTGGCGGCGATGATCGATTACCTGAATAACCATCGCCATCACCACATCCTCACCATCGAAGACCCGATCGAGTTCGTCCACGAATCGCGCAAATGCCTGATTAACCAGCGCGAAGTCCATCGCGATACCCGCAGCTTCGCCACGGCCCTGCGCTCGGCGCTGCGGGAAGACCCGGACGTGATTCTGGTGGGGGAGATGCGCGATCTGGAGACCATCCGCCTGGCGCTGACCGCCGCCGAAACCGGTCACCTGGTGTTCGGCACGCTGCACACGACGTCAGCGGCGAAGACCATCGACCGGGTAGTGGATGTGTTTCCGGGGGACGAGAAATCGATGGTGCGTTCGATGCTGTCCGAGTCGTTGCTGGCGGTGGTGTCGCAGACATTGATCAAGAAGATCGGCGGCGGGCGCATTGCGGCACACGAAATCATGCTCGGCACGTCGGCGATCCGTAACCTGATCCGCGAAGACAAGGTGGCACAGATGTACTCGTCGATTCAGACCGGGGGCAACCTGGGGATGCAGACGCTGGATATGTGCTTGAAGGATTTGGTGACCAAGGGCTTGATCAGCCGGGAGCATGCGCGGGAGAAAGCGCGGTCACCGGATAATTTCTGAGACTGTGGAATGCGGGGCTTGTTGTTGATCGTTCCCACGCTCTGCGTGGGAATGCCTCAATGGACGCTCCGCGTCCGCTTCGGCAGGGACGCGGAGCGTCCCGGGCTGCATTCCCACGCAGAGCGTGGGAACGATCAAATCAATCAGCGCTGAACAACCTGAAGGGTGTTCTTCTCTTTCGGCAGAACCCGCTTGGCAACCACGTAGTGGCTTTCCCAGTACGGTTTCTTCAGGGTGTCGATGGTCACCGACTTGCCACGACGCGGTGCGTGGATAAAGCGGTCGTTGCCCAGGTAGATGGCGACGTGGTTGACCCGACGGCTCTTGATGTTGAAGAAAATCAGGTCGCCCGGCTTCAAATCCTTGCGATCGACTTTCTCGCCATGACCGCTGGCCATGGCATTGGACGTGCGTGGCAGGTCGAACGTGGCGTCGTTGAACGCGTATTTCACCAGGCCGCTGCAATCGAACCCTTTACTTGGGCTGCTGCCGCCCCAACGGTAAGGTGTACCGAGGACGTTGACGGCGCGACTCAGTACGTTGCTGCTTTCCTTGGTCGCCATCGGCGGAACAAGGCTGCTTTTACTGACCAGCTGTGGAGCACGTTTTTCGGATTTCTTGTTTTTGCTCGAAGGAGCAGAAACATGGGATTTTTGGGTGTAACCATTAACGTTTGGAAGACGTTGCTCACGATTGGTGGCGTGGGCGGCCAGTGGCATCAAAAGGCAAATGGTTAGCCATGTCTTGAAAAATGGACGCATTAGGCAAGGCTCATATAAGTTAGCGCGCAACTTTATAACAGAGTTTTTTGCCCTTCCGAGGCCGTTGGTCGATTCAACTTGGGGTCAACGGAACCAAATAAGCGGCAAATGGACGCAATTGTCGGACAGAAGTCAGGTGGTATAAGGCTTTGACGGAAACGACGTTAGCATGTGCCATACGTCGGCAACCTGTAAAAAAGTCACAAAGAATTCAAGAATATTTATCTATCGTGTGAATCGAGGTCCTTCATGAACACCTATCACCAGGCCGGATCGCAGCAAGATACGCACAGCAAAATGATCGGCTATCTGCTGTGGATTTTTGGTTTTACCGGGGCTCACCGCTTCTATTACGGCAAGCCGGTGACCGGGACGATCTGGTTTTTCACGTTTGGATTATTGGGTATCGGCTGGCTGATCGACGTGTTTCTGATCCCGGCCATGGACCGTGAAGCGGACCTGCGTTTTACCGCCGGGCCCATCGAGTACAACGTGGCGTGGATTCTGCTGACGTTTCTTGGGGTATTCGGCGTGCACCGGATGTATCAGGGGAAGTGGATCAGCGGATTACTGTACCTGGTGACGGGCGGGTTGTTCTTTCTGGGGGTGTTGTATGACTTCTGGACGCTGAATGATCAGGTTTCTGTGCGCAATGCCCAGAACAGAGGCACTTTCCAGTAAGTTGTGATGATCGTTCCCACGCTCTGCGTGGGAATGCCTCACCGGACGCTCCGCGTCCGCTCTTGGGACGCAAAGCGTCCCTGGCTGCGTTCCCACGCAGAGCGTGGGAACGATCAGATTGCGCTTAAGCCTGGTGGCTAATCCGGCCATCCACCAGGGTGTAACGCACGACACCCGGCAAGCTATGCCCAATAAACGGGCAGTTCTCACCCTTGGACAGCCAGGTCTCACCGGCCACGGTCGAAGCCGCCGGATCAAACAGCACGATGTCCGCCGGCCCACCTACCGCCAGCTTGCCCGCTGGCAAACGCAACGCCTCGGCAGGTCCGGTGCTGAGTCGCGCCAACAACGTCGGCAGATCCAGCAACCCATCCTCCACCAGCGTCATCGCCAACGGCAGCAACAGTTCAACACTGCTGATGCCCGGCTCGGTGGCGCCAAACGGCGCCAGTTTGGCGTCCCGCTCGTGCGGCTGGTGATGGCTGGAGATGGCCGAGACGACGCCCGACTTCACTGCGGCACGCAAGCCATCGCGGTCAGCGCGGGTGCGCAGCGGCGGCTGGACGTGATAGAGGCTGCTGAAGTCGATCAGCGCTTCGTCGGTCAGGATCAGCTGATACAGCGCGACATCGGCGGTCACCGGCAAGCCACGAGCCTGGGCCTGAGCGATCAGGGCCACACCGCGCGCGCTGGTGAGCTGGCTGAAGTGCGCACGCACACCGCTTTGCTCGACCAGCAGCAGGTCCCGGGCCAGGGCCACGGTTTCAGCGGTTTCCGGAATGCCCGGCAAGCCGAGGAAGCTCGCGGTCGGGCCTTCGTGGGCCAGGCCACCTTCGGCCAGGTCGTGGTCCTGAGAGTTGAAAATCACTGTCAGGTCGAAAGTCGCCGCGTATTCCAGCGCCCGGCACAGCGTGCGGGTGTTGCGGAAACTGTCCAGGCCGTTGCCGAAAGCCACGCAACCGGCATCGCGCAAGGCGACCAGTTCGGCCAGCTGTTCGCCTTCCAGGCCTTTGCTCAGGGCGCCGATCGGGAAGACTTTGGTGTTGCCGGCCTCGCGGGCACGGTCGAGGATCAGTTCGGCCACGGCCGAGGTGTCCAGCACCGGTCTGGTTTTCGGCGGGCAGCACAGGCTGGTCACGCCACCGGCGGCGGCGGCGCGGGTTTCACTGATGATCGAGCCTTTGCGGCTGTAACCCGGCTCACGCAGGGCGACGTTCAGGTCAACCAGGCCGGGGGCGGCCACCAGGCCTTTGGCGTCAAGGGTGTCGACGGGCACAAAACCAGCCGGCGCGGCGCCAAGGGCGACGATCTTGCAGGCTTCAATATGAATGTCGGTGACTTTATCCAGGCCAGTGGCTGGATCGATGACGCGGGCGCCGAGAATGCTGAGCTTCACTGGGCGTTCTCCTGCTCAAATTGACGTTGCGCAGTCTGCCCGCTCATGGCCATGGACAACACAGCCATACGAATCGCGATGCCGTAGGTGACCTGATTGAGGATCACCGAGTGCGGACCGTCGGCCACTGCCGACTCAATCTCCACCCCACGGTTGATCGGCCCCGGGTGCATGACGATGCAATCCGGCTTGGCCCCGGCCAGGCGCGCGGTGGTCAGGCCGAACAGGCGATAGAACTCGCCTTCGCTCGGCAGCAGGCCACCAGTCATGCGCTCGCGTTGCAGGCGCAACATGATCACCACGTCGACGTCTTTCAGGCCTTCGGTCATGTCGGTGTAAACCTTCACGCCGTATTGCTCGATGCCGATCGGCAGCAGGGTTTTCGGTGCAATGACGCGGATGTCCGGGCAGCCGAGGGTTTTCAGCGCGAGCATGTTCGAGCGCGCCACCCGCGAATGCAGGATGTCGCCGACGATGGCCACCGAGAGGTTCTCGAAGCCGCCCTTGTGCCGACGGATCGTCAGCATGTCGAGCATGCCTTGGGTCGGGTGGGCGTGACGGCCGTCGCCGCCGTTGATGATCGCCACTTGCGGGCAGACATGTTCGGCGATGAAGTGCGCCGCGCCGGAATCACCGTGACGCACGACGAACATGTCGGCAGCCATGGCTTCCAGGTTGCGCAGGGTGTCGAGCAGGGTTTCGCCCTTGCTCGCCGACGATGTCGACACGTTCAGCGTGATCACGTCGGCCGACAGGCGCTGGGCCGCCAGTTCGAACGTGGTGCGGGTGCGGGTGGAGTTTTCGAAGAACACATTGCACACGGTCTTGCCGCGCAGCAACGGGACTTTCTTCACCGCCCGGGCGCCGACTTCGAGGAACGAGTCGGCGGTGTCGAGGATTTCCGTCAGCAACTCGCGGCGCAAACCGTCGAGCGAGAGGAAGTGTCGCAGCTGGCCCTGATCATTGAGCTGCAGCGGGCGCTTGGTTTCTAGAGGCGTCATCGCGAGGGGGACTCTCAATAGGGCGAATTAAAGGGCGAGGTCTTGCAGTTCTAGCTTGAGCTCCGGGCCGGACAGCTTCACGCGCTCGTGGCCAGCCAGTTCCAGCGTCGCGCCGACCACGTTCGGGCGGATCGGCAGCTCACCGGCGTCCAGGTCCAGCAGGCACACCAGCGTCACGCTGGCCGGGCGGCCGTAGTCGAACAATTCATTCATGGCGGCGCGGATGGTCCGACCGCTCATCAGCACGTCATCGATCAGCACCAGGTGCTGGCCTTCGATTTCGAACGGCAGGGCGGACGGGCGCACTTGCGGGTGCAGGCCGTTCTGGCTGAAGTCGTCACGGTAGAAGGACACGTCCAGGGTGCCAAGGGGCGAATCGCTGCCCAGTTCTTCGAGCAACGCCTGGGCGACCCAGACACCGCCGGTACGAATGCCGATGTAACGCGGTTCGCTGATGCCGCGGTGTTCCAGGTGTGCCTTGAGACTGATCGCCATCTGGCTGATCAGTTCGGCGGGATTGGGCAGGCTCATGGTTGCTCCTTCTTGGGCCCGAGCCCTGCCTTTGAGTAAGGCTGCGGGGTTTGGCTCGGGTTGTAGCTAAGAGAGACGCCGTGACGGCTCTTCAGGATTCGAACAGTGCGGTGTTTTCGTCGAGCCAGCCTTGCAGCAGCAGGGCGGCGGCGATGGCATCGACCGGGTTGTCTCGGTAGCTGCCTTTTTGTCCGCCACGATCACGCCGTTCACCCTTGGCTTCGAAGGTGGTCAGGCGTTCATCGTGGGTATAGAAGGGCAGGTTGTAGCGGCCATTCAGGCGGCGGGCGAATTTCTCCGCGCGCAGGCACATGTCGCTCGGCGTGCCGTCCATGTTCAGCGGCAGGCCGACGACTACAGCGTCGGGCTTCCACTCTTTAATGAGGGCTTCGACCTGGTTCCAGTCGGGAACACCGTTTTGCGCTTTCAAGGTACACAGTTCGCGGGCCTGGCCGGTAATCACCTGGCCGACCGCAACGCCGATCTGTTTGGTGCCGTAGTCGAAACCCAGAATCAGTCGCAGGGCCATCAGGCGTGGCCCGCCTGGCTGGTCAGCAGGCTGAGATTAACCCCAAGGTGCTTGGCCGCCGCGTCCAGGCGCAGCTCGCTGCTGGTGTTGAATAGAATGTCGGCGTCGAACGGACAGGTCAGCCAGGCGTTCTGCGCCAGTTCGGCTTCGAGCTGCCCGGCTTCCCAGCCGGCGTATCCAAGGGCGATCACGCTTTTCGCCGGGCCGACGCCGTCAGCGATGGCGAACAGCACATCCTGGGAGGTGGACAACGAAAGGTCGCCTTCCAGATCAACGGTCGCCTGAAACGTCTTGCCTGAGGGGTGCAGGACAAAGCCGCGATCGGTCTGCACCGGGCCGCCGATAAAGATCGGTACATGCTGGCAGAGCACGGGCGGTTCGATGTCGGGGCGCAATTGCTCGAGGATATCGGCCAGATTCAGGTCTTGCGGCCGGTTGACCACCAGCCCCATGGCACCATTGGCCGTGTGCTCGACGATGTAGGTCAAGGTGTGCGCAAAGTTCGGGTCGGCCATGTGAGGCATGGCGATCAGGAAGTGATGCTTGAGGTAGCTGGGGCTGACGTTCTTCATGAGCGCTAGTGTGGCGTTGGAGGGGCGAACTGACAAGCTGGGGATGCGCAGGAAAATGCTGTCGCACGCCCCTGTAGCAGCTGGCGAAGCCTGCGTCCGACTGCGAAGCAGTCGTAAATCGCCATACGTCATTTATTCAGGATGACCGTGTTTTGCGGGTTTGCGAGGACTGCGTCCTCGAACGCAGGCTTCGCCAGCTGCTACAGAGAGCATGCCGTCCGTTAATTACTGGAGAGCTTGTCCCCGCGGGCAAACTTCCAGGTGCGGATGATTTCCAGTCGGTCAATGTCCGACAAATCCCCGGTAAACGGTGAAAACGGTGCCGCCAGCCGCACAATCCGCTGTGCCGCCTGATCCAGCAGCGGTTGCCCGGAGGATTCCAATACCAGCACTTCATACAGCGAGCCGTCGCGGTTGATCGAGACCATCAGGCGCAAATTGCCGTAGATCTGCTTGCGTCGCGCTTCGTCGGGGTAATTCAGGTTGCCGATGCGCTCGACCTTCTTGCGCCATTCGTCCTTATACCAGGCGCCCTTGTCTTTCATGGTCGAAGCAGCGCTCAGGCGGTGGATGCGCGGGCGCTTGGCGTACAGCTGTTGTTCGTTGGCCAGTTCCGCTTCCAGGCTGGCGATGTCGCTGGACAGCTGCTCGGTGTCAAACGTCGGCGCCGCCACGGCAGGTTTGGTGAGTGGCTTGACCTCTTCGTTCTTGGCCGGGGCTTTTTTCGGCTTCGGCGCAACGGTGGTCACGGCAGCCTTGGGCGCGGCTTCAGGCACTTGCGGCTTGGCGGCCGGCGGTGGCGTGACTTTCTGTACCTTGTTGTCCTGGAACGGCGCGACCTCGGTGGTCTTGGGAATTGCCTTTTTATCCAAGGTGCCGCTGCCTTCCTGATTTTCCTGGGCAAGGAAATCAGCTTTCGCAGGCTTCTTTTCGCTTTTGAAGGTGGCGAGGGTGATTTCCAGGGTTTTGCTGATCTGCTGGGGCTCGACCATCGTAAAACCGACGCCCAGCAGCAAGGCGAGGTGAATCAACGCCGCGAGAAACAGGGTAAATCCGAGGCGATCGGCCGGGCGCACGCCACGGTGGGCGAGTTCAGCGGGCAGATCGGACGGGAGCGTCATGACAAAAAAACCAACATCGCGTTTTTCACAGGCCGCGGATGATAACGCAATGTTGGTCGTCTCTTGGCTGTTCTATATCAACGAGCCTTGAGCTTCTGATCGATGGCATCCATCAGCATCCCGCCAATGTCGGTGCCGAACGCATTATCAATCTCGCGAATGCAGGTCGGGCTGGTGACGTTGATTTCCGTCAGGTGTTCGCCGATCACGTCCAGACCTACAAACAGCAGGCCTTTCTCACGCAGGGTCGGGCCGACCTGGGCGGCGATCCAGCGATCCTTGTCGCTCAGCGGACGGGCTTCGCCACGGCCACCGGCCGCGAGGTTGCCACGGGTTTCGCCGGCTGCCGGGATCCGCGCCAGGCAGTAATCCACCGGCTCGCCGTCGATCATCAGGATGCGTTTGTCGCCGTCCTTGATCGCCGGCAGGTAGGCCTGGCCCATGATCTGCTGGGTGCCCAGCGCGGTCAGGGTTTCCAGAATCACCGACAGGTTCGGATCGCCCGCGCGATGACGGAAGATCGAGGTGCCGCCCATGCCGTCCAGCGGCTTGAGGATCACGTCGCCGTGTTTGGCGGCGAATTCACGCAGCACGTCGGCGCGGCGGCTGACCACGGTCGGCGGCGTGCACTGCGGGAACAGCGTGGCGAACAGCTTTTCGTTGCAGTCACGCAGGCTTTGCGGCTTGTTGACCACCAGCACGCCCGCGCGCTCGGCTTGTTCCAGCAGGTACGTGGAGTAGACGAATTCCATGTCGAACGGCGGATCCTTGCGCATCAGGATCACGTCCAGATCGCTCAGCAGTGCGTCGGTCTCTGCTTCCAGTTCAAACCATTTTTCCGGGTTGGCGAAGACTTTCAGCGGACGCATCCGCGCACGGGCTTCGCCTTCGCCCTGATACAAATCGCGCTGTTCCATATAGAACAGTTCCCAGCCGCGCTTCTGTGCGGCCAGCAGCATGGCCAGCGAGCTATCCTTTTTATAGGAGATGCTGGCAATAGGATCCATGACAATCCCGACGCGAACGCTCATGGGTTTTTCCTCGAATTTGGGGGCCGGAGCGGCTTTGAAAAAGTGGCGTCAGAGTGGCGCTGAGTGTGTTCCCGGTCAAGGAAAAACCACTGCACCCGTCGCCCGATAGATTGGTTTTAGAGACTGTGCTAAAAAGGCTGCCATATCGTTCCGGCCCTTAAACATCAAGGGTTTCGAGCCTCCGGTTATCGGAAATGGACAATTTGATTCGCAAAGGCGACGGCAGAGCATTTATGGACCAGCATTCCAGCGCCTTGAAGGTCATGGTGATCGATGATTCGAAGACGATTCGTCGCACCGCCGAAACGCTGTTGAAGAACGTGGGTTGCGAAGTCATCACGGCCATTGACGGTTTCGATGCCCTGGCCAAGATTGCCGACAATCACCCCGGCATCATCTTTGTCGACATCATGATGCCGCGCCTGGATGGCTATCAGACCTGCGCGCTGATCAAGAACCACAGTGCGTTCAAGTCCACGCCAGTGATTATGCTGTCGTCCAAGGACGGGCTGTTCGACAAGGCCAAGGGGCGCATCGTCGGCTCCGACCAGTTTTTGACCAAGCCTTTCAGCAAGGAAGAACTGCTGAACGCGATCCAGGCCCATGTTCCGGGCTTCGCCGCCGTTTTGCCGCAGTAGGACACGCACAGTGACGCTCGGCCAGCGGGCCCGGCGTCGACAAGAATGGGGAAGACCATGGCACGTATTCTGATCGTCGATGACTCGCCGACCGAAATGTACAAACTGACCGGCATGCTGGAAAAGCACGGTCATGAAGTGTTGAAAGCCGAAAACGGCGCCGACGGCGTGGCCCTGGCCCGCCAGGAAAAACCTGACGCCGTGCTGATGGACATCGTCATGCCCGGCCTCAACGGTTTCCAGGCGACCCGCCAGTTGACCAAAGACCCGGAAACCGGGCACATCCCGGTGATCATCATCACCACCAAGGATCAGGAAACCGACAAGGTCTGGGGCACGCGCCAGGGCGCCAGGGATTACCTGACCAAACCGGTCGACGAAGACACCCTGATCAAAACCCTGAACAACGTGCTGGCCGGTTGATCGTGCGGCCATGACCGAGTCGCTGACGGCTTTCGAACTGCTGCTGCAGATCGACCAGCGCTGTCGCCTGCTGGCGGCGGATCTGCCGTCCCAGCCGACCCGCCAGGATCGCTGGAGCGGCATCGGTTTTCGCTTGGGCGAGCACTGGTACGTCGCGCCCATGGGCGAAGTCAGCGAGGTCTTGCACGAACCGCGTTTCACCCAGTTGCCAGGGGTCAAACCCTGGGTCAAGGGCGTGGCCAACCTGCGCGGGCGCTTGCTGCCTATCATGGATTTGTGCAGCTTCTTCGGTCATGAACAGTCGACCCTGCGCAAACAGCGGCGGGTGTTGGTGGTGGAACACGGTGAAGTGTTTGCCGGGTTGATGGTCGATGAAGTCTTCGGTTTGCAGCACTTTGCCCAGGACAGTCTGGAACCGGTGGTGATGGCCGATCTGCACGGGCCGATTGCAGCGTTCGTCCAGGGCCGGTTTCAGCGTGAGCAGAGCTGGCAAATATTCAGCCCGTTTACGTTGGCGCAGTCGCAAAGCTTTATGCATGTAGCGCTGTAAACGCGGACCCCTTGTGGGAGCGGGCTTGCTCGCGAATGCGGTGTGTCAGTCGACATCAATGCTCAATGATCCATCGCATTCGCGAGCAAGCCCGCTCCCACAGGGAAGCTTCGGCAAGGTACACAGGCGTGGTTAACAGGCGAGGACCGATGATAAAAACAAAAACAGGCAAGCCAGAAGGATCGCGCAGCCGCTCGCAGATCATCGTGCTGTTCATCGCGCTGATCATCTTCATCATGCTGCTGTTCGCCAACTTCGCTTACCTCAACACTCAAGCCACGTACGACAAACAGTACATCGGCCACGCCGGCGAGTTGCGCGTGCTGTCCCAGCGTATCGCCAAGAACGCCACCGAAGCCGCTGCCGGTAAAGCGGCGGCGTTCAAGCTGCTGAGCGACGCACGCAACGACTTCGCCCAGCGCTGGGGTTACCTGAAGAAGGGCGACCCGGCCACCGGCCTGCCGCCGGCGCCGTCTACCGTGCGCCCGGAAATGCGTGCCGTGCAGCTCGACTGGGAACGCCTGCTGAAAAACACCGACGCGATTCTCTCCAGTGAGCAGACCGTATTGTCGCTGCATCAGGTCGCCGCGACGCTGGCCGAAACCGTGCCGCAGTTGCAGGTCGAATACGAAAAAGTCGTCGAGATCCTCTTGCAGCGTGGTGCTCCTGCCGGTCAGGTCGCCATGGCCCAGCGTCAGTCGTTGCTGGCCGAGCGCATTTTGGGCGCGGTCAACACCGTGTTGTCCGGCGACGAAAACTCGCAACAGGCCGCCGATGCGTTCGGTCGTGACGCCGCGCGGTTTGGTCAGGTGCTCAATGGCATGCTCCAGGGCAATGCGTCGCTGCGAGTCAGCCAGGTCGAAGACCGCGATGCGCGCGCCCGGTTGATCGAGATTTCCGAGCTGTTCGAATTCGTCTCCGGCTCTGTGGATGAAATCCTCGAAACCTCGCCGGAGCTGTTCAAGGTTCGCGAATCGGCGAGCAACATTTTCACCCTGTCGCAAACCCTGCTCGACGAAGCCTCGCACCTGGCCACCGGTTTCGAAAACCTGGCCGGCGGGCGCGACACCGACACCATCGGCGGCTACGTGCTGGGCCTGCTGGCGCTGATGTCGATCATCCTTATCGGCCTGGTGATGGTGCGCGAAACCAATCGCCAGCTGCGCGAAACCGCCGAGAAGAACGAGCGCAACCAGAACGCGATCATGCGCCTGCTCGACGAGATCGAAGACCTCGCTGACGGCGACCTGACCGTGACCGCTTCGGTAACCGAAGACTTCACCGGGACCATCGCCGACTCGATCAACTATTCCGTCGACCAACTGCGCGACCTGGTGGCGACCATCAACCTCACCGCCGGCCAAGTCGCCGCCGCCGTGCAGGAAACCCAAGCCACCGCCATGCACCTGGCCCAGGCTTCGGAGCATCAGGCGCAACAGATCAGCGAAGCCTCCACCGCGATCAACGACATGGCCCAGTCTATCGACCAGGTGTCGGCCAACGCGGCCGAGTCCTCGGCGGTGGCCGAGCGTTCGGTGGAAATTGCCAACAAGGGCAACGAGGTGGTGCACAACACCATCCACGGCATGGACAACATTCGCGAGCAGATTCAGGACACCGCCAAGCGGATCAAACGACTGGGCGAGTCCTCTCAGGAAATCGGCGACATTGTCAGCTTGATCGATGACATTGCCGACCAGACAAACATCCTCGCGCTTAACGCGGCCATCCAGGCCTCGATGGCCGGTGACGCCGGGCGCGGTTTTGCGGTGGTGGCCGACGAGGTACAGCGACTGGCCGAGCGCTCGTCCGCCGCTACCCGGCAGATCGAAACGCTGGTGCGGGCGATCCAGACCGACACCAACGAAGCGGTGATTTCCATGGAGCAGACCACCACCGAAGTGGTGCGCGGCGCGCGTCTGGCGCAGGATGCCGGAGTGGCCCTGGAAGAAATCGAAGGCGTATCGAAGACCCTGGCAGCGCTGATCCAGAGCATTTCCAACGCCGCGCAGCAGCAGACGTCTTCGGCCGGTCAGATTTCCCTGACGATGAACGTGATCCAGCAGATCACCACGCAGACTTCGTCAGGCTCCACCGCCACCGCCGAGAGCATCGGCAACCTGGCGAAAATGGCCAGCCAGCTGCGGCGCTCGGTGTCCGGTTTCACCTTGCCGGCGGCCAAGGCGCAGGCTGCGGATAAAGTGTGAATCGCCGGCAGGCGTTCGGGTATTTTTGAGTAGAGCAGTGATTTGGAGTGGTTATGGGTGATCGGCACGACTATGTGGCCCTCGAATGGGTCAAAGGCGAGATTGCCGAAACGCTGAAAGTGGCTCATCAAGCAATCGAAACCCTGCTCGATGACCCTCAGGCGACGCACGCCCTGAGCGATTGCCTGGCGTGCATCCATCAGGTTCACGGCAGTTTGCAGATGGTCGAATTCTACGGCGCGGCCCTGCTCGCCGAAGAAATGGAACACCTGGTCGCTGCCTTGCAGCAGGATCGCGTCAGTCATCGCGACGAGGCGCTTCACCTGTTGCTGCAAGCCCTCGGGCAACTGCCGATCTACCTCGACCGGGTACAAGGCGCGCGCCGTGACCTACCCTTGGTGGTGCTGCCGTTGATCAACGACTTGCGCAGTGCCCGGGGCGACAGTCTGTTGTCGGAAACCAGCCTGTTCAGCCCGCCATTGCTCGACCTGCCGGCACTGGACCAAGAGTCGCTGGCCCTGCTTGAACCGGCGGATTTCCCCAATGTGCTGCGCAAGTTGCGGCAGATGCTGCAGATGGCTTTGGTCGGATTGCTGCGTGAGCAGGATGACGACACTAACCTGGGTTATCTGACCAAGGTTTTTTCACGTTTGGAAGGGCTGTGCGGAAACGCGCCCTTGAGCCCGTTGTGGCAAGTCGCCTCGGCGTTGGTCGAAGGCATGCGCGGGGACTCGATCGCCAATAGCCCGGCGCTGCGCAGCCTGTTCAAGGACGCCGACAAAGAACTCAAACGCCTGCTCGAACAGGGCATACGCGGCATCAATCAGCCGGCACCGCCGGAGTTGCTCAAGAGTTTGCTGTTCTATATTGCCAAGGCCGAACATCCCACCGGGCAGATGCTGACCATGAAAGATCGTTACTCACTGGACGACGCGCTGCCCGACAGCGCAATGGTCGACGAAGAACGTGCCCGCCTGGCCGGTCCGGACCGTGACGCGATGCGCTCGGTGCTCGCCGCGCTCTGCGAAGAGCTGGTGCGGGTCAAGGAACGCCTCGATCTGTTCGTGCGCAGCGACCGCCAGCACACCTCGGACCTTGAAACCTTGTTGGCGCCGTTGCGGCAAATCGCCGACACTCTGGCGGTGCTGGGTTTCGGCCAGCCGCGCAAAGTCATCATCGATCAACTGGCGGTGGTGCTGAGCCTCGCCCAGGGTCAGCGTGAACCCAACGACGCCATTCTCATGGACGTCGCCGGGGCTTTGCTCTACGTCGAAGCGACGCTGGCCGGCATGGTCGGCACCGTTGAGCCGGAGAGCCAGGAAGAAAGTCACCTGCCAACCACCGACCTGACGCAGATCCACCAGATCGTGATCAAGGAAGCGCGCATCTGCCTGCAACAGGCCAAGGACATGATCGTCGACTACATCGACGCCGACTGGGACCGCCAGCATTTGCAGGCATTGCCGGCGTTGCTGACCCAGGTGCGCGGCGCGCTGTCGATGATTCCGTTGAGCCGTGCGGCAAGCCTGATCGAAACCTGCAACCACTTCATTCGCGAGCATCTGCTGCTCGATCCGGGCCAGCCCGGCTGGCAGGAACTGGACAACCTGGCTGACGTCATCACCAGCATCGAGTATTACCTGGAGCGTCTCAGCGACGACCCCGAGGCACCGGGCGAACAATTGCTCGACGTGGCGGAAAAAAGCCTGGCCTCACTCGGGTTTTTCCCCAGCGAACAACAAGTGCCGATGCTTGAAGACGTACTCAGCCCGAGTGAAGCCCAGGTGATGCAGGACCTGCAAGAGCTCGATGATCCCGATACCGTCCAGTCGCTGGCCGATGTCTTGGCCAGCCCGGTGTCTTCGGTCAATCCGCCAGCCCTGACCACCCCGGGCAGCCTGTTGCCACCGCCCGCCGGCGAAGAACCGGTGGACGATGAGCTGCGGGAAGTCTTCCTCGAAGAAACCGATGAGGTCCTGGACATCCTCCGGGAATACTTGCCGCGCTGGACGGCCAATCCGGACGATAAAGCCGCGTTGAGTGAACTGCGCCGGGCGTTCCACACCTTGAAAGGCAGTGGCCGGATGGTCCGTGCGCTGGTGCTGGGCGAGCTGGCGTGGGCCGTGGAAAACCTGCTCAACCGCGTGCTGGAACACAGCGTTGCGCCTGGAGCGGCAGTGCAACAATTGCTCCGCGATGCAATGGACCTGCTGCCGGAGCTGGTGGCCGAATTTGCCGCCAATGCCCAGCGTCAATGCAACCAGGTCGATCAACTGGCCGCTCGCGCCCATGCCCTCGCCAAGGGCGATTTACCGGCCAGCGATGAAGACACCCAGGACGTCGCGGCCCTCGATCCGCTGTTGCTGGAGATCTTTCGCAAGGAAGCCGAGACCCATCTCGCCAGCCTCAACCGCTTCCTCGACCAAGCCGCCGAGCATGTGCCGCTGCAGGCTAGCGATGAGTTGCAGCGCGCATTGCACACCTTGAAGGGCAGCGCCTCGATGGCCGGCGTGTTGCCGATCGCCGAGCTGGCGACGCCGCTGGATCAACTCGCCCGCGAATACAAGGCACACCTGATCGCCCTCGACCTCGACGAAGTCGAATTGCTGCTGGAAGCCGAAGGTCTGTTCCGTCTCGGGCTGCGGCAACTCAAGGATGATCCGCTGGCCGAGATACCGGATGCTGATTCGCTGATCGAGCGCACCAAGGCGCTGCTCGCCGAGCGTCTGGACGCCTTGTTGAAAGCGCCGAACACCGCGCTGCGGATCAAGCGTGATCCGCAGCTGATCAACAACTTCCTGGCCCAGGGCATGGACATCCTGCTGGACGCCGAAAGCTTGTTGCAGCGCTGGCAGCAACACCCCGGCGAGCGTCAGGAACTCAGCGCCTTGCTGGATGAATTGACCACCTTGGGCGAAGGCGCGCACCTCGCCGATCTGCACCCGGTGGATGAACTCTGCGAAGCGTTGCTCGACCTGTACGGCGCGGTGGAAGAAAGCAGCCTGGCGGTCAGCGACCGTTTTTTCCATGAGGCGCAAGGTGCCCACGAAGCGCTGATCAACATGCTCGACGAATTGGCCGCCGGCCAGGAAGTCAGCCCGCAACCGGAACGCATCCGGGCCTTGCGCGGCTTGCTCGATGAAAGCCTGGATCCGTCGTCCATGGGCCTGATTCGCAGCGATGGCAGCCGCACCCTGAGCATCCGGGAACTGGGCAGCGCCACCGCGGAACTGGAACAGACTGCGACCCGGGTCGAGCTCGATGACGAGATCGTTTCGATCTTCCTCGAAGAAGCGGTGGATATCCTCGAGAGTGCCGGCCAGGCCTTGCAGCGCTGGCTGAGCGACCCGGAAAACGCCGCGCCGCTGTCGTCCTTGCAGCGGGATTTGCACACCCTCAAGGGTGGCGCGCGGATGGCCGAGGTCGAGCCGGTCGGTGACCTGGCCCATGAATTGGAAAGTCTTTATGAAGGTTTGGTGGACCGCCGTTACAGCCACAGTGAAACCCTGGCGCAGCTGCTGCAACAGAGCCATGACCGCCTCGCGGTGCTGCTTGAACAGCTGCAAAACCAGCACGCGCTGGGTGCCCCGAATGAGCTGATCGAGGCGATTCGCGAATTCCGTCAAGGCAACGCCAACACCGCCGAAGTGGCGGAACCCGCCCCGGCCAATGACTCGCCGGGGCATGACCCCGAGCTGCTGGACATCTTCCTTGAGGAAGGTTTCGACATCATCGAAAACTCCGGCGCGGCCCTTGTGCGCTGGCAAGCCGAGCCGTCGAACCGTCAGGAAGTGGAAACCCTGTTGCGCGACTTGCACACGCTCAAGGGCGGCGCGCGGATGGTGGAAATTTCACCCATTGGCGACCTCGCCCATGAGCTGGAATTTCTCTACGAAGGCTTGTCCGCAGGCGTGCTGCAACCGACGCCGGCGCTGTTCGCGCTGCTGCAAAGCAGTCACGACCGACTGGCACAAATGCTCGATGCCACCCGCGCCGGTCAACCCTTGCCGCCCGCCGATCGGTTGATCGACTCGATCAAGAACTTCAGTCATCCCGCCGTTATCGATACGCCAGTGGTGCTGCCTGCCGCACCGAAACCCGACACGCCCGCGCCGCAAGCCGAAGCGGGCGCCGACATGGTCAAGGTCTCGGCAGAACTGCTCGACGATCTGGTCAACCTGGCCGGTGAAACCTCAATCTTCCGTGGTCGTATCGAGCAACAGGTCAACGATGCACGGGTTGCCCTGAGCGAAATGGAAACCACCATCGAGCGCATGCGCGATCAGTTGCGCCGACTCGACACCGAAACCCAGGGCAGGATTCTCAGCCGCCAGCAAGTCGATGCAGAACGTCTTGGCTACGAAGAATTCGATCCGCTGGAAATGGACCGTCACTCGCAGTTGCAGCAATTGTCGCGGGCGCTGTTCGAATCCGCGTCCGACCTGCTCGACCTCAAGGAAACCCTCGACCGCCGCAATCAGGACGCGGAAAACCTGCTGCAACAGCAGGGCCGCATCAACACCGAATTGCAGGAAGGCCTGATGCGTACGCGCATGGTGCCTTTCGAGCGAATGCTGCCGCGGCTGAAACGCATCGTGCGGCAGGTCTCTGGTGAGCTGGGCAAAGACGTCGAGTTCATTGTCGGCAACGCCGAAGGCGAGATGGATCGCAACGTTCTTGAACGCATGGCGGCACCGCTGGAGCACATGCTGCGCAACGCCGTGGACCACGGTCTGGAAGCGGCCGAGGTGCGCATCGCGGCCGGCAAACCGGCTCAGGGCCGGATCACCCTCGACCTGTCTCGCGAGGGCGGCGACATCATTTTCGACATCCGCGACGACGGCGCGGGCGTGCCGCTGGACGCGGTACGGCGCAAGGCGATCAAGCGCGGCTTGCTGGCGCCGGACGCCGATATCAGCGACCGCGACGTGCTGCAATTCATCCTGCAACCAGGGTTCTCCACCGCCGAGAAAATCACCCAGATCTCCGGGCGTGGTGTGGGCATGGACGTGGTTCACGAAGAAGTGCGGCAGCTCGGCGGCACCATGGTCATCGACTCGACACCGGGGCAGGGCGTGCATTTCCGGATTCGCCTGCCGTTCACCGTGTCGGTCAACCGCGCGCTGATGGTGCAATGCCTGGAGGATCAATACGCGATCCCGCTGAACACCATCGACGGCATCGTTCGCGTGTTGCCCAACGAACTTGAAGGGCATTACCGGCTCGATCCGCCGACCTATGAATACGCCGGGCAGCGTTACGAACTGTGCTACCTCGGCGAGCTGCTGAAAACCAGCACCCGTCCGAAACTGCTGGGCCAGAGCCTGCCGCTGCCGGTATTGCTGGTGCAATGCAACGAGCGGCACATCGCCGTGCAGGTTGACTCCATGGCCGGTACGCGCGAGATCGTGGTCAAAAGCCTCGGCCCGCAGTTTGCGGCGGTGCAGGGGTTGTCCGGGGCGACGATTCTGGGCGATGGCCGAGTGGTGCTGATTCTTGATTTGCTCGCACCGATCCGCGCCATGCAGGCCCGTGTGCCGCAACAACCGGCGACACAAGACGTTGAGGTCGAGCCGCATAAACCGCTGCTGGTGTTGGTGGTCGACGATTCGGTGACCGTGCGCAAGGTCACCAGCCGTCTGCTGGAACGTCACGGCATGAACGTGCTGACCGCCAAGGACGGGGTCGACGCCATGCTGCTGCTTGAAGAACACATGCCCGACGTGATGCTGCTGGACATCGAAATGCCGCGCATGGACGGCTTCGAAGTAGCGACCCAAGTGCGCAGCGACGAACGTTTGCAGCACTTGCCGATCATCATGATCACTTCCCGCACCGGCCAGAAACACCGCGACCGTGCGATGGCCATCGGCGTCAACGACTACCTCGGCAAGCCGTATCAGGAATCGGTGCTGCTCGACAGCATCGCCCTGTGGAGCAAAACCCATGCTTGAGCACCGCACCAGCAATCTCACCGGGCTGCTGTTGCCGTTGGCTGACCGTAACCTGATTCTGCCCAACGTGGCGGTGGCGGAGTTGATCGACTATCAACCGGGGGCGTTCGATCTGGATACGCCACCGTGGTATCTGGGGTTGGTGAAGTGGCGGGACCGGCAGATTCCGTTACTGAGTTTCGAGTCGGCGTGCGGCCAGAAAATCGTCATCGGCGAGCGGGCGCGAATCGTGATTCTCAATGCCCTCGGTGGGCGCCCGGAGTTGAAGTTTATCGCGCTGTTGGTGCAGGGGATCCCACGGTCGTACAAGCTGGATAGTCAGTTGAGTTACGTCGATGTGCCGTTGTGTCCGCTGGAACAGGCGGCGGTGCAGGTGGGGGAGCAAGTGGCGAAGGTCCCGGATCTGTTGGCGCTGGAGGAGTTGCTTGTTACAGCAGGGTTAGCCCACTGATCGTTCCCACGCTCCGCGTGGGAATGCCTCTTCGGACGCTCCGCGTTCGGCTGTTGAAGGGACGCAGAGCGTCCCGTGCTGCATTCCCACGCAGAGCGTGGGAACGATCATGAATTCACCTCAAACCTGACGGCTAAACCTTGGCCTGAGCCCGCAGCTGCATCTGCAACGCCTCGTTATGATCCAGCGCCCGCTCCACCAACAACTGCACACCATCGGCCATTCGACTGAGCGCCAGGGCTACCGACCGGCGTGATCCTTCAACATCGTCCGCCAGATCGGCCGCAATGGCGCTGATGGACAGCAAATCTTCAGAGGCATTGGCCAAAAGGGCTTCGGTATCGATGTCGGGGGAGACGGTGAAGAGGGGGTGTTTGCGGCGCTTGCTTGGTTTTTCGTGGGCGGGTGGGAAGTAATGGGCGAAGGCGCGGTCAGCGGCTTCCTTGAGTTTTTCGGCTTCGATAGATTCTTGGGAATCGGTGCCAGTGTTTTCTGCTGGGTTGTTCGTTACCTTGGACATAAAGAGTTTCCGATTACAGGTTGGAGTTGGTGCATTCGTAATGAATGGCGCTTTTTCTCCGTCTTTTCGGGGGTTCCAGACCCGGTCGCTGAATTCGCAGCGACCCGTAAACGATAAAGATCAACGCAAAACACCACCAGTCAGCGGCTTCCGTCATTGCTGTAGGCCGCGACGCCGGACTGCGTAGCCTCTCACCGTTCCTGCGGACAAACTTTTAAACACAAACCCAACGCTAGGCTGGCGAAGGTTGAAGATTCCCAAAATGGGACTGATCGGTCCTTTTTTGGGACTGATGATCATTCCCACGCTCCGCGTGGGAATGCAGCCCGGGACGCTCCGCGTCCCATTCGGGAGCTGGAACGCGGAGCGTCCCTTGAGGCATTCCCACGCAGAGCGTGGGAACGATCGGGGCGGTGTTCGATCGTTACGGTGACCGTAACGATCCGTCTCTCTGCTTGATTGATGCCTCCACCCCAACACTCCTAAGGTGACTCCCACGACAGCGAACCCGTGGAGTGGTCATGACAACAACAATATCCCCCGACTCGCGATGGACGCGGCGGCGCAGCGAAAAGCAGCGGCGTCTCGAGCTTGTGCGAGGTCTGGCCGACGGTGTGGTGCTGCCCACCGACAACATCGTTGCTGCGCTGGAGGCCTTGATTCTGCCCGGCGACCGCGTGGTGCTGGAGGGCAATAACCAAAAGCAGGCGGATTTCCTCTCCCGCTCCCTGGCCAAGGCCGATCCTGCCAAGCTGCATGATCTGCACATGATCATGCCCAGCGTCGGACGCTCCGAGCACCTGGACCTGTTTGAACGCGGCATCGCCCGCAAACTCGACTTCTCCTTCGCCGGCACCCAAAGCCTTCGCATCAGCCAGCTGCTGGAAGACGGCCTGCTGGAAATCGGCGCGATCCACACCTACATCGAGCTCTATGCGCGACTGGTGGTCGACCTGATTCCCAACGTCGTGCTCTCGGCCGGTTTCATGGCCGACCGCGCCGGCAACATCTATACCGGCCCGAGCACCGAAGACACCCCCGCGTTGATCGAACCGGCCGCGTTCAGCGACGGCATCGTCATCGTCCAGGTCAATCAACTGGTGGACGATGTCAGCGACCTGCCGCGCGTGGACATCCCCGCGTCCTGGGTCGATTTCGTGGTGGTGGCCGACAAGCCGTTCTACATCGAACCCCTGTTCACTCGCGACCCACGGCACATCAAGCCAGTACACGTGCTGATGGCGATGATGGCGATCCGCGGGATCTACGAAAAACACAACGTCCAGTCCCTGAACCACGGCATCGGTTTCAACACCGCCGCCATCGAACTGATCCTGCCGACCTACGGCGAATCACTTGGCCTCAAAGGCAAGATCTGCCGCAACTGGACACTCAACCCGCACCCGACCTTGATCCCGGCCATCGAAAGCGGCTGGGTCGAAAGCGTGCATTGTTTCGGCACCGAACTGGGGATGGAAAACTACATCGCCGCTCGGCCGGACGTGTTCTTCACCGGGCGCGACGGCTCCCTGCGTTCCAACCGGATGTTCTGCCAACTGGCCGGGCAATACGCGGTGGACCTGTTTATCGGCGCGACTTTGCAAGTCGATGGCGACGGCCATTCTTCCACCGTAACGCGTGGGCGCCTGGCCGGTTTCGGCGGCGCGCCCAACATGGGCCACGACCCGCGCGGTCGTCGTCATAGTTCACCGGCCTGGCTCGACATGCGTCACGACGATGCGCCCGAAGCCTTGCTCGAACGCGGCAAAAAACTCGTGGTGCAAATGGTCGAGACCTTCCAGGAGGGCGGCAAACCGACCTTCGTCGAAACCCTCGATGCGATCGAAGTGGCGAAAAAAAGCGGCATGCCACTTGCGCCGATCATGGTCTACGGCGACGACGTCACCCACCTGCTGACCGAAGAAGGCATCGCCTATTTGTACAAGGCGCGTTCGCTGGAAGAACGCCAGGCGATGATCGCCGCCGTGGCCGGGGTGACCGCCATCGGCCTGCGCCACAACCCGAAAGACACCGCGCGCATGCGCCGCGAAGGCCTGATCGCCTTGCCCGAAGACCTCGGCATCCGCCGCACCGACGCCACCCGCGAATTGCTCGCCGCCAAAAGCGTGGCCGATCTGGTCGAGTGGTCCGGTGGCCTCTACAACCCACCCGCCAAGTTCAGGAGCTGGTAATGCACGCATTCAACCTGCAACCGAAAACGCTGTCTCTGGCTGAACGGCTGGCGGACCTGGCCGTGGACGCGCTGATCGACGAAGCGGACCTGTCGCCGAAACCGGCGCTGGTCGACCGTCGTGGCAATGGAGCTCACACCGATTTACACCTTGGGCTGATGCACGCCTCGGCACTGTCCCTGTGGCCGGCGTTCAAGGAAATGGCGGAAGCCGCCAGCGAGTACGGCGAAGTCTGCTTGCCGCTGCGCGAAGCCGTCGGGCGTATTGGGCGGGAAGGGGAGCAAGCGATGCTCGCCACCACCGGCGGCGTGAACACTCATCGCGGGGCGATCTGGGCCTTGGGGCTTTTGGTCACTGCCGCCGCGCTGGAACCTGAATCCAGCACCGCAAGCGCGGTCACTTTGCGCGCCGCACGCCTCGCTTTACTCGACGACCGCTACGCACCACGTCCATTCAGCCATGGCGCTCAAGTCGCCCAAAGATACGGCGTGCGCGGTGCCCGTGAAGAAGCCCAACTTGGCTTTCCTTCAGTGCTGCAACGCGCGTTGCCGCAACTCAAACGCAGCCGCGCCGTTGGCCATGGCGAGCAGAACGCCCGGCTCGATGCCTTGCTGGCGATCATGACCAATCTTGTCGACACCTGCGTGCTCTACCGCGCGGGCGAACACGGTCTTAACGCCATGCAACTCGGTGCCCAGGCCGTACTCGATGCGGGCGGCAGTGCCAGCCTCGCCGGTCGCCGCCGTTTGCACGAGCTGGACGAACACTTAATCGCATTGAATGCGTCGCCCGGTGGTGCAGCGGATTTACTCGCCGCCTGCCTGTTTATCGACCGCATCGAGTCCGGAGCTTGCTGATGGAAACCTTATCCTTTGAATTCCCCGCCGGGCAGCCGCCACGGGGGCGCACGCTGGTGGGCTGTGTCGGCTCGGGCGATCTGGAAGTGCTGATCGAACCGGGTCAGGCCGGCAAACTGACGATCAAGGTGCAGACCTCGGTCAATGGCGCGGAACAACGCTGGCAGCATCTGTTTGCCCGGATGTTCGACGGCCAGACACCGCCGGCGATGGCCATCGATATCCATGATTTCGGCGCGACACCCGGCGTGGTGCGCTTGCGTCTGGAACAGGGTTTTGAGGAGATCGGCCATGACTGATCTCCTGCACAAACATAGCTTCGTCGAGCTCGGCGCCCGGCAACGGGCGAAGGCCTTGCTCGACGCCGGCACCTTCCGTGAATTGCTCGACCCGTTTCAACGCGTCATGTCGCCGTGGCTGTCGCGCCAGGGTGTGGTGCCGCAAGCCGACGACGGCGTGGTGATCGCCAAGGGCAGCATCGGTGGTTTGCCGGTGGTCATTGCCGCCATCGAAGGCGCGTTTCAGGGCGGCAGCCTCGGAGAAGTCGGCGGGGCGAAAATGGCCGGTGCGCTGGAACTGGCCGCCGAAGATAACCGCAATGGCATTCCAACCCGCGCCGTGTTGCTGCTGGAAACCGGCGGCGTGCGATTGCAGGAAGCCAACCTTGGGCTGGCGGCGATTGCCGATATTCATGCGGCGATTGTCGATCTGCGCCAATACCAACCGGTCGTTGGTGTCGTCGCCGGCAGCGTGGGTTGCTTTGGCGGGATGTCAATTGCCGCCGGGTTGTGCAGCTATTTGCTGGTGACTCAGGAAGCGCGGCTTGGCCTCAATGGTCCGCAAGTGATCGAGCAGGAAGCGGGGCTTGAGGAATACGACTCCCGCGATCGTCCTTTCATCTGGAGCCTGACCGGTGGCGAGCAGCGTTTCGCCAGTGGTTTGGTGGACCGTTATGTCGCCGATGATGTGGCGCAGATTCAGCAGCAGGTCGGCGAATTGCTCAAGCAAGGTTTGCCGGACCAGCAGCGCAGCCGTCAGGCCGAATTGTTCCTGCAACGGCTGGCCTGTCTGGACGCCGAGCCGCAAATTGAACCGTCAGTGGTTCGCGATTTGTATCAAGGAGAGCGCTCATGAGTACCTATTCCCTGAGAGGCTTGAACTGGTTCAGCGCCTTGAGTGCAGGCGCGATACCGGTCGATGGTTTGCCCGATTCATTGAAGGTGGCCGACGGTGTGTTGGGTGATCAGCCTGTTCGCTTTATCGCCGTGGTAGCCGATCCCGACAACCGCTTCGTCCGGGCCCGCAATGGCGAGGTCGGTTTGCTGGAAGGCTGGTGTCTGGCCAAGGCTGTGGATGAAGTCATCGCAGCTGATTTGGATAAGTTGCACAAGCGCGCCTTGATCGCCATCGTTGATGTGCCGAGTCAGGCTTATGGTCGGCGCGAAGAAGCGCTCGGCATTCATCAGGCCCTCGCCGGC
This sequence comes from Pseudomonas sp. LBUM1656, assembly GCF_059716065.1. Taxonomy (NCBI): domain Bacteria; kingdom Pseudomonadati; phylum Pseudomonadota; class Gammaproteobacteria; order Pseudomonadales; family Pseudomonadaceae; genus Pseudomonas; species Pseudomonas sp. LBUM1656. Next base: position 5,991,605 of record NZ_CP166800.1, on the reverse strand, counting down.
GCGGCGGACAGTTATGCCCGTGCCCGGTTGGCTGGTCATGCGGTGATCGGTTTGCTGGTGGGCAAGGCGATGTCCGGGGCGTTTCTGGCGCACGGGTATCAGGCCAATCGCTTGATTGCCCTGCGTGACCCCGGCGTCATGGTGCACGCGATGGGCAAGGCGTCGGCAGCGCGAGTGACCTTGCGCAGTGTCGAGGAACTTGAAGCACTGGCCGCCAGCGTGCCGCCGATGGCCTATGACATCGACAGCTACGGGAGCCTTGGATTGCTCTGGGAAACCTTGTCAGTGGAACAGATCGAGCAGCCGACGGCGGCGGATTTGGCACGGGTGACTGAATGCCTGAACCAGGCGATTGGCGATGTTGCCGCCAACGGTCGCGACCTGAGCAGCCGCTTGGGCGCGACCAACCGCGCGGCATCGAGCAAGGTTCGCCAACTGCTGAGAGCACAGTGGTGAATACCTTTCTGGCCCACGACTTGCTCTGGGGCATGACTCCGGAGCAACTGCCGGTGGACGCGCCTGCATGGGTGATCGATTCGATCAGCGCTGGTCAGCCGGTGGTGGTTCGGCGTGCATTGAGTGCGCCGGATTACGTCGCTGTCGGGGTGCGTGGGCGCTTGCGCGAGCAGCGTTATGCGGCCTCGATGGCGATCAATGCGATTTCGCGTCGGGTGCGGCCGGAAGCGCTTTGTCATGTGTCTATCGACCGGGATTTGCCGGCACTGCAGGCCCTCGACCAACTGCGGCCGCTGCTCGATGGTTGTGGTTGGGTGTGGGGTGTCAGCGGCAGCGCCGGGTTCGAGTTGGCCAGTGGTGTTCAGGCCTTGCACGAGGGCAGTGATCTCGACTTGATCCTGCGCACGCCGAAACCGCTGGGCCGTGCCCAGGCGCGGGAGCTGGTGAGTTTTTTTGATGCGGCTGTCTGTCAGGTGGACATGCAGTTGCAAACACCTTTCGGCGCCGTCGCCCTGCGCGAATGGGCCGGTCCTGCCCGCCGGGTTTTGCTGAAAAACGCCCGTGCAGCCTGCCTGGTCATTGATCCGTGGGAGCAAGCAGCGTGAGCAGTTTGCTGGTGTTCCCCGGCCAGGGCGCGCAGCAGCCGGGCATGCTCCATCGTTTGCCTCACGAAACGGTGATCGAGGCAAGTGAAGTGCTGAGCGAAGACACTTTGCTGCTGGATTCTGCCGAGGCGTTGAAGTCGACGAGGGCAGTTCAGCTTTGTCTGCTGATTGCCGGTGTCGCCGCTTCACGCCAGTTATCAATGACACCGGATTACGTCGCCGGTCTCTCCATCGGCGCCTACCCGGCAGCGGTGGTGGCTGGCGCCTTGAGCTTCAGCGATGCGCTGCATTTGGTCAGCCTGCGCGGCGATTTGATGCAGCGAGCTTATCCACAGGGCTACGGCATGACGGCGATCATCGGTCTCGATTTGTCCACAGTGGAAGGTTTGCTGGCGCAGGTTCATAGCGCCGATACGCCGGTTTATCTGGCCAATATCAATGCTGATAATCAGGTGGTCATCGCTGGCAGCGATGCAGCAATGAAAACCGTCGCAGAGCTGGCGCGAGTTCGCGGTGCAGGCTTGGCCAAACGTCTGGCCGTCAGCGTGCCGTCCCATTGCCCGTTGCTGGAAGCACCGGCGAAAACCCTGGCCGAAGCCTTCGCCAATGTGCAACTGAAAACCCCGACAGTGGGCTACCTGAGCGGCAGCCGCGCCCGGCCAGTCATCAGCATTGAAGCCTTGCGCGACGACCTGGCCTTCAACATGTGCCGCGTGGTGGATTGGCGCGGCACCGTGCAAAGCGCTTACGAGCGTGGCGTGCGTCTACAGATCGAACTGCCGCCCGGTGCGGTGCTGACCGGGCTGGCGCGCCGGGTGTTCGAGCAAGGCACCGTGATTGCTTTCGACGGCGCTCGACTCGACACCTTGCAGGCGCTGTTGCGTGAGGAGGGAAGCCGCCAACCCTAGACCACCGACTCAGGCCTTCGAACAACAAAAACAACATTCGACGATGCACTTTGAGGACAACAACAATGATTATTTACGGTGTGGCGCTGTTGGCGATTTGTACGCTGGCAGGGGTGATCCTGGGAGACATGCTCGGCGTTTTGCTGGGGGTGAAATCCAACGTGGGCGGGGTCGGGATCGCGATGATCCTGTTGATCTGCGCACGGTTGTGGATGCACAGGCACGGCGGCATGACCAAGGATTGCGAGATGGGCGTCGGCTTCTGGGGCGCGATGTACATTCCGGTGGTGGTCGCAATGGCTGCGCAACAGAACGTCGTCACCGCTCTGCATGGCGGCCCGGTGGCGGTGCTGGCGGCGATTGGTTCGGTGGTGATCTGCGGCTGCACGATTGCGCTGATCAGCCGCACTCACAAAGGCGAACCGTTGCCTGATGAACCGGTGGAATTAACTCCGGTCGGCACGCCAGCAGGAGGTCGCTGATATGTGGGATCTCATCGAGAAAGGCCTGGAACATAACGGCTTGGTCACAGCGTTCGCATTCGTTGGCGTGATCATGTGGGTGTCGGTGGTGCTGTCCAAACGCCTGACGTTCGGACGGATTCATGGCTCGGCGATTGCCATTGTCATCGGGCTTGTCCTGGCCTGGGTCGGCGGCACCATGACCGGCGGGCAAAAAGGTTTGGCGGACCTGACTCTGTTCTCGGGTATAGGGTTGATGGGCGGCGCGATGCTGCGGGACTTTGCGATTGTTGCCACGGCGTTCGAAGTGCAGGCCACCGAAGCGAAAAAGGCCGGGTTGATTGGCGTGATTGCGCTGCTGCTGGGCACGATCCTGCCGTTCATTGTCGGCGCGAGCATGGCCTGGGTATTCGGTTATCGCGATGCGATCAGCGTGACCACCATTGGCGCGGGCGCCGTGACGTACATCGTCGGGCCGGTGACCGGTGCGGCGATTGGCGCGAGTTCGGACGTGGTGGCGTTGTCGATTGCCACCGGGTTGATCAAGGCGATTTTCGTGATGGTCGGCACGCCGATGGCCGCGCGCTGGATGGGCCTGGATAACCCGCGCTCGGCGATGGTTTTTGGCGGATTGGCCGGCACTGTGAGCGGTGTAACGGCTGGGTTGGCGGCGACGGATCGGCGGTTGGTGCCTTATGGGGCGTTGACGGCGACGTTCCACACCGGGCTTGGGTGCTTGCTTGGGCCTTCGTTGTTGTACTTCATTGTTCGCGGAATTGTGGGCTGACTGATCGTTCCCACGCTCTGCGTGGGAATGCAGCCCGGGACGCTCCGCGTCCCAAAGCGGACGCAGAGCGTCCATTGATTCATTCCCACGCAGAGCGTGGGAACGATCATTGGGTGGCATTGCGGTTGGCATACATCCGACACTCCGCCAACAACGCCAACAAATTCGGATCGCGCTCCTTGGCCTTCAAAAACACCACGCCGATGTGCTGCTGCAACCGATACTTTTCCTGCAACGGGATCAGCTTCACTCGATTCTCATACACCGCCGCAATCCGCCCCGGCAGCAATGCATAACCCACCCCCGAGCTGACCATGCTCAGCAGGGTGAAGATGTCGTTGACCTGCATCGCCACCTTCGGCTCGAACCCCGCCTGCTTGAACACCCGGTTACCGTCCTGGTGCGTGGCAAACCCCTGGGTCAGGGTGATGAAGGTTTCGTCGCGCACTTCGGCCAGGTCAACTTCCGCCCGTTGGGCGAACTTCGAATCCGCCGGCGTGGCCAGGAAGATGTCGTCGGAAAAGAGTGGAATCTGCTCGCAGTCCGGGTCGTTGACGCTGTCGTCCAGGGACACCAGGATCGCGTCGACTTCCATGTTCTTGAGCTTGTACAACAAGTCGAAATTCGAGCCGAGGATCAGGTCGATGTTGAGCTCGCTGCGGCGGATCTTCAGGCCCATGATCAGCTGCGGCACGGTCTTCACCGTCAGCGAATACAACGAGCCGAGCTTGAAGCGTTCAGCCGAGAACCCGGCCGCTTCGCGGGTCAGGCGCACGGTTTCGACCACGTCCTGAATCAGTTTCTGTGCGCGTTCTTCCAGCACGTAAGCGCTTTCCAGCGGTGTCAGGTTGCGGCCTTCGTGTTTGAACAGCGGGCAGCGCAGGGCGCTTTCCAGGGAGTGAATCGCCCGGTGCACGCTGACGTTGCTGGTCTGCAACTCGGCGGCGGCCCGGGCCAGGTTGCCGGTGCGCATGAAGGCGAGGAACACCTCAAGTTTCTTCAGGGTCAACTCTTCGTCGATCAGCATGGCGTGGACTCTTATTCGAATGGCTCGATTGTGCACGTATGAGGGGAATTGTGATCTGAAACATTGCGCTTTTAATCTCAAGGCCTGAGCCTTGCGCGATGTTGTAACGAATTTTGAGGTGGGTAATACATGTATCACGGGGAAAGATTGAACGCCTGGACGCATCTGGTCGGGGCGGTGGCGGCGACGGTCGGGGTGGTGTGGATGCTGGTGATTGCCAGCATGGACGGCAGCCCGTGGAAGATTGTCAGCGTGGCGATCTACGGCTTCACCTTGATGGTGCTTTACAGCGCATCGACCGTTTACCACAGCGTGCGCGGGCGCAAGAAAGCGATCATGCAGAAGGTCGATCACTTTTCGATCTACCTGCTGATTGCCGGCAGTTACACGCCGTTTTGCCTGGTGACCCTGCGCGGGCCGTGGGGCTGGACTCTGTTCGGGATTGTCTGGGGGCTGGCGCTGATCGGCATCCTGCAAGAGATCAAGCCGCGCTCTGAAGCGCGGATTCTGTCGATCGTGATTTATGCAGTGATGGGCTGGATTGTGCTGGTAGCGGTCAAGCCATTGCTCGCGGCGCTGGGCAGTACGGGGTTTGCCTGGCTGGCGTCGGGCGGGGTGTTGTACACCGTGGGGATTGTCTTTTTTGCCCTGGATCATCGGTTGCGGCATGCGCACGGGATCTGGCATTTGTTCGTGATTGCGGGGAGTGTGCTGCACTTTGTCGCGATTTTGTTTTATGTCCTTTAAACCGCGTCGCGGCCAATCGCTAGCAGGCTAGCTCCCACAGGAGATCTCCAGTGAATATGAAACGGGTGAACACCCAAAATTCATTGTGGGAGCTAGCCTGCTAGCGATGGCGGCCTAGAAGTCACCCCAAAGCTGCTGGGCCACCGCCAGTGCAACCACCGGCGCGGTCTCTGTCCGCAACACCCGAGGCCCGAGGCGAGCAGCATGAAAACCGGCACTCTTGGCCTGATCAACCTCAGCATCCGACAACCCACCCTCAGGGCCGATCAAGAACGCCAACGTCCCAGGCTTGGCATGACTCACCAACGGCTCAGCCACCGGATGCAGCACCAATTTCAATTGCGCCTCGGTCTGCTTCAACCAGTCCGCCAACAACAGCGGTGGATGAATCACCGGCACCCGTGAACGCCCGCATTGCTCGCACGCGCTGATCGCCACCTGGCGCCAATGCATCAGGCGTTTGTCGGCGCGCTCGTCCTTCAGGCGGACTTCGCAGCGGTCGCTGAAAATCGGGGTGATTTCGGTGACGCCCAGTTCGGTGGCTTTCTGAATCGCCCAATCCATGCGCTCGCCACGGGACAAGCCCTGGCCGAGATGGATCGCCAGCGTCGATTCGATTTGCCCGGCGAAGCTTTCATCGATCTGCACGACGACGCGCTTCTTGCCGACCTCCACCAGTGTGGCGCGAAACTCATGGCCCGAGCCGTCGAACAGTTGCAGCGCGTCACCCTCGGCCATGCGCAGCACGCGGCTGATGTAATGGGCCTGGGCTTCGGGCAATTCGTGTTGGCCGATGCTCAGGGGGGCGTCGATGAAGAAGCGGGACAGTCTCATGCTGGGTCTCTACTGAATTTGATCGTTCCCACGCTCTGCGTGGGGATGCCTCATCGGACGCTCCGCGTCCGCTTTTTGGGACGCAGAGCGTCCCTGGCTGCATTCCCACTCGGACGGTTCGACGCCTCGACGTGGGAACGAGCGTTAATCAATCAGCCCGGATCGCGGAAGCCGGGGTGGAAGTCTTTCGGCACCGACACGCTGACGCCATCACGGGTCGCAATGTCGATGCCTTCACTGGCCACTTCAGCCAGGAAGTCGATCTGCTCCGGCGTAATCACGTACGGCGGCAGGAAATACACCACGCTGCCCAACGGTCGAAGTAAAGCACCACGCTCCAACGCATGCTGGAACACCTTCAAACCGCGACGCTCCTGCCACGGGTAAGCTTCTTTGGTCGCCTTGTCCTTGACCATCTCGATGGCCAGCACCATGCCGGTCTGGCGCACTTCCGAGACGTTCGGGTGATCGACGAGGTGCGCGGTGGCGGAGGCCATGCGCTGAGCCAGTGCCTTGTTGTTCTCGATGACGTTGTCTTCTTCGAAGATATCCAGCGTCGCCAAGGCCGCTGCGCACGCCAGCGGATTGCCGGTGTAGCTGTGCGAATGCAGGAAGGCGCGCAGGGTCGGGTAGTCGTCGTAGAACGCGCTGTAGACGTCTTCGGTCGTCACGCAGGCCGCCAGCGGCAGGTAGCCGCCGGTCAGGGCCTTGGACAGGCAGAGGAAGTCCGGGCGGATGCCGGCCTGTTCACAAGCGAACATCGTCCCGGTGCGGCCGAAGCCGACGGCAATTTCGTCGTGGATCAGGTGCACGCCATAACGGTCGCAGGCTTCGCGCAGCAATTTGAGGTACACCGGGTGATACATGCGCATGCCGCCCGCGCCCTGGATCAGCGGCTCGACGATCACTGCCGCGACGGTGTCGTGGTTCTCGGCCAGGGTCTGTTCCATGGCGGCGAACATGTTGCGCGAGTGCTCTTCCCAGCTCATGCCTTCGGGACGCAGGTAACAATCAGGGCTCGGCACCTTGATGGTGTCCAGCAGCAATGCCTTGTAGGTTTCGGTAAACAGCGGCACGTCACCCACCGACATCGCCGCCATGGTTTCGCCGTGGTAGCTATTGGTCAGGGTGACGAAGCGCTTCTTGTTCGGCTGGCCGCGGTTGAGCCAGTAGTGAAAGCTCATTTTCAACGCGACTTCGATGCAGGACGAACCGTTATCGGCGTAAAAGCAGCGGGTCAGGCCTTCCGGCGTCATCTTCACGAGGCGCTCGGACAACTCGATCACCGGCTGATGGCTGAAGCCGGCGAGGATCACGTGCTCCAGCTGATCGACCTGATCCTTGATGCGCTGGTTGATCCGCGGGTTGGCGTGGCCAAACACGTTGACCCACCAGGAGCTGACGGCGTCGAGGTAGCGTTTGCCTTCGAAGTCTTCCAGCCAAACGCCTTCACCGCGTTTGATCGGGATCAGCGGCAGCTGTTCGTGGTCTTTCATCTGGGTGCAGGGATGCCACAACACCGCGAGATCGCGTTGCATCCACTGGTTATTCAGGCCCATGTTCAGTCTCCTCGAGGCGGCTCGCTGGTTTCGCGGGCAAACAATCGCGCAAGCCTATGCAATGCATCGCACGGGGACAACCCATTGTGTCGATTGAGCTACTTTGTATAGGTGGATAGACGTCGCTGGCGGCCTTTTGATGGCTGACGTATTCTTCGCGGTTCTTTGAGTCGTCTGACTCGCAAAACCGCTATTTCCTCGTGTATTTCCGGAGTTCGCTGAATGTCTGCTGGTTGGCTGCGCGCCTGTGCGCTGGTGATGTTGGGGCTGTTCAGCGTGTCTGCGCTGGCCAAGGATAAAACGGCGATCGTGATCGGCGGCGGGCTCTCGGGCCTGACTGCCGCTTATGAACTGCAGAACAAAGGCTGGCAGGTGACCCTGCTGGAAGCCAAGCCGAACCTGGGCGGTCGCTCCGGCATGGCCACCAGCGAGTGGATCGGCAACGACAAGACCCAGCCGGTGCTGAACAAATACGTATCGACCTTCAAGCTGAGCACTACGCCAGCCCCTGAATTCGTGCGGACTCCGAGCTACTTGATCGATGGCGTGTATTACACCGCTGCCGACCTGGCTACCAAGGAACCGGCCACCGCCGAAGCGCTCAAGCGCTTCGAAAAAACGGTCGATGATCTGGCGCGTTCGATCGAAGATCCACAGAACCCTGCGGCCAACAGTACGCTGCATGCTCTGGATCAGATCAACGTCTCCAACTGGCTCGACCGTCTGAGCTTGCCTGCCACTGCACGTCAGTTGGTGAACCAGCAGATTCGTACCCGCTATGACGAACCTTCGCGCCTGTCGCTGCTGTATTTCGCACAGCAGAGCCGTGTCTACCGTGGCGTTTCCGACCGTGACTTGCGCGCTTCGCGCCTGCTCGGCGGTAGCCCGGTGCTGGCCCAGGCCTTCGTCAAACAGCTGAAAACCATCAAGACCAGTTCCCCGGTGTCGTCCATCACCCAGGACAAGGACGGCGTGACCGTCAAAGTCGGCAGCGTTGGCTATCAGGCTGACTACGTCGTGGTAGCGGTGCCGTTGCGTGCACTGAACAAAATCGTGATGACCCCGTCGCTGGATGCCCAGCACATGGGCGCCATCAAAGGCACCAACTACGGCTGGCGTGACCAGATCATGCTGAAGTTCAAGACGCCGGTGTGGGAAAGCAAGGCGCGCATGTCTGGCGAGATCTACAGCAACACCGGCCTGGGCATGTTGTGGGTCGAGCCGGCGCTGAAGGGCGGCGCCAACGTGGTGATCAACCTGTCCGGCGACAACGCGCGCGTGATGCAGGCGTTCGGCGACAAGCAGATGGCCGACCAGGTACTGATTCGTCTGCACGCGTTTTATCCACAGGCGCGCGGTTCGTTCACCGGTTATGAAATCCGCCGCTACAGCACCGACCCGTCGATGGGCGGCGCTTACCTGGCCTTCGGCCCGGGCCAGATCAGCAAGTACTGGCGCCTGTGGGAACGTCCGCTGCAACGTGTAGCGTTCGCTGGCGAACACACCGACACTTTGTACCCGGGCACGCTGGAAGGCGCATTGCGCACCGGTCAGCGCGCGGCCAGTCAGGTTGAAGACCTGGCGGCGGGCAAATCGTTTGAGCCTGTGAAGGTTGTTCCGGCAGCGACCGCTGTAGCAGCGGGTGCGGTGGCGGCGAAAAAAGGTAACTTCTTCACCAACCTGTTTGGTGGTTCGGATGACAAGCCGGAACCGGTCAAGGCGCCAGAGCCAGTGGCTCCGGTCGCTCCGACACCGGCCCCAACGCCGGCACCGACTCCAGCCCCTGCACCGGTTGAAGCGCCGAAGCCAGTGGTTCCGGCGAAAGCCGAGCCGGCCAAGAAAGCCCCGGTGAAAAAGCCTGCTGCCAAGACCGAAGCCAAAAAGGCTCCGGCCAAGGCACCGGCGAAGAAAGCTGAACCGGCGAAAAAAGCAGCGGCCAAACCCGCAACGACTCCGGCAACGGAAACCAAAGCGCAGTAAGCTTTTGGCAGTCAAAGAAGCGCGGCAGAAATGCCGCGTTTTTTTTTGCCTGAAGGAAACCCATCACAAGAATCGAATAAATCTGGTGGCGCAGGTGTTCCTTGGTTGCGCTTCATTTTTTCTTACATATTGGTCTTTAATCTTTCCTTAACTGATCTATTTCAGACTCTTGATCGTATTTCTCGATATTTCAAAGCGAAATTTTCCGCTTTAATTCGATAGATAACTCGATAGTCTTGGTCGCAGTTCTCACAGGATTTGGGCAATGCAGCTACGTAACTCTTCTTCCCGCTACGGTTGGGTCAGCATCTTCATGCACTGGGGCGTGGCGCTGGTGGTCGTTGGTTTGTTTGCGCTGGGCTTGTGGATGGTCGGTCTCGACTACTACAGCACCTGGCGCAAAGACGCGCCGGAATTGCACAAGAGCATTGGCCTGGTGTTGTTGGCCGTCATGGTCCTGCGGGTGTTGTGGCGTGTTGTCAGCCCGCCACCGCCGACACTGGAAACGTATAGCCGCATGACGCGTCTTGGCGCCAGGTTCGGTCATTCGTTCCTGTACCTCAGTCTGTTTGCTGTGATGATTGCCGGATACCTGATTTCCACCGCAGACGGTGTCGGGATTTCGGTGTTTGGCCTGTTTGAAGTTCCTGCACTGGTTTCCGGACTACCGGACCAGGCAGACACCGCCGGTGTGATTCATCTGTATCTGGCGTGGGCGCTGGTAATTTTTTCCGGTCTCCATGCGTTGGCAGCATTGAAGCACCACTTTATCGATCGTGATGCGACCCTCACTCGAATGCTGGGCCGCAAAGCCTGAAGTTCAACCTCGACTCCAAAGGAATAGAAAGCATGTTGAAAAAAACACTCGCTGCTCTGGCAATCGGTTCGGCTCTGCTGTCCGCCAACGTGATGGCGGCTGACTACGTCGTCGACAAGGAAGGCCAGCACGCCTTCGTTGACTTCAAGATCAGCCACCTGGGCTACAGCTACATCACCGGTACCTTCAAGGACATCGACGGCACGTTCAGCTTCGATGCTGCCAAGCCTGAAGACAGCAAGATCGAGTTCAACGTGAACACCGCCAGCGTGTTCACCAACCATGCCGAACGCGACAAGCACATCGCCAGCAAAGACTTCCTGAACGGGTCCAAAGCCAAGTTCGTCTCCACCAGCGTCAAATCCACCGGCAAAAACGCCGCTGGCAAAGACACTGCCGACGTGACCGGCGACCTGACCATCCTTGGCGTGACCAAGCCAGTGGTGGTCAAGGCCACTTTCCTGGGCGAAGGCAAGGATCCATGGGGCGGCTACCGTGCTGGCTTCGAAGGCACCACCAGCATCAAGCGTTCCGACTTCGGCAAGCAGAAAGACCTGGGCCCAGCGTCCGATGCGGTCGAGCTGTACGTTTCGTTTGAAGGTGTGAAAGCGAAGTAATTTTCGCGCCTGACACAAAAACGCCCCCGGCCTCACGGTCGGGGGCGTTTTTTGTTGCCGGACATAAACTTCAGTCACGCCACAAATCCCCTGTGGGAGCGGCGGTGCGACGACTCGACTTGCTCGCGAATGCGGTTGAACATTCAACATTGATGTCGACTGTCCTGCCGCCTTCGCGAGCAAGCCCGCTCCCACACTGGTTTTGCGTCAGGCATAAAAAAATGCCCCGGATCGTGAGATCAGGGGCATTTTTCATTGCAGCGTCAAATCAGCGATTGCGAGTCAGCAACGCTGGCTTCTCACCACGTGGACGGCCAGGCAGTTGATCCAGTTGCTCAGGCGTCGGGAACCGATCGGTTTTCGACTCTTTATGGATGATCTTCGGTGCCGGGCCGCGCGGGTTCTGTACGGCAGGTTCCGAACGCGGCTGGTCGTCGGTGCGGGCCGGGCGACGGTTGCGCGACTCTTCGCGACGGGCCTGACCGTCACGTGGAGCGCCATTGCGTGGACCGCTGCGCTTGGCCGGCGGCGTGCCGGTGGTCGCGCCATCACTGCTGCGCGGACCGCTTTGGCGACCCTGAGGCTTGCCGCCGGTGCGTGGAGCACCTGCGCCAGCGCCTGCTGCCGAACCTTGTGCCGGAGCACTAGGACGGCGGCCACGGCCTTGAGCCGGTTTGGCTTGAGGCACGTAGTCGACGCGGTTACCGAAGTTATCGATATCGTCGTCCAGGAACTCATCCGGAGCACGATCAGCCGCAGCCGCGCGTGGTGCCGGGCGCTGTTGCTCGCGAGCCGGGGTGCCTTCGCGTGGCTTGTGTTCACGGGCCGGGCGATCGCCACGGGCAGTGGCTGCAGGTTTTTCCTTGCCGCCCTTGTCCTTGCCTTTGTCTTTACGACCGCCGCCACCGCCGGTGCCGTTCGGGCCGTCGCCGCGCGGGCCACGTGGGTTGCGCGGGTTACGCACATCCGGACGCTCGCGGACTTCCGGTTTCTCGGCTTCTACAGCACTGGAGTCGAAGCCCATCAGGTTGCCGTCGGCAATCTTCTGCTTGGTCATGCGCTCGATGCTTTTCAGCAGCTTTTCTTCGTCCGGAGCGACCAGCGAGATCGCCTCACCCGAACGACCGGCACGGCCGGTACGGCCGATACGGTGAACGTAATCTTCGTCGACGTTCGGCAGCTCGAAGTTGACCACGTGTGGCAACTGGTCGATGTCGAGGCCGCGAGCGGCGATGTCGGTGGCGACGAGGATGCGCACTTCACCGGCCTTGAAGTCGGCCAGGGCTTTGGTGCGCGCGTTCTGGCTCTTGTTGCCGTGGATCGCGACGGCGCTGAGGCCGTGTTTGTCCAGGTACTCGGCCAGACGGTTGGCGCCGTGCTTGGTACGGGTGAACACCAGGACCTGTTCCCAGGCGCCAGCGGTGATCAAGTGCGCCAGCAACGAACGCTTGTGGTTGGCTGGCAGGCGGAAGACGCGTTGCTCGATGCGCTCGACCGTGGTGTTCGGCGGCGTGACTTCGATGCGTTCCGGGTTGTGCAGCAGCTTGCCGGCAAGGTCGGTGATGTCTTTGGAGAACGTCGCCGAGAACAGCAGGTTCTGGCGTTTGCTCGGCAGACGAGCCAGGACTTTCTTCACGTCATGGACGAAGCCCATGTCGAGCATGCGGTCGGCTTCGTCCAGCACGAGGATTTCCACGTGGGACAGATCGACGCTGCCTTGGCCGGCGAGGTCGAGCAGGCGGCCAGGGCAGGCCACCAGCACGTCAACACCACGGGACATGGCCTGAACCTGCGGGTTCATGCCGACGCCGCCGAAGATGCAGGCGCTGACGAACTTCAGGTCACGGGCATAGACCTTGAAGCTCTCGTGGACCTGGGCCGCGAGTTCGCGGGTAGGGGTCAGGACCAGTACGCGCGGTTGGCGCGGGCCGTGACGCTGGGATTTGTCCGGGTGACCGCCCGGAAACAACCGCTCCAGAATCGGAAGGGCGAAGCCGCCGGTTTTACCAGTACCTGTCTGAGCCGCAACCATCAGGTCGCGACCTTGCAACACGGCGGGAATAGCCCGCTGTTGCACCGGAGTAGGCTCGGTATAGCCCGCTGCCTCGATGGCGCGGACTAAAGCCTCGGAGAGACCGAGGGAAGCAAAGGACATGAGTAATCCTGTTTTAGTTAGGGCTTGGCCCAATGGGAGTCTTGCCTGGCGCGAATGGCGTTTAAGAGGAACGCAATCCCGTCCGGTCCTGCTGGGCCTTGAAAGCTCGTCTGGAGCGCTCGCGCGGGCTGAAAAGCTGCGCTGTAGCGGATCGAGATGCCTTGAACAAGTCCGAGCGTCCGGGCGTGAGCCTGGCGGGAACGCCGGAGTATAACAGAGCAATCACTGCGCGCCGCTTTCCTGCTGCTCAACGGTTTTTACCGTGGCCGTGGTGGCCGTGGTGGCTTGCCCTCCGGTGCCGGGACCCGCGCCATAACGGGCGCTCAGCTCAGCGTAGGCGGGCTCGCGCTTGAAACGCTTGAGCTCGGCACCGAAGCGCTGCACCAGCAAATCCATGCCGGCGTTGCGGCGTACCGCCAAAAACTGGCTCTGATGGCTGATGACAGTCGGGTTTTCAGTGATCTTGTCGCGGATGTCCAATTCGTCGAGCAAATGCTGGCCGACCCGGCGATCGGTGATCAGCAGGTCGATCCGCCCGCGAACCAGTTTGCCGAAGTTGGCTTCATGGGTCGGCGCCGGCTCCCGGGTGAACTGGGTCGATTCGCTGAAATCCTTGCTGTAGAGATAGCCCGGCGAGGTGCCGATGGTCAGGCCTTTGAGGTCGTCCAGGGTGCGGAAGGGATGGGGGCGCTCGTTGGCGTAGAACATCACGAACTCGACTTCCGACAGCGGTTCGCTGGGATAGAGCAAGGTGGCGTCGCGTTCATCGCTGTGAAAGATGTCCAGCGCGCCATCCGCCTGGCCCGTTTCGAGCATCGACAGGCAACGTTTCCACGGCAGGAACTGCCAGTCCACTTCTATCCCCAGGCGTTTGAAGACGATGTCCGTGGTTTCGTAATCCAGGCCCAAGGCTTTGCCGCTTTCCTCATAGACATAAGGTGCCCACGGCTCGGTGACAATGCGCAGCTTCTCGCCCCGGGCAGCGAAGCTCAGGCAAGAGAAAAGAAACACGGTGAGTAACTGTGCGATCAGAGGCATGACTTGAGATTACGACGAGAAGTCACAAAGAGCCAGAAACCGGATCCACAAGCTCTATCTCCGTGTGTTGCTGCACAATAAAAGTGCGCTGAATGCAAAAGATCGCAGCCTCGTTTCACTCGACAGCTGCTACAGGGAAATGAGCACTCTGTAGCAGCTGTCGAGTGAAGCGAGGCTGCGATCTCTTGATCTTGCTCTTAGCGCGGCAGCTTCAAATTGTTCCACACCGCCAGGCTCGCTTCGGCCTGATTCAGTGTGTAGAAATGCAGCCCCGGTGCGCCACCTTGCAGCAGGCGATCGCACATTTCGGTGATGACTTGTTCCCCAAAGCCTTGAATGCTCTGGGTATCGTCGCCGTAGGCTTCCAGTTGCTTGCGGATCCAGCGCGGGATTTCTGCACCGCAAGCGTCGGAGAAGCGCGCGAGCTTGCTGTAGTTGGTGATCGGCATGATCCCCGGCACGATCGGGATGTTCACGCCCATCGCCCGCACACGCTCGACGAAGTAGAAATAGCTGTCGGCGTTGAAAAAGTACTGGGTGATCGCACTGTTGGCGCCAGCGTTAGCCTTGCGCACGAAGTTGTTCAGATCGTCTTCGAAATTGCGCGCTTGAGGATGCATCTCCGGATAAGCGGCGACTTCGATGTGGAAATGATCACCGGTTTCTTCACGAATGAATTCAACCAGGTCGTTGGCGTGGCGCATTTCGCCGCTGGCCATGCCCATGCCCGAAGGCAGGTCACCGCGCAGGGCAACGATACGCTTGATGCCGGCAGCCTTGTATTGCGCCAGCAGGCCGCGCAAGTCGTCCTTGCTGTCGCCCACGCAGGACAGATGCGGTGCGGCCGGGACTTTGACTTCGCTTTCGAGCTGCAACACGGTATTGAGCGTGCGATCACGGGTCGAACCGCCAGCGCCGTAGGTGCAGGAGAAGAAATCGGGGTTGTACGTGGCCAGCTGACGGGCAGTGGCGATCAGCTTTTCATGCCCAGCGTCGGTCTTCGTAGGGAAGAACTCGAAGCTGTAGCGACGGTCTTGGGACATGGGAATACCCTTGAAAACGCGTAAGCCAGAGGCTTGCACATCCCATGAGAGGGCGGGCTTTTGTGGGAGCGGTGCTTGCCCGCGATGGCATCACCTCGGTGTAACTGAAACACCGAGGCGCCTGCATCGCAGGCAAGCCAGCTCCCACAAAAAGCCCGCTCCCACAAGGGAGAGCAGGCTGCAGGTCGATCAGTAGCGGTAAGCGTGCGGCTTGAACGGGCCTTCGACGGTCACGCCGATGTAGTCGGCCTGGGTCTTGGTCAGTTGAGTCACAACACCGCCGAAACCGCGGACCATTTCCAGGGCCACTTCTTCGTCGAGTTTCTTCGGCAGTACTTCAACCGTCAGGCGCTCGGCTTTCTGGGCTGGCGACAGGTCGGCGTACTTCTGGCCGAACAGGAAGATCTGCGCCAGAACCTGGTTGGCGAACGAACCGTCCATGATGCGGCTTGGGTGGCCAGTGGCGTTACCCAGGTTAACCAGACGGCCTTCGGCCAGCAGGATCAGGTAGTCGTCGTTCTGGGCATCGAATGCGCCAGCGCCGGTACGGTGAATTTTGTGAACCTGTGGCTTCACTTCTTCCCATGCCCAGTTCTTGCGCATGAAAGCGGTGTCGATTTCGTTGTCGAAGTGGCCGATGTTGCAGACAACAGCGCGCTTCTTCAGGGCTTTGAGCATGTTCGCGTCGCAAACATTGACGTTGCCGGTGGTGGTCACGATCAGGTCGATCTTGCCCAGCAGCGCTTTGTCGATGCTCGCTTCGGTGCCGTCGTTGATGCCGTCGATGAACGGCGAAACCAGCTCGTAGCCGTCCATGCAGGCTTGCATGGCGCAGATCGGGTCGACTTCGGAGACTTTAACGATCATGCCTTCCTGACGCAGGGACTGAGCGGAGCCCTTGCCCACATCACCGTAACCGATGACCAGCGCTTGCTTGCCGGACAGCAGGTGGTCGGTACCGCGCTTGATTGCATCGTTCAGGCTGTGACGGCAGCCGTACTTGTTGTCGTTCTTGCTCTTGGTCACCGAGTCGTTGACGTTGATGGCCGGGATTTTCAGCTCGCCCTTGGCCAGCATGTCCAGCAGGCGGTGAACGCCGGTGGTGGTTTCTTCGGTGACGCCGTGGACGCGGTCCAGGATCGCCGGGTATTTCTTGTGCAGCAGCTCGGTCAGGTCGCCGCCGTCATCGAGGATCATGTTGGCATCCCAAGGCGCGCCATCTTTGAGGATGGTTTGCTCAAGGCACCACTCGTACTCTTCTTCGGTCTCGCCTTTCCAGGCGTAAACCGCGATGCCGGCAGCAGCGATAGCAGCAGCGGCCTGGTCCTGAGTCGAGAAAATGTTGCAGGACGACCAACGCACTTCGGCACCCAGGGCAACCAGGGTTTCGATCAGCACGGCAGTCTGAATGGTCATGTGGATGCAGCCGAGGATCTTCGCGCCTTTGAGCGGCTGCTCACCGGCGTATTTGCGGCGCAGACCCATCAGGGCTGGCATTTCGGATTCGGCGATGATGGTTTCGCGACGACCCCAGGCAGCCAGGGACATGTCGGCCACTTTGTAATCGGTAAAATCTGCAGGCGTGATAACAGCGCTCATGATGAGCCTCCATTCGTAATGTATGCGAATGGGCGCCGTTGTGCGTTTAGTGTCCGACCGATCATGGCCAGTCAACGCCCCATCCGAGCCTGACAGGTCGAACCTGCTGCAGCGCCCCTCGGACAGGTGGCGGGAAAACGGTATCAATCGAAGATGACCGTTTTGAAACGGTGGCGATTATAGCGGGCTATTCTTATCTTCCAAAGCGTTTCTGTCAGTCAATGTCCGAACGGTAATCGAGACCATAGTCGATGCTCAATAGAGCTCTAGGCCGGGCTCTGCCATGATGCCCCCCATCATTCGGCAAGACGCTCAGGAGTGAATATGAATTTCCACACCCGCAAATGGGTAAAACCCGAAGACCTCAACCCCAACGGCACGCTGTTCGGCGGCAGCCTGTTGCGCTGGCTAGACGAAGAAGCGGCGATCTACGCCATCGTCCAGTTGGGCAATCAGCGTGTGGTCACCAAGTACATTTCCGAAATCAACTTTGTCAGCGCCTCGCGCCAGGGCGACATCATCGAACTGGGCATCACGGCCACCGAGTTCGGTCGCACCTCGATCACCCTGAAGTGCGAAGTGCGCAACAAGATCACCCGCAAAAGCATCCTGACGGTCGACAAGATTGTTTTCGTCAATCTGGGTGAAGACGGCTTGCCCGCGCCACATGGCCAGACCGAGATCAAGTACGTCAAAGACCAGTTCAAGGATGACGTCGCCAGCGAGTGAGATCGGCGGCGCGCCCTTCGCGAGCAAGCCCGCTCCCACATTAGATCTGCAGCGGACGCAGTTTCTGTGAACGACTTAGTTTAAGTGTGGGAGCGGGCTTGCTCGCGAAGACGGTCTACCGGTCAGCGATGATTTGGCGGACCACTGAACAGCTCCGAACCGCGCGTGTCGTACCTACATGACACACCACCGGTTCCGGAGCTTTATGGACGCCAAGAAAGAAGGCAAGACCCCAAACCTGTCGCCGGAAGAACGGCACGAGGTCGACAAGAACCAGCCACCGCGCGCCGCGGTGCTGCACGAAATCATCCGCACCCAGGGCGATATGGAGCTCGAGCGCAGCGTCGCTGCCTTGTGGTGGTCGGCCCTGGCCGCCGGCCTGACCATGGGCCTGTCGCTGATGGCCATGGGGCTGCTCAATTCCCGACTGCCGGACGGTGAAGGCTTCAAGGTGATCGCCAGTTTCGGCTACTGCGCAGGTTTTCTCGCGGTGATCCTCGCCCGTCAGCAGTTGTTCACCGAGAACACCCTGACGGCTGTGCTGCCGATCATGACCAAACCCACGCTGAACAATTTCGGGCGGTTGCTGCGCCTGTGGTCGGTGGTGCTGGTGGGCAACCTCTGCGGCACGTTGCTGGTGGCCTACGTGATGCTGCATCTGCCGATTTTCGACAGCAAGACCGATCTGGCTTTCCTCGATATCGGGCGCAAGATCATGGAGAACGACGCCAGCCAGATGTTCGCCAAAGGCATCGTCTCAGGCTGGATGATCGCCACCATGGTCTGGATGATCCCGTCCATGGAGAGCGCCAAGATGTGGATCATCATCCTCATCACCTACCTGATGGCGTTGGGGGATTTCACCCACATCGTGGTCGGTTCGGCGGAGGTCTCGTACCTGGTCTTTGCCGGCCAGTTGCCGTGGAAGGATTTCTGGCTGGTGTTCGCCGGGCCGACGCTGGCGGGGAACATCATCGGTGGCAGCTTCATCTTCGCGCTGATCAGCCATGCGCAGATCCGCAGCGAGAGCGGACCGCCGAAGAAGACGGCGGATCAGGGCCAGGCGCCCGATCCGCAGAAGAGCAAAAAATAATCAGTGATGCTCGGCCTGTGCCGCTGGCACAGGCTCATCCCGGGTCACGTGCTTGACCAGTCTGCCGATGCTCAAACCCTGCAACAGGATCGACGACAGCACCACGATGTAGGTGATGCTCAGCAGCAAGTCACGCTCCGGACCCAGCGGCAAGGCCAGGGCCAGTGCTACCGAAACACCGCCGCGCAAACCACCCCAGGTCAGAATCCGGATCGTCCCGCGCGGGACGGTGCGCCAGCGACGCAGCAACACAATGGCAGGCGCGACCGTCAGCAGGCGCGACAGCAAAATCGCCAAGGCCAGCAAGCTCGCGGCCAGCACGTGCAGCCAGTTGAATGGCAGCAGCAACAGCTCCATGCCAATCAGGGCGAACAACAGGGCGTTGAGCATGTCGTCGAGCAGTTCCCAGAAACCGTCCAGGTACTTGCGCGTCATGTCGTTCATCGCCAGGTTGCGGCCGAGGTTGCCGATGATCAGACCGGCAACCACCATCGCGATCGGTGCGGAAACGTGCAGCTCCGACGCCATGGCCGAGCCGCCGATCACCAGCGCAGGGTGAGCATGACTTCGATCTGGTGTTGCTCGATGCTCTTGATCATCAAGTACACCAAGTAACCGATCAGTCCTCCAAACAGCACGCCGCCAATCGCTTCGTGGGCGAACAGCATGGCCGTGGCGCCGACGGTCGGGGTTTCGCCGAGTTGCGCGATGCCCAGCAACACGGTGAACACCACTACGGCTGTGCCGTCGTTGAACAGCGACTCGCCGACGATGGTGGTTTTCAGAGGCTTGGACGCATTGGCGGTCCGCAGCACGCCGAGGACCGCGATCGGGTCGGTGGGGGAAATCAGTGCGCCGAACAGCAGGCAATAGAGGAAGCTCACGTGCCAGCCGAACAGGGCAAAAATGTAATAGGCGAGGCTGCCGATTACCGCGGTCGCGATCAATACGCCGAACGTCGCCAGTAAACCGATGGGCCAGCGATAGCTGCGCAAATCATTCAAGTTGACGTGCAGGGCGCCGGCGAACAGCAGGAAGGACAGCATCCAGTTCATCAGCAGATCACCGAAGTCGATCTGGCCGATCAGCTGTTGCACACGTTCTTCGAGACCGGGGTAGCCGATGAAACTCAAGCCTTGCAGCAGCAGGGAAAACATCAGCGCGGTGACCATGACGCCGATGGTCGGGGGCAGGCCGATGAAGCGGAAGTTCACGTAGGTGAGGAGTGTGGTGAGGCAGATAAAGGCAGCGACAAGTTCGAGCATCCGGGGTCCTTGGATGGAGAGGTAGGGGAACGGGAGTTCAGTGTTGGGCAGTTACACCGCGTCAACTTCTTCGCGAGCAAGCCCGCTCCCACAGGGATCTGTGAACGACGCAAATCCAATGTGGGAGCGGGCTTGCTCGCGAATGCGTTTTCATGGGCGACACAGCCATTCAGCCGGACACATTGACCGCAGCCACCCCGCGACGTTGCAGATAGATGTAGAACAGCGCAGTCAGCACTGTCAGGCCACTGACCAGCGCCCCGGTCCACGGCAGGTCCGCCAGATCGGCACCGCTGGCAACCACCAACCCGCCGATCCACGCCCCCGCCGCATTACCGAGGTTGAAGGCGCTCTGGTTCAGCGTCGAACCGAGGTTCGGGGCTTCATGAGCCTGATCGATGATCAGCAGTTGCAGGATCGGGCACAGGGCAAACGCGAAAATCCCCCACAGCACCAGGGTGATCGCCGCCGGAATCACCGAGTGACTGGTCTGGCTAAAGGCAGCCAACACCACCGCTACTGCCAGCGCCATGCCGACCAATGAAGGCAGCAATCGGCTGTCCGCCAGGCGACCGCCGAGCATGCTGCCCGCCGTCAATCCCACGCCAAACAACAGCAGCATGATCGTCACGCCATGCGGGCTGACACCGGTGATGTCCTGCAGGATCGGTGCGATGTAGGTGAACACGCTGAACAGGCTGGTCGACGCCAGCACGCTCATGCCCAACGCCAGCAACACATTGACCTTGCCCAGCACTTTGAACTCGCTGGCGAGGTTGGCCTTGTCCATTGCGATGTCCTTTGGCAGCCAGGCCCACTGCGCGATCGCTGCAATGACACCGATCACGGAGACCGCCCAGAATGTCGAACGCCAGCCGGCGTATTGCCCGAGCGCGGTGCCCAATGGCACGCCGAGCACATTGGCCAACGTCAGGCCGGTGAACATCATGGCGATGGCCTGTGCCCGTTTGTTCGGGGCAACCAAACCTGCCGCGACCACCGAGCCGATACCGAAGAACGCACCGTGGCACAGCGCGGTGACCACTCGCGCGGCCATCAATGTGGCGTAGTTCGGTGCCAATGCGCACAGCACGTTGCCGAGGATGAACATTAGCGTCATGCCCAGCAGCGTGGCTTTGCGCGGCATGTTGGCGGTGCCGATCGCGAGGATCGGCGCGCCGAACACCACGCCCAGGGCGTAGCCGGTGATCAGCAGGCCGGCGTGGGGAATGCTCACGGCGAGGTCGCGGGCGACGTCGGGCAGCAAGCCCATGATGACGAATTCAGTGGTGCCGATGCCGAACGCGGCAACAGCGAGGGCAAGCAAGGCGAGTGGCATGCGCAAGGTCTCTGTCGGTAGTCTTGACGCTGTGATCAGGCATACGCATGCCGATGACCGTTCTCGAAGAGAGCGGGCAGGGGCAGAAATTATTGGAATTGGTCTGTGCGCAACTGAGTGCGGCGTGGTCGCTTGCAGTATAAACAGCTGCTGACCTATGGCGAATCAATTATCCAGCTGAACTCCGTAGCAGCTGTCGAGTGAAACGAGGCTGCGATCTTTTGATCTTGATTTTCCAGGATCAAAAGATCGCAGCCTCGTTTCACTCGACAGCTCCTACAGAGGTCGGGACAAAATAAGGAGTATGCCGTGCTTGCAACGGCTCTGGTGTTGGTGGCGGCGCTGTTGCACGCGGCGTGGAATACCCTGATCAAGTTCAGCGCCGAACGGTTGCTGGTGGTGGCGTGCATGGACAGCGTTGCGATGCTGTTTGTCGCCCTGATGCTGCCGTTCGTGGCGCTGCCACCGATTGAAATCTGGCCTTGGATTCTGGCGTCGGCGGCGTTCGAATTGCTCTATCGCTATCTGCTGATCCAGGCCTATCGGGTCGGCGACCTCGGTTTGGTCTATCCGCTGATGCGTGGACTGTCGCCGCTGGTGGTGCTGGCACTGACGCTGATATTCGCCGGGGAAGTGCTGACGAATCAGCAAATCTTCGGAATCCTGTTGATCCCGTTTGGCATGCTGTGCCTGCTCTGGCAGGGCGGCGGCGGGGCGCGTCTGCCGTGGTCGATGTTGCCGGTGGTGGCGCTGATCGGCCTGTGCATCGGCTGCTACACCTTCATCGATGGTCAGGCGTTGCGGCGCTGGTCGCACCCTCTGGATTATCTGGTCTGGGTCACGCTGCTCAGCGCCTGGCCGTTCCCGTTGCTGGCGCTGGTGCGCAAGCGCCCGGCGTTCATGCTGTTCTGGCGTGAACAGTGGCGACTGGGGCTGGCAGTCGGGTTCTGCGTGTTGTTCAGCTACGCTCTGGTGCTGTGGGCCATGCAGCTGGGGTCGATTGCGGAAGCGGCGGCGTTGCGCGAGATCAGCGTGATCCTGGTGGTGCTGTTCGGCATGCGCTACCTGAAAGAACCTTTCGGCAGGCCAAGGCTCATAGCCTGTGGGCTGGTGCTGGTCGGTATTTTGGTGATGAAGTTCTGACGGGTACTCAACATTCTAAAACTAAAGAAAGGACTGCTTTATGACGGTTGCTCTGTGGTGCATTTTGATTGCGATCTGCCTGCCCTATGTATGTATTGGCATCGCCAAGGCCGTTGGCGGGTACAGGCTGGCTGACAACCATGACCCCCGGGACTTTCTCGAGTCGCTGAATGGTTTGGGTCGACGCGCACTTGCGGCGCAACTGAACAGTTTTGAAGTGACCCCGGCGTTTGCGGCGGCGGTGATCGTTGCGCATCTGGCGGGTAATGCCGAGCTGGTGACGATCAATGTGCTGTCGGTTCTGTTTATCACCAGCCGGTTGCTCTACATCATTTGCTACCTGGCGGACTGGCATATTTTGCGGTCGTTGGTGTGGTTTGTGGGGATGGGGTTGATTGTCAGTTTCTTTGTGGTTTCTGTCTGAAAGTTCTTCGGTGATTGTGCCGACCTCTTCGCGAGCAAGCCCGCTCCCACATTTGATCTTCAGTGCACATCTGATTTGTATGTGACCTGGATTAAATGTGGGAGCGGGCTTGCTCGCGAAGGCGATGCATCAGCCACCATAGAACTCAAGGATTTGTCTTCACCGCATCGGCAACTTGAGGCACTTGCGGCAACGCCGCGCCTTTAGGCCACAGCATCCAGATCTGCCCTTGCTGTTTCATGTCGCCGGCCAATTGCCCGGCGGCCTCGCCGGTGCCCCAGAACAGATCCGCACGCACTTCGCCAGCAATCGCACCGCCGGTGTCTTGCGCCGCCACGGGCCGTACCAGTGAGGTGCCGTCCGGTTTAGTGGTGGATAACCACAACAGACTGCCCAGCGGAATCACCTTGCGATCCACTGCCGCGCTGTAACCGGCCGTCAGCGGAACGTTCAGCGAGCCGCGAGGCCCTTCGTTGCTGTCCGGATTACGAGTGAAGAACACATAACTCGGGTTGCTGCCCAGCAGTTCCGGAATACGCGACGGATTGGCCTTGGCCCACGTGCTGATGGCACCCATGGTCACGTCTTCTTTCTTCAGCTCGCCTTGCTCCACCAGCCAGCGCCCGATCGGCCGGTACGGATGGCCATTCTGGTCGGCATACGCGATGCGCAGTTGGCGGCCGTCGTCGAGCTGGATGCGCCCTGAACCCTGGATTTGCAGGAATTGCAGGTTCATCGGATCGGTCAGCCAGGCAACCACTGGCGCCTTGACCCCTTTGGTCTCAATCGTTGCTGCATCGTCGTAAGGCTTGAGTACGCGACCTTCGAGGCGTCCGCGCAGACGTTTGCCTTTGAGTTCCGGGTAGATGCTGTCGAGGGAGACGATGATCATGTCCTCGGGCACGCCGTACACCGGAATGTTCGCCGCTTCGGTCTGGGTCAGGCTGCCGGGGTAGACCGGTTCGTAATAGCCGGTGATCAATCCGTTGGGATTGTCATTGGCGGCGCGCAGACCGTAGACATCGAGGTTCTGCTTGAGGAAGCTGCGAATGTCATTGGCAGTTTGCGGCACATTGGCCGAAGCCGCGCAGGTCGAACCCCAGACGGGGTCGGCCTTGAGTCGGGTGCAGGCGCTGCGCCACGAACCAAAACCGGCGACCAGATCGTTGTCGGACACGGCCGGCAGTGATTCCCAAGTGGCGCTGGAGTAGGTCGCCAGCGCGTGGGTTTTAGGGGTGTTTTTATCGCCGCCGGTGCAGCCAGCGAGCACGGCCACCATTGGAAGAGTCCACGCGAGGTGGTGACGCCATGCCTTGAAACGGCTGTTCATGGAGTAATTCCTTTGCCGGTTGCCTGAGTGCTCCATGCGCTCAAACAACCCGTATTGATAATAGGGCTATTGGTCTTTGCCGATGACGCGAGGATACTGGCCGCCGTTTCCCGTGACCTGAAGCCACCATGACTCTTAAAAGACTTTCTGTTGTATTGCTGGCCTGCCTGAGCTTGTCTGCCTGCGGTGGTGTCGATCCGAATTCGCCGTTGGGCCAACGCAAGGCGATCTTCAAACAGATGCTCAAGACCGGCGAAGACCTGGGCGGCATGTTGCGTGGTCGTATCCCGTTCGACGGTCCGAAATTCGAGGCGGGCGCCGTGAAACTCGACACCTTGTCCCGTGAGCCGTGGAAACACTTTCCGCAGGTGCGTGAAGAAGATCACACCAGCGCCAAGGACAATGTGTGGCAGCAGCAGACACGCTTCCAGGAAATGGCCCGCACCCTTGAAACCGCCACCGGTGAATTGGTGATTGCCAGCAAGGTTCAGCCTTACAAGGCCAGTAACCTTGGGCCGGCGGTGCAGAAAGTAGAAGATGCGTGCAGTGCCTGCCATAAAGAGTTTCGGGATCATTGATTCTCGGTGTTCTGGCTGGCGCTTTCGCGAGCAAGCCCGCTCCCACAGGGGAATGCATTCCAAATGTGGGAGCGGGCTTGCTCGCGAAGGCAGTCTGAAGATCGACGCAGCAATCTGAGCGTTACCTCTTTTTATTTATCCAGCTCATCGAGCGCGTCCTGCAATTCCTTGCGGGACTCGGCGAGTTTGTCTTTGCGTTTGTTGATCTTCTCCGGATCGCCTTTCTTCATGGCCTTGTCCAGGTCGGCCTGACGCTTGCTGACTTCATGCTTGGCGTCGAGCACCTTGTTTTCCCGTTCCTTCTTCAGCGAGGCATCGGTGCAATGGGCGGTGACTTCGCTCAGGGCGGTTTCGAGGCCGGCCTGCTGTTCGGCGTTACCGTGGGATTTGGCCAGTTCGATCTGATTGATGATGCCCTGTTTCTTCGCGGCGCAGCCGGTCAGCTCAGGGGCTTCTTCGGCGGCCATCAGGGGAGCGGCCATCACGCTGCAAAGGGTCAGCAAGGCGAGCGGTGAAAGAAATTTCATAAAAGCTCCATGTGCAAAGACAATCGAGTCGATGTGGCGATGGGCGTTTGAGCCCGTCGGCACCTTTGGGTTCCCGGGCTGCCGGATGTCTCGGCGTTTAAAAGCCGTCAATCCCGGCCATACGTAATGTTTGACTCAGTGCCAGGACGTGCGGGTCGCGGAAAAAGGCGTTTAATTGCGCCGCGCGTCCCGGGCCAATACCGGCTTCTGCCTGCCATTGTTCGGTGTTTCGATCCGCCAGTTCCTGCCATGAATCGGCAAGCAGTGCCTGGCCGGTGGGTGGCAACCCCAAGGCTTTGAGCCAGCGAGCGAACGGACGTTGCCGGGCGCTGTTGAAGCTGTTTAAAAGGCGAGCCGCGCTGCGTTCGCCGAAGCCATCAATGTTAGCAAGCTCTTGAGCATCGAGGGTCAACCAATCCAGCAGGCTGTTGAGGCGGCCTGTTTCGAAAAGTTTCTCCCAGGTGCCAGGGCCGAGATGAGGCAAAGCGAGTCCCTGCTTGCTGCTGAGCCAGGCCAGGCGTGCGAGGAATTGGCTCTCGCAGCCTGATGTCGGTTGCCAGCAACTCAATTGATGAAAGTCTGCTGCCGATGGCACGGTCAATTCAGTGCGTTCGGTGCTGCGCAGCACGACGCCATCGAGCCTTGGAATGGTCAGGCCCGCCAGGCTGATGGACACTTGATCCCCGGGGCGGATATCCAGTTCCTCCCAACGTCGCAGGGAGCTGACGCTCACACGCTTGATCTGTCGGTCATCGAGCTTCACTGGCGTGAGCTCCAGCACGGGTGTAATTCGGCCCGTCCGCCCGATCTTGAAGTGGACCTTGCGCACTTCGGCCAGTGCCTGGGCGAAGGGATACTTCCACGCGACGCTCCAGAACGGCGGTCGCGCCTGCCAGCGTTCGGCGGGTGGACGCTGACTTTGCCGCAGAACGACACCGTCACTGGCGAAGGGCAAGGGCGTGCGATACCAGTGATCGCGCCATCGTTGCGCATCGACGAATCCCTTGATCGGCTGACTGTAAGGCGCCGTGCTCGGAAAACCCATTTCATCGAGCGCCGCCACGCGGTCCGGCAAGCTTGCCGGACCTTGCGGCCAATCCCAGACAAACAACCCGATACCACCGGCCTGTTCGGCACTCAGCTCTTTGCGCGCCATCAGCCCGGCCACCGTGGAGCGGGCGTTGAGGCTGCCTGCCTTGGCTTGCACATGGTCGGTCAGGCGCCAATAGAGTTCGCCTTGCACCAGTAGATTCAAGGGTTGCGGCAGTTGTCGGGGGATGGCGGGGATCAGTCGCGCCGAAGCGGTCCAGTCCTGGCCATTCAAGCCGTCACCCCGACTGATCGCCTGATGCAGCAAGCCGTTGCGATAGATCAACGTCACGGCGGCGCCGTCGACCTTGGGTTGTATCCAGATGTCATTGCGCTCGCGTAGCCAATGCTCAACCGCCTGACCATCGCGCAGTTTTTCCAGGCCCGTGTGGGCGATGGGGTGGGTAATCTTGCCGCCCGCCGTGCGCAAGGGGTCGGGCGCCAGACTCAAATCAAAACATTCACGCCATTCGCTTAATCGTGTGCGGGACTGGTCATAGATTTCGTCGGCGATCAGTGAGCGTCCGTTGCGGTGGTAGTTGTCGTCCCAGAAATCGATCTGTTTTTGCAGGGCCGTGATTTCGTCCAGGGCACGGGCGGGGGACCAGTCGGGGCAATTGTCGGCATTTGAGTTCAGGCAAAACAGGGTCAGTAACAAAGCGGAAAACAGGCGCAGAAGCATCGTGAGCGTCCTTGCTCAGAGGTGATGCTTTCAAGGTTAGTCAGCTTTAGGGCGTCGGCAGCGAGGATGTTTTTCGGTGTGTTTCAAGACAAAAGAACGCAGCCTCGTTTCACTCGACAGCTGCTACAGGAATCTCTGTAGCTGCGTTCTATCGAATTGCGCGCAATAAAAAGCCCCGCACGGCGAACCGTGCGGGGCTTTTGGTACCGCCAGGAAAGTCTTACAGGCCGGCTGCAGTACGCAGGTCGTCGGCGCGGTCGGTCTTTTCCCAGGTGAAGGTGGTGAAAGTGTCTTCGCCCACAGTCTTGGTCGCCGGGGTGCGACCGAAGTGGCCGTACGCAGCGGTTTCCTGGTACATCGGGTGCAGCAGGTCGAGCATGGTGGTGATCGCGTATGGACGCAGGTCGAAAATTTCGCGAACCAGTTTGACGATCTTGTCGTCGCTGATTTTGCCGGTGCCGAAGGTGTTCAACGAGATCGAAGTCGGCTGGGCAACACCGATCGCGTAGGAAACCTGGATCTCGCAACGCTCGGCCAGGCCGGCAGCAACGATGTTCTTGGCCACGTAACGACCGGCGTAGGCCGCCGAACGGTCAACCTTCGATGGATCTTTACCGGAGAACGCGCCGCCGCCGTGACGGGCCATGCCGCCGTAGCTGTCGACGATGATCTTGCGACCGGTCAGGCCGCAGTCGCCAACCGGGCCGCCGATGATGAACTGGCCAGTCGGGTTGATGTGGAACTGGGTGTCTTTGGTCAGCAGTTCGGCAGGCAGCACGTGCTTGACGATCAGCTCCATCACGCCTTCGCGCAGGTCTTTGTACGATACTTCAGGGTTGTGCTGGGTCGACAGAACAACGGCGTCGATACCGACAACCTTGCCGCCTTCGTAACGGCAAGTCACTTGCGACTTGGCGTCCGGGCGCAGCCAAGGCAGCAGGCCGGATTTACGGGCTTCGGCCTGGCGCTGCACCAGCTGGTGCGAGAAGGTGATCGGTGCTGGCATCAGCACGTCGGTTTCGTTGCTGGCGTAGCCGAACATCAGGCCCTGGTCGCCGGCGCCCTGATCTTCAGGCTTGGCGCGGTCGACACCCTGGTTGATGTCAGGGGACTGCTTGCCGATGATGTTCATCACGCCGCAAGTGGCACCGTCAAAGCCGACATCGGAGCTGTTGTAGCCGATGTCCAGAATGACGTTACGCACGATTTCTTCCAGGTCGACCCAAGCCGACGTGGTGACTTCACCTGCAATGATTGCCACGCCGGTTTTGACCAGCGTCTCGCACGCCACACGGGCGAACTTGTCTTCAGCAATGATGGCGTCCAGCACCGCATCGGAAATCTGGTCGGCGATTTTGTCCGGATGCCCTTCGGACACGGACTCGGAGGTGAAGAGGGAGTATTCGCTCATCTCGATTTTTTCCTGAATTTACCGATGGTGAGTGTCGCCAGCCGGTCGCTGAAAATGGCGGACCTGGATCTGGAAACCATTACGTAAGCCTACATAGAGGCTTTCCCCGGGAACGAGTCCCGCAGCGGTGGCCCAACGGGCCAAATCGTCCTGTTCAAACCCCAACCACAGATCACCGCAGGCCTCCCTGGCCCAACTCTGGTTGTGGCTACATAACTCTGTCACGAGCAGGCTACCGCCCGGTTGCAGCAAGTCGGCCATGTGCTTGAGCGCTTCGGCCGGCGCGGCGAAATGGTGAAGCACCATATTCAGCACAACGCAATCGGCCTTGAGGCTGACGCCATTCAATGCATCGGCCAGTTGCAGGCTGACGTTAGCCAGCGTTTCACGTTCGCAGACCTGACGCGCCAGATCGAGCATCGCCGGGCTGTTGTCCAGCGCCGTGACCTGGGTGAAACGGCGCGCCAGTTCCGGCAGGAACTCACCGTCGCCGGGGCCGACTTCGATGGCCGTCGCGCCGTCACCGAAACTCAACTTGTCGAGCAACGCCACCACGCTTTCGCGGTATTGCGGCAGGCCGGCGATCAAGTCTTGCTGGGCGCGAAACTTCTCCGCGACCCGTGAGAAAAAGTCCTGGCTGGCCGCCGCTCGTTGCCCATGGACCTGAGCGATCCGCGACTGCACATCAGCCGGCAGGGTCAGGTTGTCCACTTCTTCCAGCAGCGCAGCGTGCAGCTTGCCGCCCAGCAGATCGGTGTGGGGCAGGGCGCGACGGTAGAAAATCGCGTTGCCTTCACGGCGAGTCGCCACCAGGTCGGCCTGGGCCAATACCTTGAGGTGGTGACTCATGCCGGACTGACCCATCCCGAAGATCTGCGCCAGTTCCAGTACACCAAACGAATCGTTGGCCAGCGCGCGCAATACATTCAGCCGCAGAGGATCGCCGCCGGCCTTGCACAAGGCCGCCAGCTCATCGCAATCGTCATGTCGAATGGAAGGCACGCGTAAATTCATAAGGCCAGCAGTCTAGTGACGGGCAGAAATCATCGCAAGGGCAATATCAAAAAGTTTTGATATTGGTCGATAGATGGCACTTCCAGACGTTAGGTTCAGTCAACAAACGAACTGCAGAAAGGTTTCATCAGTCGAAACCGCTGTTAACAATTGGAAAAACGCCTCCAGATGACTATCTGTCATTGCCCCGAGGCGGGTGGGTGAGGGAAAATGCTCGCCTTTTTTCCGTTTCGTTTTATTCAAACCCTAGGAGATCAGCGATGCCCAGCCGTCGTGAGCGTGCCAACGCCATTCGTGCCCTCAGCATGGATGCCGTGCAAAAAGCCAACAGCGGCCATCCCGGTGCCCCGATGGGTATGGCGGATATCGCCGAAGTACTTTGGCGTGACTACCTGAAGCACAACCCGAGCAATCCATCGTTCGCCGACCGTGACCGCTTCGTGCTGTCCAACGGTCACGGCTCGATGTTGATCTACTCGCTGCTGCACCTGACCGGCTATGACCTGTCGATCGATGACCTGAAAAGCTTCCGCCAACTGCACAGCCGTACCCCGGGTCACCCGGAATTCGGCTACACCCCAGGCGTTGAAACCACCACCGGTCCACTGGGCCAAGGCCTGGCCAACGCCGTAGGTTTCGCCCTGGCTGAAAAAGTCCTGGCGGCGCAGTTCAACCGTCCTGGCCACAACGTTGTCGATCACCATACCTATGTGTTTCTGGGTGATGGCTGCATGATGGAAGGCATTTCCCACGAAGTCGGCTCCCTGGCCGGTACTTTGGGCCTGGGCAAACTGATCGCCTTCTACGACGACAACGGCATCTCCATCGATGGCGAAGTCGAAGGCTGGTTCACCGACGACACGCCTAAGCGTTTCGAAGCCTACAACTGGCAGGTGATCCGCAACGTCGACGGTCACGATCCGGAAGAGATCAAGACCGCCATCGAGACCGCGCGCAAAAGCGATCAGCCAACCCTGATCTGCTGCAAGACCACCATCGGTTTCGGTTCGCCGAACAAGCAAGGTAAAGAAGACTGCCACGGCGCCCCGTTGGGTGACGCGGAAATCGCTCTGACCCGCGCTGCACTGAAATGGAACCACGGTCCGTTCGAAATCCCGGCTGACATCTACGCCGAGTGGGACGCCAAGGAAGCCGGCCGCGCGGCCGAAGCCGAGTGGGATCAGCGTTTCGCTGCCTACTCCGCTGCTTTCCCAGAGCTGGCCAACGAACTGGTCCGTCGTCTGGGCGGCGATCTGCCGGAAGACTTCGCCGAAAAAGCCTCGGCTTATATTGCTGAAGTCGCGGCCAAAGGCGAAACCATCGCCAGCCGTAAAGCCAGCCAGAACGCACTGAATGCCTACGGCCCGCTGTTGCCTGAACTGCTGGGCGGCTCCGCTGACCTGGCCGGTTCCAACCTGACCCTGTGGAAAGGTTGCAAAGGTGTTTCGGCTGAAGACGCCAGCGGCAACTACATGTACTACGGCGTTCGTGAATTCGGCATGAGCGCGATCATGAACGGCGTGGCTTTGCATGGCGGTCTGGTGCCTTACGGCGCGACTTTCCTGATGTTCATGGAATACGCCCGCAACGCGGTGCGCATGGCCTCGCTGATGAAGAAGCGCGTGGTGTTCGTCTACACCCACGACTCCATCGGCCTGGGCGAAGACGGCCCGACTCACCAGCCGATCGAGCAACTGACCAGCCTGCGCAGCACGCCGAACCTCGACACCTGGCGTCCAGCCGATGCCGTTGAATCGGCGGTTTGCTGGAAAGAAGCCATCGAACGAAAGGACGGCCCTTCGGCGCTGATCTTCTCGCGTCAGAACCTGCAGCATCAGGAACGCAGCGCACTGCAGATCGCCGACATTGCCCGTGGCGGTTACGTGTTGAAGGACTGCGAAGGCGAGCCTGAGCTGATCCTGATCTCCACCGGTTCGGAAGTTGGCCTGGCGGTTCAGGCTTACGACAAGCTGACCGAGCAAGGTCGTAAAGTGCGCGTTGTTTCGATGCCTTGCACCAGCGTGTTCGATGCTCAGGACGCCGGCTACAAGCAAGCAGTTTTGCCGTTGCAGGTCAGCGCCCGTATCGCTATCGAAGCCGCTCACGCGGACTTTTGGTACAAATACGTGGGCCTGGAAGGCCGCGTGATCGGCATGACCACCTTCGGCGAGTCGGCGCCTGCGCCAGCCTTGTTCGAAGAGTTCGGCTTCACCCTGGAAAACATCCTGGGTCAGGCTGAAGAGTTGCTGGAAGACTAAAGCACTACGCGGTGGTTTATGACCACCGCGCTCCCTTGTAGGAGCTGTCGAGTGAAACGAGGCTGCGATCTTTTGATCTTGCTTTCAAAAAGATCAAGATCAAAAGATCGCAGCCTCGTTTCACTCGACAGCTCCTACAGGGAAGTGTGTTGTTAAAGAGAATTCGTCTGCCTGCGTCTATCGAGAACCCCATGCCTCAACCGCGTCCTTACAAAGTTGCACTCAACGGCTACGGCCGGATTGGTCGTTGCGTCTTGCGTGCGTTGTTCGAGCGAGGCTCGACGGCTGGGTTTGAAATTGTCGCGATCAACGATCTGGCTGACATGGCCAGCATCGAATACCTGACACGCTTCGACTCCACTCACGGGCGTTTTCCCGGTGAAGTGAAGGTCGACGGCGATTGTCTGCATATTAATGGCGACTGCGTGAAGGTCCTGCGCAGTGCCACCCCCGAAGGCATCGATTGGGCGTCCCTGGGCGTCGATCTGGTGCTGGAGTGCTCCGGCGCTTATCACACGCGTGCCGATGGCCAGCGGTTCCTCGACGCCGGCGCGCCACGGGTGCTGTTTTCCCAGCCGATGGCCAGCGAGGCGGATGTCGACGCCACCATCGTCTACGGCGTGAACCAGGATTGCCTGACCGGCGACGAGTTGCTGGTGTCCAACGCGTCCTGTACCACCAACTGCGGCGTGCCGCTGTTGCGCCTGCTGGATCAGGCCATTGGTCTGGAATACGTGTCGATCACCACCATCCACTCGGCAATGAACGATCAACCGGTCATCGACGCCTATCATCACGAGGACCTGCGCCGCACGCGTTCGGCGTTCCAGTCGGTGATTCCGGTGTCCACTGGTCTGGCGCGTGGCATCGAACGCCTGCTGCCGGAACTTGCCGGGCGAATTCAGGCCAAAGCCGTGCGGGTGCCGACGGTTAACGTGTCTTGCCTCGACATTACGATGCAGACCGTCAGCGACACCGACGCCACCGAGGTCAACCGGATTCTGCGCGAGGCTGCCACCAGCGGCCCGCTCAAAGGTCTTCTGGCCTACACCGAATTACCCCATGCAAGCTGTGATTTCAATCATGACCCACATTCGGCCATCGTCGATGCCAGTCAGACCCGAGTTTCCGGCCCACGGCTGGTGAACATCTTGGCCTGGTTCGACAACGAATGGGGTTTTGCCAACCGAATGCTGGACGTTGCAGAGCATTATCTGCAAACAGCAGCCTCTCCAAAACAGTAGGAAATGCGACCCATGACCGTGTTGAAGATGACCGACCTCGATCTGCAAGGTAAGCGCGTACTGATCCGCGAAGACCTCAACGTCCCGGTCAAGGACGGTGTTGTCACCAGCGATGCGCGTATCCTGGCTTCGCTGCCGACCATCAAGCTGGCCCTGGAAAAAGGCGCGGCCGTGATGGTCTGCTCGCACCTTGGCCGTCCGACCGAAGGCGAGTTCTCGGCCGAGAACAGCCTCAAGCCTGTCGCTGACTACCTGAGCAAGGCCTTGGGCCGCGAAGTGCCGCTGGTCGCCGATTACCTGGGCGGCGTTGACGTCAAGGCCGGCGACATCGTGCTGTTCGAAAACGTGCGCTTCAACAAAGGCGAGAAAAAGAACGCTGACGAACTGGCCCAGCAATACGCCGCCCTGTGCGATGTATTTGTGATGGACGCCTTCGGCACCGCTCACCGTGCCGAGGGCTCGACCCACGGCGTGGCCAAGTTCGCCAAAGTCGCTGCCGCTGGCCCGCTGCTGGCCGCTGAACTGGATGCACTGGGCAAAGCCCTCGGCGCCCCGGCTCAGCCGATGGCTGCCATCGTTGCCGGCTCCAAGGTGTCGACCAAACTCGACGTACTGAACAGCCTGAGCCAGATCTGCAACCAGCTGATCGTCGGCGGCGGCATTGCCAACACCTTCCTGGCCGCTGCCGGTCACCCGGTCGGCAAGTCCCTGTACGAACCGGACCTGCTGGACACCGCTCGTGAAATCGCCGCCAAAGTCAGCGTGCCACTGCCGGTCGACGTCGTGGTTGCCAAGGAATTCGCTGAAAGCGCGACCGCTACCGTCAAGCTGATCGCTGATGTGGCCGCAGACGACATGATTCTGGACATCGGCCCACAGACCGCGGCGAATTTTGCCGAGTTGCTGAAATCGTCCAAGACCATCTTGTGGAACGGCCCGGTCGGCGTGTTCGAGTTCGACCAGTTCGGTAACGGCACCAAAGTCCTGGCCCAGGCCATCGCGGACAGCTCGGCATTCTCGATCGCGGGCGGCGGCGACACCCTGGCCGCCATCGATAAATATGGCGTTGCCGATCAGATCTCCTACATTTCTACCGGCGGCGGTGCATTCCTCGAATTCGTCGAAGGCAAGGTTCTGCCGGCCGTTGAAGTCCTGGAAAGCCGGGCCAAGGCCTGAGGTCGTTCATTTGACCGCGCAAAGGAGTGTTCTCATGGTCAAGCCGTTAGCGCTGTTGATCGCTGCGGGTATGCTGGTGGCTTGCGGGAGTAACCCGAAAGCCAAGCCGGAGCCTGCGCCGCAGTCGGTGGAAAAAGGCTGCTATCAGGCCGACTGGCAAGCGGAAACCAACCCGGTGATCAACAAGCGTTCCGGGCCTGATGGCCTGGAGAAATACGAGACCCAGACACCGGCCAAGGAACATGGTTGCCCTTGACGGGTCAGACACTTTACTCAAGGCTGGCCGCGTGCGCCGTCAGTCGAGGAACATGGATGAAAGGTTTTATCGCCGTTACGGCGTTGGCATTGCTGGCAGGTTGCTCGAATTTCAACCTGTTCACGCCTGCCGAATCCACGGACAACTGGACTACCTGGACCTGCGACAGCCAGGCCAAAGTACTCTGGCGCTACACCGACGACAGCCGCAAGGAAGTCGACGTGCGCCTCGGCGGGGCCGATCAGGTCTACCGTTTGAAGCTTGAACCGGGCGCCGAAGGTTCGCTGTACAGCAACGACATGCTGGCGTTTCACGTAAAAGGTGAGGAAGGCCTGGTTTACTGGGTCGCCACCAATGATTTGATTGGCCGCGGTTGTAAGGCGCAGTAATTGAAACACCACGGACCTAATGTGGGAGCAGATCCAAATGTGGGAGCGGGCTTGCTCGCGAAAGCGGTGGTTCAGTTTGCATAAATGTTGAATGTGAAACCGCATTCGCGAGCAAGTCGGATCGCCGCACCGCCGCTCCCACAGGGATCTGTGTAGGTTCTCAGGATTTTGTAATACCGAATTCGCAGCCCGGGCCAACCCCCGATCTGCAATAACTTGAATAGCCGCCGCCGCTACGGCAGGCTGGCACGATTAACGACCCAAACCGGGAGACACACACACAATGGCACTTATCAGCATGCGCCAGATGCTGGACCACGCAGCCGAGTTCGGCTACGGCGTTCCAGCCTTCAACGTCAACAACCTTGAGCAGATGCGCGCCATCATGGAAGCCGCTGACAAGACTGACTCCCCGGTGATCGTCCAGGCTTCGGCCGGTGCTCGCAAATACGCCGGCGCACCGTTCCTGCGTCACCTGATCCTGGCGGCAATCGAAGAATTCCCGCACATCCCGGTGTGCATGCACCAGGACCACGGCACCAGCCCTGACGTCTGCCAGCGCTCCATCCAACTGGGCTTCAGCTCGGTCATGATGGACGGCTCCCTGGGCGAAGACGGCAAGACCCCGACCGACTACGATTACAACATCCGCGTTACCCAACAAACCGTCGCCCTGGCTCACGCCTGCGGCGTCTCGGTAGAAGGCGAGCTGGGCTGCCTGGGTTCGCTGGAAACCGGCATGGCCGGTGAAGAAGACGGCATCGGCGCCGAAGGCGTTCTGGACCACAGCCAAATGCTGACCGACCCGGAAGAAGCCGCTGACTTCGTCAAACGCACTCAGGTTGATGCCCTGGCCATCGCCATCGGCACCAGCCACGGCGCGTACAAGTTCACCAAGCCGCCTACCGGCGACGTGCTGGCCATCGACCGCATCAAAGAAATCCACAAACGCATTCCGAACACCCACCTGGTGATGCACGGTTCGTCTTCGGTTCCGCAAGACTGGCTGGCGATCATCAACCAGTACGGCGGCGACATCAAAGAAACCTATGGCGTGCCGGTTGAAGAGATTGTGGAAGGCATCAAGCATGGTGTGCGTAAGGTCAATATTGATACTGACCTGCGTTTGGCTTCGACGGGTGCGATGCGTCGGTTGATGGCTACCAACCCTAGCGAGTTTGATCCGCGTAAGTTCTTTGGTGCGACTGTGACGGCGATGCGTGATGTTTGTATTGCTCGTTATGAAGCGTTTGGTACTGCGGGGAATGCTTCGAAGATCAAGCCGATCTCGTTGGAAGCGATGTATCAGCGTTACTTGAAGGGTGAGTTGAACGCTAAGGTTAACTAAGACTTCAGCGTTTGAGTTGCATAAAAAACCCGCCGAGAGGCGGGTTTTTTGGTGGGGTAAATAAATCTGTCGCCTTTAGTGCTATTTGCGGTTTCTACCTCCACCAGGCTCTCTTGTCCCATAGAACTGGGTCATGCCTGTTTTGGAAGAGCTTACAGGGTAGCTCGACTTTATAGTGCGATGGTTAACATTCTTAACGCTTCCATCAGAAATCTTGATAATAAGAATGCCTAGCTGTTCCTCAATGGATACTATCGCTCCCTGTAACGTTGTGCCATCCTCGAGTTCGAAGTTGACTAATTCCCCGGGGCTAAATTCAGATATTTCTTTAATGGTCATTTTAAGTATTCCATTACAAGTTAATAAGGCTGGTAGCGGAAAGAAGACGGAATTATTTCCACTGTTTCACTGTTTCCTATTGCGTGGAGAAGGATAGGTGGTGAGTCTTGTATAGGTACCTGTAATAGTCGACAGTTTTTAATACTTTTTTGCGATAGTGAAAGTAGCTAACTGGAAGAAGAGAAAGAAAGGGGGCGGATTTAATCGCCCCCCCTCTTCAAAGGATTACCCGTCAATAATTAAAAGGTAATTAAAAGGTAATTAAAAGGGGACACCCATTAGCCGGTCTCAAATCAAGGCTAATGGGTGTCCCCCTTTGTCACCCTTTGTCAAAGGCCTCTTTGAAAGGCCTCTTTGAATAACTCATCCTTGTTGGCCTTTGTCTGAGTAGGCTACGGTCAGATTTAATAATTGAAACCATTGTGAGAATGTCTGGCCGTTATCACCGCTCGTGCGTATGGCAAGGCTATGCAGATCACCCGGTAAGCCATTTATTGTAAAAGCAAAATCCCCATTTCTGGTAAAGACTCTTGCGTACTCCCCACCTCTACCCGTCTCATGTAGATATACAGTGGTTTGCCTTTCGGTGCTTCCTGTGACGGTATATTCGCCGTCAGCATAATTACCTGTACGGCTCATATCTATTGAGATTGTCATGCGCGTGCTCTCCCTGCGTTTTTTGGGGTGCCTTGATGAGGGTAGGTTGAAGGATGAGTGCGGTCACCTGTAAGAGTTGACAGTTGTTAATATTGTTTTGTTATAAGAAAACAAACTTTACTGGCGAGTGAAATTAACGGTACGAATAAAAAACCCGCATAAATGCGGGTTTCTATCGCCTGAAAATTGACTATTGGGCTTTATTCGTATCGAACCCACGCTGCTCAATCACCCCAAACACATCGGCAATGTCTTGCACCATGATCCGGGCAATGTTGGTAACGGTGTTGATGTCGTTCTCCGCATAGTCCGGTAGGTTGGTGCAGACCATCAGATTCAAATATTTGAGAACGGCATTGAGGCGTTCGCTGACGCAGTTGTGGAGTTCGCGTAGCGGGGCGTCGCTGTCGATGAGCACGACGGGGTAGTCGGTGGCGAGTTGGGACATGGGTATGAAGCGGCGGGGCGGATTGTTCATTGTCATAAGTAAATCTTCCTCGAATCTGAAAGGAGAGCTACTCGTGTCATTAGGGCTGCGAAACCCTGTCACCGACTGCTGTCAGCGACGGGGCGAACTATAAGCGGCGACTTTGATGGCTGCAACCGGGGTGTAGGACCGTAGCGCGGTCATTGTGGCGAGGGAGCTTGCTCCCGTTCGGCGGCGCAGCCGTCATGAATTGGGCGCTTGGGTGTGTCTGTAGGAATGAGGTGGCAGGGTTTGGGGATGCTTCGCATCCCA
The DNA here is from genome assembly GCF_059716065.1 of Pseudomonas sp. LBUM1656. Classification (NCBI taxonomy): domain Bacteria; kingdom Pseudomonadati; phylum Pseudomonadota; class Gammaproteobacteria; order Pseudomonadales; family Pseudomonadaceae; genus Pseudomonas; species Pseudomonas sp. LBUM1656. The sequence goes on along the minus strand of NZ_CP166800.1, from coordinate 5,953,942 downwards.
ACGGGGGTAAACCCCCTCGCCACAATGGGAGGCGTCCTACGGATTTTGTGGGCGCGGTATTTCGTAGCAGCTGTCGAGCTTGCGAGGCTGCGTTCGGCTGCGCAGCAGTCGTAAATCAGGCAACGCATTTATTCAGGTAGACCGGCTTCATCGGGCTTGCGAGGACTTTGTCCTCGGACGCAGCCTCGCGTTGCTCGGCAGCTGCTACAGGATTTACGGTGTTCTTGGAGAGTGGGACGCGGAGCGTCCCGGGATGCGTTACCACGCGGACGGTTCGACGCCTCGACGTGGGAACGATCGGAGCGGGGGATTACTTATCGTGATCAATATCCAGCTTGCTGAACGTCACTTTCCCGCCTTCGCTGGTGTACCCGGTGTGGTCCTGCACATATACCCCGGCCTTGAAATACAGCGGCTTGTCGCGCCAGGTCGCGCTGATATCGGTGTCCCATTGGTAACCCGCCGCACTGATGCCCAGCGCGCCGCCCGGACTCAGGTGAATGAGGTAGGAAAACTCCCGGTCAAGTTTCACCCCGGTGGCGATGGTGATGACCCGACCTTCGCCGTCATCCGGGCGCATGCGCACCTTGGCGACGATGTTGCCCGACTGCGTACTGGTCTTGTACTGATACTCGAGTTTCACCATGGGTTTCTGGCTTTCATAGGCGTGGATCTGGCCGATGACGATTTTGCCTGAACTGGGTACCTGGTTGACCGCGAGGGTGGCGCGCAGGGAGTTATCGGCGTCCGGGTAGAGCCAGTTTTTCAGGGTGCCATTGCTGTAGGTTTCGCGAAGTTCGGTGCGGGGGTATTTTGCATTTTCAGTTTTGGAGCCGGTAACCGGTGACCAGAAAAACAGGGTGCCGGTGTCGGAGTGGAAGTATTGATCCTTGAAGCCTTTCACCAGTTTGGGGGTGTCAACGGTGTACGGCGGATTACCAACGGGAACACTCAGGTTCCAGGTTGCGAGATCGATCATAGTCAAAAGCTTCCACAAATTTTTTACTGCACGCGCGTGCCAGAAGCTCTGGCACGCGCCTTGGGGGCAATCCTTATAAGCGCAGAAGTTCAATTTGTTAATGCGTAAATGACAAACGGATGGCGTCAAAATCCTGTTAAAAGGCCATCTTTCCCGGTTTCAGGGGGCTGTAGAAGCGACCGTTAGTCGGCAAATGTACGTGATGGTTAAATGATGGCGCACTCGCAGCTTCTGCTTTTGTGGATCCCGGTCTAGAGTGAAGGCTCAGTATTTGTCCGGTTTTCACGAGAAACCGGCCTGACGCCCCGAATAAGAGAAGCAGCATGGAATGCGCGCAACCCACGCCAGCTGAAGGCAGCTCGATCCTTTTAATCGTCGATGATTACCCTGAAAACCTGATCAGCATGCGCGCGTTGCTCCAGCGCCAGGATTGGCAGGTGATTACCGCGGCTTCCGGCTTTGAAGCCCTCAGTCTTTTACTCGAGCACGACGTCGACCTGGTGCTGCTGGATGTGCAGATGCCGGGCATGGACGGTTTTGAAGTGGCGCGCCTGATGCGCGGCAGTCAGCGAACCGCGCTCACCCCGATTATTTTCCTCACCGCCAACGAGCAGTCCCAGGACGCCGTGATCAAGGGCTATGCCAGCGGTGCGGTGGATTACCTGTTCAAGCCGTTCGACCCGCAAATTCTCAAGCCAAAAGTGCAGGCTCTGCTCGAGCATCAGCGCAATCGCCGTGCGTTGCAGCGCCTGAGCCGCGATCTGGAGGTCGCTCGCGCGTTTAATGCCTCGGTGCTGGACAACGCCGCCGAAGGCATTCTGGTGGTGGGTGAGGACGGTCTGATCCGCTTTGCCAACCCGGCGATGTCGCGACTGCTCAATGCCACGGTGCAGGACCTGCAAGGCAGGGAGTTTCTGGACTTCCTGCAAAAGCCGCATATCCCGGTCTGGGCGGATTCTGACCTTTACACCGGTTACAAACGCGGCGAAACCCTGCGCCTGCACGACGCACTGCTGCGAACGGCGCCCGGCCAACAAGTGCCGGTGGCGCTGTCTTGCGCGCCATTGCCCAGCGAACAGCATGCGATGGTGGTGACGGTGCTGGACATGTCGGTGGTGCGCCATCTGCATCAGCAACTGGAATTTCAGGCGGTGACGGATCCGCTGACCGGGTTGCTCAACCGCCGTGGTTTCTACCAGACGGTTGAAAATCTGCTGCTGCGCGGCGAACGGTCCGACAGCGCCTGGGTGTTGTTGTATCTGGACCTCGATGGCTTCAAGCGCGTCAACGACTCCCTCGGTCACGATGCCGGCGACCGGGTGCTGCGCTGGGTGTCCGAGCAATTGAAAGCCTGCCTGCGGCCCTTCGACATTCTGGCGCGCATGGGCGGCGACGAGTTCACGGCGCTGCTGGATCTGGAATTCCCGGAACAAGCGGCGAAGATTGCCGAGAAGCTCATTGAGCGGGTGTCGATCTGTCAGCAGATTGATGGTCTGGATATCGCGTTGGGCGCCAGCATTGGCATCGCCACTTACCCGGATTGCGGTTCGAATCTCGATGGTTTACTGCGTGCATCGGACATTGCCATGTACGAAGCGAAACGTGCCGGCCGGCAGCAATACCGTTTTTACGATCACGACATGAATGGACGGGCACGCTCGCGGCTGATGCTCGAAGAAAGCGTGCGCGCCGCCATTGAGAACCGTGATTTCAACCTCGTGTATCAGCCGCAGGTGGCGATCAACAGCGGGCAGATTCGTGGCTTTGAGGCGCTGTTGCGCTGGCAGCACCCGAGTGTCGGCGACGTACCGCCGGGGCTGTTTTTGCCATTGCTGGAAGAGGCGCGGCTGATCAGTCGGCTGGGCAGCTGGATTTACCACCGTGGGGCCGGCCAGCGCAAAGCCTGGGAAACCTTGTTTGCCGAGGATCTGGTGCTGGGCGTCAGTTTGAGCAGCACTCAGTTCGGCATGCCTAATCTGGTCACTGAATTGCGCCAGGTGCTGGAACGTCACGGTTTGCAGCCGCGTCATCTGGAAGTCGAAGTGACGGAAGAAGCGTTGATGCAAAACCCCGAAGAAACCCGCAAGACACTGCGCCTGCTACGCAATCTCGGGGTGCGGGTCGCGCTGGATGACTTCGGCTCCGGGCCTTGCTCACTGGCGCATCTGCGTGACCTGGAGCTGGACACGCTCAAGCTCGATCGGCATCTGATCGCCCGATTGCCGGAGTCCGAACGGGATGCGGCGCTGGTGCGCAATGTGATCGACCTGTGCAGGCAATACGGGATGCTGGTGATTGCCGAAGGGGTTGAAACCGTTGCGCAATATGAATGGCTGCAAGCCAATGGTTGCCAGTATGTGCAAGGTTTTCTGGTGGGGCGGCCGATGATGGCCGAGGACGCCGGCGACTTTGTGGCGCCGTTTGACTGGAGCGCGTTGAGCCGCTGAATTCGCTACACTGGCCACCTTTCCCGTGATTGTGTTGCCGCCCCCGATGACCGCGTTGAAATACCTCCAGGCCTATCCCGCTGCGTTGCAAGACCAGGTCCGCCAGTTGATCGTCGAAGATCGGCTGGGCGACTACCTGAGCCAGCGCTACCCGGAAAAACACGCGCTGCAGAGCGACAAGGCGCTGTACACCTACGCGCTGGACCTCAAGCAGGAATACCTGCGCAATGCGCCGGCCATCGACAAGGTGCTGTTCGACAACCGCCTCGACCTGACCCATCGTGCCCTCGGTTTGCACACGACGATCTCGCGGGTGCAGGGCGGCAAGCTCAAGTCCAAGAAGGAAATCCGCGTGGCCTCGTTGTTCAAGGAAGCGCCTTCCGGGTTTCTGAAAATGATCGTGGTGCATGAGCTGGCGCACTTTAAGGAATCGGATCACAACAAGGCGTTCTACAAACTCTGCGAACACATGTTGCCGGGGTATCACCAAGTGGAGTTTGATCTGCGGGTGTACCTGACGTGGCGGGATATGCAATAAAAATAACAAGGAGTGCACAGGTGGATGTGAGCAAGACCAAGACCAGTTTCTACCGCCGTTTGTACGTGGCGTATCTCATCGACAGTGGGCTGGCCAGCAGCGTCCCGGCCCTGACCGAAATGACCGGCATGCCCCGGCGCACAGCGCAGGACACAATTGCGGCGCTGGCGGACCTGGACATTATTTGCGAGTTCGAACAGGAAGAGGGCGCACGTAACCATGCGGGGCGCTATCGGATTCGCGAGTGGGGGGCGATTGATCGGGGGTGGATCGAGCGCAATTTGCGGCAGATTAAAGCGGTTCTGGAATATCCCTAGTTCTCGCCTCTGATCGTTCCCACGCTCCGCGTGGGAATGCAGCCCGGGACGCTTCGCGTCCCAATAGCGGACGCAGAGCGTCCATTGAGGCATTCCCACGCAGAGCGTGGGAACGATCATTACGGGCGACGCATCCCGATATGCGGAATGTCATCCTCCAGAAACTCCTCGCCCGCCACCACAAACCCGTACCGCCCGTAATATCCCTGCAAATGCGATTGTGCCGAGAGATAAATCGGCATTTCCGGCCAATGCTTCTCCGCCTGCTTCAACGCCTGGGCCATCAATTCATGCCCAAGCCCGGTGCCACGGGCGCCAGTTGCAATGATCACCCGCCCGATCACCACGTCGCCGCCCTGCGTTTCCGGGTCGAGCAGGCGCAGATAGGCCACCAGCCGATCCCCGTCCCACGCCATCAAATGGCAGGTGTCACCTTCCAGATCCTGGCCATCGACATCCTGATAAGCGCATTTCTGTTCGACGACGAACACTTCCGCGCGCAACTGCAGAATGGCGTACAGCTGCTCTTTCCCCAGATCGCTGTGGTGTTTGCAGACCCAATCAATTGTCATCTTCACTTTCCTTGAGCAACGTCGTTCAGATACTAAGCGTCCTGGCGATATATGTCTTTATGGCGGAGAAATCTGTGACAAAGGCCAAAATGCCATCATTCATTTCGCGCGGCGTTGTCTTCTTTGTGTAATCTGCGATGAAGCGCTGTGCAGTGGCTCCAATGAGCTAATGTTGAGTACCTGGCTGGTCGGTACATGAGTCTTGGAGTTTTGACTGAAAAACACGCCGGGCAACGCGCCCGCTAAGGATTTCTGGCATGCCGCGATTGCATCGAGCTTGTGCTTTGATCGTGCTGCTGTTGCTGACACAGAGTTCGGCAGCAGAAAAGCTGCGTCTGGTTGCCGACGCCTGGCCGCCGTTTACAGACGCCACGTTGGTCAATGGCGGTCTGGCCACGGACATCGTCAGCACCGCACTGGCTCGGGCCGGGTACGCCAGTGATTTCGAACAGGTTCCGTGGGCGCGAGCGTTGCTCGGTGTCGGCGAAGGCCGTTATGACGTGCTGGTCAACGCCTGGTACACCGATGATCGCACCAAACTGGGCCAGTTCTCCGGGGAATACCTGATCAATCGCGTGCGCTTTCTCAAGCGCAAGGACGCGCCCATCGAGTTCAGCAATCTGCAGCAACTGCACACCTATCCGATTGCGGTGGTGCGCGGTTATGCCTATTCGTCGGAATTTGACGAAGACGTGTCGCTGCAGAAAGTCCCTGTGCATAACTTCGCCATGGCCGTGCGCATGGTCGCGGCGGACCGGGTCAAGTTGACGCTGGAAGACGAATACGTCGCCCGTTATTACCTGGCTCGGGAATCTTCCACGGTGCGCAATTCAGTGGAGTTCCTGCCCAAACCGCTGAGCGAGAACAGCCTGCACATCCTGGTCAGCCTGAAGAATCCACAGCATGAGCAAATCGTCGCCAGTTTCGATCGCGAGATTGCGGAGATGAAGGCTGATGGGAGTTATGAGCGGTTGATGAAGCAGCATGGGATGTAGAGTCGAAGATTTGTGGTGCGGCTGATGGCCCCATCGCGGGCAAGCCCGGCTCCCACAGGTGGGCGCAAATCCTGTGGGAGCCGGGCTTGCCCGCGATGACGTCAGACCAGTCACCACAGATTCTCAGGCCTCGCTGGTGTCCTTGATGAGATGCGCCGCCAGCGTCCGCAACGGCCCCAACTGCCGGCAAATCAACGCCAACTGCGTCTGCACCAGCCGCTGTCCCTCATCGATCTCGTCCGGCATCTGCTCCAACTGATTGGCCAGCGCCTCTTCCGCATCGCTTTGAATCGCAATCGGCTGTTTGCTCGCCAACCCTTGGGCGATCTCGTCGATGCTGGCGGCGAGGCTCACGCCCGCGCCGTCAATCAAATGCTCGCGCACATCCGCCGGTAACTGGGTTTCACGGTGCGCCCCCAATCCTGACAAGTAGCTGAGCAAGGTGTGCGACAACACCAGGAAGCGAAACCCGACATCCGCCTCCTTACGGAAATGCCCCGGCTCCATGAGCATGTTGGCCAGCGTCGTCGACAATGCCGCGTCAGCGTTGTGCGCGTTGCGTCGGGCCAGGCGATAGGCCAGGTCGTCGCTCTTGCCGGCGGCGTATTGCTGCATGATCTGGCGCAGGTAAATGCTGTTGCAGGTCAGGGTGTTGGCCAGCACCTTGTTCAGGCGTCTGCCTTGCCAGTCGGGCAGGAACAGGAACACCGCCAGCCCGGCGATCAGGCTGCCGAGCAAGGTATCGAACAGTCGCGGCAGGAATAGCCCATAACCATCCCCGACCTGATTGAAGCAGAACAGCACCATCAGGGTGATCGCGGCGGTGGCCAGGGTGTAGCGAGTGGTGCGGTTGATAAAGAACACCACCCCGGCGGCAATCGCGAAGCACGACTGGACCAGCGGATTGGGGAACAGATCGAACAGCGCCCACGCCACCGTCAGGCCAATCGCGGTGCCGATGATCCGTTGCCCGAGTTTGCGCCGGGTGGCGCCGTAGTTCGGCTGGCAGACGAAGAGCGTGGTGAGGATGATCCAGTAACCCTGGGACGGGTGAATCAAATGCACCATGCCGTAGCCGATGCTCAGCGCCAGGGGCAGGCGCAGTGCATGACGGAACAGCAGCGAGGTCGGCGTCAGCTGCGTGCGCAAGCGAATCCACACATCCTTGAGGTTGCGCGGCGAGCGGTCGAGCAGACTGCTGTCGGTGGCGTCGGCCAGGGCGTCGGGGTTGCTGGCGTCGCTGAGCAAGCGGTCGAGGGTGCCGAGGTTGGCTGCCAGCGCCCGCAAGGAACGCAGCAAGCCGCGCCAGGCTGGGTTGCTCTGTGTGCGCAGGTGTTCGATGGAGGCGTGCAGGTCGCTCAACGCTTCGGCGAAGCTGGCGTCATAGATGAACGGCTGACGCATCTGGATCGACTCGGCCAGCGCCCGGCAGGCTTTGCCTTGTTGACGCAGCAGGCGCTGACAGCGGAACAGCACGTCGCTGTGGAAGAACGCCTCGGCCAGCGCGTTGTAAGGGTAGTGCGAAGAGCTGGCGCGCTCGTGGATGTCCTGGGCGAGGAAGTACAGCTTGAGGTAACGGCTGACCTTCGAGCCCGGGCGACCGTTGCCGACCCGGTGCAGGATGATTTCCTTGGCGGCATTGAGAGCCGCCACCACGCGACCATTTTGCTGGGCCAGTTCCAGGCGGCGCGCTTCAACGTCCATCTGCCGGATCGGCTCGAACAGCGAGGCTTTGAGTTTCAGGTAATAACCCAATTCACGGAATAACCGCGCCAGGCTCTGCTGCACCGGCTGGTTGGAAAACATCGCCTGCCACAGCACCGAGAGCAAGCCATACCAGGCGGCGCCGGCCACCAGCAACACCGGTTCGTGCCAGAAATCAGTGACCGCGCCGCCGCGCTGGTCCACACCGATCATGGTGTAGACCGACAGAATCAACGTCGCCGAGGCAATCGCTCCATAGCGTTCGCCGAGGGCGCCGAGCATGGTCAGGCCGAAACTGGCCAACGCGAGGGCGATGATGAAAATGATGGGGTAGGGGAAGAGCAATTCGACGGAAAGCGCGGCGACGCTGAAGCACACCAGCGTCACGGCCAGCGCGTTGAGGCGGCCCTGCCAACTGTCATCGGTCTCGGCCAGGGCGCTGGCGATAATCCCCAGGAACAACGGGATCAGCAGCCCCATTTCATCCTGATACCAACAGACGGCCATGCTGCCGGTCAGGGCGATGAACACCCGCACGCTGTAGCTGAATTTATCCAGCGCCCAAAGACGGCGCAGAGACTGACGAAATGAGGTCGATGACATGAAGTGCGAAGGCCTTCCGAGGCAATGCCGCTAAATTGAGCCAGTAATGACGCCGACGCAATGGCGTCGATCACATCTGACAGCAAAATCTGTTCCTTTAACGACCACCACATCACCTATGTGGGAGCGGGCTTGCTCGCGAAGAGGCCATTACATTCAACATCTCAGTTGACTGTGACACCGCTTTCGCGAGCAAGCCCGCTCCCACAATGGACCTGCGTCGATCACTATTTTGTGGTCAACCAAAAAACCTGTAGGAGCGAGCCTGCTCGCGATGAGGCCGGAACATTCAACATTGATGTTGTCTGTCAGACCGCAATCGCGAGCAGGCTCACTCCTACATGGGTGGTGCAGGGTCAGACGTATTGCGCGGCGGCGTAACCCGAGGCCCAGGCCCATTGGAAGTTGAAGCCGCCCAGGTGGCCGGTGACGTCGAGCACTTCGCCGATGAAGTACAGGCCCGGGCTTTTCAGCGATTCCATGGTCTTGGACGACACCTCGTTGGTATCGACGCCGCCCAATGTCACTTCAGCGGTGCGATAGCCTTCAGTGCCCGCAGGCACCACTTTCCAGCTCGCCAGTTTTTCGCCGATGTCGGCAATTTCTGCGTGGGTGTACTGCTTCATCGGTTTGGAGACGAACCAGTTGTCCGCCAGCAGGTTGGCCATCTTCTTGGTGAAGATTTCCCCCAGCAGGGTTTTCAACTCGCTGTTCGGGCGTTCGGCTTGCTGCTGTTGCAGCCAGGTCGGCACGTCGTGGTCCGGCATCAGGTTGATCTCAACCGTGTCGCCGGATTCCCAGAACGAGGAAATCTGCAAAATCGCCGGACCGCTGAGACCGCGGTGGGTGAAGAGGATGTTCTCGCGAAAGCTCTGGTCGTTGCAGCTCACCAGGCAATCCACCGAGGTGCCGGACAGCTCGGTGCACAGTTCCTTGAGCTGATCGGTGATGGTGAACGGCACCAGGCCAGCGCGGGTCGGCAACAGTTCGTGGCCGAATTGCCTGGCAACCTGATAACCGAAACCGGTCGCACCCAGAGTCGGGATCGACAGGCCGCCGGTGGCGATCACCAAGGATTCACAGGTGATCTGGCCCAGCGTGGTGTCCAGCAAGTAACCGCTTTCCAGCTTTTCGATGGTCTGGATCGAGGTGTCCAGGTGCAAGCTCACGCCAACCTGATCGCACTCATTGAGCAGCATCTCGAGGATGTCGCTGGATTTGTTATCGCAGAACAACTGGCCGAGTTTCTTCTCGTGGTACGGCACGCCGTGCTTGGCGACCATGCCGATGAAATCCCACTGGGTGTAGCGCGCCAGTGCGGATTTGCAGAAATGTTCGTTCTGCGAGAGGAAATTGCCCGGTTCGGTGTACATGTTGGTGAAATTGCAGCGGCCACCGCCCGACATCAGGATTTTCTTGCCAGCCTTGTTCGCATGGTCGAGCAGCATCACTTTGCGCCCACGCCCGGCGGCGGTCAGCGCACACATCAACCCTGCGGCGCCAGCGCCAATGATCACGACTTCGGTAGAGCGCAAAACGGTGTCCTCACACAAGAGCTGATCTGGAATGCAATCAAATGTGGGAGCTGGCCTGCCGGCGATGGCATCGAATCGGTTTACCAGTCAGACCGAGTCGATGCCATCGCTGGCAGGCCAGCTCCCACAGGGGTCGCGGCGTTCTTAAAGGATACGAACGCGCAGCGAACGACCTTTGATCTTGCCGTCGTTCAGGCGCTGCAAGGCTTGCTTGGCGATCCCGCGTTCCACAGCCACATACGCCTGGAAGTCGAAAATGGCGATCTTGCCGACCTGAGCGCCCGGAATACCGGCATCGCCGGTCAGTGCGCCGAGAATGTCACCCGGGCGAACCTTGTCTTTACGGCCAGCGCCGATGACCAGCGTGCTCATCACCGGCAGCAGCGGTGCGCCGCCCTGGGACTTGAGGTTGTCCAGCTGATCCCAGCTCAACGGCGAATTCTGCAGTTGCTCGATGGCTTGGGCGCGGTGGGCTTCGGACGGTGCGACCAGGCTGATCGCGATGCCTTTCTCGCCAGCGCGACCGGTACGGCCGACACGGTGGATGTGGATTTCCGAGTCACGGGCCAGTTCGACGTTGATCACCATGTCCAGCGCATCGATGTCCAGACCGCGAGCGGCGACGTCGGTGGCAACGAGTACCGAAGTACTGCGGTTGGCGAACATGGCCAGTACCTGGTCACGGTCACGCTGTTCCAGATCGCCGTGCAGGCCGACAGCGGAGATGCCTTTGGAGGTCAGGTGATCGACGGTTTCCTGAACTTGCTGCTTGGTGAAGCAGAAGGCCACGCAGGAGGCCGGACGATGATGCGCGAGGACTTTGACCACGGCGTCCATGCGCTCTTCCGGGGAAATTTCGTAGAAACGCTGCTCGATCTGCGTGTCGTCATGGAACGCCTCGGCCTTCACGATCTGAGGGTTGCGCATGAACTTCGCGGCCAACTGCTTGATGCCCGTCGGGTACGTGGCGGAGAACAGCAGGGTCTGGCGACGCTCCGGGCACTGGGCGATGATTTCTTCGATGGAATCGTAGAAACCCATGTCGAGCATGCGGTCGGCTTCGTCGAGGATCAGCGTGTTCAGGCCGTGGAGCACCAGCGAACCTTTGCGCAAATGTTGCTGCAGGCGGCCCGGGGTGCCGACGATGATGTGCGCGCCGTGCTCCAGAGAGCCGATCTGTGGGCCGAAGGACACGCCGCCGCACAGGGTCAGGATCTTGATGTTGTCCTCGGCGCGGGCCAGACGACGGAGTTCCTTGGCGACCTGGTCGGCCAGCTCACGCGTCGGGCAGATGACCAGCGCCTGGCAACCGAAGAAGCGCGGATTGATCGGGTTCAGCAGGCCGATACCGAAGGCCGCGGTCTTGCCGCTGCCGGTCTTGGCCTGGGCGATCAGGTCCATCCCCTTGAGGATCACCGGCAAGCTTTGCGCCTGGATCGGCGTCATCTGGGCATAACCGAGGGAGTCGAGGTTAGCCAGCATGGCGGCGGACAGCGGCAAAGTATTAAAAGCGGTGGCGATGGTGGTCACGGGACTGGCCTGCAAAACAAAATGTCGCGCAGTGTATCAGTCCCGCGCGCTCCACCTGCAACTTCTGGACGAGTAGCCGTAGCAGCTGTCGAGGCACGAGGCTGCGTTGGGCTGCGAAGCGGCCCCCGAGGGCGGTCCTGCGGACACGCAACGCAGCCTCGTGCCTCGGCAGCTGCTACAAGTCAGTGCTCTATATCGTGCTCGCGGCTGACCGTCCGTCGACCATCCTTCGGTGAAAGCTGCGAGAAGATCGTCGCGGCCAGCATTGCCATGATTCCGACCGTCACAAATGTCAGCTGGAACGCGCCCAGCACCGTGTCCACACCATCATTTCCGATCTCTGCGGTAAAGCCGCCAAGCAGCGCGCCAGCGCAGGCAACGCCAAGGCTCAGGGACAATTGCGCAACCACCGACAGCAGGCTGTTGCCGCTGCTGGCGCTGGCGTCGTCGAGGTCGATCAGGGTCACGGTGTTCATTGCAGTGAACTGCAAGGAGTTGATCGCGCCGAGAATTGCCAGCATCCCCAGCAGCAGCCAGTACGGCGTCTGTTCGCTGACCAGGCCCATGCTCGCCAGCATCAGCCCCAGCGCCAGGGTGTTGCCGGTGAGGACGATGCGATAGCCCAGGCGTTCAATCAGCGGCCGTGCCACCGATTTGGCAACCATCGCCGCAGCCGCCAGCGGCAACATGCTCATCCCGGCCTGGGACGGTGAGTAACCCAACGCCACTTGAAGCAGCAATGGCACGAGGAACGGCAAGGCGCCGCTGCCCAGGCGGGCGAACAGGTTGCCGAGAATGCCCACGGCAAACGTCCGGGTCTTGAACAGCGACGGCGCGAACAGCGGATTATCGATGTGTCCGGCGCGTAACCAATACGCCGCCAGACACGCCATGCCACCGAACAGCAACAACATCACGCGCAAGTGCGGCAGGTGCAGTTCGCCGAGGCCTTCCATGGCGACGGTGATCAGCACCATCGCCGCACCAAACAGCAAAAAGCCGAGGCTGTCGAAACGCGTGCGTTCGCTGCCACGCAGGTCGGGGATGAACCTCCACACGGCGTAGCAACCGACAGCGCCCACCGGCAGGTTGATCAGGAATATCCAGTGCCAGGTCAGGTATTCGACCATCCAGCCGCCCATGGTCGGGCCGATCAATGGGCCAAGCAGACCGGGTATGGTAATGAAGCCCATGATCCGCACCAGCTCCGAGCGCGGGTAGGCGCGCAGCACCACCAATCGCCCGACCGGCAGCATCAGCGCGCCGCCCAGGCCCTGAATCACCCGGGCGCCGATCAGCATGCTCAGGGTGCTCGACAACGCACAGAGTAGCGAGCCGAGGCTGAAGAGAAGGATGGCGCCGAAGAAGATTTTCTTGGTGCCGAAACGGTCGGCGATCCAGCCCGAGGCGGGGATCAGCAGCGCGACGGTGAGCATGTAGGCAATGATCACGCCCTGCATGCGCAGCGGATCTTCGGCGAGATCTCGGGCCATGGCGGGCAGGGCGGTGTTGAGGATGGTCCCGTCGAGGGATTGCATGAAGAACGCGATGGCGACGACCCACGGCACCCAGCGGGCGGTGACAGCGTCGAGAGGCGGGCGGTTGGGCATGGGACCTCTTGTTAGTGTGAAATGACACGATCTGCAGAACGATGAAACCCTGTAGCAGCTGTCGAGGCACGAGGCTGCGTTGGGCTACGAAGTAGCCCCCGAGGGCGGTCCTGCGGACACGCAACGCAGCCTCGTGCCTCGGCAGCTGCTACGGGGTGTTTACAGCGTTAACGTGAGTCGGCTGACGAGCGCTCCCGGCAACAACGCCGAGGCAGTCGCCCGCTGACTGTAGGTGCTGGCCGACAACATCAGCTCGCGCTCCTCGGTCAACGCTTCGAGCTGCGAACCGAGCAAACTATAGGCACTGTCATCAAACCGCATCGTACTCACCGGCGCCTGAATCTCGCCGTTCTCGACCCAGAACGTCGCAAACCGCGTCATGCCGGTCAGGCGTGCCGCCGGTTGGTCCGAGTAGTTCAGGTACCAGAGGTTGCTGATGTACAAACCCGTGCCCAGTTGCTTGAGAATCTCTGCGTCAGGCAACGTACCGGCTGCCATGTTCACTGCGCTCGGCATTTCACCGCCGCCGGCGCCGTTGGCGGTCAGGCCATATTCGGCCGCACTGCGTGAACTGACCATCTGCGCGCCCGCCTTGCCATTGACGATCAAGCCAAGATCGCTGCGCGGATAACCTTCGCCGGAGAATGCCGGGCTCAACGAGCCGCTGACTTTTTCATCGACCGACACCAGCGGGCTGAACGAACTGTCGCCTGCATAAAGCTTCTGCAGCGGACTGTGTTTGCTGGCAATCGACTGCGCCGAGAAACCGCCCCAGCCCAGCATGTCCATGAATTCTCCCAAGGCAGCCGGCGCCAGGTAGGCGCGGTACTGACCCGGCGCCAGGGTGCGTTGCGGTCTGCCCAGGAACGCCAACTGCTCGCGGGCCTGCGCAAAGCGTTTGGCAAACCCTTCGCTGTTCCAGTCGTGCCCGGCGTAGCTGGCCTTCACCGCTTGGCCATTGTCGTGGAACAGACTGAAATCGAAATTGAAACTGTTGGCCTGATGCCAGCCGAACGCGCCCGAGGAACTGGCGAAACCGCGGCTGATCGGCCCGGCGGCGTAGAAGCCGACCAGGTCCAGCCCTTCGGCCGCCTGGGTGATTTCAGCGACCACTTGCTCGGTGTCCGGCAGCGGATGCGCCTGCACGTTCTTGCTCTGCCAGCCATTGTGGTTGAGCAGCAGGTAAGGATCTTGCGGCAGCAGCGGCAAGGTTTCGCGCAGTTGTTGCAGACCTTCGGCCAGACGCTGAACGTCGACTTCCGCATCACCGGAAAGGGTAATGTTCAGGTCGGCATGCCGGCCATCGTTGATCAGTTTGAAACCGACGCTCGCCTGCTGCACCTGACCGGCCTGACGCACCTTGGCGTGGTTGAAACGCACGAAGGCCGAGGACTCGGCAGCGTAGCTGAGGGTGAACTGCTCCGGCTCGCGAATCGCATCGCGCAGCCAGTTGACCAAAGCCTTGAACGACTCGGCCTGAGTGTTTGAAGTGTTCATCAGGCGTCTCCCCCAAATACATCCACGTTGCTGAACACGCAGGCCGGCGAGGCATGGCCGACGCGGATCACCTGATTCGGTTCGCCCTTGCCGCAGTTCGGCGTGCCGAGGACCTTGACGGTGTTCGCATCGCCGACGGCGCTGAGGCTCTTCCAGAAGTGCGCGGAAATCGCCCGGTAGTTCGGGTTTTTCACCACACCTTTGAGTTCGCCGTTTTCGATCAACTGCGCCCATTCGCAACCGAACTGGAACTTGTTGCGCGCATCGTCGATGGACCACGAGCGGTTGGTCGACATCATGATGCCGTGCTCGATGTTGCCGATCAGTTGTTCCAGGGGTTGATCGCCGGGCTCAATGTTCAGGTTGGCCATGCGGTCGATCGGCGGACGGTTCCAGCCACAGGCGCGGCTGTTGGCGACGCCGTCCATGCCGGCCCGGAATTGCGACAGCGCGCCGCCCAGTGGGCGCAGCAGCAGGCCTTCTTTAATCAGGAATTGCTTGCTCGCAGCGGTGCCGTCGTCGTCATGGCCGTAGCTGGCGAGCTGCTCGGGAATATCGGGATCGAAGGTTACGTTGAGCAGTTTCGAGCCGTATTGCAGGCTGCCAAAGTCTTCTGCCTTGACGAAACTGGTGCCGGCGTAATTGCGCTCATCGCCCAGGATGCGGTCCAGCTCCAGCGGGTGACCGATGGATTCGTGGATCTGCAGCATCATCTGGTCGGGCATCAGCAGCAGGTCGCGAGGACCTTGCGGGGTGTTCGGCGCCAACAGCAATTGCAGCGCCTGGTCGGCGACTTTCGGCCCGGCACCGACCAGGCCACAGCGACTGATCACATCAAAGCCACCCTGCTGGCCGAAGTTCTCGCGGCCGAGGGTGCGGGTCTGGCTGTCGCTGCCGTCGTAGGCGGTGACTTCCAGGCTCGGGTAGACGAACCGCTGGGCCTGACGCAGTTCGGCGCCAGCGCTGCTGAGGTAGATTTGCTCGACGTTGGTGATGCCGATGCTCACCTGCCAGTTCACCAGTCGCTCGTCCTTGGGCACGGACGCGGATTCGGCGCCGAGCAGTTGGTAGCAATCGCTCAGGGACGGGAAGGGCTGGTCGAGGTTCGGCGAAAAGTAGTCGGCACGGTCGCTGGAGACGGCTTGTTCGCGCAGGTCGAGCAAGGCGTGGGGCTTGAGTCGGCGGGCTTGTTGCTCGGCGCGCTCAAGGGCCGCTTGCAGGCCTTGTTGCGACAGGTCGTTGGTCGCGGCGTAGGCTTCGACGCCGTTGACGCGCACGGTCAGCATCGCGCCTTCGTCACGGCTCAGGCTTGGAGGTTCAGCGACATTCTTGCGCACCGACAGGTACTGGCCGGACTCGCGCACGTAACGCAGCGAAAAGAATTCAGCGCCCGTGCGCAAGGCAGCGAAGCGCTGCTTGAGCTGGGGGTGGAAATCGAACATTCGGGAACCTCCTTGGTCTGGAGTGGCGGTGTAGCGGTGTAGCGATGTTGCGAAGGGGGGGTGAAACGTTTGCGTGGCGCTAGATTAGGCCTGCGTGGGGGGTAGGATCAAGGGCGGAGCGGTGTAGGAAGGAATTACCCAGGTGTGCCAGGTTTAGATGAGTTGGCTGGTCGTGCCCCTTCGCGAGCAAGCCCGCTCCCACATTTGATCTTGGGTGTTCACAAAATCTGTGTTCACTGAAGATCTTCTGTGGGAGCGGGCTTGCTCGCGAAGGCAGCACCGCGGTGTTACGCCTTACTGAGCAGTCAGGCTCACATCCCGCAACGGCTTGCCCCGCACCGGCGCATCGCCGGCCACGAAGTAATCAGCCGTGCTACGCGGCAGCGGCTGGCGACCACGGATCTTGTCGGCGATTTTCTCGGCGATCATGATCGTTGGCGCGTTCAGGTTGCCGGTGGTGATGATCGGCATGATCGAGGCATCGACCACGCGCAGGGCTTGCATGCCGTGCACACGACCTTCGCCATCGACCACGGCCATGTCGTCGGTGCCCATCTTGCAAGAGCAGGACGGGTGGAACGCGGTTTCGGCGTGTTCGCGGATGAACTTGTCGAGCTGCTCATCGGTTTGCACGTCGATGCCCGGGCTGATTTCGCGGCCACGGAAAGCATCCAGTGCAGGCTGTTGCATGATTTCGCGGGTCAGGCGGATGCCATCGCGAAATTCTTGCCAGTCCTGCTCGGTGGCCATGTAGTTGAACAGGATGCTCGGGTACTCGCGCGGATCCTTGGACTTGGCCTGGATGCGACCACGGCTCGGCGAACGCATGGAACCCATGTGCGCCTGGAAGCCGTGCTCTTTCACGCCGTTGCTGCCGTTGTAGTTAATGGCAACTGGGAGGAAGTGGTACTGGATGTTCGGCCAATCGAATTCTTCGCGGGTACGGATGAAACCGCCGGCTTCGAACTGGTTGCTGGCGCCGATGCCGGTGCCGTTGAACAGCCACTCGGCACCGATGGCTGGCTGGTTGTACCAGAGCAGCGACGGGTACAGCGAGACCGGTTGGGTGCAAGCGTATTGCAGGTACAACTCAAGGTGGTCCTGCAGGTTTTCGCCGACGCCTGGCAGGTCATGGACCACCGGGATGTCGAGCTTGTTCAGCAGTTCGGCCGGGCCGACGCCGGAGCGTTGCAGAATCTGCGGCGAAGCGATGGCGCCGGAGCACAGCAGCACTTCTTTGCGGGCACGGGCTTCAACGCGCTCTTCAGCGGCGCCGATCAGGTAACGCACGCCAACGGCACGCTTGCCTTCGAACAGGATCTTGTCGGTCAGGGCGTGGGTGACGATGGTCAGGGTCGAGCGCTTCTTGGCCGTGTCCAGGTAACCGCGAGCGGTGCTGGCGCGACGGCCGTTCGGCGTCACGGTGCGGTCCATCGGGCCGAAGCCTTCTTGCTGGTAACCGTTCAAGTCTTCGGTACGCGGGTAACCGGCTTGCACGCCTGCTTCAACCATCGCGTGGAACAGCGGGTTGTTGCCGGCTTTCGGCGTGGTCACGCTGACCGGACCGTCGCCACCGTGGTAGTCGTTCGGGCCGATGTCGCGGGTTTCGGCCTTGCGGAAATACGGCAGGCAGTTCAGGTAATCCCAGTCTTCCAGACCTGGCAGCTTGGCCCAGTTGTCATAGTCCATCGCGTTGCCGCGGATGTAGCACATGCCGTTGATCAGCGAAGAACCACCCAGGCCTTTGCCGCGACCGCATTCCATCCGGCGACCGTCCATGTGTGGCTCTGGATCGGTTTCGTAGGCCCAGTTGTAGCGACGACCCTGCAGTGGGAACGCCAAAGCGGCCGGCATTTGCGTGCGGAAGTCCAGACGGTAGTCCGGGCCGCCTGCTTCGAGCAGCAGGACGGTGACGCCTTCGTCTTCAGTCAGACGGGTCGCCAGGGTGTTACCGGCCGAGCCGGCACCGATGATGATGTAATCGAATTCTTGGGACATTAAATGCACCCTCTTTGAAGTTGGTCAGGTCACCTGTAGCAGCTGCCGAGGCACGAGGCTGCGTTGGGTCGCGCAGCGACCCTCTGAGGGCGGTCCTGCGGACGCGCAACGCAGCCTCGTACCTCGGCAGCTGCTACAGGGTTTTCAGCCGGGGCTTAGAAAACCGAGGCGTAATCGCCCAGTTCGACCTGTACCGATTTGATGCGTGTGAAGTTGTTCAGCGAGCTGATGCCGTTCTCACGGCCCACGCCCGACTGCTTGTAGCCGCCGACCGGCATCTTTGCGTCGGACTCGCCCCAGGCGTTGATCCAGCAGATACCGGCTTCCAGTTGATGAATCACGCGGTGGGCGCGGTTCAGGTCCTTGGTGACGATACCGGCGGCCAGGCCGAAGTCGGTGTCGTTGGCGCGACGAATCACTTCTTCTTCGGTGTCGTACGTCAGGATCGCCATCACCGGGCCAAAGATTTCTTCGCGAACGATGGTCATCTCGTCGGTGCAGTCGGTGAACACGGTCGGTGCCACGAACGCGCCTTTGGCGAAGTCGCCTTCGGTCAGACGGCTGCCGCCGCACAGAACGCGAGCGCCTTCTTCCTTACCTTTGGCGATGTAACCCAGCACGCTTTCCATGTGGGCGAAGCTGACCAGCGGGCCGAAATTGGTGTTCTCGTCTTCCGGGTTGCCGATGCGGATGCGCGCAACGCGCTCAGCGATCTTGGCTTCGAAAGCCGCTTTCAGGTGAGTCGGTACGAACACGCGAGTACCGTTGGTGCAGACCTGACCAGAGCTGTAGAAGTTGGCCATCATCGCGGTGTCGGCGGCGCGATCGAGGTCGGCGTCGTCGAAGATGATCAGCGGGGATTTGCCGCCCAGTTCCATGGTCACGTCTTTCAGCGACGAAGCGGAAGCGCTGGCCATGACCTTCTTGCCGGTGTCGGTGCCGCCGGTGAAGGAGATTTTTTCGATGCGTGGGTGCTCGGTCAGCCAGGTGCCGACTTCACGGCCGCTGCCGGTCAGGACGTTGAACACGCCGGCTGGCAGGCCTGCTTCTGTGTAGATTTCGGCCAGTTTCAGCGTGGTCAGGGAAGTGACTTCGCTTGGCTTGAAGATCATCGCGTTACCGGCTGCCAGGGCAGGGGCGGATTTCCACAGGGCGATCTGGATCGGGTAGTTCCACGCGCCGATACCGGCCACGACGCCCAGCGGCTCGCGACGGGTGTAAACGAACGACGTGGTGCGCAGCGGGATCTGCTCGCCTTCGATGGCGGGCACCAGGCCTGCGTAGTATTCCAGCACGTCAGCACCGGTAACGATGTCGACATACTTGGTTTCGGAGAACGACTTGCCGGTGTCCAGGGTTTCCAAAGCGGCCAGTTCATCGTTGCGCTCGCGCAGGATGTCCACGGCACGACGCAGGATGCGCGAACGCTCCATGGCGGTCATCGCGGCCCAGATTTTCTGGCCCTTTTCGGCGCTGACGACAGCGCGCTCGACGTCTGACTGGGTCGCACGTTGTACTTTTGCGAGGACTTCACCGTTAGCCGGGTTGATGGCTTCGAAAGTGGCGTCGCTGCTGGCGTCGGAGTAACCGCCATCGATGTAGAGTTTTTGCAGTTCGAAACGGGCCATAAAGTCCTCGCAAGTGCATAAGTGGTTGGCGTAGGCCACTGCGGTGAAGCCATATAGGTGTGGCAACACCGATCAGTAGCAGTTCAGGGGTTGAGCGGTTATGTGTGCTCTAACTCACCTGCTTGGCCAATTGAAAATCCATGTATTCGTAAGCGATCTGGTGCGCTTGCTCAGTGTCGAAAGCATCTCCCGACAGCGCGCCGCGCAACCACAAACCGTCAATGAGGGCTGCCAGGCCCCGGGCTGCACTGCGCGCGTCATCGAGCGGCAATACGCGGCGGAACTGGCAGCACAGGTTGGAATACAGACGGTGATCGTTAATCCGCTGCAACCGGTGCAAAGACGGGTGGTGCATGCTGGTGGCCCAGAAGGCCAGCCAGGTTTTCATTGCCGGGCCATTGACCTGGCTGGCGTCAAAGTTGCCTTCGATGATCACCTGGAGGTGCGCCCGCGGGCTGCTGTCCTCCAGCGCCTGACGGCGCGCGGTGACGTTCTCGCTCAGGACGCTCATCAGGTACTGCGCCGTGGCAGCAATCAGGCCGTTCTTGTCCTGAAAATAGTGACTGATGATGCCATTCGAGACACCGGCCAAACGGGCGATCAGCGCAATGCTGGCGTCCCCCATTCCGACCTGATCGACGGCCTGCAATGTGGCTTCGATCAATTGCTGGCGGCGGATGGGTTGCATACCGACCTTGGGCATCTTGCACATCTCCTTAGGCCTTCCGGTGGACGTCAAACGTCTATCGGATTGAGGGCCAGTCTATTTTGTTTTGATTGAACGTTCAATCAACAAAGAATAAGATCTGCGACAAATCGTCGCTGCCTACAGGTTTTTCCTACGTGTAGTGGGCGGAAAAACGACATCCGAAATCGCTCGAAACCCACGCGCACTGGCGCTCCCGGGCTTCGGGCTTTTTTCGGGGTGTCTTTATATCACCCGTCGGTCGGCTGCCAACTAACCGATTAGTCGGGTACCGCGTTGCCTTGTGTTCTTCTCTCGCACTGCCTGGAGCATCTGTGCCATGAGTTCTGCCTCTCTAATAAAGACCCCACCCGAGAAGGTGACGGTCAACGGTTGGGTGTTCTACACCTCTACCGCGTTGATTCTGTTGTTGACCGCCATTCTGATCATCGCCCCGCAAGAGGCCGGCAGATTGCTCGGCATCGCCCAGGCCTGGTTGTCCCGCAGCTTCGGCTGGTACTACATGGTGGTGATTGCCGCCTATCTGGTATTCGTCGTTGGCCTGGCGTTTTCGTCCTACGGCAAACTCAAGCTGGGCAGCAAGGACGACACCCCGGACTTCAGCTACGGCGCCTGGGCGGGGATGCTGTTCTCGTCGGGCATCGGCATATCGCTGTTGTATTTCGGTGCTTCCGAACCGCTGGACCACTACTTCAATCCGCCGGAAGGCGTGGCCGGCAGCAACCTTGCCGCACGTCAGGCGGTACAACTGACGTTCCTGCACTGGGGCCTGCACGGCTGGGCGATCTACGCCTTGGTCGGTTTGGCCGTTGCTTACTTCGCCTACCGTCATAACCAACCGCTGGCGTTGCGTTCGGCGCTGTACCCGCTGGTTGGCGAGCGTTGGGTCAAGGGCGCAGCCGGTCACGCGGTGGACGGCTTCGGCATGTTCGTGACCCTGCTGGGTCTGGTGACGAACCTGGGGATCGGTTCGCTGCAAGTGTCGTCGGGCCTTGAAAACCTGTTCGGCATGGAGCACAACAACACCAACCTGCTGATCGTGATCATCGTGATGAGCACCGTGGCGACCATCGCGGCTGTGTCCGGCGTGGAAAACGGTATTCGCCGTCTGTCCAACCTGAACATCGTGCTGTTCAGCGGCTTGCTGATTTTCGTGCTGCTGTTCGGTCCGACCCTGCACTTGCTCAACGGCTTCGTGCAGAACATCGGTGACTACCTCAACGGTATCGTGCTGAAAACCTTCGACCTCTATGTGTACGAAGGCAGTGGCGAGAAGAGCGAGCGCTGGATGGGCCTGTGGACCTTGTTCTACTGGGCCTGGTGGATTTCCTGGGCCCCATTCGTCGGCATGTTTATCGCGCGTATTTCCCGTGGTCGCACGGTGCGTGAACTGGTGGCCGGCGTGCTGCTGATCCCGTTGGGCTTCACCTTGGCGTGGCTGTCGATCTTCGGTAACTCGGCCCTGGACCTGGTGATGAACCATGGGGCGGTGGAGCTCGGGAAGACGGCGCTTGAACAGCCGTCGATGGCGATTTACCAACTGCTTGAGCATTACCCGGCGTCGAAGATTGTGATCGGCGTGTCGATTTTCGTCGGTTTCGTGCTGTTCCTGACCCCGGCGGATTCCGGCGCGGTGATGATGGCCAACCTTTCGTGCAAGGGCGGCAATGTCGACGAAGATGCGCCGCACTGGCTGCGGATCTTCTGGTCGGCGGTGATCACGCTGGTGACCATCGGCCTGCTGTTCGCCGGTAACTTCGAAGCCATGCAAACCATGGTGGTGCTGGCCGGTCTGCCGTTCTCGGTGGTGCTGGTGTTCTTCATGTTCGGCTTGCACAAGGCCATGCGCCAGGACGTGCAGATCGAACAGGAGCAAGCGGAACTCGCGGCCCGCGGTCGTCGTGGTTTCAGCGAGCGTCTGACGCAGCTGGACCTGCAACCGAACCAGTCGATCGTTCAGCGTTTCATGGACAAGCAAGTCAGCCCGGCGCTGGAAGAGGCAGCGGTGCAATTGCGCGGTCAAGGCCTGGAAGTGCAAACGTTGCTGGGTAAATCCAAGCGTTGCATGGGCGTGCGAATCGAGATGGAAGAGGGCAACCCTTTTGTCTACGAAGTGAGCCTGGATGGCTACCTGGCGGCGGCGAGCGACACGGTCTCGGCTGAAAGCGCTGATGAACCGCGTGCACGCTACTACCGCGCCGAGGTGTACCTGCACAACGGCAGCCAGGATTACGACTTGATGGGCTTCACTCAGGATCAGATCACCCGTGACGTGCTCGATCAGTTTGAAAGCCATCGGCAGCTCCTTGGCCGGGTTTATAGCTGAGTAATCAAGGACGCGTTGTTTCGGTCTGAAGCACCGCGTCGGCTTCATCGCCAGCAGGCTGGCTCCCACAAGAGAATGCATTCCAATGTGGGAGCCAGCCTGCTGGCGATGGGGGCTTCAACTTCAACACTGCATCACCCGATATCCCATAAACAAAAACGCCGCGATCCTCTCGCGGCGTTTTTGTATCTGCTGCCTTACCCCAGGTTCTTGCCGAGCAGCGCGTGGTACAGCTCGCTGTCACCCAGAATCCCGACAACTTTGTTGTTGTCGTGCAGCACCAGTTTGTTGCCCGTCTGATATCGAATCTGCAGCGCATCGCGCATGCCGATATTCGAGTCCACCAGCGTCGGTCGACGACCCAAGCCTTCAACCGCTTGCCCTGGAATCCAGTTCTGCAGGTCCAGGCTCGCACCGTTCTGGCGGGCGCCTTTGATGGTATTGCCTTCGGCCAGGTCCAGCCACGAATCGCCACCCGGATCGAGGCACACCGAACCGTTGATGCGTTTGCAGTTGTCCAGCGTGCGCATCAGGCTGCGACCGCACAGAACGTTCAGCGGATTGGTGTG
This sequence comes from Pseudomonas sp. LBUM1656, assembly GCF_059716065.1. Lineage (NCBI taxonomy): Bacteria > Pseudomonadati > Pseudomonadota > Gammaproteobacteria > Pseudomonadales > Pseudomonadaceae > Pseudomonas > Pseudomonas sp. LBUM1656. The sequence goes on along the minus strand of NZ_CP166800.1, from coordinate 5,930,946 downwards.
CGCGACGAAAGTCCGCACGTAATCGTCCGCCGGGTTCAACACGATCTCTTCAGGCTTGCTGTACTGGACGATCCGACCGTCTTTCATGATCGCGATACGGCTGCCCAGCTTCAGGGCTTCATCGAGGTCGTGGCTCACGAACACGATGGTTTTGTTCAGCTTGCTTTGCAGTTCCAGCAGTTCGTCTTGCAGGCCTTGGCGGATCAGCGGGTCGAGTGCCGAGAACGGTTCGTCCATCAACAGGATGTCGGCGTCCATCGCCAGCGCACGGGCCAGGCCCACACGTTGCTGCATACCGCCGGAGAGTTCGTCAGGCTTCTTGTTGCGCCACTGGGTCAGGCCCACCAGCTCAAGCTTGTCGTCCACCAGCTTGCGCCGTTCCTTTTCCGGGCGACCCTGCATTTCCAGACCGAAACTGATGTTCTCGCGCACTGTCAGCCAAGGCATCAGGGCGAATTTCTGGAACACCATCGCGATACGCTTGGTGCGCATCATTTTCAGTTCTGCCGGGGTGCAGGACGCGATATCGATCTGCTTGCCTTCGTGCTCGACGAACAGCTTGCCGCGGCTGACGGTGTTGAGGCCGTTGATGCAGCGCAGCAGGCTTGATTTACCGGAGCCGGACAGGCCCATCAATACGCAGATTTCACCTTTTTCGACGTCCAGGCTGGCTTTTTCAACGCCCACAATCTGCCCGGTCTTTTTCAGGATCTGGTCACGGGTCATGCCCTGGTCGAGAAGCTTGAGCGCTTCACGCGGGTCTTTGGAAAAGATTACGTCGACGTCTTCGAAGCGAATAATGCTCATGCGTCACCCCCTACTTTAGCGTCGGGTTGTTTGCAGATACGGTCGAGCATGATCGCCAGCAATACGATCGCCAGGCCGGCTTCGAAGCCTAGGGCGATATCAGCAGTGTTCAGTGCGTTGACCACGGGTTTGCCCAGACCGTCGGCGCCCACCAGTGCCGCGATCACCACCATCGACAGCGACAGCATGATGCACTGGGTGATACCGGCCGCGATGCTTGGCATGGCGTAGGGCAGTTCGATGCGTGCGAGCAGTTGACGGCGTGAGCAGCCGAAGGCTTTGCCGGCGTCCATCAATTCTGCGGGTACATCGCGGATACCCAGGTAGGTCAGGCGGATAGGCGCGGCAATCGCGAACACTACCGTGGAGATCAGGCCCGGGACCACACCCAGACCGAAGAGGGTCAGGGTAGGAATGAGGTACACGAAAGTCGGCACGGTCTGCATCAGATCGAGCACCGGCCGCATCAGTGTGTAGAACATCGGTTTGTGCGCGGCGACGATGCCCAACGGCACGCCGATGACCACGCAGACCAGGGTCGCGAAGAGCACCTGGGCGAGGGTTTCCATGGTTTCCTGCCAGTACCCCAGATTGAGGATCAGCAGGAAGGAGGCAATGACGAAAACAGTCAGCCCCCACTTTCGTTGAATGAAGTGTGCCAGTAGAGCGATGAGGCCGATCAATGCCAGCGGGTTGAACCAGGTCAGCGCGAAAGTCACGCCGTGGATCATCGTTTCCAGTGACACGGCGATGGCGTCGAAGGTGTTGGCGCCGTGTTGCGTCAACCATTCAACGAAGCCCGCGATGTACTGGCCTAGAGGTATTTTCTGATCAATCAGCATGGTAGTGAACGTCCGCATGCAAGGAAATAAACAGCCCGGGCGAGCGAACTCGCCCGGCGTAAGCGATTACTGCGCGAGCTTGGCTTTCACGGCCTCCAGGCCTGGTTTACCGTCAATGGTGGTCACGCCAGCGAGCCAGGTATCGAGGACCTGTGGATTCTTTTTCAGCCAGGCCTTGGCGGCCGCGTCAGGCTTCATTTTGTCGTCCAGGACGTTGCCCATCAGCGTGCTTTCCATGTCGAGGGTGAACACCAGGTTTTTCAGCAACTGACCCACGTTGCTGCATTCCTGCGCATAGCCCTTGCGGGTGTTGGTGAAGATGGTCGCCTGACCGAAGTTCGGGCCGAAAAAGTCGTCGCCGCCTGTCAGGTACTTCATCTTGAAACGAGTGTTCATTGGGTGCGGTTCCCAGCCCAGGAACACCACGGCGGTGTTGCGGCGCTGGGCGCGATCGACTTGCGAGAGCATGCCTGCCTCGCTGGACTCGACCACCTTGAAGCCGGCGTCTTTCAAGCCGAAGGCGTTCTTGTCGATCATGCTCTGGATCAGGCGGTTGCCGTCGTTGCCTGGTTCGATGCCGTAGATTTTGCCGTCGAGTTCTTTCTTGAACTTGGCGATGTCGGCGAAATCCTTCAGACCCTTGTTATACAACTCTTCGGGCACGGCGAGTGTGTATTTTGCGTTTTCCAGGTTGGCGCGCAGGGTCTCCACGGTGCCGGCATCGCGGTAGGCCTTGATGTCGTTTTCCATGGTCGGCATCCAGTTACCCAGGAACACATCCATGTTCTTGCCGTCGGCCAGGGACTTGTAGGTCACCGGAACGGAAATCATCGTGGTTTTGGTTTTGTAGCCCAGGGCATCGAGAACGACGCTGGTGGTGGCGGTGGTGACAGTAATGTCAGTCCAGCCGACATCGGAGAAGTTTACGGTGCTGCACTGAGCGGGTTCTGCAGCTTGAGCCAGTAACGGCAGACTCAGCATGGCGGCCAACAACAACGACGGGGAACCTTTCATGGATGGACTCCTTGGTGTTTTTTTTGGCAGTGTTCCGACTGGACCACCGCACTTATAGGTTGCGGTTGGATGGCGTTTTGGAGACAGCTCTACCACGGCGCCTTGCAATCGAGTCGATACGATCATGTACCAGTGAAAATCTGACGCCTACAGGGTGCGTCGTAACCAGTACAGGGATGGTCGCATCCAGTGTCGGTGACGTCGTTTACAGCTTTTTTCAGCCCCCTTTACCCCTCTGATCCGCAAAAAAACGGCGAAAACGCAGCGTAAAACGCCCGCGGCGTTGGTGAGCATGAGTGCGTCGGTGTGAGACGTCGAACGACACGGCAAAAGCCTGATGATGCGGCCATCTCGGCGGATTGCAGCTTGAGCGTAGCAGCTCCGTCACTGGGCGCTTTTGCGCCTGGAGTTGGCACATCCAGGAGTTCGGCAGTAATGGCTATCAGCGTTTTCGACCTGTTCAAAATCGGCATCGGTCCTTCCAGTTCGCACACCGTGGGACCCATGCGGGCCGCCGCGCTGTTCGTGCAAGGTTTGCGTGAACAGGGTCTTTTGGAACAAGTGCGGCGCGTCGAAGTTCAGCTTTATGGGTCGCTGTCGGCCACCGGCATCGGTCACGGCAGCGACAACGCGGTGATCATGGGGCTGATGGGCGAGTGGCCGGACGCAATCGATCCGTCGCAAATCGGCATTCGTATTGAAACCTTGCGCGAGACCCACACGCTGTTGCTCGACGGTCGCCTGTCGGTGCCGTTTATCTGGGCTCGCGACATGCGCCTGATCGACGAAAACCTGCCCTTCCACCCCAACGCCATGACCCTGGTTGCCGAAGGCGATAACGGCGAGCTGCATCGCGACACCTACTATTCCATCGGCGGCGGTTTTGTCGTGGACGAAGCGCAGGCTTCCAGCGGCGTGGTCGATCTGGATCGCACCGTGTTGCCATACGACTTCTCCAGCGCCGTCGAACTGCTCAGCCTCTGCAAGCAGCACAACTTGCGCGTCGCCGAACTGATGATGGCCAACGAGAAGGTCTGGCGCAGCGAAGAAGAAATCCGCAGTGGCCTGATGAAACTCTGGCGCGCCATGCAGGATTGCGTCGAACAGGGCCTCAAGCACGAAGGCATCCTGCCCGGCGGACTGAATGTGCGCCGCCGCGCGGCCAAGTTGCACCGCAGCTTGCAGGAATTGGGTAAGCCCAACGTCATCGGCTCGACCTTGAGCGCCATGGAGTGGGTCAACCTGTTCGCCCTGGCGGTCAACGAAGAGAACGCTGCCGGCGGGCGCATGGTAACGGCACCGACCAACGGCGCGGCGGGGATTATTCCGGCGGTGTTGCACTACTTTATGAAGTTCAGTGAAGTGGTGACGGACGCCAATGTCGTCGACTATTTCCTCAGCGCCGCAGCGGTGGGGATTCTGTGCAAGAAGAACGCTTCGATTTCCGGTGCGGAAGTGGGTTGTCAGGGGGAAGTCGGTTCGGCCTGCGCCATGGCGGCGGCGGGACTGGCGGAGATTCTTGGCGCGACTCCGGAGCAGTTGTGCAACGCGGCGGAAATCGGTCTGGAACACAACCTCGGCCTGACCTGCGACCCGGTGGGCGGACTGGTGCAAGTGCCGTGTATCGAGCGCAATGCGATTGCCGCGGTGAAAGCGATCAACGCGGCGCAGATGGCGTTGCGCGGGGATGGTCAGCACTTTATCTCGCTGGATCGCGTCATCCGCACGATGCGTGATACCGGCGCGGACATGCATGACAAATATAAAGAGACATCGCGGGGCGGGTTGGCGGTTAGCGCCGTCGAGTGCTGAGTCAGTAGCACCGAGTTGCCTGCTTCGCGAGCAAGCCCGCTCCCACATTAGATCTCCAGTGTGCATGGATTTGTGTTCGGCAGAGATTAAGTGTGGGAGCGGGCTTGCTCGCGAAGGCGTCAGACCAGTCAAAACTGCGCGCTAAGTGAACACAGAATCTCGAACCCGCCACCTTTTAGCGCGTCGCTTACAGATAAGCGGCTTCTCCCAAATCCGGGATCCAGGTTGGCCATTACCGCCTGTCACCTGTGCTTGCGGTGACACTCTCCATCAGGTCGCCGTAGCCCTGTTCCCACAAGTGCTACCGATTTGCTCAAGCCCTACAGGGCAGAGCACCTCCAGTCGATAATGGCACTTATAACCCCCACTCTCGACGTGGCTTATATAGACACGCCGCGACGTCGTTTTCAGGAGTTATTGAATGGCCATTCAACTTTAGGCATGGCAATTGCTCTGTCATTACAAAGCCCGTCTCCCACGCGAGAACGATGGCAATAACAAGAGCCTCCGCCTGAGGCCATCACCCGCTTTGTGTGAGGAGATACCGCGATGACGACGTTCAACTCCGGGGCCCAACCCCAGAACCGTGCGCCTCAATCCATCGGCTTTCTGCTGCTGGACAATTTCACGCTTATTTCTCTGGCCTCCGCAGTCGAACCCCTGCGCATGGCCAACCAATTGTCCGGTCGCGAGCTGTATCGCTGGACCACACTCACCGTCGATGGCGGTCAGGTCTGGGCCAGTGATGGCCTGCAGATCACCCCCGATTGCTCCATGCACAAAGCCCCGCCTCTGGACACCATCATTGTCTGCGGCGGCATCGGCATTCAGCGTACGGTCACCCGCGAACACGTGTCGTGGCTGCAAAGCCAGGCGCGCCAGTCCCGTCGTCTGGGCGCGGTCTGCACCGGCAGCTGGGCCCTGGCCTGCGCCGGCCTGCTGGACGGTTTTGATTGCAGCGTGCACTGGGAATGCCTGGCCTCGATGCAGGAAGCGTTTCCGCGTGTGGCCATGAGCACACGCCTGTTCACCCTCGACCGTAACCGTTTCACCAGTTCCGGCGGCACCGCGCCGCTGGACATGATGCTGCACCTGATCAGCCGCGATCACGGCCGTGAACTGTCCGCCGCGATCTCGGAGATGTTTGTCTACGAGCGCATCCGCAACGAGCAAGATCACCAGCGCGTGCCGCTCAAGCACATGCTCGGCACCAACCAGCCGAAGTTGCAGGAAATCGTTGCGCTGATGGAGGCCAACCTGGAAGAGCCGATCGACCTCGACGAACTGGCGGTGTATGTCGCTGTTTCCCGTCGTCAGCTGGAGCGGCTGTTCCAGAAATACCTGCATTGCTCGCCGTCGCGTTACTACCTCAAACTGCGCCTGATCCGTGCCCGGCAGTTGCTCAAGCAAACGCCGATGTCGATCATCGAAGTGGCATCGGTGTGCGGCTTCGTGTCCACGCCGCACTTCTCCAAGTGCTACCGCGAATACTTCGGCATTCCACCGCGTGACGAACGCGTAGGCTCCAACACCACACAACAGGTGGCGATGATGCCGCTGCCGCAAGCACTGGTGCTGTCGCCGCTGTCCGGGCCGTTGTCGGCGTTGAGTCAGGCGCGCAATGAGTCGACATTTGCCAGCGTAAGGCTCTAAACCGAGGCGCTCCCTTCGTCGGATCGCCGCCCGGAGCAAGCCCGCTCCCACATTCGACCGCGCTCCCCTGAGAGAACTCGGTTAAATGTGGGAGCGGGCTTGCTCCGGGCGGCGCTCCTACGAAGGCGTCTTGTCAGGCGCTACGGCTCTGCTGATACTCCGCCAACGCAGGCAGCAACTGCTTGTCGATGGCCTGGCGCACGGCCGGCAGGATGGTCGCGCTGCTGGTGTACATCTGCTTGACCATGGTCCGCAGTTCCATTGCCCTTTCGTTGTTCAAACCCCGTACCGCGCATTCGCAGGCCTGCTCGGCGGTTGCGCCAGGGGGCACTGCAAATCCCAATGCCTTGAGCTGGCCCAACAGGTCTTCCTGGTCAATCAAATCGGCGTACATCATGACGCAATCCTTCTTCAGGGAACGGTGTCGTGGCTCGATTCTCGTAGGGGCGGTTGGCGTCGGCAAGGACGATTTGTCGCAATGGCCGCGATACCTATGAACAGGTCGTTTTCGGCTAACTTGCCAGACGTGAGAGTGGGCACACTGGATTCAGCTGGCTTCACGAAGGTTTGGTCACCCTCGCGCAACGGCTCCTCAACAGTACCCTCCTCAGCTCCGATCTTGTCACGGCTTGATCGGGGTTTTTTTTGCCTCTGAATCAGGAAGTCGTGAGGTGCATGGACTGACGCTTCCGCGAGCAAGCCCGCTCCCACAGTTGACCGCGTTCTTCTGGTAGAACTCGGTCAACTGTAGGAGCGGGCTTGCTCGCGAAGAACGATGACGCGGTCTAGCGTTGCAAAACGAGAATCCGCGACAACAATTCATCCCGGTCGACATAACAACCCTGGAAATGCCGGGCACCGCTGGCAGGGTCGAAAGTGTTGCGGGCATGAAGGGTGCGGCGGTTGTCGAAGCACCACAACTCACCGGGATTGAGTCGCGTCATCACCCGAAACCGCGCTTCGCGGGTCATCGCAATAAACCGGCGATACGCGCGGTAGAGCTTGGGCATGTCCTCGATCGACGCATCAAACGGCCCGCGCAGAAAGTTCGCCATGCGAATTTCCGAGACCTGCCCTAATGCATCCAGGGCGATGATCGGCGCCAGACAGCGGTAGTCGCTGTGACGGTCCTTGTTGCGAAACTCCACGGGGATTTCACACAGGGCCTTGAACGACTCGGGATCTTCCTCGCGCAACGCTTGAGCGATGGCAAAGCCGTCGACGAAAATACTCTCGCCACCGGCCGCGTCATTGACCAGGCAATGCAGGAATTGCAGCCCCGGTTGCAACTCCCGGGTCGGCAAATCGCTGTGCAGCGGCAGGTTGAAAGCGGTATAGGCATTGCTGTCGGCATCGGCCTTGGATTGCACGTTGAACAGCACGCCGAAATTGCTCTCGCGGATGAAGGAAATCCGCTGGGCAATCAGCTTCAGCGAACCGGGCTCGGTGGGCACACCACGCACTTGCGTCAGGCCGGTATCGCGCACCGCCAGCAGCCATTGCAGCAAAGCATCGTTGTCGTTCATTAGCGCCTGGTATTCGAATACCGGCAGCTGCAAGTCGCTTTTCCACAGTTTGGATTTTGGCTTGCCGGCCCGGCGTTCGGCGCGGGATTCATCGTCATAGGCGTGAGCCCGCAGCCAGCCCGGATCGAAACGGCTGAGATGGCCGTCCTGCCATGCGACGCTGAGACAACCTTCGGCATCGAGGTTTGCCGCTGTCGGCGTCAGGTCCTCGGCGACATCGACGATTTCCAGCACTTGCTCACGGGTCACGGTGTAGACGCATTGCGGGCACGGGCAGTTGTCGCGAAGCCATTGATGGTGAAACGGGCTGACCCGGCCGTCAGCCCACGTCACTTGAATTCGATCCGCCAGGGTTTCCACGGCGGTCAACGCGCTGATCAACGGGTAGGTACGGAAGTCGGCAAAAGCGGCGGTGTTCAATGGCGATCTCCTTGTTATTTTTTAGGGGGTAATGCGATCACTCGGCCAATGTAGGCGGGGGTAGGCAGGTCGGTTTGCTCGGCGACGATGGCTTGCAGCTTGCTCAAGGTGTCTTCGCTGAACGGTGCGGATCGCGGCCCGGCGAGGTCCACGTGCAGGAGCATTTGCTCGTTGCCCGCCAGCTCCTTGTCGTCGCCGACCAGATGCAGGCTGTGATAGAGGTGCAGGCGTTTGCTGTCGTGGCCGATGACCTGGGTGCGCACCTCGACGTCGGCGTCGAGCTTCACTTCGTGCAGGTAATTGAGGTGCAGTTCGAGGGTGAACAGCGAATTGCCGCTGGCTTCGCGGTTGTTGCTGTCCATGCCCAGGCGGTCCATCAGCGCGTCGGTGGCGTAGCTGAAAATCAGCAGGTAAAAGGCATCGCGCAGGTGGCCGTTGTAATCGACCCAGTCGGGGATTATTCGGGTTTGGTAGGTGGTGAGGGTGGGCATGGTTGTGGTTCCGATGTTGGTGGTGACTGGGCTGCCGTCTTCGCGAGCAAGCCCGCTCCCACAGGTGACCGCGTTCCAATGTGGGAGCGGGCTTGCTCGCGAAGGGGCAGGCCCTGCTGACTCGTTACTCGCTGAACGCCATCCCATGCTTCTCTTTGGTGGTCTTCACCGCTTCGAGCACCGCCAGCAGGCAATCATCACGATAGCGCTCCAGTGCGGAAATGCTGTGTTTGCCCAGTTGATCACTGGTCCCGTCCACCACATCATCAATCAACTTGTCGGTCAGTTCCGGCGCAGGCAGGTACGTCCATGGCAACTGCAACGCCGGGCCGAACTGCGCCATGAAGTGCCGCATCCCCGCATCGCCACCCGCCAGGGTGTAGGTCAGGAACGTGCCCATGAACGACCAGCGCAACCCCGCGCCAAAACGGATCGCATCGTCGATCTCGCCGGTGGTCGCCACACCGTCGTTGACCAGGTGCAGCGCCTCACGCCACAGCGCTTCGAGCAAGCGGTCGGCGATAAAACCGGGCACTTCCTTGCGCACATGCAGCGGACGCATGCCCAAGGATTCGTAGACTTTCATTGCCGCTTGAACAGCTTCAGGCGCGGTGTTTTTGCCCCCGACCACTTCCACCAGCGGCAGCAGGTAAACCGGGTTGAACGGGTGCCCGACCACGCAGCGTTCCGGGTGCGTCGAGCTCTCGTAAAACTCGCTCGGCAACAGGCCCGAAGTGCTAGACCCGATCAAGGCATTGGGCTTGGCCGCCGCGCTGATTTTGCTGTGCAATTCCAGTTTCAGATCAAGGCGTTCCGGGGCGCTTTCCTGAATGAAATCCGCGTCGCGAACGCACTCTTCAATCGTCGCGACAAAACGCAACCGATCCTGCGAGGCGCCAGGCGCCAGGCCTTGTTTCTCCAACGCACCCCAGGCATTGGCGACGCGTTTGCGCAGCGCGGCTTCGGCGCCGGGCGCCGGGTCCCAGGCGACAACGTCGAGGCCATGGGCGAGGGCGCGAGACACCCAGCCGCTGCCGATGACACCGCTGCCCAGAGCGGCGAAGGTTTTGATTTCGGTGATAAAGCTCATGGCGACGTCCTAAAAGAATTCGGTGACCTAATGTGGGAGCGGGCTTGCTCGCGAAGAGGCCGGTACATCCGACAGATCTCTTGCGTCAGAACCCCCGCTTTCGTCGGAACGCCGCCCGGAGCAAGCCCGCTCCCACAGGTGAGGTGTGATCAGCAATTAACCGCGCTTGGTCAGGCCCATTTTTGCCCGGCCTTCCGCCGGGGTCAGAACACGGGCGCCGAGGCGGCTGAGGATTTCCGAGGCGCGTTCGACCAGTTGGCCGTTGGTCGCCAGTACGCCCTTGTCCAGCCAGATGTTGTCTTCCAGGCCGACCCGCACGTTGCCGCCGAGCAGCACCGCTTGCGCCGCCATCGGCATTTGCATGCGACCAATCCCGAACCCGGCCCAGACCGCATTGGCTGGCAAGTTATCGACCATGGCTTTCATGGTGGTGGTATCGGCCGGTGCGCCCCACGGGATGCCCAGGCACAGCTGGAATAGCGGGTCGTCGAGTAGGCCTTCCTTGATCAGCTGTTTGGCGAACCACAGGTGACCGGTGTCGAAGATTTCCAGCTCGGCCTTCACGCCCAGCTCTTGAATGCGTTTGGCGCCAGCGCGCAGCTGCGCCGGGGTGGACACGTAAATGGTGTCGCCGTCGCCGAAGTTCAGGGTGCCGCAATCGAGGGTGCAGATTTCCGGCAGCAGTTCTTCAACGTGAGCCAGGCGGGTCAGCGGGCCGACCAGATCGGTGTTCGGGCCGAACTCCATCGGGTTCTCGCCAGCGCCGATTTCCAGGTCCCCACCCATGCCAGCGGTGAGGTTGACGATGATGTCGACGTCGGCCTCGCGGATGCGCTCCATCACTTCGCGGTACAGCGCCACGTCACGGCTGAATTTGCCGGTTTCCGGGTTGCGAACATGGCAGTGAACAACCGTGGCGCCGGCCTTGGCGGCTTCCACGGCAGCGGCGGCGATTTGTTTCGGGGTGACCGGCACGTGTGGGCTCTTGCTGGTCGTGTCGCCAGCACCGGTAAGTGCGCAGGTGATGATGACGTCGTGGTTCATGAGGCGGGTTCCTTGCAGGCGTGATGATTCCGTTCGCAGCCCGGTCGGGCTGCGAGTCGGTGGTTCAATCGGGGTTTATTTGCTGGTCAGTTTCAAATTGTCAGCGGCCGGTTTGCCATCGAAGGTGGTCACACCTTCGAGCCAGCGTTGCTTGTCTTGCGGGTGATCTTTGAGCCATTGTTTGGCCGATTCGAAAGCGTCCTTGTGATCGAGCAGCGGCTGCATCATCCGGCTCTCGTCTTCGGCGGTGTAGGTCAGGTTGCTCAGCAATTTGCCGATGTTCGGGCATTGTTGCGCGTAGTTCGGCGAAGTAACGGTCCAGACCGTGGCCATGCCTTCATTCGGGCCCAAGGCATCTTCACTGCCGGTGAGGTAGGTCATCTGCACGTTGACGTTCATTGGGTGTGGCGCCCAGCCGAAGAACACCACGGCCTCTTTGCGGCGCACGGCGCGATCCACCGCCGCGAGCATGCCGGCCTCGCTGGATTCGACCAGCTGGAATTTGCCGAGACCGAATTGATTCTTGGCGATCATCGCCTTGATCTGGGTGTTGGCGCCCGAGCCTGGCTCGATGCCGTAGATCTTGCCGCCCAGTTCTTTTTCAAAGTTGGCGATGTCGGCGAAGGTTTTCAGGCCCTTGTCGGCGAGGTAAGTCGGTACGGCGAGGGTGGCGCGGGCGTCCTTGAGGCTAGGCGCTTCAAGCACCTTGACCTGATTGGCCGCGACAAACGGGGTGATAGTCTGGGTCATCAGCGGGTTCCAGTAGCCCAGGAACAAGTCCAGGCGCTGGTCGCGGATCCCGGCGAAGATGATTTGCTGGGAAGCGCTGGTTTGTTTGGTGTTGTAGCCGAGGCCATCGAGCAGGACCTGGGTCATGGCGCTGGTGGCGATCACGTCGGTCCAGTTCACTACACCCATGCGCACGTTCTGGCATGAGGCAGGTTCGGCGGCCATGACGCTGGCGCTCAGGAAAGCGGTACCGCTGAGTGCAAGAACACAGCTGCTGATCAGTCGTTTCATCTCAGGTTTCCTCGGCAGTTCGTTATTGTGGGTCCGGGCGTCTTCGTGCGCCGGTGATGCCAAGTTACGCAGCTTGAGGCCCGTCAAAGCGCACTGCGGCGACCAGCTCTTGCACTGCAGCGACCTGTGCTCTTGAATGCCGCTCGCAAGTGGCGTATCAACATCACACGCTAGCCGCCAACCGAGTGCGCTCCATGTCCCAGGATTTCTACTTCATGTTGATGCCGGGTTTCTCGGCCATCGGTTTTATCTCGGCGATCGAGCCGTTGCGGGTCGCCAATCGCTTTCGCGGCGAGTTGTATCGCTGGCACGTGCTGAGCGCTGACGGCGGGGCAGTGCTGGCCAGCAACGGCATGTCGGTCAACGCCGATGCGGCGCTGGAGCCGTTGAAAAAAGGTGCAACCCTGTTGGTGGTCGCCGGTTTCGAACCCCTGAAGTTCGCCACGCCCGCGCTTGAACACTGGCTGCGCCGCCTGGACAACGAGGGCGTGACCCTCGGCGCCATCGACACTGGCAGCTTCGTCCTCGCTGAAGCCGGTCTGCTCGACGGCCATCGCCTGACCCTGCACTGGGAAGCCATTGACGCCTTCAAAGAGTCCTATCCACAGCTCAGCGTCACCCAGGAGCTGTTCGAGATCGACCGTCGGCGCATCACCTCCGCCGGCGGCACCGCATCCATCGACCTGATGCTCGACCTCATCGCTCAGGCCCATGGCCCGGAACTGGCGATCCAGGTCAGCGAACAATTCGTACTCGGCCGCATCCGCCCGCGCAAAGACCACCAGCGCATGGAAGTGGCCACGCGGTATGGCATCAGCAACAAGAAGTTGGTGCATGTGATTGGGGAGATGGAACAGCACAGCGAGCCACCGCTGAGCACGCTGGAACTGGCGGAATCGATCAAGGTGACCAGGCGGCAGTTAGAGCGCCTGTTTCGGCTGCATTTGAACGACACGCCGAGCAATTTCTACCTGCGGTTAAGGCTGGAGAAGGCGCGGCAGTTGCTGCGACAGACGGACATGAGCGTGCTGGAAGTGAGCATTGCGTGCGGGTTTGAATCGCCGTCGTATTTCACGCGTAGTTATCGGGCGCGGTTTGAGCGGTGTCCTCGGGAAGATCGGCGTACCGCACAGGCATAAGCATCGAAAACCTGTGGGAGCGGGCTTGCTCGCGAATGCGGTGGATCAGACGACATCAATGTTGACTGATCCACCGCATTCGCGAGCAAGCCCGCTCCCACAGGGGAATTGCGTTTGGCTTACTTCTTCATCAGGGCAGAACACGCCGCCTTGTAAGCCTCATGCTGATACTTGTTCAGCGTCTCCGGCAGTGCAAAGTCAAACTTCTTGTTCTGCGCATTAATCGTCTGCGGTGACAGCAACGTCACCTCGCAACTCTCCAGCAACTGAAAAACGCCCTCGATCTTGAACGTGGTCGGCCCACCGGCAAATTCACCTTTCTTGCTGCGCTTCTTGATCGCGATCCGGTCGACGGAATTCTCACGCACAAACGACGCCACCTGAGCGGCAAACACTTTGACGTTCGCGGCTTCGTCGTCATCGTCGAGGGCGATTTTCTTGGTGGCCAGGGCGACGTGGCCAAGCGCCTGACCGTCGAGAGAAGCCACGGCGATGATCGCTTCACTGCCTTTGATTTCAATGCCGCAGATTTTCATTTCGATCCCTTTCACAAATGGTGGTGTGCAGCCTACAGCTCAAGTTGATTGGCCGTGATGCCAAACGCCGCGGCAATTTTCTCGCGGGTGGCCTTGCGAGGCTTCGCGACCGTCTCTTGCTGGGCAAAAGCAGGTTGAGAAATGCCCATGCGTTTGGCCACTTCGTCCTGTGTAAGGTTCAAGTGTTCGCGCCAGGCCTGAACAGGAAACGCTCCATCGACGATGCGGCTGACAACTTCGTGGGGGATCAAATCATTCTCCATATTTATGTTTTTACTCCTGCCCGATCGACTCCAAAAACTCCGACCGCTCATCACTCATCCGCGCCACGCAATCATTCTGCGCAATGGTGAACGCCTTGCTACCACTGGTCGCCGGAAACGCCTCAACCGCGCAATCCGCATCTCGTGTCTTCAACCACTGCTGTTGCGCGGCCTTGAGCTTGGCGGTGATGTCGGCCAGTTGCGCCTGATTCTTGCCGTAGGCCGTTTGCATGCGCTCGTTCAGGCTTTGATAGTTGTCTTTAAGTAAGTCTTCAGCGGTGGTTCGACTGTAGGCGGAGCATTCCAGGGTCTGGACGTCGTTTTCGACCTTGTCGCAGGGGTTGTCGTCAGCCTCTTCCGCCGCGTGTACGCCGGTCGCTATCAGTGCCAAAGCCAGGAAGATCGTTCTCATTGCGACGCAGCCCCTATTTTTCAGTGCCTATTCGGTTATGCAGCGAATTCTGGCCCAAGCAGCGGCCCTTGAACAGGTGGGCGATTGCGTCCATCAACGACCCTTTGTCGCGGATTGACGCTTTCGGCAAACCCCCTGTCGTTTTTGCACCCGGCTGCCCCCTCCCTCAGGCATATGCTGGCCCCAAAGCGCCGGCACACGATTCGGCGCATGAATCGCTAATAGGGGACAGCCTGATGAGCCCAGCCGAATTGCACGCCGACAGCATCGTTATCGACGGGCTGATTATTGCCAAGTGGAACCGTGAGCTGTTCGAAGACATGCGCAAAGGCGGTCTGACCGCAGCCAACTGCACCGTGTCGGTGTGGGAGGGCTTCCAGGCCACCGTCAACAACATCGCCGCCAGCCAGAAGCTGATCCGCGAGAACAGCGACCTGGTGATTCCGGTTCGCACCACCGCCGATATCCGCAAAGCCAAGGAGCAGGGCAAGACTGGCATCCTGTTCGGGTTCCAGAATGCTCACGCTTTTGAGGATCAGATCGGCTACGTCGAGGTCTTCAAGCAGCTGGGCGTTGGTATCGTGCAGATGTGCTACAACACCCAGAACCTGGTAGGCACCGGTTGCTATGAGCGTGATGGCGGCCTGTCGGGTTTCGGTCGTGAAATCGTCGCCGAGATGAACCGCGTCGGCGTCATGTGCGACCTGTCCCACGTCGGTTCGAAGACTTCCGAAGAAGTCATCCTCGAATCCAAGAAGCCGGTGTGCTACTCCCACTGCCTGCCGTCGGGTCTGAAAATCCACCCGCGCAACAAATCCGATGAAGAACTGAAGTTCATCGCCGATCACGGCGGTTTCGTCGGCGTGACCATGTTCGCGCCGTTCCTGGCCAAGGGCATCGATTCGACCATCGACGATTACGCCGAAGCCATCGAATACACCATGAACATCGTCGGCGAAGACGCCATCGGCATCGGCACCGACTTCACCCAGGGCCATGGCCAGGACTTCTTCGAATACCTGACCCATGACAAGGGCTACGCCCGCCGTCTGACCAGCTTCGGCAAGATCATCAACCCGCTGGGCATCCGCACCGTCGGCGAGTTCCCGAACCTGACCGAAACCCTGCTCAAGCGCGGCCACTCCGAGCGCGTGGTCCGCAAGATCATGGGCGAGAACTGGGTCAACGTTCTCAAGGACGTCTGGGGCGAATAAAACCCCTTTAAAGCAACGATTTCTGTAGCAGCTGCCGAGGCACGAGGCTGCGTTGCGGTCCGCAGGACCGCCCTCGGGGGCCGCTTCGCAGCCCAACGCAGCCTCGCAGGCTCGACAGCTGCTACGGCCACCTATCGCCTCAACATAATGAATTCCGGAGTTTTAACCATGGCCAAGATCGCCCCGCAATTGCCAATCGAAGTCGACAGCGAAACCGGTGTCTGGACCTCCGACGCCCTGCCGATGCTGTACGTACCGCGCCATTTCTTCGTCAACAACCACATGGGCATCGAGGAAGTGTTGGGCGCCGACGCCTACGCCGAGATTCTCTACAAGGCCGGCTACAAATCCGCCTGGCACTGGTGTGAAAAAGAAGCTGAATGCCACGGCCTGGAAGGTGTTGCGGTGTTTGAGCACTACATGAAGCGCCTGTCGCAACGCGGCTGGGGCCTGTTCAAGATCCAGGACATCGACCTCGACAAAGGCACCGCCAGCGTCAAGCTCGAACACTCGGCGTTCGTCTACGTGTACGGCAAGGTCGGGCGCAAGGTCGACTACATGTTCACGGGCTGGTTTGCCGGTGCCATGGACCAGATTCTGCAGGCCCGCGGCAGCAAGATCCGCACCGTTGCCGAACAAGTCTACGGTGGCTCCGAAGAAGGCCACGACGACGGTTTGTTCACCGTCAAGCCGTTGTAAGTCGAGGAACCCGCCATGGCTTTCGAAGCAATGTTCCAGCCGATCCAGATCGGCAAACTGACCATCCGCAACCGCGTGCTCAGCACCGCGCACGCCGAGGTCTACGCGACCGACGGCGGCATGACCACCGACCGGTACGTCAAGTATTACGAAGAGAAAGCCAAGGGCGGGATCGGCCTGGCGATTTGCGGCGGTTCCTCCAGCGTGGCCATCGACAGCCCGCAAGGCTGGTGGAAGTCGGTCAACCTGGCCGATGACCGGATCATTCCGCACTTCCAGAACCTGGCCGATGCCATGCACAAGCATGGTGCCAAGATCATGATCCAGATTACCCACATGGGCCGTCGTTCCCGCTGGGACGGCGAGCATTGGCCAACCCTGCTGTCGCCGTCGGGCATCCGTGAACCGGTGCACCGTGCGACCTGCAAAACCATCGAGCCGGAAGAAATCTGGCGGGTGATCGGCAACTACGCCAGCGCCGCAGCGCGGGCCAAGGCCGGTGGCCTGGACGGCGTCGAACTGTCCGCCGTGCACCAGCACATGATCGACCAGTTCTGGAGCCCGCGCGTCAACAAGCGTACCGACGAATGGGGCGGCAGCTTCGAAAACCGCATGCGTTTCGGCCTGGAAGTGATCAAGGCTGTGCGGGCCGAAGTGGGCCCGGATTTCTGCGTCGGCATTCGTCTGTGCGGCGACGAATTCCACCCGGACGGCTTGTCCCACGAGGACATGAAGCAGATCGCCAAGTATTACGACGACACCGGCATGATCGACTTCATTGGCGTGGTCGGTTCGGGCTGCGACACCCACAACACCCTGGCCAACGTGATTCCGAACATGAGTTATCCACCGGAGCCGTTCCTGCACCTGGCGGCCGGTATCAAGGAAGTGGTGAAGGCCCCGGTGCTGCACGCGCAGAACATCAAGGACCCGAACCAGGCGACCCGTATTCTGGAAGGCGGTTACGTGGACATGGTCGGCATGACCCGCGCCCACATCGCTGACCCGCACCTGATCGCCAAGATCAAGATGGGCCAGGTCGACCAGATCAAGCAATGCGTCGGCGCCAACTACTGCATCGACCGTCAGTATCAAGGTCTGGACGTGCTGTGCATCCAGAACGCCGCAACTTCCCGTGAATACATGGGCGTGCCGCACATCATCGAGAAATCGACCGGTGTGAAGCGCAAGGTTGTCGTCGTCGGTGCCGGTCCTGCCGGGATGGAAGCGGCTCGCGTATCGGCCGAACGTGGCCACGACGTGACCCTGTTCGAGAAAAAAGAATTCATCGGCGGGCAGATCACTACCGCTTCGAAAGCTCCACAGCGTGACCAGATCGCCGGTATCACGCGCTGGTTCCAGCTGGAACTGGCGCGTCTGAAAGTGGACCTGCGCCTGGGCGTGGCGGCGGACGCGGCAACCATTCTCGACCTGCGTCCGGACGTGGTGGTGCTCGCCGTCGGCGGTCATCCATTCCTGGAGCAGAACGAGCACTGGGGCGCGGCTGAAGGCCTGGTGGTCAGCAGCTGGGACATTCTCGATGGCAAGGTCGCACCGGGCAAGAACGTGCTGGTCTACGACACCATTTGTGAATTCACCGGGATGTCGACCGCCGACTTCCTCGCCGACAAGGGCAGCCAGGTCGAGATCGTCACCGACGACATCAAACCGGGCGTAGCCATCGGCGGTACGTCGTTCCCGACGTACTACCGCAGCATGTACCCGAAAGAAGTGATCATGACCGGCGACATGATGCTGGAGAAGGTCTACCGCGAAGGCGACAAGCTGGTGGCGGTGCTGGAAAACGAATACACCGGCGCCAAAGAGGAGCGGGTGGTGGACCAGGTCGTCGTCGAAAACGGCGTGCGTCCGGACGAAGAAATCTACTACGCCATGAAGGAAGGCTCGCGCAACAAAGGCCAGATGGACATCGAAGCCCTGTTCGCGATCAAGCCGCAACCTTCTTTGAGCCAGGCGGGCGACGGCTACTTGCTGTTCCGCATCGGCGACTGCGTGGCGCAGCGCAACACCCACGCGGCGATCTATGACGCGCTGCGGTTGTGCAAGGATTTCTAAGCCACGAACTGATCGTTCCCACGCTCCGCGTGGGAATGCCTCAATGGACGCTCTGCGTCCGCTGTTGGGACGCAGAGCGTCCCGGGCTGCATTCCCACGCGGAGCGTGGGAACGATCATTGACCCTGCGGTCTTTGGGAGCTCCACCATGTTGAACACCCTTCTTCCAATCCTGTTGTTCGCTGCCCTGGGCCTCGCTGTCCTCGGCGCGTTGCGGCGGGTGGCTATGTGGCGCCGAGGCCGGGCGTCGAAAGTCGACCTGATCGGCGGCCTGTTCGCCATGCCCAAGCGCTACATGGTCGATTTGCACCATGTCGTGGCGCGGGACAAATACATCGCCAATACCCACGTGGCCACGGCCGGTGGCGCGGTGGCGTCGGTCGTGCTGGCGATTCTGGTTCACGGTTTTGGCCTGCATAACCGCATTCTCGGTTACGCGCTGTTGTTGATGACGGTGGTGATGTTCGTCGGTGCGATCTTTGTGTACCTGCGTCGTCGCAACCCGCCGGCTCGCCTGTCCAAAGGGCCGTGGATGCGCCTGCCGAAAAGCCTGCTGGCGTTCTCCGCGAGTTTCTTCCTGTTGACCCTGCCGGTCGCCGGCATCCTTCCGGAAAACTTCGGCGGTTGGGTGGTGGCTGCGATCCTCGGCGTCGGCGTGCTGTGGGGCGTCTCGGAATTGTTCTTCGGCATGACCTGGGGCGGGCCAATGAAGCACGCCTTCGCCGGTGCTTTGCACCTGGCCTGGCACCGTCGCGCCGAGCGCTTTGGTGACGGCCGTTCCACCGGTTTGAAGCCGCTGGACCTGAACGACCCGACCGCGCCACTGGGCGTGGAAAAGCCCAAGGATTTCACCTGGAACCAGCTGCTCGGCTTCGACGCTTGCGTGCAGTGCGGTAAATGCGAAGCCGCGTGCCCGGCATTCGCCGCCGGCCAGCCGCTGAACCCGAAAAAACTGATTCAAGACATGGTAGTCGGCCTGGCCGGTGGCACCGACGCCAAGTTCGCTGGCAGCCCGTATCCGGGCAAAGCCATCGGCGAACACGCCGGCAATCCGCATCAACCAATCGTTAACGGGCTGGTCGACGCCGAAACCCTGTGGTCTTGCACCACCTGCCGTGCCTGCGTCGAGGAGTGCCCGATGATGATCGAGCACGTCGATGCCATCGTCGACATGCGCCGCCATCTGACTCTGGAAAAAGGCGCGACCCCGAACAAGGGCGCCGAAGTCCTGGAAAACCTGATCGCCACCGACAACCCGGGCGGTTTCGCCCCGGGCGGGCGGATGAACTGGGCGGCGGACTTGAACCTCAACCTGCTCAGCGAGAAGAAGTCTGTCGACGTGCTGTTCTGGGTCGGCGACGGTGCTTTCGACATGCGCAACCAGCGCACCCTGCGTGCCTTCGTCAAAGTGCTGAAAGCGGCCAAGGTCGACTTCGCGGTACTCGGCCTTGAAGAGCGTGACAGCGGTGACGTGGCCCGACGCCTGGGTGACGAAGCCACCTTCCAGCTGTTGGCTAAACGCAACATCCAGACCCTGGCCAAATACAGCTTCAACCGCATAGTCACCTGCGACCCGCACAGCTTCCATGTGCTGAAAAACGAGTACGGCGCCTTCGACGGCAACTACCTCGTGCAGCACCACAGTACCTATATGGCGGAAATCATCGGCGCTGGCGCCCTGAACCTCGGCCAGCACAAAGGCAGCAGCGTGACCTATCACGATCCGTGCTACCTCGGCCGCTACAACGGCGAATACGAGGCGCCGCGTGAAGTGCTGCGTGCCCTGGGAATCGAAGTGAAAGAGATGCAACGCTCCGGTTTCCGTTCGCGCTGCTGCGGCGGTGGCGGCGGTGCGCCGATCACCGACATTCCGGGCAAGCAACGGATTCCCGACATGCGCATGGAAGACATCCGCGAAACCGGCGCCGAACTGGTGGCCGTGGGTTGCCCACAGTGCACCGCGATGCTTGAAGGTGTGGTCGAACCGCGACCGCTGATCAAGGACATCGCCGAACTGGTGGCCGACGCATTGCTTGAAGACGCAGCGCCAAGCAAACCGTCAACACCGGCCCAACGTGAACCTGCGGAGGCCCACTGATGAGCGACATTATCCGCCGCGACCCCCGCGCCGAATGGATTGCCCGCAACCGCCTGCACCCGTTGCACGCGGCCATGCAACCGGCGCAACACAGCTGGATGGGCCCGAACGGCGTCATCCGCAAGAACCTGCATGGCATCGGTTTTATCGGCCCCAACGGCATCAAGCGCATCGACCGCAGCGGCGCTCAACAGGGCGGGGCGACCAAACGCTCGGCCACCGTTGAAGTCCAGTTGCCGCTGCATCAAGTGCCTGCACCGGCGTTCTACATCAGCGTGGTGCCGGACATGGTCGGCGGCCGCTTGAGCAGCCACGACCGCGACTTGCTGGGCCTGGCCCACCAGTTGGCCGGCAACGACGGCGCGGTATTGGCCGTGGTCTTCGGCGAACACAAGGAAAACGCCTTCGCCACCGCAGGCGTCGATCGCTTGCTGGTGCTGGATGGCGACGAATTCAGCGGTTATGCACCGGAACAACGGGTCCAGGGTCTGCGGGCTGTGGATAACCAGTTCAGCCCGCGTCACTGGCTGCTGCCAGACAGCCGCAGTGGCGGTGGTGAATTGGGTCGACGCTTTGCCGCCGCATTGGGCGAACGCCCGGCCACGCGGGTCTGGCAGGTCAAGGATCAGGAATGCATCGGCCGTGCCGGCGCTGGGTTGCAGGACCTTGCGCGCCCGGTTGCCCGCTTGATTCTGGCCGCCGTCGAATGCGCCGAGCCGGTCAGCGAAACCCGTCACGAAGCCTTGCCGGTGGAGTTATCCACAGCCGTGGCGCGCAGCTTGTCGCGTATTGAAGATTTGGGTGCTGTAGCGGTGGACCCGGCGGCGATTCCGATGGCCGAAGCCGAGTTCATCTTCTCCGGCGGCAACGGAGTCAAGGACTGGGGACTTTTCCACAGGACCGCCGAAGCGCTGGGCGCCACTGAAGGCGCGTCCCGGGTGGCGGTGGACGATGGCTTCATGGCCCGCGACCGCCAGGTCGGTGCGTCTGGTACGTGGGTCACCGCACGGGTTTACGTGGCGGTGGGGATTTCCGGGGCGATCCAGCACCTGCAAGGCATCGGTGCCTGCGACAAGGTGGTGGCGATCAACCTCGACCCTGGCTGCGACATGATCAAACGGGCCGACTTGTCGGTGATCGGCGAGAGTGCCGAGATTCTTCAAGCCTTGATCGCGGCGGTAGAGGCTTACCGCAACGAAGCCAAGCGCGATGCGGCTTAAGGAAAGGAAAGGGTTATGAGCACGAAAATCATCAGCCTGGTGTCCATCGGCGCCCATCCGACCTCCGGCCGGCCACGTCGTGCGGAACAGGATGCGCGGGCGGTGGAATTGGGTCTGCAACTGGCTGGGGATAACTTGCAAGTGCTGCATGCCGGTGATGTTGCGGAACCGGCGCTGCGCGCTTATCTGGGCATGGGCCTGGAACAACTGCATGTGCTCGAACAACCGGAAGGCGCCGATGCCTTGCCGGCATTGACCGCGTATCTGCGCGACGCCGGGGCGCAAGTGGTGCTGACCGGCAGCCAGGCGGAAACCGGTGAGGGCTCGGGCATGTTGCCGTTCCTGCTGGCGGAAAGCCTCGGCTGGCCGCTGGTGGTCGGGCTGGCTCAGGTGGAATCCATCGACGGCAGTTCGGCGCTGGTGCTGCAAGCGTTGCCCCGTGGTCAGCGTCGGCGGTTGAAGGTGCGGCTGCCATTTCTCGCCACGGTGGATAACGCCGCGCCGAAGCCTCGACAGAGCGCCTATGGCCCGGCGCGGCGTGGTGTATTGCAGGCCGATGAAGTCGAAGTGGTTGACGATGAATTGCTGGCAGTCGCCACCCTGCAACCGGCCAAGCCACGGCCTAAACGCTTGAAGGTGATCAAGGCCAAGAGCGGCGCGGACCGGATGAAAGCCGCGACGGCCAAGGCCAGTGGCGGGGGTGGTCAGGTACTCAAAGGCGTGACTGCGCAAGCAGGCGCCGAGGCGATCCTCAAATTACTGATCGAAGAAGGCGTTGTCCGCTAACTCAATTTCACCACTGTTCACTGTGGGAGCGGGCTTGCTCGCGAAGGCGTCGTGTCAGGCAATATTAATGTCGCTGACACACCCTCTTCGCGAGCAAGCCCGCTCCCACAGGTTGCTCGTGTCACCGATATTTATGGGGAAAAAATGGCCGTTGAATTCCGTTCGGCAGTGCGCGCCGATGCGCGGGAGATTGCGCGTCTGTTTCAAATCACCTCGGAGGGGGCTGCCGATTACATCTGGAGCCAACTGGCCCGGCCCGGTCAGGACCTGCTGGACGTCGGCGCCATTCGTTACGCCCGCGACGACGTGGATTTCTCCTGGCAGAACTGCCTGATTGCCGAGGCCGATGGCAACGTCATCGGCATGATGCACAGCTACGTGATGCGTCACGACCCACTGGCAGAGCCGACGACCGATCCGGTCCTGGCGCCCTACGCAAAGATGGAAATCCCCGACACCCTCTACATCTCCAGCCTGGCGCTGCACGAGGGCTGGCGTAACCTGGGCCTGGGCAAGCAATTCCTCGCCTACGCTTACGACCGTGCCAGCCAGCTTGGGCTCAATGGCCTGAGCCTGATCGATTACGCCGCCAACACCGGTGCTCGCCGCTTTTACGAGCGCCATGGCTTTCGTATCGTCGACACCTGCCAGATCACGCCCCATCCGATGATTCGGGTCACGGGAGAGGCCTACCTGATGTATCGGCCCTAGTGAGCTACATTTCTCTATGAGCGGCCCAGCGTGGCAGCAGCGCTAATTCATACAACGCGTTTTCAACAATGGGTTGAACATGAGCGCGGTCAGTCGGCGTGAGACATGTCTGATCTGTGCCGTGATGGTGCTGCTGGTGATGTCGAGGTTCTCATTGGCTGAGACCAGCAAAGAACCTGATTTTTACCAATGGCTGGCGTCGGAACCGGGACGAAAAGCCTCACTGGCGCAGATGAAGCAGCAGTGCGACAAGGTGTTGGCTGCTGATGAACACCTCAATTGTTCAGTGACCGTGCTTGCCCGAATCTTCGAGGTCAAAGCCGCCAACCAGCTTCCCGATTACTATCTGGCGACCAAGCGTCGTCATGCCCGGGCCATCGCCAACGACCCGGAACTCAACGTGTTGTTTTCCATGTTTGGGAACAAGTCGATCGCGACTCTGCGCACGGTCGGCGATTTTTCCGTGGAAAAAACCAGGCGCCGCGAGGTACTCGCGATTCACCCTTACCCCACTGACGATTACGTGGCTGACGAAGTGCTGCCTTATATCGATGTCGAAGCGGCCAACGGTTTCTCGTCACGCTTCATTCTGGACACCGGCGCCCCGCAAACCCGGGTCAACGCCGGCACCGCGAAGCTGATGGGGATCAAGTTGTTAACCGACTCTCACTATGGCTACAGCACGTTTTACGGTGAGCGCGACCTGTCGGCCAAACTCGGGATCCTCAAGTCGTTGAAGGTCGGCACAAGCGAGTTCAGCAATGTACTGGTGTTTGTCAGTGACCGGGACAACTTGCTGGGTCTGGACCTGATCGGCAAGCTGGGGCGCTTGAAACTCACGAAGAAAACCCTGGAGCTTAACGCCCGACCTCCCACCCGATGTGATTCACCGGTCACCTATACGCGCATGGACATCAATCAACGATTGACCATTGCCGCACGGCTGGATCGTCGGGCAACCCTGGGGATTATCGACACCGGCAACGTGGATTACCTGACGTCCGCCGCGCCGGGCAGCGCTCCTGTTCACGTCGCCGCCAGGCCCCACTACCAAACCTTCCAGGGCGAGTTGAATCTGTCAGGCCATACCGCGCCGGTCACTTATAAACACTACCCGAGCTTCACGATTCCGCCGTCGTTATTGGCGGGGCGCTACGTGCCTTCGATCTTGTTCGGGTGGCGCGCATTCGATGACTATGAGCTCCATCTGGACATCGACTCCGGTTTATCGTGTTTCAACAGGCGTTGAGCGGTTTTACCCACAATCCCTGTTAGCGCTTCTGTGGATAACATGTTCGCCCTTCGCTACACCCCATACAAAACAAGCCCTGCAACCCTTCGTACAAAAAACAACCAGTCTAACTAGCGGTTTTTCCACGCTTTTTCCTGAGGATAACTTTTTACGCCCGCCAATACTTGCCCCCAATCTCTGTTAGCGCATCTGTGGATAAGATGTTCGCTGTCCTCTACAGGCTATGTAAACCGGGCTTATCCGGTGGGTGATTAAAAAACGATCAAATCACTGTCTTAGTACGGAAAATTACCGGAAAACCTTGATTTACCGTGGTTTGCGCGGGTTTTCCACAGATTGATGAAAGTTGCCCCCAAAGTCTGTTGGCGCTTCTGTGGATAAGGTGTTCGCCATCTGCTGCAAGCCACGTGGAGCGTGCTCTGCAAGCTGTAGATCAAAAAACAACCAATCACTGTTCAAAACCCTGCTTCTGGATAAGTCACGGTTTTTATTCACTTTATGCGGAGAAATTTTCCAGCAGATCCACACTTGTCCCCATTAGCTGTGGGTGGAGGTGTGGATAACTTGTTCGCCAAACCCTGCAAGCCACGTCCCATATAGGCTGGAATGGAATAGATCAGATTTCATACAGTTCTAAGCCGCTGGCTTGACTTCGATCGGTCGCCTGTCTTCACTCACAGGGCATAAGGACAGCCGTCATTTATCCACATCTGGTTCAGGGAGAACGCGTGATGGCTGGCTAGCCACATCGCTCGCCCCCCGTTTTCCACGCAACCTGTGTGCCCTTCCCGGCGGCCTTGTTGCGCAAACGCATTCACCGGCACACCGCCAATCAGCGCGCTCGCCTATAGCGCCTGACCTTTTCCCGTACCGCCCGCACGCTGCTCTCGGCGCCACGCAAACAAGTGGCGCCGCCCACCCTCGGAATCACCGCCAACGAATTCCGTATGGCATTGCCAGCGAATTGGACGGGCACACTCGGGTGTCGTGGTCGGAAACCAAAAAATGCGCGAGATGAGGCATAGCCGGATCGGGTGTTGAATGGATATGTGAAGGTGCGGTTGGTGGGTGAGAACATTGAAGAGACGTTCATTGGGGAGGACGGCAGTGTGCGGTGGTCTTTCCGTTGAATGGAGGCGTGGGAAATGCTTTGGCGGTGCTGTGGATCAGTACTTCTGGCACAGAAGCGCAGCAACCGCTGAAGTTATCGCCAATTTCCCTGAAAGTAAAAAGATTAACTCCTTATGAGTCTATAAAGGCACATTGACAGCTCAGCACTCCGGGACTTTAATAACATTTGCAAAAAAAAGCACTGGAAGGATGCCCACTGCGTACTCGCAATTCTCAAGGAGACAGAGAATGAAAACTTACCGCATGACCTTCGTTTGCATACCGCGCTTTAACCGATATTCCCTGCCGCTGGCTTGAAACAATAAGTGCCGTCAAGCAGACGGTAAGTTTCAATTATTGTTATCGAAATAATATCGACTCCGTTCTTTAACTGCGCGCTGCCTGTGTGCGGTTTGTCAGCGAGGTCTGCCTGCCCGGCTGCGGTAGAAACGAGCGGCACCAACTTATTAACAATATGGAGCATTGTCATGAGTGTTATCGAAACCCACGTAGAGCGTCTGGCCTTCATTTCCAATCTTGATATTCCGGAATCGACCGGTGTCAGTGTCCGTGAGAAGTCTGCAGTTGTTCGCGCAAATGCTGATGAAAATGGCGCGGCGGTTGTGAAAGGAAGCGTTGTTTCTTTTGTCTCCGGACTCACTCCTCAAGCCAGGGATGACGTACAAAACAGCACGTTGTTGATGCAGCTGGCCGCCGACAAAAAGTTTGATCCTGATAAGCAAAAAGAAGATTGGTTCAAGTATTACACCGACGGCCTGGCGAATCTCGGCTGGGGGCGAGTGGCGACCGCTTACTCGGATTTTCAACCAACTAATACAAATGTCACGATGGATCAGGTCGTCCTGGAAATCCTTGCTCAGGTCGTTGCTCCGGAGTCGGCTCTTTATCTGGTGGTGTCGCAAACCTTCAATGCATTGAAGACAAACCCTAATAATCAAGGGGCGCTCAAACTTTTCGATAACAGCAGCACCAAAAGCGGCACGGGTACCTTCCAGATCCTGCCGGTTGCTCAGGACACTGGCGGCAACGTCATCATGGTGCTGACCTGCGTCAACGCGACCACTACCGTGCAATCCGGGAGCTTCCTGTTTTGGCACTGGAGCACATCATCTTCCCGGATGTATCGGGCTGCACAACAGATCGTTCTGAACGAGTCGGTATATAAGCAGGTTCGCCAGGCGGTTATCGATAAGCTCGGTGATAACGCCAAGAACTTTGTCAAAGACCTGGACATTTAATTGACCTGATAGCAGCCCGGCACTCAACGCCGGGCATGCTTACTTTGGTTTGTCATAATTCAAGGATGATTCGCCATGAATTCACCTGCCGCCGAAACTTATGTTGTTTCAGGTAATTTAATATCCGCCACGTCTTCGGTCACGGATCATACTGTCGTCGAAGATGTTGTCAATTCCAATCTGTTGTGCCAGTTGGCCGCGGATAAGAAGTTGACTTCGCGTTTTATTGATCCTGCAGAGTGGTTGGATTTTTATCGGAATTCGCTGGGGAAGGTGTTCTGGCAGATTACCAACTCCAATACCGTCAGTTATCCTGTGCCCGCACTTGTCCATTCACTGACAGTGATGAAAGTATTGGAGGCAACATTTTTCAAGACGCTGGATCGAGCGTTAATAAACAGTATTGAAGAAAGTATTGGTCTCTGGATTGATTTGCCTGAAGCCAGTGCGCCGTCGCTTTTGTTTAATGCCAAGACTCATATCGAATTGGATCCTGAACAAAAAGATCATCCGATACCGCAACCGGTATCCGTGGTCAATTTGCAGATCAGCATCATCCATGGCGGTAGCCGACTGTCGGTCTGCAGTGTTTATTTCAAGACTTCCGAGCTGGTTGCGTCGGATGTCTTTAATCAGAAGTTCGCAGTCAAGGCCTTGTTAGGGAATGTCAGTGTCAGTTCGTTCAAGGCCGAATTAATAGAATCAAACTATGCGGGTATTCGGCAGCAAATCATTGATAAGTTGGGCGATAAAAATATTCGGGAAAATATCATGCTGATTCCAGCCAATCTTGTTCCTCCTGAAGTTCAGACAAACACCAGCAGTCGCCAGGTTGTCGACAGCATGGATATCTGAATCGGTCGCAACGAAAAAAGGGCGCATGCGCCCTTTTTCACTGACTACTGATGAGGGGAGTCGAGGCGCTTTAGCCCTGTACCGGAACGCCTTTGAGGTAAGGCGCAGGTTCGGCCCCCAGGTTGTTCAGCAAACGCTCGCTGTACCAATCCACAAAGTTCACCACGCCAAACTCATAGGTCTTGGAATAAGGCCCTGGCTGGTAAGCCGTTGAGTTAATCCCGCGCTGGTTCTCTTCCGCCAGGCGACGGTCCTGGTCGTTGGTGGCGTCCCAGACCTGACGCATGCGCTCCACGTCGTAGTCCACGCCTTCGACCGCATCCTTGTGGACGATCCACTTGGTAGTGACCATGGTTTCCTGCGCGCTGATCGGCCACACCGTGAAGACGATGATGTGGTCGCCCATGCAGTGGTTCCACGAGTGCGGCAGGTGCAGGATGCGCATCGAGCCCAGGTCCGGGTTCTTGATGCGGCCCATGAGTTTGGCGCAGCCTTGCTTGCCGTCCAGAGTCATCGACACGGTGCCCTTGAGCAGCGGCATGCGCACGATGCGGTTACGCAGGCCGAAGCTGGCGTGAGCATAAGGAATCTTCTCGGCTTCCCAGGCAGCGGCGGAGGCGGCGACGTGGTCCTTGAAGGCCTGGTCGGCACGCGGGTCAGTGACGTCGTCCCATTCCAGCAGGGTTTTCAACAGTTCCGGGTGCGACGCGTTGCAGTGGTAGCACTCGCGGTTGTTTTCCAGCACCAGTTTCCAGTTGGCCTTTTCCATCAAGGTGGTGGTAATCGCCACCTTGGTGTTCTCCATGTCGTACGGTTCCATGTAATGGTTCAGCGTCGACAGGAAGTCATCAATGGCCGGCGGGTTCTCCGAGAGGCTGATGAAGATGTAGCCGCCAGCGGTCTTCACGTTCACCGGTTTGAGGCCGTATTCCTTCATGTCGAAGTCGGCGCCCATTTCGGTGCCGGCGAACAGCAGGCGACCGTCCAGCTCGTAGGTCCACTGGTGGTAGTGGCAGACCAGCTTGGCGACTTTGCCTTTTTCGCTGGTGCACAGCCGTGAACCACGGTGACGGCAAACGTTGTGGAACGCATGGATCACGCCTTCGGCACCGCGAATCACGATGATCGGATTCTTGCCGACTTGCAGGGTCAGGTAGTTGCCCTTGGTCGGGATTTCGCAAGCCATGCCGGCGATCAACCACTCTTTCTGGAAGATTTCCTGCATGTCGATATCAAACAGCCGCTCGTCAGAGTAAAACGGCTGCGGCAGCGAGAAAGTACGCTCGCGCTCTTGCAGCATCTGCGCGGTGGCCTTGCGTGCGGGTTCCAGCGGATCGCCCAGGCTGATTTTTGCGGTGACGTCCATCGATTTGATCCTCAAGGCCTTTCTGTGAGGCCGGCGAAAGTGGCTATGTGGCCGGTGTAGCGGGTTTGGGCGGGCAGGTCCGGCGCATGAAGTCCTGATCCTGCGTTGCCGCTCCTCCCCATAGCGAGCTATGAGTCGTCGCGGCGCCTTGGCTCAGAACTTCATGCATCCGAACCTGCTCCACCCAACCCCGCTACACCGGCCACCGGTTTGCTACGCAAGGTGTAAAGATTGTGTCTTGGTATGGAGCGAGTGTGGGGCCGGCGTTGGCCGGAACCTTATCCATGGGCGACATGGCCCAATCTGTTCCCGACGCGCAACCCCCGGTAGTTGGGGGCTGGTCGCGATAAGTATGTGAATGTCGCAGATAGGTAAATGGGTGGCTCGCGCTATACGCAGAATCGCCAACATAAGGCCGACCATCGGCGGTGGAGAACAGCATGTCCAACAGCTTCCTGAATCCGGTAACCACCCAGACCTGGGCCAACGGTCGACACATCGTCCGTTGCGTCAAAGTCATCCAGGAAACCTGGGATGTGCGCACCTTCTGCTTTATGGCCGACCAGCCGATTCTGTTCTTCTTCAAACCGGGGCAGTTCGTCACCCTGGAGCTGGAAATCGAAGGCGTGCCGATCATGCGCTCCTACACCATTTCCAGCTCGCCGTCGGTGCCGTACAGCTTTTCGGTAACGATCAAGCGCGTGCCGGGCGGCAAGGTGTCGAACTGGCTGCACGACACGTTGCATGAAGGTCAGGAGCTGGCGGTGCACGGGCCGGTCGGGCTGTTCAACGCCATGGACTTCACCGCGCCGAAGGTGTTGTACCTCAGCGGCGGCGTCGGCATTACGCCGGTCATGTCCATGGCCCGCTGGTTCTATGACACCAACGGCAACGTCGATATGGTGTTTATCCACAGCGCCCGCTCGCCCAAAGACATCATTTACCACCGCGAGCTGGAACACATGGCGTCGCGGATCGATAACTTCAGCCTGCACCTGATCTGCGAGAAGCATGGTCTGGGCGAGCCGTGGGCCGGTTATCGCGGTTACCTGAACCACAAGATGCTCGAACTGATGGCGCCGGACTTCCTCGAGCGCGAAGTGTTCTGCTGCGGCCCGACGCCGTACATGAATGCGGTCAAGCGCATGCTGGAAGCGGTCGGCTTCGACATGTCGCGTTATCACGAAGAATCGTTCGGTGCCACGCCGCCGGAAGCCCGTGCCGACGCGGTGGAACAGGCCGAAATTGCTGCGGACGCGCCGGAAGTCGATCTGGCGGACCTGCATCAAGTCGAATTTATCTCCTCCGGCAAGAGCATTCGCGTGGCCCCGGGTGAAACCGTGCATGCGGCGGCGGCCAAGCTCGGTCTGCTGATTCCCAAGGCCTGCGGCATGGGCATTTGCGGCACGTGCAAGGTACTGAAGCTGGGGGGCGAGGTCGAAATGGACCACAACGGCGGGATTACCGAGGAAGACGAAGCCGAGGGCTACATCCTGTCGTGCTGCAGCGTGCCGAAGGGCGACGTGCGGATCGAGTTCTAATACACGCCCAATAACCCTGTAGGAGCTGTCGAGTGAAACGAGGCTGCGATCTTTTGATCTTGCTTTTAAAAAGATCAAGATCAAAAGATCGCAGCCTCGTTTCACTCGGCAGCTCCTACAAGGTTGTGGATATCTCAATCGATAAACAGATCTGGCATCAGCTTGTCGTCGGTGCCGGGCTCAAAGCGGTAATGATCGAATTCGGTCACGCCGTGCTCCCGCAAAATTTCCTCATCAATCAGCAACCGCCCGGTGATGCTGCGACCGCTGCTGTCCAGAATCACATGTGCGGCATCCGCCATGATCGCGGGCGTGCGCGCATGTTTGAACGACTCTCGTGACCCCAGCTGAAACTCGATGGCAGCGGTGGCAATCATCGTCTGCGGCCACAGCGAGTTGACGCTGATACCGTAACTGGCAAATTCCTCGCTCATGCCTACTGTCAGCATGCTCATGCCGTATTTGGTCACGGTGTAAGGGCTGTACTGGGCGAACCATTTGCTCGCCAGATTCAGCGGCGGCGACAAGTTGAGGATGTGGCCGCTGCTCTTCTTCAAGTAGGGCAGGGCGGCCTGACTGCACAACAACACGGCGCGGGTGTTGATCTGGTGCATCAGGTCGAAGCGCTTGAGCTCGATGTGTTGCACCCCGGTCAACTTGATCGCCCCGGCATTGTTGATCAGCGCATCGATACCACCGAAATGTTCGTTGGCCTGGGCCAGTGCGTCACGCACCGCGACTTCATCGCGTACATCCACCTGTAACGCCAGCGCCTTACCGCCCGCGGCTTCAACTTCCTGCGCCACGCTGAAAATCGTTCCCGGCAATTTGGGGTGGGGCGCGGCGCTTTTCGCGGCAATCACAATATTGGCCCCGTCCCGCGCGGCCCGCAGTGCGATCTCGCGACCAATTCCGCGGCTGGCGCCGGTGATGAACAGGGTTTTGCCTTGTAATGACATGCGTACGCTCCTGATTATTGTTGTCTGAGCGGATAGAAGCGGCTCGCCAATCAATGTAGACCAACTTGTCTCCAGTGATCGTTCCCACGCTCCGCGTGGGAATGCAGCCCGTGACGCTCCGCGTCACAACGGTGCCCGGCATTGCATGTGCGATGAGGTAGGAACGCGGAGCGTCCCGAGAGGCATTCCCACGCGGAGCATGGGAACGATCAGGTGGCGGGAGCTTCTGGAGCCTTAATACCACCGCTGAATCTCGATCAGGCCGTCCATCCCTGCATAGTTCCTCGCACTGGAATATCGCCATTGCTCCGGCAAATCCAATACCCACGCTTCACCGGGTTGTAGTGGATGTAATCCAGCTTTTGGCGCATCACCGTTTCGCTGAACACCATCTCTGCGTGTGAACCTTCCTGCCACAGTTGATAAACCCGATCTTGCTTGTGCGCACGTTTGCTGAAACGTAGGCGCTGCAACGCGCGCTCGGCTCCTTTGCTTTGCAGGTCGTCGATGATTTGTCGGGCGGTGAAAGATTTGAATTGGCTAAGGCATTTGCTCAAGTCTGGAGCCTGGGCAACAAAGTGCAGATGGTTCTCCAGGACGACATAGCCGTACAGCTTCAGGTTTTGATGGGTTTGCTGATAGCGCCAGCAATTGAGCAGATGATCGACGATGTAGGGGCGGATAAACAGTGGAAGCCATTCCGTGACCGTGCAGGTCAGGAAGTGCGGTTTGTCGGGTTCAGTGATGGTGTAGCGGCTGCGGCCCATGGATGCATTCCTTTGCGCGGGAATGGCTAGGGTGAGCGCCTTGGTGTGATGGGTCTAGCAGACAGCGACGCGGAGCGAGTGGGAAATTGCGACACACCCGTAATGATCGTTCCCACGCTCTGCGTGGGAATGCAGCCCGTGACGCTCTGCGTCACAACGGTGTCCGGCTCTGCGCAGGTGGTGAGGCAGGAACGCGGAGCGTCCCAAGAGGCATTCCCACGCAGAGCGTGGGAACGATCATGTGCAAAATCAGTGGGACATGACTTCGCGGATATCCGCTGCCAGTTCCCGGACACGTTCTTCTTCGGTGTCCCACGAGCACATGAAGCGTGCGCCGCCGTTGCCGATGAAGGTGTAGAAACGCCAGCCCTTGGCGGTCAGTGCGGCGATGGCCGGTTCCGAGAGTTGCAGGAACACGCCGTTGGCCTGGACCGGGAACATCAGTTCCACGCCTGGAATGTCGCTCACCAGCTCAGCGAGCAGCTGCGCGCAATGGTTGGCGTGGCGGGCGTATTTGAGCCAGGCGTCGTTTTCCAGGATCCCGACCCAGGGGGCTGAGAGGAAGCGCATCTTGGACGCGAGCTGCCCGGCCTGTTTGCAGCGGTAATCGAAGTCTTCAGCCAGCTTATGGTTGAAGAACAGAATCGCCTCACCCACCGCCATGCCGTTTTTGGTGCCGCCGAAGCACAGCACGTCGACGCCAGCCTTCCAGGTAAGGTCGGCCGGGGAGCAGCCGAGGAATGCGCAGGCGTTGGAGAAACGCGCGCCGTCCATGTGCAGGTTCAGGCCCAGCTCTTTGCAGGTGGCGCTGATGGCGCGGATTTCTTCCGGGGTGTAGACGCTGCCGACTTCGGTAGCCTGGGTCAGGGTCACGACGCGGGGTTTCGGGTAGTGGATGTCCTGGCGCTTGAGGGCGACTTCGCGGATCGATTCCGGGGTTAGCTTGCCGTTTTCGGTGCGGGCAATCAGCAGCTTGGAACCGTTGGAGAAGAATTCCGGCGCGCCGCATTCGTCGGTTTCGACGTGGGCAGTTTCCGAGCAGATCACGCTGTGGTAACTCTGGCACAGCGACGACAGGGCCAGCGAGTTGGCGGCGGTGCCGTTGAAGGCGAAGAACACTTCGCAGTCGGTTTCGAACAGTTTGCGGAAATCATCGGACGCGCGAGCGGTCCATTCATCGTCGCCGTAAGCGCGCTGGTGGCCGTGGTTGGCCTGTTCCATGGCAGCCCAGGCTTCAGGGCAGATACCGGAATAGTTGTCGCTGGCGAATTGTTGGCTCTTATCGGTCATGGCCCTGCTTTCCGTGGTCGAGACGCTTATGGTGAAGCGACCCGTGGTCAATGATGGTGCGCACTTTACCGAAGATCATCCGGGGAGCACACGGGATGCGTCTGACAGAACAATACAAAGACGACGGGCAATTATGCACATGACGCAACGGGATGGGGCACTGGATCTGCTCAAGTGGCTGGCGCTATTGAGCATGGTGCTCGATCACCTGCGATATATCGGTTATTCCGTCGATCTGCTGTATGTGCCAGGGCGACTGGCGTTTCCGTGGTTCTGCCTGGCGATGGCGGCAAATGTTTTGCGGGCGCGGGAAATAACAAATCAATGGCGCTATTTGGGCTGGTTGCTGCTGTTCAGCGCCATCAGCGAAGTCCCGTATCGCCTGTTCATACCTGATCCCGACACGTTGAACGTAATGCCTACGCTGGCGCTGGGGTTGCTGGTGGCGCGTGGCTGGCAGGACAGGACGCAGCAATCGCGACTGCTCGCGGTCGGCGCGCTGGTGCTGGCGGCGCTGTTCCCGCAGTGGCTGATGTTCGGTTTTTTCGGCGTGCTGCTGCCGCTGGCGATGTTGCTGGTGATCAAACGGCCCTGGTATTACAGCCTGTTGCCGGGGTTGGTGTGCCTGGCGGCGAATCAATGGGAAGTTCTGTTTTACTCCGCGCGGTTCGGTAATGGAGCGGCCATTCTTGGCATTGCCGCTTGTCTGATTGCGCCATTGCTGGGGCTGGTCTTGTTGCGACATGCCAAGCATCTGAAGCCGCCGCCGATGCGGCGTTGGGCGTATGCCCTGTATCCGCTGCATTTTCTGCTGTTGCTCGCAGTGCGACAGATCATCACCTAACCCCTGTGGGAGCGGGCTTGCTCGCGAATGCGGTGTGTCATTCAGCATAGTTGTCGACTGGCGCACCGCATTCGCGAGCAAGCCCGCTCCCACAAGGGGTCTCTGTCGATTTAAGGAGTGTGTTCGGCATGCCATTTCCCGCCATGTCGTAAACGCACCTTTGCGTGGCGTCCGTAGGCATTTGGCCTGTCTGCGCCGGTCATACCATCGCATCAAAGGGCACTGTCGAAACACCGGTGCCTTACCGAGACGAATGGCGCATAGATGCCGCTGGGAGAGACGCGATGTTCAGCAAGCAAGACCAGATCCAGGGTTACGACGATGCACTGCTGGCGGCGATGAATGCCGAGGAGCAACGCCAGGAAGATCACATCGAGCTGATCGCGTCCGAGAACTACACCAGCAAACGCGTCATGGAAGCGCAAGGCAGCGGCCTGACCAACAAATACGCTGAAGGTTATCCGGGCAAGCGCTACTACGGTGGCTGCGAGCACGTCGACAAGGTTGAAGCCCTGGCCATCGAACGCGCCAAGCAACTGTTCGGCGCCGATTACGCCAACGTGCAGCCGCACTCCGGCTCCTCGGCCAACAGCGCCGTTTACCTGGCCCTGCTGCAAGCCGGCGACACCATTCTCGGCATGAGCCTGGCCCACGGTGGTCACTTGACCCACGGCGCCAAAGTGTCGTCCTCGGGCAAGCTGTACAACGCCGTGCAGTACGGCATCGACACCAAGACCGGGCTGATCGACTACGACGAAGTCGAGCGTCTGGCCGTCGAGTGCAAGCCGAAGATGATCGTTGCCGGCTTCTCGGCTTACTCCAAGACCCTAGACTTCCCACGCTTCCGTCAGATCGCCGACAAGGTCGGTGCGCTGCTGTTCGTCGACATGGCTCACGTCGCCGGTCTGGTCGCTGCCGGCCTGTACCCGAACCCGCTGCCGTATGCCGATGTGGTTACCACCACCACCCACAAGACCCTGCGCGGTCCGCGTGGCGGCCTGATCCTGTGCAAGGCCAACGAAGAAATCGAGAAGAAGCTCAACGCCGCCGTGTTCCCGGGTGCCCAGGGCGGCCCGCTGATGCACGTGATCGCGGGTAAAGCGGTGTGCTTCAAGGAAGCGCTGGAGCCGGGTTTCAAGGCCTACCAACAACAAGTGATCGACAACGCCCAGGCCATGGCCGGCGTGTTTATCAAACGCGGCTACGATGTAGTGTCCGGCGGCACCGATAACCACCTGTTCCTGGTCAGCCTGATCCGTCAGGGCCTCACCGGCAAAGAGGCGGATGCAGCACTCGGTCGCTCCCACATCACTGTGAACAAGAACGCTGTCCCGAACGATCCACAGTCGCCGTTCGTCACCTCCGGCCTGCGCATCGGCACCCCGGCGGTGACCACTCGCGGCTTTAAGGTCAGCCAGTGCGTCACGCTGGCCGGCTGGATCTGCGACATCCTCGACAACCTCGGCGATGCCGATGTCGAGGCGAATGTCGCGCAGCAAGTGTCGGCACTGTGCGCGGACTTCCCGGTTTATCGCTGAGCGCGGTTTTGGAGTAAATGACTATGCAACGCTACTCGGGCTTCGGCCTCTTCAAACACTCCCTCAGCCATCACGAAAACTGGCAGAAAATGTGGCGCACGCCGACCCCTAAGAAGGTCTATGACGTGGTCATCGTCGGCGGTGGCGGGCATGGTCTGGCGACCGCCTATTACCTGGCCAAGGAACACGGCATCACCAACGTGGCCGTGGTCGAAAAAGGCTGGCTGGGCGGCGGTAACACCGCGCGCAACACCACCATCGTTCGCTCCAACTACCTGTGGGACGAGTCGGCGCACCTGTACGAACACGCGATGAAATTGTGGGAAGGCCTGTCCCAGGACCTGAACTACAACGTGATGTTCTCCCAACGCGGCGTTTACAACCTGTGCCACACGCTTCAAGACATTCGTGATTCCGAGCGTCGGGTCAGCGCCAACCGCCTCAACGGTGTGGACGGTGAACTGCTCGATGCCAAGCAAGTGGCCGACGAGATTCCGTACCTCGACTGCTCGAAGAACACCCGCTATCCGGTGATGGGCGCTACCGTCCAGCGTCGCGGCGGCGTGGCCCGTCACGATGCCGTGGCCTGGGGCTTTGCCCGTGCCGCTGACGCCTTGGGCGTGGACCTGATTCAACAGACCGAAGTGATCGGCTTCCGCAAGGAAAACGGCGTGTGCATCGGTGTCGAAACCAACAAAGGCTTCATCGGCGCCAAACGCGTTGGTGTCGTGACCGCCGGTAACTCCGGGCATATGGCCAAGCTGGCCGGTTTCCGTCTGCCGATCGAATCCCACCCGCTGCAAGCGCTGGTGTCCGAGCCGATCAAGCCGATTATCGACAGCGTGATCATGTCCAACGCCGTACACGGTTACATCAGCCAGTCCGACAAGGGCGACCTGGTGATCGGCGCCGGTATCGACGGCTACAACGGCTACGGCCAGCGTGGTTCGTACCCGGTGATCGAGCACACCATCCAGGCCATCGTCGAGATGTTCCCGGTGTTGTCCCGCGTGCGCATGAACCGGCAGTGGGGCGGCATCGTCGACACCACGCCGGATGCGTGCCCGATCATTTCGAAAACACCGGTACCGAACATGTTCTTCAACTGCGGTTGGGGCACCGGTGGCTTCAAGGCCACACCTGGCTCGGGCAACGTGTTTGCTGCGAGCCTGGCCAAGGGTGAAATGCACCCATTGGCTGCACCTTTCTCAATTGACCGTTTCCACAACGGTGCGTTGATCGATGAACACGGCGCTGCTGCGGTTGCCCACTAACAGGAGAAATCCCCATGTTGCATATCTTCTGTCCTCACTGCGGCGAGCTGCGCTCTGAAGAGGAATTCCACGCATCCGGCCAGGCGCACATCCCGCGTCCACTGGATCCGAACAGCTGCACCGACGAGGAGTGGGGCGACTACATGTTCTTCCGCGATAACCCTCGCGGCCTGCACCACGAGCTGTGGGATCACGTCGCCGGTTGCCGTCAGTATTTCAACGCCACCCGTGACACCGTGACTTACGAGATTCTCGAAACCTACAAGATCGGCGCCAAGCCGCAGTTCACCGACAAGACCGATAGCCCGAAAGCGGCCACGACGGCTCTGGGAGAGAAGGTATGAGCCAGATCAATCGCCTGTCCAACGGTGGACGGATCGACCGTAACAAAGTGCTGAGCTTTACCTTCAACGGCCAGGTCTACAAAGGCTTTGAAGGTGATTCGCTGGCCGCTGCCCTGCTGGCCAACGGTGTCGACATCATCGGTCGCAGCTTCAAGTATTCCCGTCCACGCGGCATCTTTGCTGCGGGCGCCGAAGAGCCGAACGCCGTGCTGCAGATCGGCGCGACCGAAGCCACGCAGATCCCGAACGTACGCGCCACCCAACAAGCGTTGTACCAAGGCCTGGTCGCCACCAGCACCAACGGCTGGCCGAGCGTGAACAACGACATGATGGGGATTCTCGGCAAGGTCGGCGGCAAGCTGATGCCGCCGGGCTTCTACTACAAAACCTTCATGTACCCGCAATCGTTCTGGATGACTTACGAGAAGTACATTCGTAAGGCCGCAGGTCTTGGCCGTTCGCCGACCGAGAACGATCCGGACACCTACGACTACATGAACCAGCACTGCGACGTGCTGATCGTCGGCGGTGGCCCTGCTGGCCTGGCCGCTGCATTGGCAGCAGCGCGCAGCGGTGCTCGCGTGATCCTCGCCGATGAGCAGGAAGAGTTCGGCGGCAGCCTGCTCGACTCCCGCGAAAGCCTCGACGGCAAGCCAGCGGCCGAGTGGGTCGCCAGTGTTATCGCCGAATTGAAAGACACTCCGGACGTGCTGCTGTTGCCGCGCGCCACGGTCAACGGTTACCACGACCATAACTTCCTGACCATTCACGAGCGCCTGACCGATCACCTCGGCGACCGCGCACCGATTGGCCAGGTGCGTCAGCGTATCCACCGGGTTCGCGCCAAGCGTGTGGTCCTGGCGACCGGCGCTCACGAGCGTCCACTGGTCTACGGCAACAACGACGTGCCGGGCAACATGCTCGCCGGCGCTGTGTCGACTTATGTGCGTCGTTACGGCGTGGCACCGGGCAAAAAACTGGTGCTGTCGACCAACAACGATCACGCCTACCGCGTTGCACTGGATTGGCTCGACGCCAGCCTGCAAGTCGTCGCCATTGCCGACGCCCGCAGCAATCCGCGCGGTGCGCTGGTTGAAGAAGCACGCGCCAAAGGCATCCGTATCCTGACCGGCAGCGCCGTGATCGAGGCCCGTGGCAGCAAGCACGTGACCGCCGCTCGCGTCGCCGCGATCGACGTCAAAGCACACGCCGTGACCAGCCCTGGCGAGTGGCTCGATTGCGATTTGATCGCCAGCTCCGGCGGTTACAGCCCGGTGGTTCACTTGGCTTCGCACTTGGGCGGCAAGCCGACCTGGCGTGAAGACATCCTCGGTTTCGTACCGGGCGAAGCACCGCAGAAACGCGTGTGCGTCGGTGGCATCAACGGCGTCTATGGCCTCGGCGATTCGTTGGCCGAAGGTTTTGAAGGCGGTGCTCGCGCAGCCAGCGAAGCCGGTTTCAGTGTGGTTGAAGGCACGCTGCCGAAAGCCCTGAGCCGTCTCGAAGAGCCAACCCTGGCGCTGTTCCAGGTGCCGCACGAAAAAGGCACCGCGCGCGGGCCTAAGCAATTTGTCGACCTGCAAAACGACGTCACTTCCGCCGCCATCGAACTGGCGACCCGCGAAGGCTTCGAGTCGGTCGAACACGTCAAACGCTACACCGCACTGGGCTTCGGCACCGACCAGGGCAAGCTCGGCAACGTCAACGGCCTGGCCATTGCCGCCCGTTCGCTGAACGTGACCATCCCGCAGATGGGCACCACCATGTTCCGTCCGAACTACACGCCGGTGACTTTCGGCGCCGTGGCCGGCCGTCACTGTGGGCACATCTTCGAGCCTGTGCGTCACACCGCGCTGCATCACTGGCACGTAAAAAATGGCGCCGAGTTTGAAGACGTCGGTCAGTGGAAGCGTCCTTGGTACTTCCCGAAAAACGGCGAAGACATCCACACCGCCGTCAAACGCGAATGCAAAGCCGTGCGCGACAGCGTTGGCCTGCTGGACGCCTCGACGCTCGGCAAGATCGACATTCAAGGCCCGGATGCGCGTGAGTTCCTCAACCGCATCTACACCAACGCCTGGACCAAGCTCGATGTGGGCAAGGCCCGTTATGGCCTGATGTGCAAAGAAGACGGCATGGTGTTCGACGACGGCGTCACCGCCTGTCTCGCCGACAACCACTTC
This sequence comes from Pseudomonas sp. LBUM1656, assembly GCF_059716065.1. Classification (NCBI taxonomy): domain Bacteria; kingdom Pseudomonadati; phylum Pseudomonadota; class Gammaproteobacteria; order Pseudomonadales; family Pseudomonadaceae; genus Pseudomonas; species Pseudomonas sp. LBUM1656. The sequence goes on along the minus strand of NZ_CP166800.1, from coordinate 5,891,492 downwards.
GTGATGACCACCACCACCGGCGGCGCGGCACGCGTGCTGCAATGGCTGGAAATCTACTCCCAGACCGAATGGCCAGAGCTGAAGGTGTACTTCACGTCCGTGACGGATCACTGGGCAACCATGACCCTGTCCGGGCCGAACAGCCGCAAGCTGCTCAGCGAAGTCACCGACATCGACCTGACCAACGAAGCGTTCCCGTTCATGACCTGGAAAGAAGGCCTGGTCGGCGGTGTGCCGGCGCGGGTGTTCCGGATTTCGTTTACTGGTGAACTGTCGTACGAAGTCAACGTGCAAGCCGACTACGCCATGGGCGTTCTCGAGAAGATCGTCGAGGCTGGCAAGCAGTACAACCTGACCCCGTACGGCACCGAAACCATGCACATTCTGCGGGCCGAGAAGGGCTTCATCATCGTCGGTCAGGACACCGATGGCTCGATGAACCCGGACGACCTGAATATGGGCTGGTGTGTCGGTCGCACCAAACCGTTCTCGTGGATCGGCCAGCGTGGCATGAACCGTGAAGACTGTTTGCGTGATCAGCGCAAACAACTGGTGGGCCTGAAGCCGATCGATCCGACCAAATGGCTGCCGGAAGGTGCGCAACTGGTGTTCAACACCAAGCAGACGATCCCGATGACGATGGTCGGTCACGTCACCTCCAGCTACCTGCACAACTCCCTCGGCTATTCGTTTGCGATGGGTGTGGTGAAGGGCGGCTTGAAGCGCATCGGTGAGCGCGTGTTCGCACCGCTGGCGGATGGCAGCGTGATCGAGGCGGAAATCGTTTCTTCGGTGTTCTTCGATCCGAAAGGTGATCGCCAGAACGTGTAAGTCGATCGTTCCCACGCTCTGCGTGGGAATGCATCCCGGGACGCTCCGCGTCCCAAGAGCGGACGCAGAGCGTCCATGGCGGCATTCCCACGCAGAGCGTGGGAACGATCAACAAAAGAAAGGTGCTTTATGACCGCAGCCAATGTTTACCAACAACGCCCAACCACTGGGGCCAAGGCCGAGTCGTCGCTGCATCACGCCGACCTGCCAAGTCTTGTGGGCAAGGGCCGCAAAAGCGCCGGCGTGATCGTGCGTGAGAAAAAACTCCTCGGCCACCTGACCATTCGTGGCGATGGCCATGATGCTGCGTTTGCTGCCGGCGTGCACAAAGCCCTCGGCATCGAATTGCCGGGCGCGCTGACTGTCGTCGTCAAAGGCGAAATCAGTCTGCAATGGATGGGGCCGGATGAATGGCTGCTGATCGTGCCGACCGGTGAAGAATTCGCCGCCGAGCAAAAACTGCGCGAAGCGCTGGGCGATCTGCACATCGCGATCACCAACGTCAGCGGCGGCCAGCAGCTCCTCGAATTGAGCGGCCCGAACGTGCGCCAGGTGCTGATGAAATCCACCAGCTACGACGTGCACCCCAACAGCTTCCCGGTGGGCAAGGCTGTGGGCACCGTGTTTGCCAAGTCGCAACTGGTGATTCGCCATACCGCCGAAGACACCTGGGAGCTGCTGATCCGTCGCAGTTTCTCGGATTACTGGTGGTTGTGGTTGCAGGATGCGGCTGCCGAATACGGGCTTAGCGTCCAGGCGTAACACGGATGATCGTTCCCACGCTCTGCGTGGGAATGCATCCCGGGACGCTCTGCGTCCCAAGAGCGGACGCCGAGCGTCCATGGCGGCATTCCCACGCAGAGCGTGGGAACGATCAACAGGAGTCACCGCACTATGAGCCGCGCCCCAGACACATGGATTCTGACCGCCGACTGCCCAAGCGTCCTCGGCACCGTGGACGCGGTGACCCGCTTTCTGTTCGAGCAGGGCTGCTACGTCACCGAGCACCATTCCTTCGATGATCGGCTCTCGGGCCGTTTCTTCATTCGCGTGGAATTCCGTCAGCCCGACGGCTTCGACGAACAAGCCTTCCGCGCAGGCTTGGAAGAGCGTGGCCAAGCCTTCGGCATGATCTTCGAACTGACCGAGCCGAACTACCGGCCAAAAGTGGTGATCATGGTTTCCAAGGCCGATCACTGCCTCAACGATTTGCTCTACCGCCAGCGCATCGGCCAATTGTCGATGGACGTGGCCGCCGTGGTCTCCAACCACCCCGACCTGAAACCGTTGGCCGACTGGCACCAGATTCCCTACTACCACTTCCCGCTCGACCCGAATGACAAGCCGTCGCAAGAGCGTCAGGTGTTGCAGGTGATCGAGGAGTCCGGCGCCGAACTGGTGATTCTTGCCCGTTACATGCAAGTGCTGTCGCCGGAGCTATGCCGCAAACTCGACGGCAAGGCGATCAACATCCATCACTCCCTGCTGCCGGGTTTCAAAGGCGCCAAGCCTTATCACCAGGCCTACAACAAGGGCGTGAAACTGGTTGGCGCGACGGCGCACTACATCAACAACGACCTGGACGAAGGCCCGATCATCGCTCAGGGCGTAGAGGTGGTGGATCACAGTCATTACCCGGAAGACCTGATCGCCAAGGGGCGGGATATTGAAGGGCTGACGTTGGCCCGGGCGGTGGGATACCACATTGAACGACGGGTTTTCCTCAACGCGAATAGAACAGTCGTTCTTTAGATCGCCATCGCTAGCAGGCTAGCTCCCACAGGGTTTTGGGGTGTTCACAAATCCTGTGCTCACCCGAATCACTGTGGGAGCTAGCCTGCTAGCGATGAGGCCATTACAAGCAAAACATAAACAGCATCTGTACCCGAGCAATCAACGCGCCGCCGATCCATGGCGACGCGACCGCTACATAAAAACAACAGCGAGGTGAAAGCATGTCTGGCAATCGTGGTGTGGTGTATCTCGGCAATGGCAAAGTCGAAATACAGAAAATCGACTATCCGAAAATGCAGGACCCGCGCGGCAGGAAGATTAACCATGCTGTCATCCTGCGCGTGGTTTCCACCAACATCTGTGGTTCCGACCAGCACATGGTGCGCGGTCGTACCACCGCCCAGACCGGCCTGGTATTGGGTCACGAAATCACCGGTGAAGTGATCGAGAAGGGCAGCGACGTCGAGAACCTGCAGATTGGCGATCTGGTTTCAGTTCCGTTCAACGTGGCTTGCGGGCGCTGCCGTTCCTGCAAGGAAATGCACACCGGCGTTTGCCTGAGTGTTAACCCGGCGCGTCCGGGCGGTGCTTACGGTTACGTCGACATGGGCGACTGGACCGGCGGCCAGGCCGAATACGCGATGGTGCCGTACGCCGACTTCAACCTGCTGAAACTGCCTGATCGCGACCGCGCGATGGAAAAAATCCGCGACCTGACCTGCCTCTCCGACATCCTGCCCACCGGCTACCATGGCGCAGTCACCGCCGGCGTTGGCCCAGGCAGCACCGTGTACATCGCAGGTGCCGGCCCGGTCGGCCTGGCCGCTGCTGCTTCCGCTCGACTGCTGGGCGCGGCGGTGGTGATCATCGGCGACGTCAACACCGTTCGCCTGGCACACGCCAAGGCTCAGGGTTTCGAAATCGCCGACCTGTCCCTGGACACCCCGTTGCACGAACAAATCGCTGCACTGCTAGGCGAGCCAGAAGTGGATTGCGCCGTCGACGCCGTAGGCTTCGAAGCGCGCGGCCACGGCCATGACGGCGTGAAACACGAGGCTCCGGCCACCGTGCTCAACTCGCTGATGGGCGTAGTGCGGGTTGCCGGCAAAATCGGTATTCCGGGCCTGTACGTGACCGAAGATCCAGGTGCCGTCGATGCCGCCGCAAAAATGGGCAGCCTGAGCATCCGCTTCGGTCTGGGCTGGGCCAAATCCCACAGCTTCCACACCGGCCAGACGCCAGTGATGAAGTACAACCGCCAGCTGATGCAGGCGATCATGTGGGACCGTATCCACATTGCCGACATCGTGGGTGTGGAAGTCATCAGCCTGGATGACGCGCCACGTGGTTATGGCGAGTTTGATGCGGGCGTGCCGAAGAAGTTTGTGATTGATCCGCACAAACTGTTCAGCGCGGCGTAAGCTTTCACGAAATGCAAAACGGCGACCCGAGGGTCGCCGTTTTTGTTTATGTTTTACATCAACCCTATGGCGAGGGAGCTTGCTCCCGTTGAGCTGCGAAGCGGCTCCAAACGTTGCGATTTCGATCTTCAAGACACAACGTGTCTGACAGTTTCGCGACAGCTTGGCCGCCAAACGGGAGCAAGCTCCCTCGCCACAGGTGCGTGAACGGGGTAAAAATGCGGCAGCAAGGAACAATGCCCAGCAAACCCCGGTCAAACCGGCAGTTTTCCCGTACGCTCACGGGCGGTTTTCATGGCGCAAGAGGATGTCTGGATGAAGATTTCACGCGGTTTTGCACTGGCTTCGCTGATGACCCTCGCGGCCAGCCCGGTCTTCGCCGGTTTCAGCCTGGAAGATGTGACCAAAGCGGCCTCGAGCATGCAGGGCGGGAATGCGGCCGCAGCGGCTGCGCCAACTTCAGAAACGGCGGATTTGCTGAGCGCGCTAAGCCAGTTGAGCGTAACGCCACAACAAGCCGTTGGCGGAACAGGAGCGATGCTGGGGCTGGCAAAAAATCAATTGAGCTCGACCGATTACTCGGAACTGGCCAAAAGTGTTCCGGGGATCGACAAGTTGTCCGGCGGCGGTGAGTTGGGTGCCCTCGCGGGCTTGCTCGGGTCTTCCGGCAAGGCGGCGGGTCTGGACAATGCCCTGGGCGCCGTAAAGAACACCAACGATCTGAACAATGCTTTCAGCGCGCTGGGCATGGACAGCGGCATGATTGGCCAGTTTGCCCCGGTGCTTTTGCAATACCTCGGTCAGCAGGGCGTTGGCGGTTCGCTGCTGGAAAGCCTGGGCGGGATCTGGGGCGCTGGCACCGGTAGTTGATTCAGCGGCGTTCGGCGCGCAAGGCGTCGATGCGTTGATCCTTCTCGATCCAGAGCTGGTTGACCCAAGTCTGGATCGTTTCGCGAAACACCGGATCGTTCTCGTAATCGCCCTGCCACAGCGCCGGGTCGAGTTCGCGGGTCTTGATGTCGATGATGACCCTCGGCACGTTGCCGCTGATCAAGTCCCAAAACCCCGGAATCTGCTGCTGCGGATACACCAACGTCACATCGAGAACGGCGTCCAGCTGTTCGCCCATCGCCGCCAGCACAAACGCCACACCGCCAGCCTTGGGCTTGAGCAGGTGAATGAACGGTGACTGCTGCTGAGTGCTTTTCGCCGTGGTGTAGCGGGTGCCTTCCAGGTAATTGACCACGGTCACCGGCTGACGCTTGTACAACTCGCACGCCGCTTTGGTGATTTCCAGATCCTTGCCGGCCAGCTCGGGGTGTTTCGCCAGGAATGCCTTGGTGGAGCGCTTCATGAACGGATAGTCCAAGGCCCACCATGCCAGGCCCAGGAACGGCACCCAGATCAGTTCTTTCTTGAGGAAGAACTTGAAGAACGGCGTGCGGCGGTTCAGCGTCTGGATCAACGCCGGGATATCGACCCAGGATTGATGGTTGCTGATCACCAGATACGACGTGTCGAGGCGCAGATCATCGCCGCCGCGGATGTCCCATTGGGTGGGGATGCACAGGCGGAAGATCAGCTTGTCGATTTCGGCCCAGGTTTCGGCGATCCACATGACTGCCGATGAGGCATCGTCGCGAAAACGGCCGGGCAGGATCAGTTTGAGCAGGGCAAACACCATCAGCGGCCCGAACAGGACCAGGGTGTTGAGCAACAGCAGCAGGGTAACGAAACAGCCGGTGAGCAGGCGGCGCATAAGTCACTCTTGAAAGCCTTTGGGCGCGCCATGATAAGCAGCTTCGGGCGACAGGCCAAATCGGTGGTGACGAATGTTTCACCTTTTCGGCGGTATGCTTGAGCGAATTTGAACCTGTCAGCATTTGTGTGACCGATCCGGCCTCTTCGCGGGCAAGCCCGCTCCCACAGTGATTAGGGTGTACACAAGGTTTGTGAGCGACACGAAATCCTGTGGGAGCGTGCGGTGCGGCGATCCGACTTGCCCGCGATGCGATTTCAAGAACGAACGAATTGCTCACTGACGGTCTAAAATTCCGCTGCCCACTCCTTATGGATGCCCATTACGTGAAATCCCTCCTTGCACTGCTTTCCCTCGTGGCCCTGCCGGTCCTGGCCGCTGAGCCGACGCTGTACGGGCGTTACGAATACATTGCGCTGCCGGAAATCGGCGGCGAAGTCCTTAAAGCCAAAATGGACACCGGCGCTCTGACGGCGTCGCTGTCGGCCAAGGACATCGAAACCTTCACCCGCGACGGCGACGAGTGGGTGCGTTTCCGCCTCGCCACCAAAGACGCGAGCAACAAGGTCTATGAACACAAGGTCGCGCGGATCAGCAAGATCAAAACCCGCTCCGAAGAAGATGATGATGACAAGGAAGCCATCGAGCCCACCAAGCGTCCGGTGGTCGATCTGGAACTGTGCCTGGGCAACGTCAAACGCACCGTCGAGGTCAACCTCACCGACCGCAGCAGCTTCAATTACCCGCTGCTGATCGGTGCCAAAGCCTTGCGTGAATTCGGCGCAGCGGTGAACCCGGCGCGGCGTTTCACCGCCGACAAACCCGACTGCTGATTGACGGAATGTGAGGCTTGGGGCACCGTTCGCCCACTTAACTGCCGGGCTCGGATGCCATGCCTCATATCCTGATAGTCGAAGACGAAGCGGCGATTGCCGACACCCTGATATTCGCGTTACAGGGCGAGGGGTTCACCACCACTTGGCTGAGCCTCGGCGCGGCTGCGCTGGAGCATCAGCGCCAGACCCCGGCCGACCTGATCATTCTCGACATTGGCCTGCCGGACATCAGCGGCTTCGAGACCTGCAAGCAACTGCGGCGTTTCAGCGAAGTGCCGGTGATCTTCCTCAGCGCCCGTGATGCGGAAATCGACCGCGTGGTGGGCCTGGAAATCGGCGCCGACGACTACGTGGTCAAGCCGTTCAGCCCCCGGGAAGTCGCGGCGCGGGTCCGGGCGATTCTCAAGCGCATGGCGCCACGACCGGTGACTGACGTCTCAACGCCGTTGTTTCGGATTGACAGCGAACGGGTGCAGATCAGCTATCGCAATCAGCCATTGAGCCTCACTCGCCACGAATTCCGCCTGCTGCAATGCCTGCTGGAACAACCTGAACGGGTCTTCAGTCGCGAGCAATTGCTCGATGCGCTGGGGGTCGCCGCCGATGCCGGTTACGAGCGCAGCATCGACAGCCACATCAAAAGCGTGCGCGCCAAACTGCGTCTGGTGAAGTCCGACGCCGAGCCAATCCAGACCCATCGCGGCCTCGGCTACAGCTACAGCCCGGGGCTCAGCTGATGCCGTTGGGGATCCGCATTTTTCTGGTCTACGTGCTGTTCATCGGCCTGACCGGTTACTTCGTGCTCAACACCGTGATGGAAGAAATCCGCCCCGGCGTGCGTCAGTCCACCGAAGAAACCCTGGTGGATACGGCAAACCTGATGGCCGAGATCCTGCGCGACGACTTCAAGGCCGGCACCCTCAACCAGAACCGCTGGCCCGAACTGCTCAAGGCCTATGGCGAACGGCAGCCGAAGGCGAGCATCTGGGGCTTGCCGAAGAACCAGGTCAACCACCGCATCTACGTCACCGACGCCAAAGGCACCGTGGTGCTGGACTCCAGTGGCGCAGCGGTGGGGCGGGATTACTCACGCTGGAACGACGTCTACCTGACGTTGCGCGGTGAATACGGCGCGCGTTCCACCCGCAGCGATCCAAACGATGCCAACTCCTCGGTGATGCACGTCGGCGCGCCGATTCGCGACAACGGCCGGATCATCGGCGTGGTCACCGTGGCCAAGCCCAACAGTTCGTTGCAGCCTTACGTGGATCGCACCGAACGTCGATTGCTCGCCTATGGCGCGGGGCTGATCGGCCTGGGCCTGCTGTTCGGCGCGCTGTTGTCGTGGTGGTTGAGCGCGGCGCTGCGACGGTTGACGGCTTATGCGCAGGCGGTGAGTGAAGGCCGGCGCGTCGAGGTGCCGCATTACCGTGGCGGAGAGCTGGAGCAGCTGGCGACGGCGGTGGAACAGATGCGAACTCAGCTGGAAGGCAAAGCCTACGTCGAACGTTATGTGCACACGTTGACCCATGAATTGAAGAGCCCGCTGGCGGCGATTCGGGGTGCGGCGGAACTGCTGCAAGGTGACATGCCGTTGGCTCAGCAGCAGCGTTTCGTCAGCAACATCGACAGCGAAAGTGTGCGCATGCAGCAGTTGATTGAGCGGCTGCTGAACCTGGCCCAGGTTGAACAGCGCCAAGGTCTGGAAGAGCGGGTGGCGGTGCCATTGGCAGGTTTGGTGGATGAGTTGCTCAACGCCCAGGCCGCGCGGATCGAAGGCAAGAAGTTGCGGGTGGAACAGCGGATTGCGCCGGACATGAACCTGCATGGCGAGCCGTTTCTGTTGCGTCAGGCGTTGGGGAATCTGCTGGAGAATGCGTTGGATTTCACACCTGCCAAAGGTGTGCTGCGGTTCAGTGCCGAGCGTGTCGGGGAGCAAATCGAGTTTAGGTTGTTCAATCAGGCTGAGTCGATTCCTGACTATGCGCTGCCGCGTTTGAGTGAGCGTTTCTACTCGTTGCCGCGTCCGGACAGTGGGCGCAAGAGCACCGGGTTGGGGCTTAACTTTGTGGAAGAGGTGGTCAAGTTGCATGGTGGGTCATTGAGCATTGGCAATGTCGAAGGCGGTGTGGAAGTCGTATTGCGCCTGGCTTAGGACCTAGTCGCAGCATTCGCGAGCAAGCCCGCTCCCACATTTGACCGCGATCCCCTGTGGGAGCGGCGGTGCGGCGATCCGACTTGCTTGCGAAGGGGCCGACCCAGTCTTCACAAATCTCCATATTCCCCTCATAAATCCCCCACACACCGACTCCAGACTCTCCCCATCCAAACAGGGAGAGTCCCATGAACCGCAGCCTGACCATAAAACTCGGGGCCATTGCCCTTCTGATTCTGTTATTGCTCATTCCGTTGCTGATGATCAACGGCGTCATCCAGGACCGCCAGCAACTGCGCGACGGTGTGCTCGAAGACATTGCCCGCAGTTCCAGCTACAGCCAGCAATTGAGCGGACCGCTGATGGTGGTGCCGTACCGCAAAGTGGTGCGCACCTGGAAGCTCAACGAGAAAACCAACGAGCGCTACCAGGAAGTCGGTGAAGAACGCGGGCGTCTGTATTTCCTCCCTGAACGCTTCGAACTCGACGGCCAGGTGCAGACCGAACTGCGCTCCCGTGGCATTTATGAGGCGCGGCTGTTTCACGCCGACAACCGCATCAGCGGGCATTTCTCGGTCCCGGCGCAACTGGGCATCAAGGAAAACTTCGCCGACTACCAGTTCGACCAGCCGTTTCTGGCCGTCGGTATCAGTGACATTCGCGGTATCGAAAACGCCCTGAAACTCGAACTCAATGACCAGCGCCTGGACTTTGTTCCGGGTACTCAGGTGGGCTGGTTAGGCGAAGGTGTTCATGTGACGTTGCCGGCGCTGGATGTGAAGCAAGCCACGGAATTGACCTTTGGTTTCGACCTGCGGCTGCAAGGCACCGGTCAGTTGCAGATCCTTCCGGTGGGCAAGACCAGCAAAGTGTCGCTGAGCGCCAACTGGCCGCACCCAAGCTTCATCGGCAACTACCTGCCGGCCCAGCGTGAAGTCACCGATCAGGGTTTTACCGCCAACTGGCAGACCTCGTTTTTCTCCACCAACCTGCAAGAAGCGCTGAGCAGTTGCGTGTCCGGTGGTGGTTGCGAGGCGTACAACGGCCGCAGCTTTGGCGTGAGCTTCATCGATCCGGTGGACCAGTACCTGAAGAGCGATCGGGCAATTAAATATGCGCTGCTGTTCATCGTGTTGACCTTCGCTGGGTTCTTCCTCTTTGAAGTGCTGAAAAGCCTCGCGGTGCACCCGGTGCAATACGCGTTGGTGGGCGTGGCGCTGGCGTTCTTCTACCTGTTGCTGCTGTCGCTGTCGGAACACATCGGTTTTGCCCTGGCCTATCTGTTGTCGGCGGGCGGCTGTGTGTTGTTGATCGGCTTCTATGTCTGCCATGTGCTGCGCAGCGTGCGTCACGGCTTGAGCTTTTCAGCGGGGTTGGCAGCGCTGTATGGCTTGCTCTACGGCTTGTTGAGTGCCGAGGATTACGCGCTGTTGATGGGCTCGCTGTTGCTGTTCGGCTTGCTCGGCGTGTTCATGGTGCTGACCCGCAAGCTGGATTGGTACGGGATCGGGCCGAAACCGGCCAAGCCGCTGGAATTTGATATCGGAGCGGTGGAATGAGCCGGTCGTTGGGGTTGCGTGAGGATCAGCGGGAAGGGCAAGTGTTGGCGACGCTGGTTCATGGGCTGTTTCCGATGGATCCGGTGTGGTGCCATCGCGAGCAGGCTCGCTCCCACAAGGGATCTCCAGTGAACACAAAATTGGTGCACACCAAAGCTCAACTGTGGGAGCGAGCCTGCTCGCGATGAGGCCGCAACCGTCAGCGAAGATTCAAACCTTCGGCATCGTCGCCACCATCGAAGGCCGCTGACTCACCTCGAAATACCAGGCCGCCAGCTGCGGATTCGCCTCGCGCCATCCCAGATCCTGATGGCGCAAGTCGACGTAACCCAGCGCACACGCCACGCTGATCGCCGCCACATCAAAATGGCTGGTCAGCTCGGCAATCGCATCCTTCTCCAACAGTGCCAGCGCACGACGAATCTTGTCGCGCTGGCCGTCGAGCCATTCGTCCCAATGCTTCTCGGGGGCGCGCAGGGCCACTTCATAACGAACCATCACCGAAGCGTCCATGATCCCGTCGGCCAGGGAGGCCAGGGTCAAACGGCGCCAGCGGGCCGAGCCTTCGCGGGGGATCAGCGGGTTGCCGACGTGTTGATGATCGAGGTAATCGAGGATCACCCGGCTGTCATGGATGACGTTGCCGTCGGCCAGGCGCAGGGCCGGGATCTTGCCCAGCGGGTTGTCGTCGTTGAGCGCCTGATCCGGGTTCACCGGCGTGAGCACGCAGTCTTGCAACGCCACGCGGTCGGTCTGACCGGTTTCGTGCAACAACACCATGACTTTGCGAACGAAGGGCGATAACGAATTGTGGAACAGGGTCATGCTGGGGGCGGACATGGCAGCATCTCGGTAGGGGGCAGTGCTGGGCAGCATAGCGCGTTGATCCGGGAGCTCAAGCGGATGGAGGTCAAACCCCAAGCGCCTGCCCTCATGTGACGCCAATGACTTGTAGCAGCTGCCGAGCAGCGCGAGGCTGCGTTCGGCTGCGTAGCGGCCGCAGCCCGACAGACGCGGAGTGCCTGACACATCAATACAGCAGGATTTGCGGCCGCTGCGCAGCCGAACGCAGCCTCGCGTTGCTCGGCAGCTGCTACAGGATCCTTCAGTGAGTTCAGATCAGCGGCGTTGCAGCAGGCCGCGCAGGGCAAGGACAGCGGGGACGCCCAAGCCCAGCCAGCTCAAGGCGTCCCACACGCCATCTCCCAGCAACGCAGCGAACAGCCCCGCTGCGCTGAGCAGGGCGATCACGGTAGGCGTGCCGAAGACCTTCCAGAAGTTCGACTGTCGCGGCCTCATGCCTGAGCCTCCGCTTGTTCGAGCAAAGGTTTCGCTGCCTTGCGCCGCACCACCCACAGATAAACACCGCTGCCCAGCACGACGATGGTCAGCACATCCAGAGTTGCCCAGAGGATTTTCATTGGCATGCCGCCGTAATCACCGAAGTGCAGGGGCTGCGACAGGCCCATGGCGTCCATGTACCACGGTCGTTCGGCCACAGCCGTGACGTGCAGAGTACTGGCGTCGATCAACACCGGGGTCAGCAAGTGCGAAGTCAGGTGGGTGCTGCCCTTCATGAACACCGCGTAATGGTGTTCGCTGGAAAACCGTGAGCCGGGGAAGGCGATGAAATCGGGTTGCATGCCCGGCGCGACGTCCTTGGCGATGTCGAGCAAACGGGTCGCCGGCGCCAACTGCGTCAGCGGTGGTGCGTCGCGATACGGCGCGATCATCGTGCTCAAGGCATCGTTACGCCACGCGGCAATCAGCAGGTCGGCGCAGGCACTGATCACGCCGGTGACACCGACCACCAGCGCCCAGGTCAGGGTGACCACGCCGATCAGGTTATGCAGGTCAAGCCAGCGCAGGCGAGTGGATTTGTCCTGGCGCACGGTGGCGAATTTCAAGCGGCGCATGAACGGCAGGTACAGCACCGTCCCGGAAACAATGGCCGCGACAAACATCAGCCCCATGAACGCCAGCAGCAACTTGCCCGGCAGTCCGGCGAACATGTCCACGTGCAGGCGCAGCATCACCATCATGAAACCGCCGTTGGCTGACGGCATTTCCAGCGCTTCGCCGGTACGGGCATCGAGCATGAAGGTGTGCGACGAGTTGGGTTCGGTACCGGCGGTGGCCGCCATGATGGCGATCGCCGCGTTGGGCTCTTCCTCGTCAAATCCAAAATACTGCATGACTTCGCCGGGGCGATGCTTTTCTGCCGCCTGCACCAACTGTTGCAAATTCAGTTGCGGGGTGTCCGCCGGCATTTGCTTCAACTCGGCGGCATCGCCCAGCAGATGGTCGATCTCGTGGTGAAAGATCAACGGCAGGCCGGTCAGCGCCAGCATCAGCAGGAACACCGTGCAGATCAGGCTGGTCCAGGTGTGGACGAACGACCAGCGGCGAATTGTTTTACTTTTCATTTCGTGGCCCTTAGAAATACCAAAGCCGTCCTCGAAGGACGGCTTGGGTCTTGGAGCGTTTCAGCTCAGGCAATTACCACTTGTACGTTGCACTGGCGACGACGCTGCGCTGGTCGCCGTAGTAGCAGTAGAAACTGTCACAGGTGGAAATGTAATCCTTGTCCAGCAGGTTAGTGGCGTTAAGCGCCAGTGACGCGCCTTTGAGGCTGTTGTCCAGACGGCCGAGGTCGTAATGGATCGCCGCGTCGAACACGGTATAGGCATCGGCCTTGCCCAGCCAGGTATTGCCCTGATCGCCGTAGGTGTTGCCGGTGTAGCGAGCGCCGGCGCCAATGCCAAAACCGTCCAGCACGCCGGCGTGCCAAGTGTAATCAGCCCACAGCGAAGCTTGTTGGTTAGGCATCAGTTGCAGGCGATTGCCCTTGAAGTCGCCTTTCTGCACTTCGGACTTGGCCAGGGTGTAGGCGGCGATGATTTTCAGGTTTTCGGTGACGTCGGACACCGCTTCCAGCTCCAGGCCCTTGACCTTCACTTCGCCGGTCTGGCTGGTGATTGGTGTCGCGCCGACAGTGGTGGTGACCGAGACATTTTTCTGGGTCAGGTCATACACCGCCGCACTGAGCAGGGTGTTGCTGCCCGGTGGCTGGTACTTGATGCCCAGTTCCCACTGCTTGCCTTCGGTCGGCTTGAACGATTCGGTGGTCGAGGCTGATGCGCCAGTGGTCGGCTGGAAGGATTCGGCGTACGACAGGTACGGCACAAAGCCCGAGTCGAACACATAGCTGATCGCCGCGTTGCCGCTGAAGGCCTTGTCGCGCTCGGTGTTGGTGGCGTCGCCCTTGTTGAAGAACTCGGTGCTGGTGTGGACCCAATCCTCACGTCCGCCGGCGGTCAGGCGCCATTGGTCGAGAGCCATTTGATCCTGCACGTACAGGCCGGTCTGGTAGGTCTTCTGGTTGTAGTCGTAGAACGCGGTGGAGCGCGGCGGACGAACGATCGGCTGGCCATAGATCGGGTTGTTGACGTTGGTGGTCAGCCCGTCGCCGAAAATCGAGGTGTAGTTGGTGTTGCTGCGCTGGTGATCGAGACCCAGCAGCAGGGTGTGACGGACATCGCCGGTGGCGAAGTCGGCCTGGAAGTTGTTATCCACGGCAAACTGGCTGATGTCTTCATCGACGATGGTGCTGGTGCGCCCGACATTGCCCTCGTTATCCACCTGGGTGAACGGATACGAGCCGACAGTGAGGCCCTGGAACGACAGATCGGATTTGGTGTAACGCAGGTTCTGCTTGAACTGCCAGACGTCGTTCAAGCGATGTTCGAATGCATAACCCAGCGCGTAGTAGGTGCGGTCGTAGTATTCCCAGTCCGGGTCGCCGAGGTTCTTGTGATGGGACACCTTGCCGAACGGCATGTCGATCTTGGTGCCTTGCACCGGCAGGAACTGGCTGGTGATGCCGGTATCGTCGCGGGTGAATTGCGTGAGCAAGGTGAACTTGGTGTCTTCGTTGATGTTCCAGGTCAGGCTCGGCGCAATGTTGTAGCGCTTGTTGTCGACGTGGTCGATCTGCGTGCCGCTGTCGCGCACCACGCCGCTCAGGCTGTAGAGGAACTGGCCTTCGTCATCGATCTTGCCGGTGCTGGCGAAGTTGATCTGGCGCTGATTGTCGCTGCCGTACTGCAGCTGGATCTCATGGCTGTCTTCGGCGGTTGGACGGCGGCTGACCATGTCCAGCAGGCCGCCCGGCGGGGTCTGGCCGTAGACCGACGACGCCGGGCCACGCAGCAGGGCGAGGCGATCGAGGTTCCAGGTTTCCTGTTTCGGGTTGGCGTACGTGCCTTTTGGCAGCGGCAGGCCATCGAGGAACTGGGTCGGTTCGAAACCGCGTACGCGCAGCCAGTCGGCGCGGGTGTCGCTGCCGTAGCTGCTGGCGACGATGCCGGGCATGTAGCGCACGGCGTCATCGAGGTTCTGCACATTGCGATCTTCCATTTGCTGGCGGGTCGCGACCGAAATCGAGCGCGGCGCTTCGACCAGCGCGGTGTCGGTCTTGGTGCCGGCGGCGGTGCGCGTGGCGACGTAGCCTTCCACCGGGCCCCAGGCGCTTTCAGTATTTTCGACACCGATGACGGCGGTTTCCGGCAGGGCCAGCGTGCCCTCGGGAATGGCGACCAGGCTGTAGGTGCCGGCGCTGCTCTCTTCCAGTTGCAGACCGGAGCCGCGCAAGGCTTCACGCAGGGCGCCAGTGGCGTCGAATTGCCCTTTGACCGGGGCCGAGGTTTTACCGGCAGCCAGGGACGGATTCAACGACAGCGCGAGGCCTGCCTGGCTGGCGATCTGGTTCAGGGTGCTGGCCAATGGCGCGGCAGGCAGGTTGTAGGCGCGAACGCTGGACGCCTGTTCGGCGGCAATCAGCTGAGTGCTGGCCAGCGGGGCGCAAAGGGCAATGGCAACTGCCAGCAAGCTGGGGCGCAACAAGGTGTCTAGCGAACGGGACATACAGAGGCTCCTGAATGGAAATATTTCTCAATTGCCTAGGTGCCGAACGAAAATCCAAAAGTGATAGGGCTGGATGAAAATAATTTCGATTCAGTAAGTGGTGGGGCTGATTCGAGAGGTGTGCTGAGATGATCGTTCCCACGCTCTGCGTGGGAATGCCTCATTGGACGCTCTGCGTCCGCTTCGGCATGTGACGCGGAGCGTCACGGGCTGCATTCCCACGCGGAGCGGGGGAACGATCATCTCAGGGTTTGGTTTCAGCCTTCGCCACCGTCACCCACCACGGCGTGTGCTGTTCGATCTGCACCGGCAGGGTCGGCAGCAGCGCACTCAGGGCCTTGTCGGTGTCGTGCAGCGGGAAGCTGCCGGTGATCCGCAGGTCAGCAACCTCCGGCGCAACGCCCAAATGCCCGCGTCGATAACGGCCGAGTTCGTGCACCAGGTCTTCCAGTCGTGCGTTGTCCACCACCAGCATGCCGCGGGTCCAGGCATCGGCGCCGAGGTTCAGCGCGACGATTGGGCCCAGCCCATTGCTGCGCATCAGCACTTGCTGGCCTTCACGCAGGATCTGTTCTTCAGGACTCGACTGCGGATGGGCGGCAACAGCGGATTGCAACACGCTCAGTCGCGTGCCGTCGTCCTCGCGTTTGACCAGGAACCGCGTGCCCAGCGCGCGCAGGCTGCCTTCACGGGTTTCGACAATAAACGGCCGGGTATCGCCGTGACCGGTTTCGACGAGAATCTCGCCTTCCTGAAGGATGATCAGCCGCTGCTTCTCATCGAAGCGTACGTCCACGGCGCTGTGGGTGTTGAGGTTAATCAGCGTGCCGTCGGTCAGGCGCAGGGTGCGCTGCTCGCCGGTGGCGGTGCGCTGGTCGGCCAGCCAATAGTCGATGGGCAGATAACGATCACCGGCGAACAGCGCCAGCCCGATCACCGCGACGATGCTGGCCAGGCCACTGCCAAGCTTGCGTACCCGCCGGCGAATGCTTTCGCGCGACTGCAGTAACGCCGTGCGCGCCGGGCCGCTGGCGACGCTGAAACGCTGGTCGAGCATGCCCAACTGGCGCCACGCCCGAGCGTGTTCCTCGTGGGCGGCGTGCCATTTGGCGAACTCTTCGCGCTCCACCGGGTTGCCGGAATCCAGGGACAATTGCCAGGCAATGGCGGCGTCCAGCACCTGGGCCGACACCGGTTTGGAGCTGACCGGGTTCATATCGGCTCACCGTATAGCGCGATGTAGCACTGGCGAATACCTTGGGCCAGGTACTGACGAACCCGAGGCACCGACACGCCCAGACGCTCCGCGATTTGCGCATGGCCGAGACCGTCGAGACGGTTATAGAGAAACGCTGCACGGGCCTTGCTTGAAAGCTTGCCGAGCAGGCGGTCGATGTTTTTCAGGTCTTCGAGGATCAGTTGTTGTTCTTCCACCGACGGTTGTTCGCCTTCGGGGATCAGCATCAACTCGGTGAGGTAGGCCTGTTCCAGTGCGGCGCGACGGAAATAGTCGAACAGCAGACCCTTGGCGATCGCCACCAGAAACGCCCGCGGTTCGCGCGGCTCTTTCAGCTCATCACGGCCCAGCAAACGCACGAAGGTGTCCTGGCTCAGGTCTTCGGCCCGTTGCGGACAGGCTACATTGCGTCGCAGCCAAGCCAATAGCCAACCGCGATGGTCGCGATACAACGCACCAACGAGCTCACTTTGGGGGCTTTGGACTGACGACACGCAGCATCACCGATTGGGAAGTGTTAACTAACGAGAATTGTTCGCGATTGTGGCAGAGGCGGGGGAGGTAAGCAATTGGCCACTGGTCAGGTGGGGATAGGATCTATGTAGGAGCTGTCGAGTGAAACGAGGCTGCGATCTTTTGACTTTGTTTCTTATAAAAGCAAGATCAAAAGATCGCAGCCTCGTTTCACTCGACAGCTCCTACAGGGGATTGCGAGGCTGTTAGAAGGACGGCGCCCGCTGTCTGCGTTTCCACTGGCTCACCCGCTGTTGCAGGTTCAACGGGCTATGAATCTGCTGCTGCCGCGCCCGGCTGAACAAAATCAACGCCAGTTCCGCCGTAGCCAACGCATCAGCGCTGGCGTTGTGCCGTTCGAAAACCTCGAGCTTGAACCAGTCGATCCACTCATCCAGCCCGGCATCGCGAATATGTGCCTGCGGACAGAGCAGCGGTGCGATGTCCGCCACATCCAGAAACGGATGCTGCAACTTGTAGCCCAAATGGTCCTTCAACGAGCGTCCGAGCATGTGTTGATCGAACGGCGCATGAAACGCCAGCACCGGACTGTCACCTACGAACTCCATGAAATCGAGCAGTGCCAGTCCCGGATCGCTGCCGGCGGCAATCGCACTCGGCCCCAGGCCATGGATCAACACGCTGGGGCCCACCTTCATATCGACGCATTGCAGCGTGCGTTCGAACTGCTGGCTGAAATCAATCGCGCCGTCCTCGATCACCACCGCGCCGATGGACAACACCCGGTCCTTGTTCAGGTTCAGGCCGGTGGTTTCCAGATCGAGCACCACCCAGCGCTGTTCACGCAGGCTGCATTCGCTCAGCTCGGCCGCCGAGGGCAAGCGTTGCAGGCGTTGCTGGAGTTCGCCGGTGAGGCTTGGACCTGCCGGGCGCAGCCATGAAAACAGGCTCATAGCTGATACCGCAGGGCCAGGCTGCTTTGCAGGCGTTGGGCCTGGCGCAGGGATTCACGCAGGATCCTGCGGTCCAGGTGATTGAGACTTTCCGGATCGACCCGGTTGGAGTAGGGCAAGTTCTCCCGGGTCTGTAGCTGATGTTGCTGCATGCGGGTTTGCTGGATGAAGTGATACGCCTCTTCATACGCAGCACCGTCCAGCCGTTCAATGACCTCTTTGGCCACCAGTTCACGAAAGCGCTCCAGGGTATTGTTGGACTCGATGCCATGGGCCAGGGCCAGCAATCGAGCGCCGTCGACGAAAGGCGTCAAGCCCTGGACCTTTAGATCAAGCGTGGCTTTCTCGCCATTTTTGCGCGCCAGCACAAACTCCCGGATACGTCCTACGGGCGGACGGTTGCGCAAGGCGTTCTCGGCCATCATCCGCTGGAACAGCCGGTTGTCGTTCACCTGATCGAGAATGCCCTGACGCAGCTGATCGCAGCCTTGCTCGTCGCCCCAGACCACGCGCAGGTCGAAATAAATGCTCGAACCCAGCAGGTTTTCCGGCGTCGCCTCGCGAATAAACGCCGCAAAACGCCGCGCCCATTCGGCCCGGGACAAACACAGTTCGGGGTTGCCGGCCATGATGTTGCCCTTGCACAGCGTGAAGCCGCAGAGCGCCAGGCTCTGGTTGATCTGCTGGGCAATCGGCAGCAATCGGCCGCGAATTTCGGCGGCATGGGCCGCGTCCCGGGCCTCGAACAGAATGCCGTTGTCCTGATCGGTGTGCAGCGTCTGTTCGCGGCGGCCTTCGCTACCGAAGCACAGCCAGCTGAAGGGAATACCGGGTTCACCTTTCTCGGCGAGGGTCAGTTCGATCACCCGGCAAACGGTGTGATCGTTGAGCAACGTGATGATGTGGGTGATCTGGGTCGAGGAGGCACCGTGCGCCAGCATGCGCTCGACCAATTGGCCGATTTCGCCGCGAATCGCCACCAGGTTTTCCAGTTTCTGCGCGCTGCGAATGGTCCGCGCCAGGTGCACCAGGTCGACCCGTTGCAGCGAAAACAGATCCCGTTCGGACACCACGCCGCACAGACGATGGTCTTTCACCAGGCAGACGTGAGCGATGTGGCGCTCGGTCATGGCGATCGCCGCATCGAAAGCGCTGTGGTCCGGCGACAGGAAAAACGGCGCCTGGGTCATGTGGCGTTTGATCGCTTCGTTGAAGTCGTCAGTGCCGTCGGCCACCACATGGCGCAGGTCGCGCAGGGTGAAAATGCCCAGTGGGGATTTTTGTTCGTCGACGATCACGATGCTGCCGACCTGCTGCTCATGCATCAGGGTCACAGCTTCACGCAATGGCGTGGCGGGGCTGCAGGTCACGGGATGGCGCATGGCCAACTCGCCCAGCCGTGTATTCAGCGAGTATTGGGTACCGAGGGTTTCCACGGCTTTTTGCTGGACTTGCTGATTGACCTGATCCAGCAAGCTGCTGACACCGCGTAGGGCAAAGTCGCGAAACGTGGTGGAAAGTGCGAACAACTTGATGAACGCCAGCTTGTTCAGCTGTAGGCAAAAGGTGTCTTCGGCCGCCAGATGTTCGGTACGGGTCGCGCGCTCACCCAACAGCGCGGCGAGGGGAAAACACTCGCCGGTGGTGATTTCGAAGGTGGTTTCGGTGCCGCCCTTGGCCGTATGCGGGCGTTCCCCCACGACCCGACCTTGCTTGACGATGTAGAAATGCTCAACCGGCCCATCGGCAGGTTTGATGATGCTTTCGCCTGGGGCATAGAAACGCATCTGGCATTGTTCAACCAGGTACGCCAGGTGCGCGTGTTCCATTTGATTGAAGGGCGGGAAGCGCTGAAGAAATTGCAAAGTGCCCTGGATGTTCTGCAACACCGCGGTTTTCCCTGCCTGGGTGAAGGCGTCCGCTTTACTCATAACCATGACCGCAGTCTTTTTTTGAATTGTTGTTGTCGGATGACTCAGCCATGGTCGGCCCCTACAGGCAGGGTGCCCATTGGACGTAAGTCTAGGTCGGGCGTTACAGGCGTCGGAAGTTAGGAAATGTCTGACGCAAATGCAGGAAAAACCTCCTACATTGGCTATAGGAAAAGTTTCCGACGAAGTGCACATTGAAGGTCTGCTTAGCGATGTCTGACGGAAGTGCTAGGGGATTGAATTGAAAACGTAGAGAAAGCCATGTCCGACCACGATATTTTGAGTGACGCCGAGCGCGAGGCGCTGAGTGCCGTCATGCTGGAACCTGACCTGCCACCGCAGCGGGTGCTGATCGTTGATGACGATAAAGACGCGCGGGAGCTGTTGTCAGAGATTCTTGCATTGGACGGTATTCGTTGTATGACCGCCGCCAGTGGCGAAACTGCACTCAAAATGGTGATCGAGAAACCAACGATTGGCCTGGTGATTACCGATTTGCGAATGGGGCACATCGATGGCCTGGACCTGATCCGCCAAGTGCGCGAGTCGGTAAGGGCGGCGATGCCGTTCATCATCGTTTCCGGCGATGCCGACGTGAAAGATGCAATCGCTGCGATGCATCTAAGCGTGGTCGACTTCCTGCTCAAACCTGTCGATACCGGCAAGCTGTTGGAGCTGGTAAAACATGAGTTGGGAATAATGGATGAGCAACCACCGATTTGAAACAAAAAGGCCCTGATCTTTCGATCAGGGCCTTTTTTTGTCCGGCGTCAGCGCTCAGTTACAGGCCATTGGCAGCCTTGAACTCGCGGCGACGACGGTGCAGGACCGGCTCGGTGTAGCCGTTCGGCTGCTTGGTGCCTTCAACCACCAGTTCGACCGCCGCCTGGAAGGCAATGTTGCTGTCGAAGTTCGGTGCCAGCGGACGGTACAACGAGTCGTTGGCGTTTTGACGGTCAACCACCGGCGCCATGCGCTTGAGGCTTTCCATCACTTGCTCTTCGGTGACGATGCCATGACGCAGCCAGTTGGCGATGTGCTGGCTGGAAATACGCAGCGTCGCACGGTCTTCCATCAGGCCGATGTCATTGATATCCAGCACCTTCGAGCAACCCACGCCCTGGTCGATCCAGCGCACCACGTAACCGAGAATGCCCTGGGCGTTGTTGTCCAGTTCGTTCTTGATCTGTTCCGCGGTCCAGCTCGGATTCACGGCCAGCGGGATGCTCAGGATGTCGTCCACTGAAGCGCGCGCACGTTTGGCCAGTTCGGCCTGACGGGCGAACACGTCGACCTTGTGGTAGTGCAGCGCGTGCAACGCGGCGGCAGTCGGCGATGGAACCCAGGCGGTGTTGGCACCGGCCAGCGGGTGGGCGACTTTCTGTTCGAGCATCGCTGCCATCAGGTCCGGCATCGCCCACATGCCTTTACCGATCTGGGCGCGACCTTGCAGGCCGGTACTCAGACCGATATCGACGTTCCAGTTCTCGTAGGCGCCGATCCACTTCTCGGCCTTCATGTCGGCCTTGCGCACCATCGGACCGGCTTCCATGGAGGTGTGAATTTCATCGCCGGTGCGGTCGAGGAAACCGGTGTTGATGAACACCACACGCTCGCTGGCCGCCTTGATGCAAGCCTTGAGGTTGACCGTGGTGCGGCGCTCCTCGTCCATGATCCCGACCTTCAGCGTGTTGCGCGGCAGACCGAGGACTTCTTCGATACGACCGAACAGCTCGTTGGTGAACGCGGCTTCTTCAGGACCGTGCATCTTCGGCTTAACGATGTAGACCGAACCGGTGCGGCTGTTCTTGCGCGAGCTGTTGCCGTTGAGGCTGTGGATCGCCGCCAGGCTGGTGATCAGGCCGTCGAGAATGCCTTCCGGCACTTCGTTGCCTTGACTGTCGAGAATCGCATCGATGGTCATCAGGTGACCGACGTTGCGCACGAACAACAACGAACGGCCGTGCAGGCTCAGTTCCTTGCCATCAACACCGTTGTAGGTGCGGTCGGCGTTCATGGTGCGGGTAAACGTCTGACCGCCCTTGGAGACTTCTTCCGACAGGTCGCCCTTCATCAGGCCGAGCCAGTTGCGGTAGATCACCACTTTGTCATCAGCATCAACGGCGGCGACGGAGTCTTCGCAGTCCATGATGGTGGTCAGCGCGGCTTCCATCAGGATGTCTTTGATGCCGGCAGCGTCGGTCTGGCCGACCGGGGTGCTGGCGTCGACCTGGACTTCGAAATGCAGGCCGTTGTTTTTCAGCAGGATCGCGGTCGGTGCAGCAGCATCGCCATGGACGCCGATCAGCTGTGCATCGTCACGCAGGCCAGTGTTGCTGCCGCCTTTAAGGGCGACCACCAGTTTGCCGTCAACGATCTTGTAGCCGGTGGAGTCGACGTGAGTGCCGGCCGCCAATGGCGCGGCTTCGTCGAGGAAGGCGCGGGCGAAGGCAATCACCTTGTCGCCGCGAATCTTGTTGTAGCCTTTGCCTTTTTCCGCGCCGTCAGCTTCGCTGATGGCGTCGGTGCCGTAGAGCGCGTCGTACAACGAACCCCAACGGGCGTTCGAGGCGTTGAGCGCGAAGCGGGCATTCATCACCGGCACCACGAGTTGTGGACCGGCCATGCGGGCGATTTCGTCATCGACGTTTTGCGTCGTTGCCTGGAAATCGGCCGCTTCTGGCAGCAGATAACCGATGTCTTGCAAGAAGGCCTTATAAGCCACGGCGTCGTGCGTCTGACCGGCACGGGATTGGTGCCAGCCATCGATACGAGCCTGGAAATCATCGCGTTTGGCGAGTAGGGCTTTGTTCTTCGGCGCCAGGTCATGAATGACCTTGTCGGCACCGGCCCAGAACTTGTCGGCGGTGAGACCGGTTCCGGGAATGGCTTCGTTGTTCACGAAGTCGAACAGGACTTTGGCGACCTGCAGGCCACCGACTTGAACGTGTTCAGTCATTGCTTGCCTCACTCTGCTCAGCTATTTCGCTTTTCAGCTCTTCAAATTAACAATCAAGCCTCTGGCTATTTAAACCACAAACCCCCTCCACCAGTACATGCCATTTCGGGCGGCTGGAATGGAACCGATCAACGGCGTTGAGGCCTTGCTGATAGGGCTTTCAGGGCTGTGGCTGTGCCGGTGGCAGACATCGATCCAACGTTATGTAGTGCGCGCTGCGGCATACTACATGATGAATTGCGCTTGTGAAAATTAGACTAATTACGTCGTTCTGCGACCCCATGACGCATTGCAGTCACGTCGGGGATGGGGATGTTCTCAAAAAAGTATGAGATTGTTCCAGCTAAATATAAGAAGTTGTACACGATTTGTTTTTTGGCAGGTTTATCGGCGGTGCTGCATTCGCGGGCAAGCCCACTCCCACAAGGTCGTGCGCAATCCCTGTGGGAGCGGGCTTGCCCGCGAAGGCGTCAGTCGATTCAACGCAGAAACATCCCTTGCCTATACTTCTTTTTCAATAACAAAAGAGGGCTGCGCCATGGACCACCTCGTACTCACTGTTTTCGCTCCGGACAAGCCAGGGCAGGTCGAGCGCATTGCCCAATGCATTGCCGAGCATGGCGGCAACTGGCTGGAAAGCCGCATGTCGCGCATGGCCGGGCAGTTCGCGGGGATTCTTCGGGTGGGCGTGCCGGCCGAGGCCTACGATGAGCTGGTCGATGCCCTGAAGGCGTTGTCCGCGCACGGTATTCGCGTGTTGATCGCCGAAAGCGGCATCGAGCAATCCTGCACCTGGAAACCGATTGCCATGGAATTGGTGGGCAATGACCGCCCGGGGATTGTCCGTGACATCACTCGCCTGCTGAGTGAACAAGGGGTGAACCTGGAGCGATTGGTGACCGAAGTGCGTCCGGCGCCGATGAGCAGCGAGCCGCTGTTTCACGCCGAAGCCATTCTGGCAGTGCCGCTTACCTTGTCTCTGGACGTGCTGCAGTCACGGCTGGAAACCCTGGCCGACGATCTGATGGTGGAATTGGTGCTGCGCAGCGAACCCTGACAGGGTTATCCAAGTTATACGTGCACCTGCCTGTGGATAACCTGTAGAGACAGCCCGCCAGCCCACGCCGGCTGGGCTTCTTCAGGATCTGATCAAAAAACCATCAGTTTCAACAAGTTGCACACAAACAGCGGGGATCACGCTGTGGATAACCTTGGGAAAGATCAATGCAGGCCACGAAATACGTGGCCTGCAGGGGTTTGTGCGTTTTTTGATCAGCTGCGGCGGCGCAGACTTATCCACGCGTCAACGCTGTAAACCGCGAGGCCCGCCCAGATAAAAATGAACGCGACCAGCGTGCTCGAAGACAAGTGCTCGCCAAACAGCAGCACGGCTTGCAACAGCACCAGTGTCGGCGCCAGGTACTGGAGAAATCCCAAGGTGGTGTAGGGCAAATGCCGTGCGGCGGCGTTGAAACACACCAGCGGCACCAGCGTCACCGGTCCGGCCGCTACAAGCCACCAGGCTTCGGAGGTGGTCCAGAACTCAGGCTGAGCACTCATGGCCGTCTGATTGAACAGCAGCCAGGCAATGGCAATCGGCACCAGCATCCATGTTTCCACTACAAGACCGGGCAGCGCCTTGACCGGTGCTTGCTTGCGGATCAGGCCGTAGAAACCGAACGTCAGCGCCAGCACCAGCGACACCCACGGCAGACTGCCGACCTGCCACACCTGTTGCGCCACGCCGACCGCCGCCAGCCCCACCGCGATCCACTGCATGCGTCGCAGCCGTTCGCCGAGAATCAACATCCCCAGCAGCACGTTGATCAATGGGTTGATGTAATAACCAAGGCTGGCCTCGAGCATGCGTCCATTGTTCACCGACCAGACGTAGGTCAGCCAGTTGGCCGCAATCAGCGTGCCGCTCAGGGCCAGAATCGCCAGCCGGCGCGGGTTCTCCCGCAGTTCGCGCCACCAGCCGGGATGCTTCCATACCATCAGCAGCAAGGCGCCGAATAACGCGGACCAGAGCACGCGGTGGATGATGATCTCCACGGCGGGCACGTTGGCGATGGCTTTGAAGTAGAGCGGGAAAAGTCCCCAGATGATGTAGGCACTCAGGCCCAGGATGTACCCGCGACGCGGGTTGGCAGCTTGCATGCAGAATCCTTGCTTAGGCAGCTAACAAAGGAAGGGATTGTAAGGAGATTTGTAGAAATGGTCGCGGACCAATGTGGGAGCGGGCTTGCTCGCGAAGACGGTGCAACATTCAACATTGATGTCGACTGCCAGGCCGCCTTCGCGAGCAAGCCCGCTCCCACATGGAATCTGTGTTGTCAGAAAAGCTTCAGGGGTTCTTCATTGAGCGCGGCCAGTTGCTCACGCAACGCCAACACCTGATCACCCCAATACCGTTCACTGCCAAACCACGGGAAACTGTGCGGGAACGCCGGGTCGTCCCAACGGCGGGCGAGCCAGGCGCTGTAGTGCATCAGGCGCAAGGCGCGCAGCGGTTCGATCAGCGCCAGTTCCCGCGGGTCGAAGTCGTGGAATTCGTTGTAGCCGTCCATCAATTCGGACAGCTGACCGAGGCATTCCTGGCGATCGCCCGCCAGCATCATCCAGATGTCCTGCACCGCCGGGCCCATGCGACAGTCGTCGAGGTCAACGATGTGGAACATCTCGTCGCGGCACATCATGTTGCCGGGGTGACAATCTCCGTGCATGCGGATGTTCTGGTGTGGCGTCGCCTTGTAGACCTCTTCTACGCGCTTGAGCAGGTCGCGGGCCACGGACTCGTAGGCCGGCAGCAAGCTTTTGGGCACGAAGTTGCCTTCAAGCAAAGTGGTCAGCGAATCGTGACCGAAATTTTTCACGCCCAGCGCTTCGCGATGTTCGAACGGTTTTGTAGCGCCGACCGCGTGCAGACGGCCGAGCAATTGGCCGAGGCGATACAACTGATCGAGATTGCCCGGCTCCGGCGCACGGCCGCCACGGCGAGGAAACAGAGTGAAACGAAAACCGGCGTGTTCGTGCAGGCTGGCGCCGTTGTGAATCATCGGCGCGACCACGGGGACGTCGCACTCGGCGAGCTCGAAGGTGAACTGGTGTTCTTCGAGAATTGCTTCGTTGGTCCAGCGCTGCGGACGGTAGAACTTGGCGATCAGTGGCTCGGAGTCTTCGATGCCGACCTGGTAGACGCGGTTCTCGTAGCTGTTGAGCGCCAGAATGCGCGCGTCGCTGAGAAAGCCGATGCTTTCGACGGCATCGAGCACGAGGTCTGGGGTGAGGGTTGCAAACGGGTGGGCCATGCTGACTCCTGCGCGCAGCAGGCTGCCGCGTCCGGCCAAGCATGGTAGCGCAGACGGGCTGTCTTTAGTGTTAAGGCTTGAGATGAGTGGTGTTGCCATCGCTAGCAGGCTAGCTCCCACACTGGATCTGCGACACACCGCAAATCCCCTGTGGGAGCTAGCCTGCTAGCGATGAGGCCCGATCAGGCGCCGACGATCCCGCCATCTTCCCGGGAAATCGCCATCACCGAAGACCGCGGTTTGCCATTCGGCAGATGCTCAGGGAACGTCGAGCCACCGTTCTCCCCCGGATGCTGAATCCCGACAAACAGCGTCTTCTGATCCGGCGAAAAGCTGATCCCCGTGACCTCGCAACCCACCGGCCCGACCATGAAGCGGCGAATCTCCCCGCTCACCGGATCGGCACACAGCATCTGGTTGTTGCCCATGCCCGCGAAGTCGCCCGCGTTGCTCGAATCGCCATCGGTGAGAATCCACAACCGCCCGGCCTTGTCGAAGCCCAAGCCATCCGGGCTGTTGAACATGTTCTGCGGCGTGATGTTCGACGAGCCACCCTTCGGCGTGCCGGCGTGGACGCCCGGGTTACCGGCGACCACAAACAGATCCCAGGCAAAGCTTTTCGAGCCGTGATCATCACGGTCGGTGCGCCAGCGCAGAATCTGCCCGTAGACGTTCTTCTCCCGCGGGTTCGGTCCGCCCACGGGTTGGCCGTCTTCGCCGCGTTTGGCGTTGTTGGTCAGCGTGCAATAAACCTGGCCATCCTTGGGGCTGACGACGATCCATTCCGGACGGTCCATGCGCGTGGCCTTGACCACGCTGGCCGCCAAGCGTGCGTGAATCAGCACTTCGGCCTGATCGGCAAAACCGCTGCTGGCGTCGATGCCGTTTTTACCGTGGCTCAGTTCGATCCATTCGCCTTGGCCTTTGGGGTGATCGGCGTTGCTGTCGCCTGCATCGAAGCGCGCCACGTACAAGGTGCCGTGGTCCAGCAGGTCGCGGTTGGCCTTGGGGTTTTTGTGATTGATCTTGTCGCGGCTGACGAATTTGTAGATGAATTCGCCGCGTTCATCGTCGCCCATGTACACCACGGCGTGACCGTCTTTGGTTTCGGCCAGGGCAGCGTTTTCATGTTTGAAACGGCCGAGGGCCGTGCGCTTGACCGGCGTCGATTGCGGATCGAACGGGTCGATTTCCACAACCCAGCCGTGACGGTTGAGCTCGTTCGGATTCTTCGCCAGGTCGAAGCGCTCATCGTGTTGATGCCAGTTGATCTCTTTGCTGGTCGCCACTGCGCCGTAGCGCTTTTGCGCAGCATCGAACTTCTGCTCGGCATTACTGCTGCCGAAGCAGTCGGTGAAGTTCTCTTCGCAGGTCAGATAAGTGCCCCACGGCGTTTTACCATTGGCGCAGTTTTGGAAGGTGCCGAGGACATGCTTGCCCTGCGGGTCCGCGCTGGTTTTCACCAAGGCGTGACCGGCGGCCGGGCCGCTGAGGCTGATCGGCGCGTTGCCGTGAATGCGGCGGTTGTAGCGAGAGCCCTGGACGAATTGCCACTGACCGTTCTTGCGCTGCACTTCGATCACTGACACGCCTTCGCAAGCCAGGGCCTTGTGTACGTCATCGGCCGATTGCGGCATGCCGCCGTGCGGGTAGAGGTAGCGATAGTTGGTGTATTCGTTGTTGATCGCCATCAGCGCCCGGTCTTTTTCACCGGGAAATTCGAACAGGCTCATGCCGTCGTTGTTGTCGCCGAACTGGACTTCCTGCTGCGCGGCGGTGCCGTTGCCAGTCGGGTCGAACGCCGGGCCGTTTTTCTGCAACGGCTGGCCCCAGCTGATCAGCACCGAGGATTTGTAGCCCGGCGGCAGCGTGATGGCGTCGCTGGTGGCGGCGGGGATGCTGTCAAAACCCAACAGTTTGCTGGAGCCTGCGCTGACACTTGCGGCCAGCACGCTGCGGCTCAGCAGGTTGCCACCGAGGAACATGGCCGCACCGCAGAGGGCGCCGGCGCTGATGAAGCCACGACGGCTGAGGCCGACCATTTTCTCGAGGTCGGTGGACTGGTTTTCTTCTAATAGGCTCACATCGGGCTCCCTGCTGGTTTTGCAGACACCTTAAAGAGCGTCGATGAAGCTTTTGTTTCAGAGCGGAGTGCCGAGCAAAACGTTGGAGGGCGCGAACTGCACCCGCACCGGTTTGTCAGCGGCAAGACCCAGGGTTCGCAAGTGCAGCGGCTCGGCCAATGCGCAGAGGGTCTGACCGTTGGGAAGGCCGATGCGCACTTCGCTGGGGCCGTCTTCGGCGTCGAGAATGGCTTCGATGATGCCCATGAGGCCGTTGTTGCCGGGTGTTGCTTGTTGGTCGATGCCCAGCAACTCCAGCCAACCGGCCTTGATCAGGGCCACGACTTCGGTGCCGGTTTCCAGTTCCAGGCGCAGGGTGCTGTCGTGAGTGATTTGCGCATCGAGGGTCAAGCCTTCGGCCAGCTCAAGACGGACTCGATCGTTGTGCCCCTGGCTGTCGATCGCCACGACCTTGCCGTGCAATTGATTGCGCGCGCTGGTTCTGAGCATCAACCGACCGAGCAGGTCCAGGTCGCTGGCATCTTCGGCGGCTTCCAGCACCTGGGCCTGCAAGGCTTGCAGTTTTTGATACAGGCGCAGGACGCGCTCACCTTCGCTGGACAGTTTGGCGCCACCGCCGCCCTTGCCGCCTACGCTGCGTTCCACCAGCGGTTTCTGCGCGAGGTTGTTCAGCTCGTCGATGGCGTCCCACGCTGCCTTGTAACTCAGGCCCGCGCTCTTCGCGGCGCGGGTGATCGAGCCCTGTTCGGCGATGTGTTGCAGCAAGGCGATGCGTTGCGGGCGACGGACAATGTGCTGGGACAACAAGGTGGGCAAGGACATGGCGAGAGGCTTTGGGCTGTGGCGATGGAGAGGACGTTGGCCGCTGGGAGCCTGGGAGTCAAGCCAGGCCACAATTCATGTGGGAGCGGGTTTGCTCGCGAAGGCGTCAGTTCAGTCGACATCGATGCTAAATGCCAAGCAGCCTTCGCGAGCAAGTCGGATCGCCGCACCGCCGCTCCCACAGGGTTTGTGTGTGGGATTAAGTCAGGCTGCGTCGCCGGGCTTGGGCGTGCGGGCCAGGCAGTAAACGTCGACCCGCCCGGCGCCAGCGTCCATCAAAAGGCGAGCCAGGGCCTGTGCGGTGGCGCCAGTGGTCAGCACATCGTCCACTATCGCGAGGTGCCGGCCCTTGATGGCTGCTCCGGGCACCAGGGCAAAGGCATTGCGCAGGTTCTTCCTGCGCGCGTCGGCATTCAGGTCCTGCTGCGCGCTGGTGTCTTGAATCCTCAGCAGCAGTTTTTCATCGCAAGGAATGTCGAGGCTGTCGCTGAGCCAGCGCGCAAGCATTGCGGCCTGGTTGAAACCGCGTTGGCGCAGGCGTTTGGCGGCCAGCGGAACCGGGACCAGAGCGTCGGGCCGATCAAGGTCCTCATCGAAGCGATGTTGCAGGAACTGCGCAAGAAGTTCGCCGAGCAGGCGGCCAAACGGCCACTTGGCGCTGTGCTTGAAGCGCGTGACTAACGTGTCCACGGGAAAACTGTAGGTCCAGGGCGCGGTGACCCGTTCGAAAGACGGCGGCAGCTTTAAACATGGGCCACACGTCAGGCCCGCCGCAGGCAAGGGCAGGGCGCAGCTCTGGCAGTGATCGCCCAGCCAGGGCAGGTCAGTTTCGCAGGCCATGCAGAGGGGGCTGGCTTCCTCGGTGGCTTCGCTACAGAGCAGGCAGTGTTGGTTATTGTTTAACCAGTTGTAAACCGGTCCTACGTATCGTGGTTGACAGCGCATCGCTCTTCCTTAAATATGCCGAACATCCGTGTCGCGTCTGTGGGTATTCCGTTCCCCAGCCGCTTGCCAAGCATAATCAAGGAAACGCCCATGAGCGCCAGCACCTCTGCAACCCTGCGTCATGACTGGTCTTTGGCCGAAGTCAAAGCACTCTTCGTTCAGCCATTCAACGACCTGTTGTTCCAGGCGCAAACGGTGCATCGCGCGCATTTCGACGCCAACCGCGTCCAGGTTTCCACCCTGCTCTCGATTAAAACCGGCGCGTGCCCGGAAGATTGCAAATATTGTCCGCAGTCCGGTCACTACAACACCGGCCTGGAAAAAGAAAAACTGATGGAAGTGCAGAAGGTCCTCGAAGAGGCCGCTCGCGCCAAGGCCATCGGTTCGACCCGTTTCTGCATGGGCGCGGCGTGGAAACACCCGTCGGCCAAAGACATGCCGTACGTACTGCAGATGGTCAAAGGCGTGAAAGCCATGGGCCTGGAAACCTGCATGACCCTGGGTCGCCTGGATCAGGATCAGACCGAAGCACTGGCCAACGCTGGCCTCGACTACTACAACCACAACCTCGATACCTCGCCGGAATTCTACGGCAGCATCATCACCACCCGTACTTACAGCGAGCGCCTGCAAACCCTGGCCTACGTGCGTGATTCGGGGATGAAGATCTGCTCCGGCGGCATCCTCGGCATGGGCGAGTCCCTCGATGACCGCGCCAATCTGCTGATCCAGCTGGCCAACCTGCCGGAGCATCCGGAATCGGTGCCGATCAACATGCTGGTGAAAGTCGCCGGTACGCCGCTGGAAAATGCCGAAGACATCGACCCGTTCGACTTCATCCGCATGCTCGCCGTCGCGCGCATCCTGATGCCGCAATCCCACGTGCGCCTGTCCGCCGGCCGCGAAGCGATGAACGAGCAAATGCAGGCCCTGGCGTTCTTCGCCGGCGCCAACTCGATTTTCTACGGCGACAAGCTGCTGACCACCGCCAACCCGCAGGCCGACAAGGACATGCAACTGTTCTCGCGCCTGGGCATCCTGCCGGAAGCGCGTGAAGAACACGCGGACGAGGTGCATCAGGCGGCGATCGAGCAGGCACTGGTTGAGCAGAAGAGCAGCGAGCAGTTTTATAACGCTGCTGTTTGACCCGACACAAATCCAATGTGGGAGCGGGCTTGCTCGCGAATGCGGAGTTTCAGTCACCATCCCTGTTGGATGTGACGGCCCCTTCGCGAGCAAGCCCGCTCTCACATTGGGATTGGGTGCATACCCATATTGATCTTCGAGGCCTGCATGTCTTTTGATCTCGCCGCACGCCTTGCTGCCCGTCGTGCCGAAAACCTCTACCGCCAGCGCCCGCTGCTCGAAAGCCCTCAAGGCCCGGACGTGGTGGTCGACGGTCAGCCGTTGCTGGCGTTCTGCAACAACGACTACCTGGGCCTGGCCAATCACCCGCAAGTGATCGAAGCCTGGCGCGCCGGTGCTGCCCGTTGGGGTGTCGGTGGCGGGGCGTCGCACCTGGTCATCGGTCACAGCACGCCACACCATGAGCTGGAGGAAGCGTTGGCCGACCTGACGGGTCGCCCGCGTGCGTTGTTGTTCACCACCGGTTACATGGCCAACCTCGGCGCGGTCACCGCGTTGATCGGGCAAGGCGATACGGTGCTGGAAGATCGCCTCAATCACGCGTCGTTGCTGGATGCCGGGTTGTTGTCTGGCGCGCGCTTCAATCGTTATCTGCACAACGACGCGGCCAGTCTGGCCAAGCGTCTGGAGAAGGCGACCGGTAATACACTGGTGGTCACCGACGGCGTGTTCAGCATGGACGGCGATATCGCCGACTTGCCGGCGCTGGCCCGCGAAGCCAAGGCCAAAGGCGCGTGGCTGATGGTCGATGACGCCCATGGCTTCGGTCCGCTGGGCGCCAATGGCGGCGGTATCGTCGAGCATTTCGGCCTGAGCCAGGAAGACGTGCCGGTACTGGTCGGCACCCTCGGCAAGGCGTTCGGTACGGCTGGTGCTTTTGTGGCCGGCAGCGAAGAGTTGATCGAAAGCCTGATTCAGTTTGCCCGCCCCTACATTTACACCACCAGCCAACCGCCGGCGTTGGCCTGCGCGACGCTGAAAAGCCTCGAGCTGCTGCGCACTGAACATTGGCGTCGCGAGCATCTGAACCTCTTGATCCGCCAGTTCCGCCACGGCGCTGAGCAAATCGGCCTGGAGTTGATGGACAGCTTCACGCCGATCCAGCCCATCATGATCGGCGATGCCGGGCGTGCGGTGCGACTGTCGCAGATGCTGCGCGAGCGAGGGCTGATGGTCACGGCGATTCGTCCACCGACCGTGCCCGCCGGCAGCGCCCGTCTGCGCGTGACCCTGACCGCCGCCCACAGCGAGGCGCAGGTGCAGCTATTGTTGAATGGACTGGCCGATTGTTTCCAACAACTTGGACCGGAGCCCAGCCATGCGTGATCGACTGATTCTGCTGCCCGGTTGGGGCCTCGGAATTTCACCGCTGGAACCTTTGGCAGCTGCGTTGCAGGGGCTGGATGAGCATCTGCGGGTCGAGATCGAGCCGTTGCCGGAACTGCAATCGAGCGATCTTGAAGAATGGCTCGATGAGCTGGATTCGACGATCCCGCAAGACGCCTGGCTCGGTGGCTGGTCCCTCGGCGGCATGTTGGCGTCTGAGCTGGCGGCGCGTCGGGGTGATCGTTGCTGCGGCTTGCTGACCCTGGCGAGCAATCCTTCTTTTGTCGCCCATGAGCAATGGCCGAGCGCGATGCCCGGCGAAACCTTCGATGCGTTTCTGGCCGGTTGCAAGGCTGACCCGCGGATGACGTTGAAGCGCTTTTCACTCCTTTGCGCCCAAGGCTCGGAAGATCCTCGCGGGCTGTCGCGGTTATTGCTCGGTGGGGCGCCGCATACTTCTGACGCAGTGCTGATGAGCGGACTGGAAGTGCTTGCCCAACTGGATACCCGTCTGGCGTTGCAGGCATTTCGTGGCCCACAACTGCATTTGTTCGCCGGCCTCGACGGCCTGGTCCCGGCCGAAGCGGCCGGAGACCTTCTGGCCTTGCTTCCGGATGTAGAAATCGGCCTGATCGAACAGGCCAGCCACGCGTTTCTTCTGGAAGACCCCCACGGTGTGGCGGGGGCGATCCAGGCCTTTTTGCACGAGTCTGGTGATGACTGATTTATCCCTTCCCAATTTGCCCGGCGGTTTGCCCGACAAGCGCCAGGTAGCGGCCTCCTTTTCCCGCGCGGCGGCGAGCTACGACAGCGTGGCTGAACTGCAGCGCGATGTCGGT
Source organism: Pseudomonas sp. LBUM1656 (assembly GCF_059716065.1). Lineage (NCBI taxonomy): Bacteria > Pseudomonadati > Pseudomonadota > Gammaproteobacteria > Pseudomonadales > Pseudomonadaceae > Pseudomonas > Pseudomonas sp. LBUM1656. The sequence goes on along the minus strand of NZ_CP166800.1, from coordinate 5,858,244 downwards.
AGACAGTTGTTGAGCCGTTTGCCGGATGATTTTGTGCCGTGTGTCTGGCTGGATCTGGGTTGCGGCACCGGGCATTTCAGCCGGGCATTGGGCGAGCGCTTTCCTGCAGGTCACGGACTGGCAATGGACATCGCCGAAGGTATGCTCAATCACGCCCGGCCATTGGGGGGCGCCACCCATTTCATCGCCGGGGATGCTGAGCGTTTGCCGCTGCAGGATTCGACCTGTGATCTGATCTTCTCCAGCCTGGCGGTGCAGTGGTGCGCGGATTTCGAATCGGTGCTCAGTGAAGCGTATCGGGCCCTGAAACCGGGTGGGATTTTCGCGTTTGCTAGTCTCTGTGTAGGGACGTTGTTTGAGTTGCGTGACAGCTGGCGTCAGGTGGATGGCATGGTGCACGTCAATCGCTTCCGCGAGTTGGGTGTTTATCAGCATTTGTGCGCGTCCAGTGGCTTGAAGGTGGTCAGCCTGCAAACCCGTGCGCATGTGTTGCATTACCCGGACGTACGCAGCCTGACGCATGAACTCAAAGCGCTGGGCGCGCACAATTTGAACCCCGGTCGGCCGGGTGGTTTGACCGGTCGCGCGCGGATCCTCGGCTTGATCGAGGCTTATGAGCAGTTTCGTCAGGCCGAAGGATTGCCAGCGACTTATCAGGTGGTCTACGCCGTGTTGGAGAAACCCGTATGAGCGCTGCCTATTTCATCACCGGCACGGACACAGATGTCGGCAAGACCACCATTGCTGCAGGCTTGTTGCATGCCGCGCGGTCGGCGGGCATGAGCACGGCGGCGGGCAAGCCAGTCGCTTCCGGCTGTGATGTGACACCCAAGGGTTTGCGCAATTCCGATGCGCTGGCGCTGCTCGCCGAATGCTCGGTGCCGTTGACTTATGCCCAGGTCAACCCGGTGGCGTTCGAACCGCCGATCGCACCGCACCTGGCGGCACGGGAGGCGGGCGTGGCGCTGACGGTGCAATCCCTGTTGACGCCGATGCTCGAGATTCTCGACATGCAGGCGGATTTCACCTTGATCGAAGGCGCCGGCGGCTGGCGCGTGCCGTTGGCGGATCAGGACAATCTGTCGGATCTGGCGATGGCGCTGGGCCTGCCGGTGATTCTAGTGGTCGGGGTGCGGTTGGGTTGCATCAATCATGCGCTGCTGACCGCCGAGGCGATTGCTCAGGATGGTTTGCAGCTGGCGGGTTGGGTGGCCAATATCATCGATCCGAAGACCTCGCGCCTGGAAGAGAACCTTGCGACCCTCGCCGAGCGGATTCCCGCGCCTTGTCTTGGAAGAGTGCCGAAACTCAAATCGGTGACTGCAGAAGCGGTGGCGGAACATCTGCAACTGGATCTGCTGGATTGAGATTTTGCCTATGACAAGGCACTGTGCCATTAGTGTTTTTGTCGGGCCTTTTGCCATCAGGTCTGTTTCAATGGCCGCCATTGATCCTTTGCAGGGCGAGTTCTCCCTATGGAAATCTCAGGAAACACCGCTTTTTATGCCGGTCTGAGCACTATTCAGACAGGGCAGAACCGTGTCGATCTGGCTTCCAGCCAGATCGCCAGCAGCACCATTGAGCGCTCGGTGACCAGCCAGTCTTCCGAGGTTCAGGTCGATCGCCTGCGTTCGGTAGACCGCAGTCAGCAATCGGACCTGGCCAGCAGCATGGTCGAGATGGCCCAAGGCAAGTTTCAGGTCGAGGCCGGTGCCAAAGTCGCCAAAGCTTCCGATGAAATGCTGGGAACGTTGATTGATACCTTCGCTTGATCCCTCGCTGAATCCGCATTACCAAAACGCCGCGATTATTCGCGGCGTTTTCGTATGTAAGTCCTTCTCCCTCAACTAATCTTTCCTGCATGGCCTGTTGCGTTGTCAACGTCGGCAGCGCGGCTGTGTGTCTGGCATTTGCGCGCGTGATGACGAACGGCAAAAGATCGGCGCTTGACAAGATTTGGTCGTAAACGTATGTTTCAAACAACTGTTTGACCGTCACAACAAATCAACACGGTCGTTCATTCCCGGTTACATCAGCAGAGGTTTATCGCTATGCCTGACTACAAGGCCCCCTTGCGTGATATTCGCTTCGTTCGTGACGAACTGCTCGGTTACGAAGCGCACTATCAGAGCCTTCCGGCTTGTGCAGACGCAACTCCAGACATGGTTGACGCCATTCTCGAAGAAGGCGCCAAGTTTTGTGAGCAGGTATTGGCTCCGCTGAACCGCGTGGGTGACACCGAAGGCTGCACCTGGAGCGAGTCCGGCGTTAAAACCCCGACTGGCTTCAAAGAAGCCTACAAGCAATTCGTTGAAGGCGGCTGGCCAAGCCTGGCCCACGACGTAGAGCACGGCGGCCAAGGCCTGCCGGAGTCCCTGGGTCTGGCGGTCAGCGAAATGGTTGGCGAAGCCAACTGGTCGTGGGGCATGTACCCAGGCCTGTCGCACGGCGCGATGAACACCATTTCCGAGCACGGCACGCCTGAGCAGCAAGAGGCTTACCTGACCAAACTGGTGTCCGGCGAATGGACCGGCACCATGTGCCTGACCGAACCGCACTGCGGCACCGACCTGGGCATGCTGCGCACCAAGGCCGAACCTCAGGCCGACGGTTCCTACAAAGTCTCCGGCACCAAGATCTTCATCTCGGCCGGTGAACACGACATGGCCGACAACATCGTCCACATCGTGCTGGCACGTCTGCCGGATGCACCGGCCGGCACCAAAGGTATTTCGCTGTTCATCGTTCCCAAGTTCATGCCGAACGCTGACGGTTCGATCGGCGCTCGCAACGCTGTGACCTGTGGTTCCCTGGAACACAAAATGGGCATCCACGGTAACGCCACCTGCGTGATGAACTTCGACGCGGCCACCGGTTTCCTGATCGGCCCGGCAAACAAAGGCTTGAACTGCATGTTCACCTTTATGAACACCGCACGTCTGGGTACTGCGCTGCAAGGTCTGGCCCACGCCGAGATCGGCTTCCAGGGCGGCCTGAAATACGCTCGCGATCGTCTGCAAATGCGTTCACTGACTGGCCCGAAAGCGCCGGAAAAAGCCGCTGACCCGATCATCGTTCACCCTGACGTACGTCGCATGCTGTTGACCATGAAAGCGTTCGCCGAAGGCAACCGCGCGATGGTTTACTTCACCGCCAAGCAAGTCGACGTCGTCAAATATGGCGTAGACGAAGAAGAGAAGAAGAAGGCCGACGCACTCCTGGCTTTCATGACCCCAATCGCCAAAGCCTTCATGACTGAAGTCGGCTTCGAATCCGCTAACCACGGCGTGCAAATCTACGGCGGCCACGGCTTCATCGCCGAGTGGGGCATGGAGCAGAACGTTCGCGACAGCCGCATTTCGATGCTGTACGAAGGCACCACCGGTATCCAGGCACTCGACCTGCTGGGCCGTAAAGTGCTGATGACCCAAGGCGAAGCTCTGAAAAGCTTCACCAAGATCGTGCACAAGTTCTGCCAGACCAACGAAGGCAACGAAGCGGTCAAAGAGTTCGTCGAGCCATTGGCTGCGCTGAACAAGGAATGGGGCGAGCTGACCATGAAGGTCGGTATGGCTGCCATGAAGGACCGCGAAGAAGTCGGCGCTGCGTCGGTGGACTACCTGATGTATTCCGGTTACGCCTGCCTGGCCTACTTCTGGGCTGACATGGCCCGCCTGGCTGCCGAAAAATTGGCTGCGGGCACTTCCGAAGAGGCGTTCTACACCGCCAAGCTGCAGACGGCGCGCTTCTACTTCCAGCGCATCCTGCCGCGTACCCGCACTCACGTTGCAACCATGCTGTCGGGTGCCAACAACTTGATGGACATGAAAGAAGAGAACTTCGCGCTGGGCTACTAAGCCTTAACGCCGTTCTTCACAAAGCCGCTATCCCTTTGGGGGTAGCGGCTTTTTTGTTCTTGGGAAAAGTGAAAGCAGTCGCCTGCGATCGTTGATGGGAGCCAGGCACTGCCCGTCCGGTCTGCGGCCACTGATGCACCCACTAAAAAAACCTGACAATTGACTCAGTAAGTCGACATTTCTGCCGTTACAGTAGGTGGGCACAATGCCATCTATTGTCATGACGGTCGGAGCTTTACCCTTGCCGCGTTCTTCCGCTGTACGTTTCAGCCATTTCCTACCGTCGTTACTGCTTTTACTTGCGGGGCTTGCGGCCGCCTACATCAAGGAACTTAACGTCTTCTTCACCTCGCTGTTCAACGTGCTGCCAACCCTGGTGCTGTTGCTCGGCGGTGCGTACTGCGCGGTTTACCGACGTCAGCGCGAGCTGTTTCTGATGGTGACGGTGTACATCGCCTACTTTCTGCTCGATACCCAGACCGACTATTACCGTGACAACGGCAAGGTCCGTGATGACGCGGCGGTGGTTTTCCATCTGTGTTGCCTGTTGCTGCCGCTGTTGTTCGGCGTGTTCGCTGCGTGGCAGGAACGCACGCACTTGTTTCAAGACATGGTGGCGCGTTTCGCGGTGTTGCTGGCCGTCGGCAGTGTTGCGCTGGGGCTGGAGCAAAGTTATCCCCAGGCCTTGCTGATGTGGCTGTCGGAAATCCGCTGGCCAGCGCTGCACGGCGCCTGGATGAGCCTGATCCAGCTGTCCTATCCCGTATTCATCGCCTCGTTCCTGCTGCTGAGCTGGCAATACTGGCGTAACCCGAGACCCTTGCACGCCGCACAACTGGTGGGTTTGCTCGGGTTGTTCTGGGCGCTGCCGAAAACCTTCATCCTGCCGTTTACCCTGAACATCATGTGCAGTCAGGTGATGTTGATGATTGCCGCAGCGGTTGCCCACGAAGCCTATCAAATGGCGTTCCGCGACGAACTCACCGGTCTGCCGGGGCGTCGCGCCTTGAACGAGCGGATGCAACGCCTGGGGCGTAATTACGTGCTGGCCATGAGCGACGTCGATCACTTCAAGAAATTCAACGACACCCACGGTCACGATGTGGGTGACCAGGTGCTGCGACTGGTCGCCAGCAAGCTGTCGAAAATCGGCGGAGGCGGTAGGGCGTATCGCTACGGCGGGGAGGAATTTGCCTTGGTGTTCGCGGGCAAGACCCTCGAAGAGTGCATGCCGCACCTGGAAGTCATTCGCGAGTCCATCGCGACGTACAACATTCAATTGCGCAATCAGGACGCCCGTCCGCAGGACGACCAGCAAGGTCGCCAGCGTCGCGCGGGGCCGGGCGCTTCAAGTGTGTCGGTCACCGTGAGCATCGGTGTCGCCGAACGCGTGGAACAACGAACCCCCGAAAAAGTGCTCAAATCCGCTGACGAAGCGCTCTACAGCGCCAAGGGCGCCGGGCGAAATTGTGTGGTGGCCTTCGGTCAGACTCGCCGTGGCGCGGTGCGCATGGACGCCGCTGCGGGTTGAGTGATGATGGCGCATTCAGCGTCTGGACTGTGATTGTGAGGCAGGGTGGGCGGCAGTAGGTTTGAGGGATCTGCTGACGGAGAAACGACCATGCCCGAGTACAAAGCCCCTCTGCGCGATATGCGCTTTCTGATCGACCACGTCTTCGACTTTCACACCAACTACGCCGCGCTGGGTGCCACCGACGCCAGCCCGGACATGGTCAATGCGATCCTCGAAGAAGGCGCGAAGTTTTGCGAGAACGTTCTGGCACCGTTGAATCGCAGCGGCGACGAAGAAGGCTGCCATTTCGACAATGGCGTGGTGACAACGCCTACAGGCTTCAAGCAAGCCTTCGCACAATATGTGGAAGGCGGCTGGCACGGTCTGGCGGCTGATCCGGCGTACGGTGGCCAGGGTTTGCCCAGTTCCCTGGGCCTGGTCATCAGTGAAATGGTCGGCTCCAGCAATACGTCCTGGGGCATGTACCCCGGCCTGACTCACGGCGCGATGTCGGCCATCCACGCCCACGGCACCGAAGCGCAGAAGAACACCTACCTGAGCAAACTGACGGCTGGCCAATGGACCGGCACCATGTGCCTGACCGAGGCTCATTGCGGCACGGACCTGGGCATCATCAAAACCCGCGCCGTGCCTTCAGCTGATGGCAGCTACGCGATTTCCGGCAGCAAGATCTTCATCTCGGCCGGCGAACACGACATGAGCGACAACATCATTCATCTGGTGTTGGCGAAACTGCCGGATGCCCCGGCAGGCACCCGCGGTATTTCCCTGTTCATCGTTCCCAAGTTCCTACCCGATACCCAGGGTGAAGCCGGCGAACGCAACGGCGTTTCCTGCGGCTCGATCGAACACAAAATGGGCATCAAGGCCTCGGCGACCTGCGTGCTGAACTTCGACGAGGCCAAGGGCTTTTTGATCGGCGAGCCGAACAAGGGCCTGAACTGCATGTTCACCATGATGAACCACGCGCGGCTCGGCACCGGCATGCAGGGTTTGTGTCTGGGTGAGGCAAGCTTCCAGGGGGCAATCAAGTACGCCAACGATCGCCTGCAAATGCGTTCGCTCACCGGCCCGAAAGCACCGGATAAAGCCGCCGACCCGATCATCGTTCATCCTGACGTGCGCCGGATGTTGCTGACCATGAAAGCCTTCAACGAAGGCAACCGCGCGCTGACCTATTTCACCGCGCAGCTGCTGGACACGGCGCATCTGAGCCCGGATGAAACGGCGCGCCAGGACGCCGAAGACCTGCTGGCGTTCCTGACGCCAATCTGCAAAGCCTTCATGACCGATACCGGTCTGGAAGTCACCAACCTCGGGATGCAGGTGTTTGGCGGTCATGGATTCATTCGCGAATGGGGCATGGAGCAGCTGGTTCGCGACTGCCGCATCGCGCCAATCTACGAAGGCACCAATGGCATTCAGGCGCTGGATTTGCTCGGGCGCAAAGTGCTGGGCAGCCAGGGCAAACTGCTGCGAGGCTTCACCAAAATCGTCCACAAGTTCTGCGCGGCGAACGCCGAACATCCACAACTGGCCAGCTATGTGACGCAACTCAATGGCCTGAATCAGCAGTGGGGCGAGTTGACTACAAAGGTTGGCATGGCCGCGATGAAGAATCCGGACGAGGTGGGTGCGGCGTCCGTGGATTACCTGATGTACAGCGGTTACATCATCCTCGGCTATCTGTGGTTGCGCATGGCGCTGGTGGCTCAGACGCAGCTCGACGCAGGCAGCGGCGATGCGGATTACTGCCAGGGCAAACTCGCAACCAGCGAGTTTTACTTCAAGCGATTGTTGCCGCGCACCGCCGCTCATCGCGCGGCTATAGAGGCCGGAAGTGATTGCCTGATGAAGCTGCCGGCGGAGTTGTTTGCGCTTTAGACTGATAAACCAGTGACAAAGGAGCCCGCGCATTTGCGGGCTTTTTTATGACTGAATAGTCGATGACTAAAAATTACAAACCAGTCATGGGCTGACCCTATGTGTCGCAAAAGTTGTTGGGTTACACTCGGACCCAACGAAAACACCATCCCTACGAATTACCTGTTTAGATCTGCGAGGTTTGCCATGGCTGACTACAAAGCGCCCCTGCGCGATATGCGCTTCGTCCTCAATGAAGTTTTCGAGGTCGCCAAACTCTGGGCCGAGCTGCCGGCGCTGGCCGAGACTGTCGATGCGGAAACGGTCGAAGCCATTCTCGAAGAAGCCGGCAAAGTCACCAGCAAAAGCATCGCGCCCCTGAGCCGTGCGGCGGACGAAGAAGGTTGCCATTGGGCGGACGGTGCCGTCACCACGCCGGCAGGTTTCCCACAGGCTTATCAGACTTATGCCGAAGGCGGTTGGGTCGGTGTCGGTGGCGATCCGACCTACGGCGGCATGGGCATGCCCAAGGCTGTTTCGGCGCAAGTCGAAGAAATGGTCAACTCCGCCAGCCTGTCATTCGGTCTGTACCCGATGTTGACCGCCGGCGCCTGCCTGTCGATCAACGCCCATGCCAGCGAAGAACTGAAAGCCGCGTACCTGCCGAACATGTACGCCGGGGTCTGGGCCGGTTCCATGTGCCTGACCGAGCCACATGCCGGCACCGACCTGGGGATCATCCGCACCAAGGCCGAGCCTCAGGCCGACGGTTCCTACAAGGTCAGCGGCACCAAGATCTTCATCACCGGCGGCGAACACGACCTGACCGAGAACATCATCCACCTGGTGCTGGCCAAACTGCCGGACGCACCGGCGGGGCCGAAAGGCATTTCGCTGTTCCTGGTGCCGAAGTTCATGGTCAATGCCGATGGCAGCCTGGGCGCACGCAACCCGGCCAATTGTGGTTCGATCGAACACAAAATGGGCATCCAGGCCTCCGCGACCTGCGTGATGAACTTCGACGAAGCCGTGGGTTACCTGGTCGGCGAGCCGAACAAAGGCCTGGCGGCGATGTTCACCATGATGAACTACGAGCGTCTGGGCGTGGGTATTCAGGGCCTGGCCACCGGCGAGCGTTCGTACCAGAACGCCGTCGAATACGCCCGCGACCGCCTGCAAAGCCGTTCGCCGACCGGCGCGCAGAACAAGGACAAGGTCGCTGACCCGATCATCGTCCACCCGGACGTGCGTCGCATGCTGCTGACCATGAAAGCCTCGAACGAAGGCGGCCGTGCGTTCTCCACTTACGTGGCCATGCAACTGGACACCGCCAAGTTCAGCGAAGACGCGACCACCCGCAAGCGTGCGGAAGATCTGGTGGCACTGCTGACGCCGGTGGCCAAGGCGTTCCTCACCGACCTCGGTCTGGAAACCACCGTTCACGGTCAGCAGATTTTCGGCGGCCACGGTTACATCCGTGAGTGGGGCCAGGAGCAACTGGTTCGCGACGTGCGCATCACCCAGATCTACGAAGGCACCAACGGCATTCAGGCGCTGGACCTGGTAGGACGCAAGATCGTCGGTACCGGCGGAGCGTTCTACAACCTGTTTGCCGACGAGATCCGTCACTTCACCGCGACCGCCAGCGCCGACCTGGCTGAGTTCACCAAGCCGCTGAACGATGCCGTCACCACCCTCGACGAACTGACCTCGTGGTTGCTGGACCGGGCGAAAAACAACCCGAACGAAATCGGCGCGGCCTCGGTCGAGTACCTGCAAGCATTCGGTTACGTGGCGTATGCGTACATGTGGGCGTTGATGGCCAAGGCGGCCTTCGGCAAAGAAGCGCAGGACGATTTCTACGCGAGCAAATTGGGCACGGCGCGCTTCTATTTCGCACGTCTGCTGCCGCGTATTCACTCGTTGAGTGCGTCGGTGAAGGCGGGCAGCGAGTCGCTGTTCCTGCTGGACGCTGCACAGTTCTGACGAAGTCGCGTCATGTAAGCATTCTCTTACATGACGTGCTGCTGTTTTCCCATAGGCGAGGATTGGATCCAGAGCTAATCTACTTCACATGGACGTCGCGCAGGAAGCGCAAAGCAACAACACGGACACGTAGGATTCTGCCAGGACGGCGGAGTGAAATGGATGTCAGGGAAACAGTCTGCAAAGCCCCGCTTCGGCGGGGTTTTCTTTTGCCTCGAGAAAAGCATTCAGCTCAGACGGTCGAGCTGTTCAAGCGGTCATCCGGCCTGTTCATCACTTCTTCCAACAGCGTGCGTAACAAGGCCAGCGAGGCTTGTTGCCGTTGTACATCCCGGCACACCAACCCGACTTTCAGCGGCACTCGCGGCTCGGTCAGCGGTTTCCAAAGCAGCTCGTTGTTGCCGAGCGCCTTTTGTGAGCGTCCGGGCAGGACGGTGGCCAGCCGGGTGTGGGGCAGACTGTCGAGAATCCCCGCCATGTTGTTCAGTTCCGCCTGCACCTGCGGACGCCGTCCCAGATTGGCCAGTTGTGTCTGCCAGATCTGCCGTACCTGGAATTCTTCACCCAGTAACAGCATGGGTAACTCGGCGGCCTGGCTGATCGAGACTTTCTTGAATTCGCGCAGCGGGTGATCCGCCGGGATGACCAAGGTCAGTTCATCTTCGTACAGCATGACGCCATGCAAACCCGGCTGACGGGGTGGCAGGTAGCTGATGCCGATGTCGAGGGAACCATTGAGCAGCCGTCGCTCGATTTCCAGCCCCGTCAGTTCATAGATCTGCACCACCAGATGCGGCTGCGCCTTGCGCACGCGTTCGAGCATCTGCGGCACCAGACTGGTGTGGACCGTCTGCAACACGCCAATCGCCAAGGTGCGTAAAGCCTGGCCCTTGAAGTTGCCCAACGCCTCGCGTGCCCGCTGCAGGCCATCGAGCAAGGGCAGGGCGTGGTTGTACAAAGTGTGGGCGGCCAGGGTGGGTAGCAGGCGCTTGCTGCTGCGTTCGAACAGGCTCACATCGAGGTTCCGTTCGAGCTGGCGGATCTGCTGCGACAGTGCCGGTTGGGAGATCGACAGTCGCTCGGCCGCCCGGCCCACGTGGCCTTCTTCGTAGACCGCGACGAAATAACGCAGTTGCTTGAAATCCATAAGATGCGCTTATCGAAAATGCTGGTAATTCGAAATGGCTCAACGCCGTGCCTGAGCCTAGTCTAACCGCATTCACAAGGCTTACAGGGCCAGAGCGCACGATGAATACCGTTTACGTCGAGGGTGTTTACATAGGCAAGGCAAAAAACCTCAAGCGAGGTTTGACCCGATGAATTTGTTCAGCTTGCGTCGCAAATCTCCAAGTCTCGATGACTTGGTCGCAGACACCCTTCAGTCGTCCAGAAGCGACAACCTTTCCAGCGAGTGCCTGATGCCCAGTGTCGAGCGGCCGAAACAGACTTTCGTCCGAGGCCAAGGCTCATGGTTGTGGGACAGCGATGACCGCGCTTACCTGGATTTCTCACAGGGTGGCGGCGCCAACAGCCTCGGCCACAGCCCTTCGGTGCTGGTCAACGCGATCTCGGAACAGGCTCGGTTACTGATCAATCCGGGTTTTGCTCTGCATAACCGCGCAATGCTCAACCTTGCCGAACGGCTCTGCACCCGCACCGGCAGTGATCAGGCTTACCTGCTCAACAGTGGCACCGAAGCCTGTGAGGCAGCGATTCAACTGGCACGTAAATGGGGCCGACGATATCGCGGCGGGGCCTCACGGATCATCGTTGCGAGTAACGGCTGCCATGGTCGTAGTCCCGGAACGATTCCAGCGTCGGACTTTCACCACGTCGCCTTCAATGATCTTGCGGCGATGCACGCGTCGGTCGATGCCCGGACCGTGGCAATCCTGCTCGAACCGATCCAGAACAAAGCCGGGGTGATTCCGGCCACCGAGTCTTACCTCAAAGGTGTCGAGCATATGTGTCGAGACCTGGGCATTCTGTTGGTTCTTGACGAAGTGCAAACCGGCATCGGTCGCTGCGGCACCTTGCTTGCCGAACAGTCCTTTGGCGTTCGAGCCGATATCGTTGTCCTCGGCAAAGGGCTTGGCGGCGGCGTGCCACTGGCCGCGGTATTGGCGCGAGGCAAGGCTTGCTGCTTCGAGGTGGGCGAACTGAGCGGAACTCATCATGGCAATGCCCTGATGACGGCCGCCGGTCTTGCCGTACTCAACACGATCCAGGACAAAGGTTTTCTCGATCACGTGGGCGAAACCGGTCAGCACCTGCACGAAGGCCTGAGCCGGTTGTCCCATCGCTACGGTCACGGCGAACTGCGCGGGCAAGGGCTGCTCTGGGGACTGACACTGTCCGACGATTCGGCTGATGCCGTAGTCAAATCAGCGCTGTACGAAGGCTTGTTGCTCGACGCCCCGCAACCCCATTGCCTGCGCTTTACCCCGGCCCTCACCGTCAGCAAAGCCAACATCGACGAAATGCTTCTGCGCTTGTCCCGCGCCTTTTCCCGTGTACGCACCGCGCAGTTGCAGTGCCGTAAAGGGATTGCGGTCTGATCAGACTTTTCCTGCACGAATTCAAGAACCGTCTCGCGGTAATAACGCATCGCCCCACGTTGGATCTTTTCGCGTGGGGCGTTTTTTTTGCCTGCGATTCATTGGGTTCCGGTATTCGGCCAGGTTCCTAATGAACCCTGACGAACGGCGCAGGTCGATTAGCTGTAGGGCTTTCACGAGTCCACTTCAAATCAGGAGCTGCCCCATGGATTTCATTCGCATCATCATTGCCATTCTGTTGCCACCACTGGGTGTGTTTCTGCAAGTCGGTTTCGCCGGCGCGTTCTGGCTGAATATCCTGCTGACGTTGTGCGGTTACATTCCGGGGATCGTGCATGCGGTGTACATCATCGCCAAGCGCTGAGTTCTGCGGCGTCAGAAAGATCGCTTTCGCGGGCAAGCCCGCTCCCACAGGTACGGTGTTATTCCTGTAGGAGCGAGCGGGCGGCGATCCGACTTGCCCGCGAAAGGCGCGACGCGGTTTCAGCTTGCGAGTTCGATCACCCGCCGATAAAACAACCACTCCTGCTCCAGCGCATGGGCCTGGTTGCCGGCCTTGCGAAAGCCATGGCGTTCGTCCGCGTAGTAATGCGCGTCAACCAGAATGCCGTTGTCCTGTAGCGCCTTGACCATGTCCCGGGTCTGTTGCGGCACCACCACGGCGTCCAGTTCACCCTGAAAGAAAATCACCGGGACACTGATGTTGCCTGCATGCAGCAACGGTGTGCGTGCGGCGTAGCGTTCGGCGTCTTGCAGCGGATCACCAATCAGCCAATCCAGATAATCGCCTTCGAATTTGTGTGTCGCCCGGCCCAGTGCAACGGGATCGCTGACACCGTAAAGGCTGGCGCCAGCGCGGAAGACGTTGTGAAAGGCCAGTGCACAAAGGGTGGTGTAGCCGCCGGCACTGCCACCGCGAATAAACGCCTTGTTGCCGTCGATCAATCCTCGTTCGGCAAGATGAGCGACTACGGCGCAGGCATCCTCGACATCCACCTCTCCCCAACTCAAATGCAATGCCTGGCGATATGTCCGGCCGTAGCCGCTGCTGCCTCGGTAGTTAAGGTCGGCCACGGCGAAACCGCGTTGTGCCCAGTACTGAATACGTGGATCCAGCATCGGATAGCAGGCTGATGTCGGGCCGCCGTGGATGAACACCACCAGCGGCGGTTTCGCCTCGCCGGTCATTGCCGGATAGTAGAAGCCGTGGGCCTCACCCGTACCGCTGGGATATCGCAGGGTTTGCGGAACGCTGATCTGCTCGGCGGGTAGCGGTGCAATCCCGCCAGCCAATACCTTGACCTGTCGTGTATCGCGGTCGATGGCAATGACCGCCGACGAACTGACCGGCGATGCCGCGATGCAGTAAATGAATTGCTCATCAAGTGCGAGGTGGCGAAAACGGCTGTAATCACTGGTGAAATCTTCCACGGTGTCACCGCAAATTCCCAGTTTGCCAAACCCGCCTTCGGTCCAGCTGGCCAGGTAGCGGCCTGCGCCCAGCGGTAACCAAGTGCTGCCACCCAATTGCCACGGCGCCGGCCCGTGATCTGCGGCGGCACTCGGCAACGGGCTCAGGCCCTCCGCGGACTCCACCCAAGGCTGCCAGTAGCCGGCGCGATCCGTCAGGCAAAACAGACGGCCGCCGCTGTCGAAACGTGGTTGCTGCAGTGACTCCCGCACACCTTCGCCTGCCACACAACGCGGTTGAGCAAAGCTTCCATTGTCCTGGCGTTCGGCAACCATCAGGCGAGTCGCGGTCCAGGGCTGATCCGGGCGGCTCCATTCGATCCACGCCAATCGTTGCGCGTCAGGGCTCAACGTCGGCGCGGCATAGAAATCGGCGCCTTCCGCCAACAGATGAAGCTTGCCGTCAGCCACATCGATGGCAACCAGACGATGTCGGTCGCGGTTCTCTTCAACCGCGAGCACTTGGCCATTGGCAAACTGCAGATCGCCGTAGCGGCATTCCCCTGAGGTCAGCACCTCAGGCGTCTCGCCCGCCAGAGATTGCCGATAGAGTTGTTGGTCCGCCTCGTTGACGAAAATAATCCCGTCATCGGTCAGACAAAACGCACCACCGCCATATTCGTACACCCGACTGCGCACGCTGAAGCCTGCCGGCGTCAGGCAATGGGCCTGGTCGTCGCGCCAATGCCAGATCCTGCAGGCGGCATCTTCAGGTCGATATTCGTTCCAGAACAGGCCATGTTTGCCGACCAGCAACTCGGCGAAGTCGATACCGGCCGCGACGGCCCGTGAGGCGCTGAAGGGTTCAGCTTTTGGCGATGAGGCGTGAATTTCGTTCATTGCGAAAGGCCAGTTGTTCAATGGTCTGGGTCGCGTGCTCGGCTTCTTCGCGGGCCTTGAGAATCACGCCATGATGTTCCGACTTGCTGCACACCGGGTCGGCATTGCTCGCGTCACCCGTGAGCATGAACGCCTGGCAGCGACAGCCGCCGAAGTCTTTTTCTTTCTCGTCGCAGGAGCGGCACGGCTCAGGCATCCAGTCGTAACCGCGAAAACGGTTGAAGCCGAACGAGTCGTACCAAATGTGCTGCATGCTGTGGTCGCGCACGTTGGGAAATTGCACCGGCATCTGTCGGGCACCGTGACAGGGCAGTGCGGTTCCGTCCGGCGTGACTGTCAGAAAAATACTGCCCCAGCCGTTCATGCAGGCTTTCGGGCGTTCTTCGTAGTAGTCCGGCGTGACGAAGATCAGCTTGCACGGATGTCCTTCGGCTGCAAGTTTTGCGCGGTATTCGTTGGTGATGCGTTCGGCGCGGACCAGTTGTTCCTGGGTCGGCAACAGGCCAACACGATTGAGCTGCGCCCAACCGTAAAACTGGCACGTCGCGAGTTCGACGAAGTCGGCCTCAAGGGCGATGCACAGCTCGATAATGCGGTCGATCTTGTCGATGTTGTGCCGGTGGGTCACGAAATTCAGCACCATCGGATAGCCGTGGGCTTTCACCGCGCGAGCCATTTCCAGCTTCTGCGCAAAGGCCTTTTTCGAACCGGCCAACAAGTTATTCACTTGCTCGTCGCTGGCCTGAAAACTGATCTGGATGTGGTCCAGACCGGCCTTCTTGAAATCGGTGATTTTCTGCTCGGTGAGGCCTATGCCGGAGGTGATCAGGTTGGTATAAAAACCCAACTTGCGCGCCTCGGTGATCAGCTCGGCGAGGTCCTGGCGCACCAGCGGTTCACCACCGGAAAAGCCCAATTGAGCAGCGCCCATCTCCCGCGCTTCGCGGAACACCTTGATCCACTGTTCGGTGCTCAGTTCTTTGCCTTGCTCGGCAAAGTCCAGCGGATTGGAGCAGTACGGGCATTGCAGCGGGCAGCGATACGTCAACTCGGCCAGCAGCCACAGCGGCAGGCCGATGTCGGGTTTGGGCGGTAACTCGCCTGACGCGGAATCAGGCAAGTTCGATCCAGTGCTGAGCACGGGCAACCTCCATGAACTGCTCGATGTCGTCAGCAAGCTCGGGAACGCCGGGGAACTGCGCGTCCAGTTCGGCGATGATCGTTGCGACATCGCGTTGGCCGTCGATCAAACCGCCGATCAGCGCGGCACTTTCATTGAGTTTGATCATGCCTTCCGGGTAGAGCAGCACATGGCCTTTCTGCGCTGGTTCGTACTGGTAGCGGTAGCCCTGACGCCAAGTGGGGGTTTTGCTGCGATCGAAACTCATAAGGTGATTCCTTTATGCCAGACCCGCTTGTCGGTCACGCTGTGATACGGCGGGCGGTTCAATTCGTAGGCCATGCTCATGGCATCGAGCATGCTCCAAAGGATGTCCAGTTTGAACTGGAGAATTTCCAGCATGCGCTCCTGGCCGACTCGCGTCGTGTAGTGCTGCAACGTGATGGCCAGACCGTGCTCGACATCCCGGCGTGCCTGGCCGAGGCGGGTGCGGAAATACTCATAACCGTTCGGATCGATCCACGGGTAATGCTGCGGCCAGCTGTCCAGGCGCGATTGGTGGATCTGCGGCGCGAACAACTCGGTCAGCGAGCTGCTGGCGGCTTCCTGCCAACTGGCCCGGCGGGCGAAGTTGACATAGGCGTCCACGGCGAAACGTACGCCGGGCAATACCAGTTCCTGCGAGCGCAGTTGATCCGGATCGAGGCCAACCGCTTGGCCCAGACGTAGCCAGGCTTCGATGCCGCCGTCTTCGCCGGGGGCGCCGTCGTGATCGAGCAGGCGCTGAATCCACTCGCGACGGATCTCGCGGTCCGGGCAGTTGGCGAGGATGGCGGCGTCCTTCAGGGGGATGTTCACCTGATAGTAGAAGCGATTGGCGACCCAACCCTGGATCTGCTCGCGGGTCGCCCGGCCCTCATACATCGCCACGTGATACGGGTGATAGATGTGGTAATAGGCGCCTTTGGCGCGCAGGGCGGCTTCGAATTCCGTGGGGGACATTGGGGTGTCAGTCATTGCGGTTCTCCGGGTACGACCGGTGGATTCTGTGGTGTCTGGACCGGCCTCATCGCCAGCAGGCTGGCTCCCACAGTTGATCGCATTCCCCTGTGGGAGCCAGCCTGCTGGCGATAGACCGCGCAGCGGTCTCAGCTTCTTACAACACAATACTCATGCCGTCATAAGCCACTTCAACCTTGCGCCGGGCCAAGTCAGCCCGCTCCGGCGAATCCTCATCAAGAATCGGGTTGGTGTTGTTGATGTGGATAAGCACCTTGCGCTGCTTGGGCAACTGTTCCAGCACTTCGAGCATACCGCCGGGGCCATTTTGCGCCAGATGGCCCATCTCTCGGCCGGTGCGCGTGCCGACGCCGCGGCGCTGCATTTCATCGTCATCCCACATCGTGCCGTCCACCAGCAGGCAATCGCTGCCGGCCATGATGTCCAGCAGCGGCGCATCGACTTTGCCCAGGCCCGGCGCATAGAACAGCTTGCCACCGGTGTTCAGGTCTTCGACGATCAGGCCGATGTTGTCGCCCGGGTGCGGGTCGAAGCGGTGTGGCGAGTAGGGCGGCGCGGCGCTGCGCAGGGGCAGCGGGGTGAAGCGCAGGCTCGGGCAGGCCGGGATGGTGAAGCTGCGGTCGAGTTCGATGCGATTCCAGGTCAACCCACCGTTCCAGTGGGTGAGCATTTTGAACAACGGAAAACCGGTGCTCAGGTCTTCGTGGACCATGTCGGTGCACCAGACCTGATGCGGGCAACCTTCGCGCAGGCTGAGCAGGCCGGTGGTGTGGTCGATCTGGCTGTCCATCAGGATGATCGCGCTGATCCCGGTATCGCGCAGGGCGCGGCCCGGTTGCATTGGGGTGTAACTCTGGAGTTGGGCACGAATGTCCGGCGAGGCGTTGCACAGGACCCAGTTCACGCCGTCATCGGAAATGGCGATGGACGACTGGGTGCGCGCCTTGGCGTTCAGGCTGCCGTTGCGAAAGCCTGCGCAGTTCACGCAGTTGCAGTTCCACTGAGGGAAACCGCCGCCGGCGGCGGAACCTAGAATCTGGACAAACATGGGCGCTCCATCATTTCAACGCTGAAAATAAAAACGCCCCGGTAAACCGAGGCGTTGCACATCATGACAACGGCAGACCTTAGCGGCTTGCGAAGTACATGGTGACTTCAAAGCCGATACGCAGGTCGGTGTAAGCAGGTTTGGACCAGGACATGGAAGCGCTCCTTCAGGTGATAAGACAGTTGAGGTCTATACATATAGTCCACCTCCAGCCGGAGATGTTCAGATAGTTAGGTGGCTATGTTACTCAAAATTACAGAGCGATTGGCCGCGAATCTTTGAGAAAGCTAATTGCAGCGTCGGTAATGATCATTTTGCCGCTTGCCAAGGCGCTTTGGCGCAAGCCCCGCTGGCCAGACAGCGCCAGCCACCTTCGGCTTGATTCAGTTGTCGGGCGGCGGCGTTCAACGCGACGCGATCGATCATCAGGATCGCTTCAGGCAAACGCTCCAGATAATCCGACAAGTGGCCGGCCAGTTTGCCCTGCCAGAGCAGTTCGGCTGCCTGAGCGTGGGGTAGTGCGGTGCTGTGGAATTGATCGGCCAGGGCCTGGCGCTGGGCGATGAAGGTTGCGTCATCGATGCCTTCGATCATTGCCGGCATTTCGCTCAAGAAGCGTTCCATGTGTTCGAGCAGATCCTGCGGGGCAACGCTCGGTGATTGAACGCCGAACAGCAGCCCGGTCTGCCCATGAATCTGATGAAGACCGCTGAACACGGCGTAACCCAATTGCAGCTCTACCCGCAGGCGCTGATAAAACGGCGTCTGGCCCAAGTGGGCAAGCAAGCGCCAGGCGGCTTCGTCTGCGATGTCCCCCGTGGCCGTCGGACAAAACAGCAACAGCGCGTGTTCGCTGGAGCCAGTATCGATAGCCCTCCAGAGATGCAGCGAGTTTATCGAGGTGGGCGGCGACGGCTGATCGTCCGCAACACCGGGCACGCGACTCAGTGCCAGGCCCATCGCCGCTTGCGTCTGTGCCGACAGGCCAGTTGCCAGACCAAGCCAGCGCGCATTCGCCCACAGCTGCTGCACGTCATCGGTGTCGGCGGTGCGCTCAAGGCAATGCTCGGGCAGCGCCTTCAGCAGTTGTCTGATCGGCATCAACGGCACGCTTATCGGCTCTTCCTGTGTGAGACCGGCGTCGGGTTTTGTCAGCTCTTTCAGCGCATGTTCGAGGACGGTCGGCATCGGCTCCTGCAGGCCTGTCATCTTCAGCAGCCATTCATTGCCCGATGCACTGAAGGAAAAGTCGACGCCCGCCTGACGGGCATCTTCGCGCAAGGCTTGCAGGCGATTTTCCAGGCTCGACTGAAGGTGGGGATGAGGTTTGGCCAGCAGTCGCCAGCGCAGATAAATCGCACCTTCATCCGTGTTGTCCGGCAACGCCTGGCTGAACTGCATCGGCGAGTTTTCGCGACGGCTGCGCGAGCGATCCTGGGCAAACGTCCGCAGGCCACGGTGTTTGCTGGTCTGGCCGCGAATCAGTCCGGCATTGGCCGCTGGCGCTTCAACCCGTAAGAACGGATTCGGTGTCGGCAATTGCCAATCGCCGGTGAAGTTATCCACAGCGCCGATTTTCTTCAGGATGTCTTTGAGCGCTACGACGCCTTGTTCCGATAAACCGTATTCAAGCTGTTCACTGTCCAGCCGCGCCAGTTGCAGCGCGCCGCTGACTTGTTGCTGACGGTCGAGCAGGGCGGCGTACTCTTTGCGCAATTCGGTCCAGTTTTGGTGAGAGGCGAAAAAGCCCAGCCAATCCACCAGTCGCTCGCGGATCGCGTTCCTCGGTTGAGACGTGGTGAATTCAATGTGCAGCAACGCTTGCCCGGCGAACTGATACAGCGGCGCGGCTTTCAGGCTGTCCGCCAGCCCTTGCTCGCGCAATGCAGCCAGCAGACCGCCAGGTTTCGCGGCGTTTAGCCAATGACACATGAACGCTAATGCTTCGCGGGATGAGTCGGGCAGCGCTTCAAATGCGAACAGTAGATCGAGCCGACGCTCGCCAGCCTGTTGATAACTGTTGTCGGAAGAATCCATCAGCGGTGCAGGCGTTTGTTGCGCGACCTTTTCCCCTACGGCGATCGAATCGCCAAAGCGCTGAGCCATTGCTCTCAACTCATCCAGACTTTGTGGACCGGCCAGGCTCAACGTTATCTGCCCGGTCTGATAAAACTGCTGATGGAAATCCTTCAACGCCTGCTGAAACTCCGGCTGCGGCACCGGCAGGCTGTACCGGTTGCCCGCATGAAATGCCCGAAGCGGGTGAGCGGCCGAAAGCCCATCGAACAACCTGAACTGCTGCTGGGCCGTGGCATCTCGGGACCAGGCGACAAATTCAGCGTGCAGCACTTCCCGTTCCCGCCGCTGATCGTCCGGATTCATACGCGGATGAGCGAGCATGTCTGACAGACGCTCCAGCCCACCGCCAAACGCCTGAGGCGGCAGTTCGAAAAAGAAGTCGGTCGTGCGTTCACTGGTGCGCGCATTAACCTGGCCGCCATGACCTTGCACGTAGGCCATCAGCCCTTGCCCTGTGGGGAAACGCTCCGTACCCAGAAACAGCAAATGCTCAAGAAAATGCGCGAGGCCGGGCCATGCCAGCGGCACGTCGTGACTGCCCGCGAAAACCCGCAACGCCGCAGCGCAGCGCTTCAAATCGGGAGCATGGCGCAGCGTCACCCGCAGGCCGTTGGCCAGGGTTTCAGTGTGGGGGCGAGGGTGATTCAGCGCAGGCATGAGCACTTCCAGAACAGAGAAGCGCTAATGCTAGCGGATAACGATGGATCAGCGCTTGTTAAGGTCGCCGTAAAGCTCTGGGCGGCGATCGATCAAGTAACGGTTGGCGGCGCGTGAGTCGACCATCAACTGACGATCCAGCTCGCCGACAATCAGCGCTTCATCCAGGCCAGCCTGGGCGATGCGGCTGCCATCCGGCGCGGCGATGCTGCTCTGGCCGCAGTAATTGATCTCGCCTTCATGCCCGCAGTAGTTGGCGTAAGCCACATAACACTGGTTTTCGAAGGCACGGGCGCGGACGGTGACGTCGGCGACGAAGTCGAAGGGAATCATGTTCGCCGTTGGCACCAGGATCAGCTCGGCGCCGGCCAGGGCCAGGCGTCGGGCGTTTTCCGGGAATTCCAGGTCGTAGCAGATCAAAAAGCCGAGTTTCCAGCCATTGAGTTCCACCAGCGGAAAGTCATTCTGCCCGGCGCTGAACATCGAGTGATCGAGGTCGCCGAACAGGTGAGTCTTGCGGTAGTTGCACAGGCGCTCGCCGTTGGCGTCGATCAGCTGCACGGCGTTGTAGATCTGCCCGTCCTCGGTGCGCTCGGGATAGCCATACAAAATGGCGATCCCGGCCGTCTTGGCGATGCGCGCGATCTGCTGCGCCGATTCACCGTTGTGTACCTCCGCCAGCACGCTGACGGCATCGATGCCGATGTTGTAGCCGGTCAGGAACATCTCCGGCAGCACCAGCAAGTCTGCGCCTTTGGCCTCCAGCGCCAATTGATGCAGGCGTTGCAGGTTGCCGGCGACATCCAGGGGCAGCGGCGGACATTGGTAAAGGGCTACGCGCATTTAGGACTCCTCTTACTCGGGCAGGGCGATCGGACCGATCTCGTTGAACACATCACCTGGACCCGGGTTCTCGGCGTGAGTTTCACCGCCGAAGTGTTTCATGATGCCCCACACCGCGTTGAGCGAGGTCTGCACCGCGCCTTCGACCCACGCCGGCGTCCACGAAACGTCGTCGCCGGCGATGAAAATCCCGCGTTGCTCGGCCGGCATGTCGTCCTGCATGAAGTGCGCGTACATGCGCTGGTTATAGCGGTAGTGGCCGGGCAGGGCGCCCTTGAACGCACCGAGGAAATGCGGGTCGGCTTCCCACGACACGGTGATCGGATCGCCGATGATCCGCGCGGCGATGTCGACTTTCGGGTAGATCTTTTTCAACGCGTTCAACGCCAGTTCTACGCGTTTTTCCACGGGGTGCGGCAGCATTTTCAGCGCGTCGCTCATCCACGAGTACGACAGGCAAATTACCCCCGGCTTGTCGTCGCCGTTGTCGAACAGATAAGTGCCGCGAGTCAGACGATCGGTGAGGGTCATGCTCATCAGGTCGCGGCCGGTTTCCGGATCCTTGTCCTTCCAGAATGGCCGGTCGACCATCACGAAGGTTTTCGACGATTGCATGTAGCGCGTACGGTCGAGGGCCATCCACATCTTTTGCGAGAACAGGGTTTCGTCGCATTCGATCTGAGTGGTCAGCAGCCAGCTTTGGCAGGTGGTCAGCACCGCCGCGTATTCGCGGGTGTCGCCGTTGTTATCGGTGACCGCAAAACGGCCGTCCGCGGCGTGAGCGATTTTCTTGACCCCGGAGCGCGGCGCGCCTCTGTGCAGCGACTTGAGGCTGGTGCCTTCGGGCCAGTGCACGCAACGTTCCGGCACATGGCGCCAGATGCCTTGGGGCACTTGTTCAACGCCGCCGACGACCAGATGTTGGTGATCGTCGCAGTTGGTCATCACGACGCGGAAGATTTCCAGCATCGAGTTCGGGAAGTCCGAGTCCCAGCCGCCCGTGCCGAAACCAACCTGGCCGAACACTTCGCGGTGATGGAACGAGAGCTTGGCGAAGGCTTCGGAGGTGGCGACAAAGTCATAGAAGGTGCGGTCGTCCCACAGCGGAACCAACGTGTTCCAGAGCTCTTTGAGACGCGGCACATCGCGGTCGCGGATCGCTTGCTGGATATCGGAGAACTGCGAGCCGGCCTCCAGCGCATCCGCCCACGCGTCAGCCACTTCCTGGAACAGTGCAGGAAGATCCGCCAGTTTCTGTGCGTAATGGGTTTTGCCTTCCAGGTCGATCACGGTGCTGCCAGAGGCCGGCGTCAGCGGATTGGGAAAAGGTTTGGTTTCGAGACCGAGCTTGTCGACGTAGTGGTAAAACGCTGTGGACGACACCGGGAAGCGCATGCCGCCCAGTTCGGCGACGATGCCATCGGTCCCGTTGAACGCCTGGGAGCGCAGGCGGCCACCCATTTTCGAGGCTTCGTAGACGACGGGTTTGAGGCCCAGTTTCATCAACTCGTAAGCCGCCACCAGACCGGCGATACCCGCGCCGACAATCGCCACTTCGGCGCCATGATTGTGCGCCGGAATGCTGCCCAGGCCGGCCGGGTGTTCGATCCAGTCGTCAAAGCCGAAAGGAAAGTCCGGGCCAAAAATGGTGACTGGTTTTTTACCGTCTGCAGGATGGCGATTGTTCTTGTTCATGACTGACCTTACTGGCGACCCGACGCGGAATGCGCATCTGAGTATAGGAAAAGATGGCAGCCATTCTAGAGAGCGTAGAACACGTTAATAAGACGCAATGTGTCGTCGTTTTGCTAGATTTTTGATCAGAGTGACGATGCGAGACTACACACTGTCCATGTGGGAGCGGGCTTGCCCGCGAAGAGGTCCACCCAGACACCGCGTTACTTGCGGACAACACTCAAACCGGCTGCCCCCGATCAATCTTGCTGCTCAAGATGATCGACGTCGTCGTTTTCTCCACCCCATCCACACTGCCAATCTGATCCAGCAACTGATCCAGCTGCTCCGGCGATTCCGTGCGCAGCCACGCCACATAATCAAATTCGCCACTCACCGCACACAACTGCTGCACCTGGGCCATGGCGCTCAGTCGGCGCAACACTTCCTTGCCCGACCGTGGTTGCACCGTAATCCCGACATACGCCTGCAATCCGCCGTCCACCACCCGTTGACCCAGACGCACGCCGTAACCGGTAATGACTTTGGCCTTCTCCAGCCGCGCCAGACGTGAAGTCACCGTGGTCCGTGCGATCCCCAATTGGCGAGCAAGCATGGCCACGCTCTCGCGGGCATTGAGCTGCAAGGCCGCGATCAGTTGGCGGTCGATTTCGTCAAGAACGGGCGGGCGGGTGTCAGGCAAGGGTCGTCTCCAGCAACACAAATCAGTGGGTTGGCATGTTACAGCACGGCTGGCACAGCGGAGGTCTGAGAACGTCAGATGGCGCGCGGAAGACAGGATGGACACCAGCCGTCAGTCATAGTCGAATGAGAAATCGAAGGATGCGAGGTGATAAAAATGACGAAGAACATGCCTCCCGCTGTCCGGGATCACGCAGTGCAGATTGCCCATCACGAAATGGGGCACTACGTCGTTGCCCGAGCCTTGGGGTTTGAAACGGGTGATGTGAGCCTGACAGTGACCATGGACTTGAGGCATCAAGCGGGCGCTTCCATTACCTTGGCGCGTTCAATTACGACGATTGAGGCGATGAAGGAGCATCTGCAAGCCCGGATCATGGTGCTCTTTGCGGGCGCCATGGCGCAGTCATTGGCTTCAAAGCGTTCGCCCGGCAAACGCGTCGATAAGCCGAAAGCGGCCGCCATCCTGAGGGGTGAGCTTGGGGCGGAACAGGACTACGCAAAAATAAGGGAATTACGGCACTTGCTGCGCAACATCACCTACCCCGATACGGATCCGGCTTCGCCTGAACGCGTAACGGCCGAGCTGAAAGAGATCACGGATTGCCTGTGGGGCCGGACTCAAACAATCGTGGAGGCATTGGCCGATACGATTACCGGATTGGGTGAGGCGTTGGTAGATGGCATGGGTATCGTGGAGCAATGGGGCAGGGCGGCGGATACGTATGAGGGGGTGTTGACGGGGGAGGTGCTTGAGCGGATGGGGTTGGTGCAGGGGATTCCGGCGTTGAGTGCCAGGGATCATTAAGCCCGACCTCTTTGCCGGGCTTAATAGCAGCATTCAGGCTGGAGCGCATGCTTTGGCTTGATTGTGCCATTCGCCTTCAAACTCCAGATGAAGTTTGTAGAGGTCGTGGTCCAATTTGTTGATGGTATTGATAGCCGCCATCAGATTCGCTTCGCCAGTTTTGGCTTCAAGATAAAGGCCACGTAAATACCGGTCGTTCACCATTGGGATTTTGTCCGTTTTTTCCCAGATCGCTACAGCCTGACTCGTCAAACCGATGATCTCGGCGAGATGTTCCTGAGACAGCCCAAGCTCTTTTCTCAGATATCTGAACTCAGCCCCTGTCAGCACTGAAGGCTTCTTAGCGATGGCCTTGCCGATTACGTCGCGTAGGCCCTTAACATCCGTGATGGCGACAGACTCACCATATGCGGTCTGTTTCACCACGAAGCCATTGCTAAGCCATACGTTCGGTAGGCCGCTTTCCACGCAGTGGTACATAAAATCCCCCTTTTCTTTTTGGCGCTCGACTTTAGGTCGCTGGCGAGTCGAGGTGAACTGGATTTGGGTAATTCAGATGCTTCTGACGGAAAAATCGCTTGGAAAACCTGAACGCCAGAAACGAAAAAGCCGCGCATTTGCGCGGCGCGGGATAAGCGGGAATCCGTCAAGGTAAGGGCGGTACAGATCTACAAAAAACCTCTAGCAGGTGCCCCTCAGCGATGGGTCCCCGTAAAACGGGGCGCCCATCAGGAATCACTCGTTGCTATTCCTCGGATTCCGTCGCAGTCCGAGCGGGTCGCGGTGTCAGCACCTTCACCACATCATCAATCACCGCCTTACCCATCGCTGTCAGATAGTGCGCAGCCCAGGCGTGTCGGTCGGTGTCTCTTGCGTAGGCTGCGTCCTCGGCAAATGATTTGGCAAGGAACAGCAGATCGGAGGCTTGTGACAAGGCTTCAACGATGGGGACGCCGGCACGGACGTTGAACAACGCTTGGTCCGGGCAGTAGATGAGTGGGGTGAAACCGATGGTTTTCAGGTCAGACGGTGCGGACGGATTTGCTTTGCTCATTGTTTCGCTCCTTAAAACGAGGAGCTGCCGCATTCGTTACCACACGAATGGGTGGCAGCTGTACGCAGGGTGGTAAACCGGGAAAGCAAAGAAACCGGCAGACCCGAAGGTCTCCCACGCACAGCCGCCATAACGCAGGATTACAGGCGTAAAAACGCATGAAATCGTGATGGGAGCACTGTTGCACTTTGCCTAGCCGGGTTACCACACCCGATCACTGCATTTGCAGCGACGTCCGGAGAGTATCCCGTCGAAGAGAACGCCAACAAGGCGGCAAAGTGCCCAAAGGCACCCATTACGCAATTCTCGGAGTTTGCCTACAACCTTGGCGGACGTCATCCGATAATCCGACAATCTCAGCCATTAAAGCCTGAGCGTCAGGTACGAACCACCAAACCGGGCAGCCGCCCAGATTGCTGGGCAAGATGGGGTTTATGCTGCTGTGCAGCAAGGTCTACATATGGCAACCGAGCTCTACCAAACGCTAGGGGCAGAAACGAAAAAAGACGCCATAGGCGTCTTCTTCGATTTGGTAAAGCAGATCCGGACACCACTTACGAACCGCCTTGCGCGGTTACGGCTTTCGCCGTTGGGAAGCGCTCAATCTCATCCGGTCAGTCGCTTCGACAACACTGTGCACGTCAATCATTGAATCTAAAGAAAGCCGCACATCAGCGCGGCTTTCTTGTTTGGTGGGCCCACACGGACTTGAACCGTGGACCAAAGGATTATGAGTCCTCTGCTCTAACCAACTGAGCTATAGGCCCTCAGTAGGCCGCGGATTATAACGATGGTTTCTCGGCTGTGCTATCCGAAAAATCCGATACGGCTATACGAAGAAACGTCGCGGCGAATTCGTCGGGGGGAAGGGGCAGGCTGACGATGTAGCCCTGGATCTGTTCACAGCCTTCTTCAGCCAGGAATTGTTGCTGCGCCAGGGTCTCGACGCCCTCGGCAATAATGGTGAACTGCATGCTGCGACCCAGCGCGATAATGGCACGGACAATCGCCGCATCGTGGGGATCGTCAGGCAGGCCGCGGACGAAGGACTGGTCGATCTTGAGGATGTCCAGCGGCAGGCGCTTGAGGTAGCTCAGGGACGAGTAGCCCGTACCGAAGTCATCGATCGCCAATTGCACGCCCAGGTGTTTGAGTTGGTGCAGCACCGCCAGCGCTTCTTCGGCCTGGCTCATAATGAAGTTTTCGGTAATTTCCAGTTGCAGAAAATCGGGTCTGAGGCCGTTGTCCTTGAGCAACTGTTCGATCCGCCCCAGCAGATTCGGCTGACGCAATTGGGCCCCTGCAAGGTTGACCGACAACGGCCCCAGGCTTTCGTAGAGTTGATTCCACTCAAACATCTGCCGGCAGGCGGTCTCCAGCACCCAGTCGCCGATTTGCAGAATCATGCCGTTTTCTTCTGCCAGGGGAATGAAGTGTTCCGGCGGCACCGCACCGAAGGTCGGGTGATGCCAGCGAATGAGCGCTTCGGCGCCGACCAGTCGGTGGTCGGCGAGACTGATTTTCGGTTGGTAGTAGAGAAACAACTCATTGCGCTCGATGGCGCGCCGCAGTTCATGTTCCAGCGCCACGCGTTCGCTGGCCTGGGCCGTGAGGTCGCGGGTGTAGCTTTCCACCCGGTTGCGGCCCTTGGCCTTGGAGCGATACATCGCAGCATCGGCGTTCTTGACCAGTGTGGCGACGTCGCAGCCGTCCTTGGGATACAGGCTGGTGCCGATGCTGGCGCTGATGAAAAACTCGTGCTCGCCGGCCTGGAAGGGGGCGGCGAAGCAATTGAGCAGCTTGGTGGCAATGTTGTCGGCATCGCTGGATTGTTGCAGGCCGGGCAGCAGGATGATGAATTCGTCACCGCCCAGGCGCGCAACGGTATCGATATCGCGCAGCTGCTCTTTGAGGCGTACGGCAATGCCTTTGAGCAGCAGGTCACCGACCGGGTGGCCAAGGCTGTCGTTGATGTGTTTGAAGCGGTCCAGGTCGAGGAACAGCACCGCGCCCTGACCACCGTTTTCCTGTTGGGTGTTGAGTGCGGTCAGCAGTCGACTTTCGAACAGTGTGCGGTTGGGCAGGCCGGTCAGCGGGTCGTGGTGCGCCTGGTAGTCGAGCTTGGCCTGCGCATGCTTGAGGCTGGAAATGTCGGCGAACACCGCCACGAAGTGGGTAACAAATTTTTCCCGGTTGCGCACGGCGCTGATGGTCAGCCAGCTCGGATAGAGCTCGCCATTCTTGCGTCGATTGGAAATCTCGCCTTGCCAATGACCTTCATCGGTCAGTTGATGCCACATCGCGGCATAGAACGCGCTGTCGTGGAGGCCCGAGGCGAGCAGGCGAGGGGTGTGGCCCAGTGCTTCGCTCTCGCTGTAACCGGTGATCTCGGTGAACGCTCGGTTGACCGCGCTGATGTGCTGTTGGGTGTCGGTGATCAACACGCCCTCGGCGGTGCTCTCGAACACCGTGGCGGCCTGTTGCAGTTTCTCCTGCATCAGGTGCCGCTCGGTAATGTCCCGGGCAATGGTCAGCATGCAGTCTTCGTCGCCGATGGGCAGCGGACGGCTGGACACCTCACAGAGGCGGATCTGCCCGTCACTGCGGCGGATATGGCAGCTGAAGTCACGAACGAAGCCATCCCGGTGCAGCAAATCGAGCATTTGCTTACGTTCGTTGAGGTTGACCCATATCCCCAGTTCCAGGGCTGAACGATCCACAGACATTGCGCTGTTGAAGCCGGTGATGCGGCTGAAACCCTCGTTGACCTCCAGCAGCAACCCGTCGCTCTGCCGAGACAGCAGCAAACCGTCCGGAGAGGCGTGGAAGGCCTTGGCGAATTTTTCTTCGGAGGTTTGCAGTTGTTGCTGGGTTTCCTTGAGCTGACTGATATCGCGCACCACGACGACCAAAGCAGGGGTCGTATCGAGATCGAAGGGCTCGGCGGAAATCAGGCCGGTAAACACCTGGCCATTGTTGCGGCGAAAGGGCATCTCCAGGTTGCGGATGCTGCCGGCCTGCAAGCGCTGCAGCAAACCCGGACCCACGCCGGGGATACCCCAGATGTTCAGGTCGGTGGCGGTCTGGCCAATGACGTCTTCGGCCTTGAGTCCAATTTGCTCTTCGAACGCCTTGTTGACTTCCATCAGGCAGCCGTCGGAAAGCCGCGCAATCACCAGGATGTCCGGGCATTGCTGAAACACGGAGGCAAATTTTTGCTCGGACAGGCTCAGCGCCTCTTCCGTGCGCTTGGCGTCGCTGATGTCGATCATCAAGCCGCGCATCACCGGCTCATGACCGTGCTCGATCAGGCTGACGATATCGCGTACCCACAGACAGCGGCCGTCGGCGGTGATGACCCGGTAATCGACGCTGTGATCGCGCCCGGCCAGCACTTCGTGATCGCAGAAAGTCTGGGCCCGGGTCAGGTCCGCAGGGTGAATGATGTTGCGCCAGAAGCCTGGAATCAGCCAGTGGGACAGGGGATAGCCAAGGAGTTCTTCGGCATGCGGTGACACATAGCTGTAGGTGAAATCGCTGATCCGCGCTTCCCAGGCAATCGCGGAAAGGCTCTCCACCAGCCCGCGGTAATGGTATTCGCTGCTGCGTAGCTCTTGTTCCAGATCGACCCGCCGGGCAATTTCCGAACTGAGTCGGCGGTTAATCCGGATGACCACTGCCAGCATGATCATCAGAAACAGCAGCCCGGGCAGACCGTAAACCAGCAAATCCGACCAAAAGGTTCGATGGTCCAGGACGTTACCGATCCAGTGTTCCTGAATGGCACTGATTTCACTTGAGGACATGTCCGCCAGGACTTTGTCGAGGATGCCGACCAGCACCTTGTTGTTGGGGGGCACGGCCATCGCCAGTTGATAGCGATAGGGCGTTTCACCGCTGACATACAAGCCGTCTAGCTTGAGCTGACGCAGGCTCCAGACGCTGGAAGCGAGATCGCCCACCACTGCGTCCACCTCATCGGTGGCCAGCGCCTGCAAGGCCGAACTGACATTGGGCATCGCCACCAGATTCAGGTCGGGATGGTGCGTGCGCAGCAGCTCGTGGGGCGCATAGTTTTCCACCACCGCGATCTTCAGCCCGTAGAGGTCGTCGAGCTTGCGCGGCTGGGGGCCGCCGACATGGGCGAGGATGACAATCGGAAAGTCCAGATAGGGGCGAGTGAACGACAGGTACGACTGGCGCTCCGGGGTCGACATGATGCCCGGCAGGACGTCCAGCTTGCCTTGCTTGGCCTGCTCCAGAACTTCGGTCCAGCTGATCGGTTCGATAGGCGTCAGTTTGACGGCCAGCCGTTGACGGATCACGTTGATGTAGTCCGCCGCCAGGCCCTGATAACGGCCCTGGTCGTCACGAAATTCGAACGGCGGCCAGGACGCGTCGACACCCAGGCGCAAGTCCGGGTGAGCCGCCAGCCAGCTACGTTCTTCGTCGGTCAGAGTCAGCGCGCCAGCCGTTGCGGTCCAGGTCATCAGCGACAGCAAAAAAAGCACGGTCGGCAGTCTGGGCATAACGGTCTCGTTATGGCTCGGGGGAATGTTTCGAGTGTAGACGGGCAATTCGGCGGGGGGGAAGTACGGGGGATTTTATCTGTAGAAAGCAAAACCCCCGGCCTGGGCCGGGGGTTCTGTGATCACTCGTCGAGGAAGGAGCGCAGATGCTCGCTTCTCGTCGGGTGGCGCAGCTTGCGCAGCGCCTTGGCTTCGATCTGACGAATCCGTTCACGGGTCACGTCGAACTGCTTACCAACCTCCTCGAGGGTGTGGTCGGTATTCATGTCGATACCGAAGCGCATGCGCAGAACCTTGGCTTCACGGGCAGTGAGGCCGGACAGAACTTCGCGAGTCGCTTCTTTAAGACTCTCAACGGTTGCTACATCGATTGGCGACTGCATGGTCGAATCTTCGATGAAGTCACCCAGATGGGAGTCTTCGTCATCACCGATCGGGGTTTCCATGGAGATCGGCTCTTTAGCGATCTTCAATACCTTGCGGATCTTGTCCTCAGGCATTTCCATGCGTTCGCCCAGCTCTTCCGGGGTCGGTTCGCGACCCATCTCCTGCAACATCTGCCGGGAAATACGGTTGAGCTTGTTGATCGTCTCGATCATGTGCACCGGAATACGGATGGTGCGGGCCTGGTCGGCGATCGAGCGAGTGATCGCCTGACGGATCCACCAGGTGGCATAAGTCGAGAATTTGTAGCCGCGGCGGTATTCGAACTTGTCTACCGCTTTCATCAAACCGATGTTGCCTTCCTGGATCAGATCGAGGAATTGCAAGCCACGGTTGGTGTACTTCTTGGCGATGGAGATCACCAGACGCAAGTTCGCTTCAACCATCTCTTTCTTCGCGCGGCGGGCCTTGGCCTCACCGATCGACATGCGACGGTTGATGTCCTTGATCTCGGCGATCGTCAAACCGGTTTCGGTTTCCAGCGCGGTCAGCTTTTGCTGGCAACGAACGATGTCCGGTTGCAGGCGACCAATGGCTTCAGCGTATTTGCTTTTGCCTTTGGCCAGTGCATCGGTCCAGCTTTCGTCAACTTCGTTGCCCGGGAACTGGCGCAGGAAGTCGGCACGCGGCATGCGGGCATCACGAACGCAAAGTTGCATGATCGCGCGCTCTTGCTGACGCAGACGATCCAGGGCACTGCGAACACGCTCGACCAGGCCTTCGAATTGCTTCGGAACCAGTTTGATCGGCATGAACAGCTCAGCCAGCAGCACCAGCTCGGCAATTGCCAGCTTGTTGCCACGACCGTGCTTTTTCAGCGCCTTGCGGGTGACTTCCATCTGATCGGAGACAGCGCCAAAACGCTGAGCTGCGATGACCGGATCCGGACCGCTTTCGGCTTCTTCTTCGTCATCAGCCGTCGCTTCGGCGTCATCGTCGTCGGTATCGTCTTCCGCTTTCACGGCTTTCGGATCGACAGGCGGCGGCACTTCTGCAGCAGGCGGCGCAATGCCGTCGTCCGGGTCGATATAACCGCTCAGGACGTCGGACAGGCGGCCACCTTCGGTGGTGACGCGAGTGTACTCGGACAGAATGTGGTCAACCGTGCCAGGGAAGTGCGCGATTGCGCCCATCACTTCACGGATACCCTCTTCAATACGCTTGGCGATTTCAATTTCGCCTTCACGTGTGAGGAGCTCTACCGTACCCATTTCACGCATGTACATGCGCACTGGGTCGGTGGTGCGACCAATGTCGGTCTCGACCGCTGCCAACGCTGCTGCTGCCTCTTCGGCCGCGGCTTCGTCGGTATCGGCGTCGGCCAGCATAAGGGAATCCTTATCTGGCGCAACCTCGAATACGTTGATCCCCATGTCATTGATCATGCGGATGATGTCTTCCACCTGTTCCGGATCTGAAATATCCTCCGGCAGGTGGTCGTTGACCTCCGCGTAAGTCAGGTAACCCTGCTCACGACCAAGTGTGATCAACTCTTTGATACGAGACTGCTGTTGCGCTTTTCCGGACATAACACCCTATCCACTGAAGGTCTTGGCGGGCAAAAAACAAGCCGAGGATTATACCTGAGCTATGACCTCACGCGCCAGTTGAGGTCGGGGTTGATACAGCCATATTGCGTTTTAATAGGTCGCGCATCTGATTTGCGATCTGATTTGCTTCCTCCGCGGTCAGTCCTGGCTGCCTTGCTTTTCTGATTAGTGCTTCCAGGCTATCGGTGTGTTGAGAGGCTGATAACCTAGTAATGGTGTCTAAAAACTGTTGTTCAAGGTTGTCACCCGCAATCAGCCACTCCTTTTCCGCCAACGCCTTGAGCAAGCGCCCCTGTTCGGTCCCGTGCCACCGGGCCATTAACTGAATTGAGTTTAGCTTAGGATTTTTTTGCACGGCCTCGATCAGAGCGACCAGCAGCTGAGCGTAGGTATTGCTCTCATTGGCGAAGTGGTTGGCGGTTTCTACCTTGCCAGCCAGATCCGGGTGATGGATGAGTGTGCGCAGTGCAATCAGGGTCGGGGCTTCCACGGCAATCGGTGTACGTGGGGCGCTCGGTTGATCGCGGTCGCCGCCACGCTTGCCATTCTTGTCCCAGGGTTTCTTGTCCCACTTTTTGCCGCCGGCGCCGGGTTTCTTCGGCGTCCACTCCTGCTGCGGCACGTACATCTCTTGTGCTTGCGGCTGATGGTAGTCGCTGTAGTCCGGCATGGCGTCGTAATCGACGCCCGGGTCGTACGCCGGTGGCGCATCCTGCGGAGCGCTCTGCACCAGCTGGCTCACGGCTTCACCACTAAGGCCTGTGATTTCGGTCAGGCGTTGACGCATCAGGATGCGCAGGTTCGCGCCCGGTACCTTGTCGATCAGCGGCGCGGCGAGGGTGGCCATGTGGGCCTTGCCTTCGAGCGAACGCGGGTCCGATTCCTCGGTCAGTTGCTGAAAGAAATAATCTGCCAGTGGTTGGGCGTGCTGGTTGATTCGCGCGCGGAAGGCATCAGTGCCTTCGGAGCGGACCAGGGTGTCCGGGTCTTCGCCTTCGGGCAGGAACAGAAAGCGTGCGCGTCGCCCGTCTTGCAGGCAGGGCAGGGTAGCTTCCAGCGCGCGCCACGCGGCGTTGCGGCCCGCCTGGTCGCCGTCGAAGCAGAACAGCACGTTGGGCACGACGCGAAACAGCCGCTTCATGTGCTCTTCGCTGGTGGCGGTGCCCAGGGTCGCGACGGCATTGCGCAAGCCTTGCTGGGCGAGGGCGATGACGTCCATGTAGCCTTCTACGACGATGATTTCGTCAAGGTTGCGGTTGTTCTTGCGGGCTTCATAAAGGCCGTAGAGTTCCTGGCCCTTATGGAACACCGGGGTTTCCGGTGAGTTCAGGTATTTCGGCTTGTCATCGCCCAATACCCGGCCACCGAAAGCGATGATGCGCCCGCGACTGTCGCGGATCGGGAACATCACGCGATCGCGGAAGCGGTCATAGCGTTTACCGGTTTCGGCGTTCTCGATCAGGAGGCCGGCATCGACCATGGCTTTCTGTTGCAGGGTGTCGCTGCTCAAGTGTTTGAACAGATTGTCCCAGCCGGGAGGGGCGAAGCCGAGGCCGAAGTCCCGGGCGATTTCGCCGGTCAGCCCGCGACCTTTCAAGTAATCCACAGCGGCTTTGCGCGATGGATGACTTTTCAGGGCTTGCCGGTAAAAATCGGCGGCCGCAGTCAGCAGCGGGTACAGCGGCGAATCGGTCGGTTGCCGCGGTTTGTGCGGCCGGCCGCTTTCTTCGCGGGGGATTTCCATGCCGGCGGCTTTGGCCAGTTCTTCGACAGCCTGGACGAAATCCAGGTTGTCGTGGTCCATCAT
This sequence comes from Pseudomonas sp. LBUM1656, assembly GCF_059716065.1. NCBI lineage: Bacteria > Pseudomonadati > Pseudomonadota > Gammaproteobacteria > Pseudomonadales > Pseudomonadaceae > Pseudomonas > Pseudomonas sp. LBUM1656. The sequence continues at coordinate 5,824,801 of NZ_CP166800.1, read as the reverse complement.
GAAGCCGAGGGCGTTGCCGCCAGCGCCGCAGCCGAAGCAGTAATAGAACTGTTTGTCGGGGCTGACGCTGAAGGACGGGGTTTTCTCTTTATGAAAAGGGCAGCAGGCGGTGTAGTTCTTGCCGGCCTTTTTCATTTGCAGGCGCGAGCTGACCACATCGACGATGTCGGTGCGGTTCAGAAGGTCGTCAATGAAGCTCTGGGGAATTAGCCCGGCCATGGCGTTCTCGTCATCTGCGCTTGAATGGACCCAAAACAATGAGCGGCCGAACGCGGGTCGTTGTTTGAGGCGCGCAAAATGTGCGGCTCGACCGGTGTCGTCTGCGTAATCGCTGTCGGGAAGTGTATCTGCCGAAAATCCACTGACGTTAGTACCAATCAGTATTCGACTATTTGAAAGTGTTGCGCTGAAATCCGCTGCGGCCAGTCGAGGGCCCCGGATAGCTCATAAGCGGGCACGCAAGAAGGTGCCTTGGGCTGATCGTCGTGAGAGGAATCAGTGGGTGTGCTCGTCAGTAGCCTTGGAAGGCTCGTCAGAAAAGACGTGCACCGCTGGCAAAAGAGCCAGGTCTGACGCTGTGAAGCAGGTTTGTCTCGGTCGCGTCTGCGGCCTTTGACGGTGAAGCATCAAGCGTTTTCCGCAAATGCCATTAGCCCGGCTGAGGGCCGGGCTTGGCAGAAGCTTGCTACGAACGTCTGTGTATTAGTACAGACGAACGGCGCGGCGCTGTTCGCGCTGAACTTTCTTCGCGTGACGCTTAACAGCGGCTGCTGCTTTGCGCTTACGCTCGGAAGTAGGCTTCTCGTAGAATTCGCGGCTACGAACTTCAGCCAGTACACCGGCTTTTTCGCAGGAGCGCTTGAAACGACGCAGAGCTACGTCGAAGGGTTCGTTCTCTTTTACTTTGACGGCTGGCATCCAGAGCTACCTTCATTCATTACCGGGGTCAACATCCTCGCGGCAAAAGAGCACTTGAAGACGTCGGTTTTTAAGGGTTGCGGATGTTAACTCCTCATCGACCGGAATGCAAAGCCTCTGATCGAAAACCGCTAGTCGGGGCATCCCATGGCGACTATTATGCGCGCCTTCGAATTCAGCCTAAACAAGGCGCAAACCCATGCTAGTACTGGGATTAGAAACCTCCTGCGACGAAACCGGTGTCGCATTATACGACAGTGAACGCGGCCTGCTGGCCGACGCGCTGTTCAGCCAGATCGACCTGCACCGCGCCTATGGCGGTGTGGTGCCGGAGCTGGCCTCGCGCGACCACGTCAAACGCATGCTGCCCTTGATTCGTCAGGTGTTGGCCGAAGCTGACTGCGTGCCGACCGAGATCGATGCCATCGCTTATACCGCGGGTCCCGGCCTGGTCGGTGCCTTGCTGGTGGGCGCCTCCTGCGCTCAGGCGCTGGCCTTCGCCTGGGGTATTCCGGCGCTGGGTGTGCACCACATGGAGGGTCACTTGCTGGCGCCCATGTTGGAGGCGCAACCACCGGAATTCCCGTTCGTCGCTTTGTTGGTGTCGGGCGGTCATACGCAGCTGGTTCAGGTCGACGGAATCGGTCAATACACGCTCTTGGGCGAGACCCTTGACGATGCCGCCGGTGAAGCGTTCGACAAGACCGCGAAGATGATGGGCCTCAATTATCCGGGCGGTCCGGAAATCGCCAAGCTGGCAGAGCGGGGCGTTGCAGGACGTTTCACCTTTCCGCGTCCGATGTGCGACCGCCCGGGCCTGGCGTTCAGTTTCAGTGGCTTGAAAACCTTCGCCCTGAACACCTGGCAGCAGAGCGTCAGCGCCGGGGACGACAGCGAACAAGCCCGTTGCGACATCTCGCTGGCGTTCCAGCAGGCCGTGGTGGAGACTTTGACCATCAAGTGCAAGCGAGCATTGAAACAGGCGGGCATGAAGCGTCTGGTGATTGCAGGGGGCGTCAGCGCCAACAAGGCGCTGCGCACTTCCCTGGAAAAAATGCTCGGCGACATGAAAGGCGATGTGTTTTATGCCCGTCCGGAGTTCTGCACCGACAATGGCGCGATGATCGCGTTTGCCGGTTGCCAGCGTTTGCAGGCCGGTCAGCACGAAAGCCTGGCGATCAGCGTGCAGGCGCGCTGGCCGATGGAGCAGTTGTCGGCGCTGTGATGAGTGATGCTCACGTACGGTATTTAAAAATGCCGTTCGCGCCCGGCAAACAGGTCGCGTAGATTGCCGCGATGACGCCAGACGATCAACCCCGTGAGTGCGCTCATGGGTAGCAGTGCCGCCGGTTCTTGCCACGCCAGCAGTGGCAGGGTCAGCGGTGTGGCGATCAGCGCGGCGAGTGAGCTGGTGCGGGTCAGGTAGAACGTCAGCAGCCAGGCGCAGACCGCCAGCAGTGCGGCGGGCGGATACAGTCCCAGCAGCATGCCGGCCGCGGTGGCGACGCCCTTGCCGCCGCGAAAGCGGAAGTACAGCGGGAACAGGTGACCGATCACGGCACAAACGCCGATCCAGGCCTGTTCTTGCAGTGAAAGGCCTGCAACACCGGCGATCAGTACCGGCAGCAGGCCTTTGCAGAGGTCACCGATCAAGGTCAGGATGGCGAGTTTTTTGCCGGCCAGGCGCAACATGTTGGTAGCGCCGGCATTACCCGAGCCACTCATTCGCGGATCGGGGTTACCGGTCAGGCGGCTGAGCAAAATGGCGAAGGACAGAGAGCCGAGCAGGTAGGCGAGTGTCGCCAATAACCAAAACATGCTAACTATTCCGGGCGAGGACGCCCTGATTCTAACGGCGCATTGCGCCCTTGTCGTGCAGCGGAGAAAAGTGCTTGGACAGAGTGTTTATCGAGGGCCTGGAAGTCGACACCGTGATTGGTGCCTACGACTGGGAACGAGGCATCCGACAGTGCCTGCGACTTGATCTGAGCTTCGCCTGGGATAATCGCCCGGCCGCTGCCGGGGATGACCTGACCCTGGCGCTCGACTACGCGAGCGTTTCGTCGCGCATCCAGGCCTTTGCCGAGCAGGCGCAGTTCCAGCTGGTCGAGACCTTTGCCGAGCGTCTGGTCGAAGTGTTGATGAGCGAATTTAACATCACCTGGATGCGCCTCAAGCTGACCAAGCCAGGCGCCGTCCCGGCGGCCACCGGCGGTGTGGGCGTGGAGATCGAGCGCGGATGTCGCTGACTCAGGTGTATCTCGGGCTCGGTAGCAATATCGAGCGCGAAACCCATTTGCAGGCCGGGCTTGAAGCCTTGGCGGGTTTCCTGGTGGATATCCGTTGCTCGGCGGTGTTCGAAAGCCAGCCAGTTGGGATCAAGAGCGGGCCGTTCTTCAATTTCGTGGTCTCGGCCTACACCGATCTGCCACTGATGGAGCTGGACCGTCGATTGAAATTCATCGAAGCAGACAATGGCCGTTACGCGCCGGACCGCAAGGGTTTGCCGCTGGATATTGACGTGCTGCTGTTCGGCGATCTGGTGGGCAATTTCGATGGATTGATCTTGCCGCGGGCAGAGATTCTGAAAAACGCTTTTGTGCTGTGGCCGTTGTCGCTGATTGCGCCGGAGCGTGTGCATCCCGGCGTAGGCAAAAGCTTTGCGACGTTGTGGCGTGAGGCGCAGATTGATCAAGTGTTGGCGCCGGTGGCGTTCGAGTGGCGCGGTGAGCAGCTGACGCCTTCGAATTTGTTGTGAGGCGGATGTCGCCTTCGCGGGCAAGCCCGCTCCCATACTGGGATGTGTGAACACCAGACATCCGATGTGGGAGCCGTGCTTGCTCCGGGCGGCGATCCGACGAAGCTTTTCAGGCAGACGCCGCCTCTTTGTAAGCCTTCAGCGCCTTGAGCCGTTCACGCTTGATCGCGTCCCCCAACTCCGGCCCTTTAAATCCCTTCTCCAGCAACGGCTGGACCGCCACGCTCCGGGTCGCAGTCGCCGCCCCGCGCAAATAATCCGCCTGTGGGTAACTTCTCTGCTCGAGCCCTTTGCGGCCGCGCGCGTCCATCTCGCACGCCGCAATGAACTCTTCAAACCGCTGCGGTCGACGATAAACGTCAAAGCTCTGCAGCAACTCCAGTAAAGTCGAGGGTTTCAGTTCCAAAGCGCGGTGGCCATGGGTGTGATACTGGCCCACCAGCAATGCCAGTTCCTGGCAATCCTTCGGTGCCTTGAAGCGTTCATTGACCGCTTTTATCAGCTTCAGGCCCGTGTGTTCGTGGGCGATGTGGCGTGGCCACTCTTCCTCGGGCGTCAATCCTTTCCCTAGGTCATGCAGCAGGCACGCCCACCGCACGGTCAGCGGTTGTTTATGCAACGCCGCTTGCTCGAGCACGCTCAAGGTGTGCACGCCCGTGTCGATTTCCGGATGATGGGCTTCCGGCTGTGGCACGCCGAACAGGGCATCGATTTCCGGCATCAGGACCTTGAGCGCGGCACATTCGCGCAGCACTTCGATGAACACCTGTGGCTGATCTTCCATCAGTGCGCGGGAAATTTCCTTCCAGCTGCGTTCGGCAGTCAACGCCTCCAGTTCGCCTGAGTCGCTGAGTTGCCGCATGAGGTCCATTGTTTCAGTCGCGACAGTGAAACCCATTCCGGCATACCGGGCAGCGAAGCGGGCAACGCGCAGGACACGGAGCGGATCTTCGGCGAACGCGTGGGAAACGTGACGAAGTACTCGGGCTTCAAGGTCGCGCTGGCCGTGGTAAGGATCGGTCAGGTTCTGCTGATCGTCTTCGGCCATGGCGTTGATCGTCAGGTCGCGACGGATCAAGTCTTCTTCGAGGGTGACTTCAGGGCTGGCATGAAAGGTGAACCCGCCGTAACCGCGTCCGCTTTTGCGTTCGGTACGAGCGAGGGCGTATTCCTCACCGCTCTTGGGGTGAAGAAATACCGGGAAGTCAGCACCTACCGGGCGAAAGCCCTTGGCGAGCATTTCCTCGGTGGTAGCACCGACCACGACCCAGTCGATGTCGGTGACAGGCTTGCCCAGCAGGCGATCGCGTACCGCACCGCCGACTTTATAAATCCGCATAAAAAACCTCCGTTAGCTCGACAGAATAACCTTTGCGTCGAACTTCCGGAGGCACAAACTAGATCAAAGATGGATGACGGCCAAGTCGAGTCGGCCGTAATCCCCCTCGCTGTGTTCGCTTCTGGGCGGAACATGGTGAACTTTCATAACCTGGTCGCCTTGCAGCGTTTCCAGATGGATGTCGAAGCCCCACAGCCGATGCAGGTGCTTGAGCACTTCCTCGGTGGACTCGCCCAGCGGTTTGCGGTCGTGCTGCTGGTGACGCAAGGTCAGGGAGCGGTCGCCGCGCCGGTCGATGCTGTAGATCTGAATATTGGGCTCGCGATTGCCGAGGTTGTACTGCGCGGCCAAGGTTTCGCGAATGATGCGATAGCCACCTTCGTCGTGGATTGCCGGGACCAGCAGATCGTCCTTTTGGTCGTCATCGAGAATGCTGAACAGCTTGAGGTCGCGGATCACTTGGGGTGACAGGTACTGCAAGATAAAGCTCTCATCCTTGAAGCTGCTCATGGCGAACTTGATGCTCGACAGCCAGTCAGTGCCGGCAATCTCAGGGAACCAGCGGTAGTCCTCTTCGGTCGGTTTTTCACACATGCGACGGATGTCCCGGTACATGGCGAACCCCAAGGTGTAGGGGTTGATGCCGTTGTAGTAGGGGCTGTCGAAGCCGGGTTGGTAGACCACGCTGGTGTGGGACGTCAGAAATTCCATCATGAAGCCGTCGGTGACGAGGCCTTCGTCATACAGGTCGTTCATCAGTGTGTAGTGCCAGAACGTGGCCCAGCCTTCGTTCATCACCTGGGTCTGGCGTTGCGGGTAGAAATACTGGGCGATCTTGCGCACGATCCGCACGATTTCCCGTTGCCAGGGTTCCAGCAGCGGGGCGTGTTTTTCGATGAAGTACAGGATATTTTCCTGAGGTTCCGCGGGAAAGCGTGCGTTGTCCTTGTCGCTGTACTTGTCCGCGCCTTTTGGAATGGTCCGCCACAGATCGTTGATTTGCTTCTGCAAGTGTTCTTCCCGATCCTTCTGCCGACGGCGTTCTTCTTCAGCCGATATCGGGTAGGGGCGTTTGTAGCGATCGACCCCGTAATTCATCAGTGCGTGGCAGGAATCCAGCAGATCCTCGACCGCGTCGATGCCATGGCGTTCTTCGCATTGCATGATGTACTGCTTGGCGAAGACCAGGTAATCGATGATCGAACTGGCATCGGTCCAGGTGCGGAACAGGTAATTGCCCTTGAAGAAGCTGTTGTGTCCGTAACAGGCGTGCGCGACCACCAAGGCCTGCATGCAGATGGTGTTTTCTTCCATCAGGTAGGCGATGCACGGGTCCGAGTTGATCACGATCTCGTAGGCCAGCCCCATCTGCCCGCGGCTGTAGGACTTCTCGGTACTGAGGAAGTGTTTGCCGTAGGACCAATGGTGATAACCCAGCGGCATGCCGACGGAGGCGTAGGCGTCCATCATCTGCTCGGCTGTAATTACTTCGATCTGGTTGGGGTAGGTATCCAGGGCATAACGAGCCGCTAGGCGACTGATTTCCTTGTCGTAGGCCTGGATCAGCTCGAACGTCCATTCGGAGCCGGTGGAAATGGGTTGGCGCTTCTGCTCTTTGGCGGTCATGTCACTAACCTGCGCTGGAAGAGTTCACGGAAGACCGGATAGATATCTCCGGCCGAGACCAGTTGCTGTTGGGCAAAAGTGTCAGAGAAGGCTTCGGCAATGCGTTCGTATTCGAACCACAGAGCCTGGTGTTCGCGCGGGGTGATCTCAACGTAAGTGTAGTACTGCACGAACGGCATGATCTGGTTGATCAGAATGTCGCGGCAGATCGGCGAGTCGTCGTTCCAGTTGTCACCGTCGGAGGCCTGTGCCGCGTAGATGTTCCACTCATTGCTCGGATAACGCTCGGCCATGATCTCCTGCATGAGTTTCAAGGCACTGGAGACGATGGTGCCGCCGGTTTCCCGGGAGTAGAAGAACTCTTCCTCATCCACTTCGCGGGCGCTGGTGTGGTGGCGGATGAACACGACGTCGATCTTGTCGTAGTTACGCTTGAGAAACAGGTACAGCAGGATGAAGAAGCGCTTGGCGATGTCCTTTGTCGCCTGGGTCATGGAGCCGGACACGTCCATCAGGCAGAACATCACCGCTTTGGAGCTTGGGTTCGGCTGCTTGATGAGCAGGTTGTACTTAAGGTCAAAGGTGTCGAGAAAGGGAACTCGATGGATGCGCGCACTGAGTTTTTCGATTTCCGCCTCGATTTCCTGGATATCGCCGAAGTTATCCGGTTCATCCCGCTTGAGTCGCAGCAGTTCTTCTTTGGCTTCGCGCAATTTTGCCCGGCTGCTGCCAGACAGGGCGATTCGCCGGGCATGGGCCGAGCGCAGGGTGCGGATGATGTTGATTCGCGACGGGTTGCCTTCGTTACTGATGCCCGCGCGCACGGTCTTGAAGGTGTCGGTGCCGGTCAGGTTGCGCTTGACCAGGTTTGGCAGTTCGAGGTCCTCGAACATGAACTCGAGAAACTCCTCCTGGGTGATCTGGAAGACAAACTCGTCCATCCCTTCGCCCGAGTTACCTGCTTTGCCCGGGCCTCGGCCGCCGCCACCGCCGGGCGGACGGGCGATGTGTTCGCCACTGGTGAATTCCTTGTTGCCGGGGTGCACAACCGTCTGCTTGCCACCGCGTCCGTGGTGAAGCACCGGCTCGTCGATGTCGCGGCCGGGGATGCTGATCTGTTCGCCGTGTTCCATATCGGTAATGGAACGCCGACTGACCGCCTCTTCGACGGCCTTTTTGATGTGATCACGATAACGCCGCAGAAACCGCTGGCGGTTCACCGTGCTCTTGTTCTTGCCATTGAGACGTCGGTCGATCACATAGCTCATGACTGCTCCTTAGAAGCTGTCCTGAAAGGGGCGAGCGGTTATGCAGCATCGACTTGTGCCAAGGGATGTTCACGCTCCCCCAAGCGCTTTTGGACGCTGACTGAACCTCGCTACCGTCTTTCGAACACCTTCCAAAGGTCTGTGTAACAGAAAATGCGTACACAGGCCTCTGGCTGACGACAACCGGTCTGACCGGCAGCGGGTTACTGTGATTTTCTGACCCGCAGGTACCACTCGGACAGCAGTCGTACCTGTTTGTCGGTGTAGCCCCGCTCGACCATCCGTGTGACGAAGTCGTTGTGTTTCTGCTGATCCTCTTTGCTGGCCTTGGCATTGAAGCTGATGACCGGCAGGAGGTCCTCGGTGTTGGAGAACATTTTCTTCTCGATGACCACCCGCAGTTTCTCGTAGCTGAGCCAGGTCGGGTTCTTGCCATTGTTGTTGGCCCGGGCGCGCAGTACGAAGTTGACGATTTCGTTGCGGAAATCCTTCGGATTGCTGATGCCGGCCGGTTTTTCGATTTTTTCCAGTTCTTCGTTCAGCGCTACGCGATTGAGGATCTCGCCGGTTTCCGGATCGCGGTATTCCTGGTCCTGGATCCAGAAGTCCGCATAAAGCACATAGCGATCGAAGATGTTCTGGCCATACTCGCTGTAAGACTCGAGGTAGGCGGTCTGAATCTCCTTGCCGATGAATTCGATATAACGCGGTGCCAGATATTCCTTGAGGAAGCGCAGGTACCGCTCACGGGTCTCGGCCTGGAATTGTTCCTGTTCGATCTGTTGTTCCAGCACGTAGAGCAAGTGCACCGGATTGGCGGCGATTTCGTGCGGGTCAAAGTTGAAGACCTTGGACAGGATCTTGAACGCAAACCGGGTCGACAGGCCGTTCATGCCTTCGTCGACACCGGCGTTGTCGCGGTATTCCTGGATCGACTTGGCTTTCGGGTCGGTGTCCTTGAGGTTCTCGCCGTCATACACACGCATCTTGGAATAGATGTTGGAGTTTTCCGGCTCCTTGAGGCGTGAGAGCACGGTGAACTGGGCAAGCATTTTCAAGGTGTCGGGTGCGCAATGAGCCTTGGCCAGGGAGCTGTTGAACAGAAGCTTGTCGTAGATCTTCACTTCGTCGCTGACCCGCAGGCAGTACGGCACTTTGACGATATAGATCCGGTCGATGAAGGCTTCGTTGTTCTTGTTGTTGCGGAAGGTGTGCCATTCCGATTCGTTGGAGTGAGCCAGCAGGATCCCGGTAAACGGAATTGCCCCGAGGCCTTCGGTACTGTTGTAGTTGCCTTCCTGAGTGGCGGTCAGCAATGGGTGCAGCACCTTGATCGGTGCCTTGAACATTTCGACGAATTCCATCAGGCCCTGGTTGGCCCGGCACAGCGCGCCCGAATAGCTGTAGGCGTCGGCGTCGTTCTGTGGGTATTCCTCCAGTTTGCGGATATCGACCTTGCCCACCAGCGCCGAAATGTCCTGGTTGTTTTCATCGCCCGGTTCGGTCTTGGCCACCGCGATCTGATTGAGGATCGACGGATAGAGTTTCACTACACGGAACTGGCTGATGTCACCGCCGAACTCGGCCAGGCGCTTGGTGGCCCATGGCGACATGATGGTATTGAGGTAGCGCCGCGGAATGCCGAAGTCTTCTTCGAGGATCGCGCCATCTTCAGTGGCGTTGAACAGACCCAGCGGCGACTCGAATACCGGCGAGCCTTTGATCGCGTAGAAGGGCACTTTCTCGATCAGTTGTTTGAGCTTCTCGGCCAGGGACGATTTACCGCCACCGACAGGGCCGAGCAGATAAAGGATTTGTTTCTTCTCTTCCAGGCCCTGAGCGGCATGGCGGAAATACGACACGATCTGGTCAATGCATTCTTCCATCCCATGGAAGTCTTCAAAGGCCGGATAGCGGCGGATCACCTTGTTGGAGAAGATTCGCGACAGTCTCGAGTTGGTCGAGGTGTCGAGCAGCTCCGGTTCTCCGATGGCCAGCAATAGTCGCTCGGCGGCGGAGGCGTAGGCGCTGCGGTCCTGTTTGCACAGCTCAAGATACTCTTGCAGCGAGAGTTCTTCCTGGCGTGTGGACTCGAAGCGTTGTTGGAAGTGGCTAAAGATACTCATGACGTCACCTCGCTCGATACGTGGAGCCGACGCCGGATCATTCAGTCGATGCTGGCAGCAACCGGATATGCAGTCGCTGTTTACCCCCCAGAACTCTTTCGGAGCTGACTCCCCCGAAAGCTACTCCCGATGACCCGCGCGCCGGTGTACCGGCTCTCCCCTGTTTTGGATGGCCTGCGCTTAAGGATAGTTGGGAATTCGCGAGGTAAAGGGTCGATACGTAATTAGTTGTGGCAGACCGTTCGTCTGCCACCGCGCGAGCCCGCGGGGGCCGGGGCTTGCACGTTACAAAAAAATTATTCGGAGGTGCCTTGCGCCGTTTCCGCAGGATAAGTCGTGCGCCACAGCTCAAAACCGCCATCCATGCTGTACACGTCGGAAAAGCCCTGGCTGATCAGGTACGCGGCGGCGCCCTGGCTGGAGTTACCGTGGTAGCAGACCACCACGGTCGGTGCGTCCAGATCGGCCGCCTGAATAAAGGCATGCAGGGAATGATTGTCCAGATGCTTCGAGCCGCTGATGTGCAGCGCGGCATAGGTAGCTGGATCTCGGACATCAACCACCACTGCGCCTTTTTCGCGCAGGGCTTGTGCCTGTTCTGGGGGGATGCGTTTGAATTCGCTCATGGCGGGCTCCTGTGGCTCGGCTGAAAGCGCAGTCTAGCGCGGGGCGCTGGCTGACGTTTGTTCGGTAATAGGGGGGACGACTGGCGGTAAGGTGTGGCCATGTTCGTCGCATTTGCACAGCAGGCGTTCACCGGTGTCGACGTTCATCAGGGTCATGGAGCCGCCCCAGACACATCCTGTGTCGAGCGCAAAGACGCCTGGCTCGTCACACTGGCCTTCGAGCGCCGCCCAGTGGCCGAAGATGATCTTCAGACCCTTGGTCTTGCGATCCTTGTGCTTGAACCACGGCGCGTAACCCGGTGGCGCGGTGTCGATGCCTTCCTTGCCCTTGAGGTCCAGTTTGCCCTCGCCGGTACAGAAACGCATGCGGGTGAAGTAGTTGGTGATCACGCGCAGGCGGGTCACGCCTTTGAGGTCGTTATCCCATTTCACCGGTTCGTTGCCGTACATGCCGTCAAGGTAGGCCGGGAAGCGGTTGTCGTCGCGCAGGGCTTCTTCGACTTCTGCCGCGCATTTCAAGGCTTTGCGCAGCGACCACTGTGGCGGGATGCCGGCGTGGACCAGGGCGATGTTGCGCTGTTCGTCGTAGTGCATGAGCTTTTGCTGACGCATCCACTCCAGCAGTTCCGGGCAATCGGGTGCGTCAAGAATCTCGCGCAGGGTGTCGGCTTTCTTCAGGCGTTCGATGTTCTGCCCGGCCGCCAGCAAGTGCAGGTCATGGTTGCCGAGCACGCACACCAGCGATTCGCGAATGCTATAGAGGAAGCGCAAGGTTGCCAGCGACTGCGGGCCACGGTTGACCAGATCGCCTACCAGCCACAGACGATCCTTTGCAGGGTCGAAAGCGACTTGTTTGAGCAGGCATTGCAGCGGCTCAAGGCAGCCTTGAAGGTCGCCGACGGCGTACGTTGCCATCAGTGCAGGGCTCCGGGCACCGCCAGGCGGAAGGGAGCTATGACGGCGTCAAAATGTTTGCCATCGTTGGCGACCATCTCATAAGTGCCTTGCATCGTGCCGACCTTGGTGGTCATGACGGTGCCGCTGCTGTAAGTGTGGTTTTCACCGGCCAGGATCAATGGCTGCAAGCCCACGACACCTGCACCCTTGACCTCCTCGACATGCCCGTCACCATCGGTGATCACCCAGTGCCGCGACAGCAGTTTGGCCGGCAGCTCGCCATTGTTGTGCACGGTAATGGTGTAGGCGAAGGCAAAGCGGTTGTGCTCGGGTTGCGATTGTTCTGCCAGATAGCGGGTGACGACGCTGACGTCGACCTGATAACGAGGATCGGACATGCAAGAGGCCTTAAAAACGAAGCGGGGCGCGGGGCGTAGCTGATTGAACTCAGTCTAGGCCAAGTATCGGGTAGTAAACCAGACATGGGCGCTGGTGTCCTACCCGATCACGCTCGTCGCCTGTCAGTCGACGGCGGGGGATGGCAGGACTTGTTCGCTGAGCTTGTCGGCCAGGCGCACGAAGGCGGCAAGGTCGAGCTGCTCTGGACGCAGGCTGCCGTCGACACCGGCTGCGGTGATTTCGTCGTTGCTCAGCAGCAACTTAAGAGTGTTGCGCAAAGTCTTGCGGCGCTGGTTGAAGGCTTCGCGCACCACACGTTCCAGCAGCTTGTGATCCTTGGCCGGGTGCGGCAGCACCGCGTGTGGCACCAGGCGCACGATGGCCGAATCGACTTTCGGAGGCGGATTGAACGCGCCCGGGCCCACGTTGAACAGATGCTCAACCCGGCAGTGATACTGAACCATGATTGACAGGCGACCCCAGTCACCGCCGCCAGGACCTGCCGCCATGCGCTCGACGACTTCCTTTTGCAGCATGAAGTGCATGTCGCGTATCAGGCTGGCGTTATGCAGCAAGTGAAAGATCAGCGGCGTAGAGATGTTGTACGGCAGGTTGCCTACAACCCGAAGGCTGCCGGGTGCTGCGTTCAGGCTGTTGAAGTCGAACTTCAGTGCGTCACCCTGATGCAGGTTGAAGTTGCTCTTGCCGGCGAACTGCTGATTGAGGATCGGGATCAGGTCTTTGTCCAGCTCCACCACGTCCAGCTGAGCGCCACTGCCCAGTAGGCCTTGGGTCAAGGCACCCTGGCCCGGGCCGATTTCCAGCAGGCGGTCTTCGGGCTTGGCGTGGATGGAGCGCAGGATGCGGTCGATAACGCCAGCATCGTGCAGAAAGTTCTGGCCGAAGCGCTTGCGCGCCCGGTGTTGGTAATGCTCGGTCATAAACGGGTCTCGGCCATCTGGTAGGCGGTTTCCAGGGCGACTTGCAGGCTGCCGGTGTCGATGTTGCCGCCGCCGGCCAGATCCAGGGCAGTGCCATGGTCGACCGAGGTGCGGATGATCGGCAAGCCCAGGGTCACGTTGACTGCCGCGCCGAAGCCTTTGTATTTCAGCACGGGCAGGCCCTGGTCGTGGTACATCGCCAGCACCGCGTCGCAGTGCTCCAGATATTTGGGGGTAAACAGAGTGTCGGCGGGCAGGGGACCACGAAGGTCCATGCCCTCACCGCGCAGGCGCTCTAATGTAGGTTCGATGATGTCGATTTCTTCATGGCCCAGGTGTCCGCCTTCACCGGCATGCGGGTTGAGCCCGCAAACCAGGATGCGTGGCTGGGCGATGCCGAACTTTTGTTGCAGGTCTGCGTGCAGAATACGTGTGACCCGTTCCAGACGCTCCGGCGTGATCGCGTCGGCAATCTCCCGAAGGGGCAGGTGGGTGGTGACCAGTGCCACGCGCAAGCCGCGGGTGGCGAGCATCATCACCACTTGCGCGGTTTGAGTCAGGTCAGCGAGAAATTCGGTGTGTCCGGAGAAGGCAATCCCGGATTCATTGATCACGCCCTTGTGCACAGGGGCGGTGATCATGCCGGCGAAATGCCCGTCAAGGCAGCCTTGGCCCGCACGGGTCAGGGTTTCCAGGACGAAAGCGGCATTGGCCTTGTCCAGTTGCCCGGCAGTGACCGGTGCATTGAGCGGGGTATCCCAGACATACAGGCTGTTGGCAGGTGCCGGAACATCCGGCCAGCTGTCCGGCGTTACCGGCAGCAGATCGACCACCACGCCCAGCTGCGCGGCCCGCTCGAGGAGCAGGTCGCGGCTGGTAATGGCAATCAGGGGGTGTGGCTGGGCTTGCGAGGCGAGCAGCAGGCACAGGTCGGGACCTATGCCGGCCGGTTCGCCGGGTGTCAGCGCGAAACGCTTGGGTTTCACTGCGCTGCCTGGTCTGCACCAGGGAGTTTGATCTCTACGTACGCCTCGTCACGGATCTGACGCAGCCAGGTTTGCAGCTCTTCGTCGTATTTGCGGTTACGCAGGACGGTCATCGCTTGCTGCTCACGGGCCTGGGTAGTGCTGTCGGTGGCGCGACGGCCAAGGACTTCCAGAACGTGCCAGCCATATTGGGTCTGGAACGGCTTGGACAGCTGACCTTGTGGGGTCTTGGCCATCACTTCACGGAACTCAGGCACCAATGCATTCGGATCGATCCAGTTCAGGTCGCCACCGTTGAGGGCGGAACCCGGATCTTCCGAGAAGCTTTTCGCCAGTTCGCCGAAATCTTCGCCCGCTTCGATCCGGGTATAGAGCGACTCAGCCAAAGCCTTGGTTTTCGCTTCGTCACGGATCGGACTAGGCTTGACCAGGATATGGCGCACGTGCACTTCGTCACGCGTCTGGGTCTCGCCGCCACGCTTGTCGAGGATCTTCAGGATGATGAAGCCGCCCGGCGTGCGCATTGGCTGGGTAATATCGCCAACGGTCATGGTGCTCAGCATGCGATCGAACGGAGGTGGCAATTGAGCGGCTTTACGCCAGCCCATGTCGCCGCCTTCCAGTGCGGTTTCGCTGGCGGATTTGGCAATTGCCAATTGACCGAAGTCAGCGCCTTGCTTGAGTTGCTGGTAAACGGCATCAGCCTGTTTGGCAGCATTCTGAATCGCATCGGAGTTGGCGCTTTCCGGTGTAGGAATCAGGATGTTGGCCAGACGGAACTCTTCGGACAATTGCATCTTGCCAAGGTCGGAAGCCAGGAAGTTCTTCACTTCCTGCTCGGAAACCTGAATACGTTCGGCTACACGACGCTGACGCACACGGCTGATGATCATTTCGCGACGAATCTGCTCCCGGGCGTCCTCGTAAGAGAGGCCGTCGCGAGTCAGGGCTGCGCGGAATTGATCAATCGACATGTTATTGCGCTGGGCAATGGTGCCCACAGCCTGGTTCAGTTCTTCATCGGTAATGCGGATGCCGGAACGCTCGCCGATCTGCAGTTGCAGGTTCTCGACGATCAGGCGCTCAAGCACCTGCTGATCCAGCACGCCGGCCGGCGGCACCGCTGAGCCGCGCTTGGCGATGGTTTGCTGAACTTCATGAACGCGCTGGTCCAATTGGCTCTGCATGACCACGTCGTTGTCGACAATGGCCACCACTTTATCGATGGACTGTACCGCGGCGTTCGCTGCGGTACCCAGGAACAGCGCGCCCAGCACTAGCGGGCGCAGACAATCAGAAAGCTTGGTCTTCACGTTCACGATAACCTTGGATGCCTTTGTCGAGGAAGCTCTCTACTTTGGCGCCAGTGAGGCCGCCGAGTCCCTTCAGAACAATTTGTAGGAAGATGCCGTGGTCGCCTTTTTCGTTTTCAGGGGCGTTCTGACTGAATTCATCATACGAAACCCAGTAACGGTTGATCAGGCGCAGTTTCCAGCAGCAGTTGTCGTACTCGAAACCACCGAAGGCTTCCAGGGTACGGTTGCGGTTGTAGTCATACTGCCAGCGACTGATAGCGTTCCATTGCGGCACGATCGGCCAGATCACCGAGAAGTCGTGCTGTTGGATCTTGTAGTAGTCCTTCACATAGCCAGGTTGGCCAGGGGTGCCGTAGTCACCGCCGAATTGCCACTTACCGGTGTTCTGATTGTAGATAACCTGGTCGTTACGATAGCGATAGCCGGCGTTGATGACCTTGTTCGGGTTGTCTTCAGGCTGGTAGTGGAACATCGCGCTACCCGAGCGAGGGCTGCGGCTGTCCGGGTCCCAGTTGTAGTCAGCGGTGGTGCTCCAATCGTTGTTCCAGCGATACACGTATTCCAGTGCGTACGGCGAAACATTGGCTTGAGCGTCGGCGCGGTCTCTTGGATTGATACCCGGCAACTGAACTTCCCGGTCCTTGAAGTACATGGCCTGGCCTACGCTGATGCGTTGACGTTCGAAACCGCTGTCTTCGATCCAGCGGTTAGTGATGCCCAACGACAGTTTGTTCTCGTCACCGATACGGTCGGAGCCAGAGAATCGGTTGTCACGGAACAGCGATGCGTAGCTGAATGTGTATTCGCTGGTATCGAACGCCGGAATATCTTCCTGGTTCTCCTCCGGGACGTAGAGGTAGAACAGGCGTGGTTCAAGGGTCTGGCGGTAGTTCTTGCCGAACCATTGGGTGTCGCGATCGAAGTACAGGCCGCTGTCGATGCTGGCGATTGGAACGCCACGGTTCTGGCTGCTGCTGAAATTGCCATTGAAATTTCTTGTTCCGGCTGCAGCTGCAGCTTGATCCTGTGTCGCGATCTGGTTCTTGCCAATACTGTCCAGATCCAGCTGGTACTGGGTGTACTGATACTTGAGCTGCGGCTTCAGGAAGCCGTAGGTCCAATCCAGCGGAAGGCTGACAGCTGGCGCCAGGTTGAGGCGATCGCCAGTGGCTCGCGCAAGACCTTGAATGTTAGTGTCAAGGCGCGGACTTACTGTGCCGTCTTCATTGGTAAAGTTGCCGTTTTTCAGGTCGCGATCAAACCGCACGATTTCAGTGTTGTAACTGAAATCCAGTCCGCCCGGGTGATACGGCAACGCACCATCAAAGGTGATTTGCGGCAGACGATTATACGGTGTGAGGTTGGCAACAGTCGCCAGCTGATAAGCCTGGGCGTTGATGCGAGCAGTGTAGTTGTCGCCACGATAGCTGACAGAACCCTGCTGGTTAACGTAGTCAGCGCTTTTCACGCCGATCTGGTCAGTCTGCAGATCCTGGAAGTAATACGGATCGCTGATCTTGGTGTAGTCGACTTGCGTCAGTACCCGCGAATCCAGACCACCCTTGTGCTGCCAGTTATACATGTAGCGGTTTTTCTGGTAGTCGGTCTGCCCGCTGCGTTCGGTGTCCTCGTCGTTGAGGTACGCAGCACCGAGCTGACCTTCGCTGGACTTGGTCAGATAGCGGAATTCGCCTTCCATCAGCAAGCCATGCTTGCTCATGTAACGCGGATACAACGTGGCGTCGTAGTTCGGCGCCAGGTTGAAGTAGTACGGTGTGACCAGCATGAAGCCGGTATCGCTGCCGGTGCCAATAGTCGGCGGCAGGAAGCCGGACTGGCGACGGTCATCGATCGGGAAATAGATGTACGGCGTGTACAGGACAGGAATGTCCTTGACCCGCAGTGTCACGTTGGTTGCGGTACCGAAGCCGGTCGCCGGGTTCAAGGTGATGTTGTTGCCCTTGAGCTGCCAGGCGTTGCTGTTCGGTTCGCACGTGGTGTACGTACCATCCTTGAGGCGGATGATCGCGTTTTCGGCACGTTTGGCGTACAGCGCGTTACCGCGGATACGGGATTTGTGCATCACGTATTCGGCGTTATCGACCTTGGCTTCACCGGTATCGAGTTGCACGTCGGCGTGGTCGCCCACGATCAGCGCGCCGTTGTCGCGAATGCGCACGTTACCGCTCAGTTCACCACGGCTTTCGGCCTGGTAAAGATTCGCTTCGTCGGCTTCGACCTGCATGCTGCCCTGGCGCATGACGACGTCACCGGCCAGGGTCGCGACTTGCTCTTCCTGCTTATAGCGGGAGGCTTTGGCGCCGATAAAGGTCGGGGCGTCACTTTTATCCGTCTTGTCATTCATGCCAGGACGAATCGGTTCGATATAGGAACCAGAGCAGTAAGGACCGGTCTCGGCCAGTTGCGCCGCCGTGAGGTTCTCGCGCGGAACCCAGTCGAGGTGACTGTAGTCTGCACTACGCGACTTCAGGCCGCGGCCTTTGGACTCGGTAACCAGCACAGGCTTGGCGCCGGTGTCTTCGCTGGTGCCACTCTCGGTCGCAGGTTCGCCGGTGGCGGAAACTGCGCTGCCTTCATGGACAGGACGCGGTGGCAATGCCGCCGCTGGCGCTTTTGGCGCACAGTCCCAGGCACCCGAAGCAGAGACTGAGCAGTCATACTGTTCCGCGGCGACCACGAATGAGGTGGCTAGGGGTTGCAGGGCCAGCAGACTGCCGGTAACCAACAACGGAAATTTTTTACGAAACGCGGGGGATTTCAATGCCATCTTATTAGTCCGGGCTTCCTGCGTGCCATCTGCCCGCGGTGTGGGCCGCACGCCTCTCGATGGTCTGAAAAAGATGCTGGATAATAAAGCATGACCCGCTTGACGGCTAGCGCCGTCGGAGACCCTTGCAATGCCTGACCAAGATGTACGTTTGCAACACCTGAAAGTTTGGCTCGATGAGCAGTTGGCAACCCTCTTTGCAGAACAGGGATGGGGAGCCGTACCCCCGGCCACATTGACCGCGGCCAGTAGTGACGCGAGTTTTCGACGCTATTTCCGTTGGGAAGGCGAAGGCCGCAGTTTCGTCGTGATGGACGCGCCGCCGCCCCAGGAAAACTGCAAACCCTTTGTGGATATCGCTTTTTTGCTGGCGAAATCCGGAATAAATGTGCCGAAAATTTATGCCGAAGACCTCGAGCGCGGTTTTCTTTTGCTCAATGACCTGGGCAACAAGACTTATCTGGACGTAATCAATGGCGAAAACGCCGACGATTTGTTCAAGGATGCCTTGCAAGCGTTGCTGGCTTTTCAGCAATTGCCGATGGTCGCGCCGTTGCCAAGTTATGACGTGGCATTGCTGCGCCGTGAACTGGAACTGTTCCCCGAGTGGTACGTGAAACGCGAGTTGGGCATCGAGTTCGATTCGGCGCAGAAAATGCTCTGGGAGAACGTAACCGAGCTGCTGATCGACAGCGCCCTGGCCCAGCCCAAAGTGCTGGTGCATCGCGATTACATGCCACGCAACCTGATGCTCAGCGAGCCGAACCCTGGCGTGCTGGATTTCCAGGACGCAGTCTATGGCCCGGTAACCTATGACGTGACCTGCCTGTTCAAGGACGCGTTTCTCAGTTGGCCCGAGGAGCGTGTACGCGCCTGGCTGGAAGATTACTGGCAGCAAGCGGGTGCGCTCGGCATTCCCGTGCAGCCTGATTTTGAAGACTTCCTGCGAGCCAGCGACTTGATGGGCGTGCAGCGTCACCTGAAAGTGATCGGCATCTTCGCCCGCATCTGCCATCGCGATGGCAAACCGCGCTACCTGGCTGATGTGCCGCGCTTCTTTACTTATATAGACGCGGTGATCGCCCGCCGTCCTGAACTGGCCGAGCTGGATGTGTTGCTGCTGAGTCTGCGTGCTGGAGCCTCTGCATGAAGGCAATGATTCTGGCGGCAGGCAAAGGCGAGCGCATGCGCCCGTTGACCCTGACCACACCCAAACCGCTGGTTCGTGCCGGCGGCGTGCCCCTGATCGAGTACCACTTGAAAGCCCTGGCGGTCGCCGGGTTTACCGAGATCGTGATCAATCACGCCTGGCTCGGTCAGCAGATCGAAAGTTACCTGGGTGACGGCTCGCAATTCGGCTTGCGTATTCAGTATTCGCCGGAAGGTGAGCCTCTGGAAACCGGTGGCGGGATTTTCCGTGCGTTGCCGTTGCTCGGCGATGACGCGTTCCTGGTGGTCAACGGTGACATCTGGACCGACTACGACTTCAGCGTGCTGCATCAACCCATCGCCGGGTTGGCGCACCTGGTGCTGGCGGATAACCCGCCCCATCACCCGACCGGTGATTTTACGCTGGTCGACGGGCAGGTGCGCGACGGTCAGGCGGACACTGCGACCCTGACTTACAGCGGTATTGCCGTGCTGCATCCGCAACTGTTCGACGGTTGCTCGGCCGGCGCCTTCAAACTGGCACCGCTGCTGCGCAAAGCCATGGCTGATGGACAGGTCACCGGCGAACGCCTGAACGGGCACTGGGTGGATGTCGGTACGCATGAACGCCTGGCTGAAGTTGAAACCCTGATAGAAGCGAGACACTGAAATGCTGTGGCCAGGGACTCTGATTGGAGCCGGAGCAGGCTTTGCCATAGCCAGCATTCCGGGGGCCATGCTCGGCGCTTTGTTGGGACAGGCGCTGGATAGGCGTTTGCACCTGCAGAGCTGGGGGCATTTGCGGGAAAAACTCGGCGGTCGTCCGATGCTGCGCAACGATGAACTGTTGTTCGTGTTGCTGGGACGGTTGGCCAAGAGCGATGGGCGAGTGGTGGATGGCCACATCCAGCAGGCCCGCCAGGAAATGCGTTCGCTGGAAATGACCGAACCGGCGCAGCGTCGTGCCATTGCCGCGTTCAATCGCGGCAAGTCAGGCAATGACCGTTTGCGCGGGTATCTGCGGCGTTTGAGTACTCAGCCTCATGCGGCGGAAGGTGTATTGCGCGCCTGCTGGCGGATGGTCTGGGCCGATGGGCGTGCGGGGAACAATGAGCGCGAACTGCTGGCTCAGTGGGGCAAGTGGCTGGGCTGGACGCCGCAACAGGTACTGGCATTGGCGGCCGACTACGATCAGCACAAGCGTCCGCAGGTCAGCAGCACCCTGACGTATCAGGATGCCTTGCGGCTCTTGGGGGTGTCGGCGACCAGCGAACCGGCGCAGATCAAGCGTGCCTATCGACGCCTGCTCAGTCGCCATCACCCGGACAAGATTGCCGGCAGCGGTGCGACGGCGTTGCAGGTGCGTGAGGCGACTGACAAGACTCGCGAGTTGCATACGGCTTACACGTTGATTCGTGAAAGGCGGGATTTTCGGTAGGGTTTGTGTCACCAGTAAAAAAGCCTTCGCGAGCAAGCCCGCTCCCACATTAAATCTTCAGTAGGCACAGAATCTGTGTGCGACGAAGATCAAATGTGGGAGCGGGCTTGCTCGCGAATGGGGCGATGCGGTCTGTCAGTCCGCCGCACTCTGCGGATTCAACCACCCACGCACCCGGCGCACCAGTTGCTCTTGCTCGGCCTTGGCATTGCCGGGCAGCGCCTTGAGCGATACCTGGCTGAACGCCGAAGACTTCAAGCGCTTGCTGGCCTGCATCCGGGCCAGCGCTGCGTTGCGATCCAGCGACTTGTCCATATAGAAGATGTCCGCCGTCGGCAGCTTCAGTGTCGGCGTCAATTCGACCAGCTCGGGTTTCGCCGCAGCCGGTGTCTGTGCCGCGACCATCACAAACTTCTCCACTTGCGACGGCTGCTTTTCGCTCAGATAACGCGCGGCCCAGTAAGCGCCGGTGCCATGACCCAACACCACGATGCTGCGAGCACTTTGCTGTTCGGCATAGGCAATGGCCGCATCAATGCGAGCAAAGATGCGCTCGGCATTGGCCTTGGCTTGCTCCTCGGTGGTTTCGGCGATGGCTTTGTCGGCAACTTCCGCTTCACCACCGGCCGCTTGCTCGATGGGGGCTGCCGTGGTCGAGTCCTTGCTGCCGGTTTCCGGTGCCTTGAGCGTTGGTGGCATTTCCACGACGCGTGGCGCAATGGCATCGCTTTGCACGTCCGGCAAGGTGATACTCAGGCTGCTCCACTTCGCGTCAGGCAATTTGTTACGTAACGGGCCGATTGCTTGCGGCCAGTCAACGGTTTCGCCGGCGCCCGGGATGATAATCACCGCGCCTTTGGGCTCGGCGGTATTGGCCGGCTTCCACAAAGCCAGAAAGGTGTCGGTGCCGGCTTGCAGTTGTTGCTGTTCCTGCGCAGGGATTTGTCGCTCAAGTGCTGTCGCTTCTTCCTGACTACGCTCAAGCAGTGGCTGGCGTTCGACCGGTTTCTCTTCTGCGGGTTTTTCCGCGGCAGGTGCCGGGTCGGCCGCCTCAACGGAAAAGGCACAAGGCAGGATCAGCGACAGGCACAATGCTGGCAGTGCCAGGCGGTAGACAGGGGGCATCGGATATTCCAGGCCAGAAGTTATTCCGGCAGCCTAATGGGTTGGTCAGTATTTGTCAGTGTGTGAGACTTCGATGATGCGTTTTCGCTGCCTGTGGGTTATCGGCTGTTTGTGGTTTCCCTTGATGAGTTGGGCGGCTTCCGCGCCACCGGCGCACGTCGCGCCCTTGTCGCCCCAGCAACAACAATGGCTGGCCGCGCATGGCGAATTGCGCGTGGGGCTGGTGTTGCAGGCGCCTTACGCGCAATACGATCGCCGCTTGCAGCGCTTGTCCGGGGTCAACGTCGAGTTGATGAAATGGCTGGCCAAGGCCCTCAAGGTCGAACTGAGCTGGCGTAATTTCCCCGACCTCGCGCAACTGGAGGCCGCCGCGCGCGAGGGTGAAATCGACATCGCCCCCGGGCTGACCCAAACCCCCGCTGGCCTGCGGTTCTGGCAATTCTCCGACCCCTACATGCGGGTTCCACAACTGGTGGTCAGCGACCAGAAAAGCACCGGTGTCGTGGAACTTGAAAAACTCGACAGCCAAACCCGCGTCGCTGTGCGCATGCCCAGTGCGACGGCCGATTATCTACGCAGCAACTATCCCCATCTGAACCTGCAAGGCGTCCCGATCGAACGCCAGGCTTTGCAGCTGTTGCTGAGCCAGCAGGCCGGTTATGCCGTGGTCGATGAAGCGCAGCTGGGACGTTTGTCCGTGGAGCCTGAGTTCTCCGGGCTGGTCGTGGTGGGCGACATCGGCCTGCCGCAATTGCTGCGAGTCGCCACGCGGCGGGACCAGCCTGAATTGGCCGGCATCGTCGAGAGCGCACTGCGGTCGATCCCGGCCAAGGACCTGGAACAACTGCACAACCAATGGCTGCAACCCAAGTACCCGCGCCTGACCGAGTCCCCGGGCTTCTGGCAAAACCTCTGCCTGCTGATGGCGGTGTTGATGCTGAGCAGCATGGCGATCGTGTTCTGGCAGCGCCGTCAGCAGCACAGTCTGGAGCAACGTCTATTGGCAGCGCGCGAGGACATAGCCCTGCGCGAGGCCAGTGAAGAGGCGTTGCGCCTGACGCAGTTTTCCATCGATCAAAGCACCGTCGGCATCCTTTGGGTCAACTGGGACAGCCACGTGCGCTACGCCAACCGCGCGGCGGAAACCATGCTCGGTTATCCGCCCGGTGCAATCATTGATCGGCCGCTGATCGACTTCGAGCCGGGCCTGCACATGGACCGCTGGCTGAACCTGTGGAAGCGCGCCCGGGCCAGCGAAGAAGGGCCGCAAAGTTTCGAAACCAACTGCGTGCGAGCCGATGGCAGCACCCTGCCGACCGATGTCTCGTTGAGCTTCATGCGCTTTCGCGGAGGTGAATACCTGGTGGTCTACCTCAACGACGTCACCGAACGTCGTCGCGCCCTGGCGGCGTTGCAGGAAAGCGAGGCACGGTTGCAGGGGATTGCCGCCAACGTCCCGGGATTGGTCTTTCGCCTGGAACGGGCGCCGGTGACCGGGCAGATCGACTTTGCCTACATCAGTGAAGGCAGCGAAAGTCTGGTGGGCTACTCGCCGGCGACCCTGGCCCATCGCGACAAAGGCCTGCGCAGCCTGGTGCATCCGGACGACAAGGCCAGTTATCACCAGACCCAGGACCATGCGCTGGATACGGACAGTGACTGGTCATGGCAGGGGCGGATTCTCACACGTTCGGGCGAACAACGCTGGGCCGAGATCAAGGCCATTACCCGACGGCTTGAAGACGGCGCCTATGTCTGGGACGGGATTGTCTGGGACATCAGCGAGAGCAAGCGCATTGAACTGGAACTGGCCAGCTCCCGCGAGCAACTGCGTGAGTTGTCCGCTCACCTGGAGAGCGTGCGGGAAGAGGAAAAAGCGCGCATCGCCCGGGAAGTTCACGACGAGTTGGGCCAGATGTTGACCGTGCTCAAACTGGAAACCTCCATGTGCGAATTGGCCTACGCCCAGCTCGACCCGGGTCTGAATGAGCGCTTGAACAGCATGAAACGCCTGATCGCGCAGCTGTTCCAACTGGTGCGCGATGTGGCGACGGCGCTGCGACCGCCGATTCTCGATGCCGGGATCGCCTCGGCCATCGAGTGGCAGGCCCGGCGTTTCGAGGCGCGCACGCAAATTCCGTGTCTGGTGCAGGTGCCGGAAAATCTGCCGGTGCTCAGTGATGCCAAGGCGATTGGGCTGTTTCGGATCCTTCAGGAAGCGCTGACCAATGTCATGCGCCATGCCCAGGCGCATACTGTTGAACTGACACTGGCCCTGGAAGGCGACGAGTTGTGTCTGACCGTCAGCGATGATGGCGTAGGATTTGTTCCGGCCACGGGCAGGGCGACTTCCTTCGGGGTGGTCGGCATGCGCGAGCGGGTGCTGATCATGGGCGGGCAGTTGTCGCTTGAGAGTGAACCGGGTGAAGGCACGACCCTGAGCGTGCGAGTGCCGCTGGATGAGGAGAAGTAAGTGATCCGTGTACTGGTAGCCGAAGACCACACCATTGTCCGTGAAGGCATCAAGCAGTTGATCGGCTTGGCCAAGGACTTGCTGGTGGTAGGGGAGGCGAGTAATGGCGAGCAGTTGCTCGAAACCCTGCGGCATGTGCCCTGCGAAGTGGTGTTGCTGGACATTTCCATGCCGGGCGTCAACGGCCTGGAAGCGATTCCGCGGATTCGTGCGCTGAACAATCCGCCGGCCATCCTGGTGCTGTCGATGCATGACGAAGCGCAAATGGCCGCGCGGGCATTGAAGGTGGGCGCGGCGGGTTACGCGACCAAGGACAGCGATCCGGCACTGCTGCTGACGGCGATTCGCAAGGTCGCGGCGGGTGGGCGTTACATCGACCCGGACCTGGCCGACCGCATGGTCTTCGAAGTCGGCCTGACCGATTCGCGGCCGTTGCATTCATTGCTGTCTGAGCGCGAATTCTCGGTATTCGAACGCCTGGCCCAGGGCGCCAACGTCAACGACATCGCGCAGCAACTGGCCCTGAGCAGCAAAACCATCAGCACCCACAAGGCGCGGCTGATGCAGAAACTCAACATCACCTCCCTGGCGGAGCTGGTGAAGTACGCCATGGAGCACAAACTCCTCTAAGCCCCACCACCGTCCACTGTGGGAGCGGGCTTGCTCGCGAAAGCGGTGTTTCAGGCAATATTGATGTCGACTGACACGGCCACTTCGCGAGCAAGCCCGCTCCCACAGGGATCACGTCGTCATGTCCATTTGCGACATCCTGAAAAGCTGCTTTTACCAGTTCTTGCGGCTTGTAGCTTCAAGCTAGCCGCTTCCCCTATCCAATCCCGCCATCCGTGTAGGGCAATCCCTACCCCCAACCTTCCATCCCGCTGAGGCGATTCTCTCCTGCGCCCCGATTTGCGCGGTCACCAGCGTCCACTAGGCTTAGTCCACAGCAGTCATCAACAAAAAAGGTGTGGGTATGAGCCAGGTCGATTCAAACGCAGGGGCCAGTGACATTCTGGTCAGCTTTCGTGGAGTGCAAAAAAGCTACGACGGCGAGAACCTGATCGTCAAAGACCTCAACCTGGAGATTCGCAAAGGCGAGTTCCTCACCTTGCTCGGGCCGTCCGGCTCCGGCAAGACCACCAGCCTGATGATGCTCGCCGGTTTCGAAACACCGACCGCCGGCGAAATCCAGCTGGCCGGACGCTCCATCAACAACGTGCCTCCGCACAAACGCGACATCGGCATGGTGTTCCAGAACTACGCGTTGTTCCCGCACATGACCGTCGCCGAGAACCTGGCGTTCCCGCTGACCGTACGCGGCTTGAACAAGAGCGACGTCAGCGACAAGGTCAAAAAAGTCCTGAGCATGGTTCAGCTCGACGCCTTCGCCCAGCGCTATCCGGCGCAACTGTCCGGCGGTCAGCAACAGCGTGTGGCCCTGGCCCGCGCATTGGTGTTCGAACCGCAACTGGTGCTGATGGACGAACCCCTCGGCGCACTGGACAAACAACTGCGCGAACACATGCAGATGGAAATCAAACACCTGCACCAGCGCCTCGGCGTGACCGTGGTCTACGTGACTCACGACCAGGGCGAAGCCCTGACCATGTCCGACCGTGTGGCAGTGTTCCACCAAGGCGAGATCCAGCAGATCGCCGCGCCGCGCACTCTCTATGAAGAGCCGAAAAACACCTTCGTTGCCAATTTCATCGGCGAAAACAACCGCCTCAACGGCCGCTTGCACAGCCAGACCGGCGACCGCTGCATCGTGGAACTCGGTCGCGGTGAAAAGGTTGAAGCCCTGGCAGTCAATGTCGGCAAGACCGGCGAGCCGGTCACGCTGTCGATTCGTCCGGAGCGCGTGAGCCTCAATGGCTCCAGCGAGTCCTGTGTCAACCGCTTCTCAGGGCGGGTGGCGGAATTCATCTACCTGGGCGACCACGTCCGGGTTCGCCTGGAAGTCTGCGGCAAGACCGATTTTTTTGTGAAACAACCGATTGCCGAGCTCGATCCCGCGCTGGCCGTCGGCGACGTAGTACCGCTTGGCTGGCAGGTCGAACACGTTCGCGCGCTCGACCCACTTCTAGAGGCGCATTGATCGCCCCCTGCATCAACAACACCAACCCTGCACGTGGAGAGAACAATAAATGTTGAGATCCCTGAAATTCACCGCTTTGGTCATGGGCATGATCGGTGCGGCACACGCGATGGCGGCGGGCCCGGACCTGACCGTGGTGTCCTTTGGCGGGGCGAACAAGGCAGCGCAGGTCAAAGCCTTCTACGCACCGTGGGAAGCGGCAGGCAACGGCAAGATCGTGGCGGGCGAATACAACGGTGAGATGGCCAAGGTCAAAGCCATGGTCGACACCAAGAGCGTGTCCTGGGACCTGGTGGAAGTTGAATCGCCAGAACTGTCTCGCGGTTGCGACGAAGACATGTTCGAGCAACTCGATCCTGCGCTGTTCGGCAAATCCGAAGATTACGTCAAGGGCGCTATCCAGCCTTGCGGCGTAGGTTTCTTCGTGTGGTCGACCGTGTTGGCCTACAACGCCGACAAACTGGCCTCTGCACCGACCAGCTGGGTGGATTTCTGGGACACCAAGAAATTCCCGGGCAAGCGCGGCCTGCGCAAAGGCGCCAAGTACACCCTGGAATTCGCACTGATGGCCGACGGCGTTGCGCCGAAAGACGTCTACAAAGTGCTGGCCGGCAAGGACGGTCAGGACCGCGCGTTCAAAAAACTCGATGAGCTGAAACCAAGCATTCAGTGGTGGGAAGCCGGCGCACAACCGCCGCAATACCTCGCCTCCGGTGACGTGGTCATGAGCTCGGCCTACAACGGCCGGATCGCCGCCGTGCAGAAAGAAAGCAACCTGAAAGTCGTGTGGAACGGCGGCATCTACGACTTCGACGCCTGGGCTATTCCGAAAGGTCTGGACGCCAAGCGCGCCGAAGCGGCGAAGAAATTCATCGCGTTCTCGGTGGCTCCGCAGCAGCAGAAGACCTACTCGGAAAACATCGCTTACGGCCCGGCCAACATTCAGGCCGTTCCGTTGCTGGCCAAGGATGTCCTGAAAGACATGCCGACCACCCCGGAAAACATCGCCAACCAGGTGCAGATCGACGTCAGTTTCTGGGCTGACAACGGCGAGCAACTGGAACAGCGCTTCAATTCCTGGGCTGCGAAGTAACTAGAGGGTTCGCCCTGCTTGATCGTTCCCACGCTCCGCGTGGGAATGCCGCCGGGGACGCTACGCGTCCCTTGTGACGCAGAGCGTCACTGGATGCATTCCCACGCAGAGCGCAGGAACGATCAGTACAAAAAGTTCGAGGCGGTGTTTGCCGTCTCTGTAACGATCAAAGATTTCCGGAGTACGCCATGGCCACCGCCATTCCCCTGAACGCGGGCACTGACCCCACCTTGAAGCAGCGGCTCAAGCACGCCGAGCGGATCAACCGCTGGAAAGCACAAGCCTTGATCGCGCCCCTGGTGCTGTTTCTGTTGCTGGTGTTTCTGGTGCCGATCGTGGCGCTGCTCTACAAAAGCGTGGGTAACCCGGAAGTGGTCGGCGGCATGCCACGCACTGTGGCGGCCATCGCCAGTTGGGACGGTCGAGGCCTGCCCGCTGAACCCGTCTACAAAGCGGCCAGCGAAGACCTCGCTGAAGCCCGCAAGAATCAGACCCTGGGCGACCTGTCCAAGCGCTTGAACATGGAGCTGGCCGGCTACCGCAGCCTGCTGACCAAAACCGCCCGCGCCTTGCCGTTCGCCACCGAACCGGCCTCCTATAAAGAAGCACTGGAAGGCCTCGACGAACGCTGGGGCGACCCGGCCTACTGGCAAGCGGTGCGCCGCAACACCAGTAGCATCACGCCGTATTACTTGCTGGCGGCGGTCGATCACCGCATCGACGACCTCGGCGAAATCGCCCCGGCCACCCCCGACCAGGCGATCTACCTCGACATCTTTGCCCGTACCTTCTGGATGGGCCTGATCATCACCGTGATCTGCCTGGTGCTGGCTTATCCGCTGGCTTACTTGCTGGCGAACCTGCCGTCACGCCAAAGCAACCTGCTGATGATTCTGGTGCTGCTGCCGTTCTGGACCTCGATCCTGGTGCGAGTCGCCGCGTGGATCGTGTTGCTGCAATCGGGTGGGCTGATCAACAGCGGCCTGATGGCGATGGGCATCATTGATAAACCGCTGGAGTTGGTGTTCAACCGCACCGGGGTTTACATCTCCATGGTGCACATCCTGCTGCCGTTCATGATCCTGCCGATCTACAGCGTGATGAAAGGCATTTCGCCGACCTACATGCGCGCCGCGATTTCCCTCGGCTGCCACCCGTTCGCCAGTTTCTGGCGGGTGTACTTCCCGCAGACCTATGCCGGTGTCGGCGCCGGTTGCCTGTTGGTGTTCATCCTCGCTATCGGCTATTACATCACCCCGGCGTTGCTGGGCAGCCCGAACGATCAGATGGTCAGCTACTTCGTCGCCTTCTACACCAACACCAGCATCAACTGGGGCATGGCGACCGCACTCGGTGGGCTGCTGCTGTTGGCGACCGTGGTGCTTTATCTGATTTACAGCTGGCTGGTGGGCGCCAGTCGCCTGCGCCTGAGCTAAGGGGAGAATGAAATGCTGAGTCCTTATATGTCGCCCATCGAGCGGGTGTGGTTCTACAGCTTGCGGATTCTCTGCGGCTTGATTCTGTTGTTCCTGATTCTGCCGGTGCTGGTGATCATTCCGCTGTCGTTCAACTCGGGAAGTTTCCTGGTGTATCCGCTGCAAGGCTTCTCGCTGCACTGGTATCAGGACTTCTTCGCCTCGGCGGAATGGATGCGTGCGCTGAAGAACAGCATCATCGTTGCCCCGGCGGCGACGGTGCTGGCAATGATCTTCGGGACGCTGGCGGCGATCGGCCTGACGCGGGGCGACTTCCCGGGCAAGGCGCTGGTGATGGCGCTGGTGATTTCGCCGATGGTGGTGCCAGTGGTGATCATCGGTGTGGCGAGCTACCTGTTCTTTGCGCCACTGGGGCTGGGCAACAGCTTCTTCTCGCTGATCGTGGTGCATGCGGTGTTGGGCGTGCCGTTTGTGATCATTACCGTGTCGGCGACCTTGCAGGGGTTCAACCATAACCTGGTGCGTGCCGCTGCCAGTCTGGGGGCTTCGCCGCTGACGGCGTTCCGCCGGGTGACGTTGCCGCTGATTGCGCCGGGTGTGATCTCCGGTGCGCTGTTTGCCTTCGCGACGTCGTTCGATGAAGTGGTGGTGACGCTGTTCCTCGCCGGCCCCGAGCAAGCGACCTTGCCACGGCAGATGTTCAGCGGTATCCGCGAAAACCTCAGCCCGACCATTGCTGCCGCTGCGACGCTGCTGATCGCCTTCTCGGTGATCCTGTTGCTGACCCTGGAATGGTTGCGTGGCCGCAGCGAAAAACTGCGCACCGCCCAGGTCTGACCGCACGCGGTCAAACTGTGGGAGCGGGCTTGCTCGCGAAAGCGGTCTTTGACTCACATTGATGCTGGATGTGCTGACGCTTTCGCGAGCAAGCCCGCTCCCACAGTGGTTTTGTGCGATGTTCGAGATATCTGTTCATTCACAACCTGAATAGCAGACAAACCCTAATCCCCAGCTACTATTGTGCCCAGCTCCCCTACTTATAAGAGGCTGCGCACGATGAGTCTTTCCTCTTTCAAAATCGCTCACAAACTGATCACCGGCGCAGGTGCCATCGAGCAACTGGCCGCCGAACTCACCCGCCTGGATGTCGACAACCCGCTGATCGTCACCGACGCTGCACTGGTCAAGTCCGGTACGGTCGAGCTGGCGCTGGCGCAGTTGGGCGATCGGACCTACGAGATTTTCGACCGTGTGCTGCCAGACCCGGAAATCGCCATCGTCGAAGACTGCATGCGGGTTTACCGCGAGGGCGGGCACGACGGTCTGATTGGCCTCGGCGGCGGCAGTGCCATCGACATTGCCAAAAGCGTCGCGGCCTACGCCGGTTACCACGGCGCACTGGAGGATTTGTTCGGCGTCGATCAGGTGCCACGCAAAGGCCCGCCGCTGATTGCCATCCCGACCACGGCCGGCACCGGTTCGGAGGTGACCAACGTCGCCATCCTCTCCGACAAGGTCGCGCAACTGAAGAAGGGCATTGTCAGCGACTATCTATTGCCGGACGTGGCGCTGGTCAGTCCGCAGATGACCCTGACCTGCCCGCGCAGTGTCACCGCCGCCAGTGGCGTCGACGCGCTGGTGCATGCCATCGAATCCTATCTGTCGCTGAACGCCTCGCCGATCACCGATGCCCTAGCCATCGGCGCCATCAAGCTGATCGCCAACGCACTGCCCAAGGCCTACGCCAACCCGTCCAACCTGCAAGCCCGCGAAGACATGGCCACCGCCAGCCTGATGGCCGGCATGGCCTTCGGAAATGCCGGGGTCGGCGCGGTGCATGCGCTGGCGTATCCGCTGGGCGGGCGTTTCAACATTGCCCACGGCGTCAGCAATGCCTTGCTGCTGCCGTATGTCATGACCTGGAACAAGATGGCCTGCGTCGAGCGCATGCAGGATATTGCCGAAGCCATGGGGGTGAAGACCGCGCACCTGAGCGCCAATGAAGCGGCGGACAAAGCCGTGGAGGCAATGACCGCGTTGTGCGCGGCGGTAGAGATCCCGCCAGGTCTGCACAGTTTCGGTGTTCCGGAGGACGCCATCCCGGCCATGGCCGTGGAAGCCGCGGGGATCGAGCGCCTGATGCGCAACAATCCACGCAAATTGAGCGCCATCGATATCGAGAAGATCTACCGAGCGGCGTTCTAGAGCCTGCGGCCACTTATTGATCGAAGGCAGGCCCAATCATCGCGGTCACAGTGCGCGCGTCAAAGCATGAGGTATACAATGCGCGCCATCGTGATTCTGCTCAAAAAAGGTGCGTCATGCAGCCCTTCGTCATTGCTCCGTCGATTCTCTCCGCCGACTTCGCCCGCCTGGGTGAAGAAGTGGACAACGTCCTGGCCGCCGGCGCCGACTTCGTGCACTTCGATGTCATGGACAACCACTACGTGCCGAACCTGACCATCGGCCCGATGGTCTGCGCCGCACTGCGCAAGTACGGCGTGACCGCGCCGATTGACGCGCACCTGATGGTCAGCCCGGTGGACCGCATCGTCGGCGACTTCATCGAGGCCGGCGCGACTTACATCACGTTCCACCCGGAAGCCACACAGCACGTCGACCGTTCCTTGCAACTGATCCGCGAGGGCGGTTGCAAGTCGGGCCTGGTGTTCAACCCGGCGACACCGCTGGACGTGCTCAAGTACGTGATGGACAAGGTCGACATGATCTTGCTGATGAGCGTCAACCCGGGTTTCGGCGGGCAGAAGTTCATCCCCGGCACCCTCGACAAGCTGCGCGAAGCGCGTGCGCTGATCGATGCCTCCGGTCGTGACATCCGCCTGGAAATCGACGGCGGCGTCAACGTGAACAACATTCGTGAAATCGCTGCGGCTGGCGCCGACACCTTCGTCGCCGGCTCGGCGATCTTCAATGCACCGAACTACCAAGAGGTGATTGAAAAGATGCGTTCCGAACTGGCGTTGGCCCGTCCATGAGTGGCTTTGAGCAGCTGTTCCCGGGGCGTCTGCCACGGCTGGTGATGTTCGATCTGGATGGCACGCTGATCGATTCGGTCCCCGACCTCGCCCTGGCTGTGGATAACATGCTGCTCAAACTTGGGCGTCAACCGGCCGGCCTCGAGTCGGTGCGCGAGTGGGTCGGCAATGGCGCGCCGGTACTGGTTCGCCGTGCGCTGGCCGGTGGCATCGACCATTCGACGGTCGACGACGGTGAAGCCGAGGGCGCCCTGGAGATTTTCATGGAGGCTTACAGCGAGAGCCATGATCTGACCGTGGTCTATCCCGGCGTGCGTGACACCCTGAAATGGCTGCACAAGCAGGGTGTCGAGATGGCGCTGATCACCAACAAGCCGGAGCGCTTCGTCGCGCCGCTGCTGGATCAGATGAAAATCGGCCGTTACTTCAAGTGGATCATCGGCGGCGACACCCTGCCGCAGAAGAAGCCTGACCCGGCCGCGCTGTTTTTCGTGATGAAAATGGCCAACATCCCGGCCTCGCAATCGCTGTTTGTCGGCGATTCGCGCAGCGACGTGCTGGCGGCGAAAGCGGCGGGGGTCAAGTGCGTCGCCCTCAGCTACGGCTACAACCATGGCCGGCCGATTTCCGAAGAGTCGCCGGCGCTGGTGATCGACGATCTGCGCAAGCTAATTCCCGGTTGCCTGGATCCAGCCGCTGAGATAACGTTGCCCGACGTTGCTCAATCCCCTTCTGGAAACGCCATCGTGGTGGTCACTCGCAAACTCTGGATGAAAGTCATCAAGGCCCTGGCCCGCTGGCGTTGGCGCGCCTGACTCGATTCTGGCCGGCTTTCCGGCGCGTTTGCATACCTGACTGTTAGCACCTCAAGCCTCGAGGCTACCCCATGATCCGCGAAGAATTCCTGCGTTTGGCCGCTGCCGGCTATAACCGTATCCCGTTGGCCTGCGAAACCCTGGCCGACTTTGATACGCCGCTGTCGATCTACCTGAAACTGGCCGATGAGCCGAACTCCTACCTGCTGGAATCGGTGCAGGGCGGGGAGAAGTGGGGCCGTTATTCGATCATCGGCCTGCCGTGCCGCACCGTGCTGCGGGTTCACGATCACCATGTGAGCGTGACGCATGATGGCGTCGAGATCGAAAGCCTTGAAGCCGAAGATCCGCTGGCCTTCGTTGAAGAATTCAAAGCCCGTTACAACGTGCCGACCATCCCTGGCCTGCCACGCTTCAATGGCGGTTTGGTGGGTTACTTCGGTTACGACTGCGTACGCTATGTGGAGAAACGTCTGGGCAAGTGCCCGAACCCGGATCCGCTGGGCGTGCCGGACATTCTGCTGATGGTGTCCGATGCGGTGGTGGTGTTCGACAACCTCGCCGGCAAGATGCACGCCATCGTGCTGGCCGATCCATCGCAAGCAGATGCTTTCGAACAAGGTCAGGCACGCCTGGAAGAGCTGCTGGAAAAACTCCGTCAGCCGATCACCCCGCGCCGCGGCCTGGATTTCAGCAAGCAACAGTCGGCTGATCCGGTATTCCGTTCGAGCTTCACCCAGGACGACTACGAAAAAGCCGTCGACACCATCAAGGAATACATCCTGGCCGGTGACTGCATGCAGGTCGTGCCGTCCCAGCGCATGTCGATCGACTTCAAGGCTGCACCGATCGATCTGTACCGGGCGCTGCGTTGCTTTAATCCGACGCCTTATATGTACTTCTTCAACTTCGGCGACTTCCACGTCGTCGGCAGTTCGCCGGAAGTGCTGGTGCGGGTCGAAGACAACTTGATCACCGTGCGCCCGATTGCCGGCACCCGTCCGCGCGGGGCCAACGAAGAAGCCGATCTGGCGCTGGAAAAAGACTTGCTGTCGGACGACAAGGAAATCGCCGAGCACTTGATGCTGATCGACTTGGGCCGTAACGACACCGGTCGGGTGTCGGAGATCGGTTCGGTGAAACTTACCGAGAAGATGGTCATCGAGCGTTATTCCAACGTGATGCACATCGTGTCCAACGTCACGGGCCAATTGAAGGCCGGGCTGACGGCAATGGACGCACTGCGGGCGATCCTGCCGGCGGGTACCTTGTCCGGCGCGCCGAAGATTCGCGCGATGGAAATCATCGACGAACTGGAGCCGGTCAAGCGTGGTGTCTACGGCGGTGCGGTCGGTTACTTCGCCTGGAACGGCAACATGGACACCGCGATTGCGATCCGCACCGCAGTGATCAAGAACGGCGAACTGCACGTGCAGGCCGGTGGCGGCATCGTCGCCGACTCGGTGCCAGCGCTTGAATGGGAAGAAACCCTGAACAAGCGCCGCGCGATGTTCCGCGCCGTGGCCCTGGCCGAACAAACCCCGGACGCTTGAGTTCTATGGCGAGAACCTGCTCCCACTGACTTGCTCTATACCTGTGGGAGCGGCGGTGCGACGATTCGACTTGCTCGCGAAGAGGCCCTGTCAGTCGACATCAATGTTGAATGAGACACCGCCTTCGCGAGCAAGTCGAATCGTCGCACCGCCGCTCCCACAGGGACTGCATCAGCATAAAAAAACGCGGCGCCTGTGAGGGCGCCGCGTTTTTTGTTGCTACGATTTAGAAGTCCAACGCAACCCCAACGTTGATGCCCTGCTGGGTAAAGTCATCATCCTTGCGAATGTCGTAGCTTGCGCGCAATGCCAGATCCTTGGTGAGGTTGTGGCTCACGCCCAGATTCAAGCGGTTCAGGTGGGATTGTGGGGTGTAGCCGGCCAGGGAGTAACTGTTGTTCGGCAGGCTGTTGAGGTGCATGGTCACATCCTGGGTATCGTCGTTGTACTCGCGCTCGTGGGCCAGTTCGCCAAACACTTGAGTTTGTGAAGTGATCTGGTACTTGCCCTGGATGCCGAGGCCAAGACGCCGGGAGATGCGCGATTGGTCGTCGAATGTCAGCGCGGTGGAATCGGCGCCATTCTCCGAATAACCGTCGACCTCAATCTTGGCGAAGTCGGCGCTCACGAACGGCGACAGGTGCCACGGGCTGCTGGCCTCTGGCGCGATGTCGTACCCCACACGACCACTGAAAGCCACCAGGTAGCCGTCGGTGTCGCCTTTCTCCCCACGTTCGTTGACGCCCAACTGGAATTTACGCTTGAGGCTGTCGTAGTCCAGATGCCCAGCCGTCACTGCCGCGTCACCCCACCAGCGGTTTTGCTGATACTGGGCGAACGCCGTGCCCATGTAAGTGTTGAGCTTGTAATCCGAGTCGTGATCGCCTGCTTCGAGCTTCTGGTTGTAGAAACCCGCCGCCAGACCCACGCGCCATGCGTCATTGAGCCGGTAGCTGCCGCCGATGTTCAGGTTGGCGCCATTGCCGTCAGCACTGGCGCCACTGCGCTGGCTATCGAAATCCTGGTGCTGGCCGCCGCCGGCGACAATCGCGCGCCATTGGCCGACGCCTTGCCAGTTTTCCCAATCGGCCAGCCACTGGTTGCGTAACTCATCCTGATGAGAGCGCAAAGTACCCTGGGCCATTTGTGGCAACAGGGTGGCTTCCCACGGCGCGGCCAGCAGTGAGTAAGCGTAATCGGCAATCAGGCGTTGCCCTGCTTCGGTCGGGTGCACCGAGTCGTTATAGATAAGTTTGGTCGGGTCCGGCGTCGCACTGTTGATGCCGTAACGGGCGTTTTCGGTACAGCTGCTGCCGCTGAAGCAGGTGGCGCTCAGGTTCTGATCGGTGGCCAGGCCGAACTGCCCCGGGTTGGCAAACGTCTCCTTGAGCAGAACCGGAATGTTCAACGGGATCACGTTGGCATTGACGTTCTGCAACTGGCTCACCAGTTCAGTGTTGAACTGGGTGCTGAGTTGGGAGGTGAACGCTTGCAATGGTGTGCCGTTGAAGGCCGGCGTAAAGCCGATGTCCGGCAACAGCCAGACCATGATGTAGCGGGCACCGGCCTGTTGCAGGGTTTGCACGCTGCTGACCAGGCGATCGGCGGCGGCGCTGGCCTGTGGCAGGCTGGTTACGCGACCTTGCAGGAAGTCATTACCACCGCCCGACAGGTAATACAGCGCGTTCGGGTCAGCGCGGAAGTTGTTCGACGGCAGGTAACCCGCCCGGGTGCGATCGCCCGTGGCGGAGGTGCCGGTGATCGAATCGAGAATCTGGTCGGTGCGATAACCGCCGACGGCCCAGTTGTTGCCATCGGGCTGGCCATTGTTGGCGCGTACCGCAGAAGAGGACGAGGCTGTCTGATCCGCCGAGAAGCCCAGTTTTCCACCCAGGATCTGTGTGGAGTTGAGTGAGCGGACTTCGCCGCTGCCATCCAGGTAAACCGGCCCCGTCCGGTTGGTAAAACGCTGGGTCGAACCGGCTGGCCCGCCCGTGTCGGCAAAGGTCCCTGCATCGTTGAGACTGTCGCCGAAGACGACGAAGTTGGAGTAAGGATTAGGCGCGGCGATCGCCTGGGCGCAGACCATGGCGAGCAAGCATCCTGCGAGCGGTACAAACAACGTCTGTTTGATCATGAGCAAGTCCGTTTATTTATTGTTGTAGTGAACGAAACGACAGTACCAAAAACTTCCGGCCTTTTGCCATCGGTCGCGAACCCTTCAATTGTTTCGCGGCCAGTCGCGCCGGCCATATTGCACGCTCTGCCCAGCTAAGTTACTGTGCCAAGACGTATGAATGAGACCTTCCCCGTGTTGATCATCAGCAAACTTCTGGATCAAGTCATCAAGGCACACGCCCGCTGGCGTTGGCGCGCCTGAATTCTTCTGCCGGCCCCGCCGGACCTGTACCGCTTTGCCTTCTTCACCCGTATGACATACCGCTTTGCTGGCGCACCCGGCGACTGACAAAGCGCAGGACACTGCGGGTAATCATTCGAAGGCTGTCTTAAAAGTCAGTGAATTCAAGAGGTTCCAAACGCCATGTTGCTGATGATCGATAACTACGACTCTTTTACCTACAACGTTGTGCAGTACCTCGGTGAGCTCGGCTCCCAGGTCAAAGTCGTGCGCAACGATGAACTTACCGTTGCCGAAATCGAAGCGCTCAACCCTGAGCGCATCGTCGTGTCCCCCGGTCCTTGCACCCCGACCGAAGCCGGTGTGTCGATTGACGTGATCAAGCATTTCGCCGGCAAACTGCCGATTCTTGGCGTCTGCCTCGGCCACCAGTCCATCGGCCAGGCCTTTGGCGGTGATGTAGTCCGCGCCCGGCAAGTCATGCACGGTAAGACTAGCCCGGTATTCCACGAGGACAAGGGTGTATTCGCAGGCCTGAATCGTCCGTTGACGGTGACGCGCTATCACTCGTTGATCGTCAAGCGTGAAACCCTGCCGGATTGCCTGGAGCTGACCGCGTGGACCCAGCTCGAGGACGGTTCGGTCGACGAAATCATGGGCCTGCGCCACAAGACATTGAACATCGAGGGTGTGCAGTTCCACCCCGAGTCTATTCTTACCGAGCAGGGCCACGAGCTGTTCGCTAACTTCCTCAAACAAACCGGCGGCACGCGCTAAGGACTTTTCATGAATATCAAGACAGCCCTGAGCCGTATCGTCGACCACCTCGACCTCAGCACCGATGAGATGCGCGATGTGATGCGCGAAATCATGACCGGGCAATGCTCGGATGCGCAGATCGGCGCGTTCATGATGGCCATGCGCATGAAGAGCGAAAGCATCGACGAGATCGTCGGCGCGGTGTCGGTCATGCGCGAGCTGGCGGACAAGGTCGAACTCAAGACCCTCGACGGCGTGGTCGATGTGGTCGGCACCGGCGGTGATGGTGCGAATATTTTCAACGTCTCGACCGCGTCATCCTTCGTGGTGGCGGCAGCCGGTTGCACCGTGGCCAAGCACGGTAACCGTGCGGTGTCGGGCAAGAGCGGCAGCGCTGACTTGCTGGAAGCAGCCGGTATCTACCTGAACCTGACGCCGGTCCAGGTGGCGCGTTGCATCGACAACGTCGGCATCGGTTTCATGTTTGCCCAGACCCATCACCGTGCCATGAAGTACGCCGCTGGTCCGCGCAAGGACCTTGGCCTGCGCACCCTGTTCAACATGCTCGGCCCGCTTACGAATCCGGCCGGCGTGAAACATCAGGTGGTGGGCGTGTTCAGCCAGGCGTTGTGCCGGCCATTGGCCGAAGTCTTGCAGCGTCTGGGCAGCAAGCACGTGTTGGTGGTGCACTCGAAGGATGGCTTGGACGAGTTCAGCCTGGCGGCGCCAACCTTTGTCGCAGAACTGAAGAATGACCAGATCACCGAATATTGGGTCGAGCCAGAAGACCTGGGCATGAAGAGTCAGAGCCTGCACGGCCTGGCAGTGGAAAGTCCGGCTGCGTCCCTTGAGCTGATTCGAGATGCCTTGGGCAAGCGCAAGACCGAGAGTGGTCAGAAAGCCGCCGAGATGATCGTGCTCAATGCCGGTGCGGCGCTGTACGCCGCTGACCTGGCCACCAGTTTGAAAGAAGGCGTTGCCCTGGCGCACGATGCGCTGCACACAGGCCTCGCTCGGGAAAAACTTGAGGAGTTGGGTGCATTTACCGCGGTATTCAAAGTGGAGAATGAGGGATGAGTGTACCGACGGTTCTGGAAAACATTCTGGCCCGCAAAGTCCAGGAAGTTGCCGAGCGTAGCGCCCGTGTGACTCTGGCGGAGCTGGAAAGTCTGGCCAAGGCGGCCGATGCACCCCGTGGTTTCGCCAAGGCACTGATTGCTCAGGCCAAGCTGAAACAGCCGGCCGTCATTGCCGAAATCAAGAAAGCCTCGCCGAGCAAAGGCGTGATTCGCGAGCACTTCGTTCCTGCCGACATCGCCAAGAGCTACGAGAAGGGCGGCGCGACGTGCTTGTCGGTACTGACCGATATCGATTATTTCCAGGGCGCTGATGCGTATCTGCAGCAGGCGAGGGCGGCGTGCAGCCTGCCGGTGATCCGCAAGGACTTCATGATCGATCCGTACCAGATCATCGAAGCCCGTGCCTTGGGCGCTGACTGCGTGCTGTTGATCGTCTCCGCACTGGATGACGTGAAAATGGCCGAGCTGGCGGCCGTGGCCAAAAGCGTCGGCCTCGATGTGCTGGTGGAAGTCCACGATGGCGACGAGCTGGAGCGGGCCTTGAAAACCCTCGACACGCCGTTGGTTGGCGTGAACAACCGCAACCTGCACACCTTCGACGTCAGTCTCGAAACCACACTCGATCTGTTGCCACGCATCCCGCGTGATCGGCTGGTGATTACTGAAAGCGGTATTCTCAACCGGGCCGATGTGGAACTGATGGAGATCAGCGACGTGTACGCGTTCCTGGTGGGCGAGGCGTTCATGCGCGCCGAAAGCCCGGGCACTGAATTGCAGCGCCTGTTCTTTCCTGAACGCGGCGGCCCGGTCAGCGGTTCTACGCTCGACTGAGTCCGGTCAGACAAACCGGTGCGCCCCCTTCGCGAGCAAGCCCGCTCCCACATCTGGATTGCGTACATAGATCCAATTGTGGGAGCGGGCTTGCCCGCGAAGAGGCCCTAAAATCCCCAAAAGATCTCATGCCTTTCGGAGTAGTCCATGACCCAGCCGACCAGTCTGACCGTCGAAGCCGGCCTACAAGCCGAGCAAGATCTGTTGGCTCATGTCTGCACCGGCGATTCGGATTTCGGCCTGCTGTTCTGGCAGCCCAATGATCGGGCATTGGTCATGCCCCGACGCTTGAACCGTCTGCCCGGCTTCGAAGCTGCATGTGAAGTATCAGCCGCCGCCGGCTGGCCAGTGCTTTTACGTGAAACCGGCGGTGAGCCCGTGCCGCAATCGGCCTCCACCATCAACATCGCCCTTGTCTACGCACCCCCGCGCAGCGAAGGCGATCAAAACCGCATCGAAACCGCGTATCGCCGTCTCTGCGATCCGATCTGTCAGTTACTCGATGAGCTGGGCGGTGTTTCGTCTTTGGGCGAAGTCGACGGTGCATTTTGCGATGGCCGTTTCAACGTCAACCTCGACGGCCGCAAGATGGTCGGCACCGCTCAGCGCTGGCGTCAGAGCAAGGGGGGGCAACGTCCGGTGGGCTTGGTGCACGGAGCCTTGTTGCTGGATAACGAGCGTGAATCGATGGTCGCCGCGGTCAATCGCTTTAACGAAGCGTGCGGTCTTGAGCAGCGGGTGCGCGCTGAAAGCCACATTGCCTTGCATGAGAAGTTTGCCGCACCTGATGCATTTGGGCGGCTTGATGCGCTTTATCGCCAGTTGCTGGCAGATATGCTCGGGGCTTGAGCTCTCGAGCTCAGCGCGTACCGAAGACCACCATGGTCTTGCCCTTGACGTCCACCAGGTTGCGTTCTTCCAGATCCTTGAGCACGCGACCGACCATCTCCCGTGAACAACCGACAATTCGCCCGATTTCCTGACGGGTCACTTTGATTTGCATGCCGTCCGGGTGGGTCATGGCGTCCGGCTGCTTGCACAGTTCCAGCAGGCAGCGGGCGACGCGACCGGTGACGTCAAAGAAGGCCAGGTCACCGACCTTGCGTGTGGTGTTGCGCAAGCGCTGTGCGATTTGTCCGCTGAGCACGTAAAGAATGTCTGGATCCTGCTGGGACAACTCGCGGAATTTGGCGTAGCTGATTTCCGCCACTTCACACTCGATCTTCGCGCGCACCCAGGCGCTGCGTTCCTGCTCAAGCCCCGCTTGTTCAAACAGCCCCAACTCACCGAAAAAGTCCCCGGAGTTCAGGTAGGCGATGATCATTTCGCGCCCGTCGTCATCCTCGATCAGGATCGTGACTGAGCCCTTGATGATGAAGAACAGCGTGTCCGAGCGATCACCGGCGCAAATGATATTGCTCTTGGCCGCATAACGACGGCGCTGACAGTGCATCAACAGCTTGTCGAGGTTCTTGATTTTGGGGGTAGGGGCAATAGCAACCATGGTTGTATCCCGAAAAGACTTCACGGTGTGTTTGGTTTTTTATGAGTCGATGACGACGGATGCTGCAAAGCTGGCTAAGCGCCAGCGAATTGGCGCCAGCTTAACAGACACTTCTCGCAATATTCGAGAAATTACCTACAGTTCGGAAGGTTATGCCCTACAAATGCAGGGCGCTGCCAATCCGGGGCCCTGTGCTAAGCTGGCGACCCTTTTTTATGCAGTGGAGTCTGGCGATGAAGGCACGCATCCAATGGGCTGGTGAAGCCATGTTCCTCGGTGAATCCGGCAGCGGTCACGTCGTGGTCATGGACGGTCCGCCCGATGCAGGCGGTCGCAACCTGGGTGTCCGGCCAATGGAAATGCTCCTGCTGGGTGTCGGCGGTTGCAGCAACTTCGACGTGGTCAGCATCCTCAAGAAGTCCCGTCAGGCCGTCGAAAGCTGTGAAGCCTTCCTCGAAGCCGAACGGGCGACCGAAGATCCGAAAGTCTTCACCAAGATCCACATGCACTTCGTGGTCAAGGGCCGCGGGCTGAAAGAAGCGCAGGTCAAACGGGCTATCGAGCTGTCCGCCGAGAAGTATTGCTCGGCGTCGATCATGCTCGGCGCGGCTGGCGTAGTGATTACCCACGACTACGAGATCATCGAACTCGGTTGAATCGACATTCAACTATCATAAAAGCAGTGCAGACTCTGGCGATCCCAAGCTGACGTCTGCATAATGCGCCACTTTTTTCAGGGTAGTGGCCCGTCATCGACAGGCTGCGAACCCGAACAGATAACCAAAATCGCCATCGCGAAGAGGTGTTAACCGTCCTACGCAGCTGCGTTGTTCGCATCTGACGGGCATGCTTGATCACGCGGCCCGGGCCGCAATACATAGAGAGTTTTTAACGGTGAAAAGCAAACTCAAGCTCCACGGGTTCAATAACCTGACAAAGACCTTGAGCTTCAACATCTATGACATCTGCTACGCGGAAACCCCGCAAGACCAACAGGCTTACGTCGAGTACATCAATAAAGAGTACAACGCGAAGCGCCTGACGCAGATCCTCACGGAAGTTGTCGATATCATTGGTGCCAACATCCTGAACATTGCCAGTCAGGACTATGAACCCCAGGGCGCCAGCGTCACGATTCTGATCTCTGAAGAGCCGGTAACCCCGACCGACAGCCAGATCGAAGAGTCGCCGGGCCCGTTGCCCGAGATTATCCTGGCCCACCTCGACAAGAGCCACATCACGGTGCACACCTACCCGGAAATCCATCCGGACGATGGCATTGCGACCTTCCGTGTGGACATTGACGTGTCGACCTGTGGCGTCATTTCACCGCTTAAGGCGCTCAATTTCCTGATTCACCAGTTCGATTCGGACA
Organism: Pseudomonas sp. LBUM1656; assembly: GCF_059716065.1. Classification (NCBI taxonomy): domain Bacteria; kingdom Pseudomonadati; phylum Pseudomonadota; class Gammaproteobacteria; order Pseudomonadales; family Pseudomonadaceae; genus Pseudomonas; species Pseudomonas sp. LBUM1656. Next base: position 5,782,730 of record NZ_CP166800.1, on the reverse strand, counting down.
TCGTGACCGTGGATTATCGCGTGCGCGGTTTCACCCGTGACGTGGAAGGCAACAAGCACTTCATCGATCACGAGATAAACTCGATTCAGAACTACCTCTCCGACGACACCCGCGACGCGTACCAGATGACCGACGTGAACGTGTATCAGGAAAACCTGTTCCACACCAAGATGCTGCTGAAGAACTTCGAACTGGACAACTACCTGTTCGGCGACGCCACCAACAGCCTGTCTTCCGAGCAGCGAGCTCAGGTGTCCGACCGTGTAAAACACGAAATGCTGGAAATCTTCTACGCGCGCAACATGCCTAACTAAGATTTTCGAGCACAAAAAAAGGCGACTCCCTTACGGCAGTCGCCTTTTTTATTGCGGGCATAAAACCCTGTGGGAGCGGGCTTGCTCGCGAAAGCGGAGTATCAGTCGACATCAATATTGAATGACGGACCGCCTTCGCGAGCAAGCCCGCTCCCACAGGTCAGATCCGGTAAGTACTCTTGGTCATCACCTTGGCCATCAAACTCATCCCGAACTTCACCGGCGCCGGAAAGCGAAAACCACCCGCCTCCAGTGCACTTTCAGCGTGATGTTCTTCATCGATGCGCATCTGCTCAAGAATCGCCCGGGATTTCTCATCCTCGACCGGCAGTTGTTCCAGATGTTCATTCAAGTGCTTGCACACCTGATCCTCGGTCGCCGCAACGAACCCCAGGCTGACCTTGTCGCTGATCAATCCGGCCACTGCGCCAATCCCGAACGACATGCCGTAGAACAGCGGGTTGAGGATGCTGGTGTGGCTGCCCAGTTGTTTGATGCGTTGCTCGCACCAGACCAGGTGATCGATTTCTTCTTCGGCAGCATGTTCCATGGCGGCGCGTACATGCGGCAGCTTGGCAGTCAGGGCTTGACCCTGATACAGCGCCTGGGCGCAGACTTCACCGGTATGGTTGATGCGCATCAAACCGGCAACGTGGCGGGTGTCTTCGTCACTCAATTGCGCATCTGGCCGCACGATGGCGGGCGACGGACGGTATGGCTGGCCACTGAAAGGCAGCAACGTCCGCATCGCGGCATCGGCTTGCAGCAGAAGACGGTCAATCGGCGAGTAGTGACGCTGGGTAGTCATGCTGACCTCCGGGAAGAATCTCGGCGGCCAGTTTAACCCAATCGGCCGGGGGAAGGTTTGCGCTGGGTCATTGCGACGCAGGCAGAATTGCAGGAGCCGGCTTGCTGGCGATGGCGTCCGAGAGATCACTTTCGACATCGTGAATCGCCATCGCCAGCAAGCCGGCTCCTACGGAAGTTGGATCAGCCCGGCGGCCAGTGCATCTGGCGCTGACCGAGCACATGCATATGAATGTGATAGACCGTCTGCCCACCTTCTTCATTGCAGTTCATGACAACGCGGAAGCCTTTTTCGCAGCCCAACTCCAGGGCGAGGCGCTGGGCAGTGAACAAAATGTGCCCGGCCAATGCCTTGTCGTCCTCGGTGAGGTCGTTAAGGGTGCGCACCGCTTTTTTCGGAATGACCAGAAAATGCACCGGTGCCTGTGGGGCGATGTCGTGGAAGGCCAGTACCTGGTCGTCCTCGTAAATGATCTTTGCCGGAATTTCCCGGTTGATGATCTTGGTGAACAGAGTATCCACAGCTGTTTTCTCCGTTGTTTGGACTGGCCTGAGTGTACTCATGGGTTATCCCCGAGCCCAGCCTTTTACCTTGAGGCCTTTTCAGCGCGGGCAGTAGGCCTTGTTGACCATGCCAGCGATTGTCCGGTTCAGCCAGCGAGAGCCTAGCCGCGGCAGAAAGGCACGCCAGCGGTTCCCTCGACCCGGAATAATGATCGCGCGATTTTTCTCCAGCGCCCGCACGGTATACAGCGCGACTTCTTCAGGACTCATCAGCAGGTTGCTGTCAGTCAGCTTGGCGGAGTCCAGCTGCGCCGTGCGGAAGAACCCGGTGCGTGTCGGGCCGGGGCAGAGTACCGAGACCTTGACTGCGCACTTCTTCAGTTCGACGCGTAACCCTTCGGAAAAATGCAGGACATAGGCTTTGCTGGCGTAATACGTGCTCATCCACGGACCGGGATGGAATGCCGCCATTGAAGCGACGTTCAGAATTTGTCCGCCACCCTGCAAGGCCATGCTGTTGCCGATCGCATGACACAAGCGGGTGAGGGCCAGGATGTTCACTTCGATCAGGTCCTGCTCGGTCATCCAGTCCTGGGCCAGAAAAGGCCCGCAGGTGCCGATGCCGGCACAGTTGACCAGTAAATCGATTTGCCGGTCACCTTCTTCCAGTTCCAGCAGGAACCCGGACAGCCGTAACGGCTCGCCGAGGTCGCAGGCGCGGAACAAGACTTCCACGCCAAACCGTTGGGTCAGTTCGATTGCAATGCTTTCCAGCTGATCACGCTGTCGGGCCACCAGAATCAAGCTGCGGCCCCGGCGGGCCAGCGCTTCGGCCATCGCCAGGCCGATGCCGCTGGAAGCGCCGGTGATCAGAGCGTAACGGGTCATGCAGTTCTCCATCGCAACAGCTCCGCGCCGGCGACGCGGGTGTCACGGGCGGGGAGCGCTGTTCATTCTTTCGCAGAGTCTACAGGGGCCGGGGCTTATTCGGCTTCTTCGTCTGCGGAATCCGCTGCTTGCTCCGCCTCTTGCGCCGGCTCGACTTCAACTTCTTCGGTAATCACCGAGCTGCTGTCGTAGCTGGTTTCAGCCGCGGTTTCATATTCTTCCTGGATTGCGGTCAGGCCTCCGGCCAGTGCGCCAATAAAGACGATGGCAATCAACACGACCCACAGCGAAGACAGCACTTTGACCGCAGTAGTGTTAGGCGGAGGCGGCGCGCCGTATTGATTGGGAATGTTGGTGCCCGGAGCGATCATGATCACAAACGGGAAGAAGCTGCCCACGAACGGCACCAGGTTCAGCAGCCAGAGCCAGCCGGACCAGCCGATGTCATGCAGACGCTGAACGCTGATCTGAATGCTGACGACCGCCATGGCAATGAACAGGATGAACGCCACCAGGCCGCCAAGAATCAGGCCTGCGGTCGAATCGGCGCTGATGATGGCAAAGGCGAAAATGGCCAATACCGAACCGACGGCCAGCGTGACCAGCGTCAGGGACATCGTCCAGGCCAGATAACGCAAACGACCGATGCGGCCTTCGACGCTGAATGGCTTGAGTGGAGCGTACGCGGGCAAGCTTTCGCCGACGGTGGCCCGGGGCGGTGCGTAAGGGGATGCGGGGTCGGCAAATACCGGTTGGCTGCTGACAGGCCTGTGTTCGTGGGCGTCGGCCAGGTTCAGCTCTATGGCGGGTTCGTTTTCGATGCGAGCATCGATGCCGGTTTTCGTCAGCGCCTGAAGGTAGGTTTGCGCGTCGACCTGCGACAGGCCTTGTTTGAGCGTGACCGTCTTGCCCGTAAACAGTCGTTCGACGGCAGCGACTTCGCTTTTGTATAGCTCGGCCAGCTTCTGTTTGGCGCTGGTGACGTCAACGCCTGGCAGCAGAGCGCCGTCGAACACGATCTTGAAACGGTTGTCGCTCATTGCGAGGCATCCTTGTCGCGAGTTTTGAATGAGGAGATGTTACAGGCGTGGAGTGTAAAGCCAGCCGGGGCGGGCTGGCCAAACTTTCATCTCAGCGCGGCCAGCGTTTAGGCAGCTGTGCAGCCAGTTCCAGTGCCTTGCGGTATTCCGCGTCCAGCCGGGCGACCAATTGATCGACGCTCGGCAAATCATCGATTTCGCCGACACCCTGGCCCGCGGACCACACGGTTTTCCAGGCTTTGGCTTCATCGCTGATCGGCTTGAGTTTGGAGCCGAAGTCGACCTCGCCCTTGCCTTGTAACGCAGCCATGTCGAAGCCGGCAGCCTCCAGGCTTTGGCGCATGAAACTCGCCGGTACGCCTGATACCGCTGGCGTATGGATGATGTCTGCGGCTCTGGACGTCAGCAACATCTCTTTGTAGGCATCAGGCGCGTGACTTTCCGTGGTGCCGATAAATCGTGTACCGAAGTAAGCCAGATCCGCGCCGAGCAATTGCGCAGCAAGAATCTCGTGGCCATGGTTAAGGCAGCCTGCCAGTAGCAAAGTTTTGTCGAAGAACTGGCGAATCTCGGCAATCAGCGAGAACGGGCTCCAGGTACCGGCGTGTCCACCGGCGCCTGCTGCCACAGCGATCAAACCGTCCACGCCGGCCTCGGCGGCTTTCTCGGCATGGCGACGCGTCGTCACGTCATGAAACACAAGGCCGCCGTAACTGTGGACCGCATCGACCAGTTCTTTCACGGCGCCGAGGCTGGTGATTACGATCGGCACTTTATGCTCGACGCAGATCGCTAGGTCCGCTTGCAGTCGCGGGTTGCTGTTGTGGACGATCAGGTTCACCGCGTAAGGCGCCGGGTTCTCCAGTGTCGCCAAGCCTGCTTCGATCTCTTCCAGCCAGGCCTTGAAGCCGCTGCTCTCACGCTGATTCAGCGCGGGAAAGCTGCCGACCACGCCATTACGGCAGCAGGCGAGCACCAATTGCGGATTGGAAATCAGGAACATCGGCGCTGCCACCACGGGCAGGCGCAAACGTTGTTCGAGCAAAGCGGGCAGCGACATTGGAAGTACCCCGGTGAGTTGTGCTTATTAGAACGGCCGAACGACGACCAGAATTACGATAGCCAGCAATATCAGAACCGGCACCTCATTGAACCAGCGATAAAAGACATGGCTGCGGGTGTTTTCGCCACGGGCAAAACGTTTCACCTGTGCGCCGCACATGTGGTGGTAGCCGATCAGGAGTACCACCAGCGTCAGCTTGGCGTGAATCCAGCCACCCTGGCTGAAGATGCTTGGGTTAAGCCAGATCAGCGCGATACCGAAAATCAGCGTGGCGATCATCGCCGGTCCCATGATGCCGCGGTACAGCTTGCGCTCCATGAGGCTGAAGCGCTCCTTGCTGACGGTGTCCTCGCTTTGGGCGTGATAAACGAACAGCCGGGGCAGGTAAAACAGGCCGGCAAACCAGCAGACCATGCTGACGATGTGAAAAGCTTTGAGCCATAGATAAAGCATTTTTTAGTTATTCCCAGGTTCACGGTAGGCTGGATAGTAGAGGCTTGAGCCGCCGCACGTCACCTTGCCGGTTGTCGCAGGACGATACGGGCCCTATTATCGACGGCTTTCCAGTGGGTTCGTTGAGGGCAGGTTTATGGTCAAGGTCGGAATCGTCGGCGGCACGGGTTACACCGGTGTCGAACTGCTGCGTCTGTTGGCACAGCATCCGCAAGCTGAAGTGGTCGTGATCACTTCCCGATCCGAGGCCGGTCTGGCCGTGGCTGACATGTACCCGAACCTGCGAGGCCACTACGACGGCCTGGCTTTCAGCGTTCCGGACATCAAGACTCTGGGCGCCTGCGATGTAGTGTTCTTCGCCACGCCTCACGGTGTTGCCCATGCGTTGGCCGGCGAACTGCTGGCGGCCGGGACCAAGGTCATCGACCTGTCGGCAGACTTCCGTCTGCAAGACCCTGTCGAGTGGGCCAAGTGGTACGGCCAGCCGCACGGTGCGCCGGAACTGCTGGAGGAAGCGGTCTACGGTTTGCCGGAAGTCAATCGTGAGCAGATCAAGGACGCTAGCCTGATCGCCGTGCCGGGTTGCTATCCAACCGCTACGCAACTGGGTTTCCTGCCGTTGCTCGAAGCCGGGCTGGCCGACACCACGCGTTTGATCGCTGACTGCAAGTCCGGTGTCAGCGGTGCCGGCCGTGGGGCTTCAGTCGGCTCGCTGTACTCCGAGACGTCGGAAAGCATGAAAGCCTACTCCGTCAAAGGTCACCGTCACTTGCCGGAAATCCGCCAGGGTCTGCGTCGTGCAGCGGGCAAGGACGTCGGTCTGACCTTCGTTCCGCACCTCACGCCAATGATTCGCGGCATTCACTCGACGCTGTACGCGACCGTCGTGGATCGCTCGGTGGATCTGCAGGCGTTGTTTGAAAAGCGCTACGCCAACGAACCGTTCGTCGATGTGATGCCAGCGGGCAGCCACCCGGAAACCCGCAGCGTGCGCGGTGCCAACGTCTGCCGTATCGCCGTGCATCGTCCGCAGGACGGTGATCTGGTGGTGGTCCTGTCGGTGATCGATAACCTGGTCAAAGGCGCGTCGGGTCAGGCGGTGCAGAACCTGAACATTCTGTTCGGGCTGGATGAGCGTCTGGGCCTGTCCCACGCCGGCATGCTGCCGTAACGCTTTATCCCGCTCAGCAAAAAGGCCCGTCTGACGGGCCTTTTTGCATTTCGAACCGGCAATCGGGTTTATTGATATACCGTAACAATAGTTGACCGATTTTCTAGGAGAAGCGGATAATGCGCGTCATCACGCATTATGGCGGCGTAACGCCGGGAGATAGTCAGCATGAGCGTCGAATCCTTCACCCCCACCGCTTTGCAATTCACCCACGGTGCCGCGCACAAGGTGAAGAGCCTGGTCGATGAAGAGGGGAATGATCGCTTGAAGCTGCGCGTATTCGTTACGGGCGGCGGTTGTTCAGGTTTTCAGTACGGCTTCACCTTCGATGAAGAAGTGGCCGATGACGACACCATCGTCGAGCGCGAAGGTGTGAGTCTGGTCGTAGACCCGATGAGCTTCCAGTACCTGGCCGGTGCCGAGGTGGATTATCAGGAAGGTCTGGAAGGTTCGCGTTTCGTGATCAAGAATCCGAACGCCAGCACTACGTGTGGATGCGGCTCTTCGTTTTCGATCTGATCGCGCTTCACCGCATTATCAAGCGCCGCATGGCTTCAGGGCTTTGCGGCGTTTTGTTGTGTGGGATTTGATGGATAGTCAGGCCGGGTAGATGGCGCCGAGTACTCGCAAACCGCGGGCGCCGGTGACGCTCGGGCGATTCGCGGCAATGCCTTCCAGGCAGCAATGGGCCAGCCAGGCGAATGCCATGGCTTCGACCCAGTCCGGGTCGACACCGTACGCGGCAGTGCTGCTGACAGTCGCGTTCGGCAGGAGGTTGGCCAAGCGCTTCATCAGTGTGGCGTTGTGCGCGCCGCCACCGCAGACCAGCAATTCCTGAGTGTCCGATTGGGCTTGCAGCAGTGACTCGACGATGGTCAGTGCGGTGAGCTCAAGCAGGGTTGCTTGCACGTTTTCAGCGGCGAAGGTCGGCAGCTTCGAGAGGTGCTGTGTCAGCCATGGCAGGTTGAACACTTCGCGGCCGGTACTTTTTGGGCCCTTGGTCACGAAAAACGGATCACTCAGCAATTCATTCAGCAGAATCGGTTCAACCTTGCCGCTGGCCGCCCATTGGCCGTCGCGATCAAAGTTGTCGCCGCGTTGCTGGTGAATCCAGGCATCCAGCAGAACGTTGCCCGGGCCGCAGTCGAAGCCGGCGACAGGCTTGCCGGGTTCGATCAGGCTGAGGTTGCTGAATCCGCCAACATTCAATACCGCACGATGACCGGCACGTTCATCGAACAACGCTTCGTGAAAGGCTGGAACCAGCGGCGCACCTTGCCCGCCGGCGGCCACGTCACGGCTGCGGAAGTCGCTGACCACGGTGATGCCGGTCAGCTCGGTAAGCAGGGCTGGGTTGCCGATCTGCACCGTGAAGCCGCGCGCCGGTTCATGGCGAATGGTCTGGCCATGGCTGCCAATCGCGCGAATGTCTTCGGGTTTCAGGTTGTGTTGTTGGAGGAGGGTGTTAATGCCCTGAGCGGCCAGTATCACCCAGTTCTGCTGGGCGATGGCGGAGCGGGCAATCTCGTCCGGGCCGCTGGCGCACAAGCCAAGCAGCTCGGCGCGCAGGGAGTCAGGCATGGGGGTGTAGTGCGTGGCAATCAGGTTGATCGCCGGGTTCAACTCGATCAGTGCGATGTCCAGGCCATCGAGGCTGGTCCCGGACATCACACCTATATAGAACGTCATGAGTTAGCGCTTCGAAGCCAGCATCGTGGCTTTCTCTTGATCCATGCGGGCCATCAACGGCTGACTCTGCGCGAGGAACCGTGCGCGTTCCCCTTTGGAGATTGGGTCGGCCATCGCGACCTTCTGGCCCAGTGGGTCGACGTGCACGCCATTGACCTGGAACTCATAGTGCAAGTGCGGGCCGGTTGAGAGCCCGGTGGTGCCGATATAACCAATCACCTGGCCTTGCTTGACGCTGCCACCAGTCTTGATGCCTTTGGCAAAACCTTGCATGTGCCCGTACAGCGTGCGGTAGGTGTTGCCATGCTGAATGATCACGGTGTTGCCATAGCCGCCACGGCGACCGGCCAACAGCACTTTGCCGTCACCGGCCGCTTTGATCGGGGTGCCTCGTGGTGCTGCGTAATCGACGCCTTTGTGGGCGCGGATCTTGTTCAGGATCGGGTGTTTGCGGCCCATGGAGAATTTCGAGCTGATGCGGGCGAAGTCTACCGGCGTGCGGATAAACGCCTTGCGCATGCTGTTGCCGTCGGCGGTGTAGTAGCTGCTGTTGCCTTGTTTGTTGGTGTAACGCACGGCGGTGTAGGTCTTGCCGCGGTTGGTGAAGCGTGCGGAAAGGATCGGGCCGTTGCCAACCGCCTTGCCGTTGACGACTTTCTGCTCGTAGATCACATCGAACTCGTCGCCCTGACGAATATCCTGAGCGAAGTCGACGTCGTAGCCAAATACGCTGGCCATGTCCATGGTCAGACTGTGGGACAGGCCGGCGCGCGCGGCAGACTGGGACAGCGAGCTGTTGATCACGCCATGAACGTAGGCGGAGCGCACGGTTGGCTTGGCGGTAATGCGGTTGAACGTGTAACCCTTGTCATTCTTGGTCAGGGTGATGCTTTCGACGTCGCTGACCTTGCTGTGCAAGTTGCTCAGCTGGCCATCGGGGGTCAGTTCGAATTCGAGTTTCTGGCCGTGTTTGAGCTGGCTGAATTGCTTGGCCTGCTTGTCGCTGGCCAATACTTCGTGCACCGAAGTGGAGGGGAGACCGACTTTCTCAAACAGCGTGGATAGCGTATCGCCTTTGGAAACGATCACTTCCCTGTGGTTTGGCGCCTTCTTTTCTTCGGCGGCAGGTGTCGGCGCAGGTGCTGGTACGGCCTGGGCGGTTTCCTGAGGTTCTTCGGCGCTGTTTTCGATCTGCGCGAAAGGGGAGGCTGCGGGCTCATTTGTGGCTTGAACGGCTTCAGCAGCGTCTTGATCTTGTGTCAGTTGTTCAGCAGGGCTTTCCAGTTCAAGACTCAGCGTTGTCTTTTTGGCCTCTACATCACTGGAAGGGAATACCAGAAGCGCCAGGCTCAGAAGAGCGGCGATACCACTTGCTGCGAGCAGGTGGGTCTTCGGGTAAAGCGGTGGCGCTTTAGACGATTCTTTGGTCATAGGTAATTTTTGACTTTGAAAAAGATGAATTGGAAAAGATGAATGACATGATGAAGATGAAATAACTGTATAAAATATAACCAAATCATCTCTGAAGCAAGTCCGTGGTCACTCTGCCAGCGGATTGGCGTCATTGCGCCGGCCAAACTTTGTATTTGACGCGTGATCTTGTATGGTTGGTTCCCTTTGAATTCGAGCCTTGCGGGTCTGTTATGAAGTCGGTTGAAGAGCAGCTAGCGCTGATTAAACGTGGTGCGGAAGAATTGTTGGTCGAGTCCGAGCTGATTGAAAAGCTCAAGCGTGGCCAGCCGCTGCGTATTAAGGCAGGCTTCGATCCGACTGCGCCGGATTTGCACCTGGGTCATACCGTGCTTATTAATAAGCTGCGTCAGTTCCAGGAGCTGGGGCATCAGGTCATCTTCCTTATAGGTGACTTCACCGGGATGATCGGTGATCCGAGTGGAAAGAGCGCGACGCGTCCTCCGCTCACCCGTGAGCAGGTTCTCGAGAATGCCGAGACCTACAAGACTCAAGTCTTCAAGATTCTTGATCCGGCCAAGACGGAAGTAGCGTTCAACTCCACCTGGATGGATCAGATGGGGCCGGCGGACTTCATTCGTCTGACTTCGCAGTACACCGTGGCGCGCATGCTTGAGCGCGACGACTTCGATAAGCGCTACACCACCAACCAACCAATTGCTATTCACGAGTTCCTCTATCCGTTGGTTCAAGGGTATGACTCGGTTGCCTTGCGCGCTGATGTCGAGCTGGGTGGTACCGATCAGAAGTTCAACCTGCTGATGGGGCGTGAGCTGCAGCGTGGTTATGGTCAAGAGGCTCAATGCATTCTGACAATGCCGCTGCTCGAGGGTCTGGATGGCGTGAAGAAGATGTCCAAGTCTCTGGGCAACTACGTCGGTATCCAGGAAGCACCGGGTGTCATGTACGGCAAGCTGGTCTCTATTCCGGATGCGCTGATGTGGCGCTACTTCGAGTTGCTCAGCTTCCGCTCCATGGATGAGATCAACGCATTCCGTGCCGATGTCGAGGCGGGTGCGAATCCGCGTGATATCAAGATCAAGCTGGCCGAAGAAATCGTTGCGCGTTTCCATGGTGAGGAGGCTGCGGCCAATGCTCACCGTGCGGCGGGTAACCGTATGAAGGATGGCGAGTTGCCGGACGATTTGCCAGAGATCGAGCTGACTGCTACTGAAGACATGCCGATTGCTGCTGTCCTTAATAAGGCGGGGTTGGTGAAGAACTCGGCGGTGGCGCGTGATCTGCTGAATTCCGGCGGTGTACGTATAGATGGTGAGGTTGTCGACCGCACCTTTATATACGTACTGGGCGCGACCCATGTTTGTCAGGCTGGAAAGAAGGCATTTGCGCGTATTACGCTCAAATCCGAATAAAGCTAAAATTAGGGGTTGACGGCAGATTCTGGAAGTCTATAATTCGCCCCACTTCCGGCGCAGTCGAAACGGAAAACTCCTTGGTAAACAAAGAGTTACGCAGTTTTCGACAGCGAGTTGCTTCAGATCATCGAAGCCCAGAAGGAGTTGATCAAGCGAGGTTGTTTGGCTTGATTGACGGTTCGATCTTCTCGGTCGAAAGCGGAGAAAAAGAGGTGTTGACAGCAGCGAGTAACGCTGTAGAATTCGCCTCCCGCTAACGAGAGATCGAAAGCGCAAGTGGTTGAAGTTGCAAAGGAAACTTTGAAAACTTCTGAAAATAACCGCTTGACAGCAACAGAGGCTGCTGTAGAATGCGCGCCTCGGTTGAGACGAAAGATCTTAACCAACCGCTCTTTAACAACTGAATCAAGCAATTCGTGTGGGTGCTTGTGGAGTCAGACTGATAGTCAACAAGATTATCAGCATCACAAGTTACTCCGCGAGAAATCAAAGATGTAACCAACGATTGCTGAGCCAAGTTTAGGGTTTCTTAAAAACCCAAAGATGTTTGAACTGAAGAGTTTGATCATGGCTCAGATTGAACGCTGGCGGCAGGCCTAACACATGCAAGTCGAGCGGCAGCACGGGTACTTGTACCTGGTGGCGAGCGGCGGACGGGTGAGTAATGCCTAGGAATCTGCCTGGTAGTGGGGGATAACGCTCGGAAACGGACGCTAATACCGCATACGTCCTACGGGAGAAAGCAGGGGACCTTCGGGCCTTGCGCTATCAGATGAGCCTAGGTCGGATTAGCTAGTTGGTGAGGTAATGGCTCACCAAGGCGACGATCCGTAACTGGTCTGAGAGGATGATCAGTCACACTGGAACTGAGACACGGTCCAGACTCCTACGGGAGGCAGCAGTGGGGAATATTGGACAATGGGCGAAAGCCTGATCCAGCCATGCCGCGTGTGTGAAGAAGGTCTTCGGATTGTAAAGCACTTTAAGTTGGGAGGAAGGGCATTTACCTAATACGTAAGTGTTTTGACGTTACCGACAGAATAAGCACCGGCTAACTCTGTGCCAGCAGCCGCGGTAATACAGAGGGTGCAAGCGTTAATCGGAATTACTGGGCGTAAAGCGCGCGTAGGTGGTTTGTTAAGTTGGATGTGAAATCCCCGGGCTCAACCTGGGAACTGCATTCAAAACTGACAAGCTAGAGTATGGTAGAGGGTGGTGGAATTTCCTGTGTAGCGGTGAAATGCGTAGATATAGGAAGGAACACCAGTGGCGAAGGCGACCACCTGGACTGATACTGACACTGAGGTGCGAAAGCGTGGGGAGCAAACAGGATTAGATACCCTGGTAGTCCACGCCGTAAACGATGTCAACTAGCCGTTGGGAGCCTTGAGCTCTTAGTGGCGCAGCTAACGCATTAAGTTGACCGCCTGGGGAGTACGGCCGCAAGGTTAAAACTCAAATGAATTGACGGGGGCCCGCACAAGCGGTGGAGCATGTGGTTTAATTCGAAGCAACGCGAAGAACCTTACCAGGCCTTGACATCCAATGAACTTTCCAGAGATGGATTGGTGCCTTCGGGAACATTGAGACAGGTGCTGCATGGCTGTCGTCAGCTCGTGTCGTGAGATGTTGGGTTAAGTCCCGTAACGAGCGCAACCCTTGTCCTTAGTTACCAGCACGTAATGGTGGGCACTCTAAGGAGACTGCCGGTGACAAACCGGAGGAAGGTGGGGATGACGTCAAGTCATCATGGCCCTTACGGCCTGGGCTACACACGTGCTACAATGGTCGGTACAGAGGGTTGCCAAGCCGCGAGGTGGAGCTAATCCCAGAAAACCGATCGTAGTCCGGATCGCAGTCTGCAACTCGACTGCGTGAAGTCGGAATCGCTAGTAATCGCGAATCAGAATGTCGCGGTGAATACGTTCCCGGGCCTTGTACACACCGCCCGTCACACCATGGGAGTGGGTTGCACCAGAAGTAGCTAGTCTAACCTTCGGGAGGACGGTTACCACGGTGTGATTCATGACTGGGGTGAAGTCGTAACAAGGTAGCCGTAGGGGAACCTGCGGCTGGATCACCTCCTTAATCGACGACATCAGCTGCTCCATAAGTTCCCACACGAATTGCTTGATTCATTGAAGAAGACGATAAGAAGCAGCCCGAAATTGGGTCTGTAGCTCAGTTGGTTAGAGCGCACCCCTGATAAGGGTGAGGTCGGCAGTTCGAATCTGCCCAGACCCACCAATTTTGTGTGGGAACCTGTAGAAATACGGGGCCATAGCTCAGCTGGGAGAGCGCCTGCCTTGCACGCAGGAGGTCAACGGTTCGATCCCGTTTGGCTCCACCACTACTGCTTCTGTTTGTTGAAAGCTTAGAAATGAGCATTCCATTGTGATGATGGTGAATGTTGATTTCTAGTCTTTGGATTAGATCGTTCTTTAAAAATTTGGGTATGTGATAGAAAGATAGACTGAACGTTACTTTCACTGGTAACGGATCAGGCTAAGGTAAAATTTGTGAGTTGCTCTTAATTGAGCAGCATCGAATTTTCGGCGAATGTCGTCTTCACAGTATAACCAGATTGCTTGGGGTTATATGGTCAAGTGAAGAAGCGCATACGGTGGATGCCTTGGCAGTCAGAGGCGATGAAAGACGTGGTAGCCTGCGAAAAGCTTCGGGGAGTCGGCAAACAGACTTTGATCCGGAGATGTCTGAATGGGGGAACCCAGCCATCATAAGATGGTTATCTTAAGCTGAATACATAGGCTTAAGAGGCGAACCAGGGGAACTGAAACATCTAAGTACCCTGAGGAAAAGAAATCAACCGAGATTCCCTTAGTAGTGGCGAGCGAACGGGGACTAGCCCTTAAGTGGCTTTGAGATTAGCGGAACGCTCTGGAAAGTGCGGCCATAGTGGGTGATAGCCCTGTACGCGAAAATCTCTTAGTCATGAAATCGAGTAGGACGGAGCACGAGAAACTTTGTCTGAATATGGGGGGACCATCCTCCAAGGCTAAATACTACTGACTGACCGATAGTGAACTAGTACCGTGAGGGAAAGGCGAAAAGAACCCCGGAGAGGGGAGTGAAATAGATCCTGAAACCGTATGCGTACAAGCAGTGGGAGCCCACTTTGTTGGGTGACTGCGTACCTTTTGTATAATGGGTCAGCGACTTATTTTCAGTGGCGAGCTTAACCGAATAGGGGAGGCGTAGCGAAAGCGAGTCTTAATAGGGCGTCTAGTCGCTGGGAATAGACCCGAAACCGGGCGATCTATCCATGGGCAGGTTGAAGGTTGGGTAACACTAACTGGAGGACCGAACCGACTACCGTTGAAAAGTTAGCGGATGACCTGTGGATCGGAGTGAAAGGCTAATCAAGCTCGGAGATAGCTGGTTCTCCTCGAAAGCTATTTAGGTAGCGCCTCATGTATCACTGTAGGGGGTAGAGCACTGTTTCGGCTAGGGGGTCATCCCGACTTACCAAACCGATGCAAACTCCGAATACCTACAAGTGCCGAGCATGGGAGACACACGGCGGGTGCTAACGTCCGTCGTGAAAAGGGAAACAACCCAGACCGTCAGCTAAGGTCCCAAAGTTATGGTTAAGTGGGAAACGATGTGGGAAGGCTTAGACAGCTAGGAGGTTGGCTTAGAAGCAGCCACCCTTTAAAGAAAGCGTAATAGCTCACTAGTCGAGTCGGCCTGCGCGGAAGATGTAACGGGGCTCAAACCATACACCGAAGCTACGGGTATCACTTAGGTGATGCGGTAGAGGAGCGTTCTGTAAGCCTGTGAAGGTGAGTTGAGAAGCTTGCTGGAGGTATCAGAAGTGCGAATGCTGACATGAGTAACGACAATGGGTGTGAAAAACACCCACGCCGAAAGACCAAGGTTTCCTGCGCAACGTTAATCGACGCAGGGTTAGTCGGTCCCTAAGGCGAGGCTGAAAAGCGTAGTCGATGGAAAACAGGTTAATATTCCTGTACTTCTGGTTATTGCGATGGAGGGACGGAGAAGGCTAGGCCAGCTTGGCGTTGGTTGTCCAAGTTTAAGGTGGTAGGCTGGAATCTTAGGTAAATCCGGGATTCTAAGGCCGAGAGCTGATGACGAGTGTTCTTTTAGAACACGAAGTGGTTGATGCCATGCTTCCAAGAAAAGCTTCTAAGCTTCAGGTAACCAGGAACCGTACCCCAAACCGACACAGGTGGTTGGGTAGAGAATACCAAGGCGCTTGAGAGAACTCGGGTGAAGGAACTAGGCAAAATGGCACCGTAACTTCGGGAGAAGGTGCGCCGGTGAGGGTGAAGCATTTACTGCGTAAGCCCATGCCGGTCGAAGATACCAGGCCGCTGCGACTGTTTATTAAAAACACAGCACTCTGCAAACACGAAAGTGGACGTATAGGGTGTGACGCCTGCCCGGTGCCGGAAGGTTAATTGATGGGGTTAGCTAACGCGAAGCTCTTGATCGAAGCCCCGGTAAACGGCGGCCGTAACTATAACGGTCCTAAGGTAGCGAAATTCCTTGTCGGGTAAGTTCCGACCTGCACGAATGGCGTAACGATGGCGGCGCTGTCTCCACCCGAGACTCAGTGAAATTGAAATCGCTGTGAAGATGCAGTGTATCCGCGGCTAGACGGAAAGACCCCGTGAACCTTTACTATAGCTTTGCACTGGACTTTGAATTTGCTTGTGTAGGATAGGTGGGAGGCTTTGAAGCGTGGACGCCAGTTCGCGTGGAGCCAACCTTGAAATACCACCCTGGCAACTTTGAGGTTCTAACTCAGGTCCGTTATCCGGATCGAGGACAGTGTATGGTGGGTAGTTTGACTGGGGCGGTCTCCTCCTAAAGAGTAACGGAGGAGTACGAAGGTGCGCTCAGACCGGTCGGAAATCGGTCGTAGAGTATAAAGGCAAAAGCGCGCTTGACTGCGAGACAGACACGTCGAGCAGGTACGAAAGTAGGTCTTAGTGATCCGGTGGTTCTGTATGGAAGGGCCATCGCTCAACGGATAAAAGGTACTCCGGGGATAACAGGCTGATACCGCCCAAGAGTTCATATCGACGGCGGTGTTTGGCACCTCGATGTCGGCTCATCACATCCTGGGGCTGAAGCCGGTCCCAAGGGTATGGCTGTTCGCCATTTAAAGTGGTACGCGAGCTGGGTTTAGAACGTCGTGAGACAGTTCGGTCCCTATCTGCCGTGGACGTTTGAGATTTGAGAGGGGCTGCTCCTAGTACGAGAGGACCGGAGTGGACGAACCTCTGGTGTTCCGGTTGTCACGCCAGTGGCATTGCCGGGTAGCTATGTTCGGAATAGATAACCGCTGAAAGCATCTAAGCGGGAAACTAGCCTCAAGATGAGATCTCACTGGGACCTTGAGTCCCCTGAAGGGCCGTCGAAGACTACGACGTTGATAGGTTGGGTGTGTAAGCGCTGTGAGGCGTTGAGCTAACCAATACTAATTGCCCGTGAGGCTTGACCATATAACACCCAAGCAATTTGCTGACCTGAAAAGGCACCAGATTGCGGTGTGTGAAGACGAAACGAACCGAAAGTTCGAGACACTCACAAAACACCTGACTATCACATACCCATTCGCTGGAGCGTGATCTCGCAAGAGAACACGACCTGGCTACCGAATTTCTTGACGACCATAGAGCATTGGAACCACCTGATCCCATCCCGAACTCAGCAGTGAAACGATGCATCGCCGATGGTAGTGTGGGGTTTCCCCATGTGAGAGTAGGTCATCGTCAAGATTAAATTCCGAAACCCCAATTGCGAAAGCAGTTGGGGTTTTGTTTTACCTGCAGGAAAGTCTAGCTCTCCGGGTTTCTATGCAATGGCTCGGGGCATGGCTATCATGCGGGCCTCATTGTGAGGCGAGACTTGCATGCTGACGTTGTTAAAGCTTCTTAAGGATGGCAAGTTCCATTCGGGTCAGGCCCTGGGCATCGCCTTGGGTATCAGTCGTAGTGCGGTATGGAAGCAGCTACAGCATTTAGAAGCTGAGCTCGGCTTGTCTATCCATAAGGTGCGCGGTCGTGGCTATCAATTGGCTGCGCCTTTGACGCTGCTTGATCCTGGCGACATAAAAGAACAGGCGCCCCCGTGTGACTGGCCTATTCTGCTCTTCCACTCGATTGACTCCACTAATGCTGAAGCCTTGCGTGCAATTGAGCGTGGCCAGGCTGCGCCATTCCTGGTGCTCTCCGAGCGGCAGACTGCGGGGCGTGGCCGACGTGGACGAAATTGGGCCAGTCCTTTCGCGGAAAATATCTATTACAGCCTCGTATTGCGCATCGAAGGTGGAATGCGTCAGCTCGAAGGGCTGAGTCTTGTGGTCGGGCTTGCTGTCATGCAGGCTTTGAGAGATCTGGGCATACCGACCGCGGGCTTGAAGTGGCCCAATGACGTTTTGGTTGGCCAGAAAAAGATTGCGGGGATATTGCTCGAGCTGGTGGGTGATCCTGCTGATGTGTGTCACGTGGTGCTAGGTGTTGGAATTAATGTGAACATGCAGGTGACGGAAGAGATTGATCAGCAATGGACATCCATGCGGCTGGAGTCGGGCAGGGTGTTTGATCGCAATCAACTCGTCGCGCAATTAGGGTTGATGCTTCAGAAGTACCTGGCTCGCCATCAGACCGATGGATTTTCCGCTATCCAGCAGGAATGGGAGCAGAACCATCTTTGGCAAGGGCGCGCAGTCTCGTTGATTGCTGGAGTCAGCCGGATAGATGGTGAGGTGTTGGGTATCGACAGTCAGGGTGCCTTGCGCTTGAAGGTAGATGGTGTGGAAAAAGTCTTTAGTGGTGGTGAGCTCAGCCTGAGGTTGCGTGATGATTCTTGAGCTCGACTGCGGAAACAGCTTCATAAAGTGGCGCGTACTCCAGGCGGATGCCAAGCGGGTGTTTGGTGAGGGCGTGGTGGATTCGGATCTCGCATTGGTGGAAAGCCTCAGTGGGCTTGAAGGGATGGTCCTTAAGCAGTGCCGGTTGGTCAGTGTCAGAACGACTGAAGAGACGGGTGCGTTGACTTCTCTGCTGATGCAAGCGTTCTCAGTGTCCGCGATCTGCGCTGCGCCGGCGCGCGAAATGGCTGGTGTTCGAAATGGGTACGAGGAGTTCGAGCGGTTAGGACTTGATCGCTGGCTCGCTATGCTCGGTGGCTTTCACTTGGCCGCAGGGGCGTGCCTGGTGCTTGATTTCGGAACTGCAGTGACTGCTGATTTCATTGCGAGAGATGGAGATCATCTTGGCGGGTTTATCTGTCCAGGGATGCCTTTGATGCGCAACCAGTTACGAACCCATACCCGCAAGATTCGCTACGGCGATATTGCTGCTGAGCGCGCCCTGGAAAGCTTTGCACCTGGCCGCACAACGGTCGAGGCGGTTGAGCGAGGATGTTCGCTTATGTTGAGGGGCTTCGTCCTGACTCAGCTGGAAATGGCGCGTAGCTATTGGGGGGAAGATTTTGCTGTATTCCTAACTGGAGGTGATGCAGCGCTCGTCTCTGAAATCGTGCCCGATGCCAGGCTGGTTCCAGACCTGGTGTTTGTAGGTCTGGCGATGGCATGTCCTTTGTCTTGAGGTTTTTATGCGTTGGTTGTTCCTTTTGCTGCTTGTGCTCAATGTCTTCTATTACATCTGGCATCAACAAGAGGCGCCGCTGCGTGCGAAAGATGTAACACCCTTGAGTTTGTATCGAGGATCGCAGCAGGACATCCGCTTGTTGAGCGAGGCGCCTGATACGACTCGCGAGAAAGAAAAGTCCGCAGTGACGGGCAGTGGGTGTCTCTATTTGGGTGGTTTCGCTCGTCAAGAGACCGCCCAGGCCGTTGAGCGGAGATTGGGTGGGATGGATATCAAGTTTCAATCCCTGCCAAGAGACTCTTCTGATTCTGCAGGCTACTGGGTCCGTGTAGCGCCCGAAAGCCGGCGTTTAGTGGATGATCTTCAACTGCTAAACCTTTCCAAAGATTTCAATGAGTTAAAACATAAAATAATGCCGTGCGAGGGGGTTGCGCCTGCGGAATAGTTTGCATAGAATGGCGCCCGCTTCGCAGTGAAGACCTTTAACGGTTAACAGTGCAAAGCGGTGTCAATGCAGCTAACCTCAGGTTTTTAATGAGAAAATGCTTGACAGAAGGTCGGCATGATATAGAATGCCGGCTCGCTTAGGAGGGGTTCCCGAGCGGCCAAAGGGATCAGACTGTAAATCTGACGTCTACGACTTCGAAGGTTCGAATCCTTCCCCCTCCACCATTTTTAGCGAGAGCTGCAAGCTCCGCGGGTATAGTTTAGTGGTAGAACCTCAGCCTTCCAAGCTGATGATGCGGGTTCGATTCCCGCTACCCGCTCCAAGTTTGCAGATCCTGCAAAGTGTTACGCTCTTGTAGCTCAGTTGGTAGAGCACACCCTTGGTAAGGGTGAGGTCAGCGGTTCAAATCCGCTCAAGAGCTCCATATAACAAGGCAGATATGAAAATATCTGCCTTTGTTTTAATGGTTGCGGTCGCGTCTTGTCGTTTTTTGCGGAGTGATCGTGCGGTTGGCTTTGGTGTGCAGTCAAGGCTGTCGAGTAAATTGTTGTAATGTCTTTTTCGGGTCGGCATAATGGTCGGCCTGATTTTGTTTTAGGTCAGTAGCTCAATTGGCAGAGCGACGGTCTCCAAAACCGTAGGTTGGGGGTTCGATTCCCTCCTGACCTGCCAGATTCACTTGGTGTGTCTGGCTTTCTTTTCACAGGATCTTCATAGATGACTCCTAAAGCTGAAGTTCAAGGCTCTCGCTTCGATCTGCTCAAGTGGCTTGTAGTAGTCGCCTTGGTGGTTGTTGGCGTTGTTGGCAATCAGTATTACTCAGCATCGCCGATCCTGTATCGCGTACTTGCATTGCTCGCCATTGCTGCTGTAGCTGCCTTTGTAGGCCTGCAGACAGTCAAGGGCAAGTCTTTCTTCGTACTGGTTAAGGAAGCTCGCACCGAAATTCGTAAAGTCGTATGGCCAACTCGCCAAGAAACCACGCAGACCACGCTGATTGTTGTGGCTGTTGTCCTGGTTATGGCGTTGCTGTTGTGGGGGCTAGATTCCCTGCTCGGCTGGCTTGTTTCCTTGATTGTCGGCTAAGGGTGTCCCGTGGCTAAGCGTTGGTACGTTGTGCATGCTTACTCCGGTTACGAGAAGCATGTCATGCGCTCGTTAGTAGAGCGCGTAAAGCTGGCTGGCATGGAAGATGGCTTTGGCGAAATTCTGGTTCCCACTGAAGAAGTGGTTGAAATGCGTAATGGCCAGAAACGCAAAAGCGAGCGCAAGTTCTTCCCAGGTTATGTGCTGGTTCAGATGGACATGAACGAGGGTACTTGGCACTTGGTCAAGGATACTCCTCGGGTGATGGGTTTCATCGGCGGTACCGCTGATAAGCCTGCGCCGATCACAGATAAAGAGGCAGAAGCGATTCTGCGTCGTGTTGCTGATGGTAGCGACAAGCCGAAGCCGAAGACGTTGTTCGAGCCGGGTGAGTCGGTACGTGTCAATGACGGTCCGTTTGCCGATTTTACTGGCACGGTCGAAGAAGTTAACTACGAAAAGAGCCGGATCCAAGTGGCAGTGCTCATTTTCGGTCGCTCTACTCCGGTAGAGTTAGAGTTCAGTCAGGTCGAAAAGGTCTAGCTGAGCAAGCATCCCAACCCCGCAGCCCTAGGCTGTGGGGTTTTGTCGTCACTGGGATAAACGCGCAAGTAACCGGGGAGCCTTTCGAGGCGTTCGAACCCGTAATTGGAGTGCCTCATGGCCAAGAAGATTACCGCTTACATCAAGCTGCAAGTGAAGGCCGCTCAGGCTAACCCAAGCCCACCTGTTGGTCCTGCTTTGGGTCAGCACGGCGTGAACATCATGGAATTCTGCAAGGCTTTCAACGCCCGTACTCAGGGTATTGAGCCAGGTCTGCCGACTCCAGTGATCATCACTGTCTACAGCGACCGTAGCTTCACTTTCGAAACCAAATCCACCCCTGCTTCGGTTCTGCTGAAGAAGGCTGCTGGTCTGACTAGCGGTTCCGCTCGTCCGAACACCGTTAAGGTTGGCACCGTGACCCGTGCTCAGCTGGAAGAAATCGCGAAAACCAAAAACGCGGATCTGACTGCAGCTGATATGGACGCAGCCGTGCGTACTATCGCCGGTTCTGCTCGTAGCATGGGCCTTAACGTGGAGGGTGTGTAATGGCTAAGTTGACCAAGCGTCAAAAGGCTATCGCCGGCAAAATCGAAGCGGGCAAGTCCTACAACTTTGTAGACGCTGCTGCTCTGCTGGCTGAGCTGTCGACTGTCAAGTTCAGCGAGTCGTTCGACGTTGCTGTTAACCTGGGTGTTGACCCGCGTAAATCTGACCAGGTTGTTCGTAGCGCTACTGTGCTGCCACACGGCACTGGCAAGACCGTTCGCGTAGCTGTGTTCACCCAGGGTCCAGCTGCTGAGGCCGCTTTGGCTGCCGGCGCTGACCGTGTAGGTATGGACGATCTGGCTGCCGAAATGAAAGGCGGCGACCTGAACTATGACGTAGTTATCGCATCCCCGGATGCCATGCGCGTTGTTGGTCAGTTGGGTCAGATTCTGGGCCCGCGCGGCCTGATGCCTAACCCTAAAGTCGGCACTGTAACTCCAGACGTAGCTACCGCGGTTAAAAACGCCAAGGCTGGTCAGGTTCGTTATCGCACCGACAAAAACGGCATCATTCACACCTCCGTTGGCAAAGTCGGCTTTGATGCCGTCAAGCTGAAGGAAAACGTTGAAGCCCTGATCGCTGATCTGAAGCGTATCAAGCCAGCTTCCTCGAAAGGTATTTACGTCAAGCGCGTTACCCTGAGCACCACCATGGGTCCAGGTCTGGTCATCGACCAAGGCTCGCTCGACGCGTAAGACAAAGGTTGGCGCAAGCGATTGCGCCAATTGAAAGATTGGGGTCCCTGCCTGGCGGGGGCTATCCAAGACCGTAGGCGGCGCAAGTCTTAAACCTCAAGCCTACGCAGATGGTGCTCCCGGTTCCTTACCGAATCAGACACCAAAACGACATCTGGCCTCGGTTGGATGAAACGGTAACAAGCAGGAGTTTTTCCCGTGGCAATTAAACTTGAAGACAAGAAGGCCATCGTCGCTGAAGTCAACAAGGCTGCCCAAGTTGCTCTGTCCGCTGTCGTGGCTGATGCCCGTGGCGTAACAGTAGGCGCTATGACCGGACTCCGTAAAGAGGCTCGTGAAGCTGGTGTTTACGTACGTGTTGTACGTAACACCCTGCTCAAGCGCGCCGTTGCTGGCACTCAATATGACGTGCTCAACGACGTGTTCACTGGCCCGACCTTGATTGCATTCTCCAAAGAACATCCGGGCGCTGCTGCCCGTATCTTCAAAGAGTTCGCAAAAGGTCAGGATAAGTTCGAGATCAAGGCAGCTGCGTTCGAGGGCAAGTTCCTCGCGGCTAATCAGATCGACGTACTGGCAAGCCTGCCGACCCGTGACGAAGCAATTTCTCAGCTGATGAGCGTGATTCAAGGCGCAACCAGCAAATTGGCTCGTACTCTGGCGGCTCTTCGCGACCAGAAAGAAGCAGCTGCAGCCTAAGGCTGAGCGACTCCTTTCAGCGTTTATTGTTTATTTCGATGGCCGCGTAGGCTGTCACCCCAATACAGGAATTTATAGTCATGTCTCTGACTAACGACCAAATCATCGAAGCAATCGGCGAAAAATCCGTTCTGGAAATCGTTGAGCTGATCAAGGCTATGGAAGAGAAGTTCGGCGTTTCCGCTGCTGCTGCTTCCGCTGGTCCAGCTGCTGTCGCTGCTGTTGTTGAAGAACAAACTGAATTCAACGTCATGCTGCTGGAAGCTGGCGAGAAGAAAGTTAACGTGATCAAAGCAGTACGTGAACTGACCGGTCTGGGCTTGAAAGAAGCCAAGGCTGTAGTTGACGGCGCTCCTGGCATGGTTCTGGAAGCTGTTTCGAAAGACGCAGCTGACAAAGCCAAAGCCACTCTGGAAGAAGCAGGCGCTAAAGTCGAGCTGAAGTAAGCATCGACTTTGCTCCTCCAGCCCGAGCGTTAAGCGAAAGGCTGATGGCTGGTGGCTCTTGCCACCGGCCTTTTTCCGTTATTGGCAGCCGACTGGGTCGGTGCTGGTAACGAGCTGTAACCACCCGATGCGGTGGCGCAAACCATGGGGTTTGCACGATTTTCTGGCTGCTCCCGTCGGGAGGGGCCAAACAAGCAGGTGACCAAGCTGGGGAACGCTGATGGCTTACTCATATACTGAGAAAAAACGTATCCGCAAGGACTTTAGCAAGTTGCCGGACGTCATGGATGTGCCGTACCTCCTGGCCATCCAGCTGGATTCGTATCGTGAATTCTTGCAAGCGGGAGCGACTAAAGATCAGTTCCGCGACGTGGGCCTGCATGCGGCCTTCAAATCCGTTTTCCCGATCATCAGCTACTCCGGCAATGCTGCGCTGGAGTACGTCGGTTATCGCCTGGGCGAACCGGCATTTGATGTCAAAGAATGCGTATTGCGCGGTGTAACTTACGCCGTACCTTTGCGGGTAAAAGTGCGCCTGATCATTTTCGACAAAGAATCGTCGAACAAAGCGATCAAGGACATTAAAGAGCAAGAAGTCTACATGGGTGAAATCCCCCTGATGACTGAGAACGGTACCTTCGTAATCAACGGTACCGAGCGTGTAATCGTTTCCCAGCTGCACCGTTCTCCGGGCGTGTTCTTCGACCACGATCGTGGCAAGACGCACAGCTCCGGTAAACTGCTGTACTCCGCGCGCATCATTCCTTACCGCGGTTCGTGGCTGGACTTCGAGTTCGACCCGAAAGACTGCGTGTTCGTGCGTATCGACCGTCGTCGCAAGCTGCCTGCATCGGTACTGCTGCGCGCGCTCGGCTATACCACTGAAGAAGTGCTCGACGCGTTCTACACCACCAACGTTTTCCATCTGAGCGGCGAAACTCTCAGTCTGGAACTGATTGCTTCGCGTCTGCGTGGTGAAATTGCTGTTCTGGATATTCAGGACGAGAAGGGCAAGGTCATCGTTGAGGCTGGTCGTCGTATTACTGCGCGCCACATCAACCAGATCGAAAAAGCCGGTCTCAAGACCTTGGAAGTGCCACTGGACTACGTCCTGGGTCGCACTACCGCCAAAGCCATCGTGCATCCGGCAACCGGCGAAATCCTGGCAGAGTGCAACACCGAGCTGAACACCGAGATCCTGGGCAAAATTGCCAAGGCTCAGGTTGTTCGCATCGAAACTCTGTACACCAACGATATCGACTGCGGTCCGTTCGTCTCCGACACACTGAAGATCGACTCCACCAGCAACCAATTGGAAGCGCTGGTCGAGATCTATCGCATGATGCGTCCAGGCGAGCCGCCAACCAAAGACGCTGCCGAGACTCTGTTCAACAACCTGTTCTTCAGCCCTGAGCGCTATGACCTGTCTGCGGTCGGCCGGATGAAGTTCAACCGTCGTATCGGTCGTACCGAGATCGAAGGTTCGGGCGTGCTGTGCAAAGAAGACATCGTCGCGGTACTGAAGACCCTGGTCGACATCCGTAACGGTAAAGGCATCGTCGATGACATCGACCACCTGGGTAACCGTCGTGTTCGCTGCGTAGGCGAAATGGCCGAGAACCAGTTCCGCGTTGGCCTGGTGCGTGTTGAGCGTGCGGTCAAAGAGCGTCTGTCGATGGCTGAAAGCGAAGGCCTGATGCCGCAAGACCTGATCAACGCCAAGCCAGTGGCTGCGGCGGTGAAAGAGTTCTTCGGTTCCAGCCAGCTTTCCCAGTTCATGGACCAGAACAACCCGCTGTCCGAGATCACCCACAAGCGTCGTGTCTCTGCACTCGGCCCTGGCGGTTTGACTCGTGAGCGTGCTGGCTTTGAAGTTCGTGACGTACACCCGACTCACTACGGTCGTGTATGCCCGATTGAAACGCCGGAAGGTCCGAACATCGGTCTGATCAACTCCCTGGCTGCCTATGCGCGCACTAACCAGTACGGCTTCCTCGAGAGCCCGTACCGTGTGGTGAAAGACGCTCTGGTCACCGACGAGATCGTGTTCCTGTCCGCCATCGAAGAAGCTGATCACGTGATCGCTCAGGCTTCGGCCACGATGAACGACAAGAAAGTCCTGATCGACGAGCTGGTAGCTGTTCGTCACTTGAACGAGTTCACCGTCAAGGCGCCGGAAGACGTCACCTTGATGGACGTATCGCCGAAGCAGGTAGTTTCGGTTGCTGCGTCGCTGATCCCGTTCCTCGAGCACGACGACGCCAACCGTGCGTTGATGGGTTCGAACATGCAGCGTCAAGCTGTACCAACCCTGCGCGCTGACAAGCCGCTGGTCGGTACCGGCATGGAGCGTAACGTAGCTCGTGACTCCGGCGTTTGCGTCGTGGCTCGTCGTGGCGGCGTTATCGATTCCGTCGACGCCAGCCGTATCGTGGTTCGTGTTGCTGATGACGAAGTTGAAACCGGCGAAGCTGGTGTCGACATCTACAACCTGACCAAGTACACCCGCTCCAACCAGAACACCTGCATCAACCAGCGTCCGCTGGTGCGTAAAGGTGATCGGGTTCAGCGCAGCGACATCATGGCCGATGGTCCGTCCACCGACATGGGTGAACTGGCTCTGGGTCAGAACATGCGCATCGCGTTCATGGCATGGAACGGCTTCAACTTCGAAGACTCCATCTGCCTGTCCGAGCGTGTTGTTCAGGAAGACCGTTTCACCACGATCCACATCCAGGAACTGACCTGTGTGGCGCGTGACACCAAGCTTGGGCCTGAAGAGATCACTGCAGACATTCCGAACGTGGGTGAAGCTGCACTGAACAAACTGGACGAAGCCGGTATCGTTTACGTAGGTGCCGAAGTAGGCGCAGGCGACATCCTGGTTGGCAAGGTCACTCCGAAAGGCGAGACCCAGCTGACTCCGGAAGAAAAACTGCTGCGTGCGATCTTCGGTGAAAAAGCCAGCGACGTTAAAGACACCTCCCTGCGCGTGCCTACCGGCACCAAGGGTACTGTCATCGACGTACAGGTCTTCACCCGCGACGGCGTTGAGCGTGATGCTCGTGCACTGTCCATCGAGAAGACTCAGCTCGACGAGATCCGCAAGGATCTGAACGAAGAGTTCCGTATTGTTGAAGGCGCCACTTTCGAACGTCTGCGTTCCGCTCTGGTCGGCCACAAAGCCGAAGGCGGCGCCGGCCTGAAGAAAGGTCAGGACATCACCGACGAAGTTCTCGACGGTCTTGAGCATGGTCAGTGGTTCAAACTGCGCATGGCTGAAGATGCTCTGAACGAGCAGCTCGAGAAGGCTCAGGCCTACATCGTTGATCGCCGCCGTCTGCTGGACGACAAGTTCGAAGACAAGAAGCGCAAACTGCAGCAGGGCGATGACCTGGCTCCAGGCGTGCTGAAAATCGTCAAGGTTTACCTGGCAATCCGTCGCCGCATCCAGCCGGGCGACAAGATGGCCGGTCGTCACGGTAACAAAGGTGTGGTCTCCGTGATCATGCCGGTTGAAGACATGCCGCACGATGCCAATGGCACCCCGGTCGACGTCGTCCTCAACCCGTTGGGCGTACCTTCGCGTATGAACGTTGGTCAGATCCTTGAAACCCACCTCGGCCTCGCGGCCAAAGGTCTGGGCGAGAAGATCAACCGGATGATCGAAGAGCAGCGCAAAGTCGCCGAGCTTCGTAAATTCCTTGACGAGATCTACAACCAGATCGGCGGTCGTAACGAAGATCTGGATAGCTTCTCCGACCAGGAAATCCTGGATCTGGCAAAGAACCTGCGTGGCGGCGTTCCAATGGCCACTCCAGTGTTCGACGGTGCCAAGGAAAGCGAAATCAAGGCCATGCTGAAACTGGCAGACCTGCCAGAAAGCGGCCAGATGCAGCTGACCGACGGCCGTACCGGCAACAAGTTCGAGCGCCCGGTTACTGTTGGCTACATGTACATGCTGAAGCTGAACCACTTGGTAGACGACAAGATGCACGCTCGTTCTACCGGTTCGTACAGCCTGGTTACCCAGCAGCCGCTGGGTGGTAAGGCGCAGTTCGGTGGTCAGCGTTTCGGGGAGATGGAGGTCTGGGCACTGGAAGCATACGGTGCCGCTTACACTCTGCAAGAAATGCTCACAGTGAAGTCGGACGATGTGAACGGCCGTACCAAGATGTACAAAAACATCGTGGATGGCGATCACCGTATGGAGCCGGGCATGCCCGAGTCTTTCAACGTGTTGATCAAGGAAATTCGTTCCCTCGGCATCGATATCGATCTGGAAACCGAATAACACGTGACGCGAATCGAGAGCGGGGCAGGATTGCCCGCTCTCTGCTCCGCCAGGAGGAAAGGCCTTGAAAGACCTACTGAATTTGCTGAAAAACCAGGGTCAAGTCGAAGAGTTCGACGCCATCCGTATTGGATTGGCATCGCCTGAGATGATCCGTTCGTGGTCGTTCGGTGAAGTTAAAAAGCCGGAAACCATCAACTACCGTACGTTCAAACCTGAGCGTGACGGCCTGTTCTGCGCCAAGATCTTTGGCCCGGTAAAGGATTACGAGTGCCTGTGCGGTAAGTACAAGCGCTTGAAGCACCGTGGTGTGATCTGCGAGAAGTGCGGCGTTGAAGTCGCGCTGGCTAAAGTTCGTCGTGAGCGCATGGCGCACATCGAACTGGCCTCGCCAGTTGCCCACATCTGGTTCCTGAAATCGCTGCCGTCGCGTATCGGCTTGCTGATGGACATGACCCTGCGTGATATCGAACGCGTTCTCTACTTCGAGAGCTATGTCGTTATCGATCCAGGCATGACCACCCTTGAAAAAGGTCAGCTGCTCAACGACGAGCAGTACTTCGAAGCGCTGGAAGAGTTCGGCGACGATTTCGATGCCCGCATGGGTGCCGAAGCTGTTCGTGAACTGCTGCACGCTATCGATCTGGAACACGAGATTGGCCGTCTGCGTGAAGAAATTCCGCAAACCAACTCCGAAACCAAGATCAAGAAGCTGTCCAAGCGTCTGAAGTTGATGGAAGCCTTCCAGGGTTCCGGCAACCTTCCAGAATGGATGGTGCTGACCGTTCTGCCGGTTCTGCCGCCAGATCTGCGTCCACTGGTCCCGCTGGATGGCGGTCGCTTCGCGACTTCCGACCTCAACGATCTGTATCGTCGAGTGATCAACCGTAACAACCGCTTGAAGCGCCTGCTTGATCTGTCCGCTCCGGACATCATCGTGCGCAACGAAAAGCGTATGTTGCAGGAAGCCGTCGATGCACTGCTCGACAACGGTCGTCGTGGCCGCGCTATCACCGGTTCCAACAAGCGTCCTCTGAAATCCCTGGCTGACATGATCAAGGGTAAGCAAGGTCGTTTCCGTCAGAACTTGCTCGGTAAGCGTGTTGACTACTCCGGTCGTTCGGTAATTACCGTAGGTCCGACCCTGCGTCTGCACCAGTGCGGTCTGCCGAAGAAAATGGCTCTCGAGCTGTTCAAGCCGTTCATTTTCGGCAAGCTGGAAATGCGTGGTCTCGCGACCACCATCAAAGCTGCCAAGAAGATGGTCGAGCGCGAGCTGCCAGAGGTTTGGGACGTTCTCGCTGAAGTGATCCGTGAACACCCGGTTCTCCTCAACCGTGCGCCGACCCTTCACCGTCTGGGTATCCAGGCGTTTGAGCCGGTACTGATCGAAGGCAAGGCTATCCAGCTGCACCCGTTGGTCTGTGCTGCGTACAACGCCGACTTCGACGGCGACCAAATGGCCGTGCACGTACCGCTGACACTGGAAGCCCAGTTGGAAGCGCGTGCGTTGATGATGTCGACCAACAACATTCTGTCGCCAGCCAACGGTGAGCCAATCATCGTTCCGTCGCAGGACGTTGTATTGGGTCTGTACTACATGACTCGTGAAGCGATCAACGCCAAAGGCGAAGGTCGTGTGTTCGCGGATCTGCAAGAAGTTGACCGTGTGTTCCGTGCCGGCGAAGCCGCATTGCACGCCAAGGTCAAAGTGCGGATCAACGAAACCGTTAACGATCGTGATGGCGGCAGTGTCAAGAACACTCGTATCGTCGACACCACTGTCGGCCGTGCGCTCTTGTTCCAGGTTGTTCCACCTGGCCTGTCGTACGACGTCGTCAACCAGCCGATGAAGAAAAAGGCGATCTCCAAGCTGATCAACCAGTGCTACCGCGTGGTTGGTTTGAAAGAGACCGTGATCTTCGCTGACCAGTTGATGTACACCGGTTTTGCCTATTCGACCATTTCCGGCGTTTCCATCGGTGTTAACGACTTCGTTATCCCGGATGAAAAAGCCCGCATCATCAATGCTGCTACTGATGAAGTGAAAGAGATCGAAAGTCAGTACGCTTCCGGCCTGGTAACCCAGGGCGAGAAGTACAACAAAGTGATCGACCTTTGGTCCAAGGCGAACGACGAAGTTTCCAAGGCGATGATGGCCAACCTCTCGAAAGAGAAAGTCATCGATCGTCATGGCGTCGAAGTCGACCAGGAGTCTTTCAACTCGATGTACATGATGGCCGACTCGGGCGCACGGGGTTCTGCTGCGCAGATCCGTCAGCTCGCCGGTATGCGTGGCCTGATGGCCAAGCCGGACGGTTCCATCATTGAAACGCCGATTACTGCGAACTTCCGTGAAGGTTTGAGCGTACTCCAGTACTTCATCTCCACTCACGGTGCTCGTAAAGGTTTGGCGGATACCGCGTTGAAAACTGCGAACTCCGGTTACCTGACTCGTCGTCTGGTAGACGTGGCGCAGGATCTGGTGGTGACCGAGATCGATTGCGGCACCGAACATGGCCTGGTAATGACTCCGCACATTGAAGGCGGTGACGTTGTTGAGCCGTTGGGTGAGCGCGTATTGGGCCGTGTCATTGCCCGTGACGTGTTCAAGCCAGGTACCGAAGAAATCATCGTTCCTGCCGGTACGCTGGTAGACGAGAAGTGGGTCGAGTTCATCGAGCTGAACAGCATCGACGAAGTGATCGTGCGTTCGCCGATCAGCTGCGAAACCCGCTACGGCATTTGCGCCAAGTGCTACGGCCGTGACTTGGCTCGTGGTCATCAGGTGAACATCGGTGAAGCGGTCGGCGTTATCGCTGCCCAGTCCATCGGTGAGCCGGGTACCCAGCTGACCATGCGTACGTTCCACATCGGTGGTGCGGCAAGCCGGACCTCCGCAGCCGACAGCGTTCAGGTGAAGAATGGCGGTACCGTCCGTCTGCATAACCTGAAACACGTTGAGCGAGTGGATGGTTGCCTGGTTGCAGTATCCCGTTCCGGTGAGCTGGCAATCGCTGATGACTTCGGTCGTGAGCGCGAGCGTTACAAGCTGCCGTACGGTGCTGTGATTTCGGTTAAAGAAGGTGACAAGGTCGACGCTGGCGCAATCGTGGCCAAGTGGGATCCGCACACTCACCCAATCGTTACCGAAATGAAAGGTACCGTGACCTACGTGGGCATGGAAGAAGGCATCACGATCAAGCGTCAGACTGACGAATTGACCGGTATGACCAACATTGAAGTACTCGATGCCAAAGACCGTCCAGCTGCCGGTAAAGATATCCGTCCTGCTGTGAAGATGGTTGATGACAACGGCAAGGATCTGTTGCTGCCAGGCACTGACGTTATCGCTCAGTACTTCCTGCCTGCCAACGCCCTGGTCGGTGTAGCGGATGGTGCGAAAATCGCGATCGGTGATGTTATCGCTCGTATTCCACAAGAGACTTCGAAGACCCGTGACATCACCGGTGGTCTGCCGCGTGTTGCCGACTTGTTCGAAGCCCGTCGTCCGAAAGAAGCCTCGATTCTGGCTGAAGTCAGCGGCACCATCGCGTTCGGTAAAGAGACCAAAGGCAAGCGCCGTCTGGTTATCACTCCGAACGACGGTACTGATCCGTACGAAGAGCTGATTCCGAAGTGGCGTCACCTGAACGTCTTCGAAGGCGAACAGGTAAACCGCGGCGAAGTTATCTCCGACGGCCCGAGCGATCCACACGACATCCTGCGTCTGCTGGGTGTAAGTGCGCTGGCCAAGTACATCGTGAACGAGATCCAGGACGTTTATCGTCTGCAAGGCGTGAAGATCAACGACAAGCACATCGAGACCATCCTGCGTCAGATGCTGCGTAAAGTTGAAATCGCTGAATCCGGTGACTCGACTTTCATCAAGGGCGACCAGATGGAGTTGACTCACGTTCTGGTAGAGAACGAGCGTCTGGCTGGCGACGAGAAATTCGTTTCCAAGTTCACTCGCGTGCTGTTGGGTATCACCAAGGCGTCGTTGTCCACCGAATCGTTCATCTCGGCGGCTTCCTTCCAGGAAACCACTCGCGTATTGACCGAAGCGGCGGTAACCGGCAAGCGTGATTACCTGCGCGGCCTGAAAGAAAACGTGGTCGTGGGTCGTCTGATCCCGGCAGGTACCGGTCTGGCTTATCACAGCGAGCGCAAACGCCGCCGTGATGCTGACAAACCGTTGCGCGTAAGCGCCAGTGAAGTGGAAGCTGCACTGACCGAAGCGCTGAACTCGAGCGGTAACTGAGTTCTGCGATAAATGAGCGTAAGGCCCTGATCGTTCCGTTCATCGAATCAAGACAATTTGTCGAGGTTGGATAAACGGGAAGGTCGGGGCCTTGCCTTGACTGGGGGCAAGATCCTCTTTAGACTCTTGTACCCCTAAATTTGGCGGGAATTCGTTCCTGCCATTTTGCTTTTCTTGCAAGACAATAGCGTCGCAAGACAACAGTGGAGCTAGTAGATGGCAACTATCAACCAGCTGGTACGTCAGCCGCGTAAGCGTATCGTCGAGAAATCCGACGTGCCTGCGCTGCAGAACTGCCCGCAACGTCGTGGCGTATGCACCCGTGTGTATACCACTACGCCGAAAAAACCTAACTCGGCACTGCGTAAAGTATGCCGTGTGCGTCTGACCAACGGTTTCGAGGTTTCCTCGTACATCGGCGGTGAAGGCCACAACCTGCAAGAGCACAGCGTCGTACTGATCCGTGGCGGCCGTGTAAAAGACTTGCCAGGTGTTCGTTACCACACCGTTCGCGGCTCTTTGGATACTTCCGGCGTTAAAGGTCGTAACCAGGGTCGTTCGAAGTACGGTACCAAGAAGCCTAAGTAGTAGCGGCTTTTTGTAAAACTGATTTTCTATTTTTCTGAGTCGATAAGAGTAAGGTCGGAGGCGTCCCGAAAGGGCACCGATTCCGAGCGAACCTGAAGACCGTTTGAGGGCTTATCCATGCCAAGAAGACGCGTAGCAGCCAAGCGCGAAGTGCTTGACGATCCAAAATACGGCAGCCAGATCCTGGCCAAGTTCATGAACCACGTGATGGAAAGCGGCAAGAAAGCCGTTGCCGAGCGTATCGTTTATGGCGCGCTGGAAAAGGTTAAAGAACGCAAGAACAGCGATCCCCTGGAAATCTTCGAGAAAGCTCTCGACGCCATCGCTCCGCTGGTCGAAGTAAAGTCGCGCCGTGTAGGCGGTGCTACTTACCAGGTTCCGGTCGAAGTTCGTCCGTCCCGTCGTAACGCTCTGGCAATGCGCTGGTTGGTAGACTTCGCCCGTAAGCGCGGCGAGAAGTCTATGGCTCTGCGTTTGGCTGGCGAACTGTTGGACGCCGCTGAAGGTAAAGGTGCTGCAGTTAAGAAGCGTGAAGACGTGCACCGTATGGCTGAAGCCAACAAGGCTTTCTCGCACTACCGCTTCTAATTTTAGCGTCACTAATTTTGCGAGGGCTTTATGGCTCGTACAACACCGATTAACCGCTACCGTAACATTGGTATCGTTGCTCACGTGGATGCTGGTAAAACCACCACCACCGAGCGCGTCCTTTTTTACACTGGCAAAAGTCACAAAATGGGCGAGGTGCATGACGGCGCCGCGACCACAGACTGGATGGTTCAGGAGCAGGAGCGTGGTATTACCATTACTTCTGCTGCCATTACCGCCTTCTGGCAGGGTTCCGAGAAGCAGCACAAGGACCAATACCGCTTCAACGTCATCGACACCCCGGGCCACGTTGACTTCACTATTGAAGTTGAACGTTCCCTGCGTGTTCTCGACGGCGCGGTCGTTGTGTTCTGCGGCACCTCGGGTGTTGAGCCTCAGTCGGAAACCGTATGGCGTCAAGCCAACAAATACGGCGTTCCACGTCTTGTTTACGTAAACAAGATGGACCGTGCTGGTGCGAACTTCCTGCGCGTGATCGGTCAGATCAAGCAGCGTCTGGGTCACACCCCGGTTCCAATCCAGTTGGCTATCGGTTCCGAAGACAACTTCCAGGGTCAGATCGACCTGATGTCCATGGAAGCTGTTTACTGGAACGACGCTGACAAAGGCATGGTTCCAGTTCGCAAGCCTATCCCTGCTGAACTGCAGGAATTGGCTGACGAGTGGCGCGGCAACATGGTTGAGGCTGCGGCCGAAGCCAGCGAAGAGCTGATGAACAAGTACCTCGAAGGTGAAGAACTCACCAACGCGGAAATCAAGGCCGCTCTGCGTCAGCGTACTATCGCTGGTGAGATCGTTCTGGCTGTTTGCGGTTCTTCCTTCAAGAACAAGGGTGTTCCCCTGGTTCTCGACGCCGTTATCGATTACCTGCCTGCGCCTGTTGATATTCCTGCCATCAAGGGTACTGACCCGGATGACGAGACTATCGATCTGGAGCGTCATGCAGACGACAACGAACCGTTCTCCGCTCTGGCTTTCAAAATTGCCACCGACCCATTCGTGGGTACCTTGACCTTTGTTCGAGTTTACTCGGGCGTGTTGGCCTCCGGCGACGGCGTGATCAACTCGGTTAAAGGCAAGAAAGAGCGCGTGGGTCGTATGGTGCAAATGCACGCAAACGCCCGTGAAGAAATCAAGGAAGTACGCGCTGGTGACATCGCGGCCTTGATCGGCATGAAGGACGTCACCACAGGTGAAACTTTGTGCAACGCTGACAAGCCAATCATCCTGGTTCGCATGGACTTCCCGGAGCCGGTTATCTCGGTTGCCGTAGAGCCTAAGACCAAGGATGACCAGGAAAAAATGGGTATCGCTCTGGGCAAACTTGCTCAGGAAGACCCGTCTTTCCGCGTCAAGACTGATGAAGAGACTGGTCAAACGATCATCTCCGGCATGGGCGAGTTGCACTTGGACATCCTGGTTGACCGGATGCGCCGCGAGTTCAACGTCGAAGCCAACATCGGTAAGCCTCAAGTTTCGTACCGTGAGCGCATCACGAAGAGTTGCGAAATCGAAGGCAAGTTCGTTCGTCAGTCCGGCGGTCGTGGCCAGTTCGGTCATTGCTGGATTCGTTTTGCTCCTGCTGACGAAG
This sequence comes from Pseudomonas sp. LBUM1656, assembly GCF_059716065.1. Lineage (NCBI taxonomy): Bacteria > Pseudomonadati > Pseudomonadota > Gammaproteobacteria > Pseudomonadales > Pseudomonadaceae > Pseudomonas > Pseudomonas sp. LBUM1656. The sequence continues at coordinate 5,748,539 of NZ_CP166800.1, read as the reverse complement.
GTCAGGAAGGTCTGCAATTCCTGAACGAAGTAGTGGGTGGTGTGGTTCCTAAGGAATACATCCCGGCTATCCAGAAGGGTATCGAAGAGCAGATGAAGAACGGCGTTGTTGCCGGCTATCCGCTGATCGGCCTGAAGGCTACCGTGTTTGATGGTTCCTACCATGACGTCGACTCCAACGAGATGGCGTTTAAGGTGGCTGCTTCCATGGCGACCAAGCAACTGGCCCAGAAGGGCGGTGGTGAGTTGCTCGAGCCGATCATGGCGGTAGAGGTTGTTACACCTGAAGACTATATGGGTGACGTGATGGGCGACCTTAACCGTCGTCGCGGCATGATCCTGGGTATGGAAGACACGGTCTCCGGCAAAGTAATTCGTGCCGAAGTTCCGCTGGGCGAGATGTTCGGTTATGCAACTGACGTCCGTTCCATGTCCCAAGGTCGCGCAAGCTACTCTATGGAATTCAAAAAATACAATACGGCTCCGTCGCACATCGTCGAAACCGTTACCAAAAAACAAGGCTGATTCAGCCCCTTTAGGCTAGGAGTTAATTGTCGTGGCTAAAGAAAAATTTGACCGTACCCTCCCGCACGTCAACGTTGGCACCATCGGTCACGTCGACCACGGTAAAACCACGCTGACCGCTGCTCTGACTCGCGTCTGCTCCGAAGTTTTCGGTTCGGCCGTTGTTGCTTTCGACAAGATCGACAGCGCTCCGGAAGAAAAGGCTCGTGGTATCACCATCAACACTGCGCACGTTGAATACAACTCGCTGATCCGTCACTACGCTCACGTTGACTGCCCAGGTCACGCTGACTATGTGAAGAACATGATCACCGGTGCTGCTCAGATGGACGGCGCTATCCTGGTTTGCTCGGCCGCTGATGGTCCGATGCCACAAACCCGTGAGCACATCCTGCTGTCCCGTCAGGTTGGCGTTCCGTACATCGTTGTCTTCCTGAACAAGGCTGACATGGTTGACGACGCTGAGCTGCTGGAACTGGTTGAGATGGAAGTGCGCGATCTGCTGAGCACTTACGACTTCCCAGGCGACGACACCCCGATCATCATCGGTTCCGCTCTGATGGCTCTGAACGGCCAAGACGACAACGAAATGGGCACCACTGCCGTTCGTAAACTGGTTGAGACTCTGGACAGCTACATCCCAGATCCAGTCCGTGTTATCGACAAGCCGTTCCTGATGCCAATCGAAGACGTATTCTCGATCTCCGGTCGCGGTACTGTTGTAACTGGTCGTATCGAGCGCGGTATCGTCAAGGTTCAGGATCCACTGGAAATCGTTGGTCTGCGTGACACTACCGTCACCACCTGCACCGGTGTTGAAATGTTCCGTAAGCTGCTCGACGAAGGTCGTGCTGGCGAGAACTGCGGCGTTCTGCTGCGTGGTACCAAGCGTGACGACGTTGAGCGTGGCCAGGTTCTGGTTAAGCCGGGTTCGGTTAAGCCGCACACCAAGTTCGAAGCTGAAGTCTACGTTCTGAGCAAAGAAGAAGGCGGTCGTCACACTCCGTTCTTCAAAGGCTACCGTCCACAGTTCTACTTCCGTACTACTGACGTGACTGGTAACTGCGAACTGCCGGAAGGCGTTGAAATGGTAATGCCGGGCGACAACATCAAAATGGTTGTCACCCTGATCAAGACCATCGCAATGGAAGACGGTCTGCGTTTCGCTATCCGTGAAGGCGGTCGTACCGTCGGCGCTGGCGTCGTAGCCAAAATCATCGAGTAAGCTCTTTTTGAGTAAGCTTTGATGAATTGAAAAAGCCCCCGCTTAGCGGGGGCTTTTTTATTGGGTTGACACCTATATGGGGCGTCTATAGAATTGCGCCTCCTTTTAACGGGCGTATTGCGCTCGGTGGGAATAGCAGCCGGAGTCTGAAATCCAATGCAAAATCAGCAAATCCGTATCAGGTTGAAGGCTTTTGACCATCGCCTGATCGACCAATCCACCCAGGAAATCGTGGAAACCGCGAAACGTACTGGTGCTCAAGTGCGTGGTCCAATTCCACTGCCTACCCGTAAAGAGCGGTTCACCGTTCTGGTCTCCCCGCACGTCAACAAAGACGCGCGTGACCAGTACGAGATCCGTACTCATAAGCGCGTTCTGGACATCGTCCAGCCAACGGATAAAACCGTTGATGCTCTTATGAAGCTTGATCTTGCGGCCGGTGTGGAAGTACAGATCAGCCTCGGCTAAGACTCGGTCTTAGTCGTGTAACGCTCTGAAATGGGCGGCCATAGCGGGTGAAAGCCCCGTACACTCATGAGGTTTACAACATGACTATTGGTGTAGTCGGTCGTAAATGCGGTATGACCCGTATTTTCACCGAAGAAGGTGTCTCCATTCCGGTCACGGTCATTGAGATCGAGCCGAATCGCGTCACCCAGTTCAAAACTGAAGAGACCGATGGCTATCGTGCAGTGCAAGTCACTGTAGGCGAGCGTCGTGCTTCGCGTGTTACAGCTGCTCAAGCTGGCCACTTCGCTAAAGCGAACGTTGCCGCTGGTCGTACCGTAATGGAATTCCGTCTTGAAGAAGGCGAGTACCAGGCCGGCGATCTGATCAACGCTGAAATCTTCGCCGCTGGTCAACTGGTTGATGTAACCGGTCAGTCCAAGGGTAAAGGCTTCCAGGGTACGATCAAGCGTTGGAACTTCCGCGGGCAAGATAATACCCACGGTAACTCCGTGTCCCACCGCGTTCCAGGCTCTATCGGCCAGTGCCAGACTCCTGGTCGTGTATTCAAGGGCAAAAAAATGTCCGGTCATATGGGCGCTGAGCGCGTGACCGTGCAGTCCCTCGAAGTAGTGCGCGTGGACGCTGAACGCAATCTGTTGTTGGTCAAGGGCGCTGTTCCTGGCGCTACTGGCGGCAACTTGGTTGTACGTCCAGCAGCCAAGGCTCGCGGTTAAGGGGAAGCTGACATGCAATTAAATGTAAATGACGCTCAAGCGATCGAAGTTTCCGAACTGACATTTGGCGGCGAATTCAACGAGACGCTGGTTCACCAAGCAGTCGTGGCCTACATGGCCGGCGGCCGTCAAGGTAGCAAGCAGCAAAAGACCCGTTCCGACGTTCGTGGTGGCGGTAAGCGCCCATGGCGTCAGAAAGGTACTGGCCGTGCTCGTGCCGGTACTATCCGTAGCCCAATCTGGCGTGGCGGCGGTACCACTTTCGCAGCTCGTCCTCAGGATCACACCCAGAAGCTGAACAAGAAGATGTATCGCGCAGCAATGCGTTCCATCCTTGCTGAGCTGGTGCGTACTGATCGTCTGGTTGTGGTTCAGGACTTCGCTGTTGATGCACCGAAGACCAAAGATCTGCTGAACAAACTGACCGGCATGGGCCTGACTGACGTCTTGATCGTGTCTGAAGTAGTTGATCAGAACCTGTACCTGGCTGCTCGTAACCTGCCACACGTTGATGTACGTGACGTGCAAGGTTCCGATCCAGTTAGTCTGATCGCATACGACAAGGTGTTGATCACCGTGTCGGCCGTGAAGAAATTCGAGGAGCTGCTGGGATGAACCAGGAACGCGTATTTAAAGTTCTGCTTGGCCCGCACGTTTCCGAGAAGGCTACGGTTCTGGCTGACAAGAAAGGCCAGTTCGTTTTCAAGGTTGCAACTGACGCAACCAAGCTGGAAATCAAGAAGGCCGTCGAAAGCCTGTTCAGCGTGAAAGTAGAGCGTGTTACTACCCTGAATGTTCTGGGTAAGAGCAAGCGCACTGCTCGCGGTCTGGGCAAGCGTAATGACTGGAAGAAGGCAGTTATCTCCCTTCAACCAGGCCAAGATCTCGATTTCAGCAGCAGTGCTGAGTAAGGAAGGGGTGCATCATGGCAATCGTTAAATGCAAACCGACTTCCCCTGGCCGCCGTTTTGTGGTCAAGGTGGTCAACCAGGAGCTGCATAAAGGCGCTCCTCACGCACCGCTGCTCGAGAAAAAATCGAAGACTGGTGGTCGTAACAACAATGGTCGCATTACCACTCGTCACATCGGTGGTGGCCATAAGCAGCATTATCGTCTGGTCGATTTCCGTCGCAATGACAAAGATGGCATCTCTGCCACTGTCGAGCGTATCGAATACGATCCAAACCGTACTGCTCACATCGCTCTGCTGCTGTACGCAGATGGCGAGCGTCGCTACATCATCGCCCCTAAAGGCGTGAGTGCTGGTGACCAGCTGATCGCAGGTGCCTTGGCGCCGATCAAGCCGGGCAACGCTCTGCAACTGCGTAACATTCCAGTTGGTAGCACCGTACACGGCATCGAATTGAAGCCAGGTAAAGGCGCGCAGATCGCTCGTTCCGCTGGTGCTTCGGCTCAGCTGATCGCTCGTGAAGGTGTCTACGTGACCCTGCGTCTGCGTTCTGGTGAGATGCGTAAAGTGCTGGCTGAATGCCGCGCGACCTTGGGCGAAGTCTCGAACTCCGAGCACAGCCTGCGTTCGCTGGGTAAAGCTGGTGCCAAACGCTGGCGTGGCGTTCGCCCAACCGTTCGTGGTGTTGCCATGAACCCGGTTGACCACCCACATGGTGGTGGTGAAGGTCGTACCTCTGGTGGTCGTCATCCGGTATCGCCATGGGGCTTCCCGACTAAGGGCGCGAAGACTCGTGGTAATAAGCGTACCGACAAAATGATCGTCCGTCGTCGCAAGTAAATAGAGGGATACGACAGTGCCACGTTCTCTGAAAAAAGGTCCTTTTATTGATCTTCACCTACTGAAGAAGATCGAAGTGGCGGCGGAAAAGAACGATCGCAAACCAGTTAAAACCTGGTCGCGTCGTTCGATGATCCTGCCACAAATGGTCGGTCTGACCATCGCAGTTCATAACGGTCGTCAACATGTTCCAGTTCTCGTGAACGAAGACATGGTCGGCCACAAACTAGGCGAGTTTGCCGGTACCCGCACATATCGTGGGCACGTGGCAGACAAGAAAGCCAAGCGTTAAGGGGTAAGGAACGATGGAAGTAGCCGCTAAGTTGTCGGGCGCTCGAATCTCCGCCCAGAAAGCCCGCTTGGTCGCCGACCAGATCCGCGGGAAGAAGGTGGGCGAAGCGCTCAACCTGTTGGCTTTCAGCAGTAAGAAAGCCGCCGAGATCATGAAGAAAGTGCTGGAGTCGGCCGTAGCCAACGCCGAGCATAACGAAGGCGCAGACGTTGATGACCTCAAAGTCAGCACCGTTTTCGTCAACGAAGGGCGTTCGCTGAAGCGAATCATGCCACGTGCCAAAGGCCGTGCTGATCGCATCGTCAAGCGGTCTTGCCATATCACTGTCAAGGTTGCTGACAAGTAACGGAGTCGAAGAGATGGGTCAGAAAGTACATCCCATTGGCATTCGCCTGGGAATCGTCAAGGAACACACCTCCGTCTGGTACGCAGACGGTCGGACTTATGCGGACTATTTGTTCGCTGATCTGAAGGTGCGTGAGTATCTCCAAGACAAACTAAAAAGCGCGTCCGTAAGCCGTATCGATATCCATCGTCCGGCTCAAACTGCACGTATCACCATCCACACCGCTCGTCCAGGTATCGTTATCGGGAAGAAAGGTGAAGATGTTGAGAAACTGCGTCAGGACCTGACCAAACAAATGGGTGTGCCTGTGCACATCAATATCGAAGAAATCCGCAAGCCGGAACTCGACGGTATGTTGGTTGCGCAGAGCGTAGCTCAGCAGCTGGAGCGTCGCGTAATGTTCCGTCGCGCTATGAAGCGCGCTGTACAGAACGCCATGCGCATTGGTGCCAAAGGCATCAAAATCCAAGTGAGCGGTCGTCTCGGCGGTGCTGAAATCGCACGTACTGAATGGTATCGCGAAGGTCGTGTGCCACTGCACACCCTGCGTGCCGACATCGACTATGCCAACTACGAAGCTCACACCACTTACGGTGTGATCGGTGTAAAGGTTTGGATCTTCAAAGGCGAAGTAATTGGTGGTCGCCAAGAAGAACTGAAACCACAAGCACCAGCGCCTCGTAAAAAAGCTGCTAAGTAAGGGGTACGCCAAATGTTGCAACCAAAGCGTACGAAGTTCCGCAAGCAGATGACAGGCCACAACCGTGGTCTGGCTCAGCGCGGTAGCAAAGTCAGCTTCGGCGAGTTCGCGCTGAAGTCTGTAGCTCGTGGTCGTCTCACCGCTCGTCAGATCGAGTCAGCGCGTCGTGCTCTGACCCGTCACGTTAAACGTGGCGGCAAGATCTGGATCCGTGTATTCCCGGACAAGCCTATTTCCAAAAAGCCTCTCGAAGTTCGGATGGGTAAAGGTAAGGGTAGTGTGGAGTACTGGGTTGCCCAGATTCAGCCAGGCAAAGTCCTGTATGAAATCGAGGGTGTTTCTGAAGAGCTGGCGCGTGAGGCTTTTGCCCTGGCTGCTGCAAAGCTGCCGCTCGCCACCGCCTTTGTTAAACGGACGGTGATGTGATGAAAGCGAATGAACTTCGTGAAAAATCCGCACAGCAGCTGAACGAGCAACTGCTCGGCTTGCTGCGCGACCAGTTCAATCTGCGTATGCAGAAAGCAACTGGCCAGTTGGGGCAGTCTCATCTGCTCTCGCAAGTTAAGCGTGACATCGCTCGCGTGAAGACTGTGCTCAACCAGCAGGCAGGTAAGTAATCATGGCTGAAGCCGAAAAAACTGTCCGTACGCTGACTGGCCGTGTTGTCAGCGACAAGATGGACAAAACCATCACCGTTCTGATCGAGCGTCGCGTTAAGCACCCGATCTACGGTAAATACGTTAAGCGTTCGACTAAGCTGCACGCGCACGACGAAACCAATCAGTGCCACATCGGCGACAAAGTCACTATTCGTGAAACTCGTCCTTTGGCCAAGACCAAGTCTTGGGCGCTGGTTGATGTTCTCGAACGCGCTGTGGAAGTCTAAGGACTAGGGGTCGGAGAAATTATATGATTCAGACTCAATCCATGCTCGATGTGGCCGATAACAGCGGCGCTCGCCGTGTTATGTGCATCAAGGTGCTGGGTGGCTCCCATCGTCGTTACGCTGGTATCGGTGACATCATCAAAGTTACCGTGAAGGAAGCAATTCCTCGCGGTAAAGTGAAAAAAGGCCAAGTGATGACTGCTGTTGTAGTCCGCACTCGTCACGGCGTACGTCGTGCTGATGGCTCCATTATCCGCTTTGATGGCAACGCTGCTGTTCTTCTGAACAACAAGCAAGAGCCGATCGGCACCCGTATCTTTGGGCCAGTGACCCGTGAACTTCGTACTGAGAAGTTCATGAAGATCGTCTCGCTCGCCCCAGAAGTGCTGTAAGGAGATCCGACATGCAAAAGATTCGTCGTGACGACGAGATCATCGTGATCGCCGGCAAAGACAAAGGTAAGCGCGGTAAGGTGCTTAAGGTTCTCGCTAATAACCGTCTGGTTATTGGCGGTCTGAACCTGGTTAAGCGTCATACCAAGCCTAACCCGATGTCGGGCGTACAAGGCGGTATCGTCGAAAAAGAAGCTCCACTGGACGCTTCTAACGTAGCCATTTTCAACGGCGAAACCAACAAGGCTGATCGCGTTGGTTTCAAAGTAGAAGACGGCAAGAAAATTCGTGTCTTCAAGTCGACCCAAAAAGCGGTTGATGCTTGAACACTGCTAGGTAGATGAGACCATGGCACGACTAAAAGAGATTTACTGGAAAGAAATCGCACCGAAGCTTAAGGAAGAACTTAAGCTTTCGAACGTGATGGAAGTTCCACGCGTTACAAAAATCACCCTGAACATGGGTCTGGGCGAAGCGGTCGGTGACAAGAAAGTCATCGAGCACGCTGTTGCCGACCTGGAAAAGATCACCGGTCAGAAAGTCGTTGTGACTTACGCTCGGAAATCCATCGCTGGCTTTAAAGTCCGTGAAGGTTGGCCGATCGGCGTCAAAGTGACTCTGCGCCGTGAGCGTATGTACGAATTCCTGGATCGTCTGCTGTCGATCTCCCTGCCTCGGGTTCGCGACTTCCGCGGCCTGAATGCCAAGTCCTTCGATGGTCGTGGTAATTACAGCATGGGCGTTAAAGAGCAGATCATCTTCCCGGAAATCGACTACGACAAGATCGATGCTCTCCGCGGTCTGGACATTACCCTGACCACCACTGCCAAGAACGATGATGAAGGTCGCGCTCTGCTGCGTGCTTTCAAATTCCCGTTCCGCAACTGATTGGAGTAGGAAAATGGCCAAGATGAGCATGAAAAACCGCGAGCTGAAGCGTCAGCTCACGGTTGCCAAGTACGCCAAAAAGCGTGCAGCACTGAAAGCAATCATCGTTGATCTGAACGCAAGTCCAGAAGCGCGTTGGGAAGCTACAGTAGCTCTGCAGAAGCAGCCACGTGACGCAAGCGCTTCGCGCATGCGTAACCGCTGCCGCCTGACCGGTCGTCCACACGGCGTTTACCGCAAGTTCGGCCTCGGCCGTAACAAACTGCGTGAAGCTGCAATGCGTGGTGACGTACCTGGTCTGGTTAAAGCCAGCTGGTAAGCACTATCAAAGTCTCGACGGTCGGAATCGCAAGATCCTGACCGCCGGTGACCTTGAACTTGAATCAAGCCCCTTTTGGGGCTTGATTCATTTGTGGGGTGTGTCTAGAATACCCGGCTCGCCTGAGCCCGTGCTTTTTTCGCATGGATGTCCTCGGCGACAAGTAGTAGCCGCAAGGCTAATTTTTTTGTATTAGGAGCGTCTAGCCCATGAGTATGCAGGACCCGTTAGCGGACATGCTAACTCGAATCCGTAATGCCCAGATGGCTGAAAAGTCCGTCGTAAGCATGCCATCTTCTACTTTGAAGGTAGCTGTTGCCAAAGTCCTGAAGGACGAAGGTTACATTGCGGGTTATCAGATCAGCAGCGAAATCAAACCACTGCTGTCCATCGAGCTGAAGTACTTCGAAGGCCGTCCGGTCATCGAAGAAGTGAAGCGCGTTAGCCGTCCAGGCCTGCGTCAGTACAAGTCCGTCGATGATCTGCCAAAAGTTCGTGGCGGTCTCGGTGTGTCTATCGTCTCCACCAACAAAGGTGTGATGACGGATCGTGCTGCGCGCGCTGCCGGTGTCGGCGGCGAAGTTCTTTGCACTGTGTTCTAAGGGGGGATAAGCATGTCACGCGTCGCTAAGAACCCCGTTAAGCTGCCAGCCGGTGTCGAAGTAAAATTCGCAGGCCAACAGCTTTCGGTGAAGGGTGCCAAGGGCACTCTCGAACTGAACATCCATTCGTCCGTTGAGATCGTTGAAGAAGCTGGTGAGCTGCGTTTCGCTGCTCGCAATGGCGATCAACAAACTCGCGCAATGGCTGGTACCACTCGTGCGTTGGTAAACAACATGGTCCAAGGCGTAAGCCAAGGCTTCGAGCGTAAGCTCCAGCTGGTCGGTGTTGGTTACAAAGCGCAAGCAAAAGGCACAGTGCTGAACCTGGCTCTTGGCTTCTCGCACCCAGTGGATTATGAACTGCCGGAAGGCATCACCGCTGAGACTCCTAGCCAGACCGATATCCTGATCAAGGGCATCGATAAGCAGCTGGTAGGTCAAGTGGCCGCCGAGATCCGCGACTTCCGTCCACCAGAGCCGTACAAAGGCAAAGGTGTGCGCTACGCGGACGAAGTCGTCCGTCGTAAAGAAGCCAAGAAGAAGTAGGGCATAGCAAATGACCGACAAAAAAGTTACTCGACTGCGTCGCGCTCGCAAAGCACGCCTGAAAATGCACGAACTCGAAGTCGTGCGTCTCTGCGTGTTCCGCTCGTCGCAGCACATCTACGCCCAGGTCATTTCGGCCGACGGCAACAAAGTCCTGGCATCTGCCTCGACTTTGGATAAAGAACTGCGTGATGGCGCCACTGGCAACATCGACGCGGCCACTAAGGTTGGCCAGCTGGTCGCTACGCGTGCTAAAGCCGCTGGCGTCTCGCAGGTGGCTTTCGACCGCTCTGGCTTCAAGTACCATGGCCGCGTCAAGGCGCTGGCTGATGCTGCTCGTGAAGCTGGGCTGGAGTTCTAAGTTATGTCAAATAACGACCAAAAGCGCGACGAAGGCTACATTGAGAAGCTGGTTCAAGTTAACCGCGTAGCCAAAACCGTTAAAGGCGGCCGTATCTTCACTTTCACCGCGTTGACCGTGGTTGGTGATGGTAAAGGGCGTGTTGGCTTCGGCCGTGGCAAGTCACGTGAAGTGCCTGCTGCGATCCAGAAGGCAATGGAAGCTGCTCGTCGCAACATGATCCAAGTTGATCTGAACGGCACCACTCTGCAGTACGCAATGAAGTCCGGTCACGGCGCTTCGAAGGTGTACATGCAGCCTGCTTCTGAAGGTACCGGTATCATCGCTGGCGGCGCTATGCGTGCTGTCCTCGAAGTTGCTGGCGTTCAGAACGTTCTGGCCAAGTGCTACGGCTCGACTAACCCGGTAAACGTGGTTCACGCCACTTTCAAAGGTTTGAAAGCTATGCAGTCTCCTGAATCCATTGCCGCCAAGCGTGGCAAAAGCGTCAAGGAGATCTTCTGATCATGGCTACCGTTAAAGTTACGCTGATCAAAAGCATGACCGGCCGCATCCCTAACCACAAACTGTGCGTTAAGGGTCTGGGTCTGCGTCGCATCGGTCACACTGTAGAAGTACTTGATACTCCCGAGAATCGCGGGATGATCAACAAGGCTTACTACATGCTGCGTGTCGAGGGTTAATCGATGAAACTCAATGATCTGAGTCCAGCGCCGGGTTCCCGTCGCGAAAAGCATCGTCCGGGCCGTGGTATCGGTAGTGGTTTGGGCAAGACCGGTGGCCGTGGCCACAAAGGTCAGTCCTCCCGCTCCGGTGGCACCATTGCTCCAGGCTTTGAAGGCGGTCAACAGCCGCTGCATCGTCGCCTGCCGAAGTTCGGTTTCGTTTCCCTGAAAGCCATGGATCGCGCAGAAGTGCGTCTGTCCGAGCTGGCTAAAGTGGAAGGCGACATCGTCACCGTGCAGTCCCTGAAAGATGCCAACGTGATCAACGTCAACGTTCAGCGTGTGAAAATCATGCTGTCCGGCGAAGTTACTCGCGCTGTTACCATCGGAAAGGGAATCGGCGCCACCAAAGGTGCGCGTGCGGCTATCGAAGCAGCTGGCGGCAAGTTCGAGGAATAAATGGCTAAGCAAGGTGCTCTCTCTGCGCTCGGCAAAGGCGGTATGTCTGAACTCTGGGCTCGTCTGCGTTTTCTGTTCCTGGCGATTATCGTCTACCGAATAGGCGCACACATCCCGGTTCCAGGTATCAACCCGGACCGACTCGCGGACCTGTTTCGACAGAATGAGGGGACCATTCTTAGCTTGTTCAACATGTTTTCCGGCGGTGCGCTGGAGCGGATGAGCATCTTTGCACTGGGGATCATGCCGTACATCTCGGCATCGATCATCATGCAACTGATGACAGCCGTCAGCCCGCAGCTGGAACAGTTGAAGAAGGAAGGTGAAGCTGGGCGTCGCAAGATTGCTCAGTACACCCGCTACGGCACTGTCGTCCTCGCTCTTGTTCAGGCAATTGGCATGTCCATTGGTCTGGCAGGGCAGGGCGTTGCGTTCACTGGTGACTTTGGCTTCCATTTCGTCGCGGTATCCACGTTTGTGGCTGGTGCGATGTTCATGATGTGGCTGGGTGAGCAGATTACTGAGCGTGGTGTTGGCAACGGTATCTCGATGTTGATTTTCGCAGGTATCGTCGCCGGTCTTCCGAGAGCGATCGGGCAGTCTTTCGAGTCTGCGCGTCAGGGTGATATCAACATTTTCGCCCTGGTTGCCATCGGTTTGCTGGCAGTAGCGATTATCGGTTTCGTGGTGTTCATTGAGCGTGGTCAGCGTCGTATTGCTGTTCATTACGCCAAGCGTCAGCAGGGCCGTAAGGTCTTTGCTGCGCAGACTAGCCACTTGCCGTTGAAGGTGAACATGGCCGGTGTTATTCCGGCCATTTTCGCGAGCAGCATTTTGCTGTTCCCGGCTTCGTTGGGTACCTGGTTTGGTCAGTCTGAAGGTATGGGCTGGCTGCAGGACATCTCGCAGTCGATCGCTCCTGGTCAGCCGTTGAATATTCTGCTGTTTAGTGCAGGGATTATTTTCTTCTGCTTCTTCTATACGGCGTTGATGTTCAATCCGAAAGACGTAGCGGAAAACCTGAAGAAGTCCGGTGCCTTTATTCCGGGCATCCGTCCAGGTGAGCAGTCTGCGCGCTACATTGATGGCGTTCTGACTCGTTTGACCCTGTTCGGTGCTCTATATATGACGGCCGTATGCCTGTTGCCCCAGTTCCTGGTGGTTGCAGCAAACGTTCCGTTCTACCTTGGCGGGACCTCGTTGCTGATCGTCGTCGTGGTTGTGATGGACTTCATGTCCCAAGTACAATCGCACCTCGTTTCGCACCAGTACGAATCCCTGATGAAGAAAGCCAACCTGAAGGGTTACGGCAGCGGCATGTTGCGCTGAGTACCCATAAGGTTCGAGGAGTTGGTGATGAAAGTTCGTGCATCGGTGAAAAAGCTGTGCCGTAACTGCAAGATTATTCGCCGCGAAGGTGTTGTTCGAGTAATTTGCAGCGCGGAACCGCGTCACAAACAGCGCCAAGGCTGAGTGTGATTGTGCTTCAAGCCCGGTAGCTAGTGCGCTACCGGGTTGATTATTTGTTATTACAGCGATATTATCTCGCGCCCTATTTCTTGGCTTCCGGGGCGTAGGTAGCTGTCAATTGGAGTCCCACTGAATGGCCCGTATTGCAGGCGTTAACATTCCAGATAACAAGCATACTGTTATCTCGCTGACCTACATCTATGGTGTTGGTCGCACTACTGCACAGAAGATCTGTGCAGTGACTGGGGTAAACCCAGCCGCAAAGATCAAGGATCTGAGCGACGAGCAGATTGAACAGCTGCGTGGCGAAGTGGCGAAGTTCACCACTGAAGGTGACCTGCGTCGCGAAATCAACATGAAAATCAAGCGTTTGATGGACCTCGGTTGCTATCGCGGTCTGCGTCATCGTCGTGGTCTTCCAGTGCGCGGTCAGCGTACCAAGACTAACGCGCGTACCCGTAAAGGTCCGCGTAAGCCGATCCGCAAGTAATCGCCCCAGCGAATCGACAGGAAATTAATCATGGCTAAACCTGCTGCTCGTCCTCGTAAAAAAGTTAAAAAGACAGTGGTTGATGGCATTGCCCACATCCATGCATCTTTTAACAACACAATCGTGACCATCACCGACCGTCAAGGCAACGCTCTTTCCTGGGCTACCTCTGGTGGTTCGGGTTTCCGCGGTTCCCGCAAGTCCACCCCGTTTGCTGCTCAAGTAGCTGCTGAACGTGCTGGTCAAGCTGCGCTGGAATACGGTCTGAAAAACCTCGACGTTAACGTCAAAGGTCCAGGCCCAGGTCGTGAATCTGCAGTCCGCGCTTTGAACGGCTGTGGCTACAAGATCGCCAGCATCACCGACGTGACGCCAATCCCGCACAACGGGTGCCGTCCGCCGAAGAAGCGCCGCGTGTAATCCAGGAGATTGTAAAGAATGGCTCGTTACATTGGTCCAAAATGCAAACTCGCTCGTCGCGAAGGCACCGATCTCTTTCTGAAGAGCGGCGTGCGCGCGATCGAATCGAAGTGCAACATCGAAGCAGCACCTGGTATCCACGGCCAACGCCGCGGTCGCCAGTCCGATTACGGCACCCAACTGCGTGAAAAGCAGAAGGTCCGTCGTATCTACGGCGTTCTCGAGCGTCAATTCAGCGGCTACTACAAAGAAGCTGCTGGCAAGAAAGGTGCAACCGGTGAAAACCTGCTGCAACTGCTCGAATGCCGTCTGGACAACGTTGTATACCGTATGGGTTTTGGCTCTACTCGTGCCGAATCCCGTCAGCTGGTATCGCACAAATCCGTCAGCGTTAACGGTCAGACCGTAAACGTACCGTCCTACCAGGTTCGTGCTGGTGACGTGGTCGCGATTCGCGAGAAAGCAAAGAACCAACTTCGCATTGTCCAAGCTCTCGATCTGTGTGCCCAACGTGGCCGCGTAGAATGGGTAGAAGTAGACACTGAGAAGAAGTCGGGCGTTTTCAAGAACGTTCCTGCTCGCAGTGATCTGTCCGCCGACATCAACGAAAGCCTGATTGTCGAGCTCTACTCCAAGTAAGGGCTAGAAAATAGGTGCATCCATGCAGATTTCGGTAAATGAGTTCCTGACACCCCGCCATATTGATGTGCAGGTTGTCAGTCCAACCCGCGCCAAGATCACTCTCGAGCCTCTCGAGCGTGGTTTCGGCCACACCCTGGGCAACGCGCTGCGACGCATCCTGTTGTCCTCAATGCCCGGCTGTGCAGTAGTCGAGGCCGAGATTGACGGTGTGCTCCATGAGTACAGCGCCATCGAAGGCGTACAGGAAGACGTAATTGAAATCCTGTTGAACCTTAAAGGTCTGGCTATCAAGCTGCACGGTCGTGACGAAGTTACGCTGACCTTGTCGAAGAAGGGTTCGGGGGTGGTTACCGCTGCCGATATTCAGCTGGATCATGATGTCGAGATCGTTAACCCCGATCACGTAATCGCTAACCTGGCGTCTAACGGCGCCCTGAACATGAAGCTCACCGTAGCTCGTGGTCGTGGTTATGAACCGGCAGACTCGCGTCAGAGCGATGAAGACGAAAGTCGCAGCATCGGTCGCTTGCAGCTTGACTCTTCGTTCAGCCCGGTTCGCCGTATCGCATACGTGGTGGAAAACGCCCGTGTCGAGCAGCGTACTAACCTGGACAAGCTGGTTATTGATCTGGAAACCAACGGTACCCTGGATCCTGAAGAGGCTATCCGCCGTGCTGCAACCATTCTGCAACAGCAGTTGGCTGCGTTCGTCGACCTCAAAGGTGACAGTGAGCCAGTGGTTGTTGAGCAGGAAGACGAGATCGATCCGATCCTGCTTCGCCCGGTTGACGATCTGGAACTGACTGTACGTTCGGCTAACTGCCTTAAGGCGGAAAACATCTACTACATCGGTGACCTGATTCAGCGTACCGAAGTAGAGCTGTTGAAGACTCCGAACCTTGGCAAGAAATCCTTGACTGAAATCAAGGACGTTCTGGCCTCCCGCGGTCTGTCCCTCGGCATGCGCCTCGACAACTGGCCGCCTGCAAGTCTTAAGAAGGACGACAAGGCGACTGCCTGATCGTCGTAATCACCGAACGTTGTGTTTGGTAAGGAATGAACCATGCGTCATCGTAAAAGTGGTCGTCACCTGAGCCGCACTAGCTCGCACCGCAAGGCCATGTTTCAAAACATGGCAGTGTCGCTGTTCGAGCACGAGCTGATCAAAACTACACTGCCGAAAGCTAAAGAACTGCGTCGCGTTGCTGAGCCGCTGATCACTTTGGCCAAGACAGACAGCCTGGCTAACCGCCGTCTGGCTTTCGACCGTACTCGTTCGAAAGCTATCGTTGGTAAGCTCTTCAACGACCTGGGCAAGCGTTACGCTACCCGTGAGGGTGGCTACCTGCGCATCCTCAAGTGCGGTTTCCGCACTGGCGACAACGCGCCTATGGCGTACGTCGAGTTGGTTGATCGTCCTGCCGGTGGTGAAGCTGTATCCGCTGAGTAAGACGTCAGTCTGAAACGAAAAACCGGGCCTAGTGCCCGGTTTTTTGTGCGCGCTCGAAAAGCATCTCCGTTGATGCATAGTTAGAAACGTAATTAGTAATTTTCTATCGATAGACGCAAGTTAATGAATTTGTAGCTGTAACGTTCGTGATCAATACTCCCTCTCAGCCGATAGCCGGCAGTTAAAGACTGACAGAGGAAGAGATCGCATGAGCCAGAATAAAACGCTGACCACCGCCAGTGGCGCGCCTGTCGCCGACAACCAGAATTCCCGTTCCGCCGGCCCTCGTGGCCCGCTGCTGCTCGACGACTTCCACCTGATCGAGAAGCTTGCCCACTTCAACCGTGAGAACATCCCTGAGCGTCGTGTGCACGCCAAAGGCTCGGGTGCTTACGGCACGTTTACCGTGACTCGTGACATCACCGAGTACACCAGCGCCAAACTGTTTGAATCGGTCGGCAAGCAAACCCCGACGTTCCTGCGGTTTTCCACTGTTGGCGGCGAACGTGGTTCGGCCGATACCGAGCGCGATCCACGCGGCTTTGCCCTGAAGTTCTACACCGAAGAAGGTAACTGGGACATCGTCGGCAACAACACGCCGGTGTTTTTCATCCGTGATCCGCTGAAATTCCCGGACTTTATCCATACCCAGAAGCGTCTGCCGCAAAGCAATCTGAAGAGCGCGCAGATGATGTGGGACTTCTGGTCGCACTCGCCTGAGGCGCTGCACCAAGTCACCATTCTGTTCTCCGACCGCGGTATTCCTGACGGCTATCGTCACATGCACGGCTTCGGCAGCCACACCTACAGCCTGATCAGCGCCAGTGGCGAGCGGCACTGGGTGAAATGGCACTACAAGACCCAGCAAGGGATCAAGAACCTGGCGCCTGCAGATGCAGCACGTCTGGCCGGTACCGATCCGGATTACGCACAACGTGACCTGTTCGGGGCAATTGAGCGCGGTGACTTCCCGAAATGGCGTGTGTGCATCCAGATCATGACCGAGGCCCAGGCCGCAGCGCACTACGAGAACCCGTTCGACGTAACCAAAACCTGGTCGCAGAAAGAGTTTCCGCTGATCGAAGTGGGCGAGCTGGAGCTCAACCGCAATCCGCAGAACTACTTCGCTGAAGTCGAGCAGGCAGCGTTCGGTCCGAGCAACATGGTCCCGGGTGTTGGTCTTTCGCCGGATCGCATGCTCCAGGGGCGCGTGTTCGCTTACGCCGACGCTCACCGCTACCGCATTGGCACCAACCATCAACAACTGCCGGTGAACGCGCCTCGCAGCCCGGTGAACAGCTACCAGCGTGATGGTTCGATGGCGTTCGGCAGCAATGGTGGTGCGACACCTAACTATGAACCGAACAGCTATGTCGATTCGCCTAAACAAGCGCCGCGCTACGCTGAACCGCCTTTGGCATTGAGCGGCGTCGCTGATCGTTACGATCATCGCGAGGACACCGACTACTACAGTCACGCCGGTGCGCTGTTCCGACTCATGAGTGACGAGCAGAAAACGTTGTTGGTGAATAACATCTCCGGTGCGATGGCCGGTGTTTCCAGTGATGTGGTTGATCGCCAGTTGCAGCATTTCTTCAAGGCCGACCCGGCGTATGGAGAAGCAATCGCAAAGGCACTCAACGTACAGCTTAACGAAGTCTAAACGAGAAGCAGAACCGCCCTCATTTGGGCGGTTTTTGCGTTATTTAAACCACTTTTCTCAGAATATCTTCGCTTTTATCGCGTAAACGGAGTGACCAAACAGTCGCCTTGGTTCAAACTACAGACTTTCAAGCAGGGAGATGTAGGGCGATGCAAGGCCACCCAGACGTAATCGATTACCTCAACACGTTGCTGACCGGCGAACTGGCCGCGCGTGACCAATATTTCGTTCACTCGCGGATGTATGAGGACTGGGGATTCACCAAGCTCTACGAACGAATCAACCACGAGATGGAAGAAGAAGCCGGGCACGCCGATGCCCTGATGCGCCGTATCCTGATGCTGGAAGGCACGCCGCGCATGCGTCCGGACGATCTCGATGTCGGCACTACTGTGCCTGACATGCTCGCCGCCGACCTGCGCCTGGAATACAAAGTCCGCGCCGCACTCTGCAAGGGTATCCAGCTCTGCGAGCAGCACAAGGACTATGTCAGCCGCGAGATGCTGCGGGTTCAATTGCATGACACCGAAGAAGACCACACCTACTGGCTTGAAAAGCAGATGGGTCTGATCAAGTTGATCGGCCTCGAGAACTACCTGCAATCCCACGCCTGATTGCTCCCGAAACAAAAAAGCCCCTGTCACCGATAAAGTGACAGGGGCTTTTTCATGGACCCGAATCAGTCCCTGTCGCGAGCCAGTAGCGGCTTGAGGTAGAAGCCAGTGTGGGACTGCTTCATCTCGGACACTTCTTCCGGCGTACCGACGGCAATGATCTGTCCGCCCTTGGAGCCGCCTTCCGGCCCCAGGTCCACCAGCCAGTCGGCCGTCTTGATTACATCCAGGTTGTGCTCGATCACCACCACGGTGTTGCCGTGATCGCGCAGTCGATGCAGGACGTCGAGCAGTTGCTGAATATCCGCGAAGTGCAGGCCGGTGGTCGGCTCGTCGAGGATGTACAACGTCTTGCCGGTATCGCGCTTGGACAGCTCGCGGGACAGTTTCACCCGCTGGGCTTCACCCCCCGACAGCGTCGTCGCCGATTGCCCCAGCTTGATGTAGGACAGGCCCACATCCATCAACGTCTGAAGCTTGCGCGCCAGTGCCGGAACCGCGTCGAAGAACACCCGCGCTTCCTCGATGGTCATCTCGAGGGTTTCGTGAATGCTCTTGCCCTTGTACTTGATCTCAAGGGTTTCGCGGTTGTAGCGCTTGCTCTTGCAGACGTCGCACGGGACATAGATGTCTGGCAGGAAGTGCATTTCCACCTTGATCAGGCCATCGCCCTGGCACGCTTCGCAGCGTCCGCCCTTCACGTTGAAGGAGAAGCGGCCCGGGCCGTAACCACGAGAACGGGACTCCGGCACGCCGGCGAACAACTCACGAATCGGCGTGAACAGCCCGGTGTAGGTCGCCGGGTTTGAGCGCGGCGTACGACCGATCGGGCTCTGGTCGATATCGACGACCTTATCCAGATGCTCCAGGCCCTTGATGCTGTCGTGAGCGGCCGCCTCAAGCGTCGTTGCGCCGTTGAGTGCCGTAGCGCTCAAGGGAAACAGCGTGTTGTTGATCAGCGTCGACTTGCCCGAGCCGGACACACCGGTCACACACGTCAACAGGCCAATCGGAATGTCCAGGTCGACATTGCGCAGGTTGTTGCCGCGAGCGCCCTTGAGGGACAGCGACAATTTCTTGTTGCGCGGTGTGCGTTTCGCTGGAACCGCAATCTTCACCCGGCCCGACAGGTACTTGCCGGTCAACGAGTCAGGATGAGCCATGACCTCGGCCGGCGTACCTTCGGCGACGATATGCCCACCGTGGACACCCGCGCCCGGCCCGATATCCACCACGTAATCGGCCAGGCGAATGGCATCTTCGTCGTGCTCGACCACGATCACCGTGTTACCGATGTCGCGCAGGTGCTTGAGCGTACCGAGCAATCGGTCGTTGTCTCGCTGGTGCAGACCGATCGACGGTTCATCGAGGATGTACAGAACGCCCACCAGGCCGGCGCCAATCTGACTGGCCAAGCGAATCCGTTGAGCTTCACCGCCCGACAATGTGTCGGCACTGCGATCCAGCGATAGATAGTCGAGGCCCACGTTGACCAGGAACTGCAATCGTTCGCGAATTTCCTTGAGAATCTTGTCGGCAATTTCGCCGCGGCGCCCGGTGAGCTTCAGCACACCGAAATACTCACAAGCATCGCCAATTGGCAGATTGGTCACCGCCGGCAGTGTCTTCTCACCCACCCAAACGTGCCGCGCCTCACGACGCAAGCGCGTGCCACGGCAATCCGGGCAAGGCTGGGTGCTGAGGAATTTGGCCAGCTCTTCACGCACCGAAGCCGACTCGGTTTCGCGGTAGCGGCGTTCGAGGTTCGGCACGATGCCTTCGAACGGGTGCGAGCGTTTGACGATATCGCCGCGGTCGTTCAGGTATTTGAAGTCGACGTTCTGCGAGCCGCTGCCGTGCAGGATGTATTTCTGCTGATCGGCCGGCAGGTCGTTGAATGGCACTTCGAGGCTGAACTTGTAGTGTGAGGCCAGCGACCCGAGCATCTGGAAGTAATAGACGTTACGCCTGTCCCATCCGCGAATCGCGCCCTCGGCCAGCGTCAGCTCGCCGTTCACCAGACGCTTGATGTCAAAGAACTGCTTCACGCCCAGACCATCGCACGTCGGGCAAGCGCCGGCCGGGTTGTTGAAGGAGAACAGCTTGGGTTCCAGCTCGCTGATCGCATGGCCGCAGATCGGGCAGGCGAAGCGCGCGGAGAAGATGATTTCTTCGCCGGGTTCGTCGTCCATCGGTGCGACCAGGGCAATGCCGTCCGCCAGCTTCAGCGCGGTCTCGAACGACTCGGCCAGGCGCTGTTGCAGATCGGCGCGGACCTTGAAGCGGTCGACCACCACATCGATCGAGTGCTTCTTCTGTTTATCCAGCTTCGGCAACTCGTCCAGTTCGCAGAGCCGGCCATTGACCCGGGCCCGGACAAAACCCTGGGCGCGCAGTTCTTCGAAGACCGACAGGTGTTCGCCTTTGCGCTCGCGAATCACCGGGGCCAGCAGCATCAGTTTGCTGCCCTCTGGCTGGGCGAGGACCAGGTCGACCATCTGGCTGACGGTCTGCGCTTCCAGCGGAATGTCGTGATCCGGGCAGCGAGGAATACCAACGCGTGCATAAAGCAGGCGCAGGTAGTCGTAGATTTCGGTGATGGTGCCGACGGTCGAGCGCGGGTTATGCGAGGTCGACTTCTGTTCGATGGAAATGGCTGGCGACAAGCCTTCGATGGTGTCGACGTCAGGTTTTTCCATCATCGACAAAAACTGCCGGGCATAGGCCGACAGCGATTCGACGTAGCGGCGCTGGCCTTCGGCGTACAGCGTGTCGAACGCCAGGGACGATTTGCCGGATCCGGACAGGCCGGTGATGACGATCAGCTTGTCCCGTGGCAGGGTCAGGTCGATGTTCTTCAGGTTGTGGGTTCGGGCCCCACGAATCAGGATCTTGTCCAAAGTGGCCTCGCTTGGCGGGCGTCGAAAACGTAGGAGTATACGGCCAAATACTGGATGGATGCACACTATCAAACGAGCGGATTTGTGTCTTACATGAAGAGTCTGTCAGCGGAGCGCGTCAAAGCGTCGCGATATACCCCGTCAATCGATGGGACTGGTAGAATCGCCGCCGGTTCACATGAGGTTTTTCCATGCACGATCCCCACAGCGAACGCATGAGTGGCAGTGAGACACGCGCAGCAAGCGGTCTGGCCCTGGTGTTCGCCTTCCGTATGCTGGGCATGTTCATGGTGTTGCCGGTTCTGGCGACCTATGGGATGGATCTGGCAGGAGCGACCCCGGCCCTCATCGGGCTGGCGATTGGCGCTTATGGCCTGACCCAGGCGATCTTTCAGATTCCATTCGGCTTCATCTCCGACCGCATAGGCCGTCGTCCGGTGATTTACCTGGGGCTGATCATCTTCGCCCTCGGCAGCGTGCTGGCGGCCAATGCCGATTCGATCTGGGGCGTTATCGCCGGACGCATCCTGCAAGGCGCCGGGGCGATTTCCGCCGCGGTGATGGCGCTGTTGTCAGACCTGACCCGCGAACAGCATCGGACCAAAGCGATGGCCATGATCGGTATGACGATTGGTCTGTCGTTCGCTGTCGCCATGGTCGTAGGGCCGTTGCTGACCCGAGCCTTCGGCCTGTCCGGGTTGTTCCTCGCCACGGGCGGCATGGCGCTGTTCGGCATCGTGATCGTGATGTTCATGGTGCCGCGCTCCACCGGCCCGTTGCAGCACCGTGAGTCCGGCGTCGCGCGTTCGGCACTGATCCCGACGCTCAAGCACCCGGACCTGTTGCGCCTGGACCTGGGCATTTTTGTGTTGCACGCGATGTTGATGTCGAGCTTCGTTGCCTTGCCCCTGGCCCTGGTCGAAAAAGCCGGGCTGCCCAAAGAGCAGCACTGGTGGGTCTACCTGACCGCGCTGCTGATCTCCTTCTTCGCCATGATCCCGTTCATTATCTACGGCGAGAAGAAACGCAAAATGAAACGAGTTTTATTGGGCGCGGTGCTGACGCTGATGCTCACTGAGCTATTCTTCTGGCAGTTCGGCGATAGCCTGCGGGCTCTGGTGATCGGGACAGTGGTGTTTTTTACCGCGTTCAACTTGCTGGAAGCTTCGTTGCCATCGCTGATCAGCAAGGTTTCACCGGCAGGCGGCAAGGGCACGGCGATGGGGGTTTATTCCACCAGCCAGTTCCTCGGTTCGGCGCTGGGCGGGATCCTCGGCGGTTGGCTTTTCCAGCATGGCGGTTTGTCGGTTGTATTCCTCGGATGCGCCGGCCTGGCTGCCCTCTGGCTGGTCTTTGCTGTTACCATGCGCGAACCACCTTATGTCACGAGCCTGCGCTTGCCGTTGTCGCCCGAGGCGATCCGCGAAGCGGGTCTGGTTGAGCGCCTGAAGGCCGTCGTAGGGGTAACAGATGCGGTAGTCGTTGCTGATGAAGCGGCGATTTACATCAAATTGGACACAGAACTATTGGATCGCACCACCCTTGAGCGCCTGGTGAACAACCCGGCCGGGGCAGCGTGCGTAGCCTAGGAGAACGTTATGGCCCGTGGGGTTAACAAAGTCATATTGGTCGGCACTTGCGGCCAGGATCCCGAAGTTCGCTACTTGCCTAACGGTAACGCCGTGACCAACCTGAGTCTGGCGACCAGCGAACAGTGGACCGACAAGCAAACCGGTCAGAAGGTCGAAAAGACCGAATGGCACCGTGTTTCGATGTTCGGCAAGGTGGCGGAGATCGCCGGCGAATACCTGCGTAAAGGTTCGCAGGTCTACATCGAAGGCAAGCTGCAGACCCGCGAGTGGGAAAAAGACGGTATCAAGCGTTACACCACTGAAATCGTGGTCGACATGCAAGGCACCATGCAACTGCTCGGCGGCCGTCCACAACAGGGCGACCAACAAGGCGGGGGCAATAACTACCAGCAGTCCGCCCCGGCTCCACGCCAGCAGGCTCCGCGTCCGCAGCAGTCGGCAGCACCGCAACAGCGTTCGGCTCCGGCTCCACAGCAGGCCGCTCCGCAGCCGGCTCCGGATTTCGACAGCTTTGATGACGATATCCCGTTCTGACCGCAGCTTTTTCAGAACCGTAAACAAAAAAAGCGAAGCCATATGGCTTCGCTTTTTTGTGGGCGCTGTTTAACGGGATAAAGCGGTCACGTTGGCCCGTGCCGTGTGCAATTTTTTGTAGCTATCGATCAGGCGCAGGTGCCTGTCGAGCCCCTCCAGTTTCATGCTGGTCGGCGTCAAACCATGGAAGCGCACGCTGCCATCCACCGAGCCGATCGCAGCGTCCGTGCGCTCGTTGCCAAACATCCGACGGAAGTTGGCCTCGTAGTCTTCGAGTTCCAGGTCTTCGTCCAGCTTCATCTCCAGCACCACATTGACGGCCTGGTAGAACAAGCCGCGCTCAACCGTGTTGTCGTTGTACTGCAGGAACATTTCCACCGCCTCTTTCGCCTCTTCATATTGCTGCAAGGCGAGATAGATCAGCAGCTTCAACTCCAGGATCGTCAGCTGCCCCCAGGCTGTATTGTCGTCAAATTCGATACCGATCAAAGAGGTGATGTCGGTGTAGTCGTCCAGCTCGCTTTCCACCAGACGCTCAACCAGCCCTTGCAGCTCCTCTTTGTCCAGACGATGCAGGTTCAGGATATCGGCGCGGAAGAACAGCGCTTTGTTGGTGTTGTCCCAGATCAGATCGTCTGCGGGATAGATTTCCGAATAGTCCGGCACCAGGATGCGGCAGGCCGTCGCGCCGATATGCTCGTAGACCGCCATGTACACTTCTTTGCCCATACCTTTGAGGATGCCGAACAAGGTCGCGGCTTCGTCGGCATTCGAGTTTTCACCCTGGCCGGAGAAGTCCCACTCCACGAATTCGTAATCCGACTTCGAGCTGAAGAAACGCCACGACACCACGCCGCTGGAGTCGATGAAGTGCTCGACGAAGTTATTCGGCTCGGTCACCGCATGCCCTTCAAACGTCGGTTGCGGCAAGTCGTTGAGGCCTTCGAAGCTGCGGCCCTGGAGCAATTCGGTGAGGCTGCGTTCCAGCGCCACTTCCAGGCTCGGGTGCGCGCCGAACGAGGCAAACACACCGCCGGTACGTGGGTTCATCAGCGTGACGCACATTACCGGGAATTCACCGCCCAGGGACGCATCCTTCACCAACACGGGGAAGCCTTGCTCTTCCAGCGCCTGAATACCGGCCAGTATCCCGGGGTACTTAGCGAGCACATCGGCCGGCACGTCCGGCAGGGCAAATTCACCTTCGATGATTTCGCGTTTGACCGCGCGCTCGAAGATTTCCGACAGGCACTGCACCTGGGCTTCGGCCAGCGTGTTACCGGCACTCATGCCGTTGCTCAGGAACAGGTTTTCAATCAGGTTGGACGGGAAATACACCACCTCGCCGTCCGACTGGCGAACGAATGGTAGCGAGCAGATGCCGCGTTCTTCATTGCCCGAGTTGGTATCGATCAGATGGGAACCGCGCAGCTCACCGTCGCGGTTGTAAATCTTCAGGCAGTACGCGTCGAGAATTTCCGCTGGCAGTTCATCTTTACGACCAGGCTTGAACCAGCGTTCGTCCGGGTAGTGCACAAACGCTGCGTTGGCGATGTCTTCGCCCCAGAACTGGTCGTTGTAGAAGAAGTTGCAGTTGAGTCGCTCGATAAACTCGCCCAACGCCGACGCCAGCGCGCTTTCCTTGGTCGAACCCTTGCCGTTGGTAAAACACATCGGCGAGTGCGCATCGCGGATATGCAGCGACCAGACGTTGGGCACGATATTGCGCCACGAGGCGATTTCGATCTTCATGCCCAGGTCCGCCAAAATGGCCGACATGTTGGCGATGGTTTGTTCGAGCGGCAGATCCTTGCCAGCAATATAAGTGCTCGCCTCTGAACTGGACGCCGGCATCAGCAACGCCTGGGCATCGGCGTCGAGGTTGTCCACCTCTTCGATCACAAACTCAGGCCCGGCTTGCACCACTTTTTTCACGGTGCAACGGTCGATGGAACGCAGGATGCCCTGGCGGTCCTTGTCGGAAATGTCCGCCGGCAACTCGACCTGGATCTTGAAAATCTGGTTGTAACGGTTTTCCGGGTCAACAATGTTGTTCTGCGACAGCCGGATGTTATCCGTGGGGATATTGCGGGTGCTGCAGTACAACTTCACAAAGTACGCGGCGCACAACGCCGACGACGCCAGGAAGTAGTCGAACGGGCCCGGTGCCGAGCCATCGCCCTTGTAGCGGATAGGTTGATCGGCCACCACCGTGAAGTCATCGAACTTGGCTTCAAGTCGAAGGTTGTCGAGAAAGTTGACCTTGATTTCCATGGGGGATTACCAGAATAACGGCTAGACGATTGGCCGCCATTATCCGGCATTTCAGCCGTAAGTCTTGCCGGTGTCTTGCAATATGTCCCCAACGGGCCTTTTTTAGCGGTCAGTCGAGGATCAGATGCGGCAAGAACCGACTCGAATCCTTGGTGATCAGGCTGTTGTCCTCTCGCACACCGATCCCCGCCGCTTGATCGCCGATCACCCAGGAACCAATCAGCGTGTAGCTGTCGCCAAAACGCGGAAGCGGCGCGAACTCCTGAAGGATGAATGGGGCATCGGTGTAGGGCCCGTCCTCTTTCACGATCAAACCGTCCGCGGTTTGCAGCTCGATATTTGCACCTTCCCGCGAGAAGAACGGCTTGCGCACCCAGCCCTTAGGCACGGCTTTGCCCGGATCGGTATCCACGTGGGCGGCGAGCAAGTTCGGGTGACCTTTGTTGAATTCCCACAACAGCGGCAGGATGCCTTTGTTGGAGATGATGGATTTCCACGCCGGCTCGAAAAACTGCGTATCACTCTGGGCAATCGCTGCGCCAAAGGGCTCGTGGAAGATGAACTCCCAGGCGTGCAGCTTGAACAGGTGAGGAATCCAGCGATCTTCGAGGTCGACGAAACGTCCGTCACTGGTCAGGCCGATGTCTTCGATATCGATGTGGCGTGATTCGATGCCGACCTTTTCCGCCACCAGCCGCA
This sequence comes from Pseudomonas sp. LBUM1656, assembly GCF_059716065.1. NCBI lineage: Bacteria > Pseudomonadati > Pseudomonadota > Gammaproteobacteria > Pseudomonadales > Pseudomonadaceae > Pseudomonas > Pseudomonas sp. LBUM1656. The sequence continues at coordinate 5,722,652 of NZ_CP166800.1, read as the reverse complement.
GGTAATCGGTGGTGCCCTTGTCTTCGACCGAGTCTTTCATCGAGGCGAAGTAGAAAGGCTGCTTGAGCTGCAATTGAGCGAAGGCCTGATGCAGTTTGGTGTCGATGCTGTTGAACTGGTCGGCATGCTTGGGCAGCACACCACGTTCGATGCATTGCTCCAGCCAGCCCCACTGAAACGCCGCCGCCTCGTACAGGCTGGTCGGCGTGTCGTAGTTGAGTTCCAGCAACTTGGCGGGGCCGGTGCCGTTGTAGGAGAAGTCCATGCGCCCGTACAGGTGCGGGTGACCTTCGAGCCATGAGGTGCGGACCATGTCGAAGAATGGCGCGGGAATGCTCAGGCGCTCCAGCAGCTCCTCGCTCTGCACCACGCGGGCCACCAGGTCCATGCACATCTCATGGATCTCGGTGGTCGGGTCTTCGAGATCGTTCTCAATCTGCTTGAGCGAAAACTGGTAATACGCGCTCTCGTCCCAGTAAGGTTCGTTGTCGATGGTGTGGAACAGAAAGCCGAGACTCTCGGCCGTCTGTTTCCAGTCAGGACGTTCTGCGCAGTGGATTTTTTTCATGGCCCGGTTTCCTTAACTGCTCGATCCGCCGCCGCCCCAGCCACTGCGTGCGCTGGCCTTGCTGCCGAAGCCGCCACGGGAGGTGGACGAGGCAACGGAAACCGGCTTGCTGGAAGAAGAACGGACCGAGTCGGCGTAGTTGCTGCTGCCGTACCGCGCCTGATTGGACTTGTTAAACGTCGAACCTTTGGAAATCCGCTGGCTGAGCGTCGAGTTCGAGTAGCTGCCGCGATCATCGCGATAGCGGTACACCGGCTCGGAGTAGTAGCTGTTGCGGTTGCTGCTCAGCATGTTGCCGATCAACAGGCCAGTCAGCAGGCTGCTGGTGGAGAAGCCCGAGCCGCCCGTGTTCGCCGTTTCCGAGGCGGGTAATTGCGCTTTGGCCGCGTCCACCTGGGATTGCGTCACCTGGCCATCGGCGGTCAGTTCGAAACCGCCGAGCTTGGGGATGAACTTGCCGGCGGAATCCTGCTGGCACCAGTCGGCGACAAAGTCGGCATCGCAATCGGCCTGGCTGTCGTACACCGGCGCAATGCGACGATGCTCGGCCATGGCCGTCATGTAGGCGTCCGAGCAGACGTCCACCGGAAGCTTTTCATCGGCGCACTGCTGAACGGACTGGAAGTTGTACTTCTTCTGCACCGCGTAGGTTTTTTCCGTCGGCCCGCAGCCTGATATCGCCATGGCGACCGACGCTGCCAGCGAAAGCTGAACGTACTTGCTTCGTTTCATCGGGAGCTCCGTGCGCAATCAGTTCGGGGTAGGGGTCATGCAGGCGGCGTTCAACATGCCAACGCTGATGGCCACGGCCGCGACATAGACACCCGCCGCGATTTCGCCTTTCTTGATCCGTTCAGAAGTGCCTTTCAACACCAGGCTGGTCACCAGGAACGCCAGCAGTTGCACGACTGCTGCGATCAGCGACCAGACGACGAAGTCGAGCAGGCTGATCGAGTAGGCAATCACATTGCTGGCCGGAATCGCGAAACCGATGAGGGCGCCGCCCAGAGCGATTGCGGCGGCGACGTTGCCCGAGCGGATCAGTTCAAACTCCTTGTGCGGGGTGATGCGGGTGTAGATGAACTGAAACAGCGCGAACAGCACCGCGGCGCCGATGATGTACGCGACAAACCCGAACACGGCGGCTTTGTTCAGGGAGATGGAGAGTGCTTCTAGCATGGACTGCTTCCTTTTTAGAACGTATTCAGGTCGGTTGTGTACAGCGAGATGCCCAGCGACGTGCTCAAGCTGATGGTGCCTTCGGCGTCTTCTTCGACGGAAAACAGCAGGAACTCCCGGCGATCAGTCAGGCCGGTTTCGCGGGCGTACAGCATCGATCGGTGCTCGATGCCGTAGGACTCTTCCGGATTTTTCAGCTGCTCGCTCAGTGCCACCAATTCGGTCTGGCCATTCTCGGTGCCCCATTCGCGGGTGTATTCGACGCCGTTATGGGTGTAGGTCGGCAGCCCGATCAGGCTTTGCGGACCGGCCAGTCGACGCAGCTCGGCTTCACTGCTGATGGTGATGTAACTGAGGTAGTTGAACAGGATCACCGACTCGACCTGACCGGCAATTTCGCCGGTGGTGTGCACCTGCAGCCAGTAGTCTTCGTCGTTCATGTAATAGCGCGACAACCAGGTCGACTGCCCGAGATCGACCGTGCCGTTGCTCCAGATCTGTTGGGAACCCGGGATGGTCACCGTGGTGTTGCCGTCGAGCAACAATCTCAGGGAGGTGTCGAACATTACGCCTTTGCCCAATCCCAGGCCCAGTGGGCCGGTGGCTGGCGGAGGGGTTTCGTTGGCAGTCCATTTCGACTCTGGCGTCGCGTTCGGGGCCTCAAGCCCCATCAACTGTTTAAACCATCCCATTGGAGATTTCCTTGAGGCGAGTGGAGGCGATGTAGAAGAGTTCGCCGCCCTCAACGCGCGTGGCGCTGGGCGGGTTGATCGACGGTTGTTGCGCACCTTTGGCGCGATAGCCGATGAGCGTGGCGTTGTGGTGTTCTTTCATGCGCGAGTACAGATCGCCGAACGTGGCTTCGAAGGCCTCGGGCAGTTTCATCAGGTATTGGGTGGCGCCTTGGCCCACGCACAGCAGTTCATTGATGACCACTGATGAGCCCGGATCCTGAGAGGCACGCACCAGCATCTCGATGGCCATGCTTGAGGTGCATTCCAGACTCGGCGCATAGGCGCTGGCGAGCGCCGCAACTTCACTGTCATTGAAATGGGCGACCACATGCCCGACAGGCTTCAGTTGATTGACCGCCAGCACGGTGGCCAGGGTCAGGTCGTCTGAATGGGTTCGCACCAGGACGCGTTCGGCACCCGGAACGCCGGCGCGCAGCAACAACGCCACGGAAGACAGGCTTTCACCTTTGATGAAGGTCGCTTTGCCCGGCATCGGGTTTTCTTCGAGGGTGCAATCGCAAATGACGATCAGGTTGTCGTTCGAGGTTTCGTCCTGAAGCAACAATTCAATGACCCGTTCACTGGACGCGCCTTCCCAGCCGATGAGAACCGTATGGCCGATCTTGCCGGTGAAATCGCCTTTGCCCTTCATGCCTTTTCTCCATGCATCGATGACGCTGCTGGTGGTTTTGCCGATGGCTGCCGTCAGCAGCGCAATGCCCCCGAGCATGACCCAGGTGGCCACGAAAATCCGTCCCGCCGCAGTCTGTGGCGCAAGATCGCCATAGCCGACGGTGAGTGTGGTGGTCAGATAGAAGTAAGTAAACGTGGCGGGGGCGGTGAGGTGTTGTTCGCCCAGAAGTACCAGGCCCATGTAAGCCGTGACCAAGTGCACGCCCAAGGCGATTACCAGACCTGCCCAGCCAAAGCGGTGGAAGAGGGACGAGGCGTACAGGCGCAACAAAAGGAAAATCGACATTTTGTCCCTGACTCCGTGGGTACTTGTTCCTGGCGATGTCATCGCCGCGGCGTCTGAATGCGCAAGTGCGTTCAACCGGCGGCATTAAACCTGCTGCGCGGCGCCGAGAAAAGTACCTTGGCTGCAATAAATCCGGCGAGCGCCCCAAACAGATGGCCTTCGAAGGAAACACCCTGGCGAGGCAGGAAGCCAAAAATCAGGCCGCCGTAGAGCAGGGCCACGACGCCAGCCGTTATCAGGTTGCCCCAGCTGCGGTGAAACCAGGCACGGGACAAGAGGTACGCCCATAACCCGAATACCCAGCCGCTGGCGCCGATGTGTACGCCTGCAAAGCCGAACAGCCAGACCAGTGCACCGCCCAGCAGAATAATGATCGCGCTGACCGCAATGAACCGGTTGAGTCCTTCGATGATGACCAGTGTGCCCAATATCAAAAAGGCAATCAGGTTCGCGCTCAGGTGCGCAAAGGAAGCGTGCAGGAAAGGCGAGGTGAGGATGCCGAGCAGACCGTGCACGGTTCTCGGGATCAGGCCGAAGGCCATGAGGCTGTAGCCGGTCGCGACATTGAACACTTGCAGCGCGACCATGAAGAGCGCCAGGCCTGCGATTGTCTTGAAACCCTTCAGGGCATCCATCCTTGACCTCGATTCACTGAAAACTGAAGCGCAACCCATTGTGGGAGCGAGCCTGCATGCGAAAAGGGAGTGTCAGTCGACATCAATGTTGTCTGACAAACCGCAATCGCTAGCAGGCTAGCTCCCACAGGTTATGCGTTCGACTCGAGAGTCGATTATTCGGCCGATTTTTTCTTCAGGCGTTCCAGGATCGCATTGGCGCTGCCTTCGTTCGGCGTGATGCCGGCGTCGCGCAGTTTGCGTTCCAGGTCAGTACCGGTCGATGCATCGGCCAGTTGGTCCTGAGCTTCCAGTTCAGCCGCGCGTTGCTGCTGCTTGGCCTGCAGGCGGTTCAATGTACCGACGGCGGTTTCCAGCTTGCCGTTGGCGCCGCCACTGGCAATCGAAGCGCTGACCTGGGCTTTCTGTACACTTTCGCGGGCCTTGGCCATGTCGACTTGCTGGCGCAGGCTCTTGATGCGGTTTTCGGCCTTGGTGATGTCTTTGCGCATGTTTTCAGCGTAACCGCCGAATTCGGTGGCCTGCTTCTGTTCGACGTCCAGTTCGTTGGTCAGGGTCGAAATGGCTTCGGCCACTTCCAGGGCGAGGTCTTCACGGTTGGCCTGAATCGCGGCCAGGGCCTTGGATTCCAGGTCCTTGATCTTGGCGTTGTATTCGCTGACGCGATCAGCCGACAGTTTGTGCTTGGCCATGATGGTGACCAGCTCACGCTTGGCGTTGGCCAGGGCGCTGTCCGCATCGCGGATTTCCTGGTCGAGGATGCGCAGGGCCTGTTGGTCGACGATCGATTCGCCAACTTCAGTGGCACCGCCACGCAGCGCGGTGAACAATTTGCTCCAGATGGACTGAGTCATTGGATATTTCCTGTTACCGAATAATTAATTGAAGAAACGTTCGAAGGCTTCGCTGGCGCGCTGGACGTTGTCGACGAGGGTTTTCACCTCGGTCACGATGTTCGTCAGGCTGGAGTCGGAGCTCAGGGCGCCGAACATGTTGTAGACAATCTGCCCGTTCGGCATGGACTCGATCCCGATCGAGGACAGCGGGAACATCTCCCGGCTGCGCAGCACGGCATCATTGAAGGCCGGCACGTCTGTGATCGACTCGACGTCGACCAGCACGGTATCGACGATGATCTGGTCGCCCACCACTGCGATGTAAATCGGCAAGCCACCGAAATCGTTCATTTCCAGCTTGATGCTGGACTCGGAGCCTTGAACGAGAGAAAGCGTGATGTCGTTCGAAACCACTTCGTCCAGGGCCTGAAGGGCGCTGAAGAGGCGATCAATGTTCCAGTTTGTACCTGCGCTCATGTAATTCTCCGACATGAATGAGCCAGCCAGAATCGGTTGGCGAAGCTGTTTCTCCATCTGCTTGAGCAGGCTTCGGTTTTCGGGAAGCACCCAAGTCTCGTGTTTCACATAACCGGCGGCACCCAGGCCCGCACGCATCTGCTTCATGTAAAAGCTCGACGGTTTTTTCGCGGACGGTTTCGCGCGCTCTCCCTTGCGGCTTGCTGGATCGGTATCGGGCCCGGTTGAAGGGCTCGATGGAGAGCTGCTTTTCATGGGGCTGACCTCGTTGTGAAAAACTCACGCGTGGGAAACACTACAGGCAATTTTTGCCACTCTCAATAGCTCACGCGTGAGATTTTTTGTATTACTTTTTCCGACCCACGAAAAAGGCCCGAAGCGCGTAAACGCGGCGGGCCCTTTTCGGAAGTTGATCAATACGTTAGGAGGTTAGCGGCTGGCCGCCAGGAATTCGTCAGTGGAAATCACGCTCGCATAGGCGAAACCCAAGGCCGACATGAAGGCGGCGTGAACGTGGGCGGCGGGCACTGTGACGCCATTGAATTCCAGGTCGCGCGAGGCACAGGCGTCGTGGATCACGGTGACGGTGTAGCCGAAATCAGCCGCGGCGCGAGTGATGCCATCGACGCACATGTGGCTCATGCTGCCGACGACCACCAGTTCCTTGATGCCTTGCTCGTCGAGGATCGATTTGAGTTCGGTTTCACGGAACGAGTTGACGAAGTGCTTGAGCACCACCGGCTCATCGGCGCGGTTCAGGACTTTGGGGTGCAGCTTCGCGCCTTCCGAACCCGGGGTGAAGAACGGGGCTTCTTCGGAGGTGAATTCGTGACGGATGTGCACCACCGAATCACCCGCATCGCGAAAGGCTTTGAGCAAACGGACGGCGTTGTCGGCGGCAGCATCGGCACCGACCAGCGGCCACTTGCCTTGAGGGAAGTAGTCGTTTTGGATATCGACTACGATGAGTGCTTGCTTGGCCATGGCTTTTTCCTCGAAATGTGTGTGTTGGGTGTGGAACGAAGTATTGGCTCTGGCAGGCCGACCGGGGATTGGCCGCACCGACAATAGAAAGGGGAAAACTGACAATGGATGCACAAAGGGCAATCGCCGAACTCGGCGTGCTGATTTACCCCGGTGCGCAGATGGCGGCGGTACACGGGTTGACCGACCTGTTCTGTGTGGCCAACCGGATTGCCGCGGAACATCAGTCTGCGCAGTTGCCGCTGTTGCGGGTCAGCCATTGGCAGGTGGATGGCGATCAGGCGCCCGAGCGGGTCTACGACAGTCATCCGGGCCCCGACCGCGCCTTGGTGGCAGTGTTGATTCCGCCGTCGATTGCCGGATTTTCCGAAGGTCAGGCACCGCAGGCGCTGATCAACTGGATGCGTCAGCAACACGCGCAGGGTGCGACCCTCGGTGGCGTCTGCGTCGGCTCGATTCTGTTAGCCGAAAGTGGCCTGCTCGATGGCCGCAGTGCTACGACTCACTGGACCTCGGCCAAAACCTTTGCCGAGCGATATCCGGCGATCAAGCTCAAGGCCGATACGCCCATCGTCGACGACGGCGACTTGATCACCACCGCCGGGCTGATGGCCTGGTCCGAGCTGGGCCTGCGCCTGGTAGACCGTCTGCTCGGCCCGAGCATCGCCACCGGCACCGCGCGTTTCCTGGTGGTGGAACACAGCGACAGCGCGAGTGAATGCGGCAGCAACTTTTCACCGATTCTCAGCCATGGCGACGCGTCGATTCTCAAGGTTCAGCATTGGCTGCAAAGCACCGGCGCGACCGATGTGTCGCTGACGGCGATGGCCGAGCGGGCAGGGCTGGAAGAACGCACGTTCCTGCGCCGCTTCCGCGCGGCGACCGGGTTGAAACCCACCGAGTATTGCCAGCACCTACGGGTCGGCAAGGCTCGGGAAATGCTCGAGTTCACCAACGGCACCATCGATCATATCGCGTGGACCGTGGGTTATCAGGACCCGGGGGCGTTCCGGGCGATGTTCAAGAAAATCACCGGGCTGGCGCCGAGCGATTACCGCACCCGATTTGGCGTGTAGCCCTCTGCTGCAACCCGATCGACGTAACCCACCAACCCCCTGTGGGAGCGGGCTTGCTCGCGAATGCGGCGTGTCAGTCGACATTGACGCTGACTGATACACCGCATTCGCGAGCAAGCCCGCTCCCACATTAGATCCGTGTCAGTCGTGCAAAATGCAGGAGTTAGAACTCTCGTCGTGCAGAATAAAACAGGCTTAGTGCTATCACCTTCGAAGCAACTGCCTGATTCGGAAGTCGTTTCTAACCAACCCTCAATGGCTTGATCTCTGCACCCCATCAACTACATTCATCAAACGCAGATTGAAGGGGGACGCATGACCCCAACAAACCGCAAGAAACTGGTGGTCGCCCACTCGGTCCGCCCCGAGGCGCCCCAGCACGAAATCGAGACCAATCGCGCGCTGGCCCGCTGGCTGGCGCAAATCCTGGGTCTCAAGTTCGGCGGCAGTTACGACCCCGAACTTCATAACGGCCGGGATCTTTATCTGTTGCCGACCCAAACCCTGGTCGGCGTCGCTGCCGCCCAGGCATTGGGCATCAAGGGGCCTGACGATTTGTGGGGTGGTTACGTCGACCACGATTTCATCTGCACCAAAGCCATCAGCCACGGGTTGCGCAATAAAAATGCGCACGCCCCGGAAGGCTGGTCTGCGCTGTTTTCCCAACGGGTGCGCAACGTCGTGCTCGATGGCCTCAGCGTGTTCTCGTTCGACGATGCGCGGCCAGCGGCGGAGCATTTGCTCGACGCCGGCCCTATTCGCATCAAGCCGATTCATGCCTGCGCCGGACGTGGTCAGGAAGTGATCAAAGGCCTCGACCAGTTCGACGCCGTTCTGGCTCGCACCGATGCCAAGGCACTGTTTGGCGAAGGTGTGGTGCTTGAACAGGATCTCGACAACGTGATCACCCACAGCGTCGGCCAGAGCTTTATCGGCGGCAGGGTGCTGAGCTATTGCGGTGATCAATACTTGACCGAAGACGGTCAGGGCGAGCAGGTTTATGGAGGGTCCAATCTGCTGGTGGTGCAGGGGTACTACGAAGATTTGCTGGAACTGGACCTGCCTGACGATGTGCGCCTGGCGATCCAGCAAGCGCAAGTGTTCGACAGCGCGGCGGACGAGGCCTATCCCGGTTTCTACGCCTCGCGTCGCAACTATGACATCGCCCAAGGCCTGGACAGTAACGGCCAGCAGCGCAGCGGCGTGCTCGAACAGTCCTGGCGCATGGGCGGTGCCAGCAGTGCCGAAGTGGCGGCGTTGCAGAGCTTCGTCAACGACCCGGCGATGCGTGCGATTCGCGTGTCTTCGGTAGAAACCTACATCGATCAACCGCTGCCGGCGGACGCCATCGAGGTGTACCGCGGGCCGGCGGAAAACAGTGACTTTCTTCTCAAGTACGTAACGGTCAAATCCTATGACGGCTAGAAGCGAAACCATTCAGATCGACATCGACGATGAACAGATGAGCGGGACATTTCTGAGCCCCAAATCGAAAGTCCCCGGCGTGTTGTTTGTGCACGGTTGGGGTGGCAGCCAGGAACGGGACCTGGAACGGGCCAAAGGCATCGCCGGCCTGGGATGTGTGTGCCTGACGTTCGACTTGCGCGGGCACACCGGCGGCACCGGCATCCCGCTCACTCGCGTCACCCGTGAAGACAACCTGCGCGACCTGCTGGCGGCATACGACCGCTTGCTCGCTCACCCGGCGCTCGACACTTCCGCCATTGCGGTGGTCGGCACCAGTTACGGCGGTTATCTGGCCTCGATTCTGACTTCGTTGCGCCCGGTACGCTGGCTGGCGCTGCGGGTGCCGGCGCTGTATCGCGACGATGAATGGCACACGCCCAAACGTGAACTGGACAAGGCGGATTTGCGCGATTACCGCAACACGCTGGTGCGCGCCGACAGCAATCGCGCACTGCATGCCTGCTCGCAATTCACCGGGGATGTGCTGCTCGTGGAGTCCGAGACCGACGACTTCGTGCCTCACGCCACGATCATGAGCTACCGCGCCGCGTGCCAGCAGACGCATTCGCTGACGCACCGGATTATCGACGGCGCCGATCACGCGTTGAGCGAGCCGGTTTCGCAACAGGCGTATACGTCGATTCTGGTGGACTGGATTACCGAGATGGTCGTGGGTGAGCGGTTGAGCATTATTCAATCAAAATGAGCGGTGGTCTTGCGGACGCCTTCGCGGGCAAGCCCGCTCCCACAGGTTCAGCGGGGTCACGCAAATAGCGTTAGCACCGGAGAACCCTGTGGGAGCGGGCTTGCTCGCGAAGGCGTCATCCGCCTCACCAAAAATCTCATGAAGGTTTCTTGGCAATCCGCAGCGACTTGGCCTTGGCCTCCACGACTAAATACATCACCAACGTAATCAGCAACGGCAAGATAAAATAGATCGCCCGATACGCCAGCAACCCCGCCACCAGGCTTCCTCGCGAAGCCTCATGCTGCAACAACGCCACAAACACCGCCTCCAACACCCCAAGCCCCGCAGGAATGTGAGTAATCACCCCGGCAATCGCGCTGATCAGCAACACGCCCAGCACCAACGGATAATCCAGCTTGTTCGGCAACAACGTGAAAATCACCGCCGCCATCAGCGACCAGTTGAGCGCCCCGAGGGCCAGTTGCAGCACCGCCATGCGCAGCGACGGCAGGTTGATTTCCACTCCGCGTATCGACCATTCCCGACGCTTGGAGAACTGGCACGCCGCCAGATACCCCGCGCTCACCAGCAACAGCAGCACGCCCACACCTTGCAACGCATCGCTGCTCAACTTCCAGCCCGGCGGCATTCTCACCAGTCCGCTGCTGAACACCGCGCCCGCAATCACCATGTAGCCAAACCAGTTGGTCGCCAGGCTCAGCCCGAGGATTTTGGCGATGTTGCTTTTGCTCACCCCGAGTCGTGAATACAGGCGATAACGCATGGCAATTCCGCCGACCCAGGCGCTCAGGTTGAGGTTGAAGGCGTAGCTGATGATTCCCACGGGCAAGATCTGTTTCCAGGTCAGGTCCTGCCGGATGTAGGTGCGGCCGATCAGGTCGAAGCAGGCGTACACCAGAAAACTCACCAGCGTCAGGCCGGACGCAATGATCAGCGTGCGCACTTTGAAATTGGCCAGGGTGTGGAACACTTCATCCCATTCGATGCGCTGGGCAAGCATCGTCAACAGCACGATCAGCGCCAGGAAAAACAGCATCGTCAGCGGTTTTTTCCAGCGGCTCCAGCGTGTTTTCTTTTCCGGGACAGGTGTTGCGCTGTCATCGTGAGGTGCCGGTTGAGCTTCAACGCGGTCCATGGTGGTCGCTCCCGGCTGCATGAGTGAAGGGTTTCAGACGAGGTTTATGCGCCGGCAGCCAACCGGCCCATGCCGGGAAATGGCGCAGGAAGTGAAACACCAGGAAGCCGACGGTCATGTGCCAGATCCGTCCGCGCGGTGACTTGTCCGCTGACATGGCTTTGCAATGGTTATTGCTCAGCACTTCGAGCCGTTCGAACAGGTCTTGGTTGAAGGCTCGGTCGCGGATCAACACATTGGCTTCCAGGTTCATGGACAGGCTCAACGGGTCAAGATTGCTCGAGCCGACGGTGCTCCAGTCCTCATCCACCAGCGCGACTTTGCCGTGCAGCGGGCGTTCGCAGTATTCGTAGATCTGCACGCCGGACTTGAGCAGATAGTCGTAGGTCATGCGCGCGGCCAGTTTGGCCACCAGCATGTCCGGTTGCCCCTGCAGGATCAGACGCACGTCCACGCCACGGCGAGCTGCGTTACGGATCTCGCGCAGCAAGCGGTAACCCGGAAAGAAGTAGGCATTGGCGATCACCACACGGCGCTGGGCACTGCGCAGCACCTGGCGGTAAACCTCTTCGATATCCGTGCGATGGTCGCCGTTGTCGCGGAACACTAGGCGAACCTGGCCGTCGTGGTCGCTGAACGCCAGTTCCGAGCGCCGCTGCCGACGGCGTTGCCACCAGTATTTGGCGCGACCCGGGCGGCCACTTTGCAGCAGCGCGAAATGATGAATGTCCGCCACTGCGGGGCCTTGTACTTCAACCGAGTAATCCTGCTTGGCCTCGGGGCCGAAGTCGGCCAGATGATCGGCGGAAAAGTTGATCCCGCCGATGAACGCAATCGTGCCGTCCACCACCACAATCTTGCGGTGCAGGCGGCGGAACCAGTTGGTGCGGATACCCAGATGCTTGGGTGCCGGATCAAATATTTGCAGGCGCACGCCGGCTTCGCTCAACGCATTGAGATACCCGGTCGTCAACTCGCCACAGCCAAATCCATCGAGGCTGGCCGTGACCCGTACGCCGCGCTGTGCGGCCTCGATCAGCACTTGCTGCAGCTCATTGCCGACCTTGTCCTCGAACACAATGAAGGTTTCCAGGAGGATTTCAGTCTTGGCCTGACGCATGGCCTCGAACACCCGCGGGAAATAGGCTTCGCCGTTTTCCAGCATTTCCACGAGGTTGTTGCCCTGCCAGCCGTATTCAACGTCCACCACGCCGGGTTCACGGACCGGTGGGGTGGTCGGTACGTGTTCAACGGTGGCTTTTTCCATCGGGGCGCTGCTCATAGCTCGATCTCCACCGATAGCGGTGCGTGGTCGGAAAGGTGTGACCAGGGCCGCGCCGCCAGCACTTGCGGACGGCTGGCCTTGAGGTTGCGCACGTAGATGCGGTCCAGTCGTAGCGCCGGCATCCGCGCCGGAAAACTGCGCGCCGGTTTGCCGTGGTGTTCGGCGAACACCTCGCGCAGACCGCAGGGCTTGAGCAACGCATCGGCGCGCTGGCGCCAATCGTTGAAGTCACCGGCGATAATCACCGGGGCGTCGTCCGGAAGTTCTTCGAGGCGTCGTGCCAGCAACTTCAGTTGTTCCGTTCGGTGGGACTCACGCAACCCCAGATGTACGCAAATCGCGTGCACTTCCCGGCCATCGCCCGGCAGGCGCAGCACGCAATGCAGGATGCCGCGGTTCTCGTGGCCGCTGATCGAAACGTCGAGGTTGTCATGGCGAATAATCTGAAATTTCGACAGCAGCGCATTGCCGTGATCACCCGCCGGGTACACCGCGTTGCGGCCATAGGCAAACTGCGGCCAAAGGGAGTCGGCGAGGAACTCATACTGCGGCATCGTCGGCCAGTTGCTGTAGCGCTGGGGATGATGCTCGTGGGTGCCGTGGACTTCCTGCAAAAACACCACATCAGCGGACACGCTGCGCACCGCTTCGCGCAGTTCCGGCAGGATGAAGCGCCGATTGAGCGCGGTGAAACCCTTGTGGGTATTGACCGTCAGCACGGTGAAACGGCGCACGGCGGTGATGATGGGTTGCTGCTCGTCGGTGGTGCCGACCGGTTCGGAAATGCTCATGGCAATACCCCTTCGGCAACAGGTTCGCCGGGGGCGGTAGCGAGGTCCTTGTCGAGATGGAAGTGCTCAAGCAGGCGTCGCGCATCGAAGGGCGCGCGGATTTTGATGTCGTTGTCGAAATAGCAGAACACTTCCCGGGACTTGCGCGCTTTCGGCTTCTGTCGAGGTGCGATCAGTTGCGGATCCGCCGGTTGCCGGCCGTGGTTCCAGGCGTCGATCCGCTCGCCCCAGCGTTCCAGCGCCTCGGGGGTGTAGCCGCTGGCGTAGAGTTCTTCGGCGCCGTGCAGGCGCAGGTAAACGAAATCACTGGTGACGTCTTCGCGGTACGGCCATTTTCCGGCGGTGTCGGCGATGACCAGGGCAACGTTGTAGCGCTTGAGCAGGCGCACGAACGCCGGATCAACGAAGGTCTCGTTTCTGATTTCAACGGCGTGACGCAGCGGCTTTTTCTTGTACGCCTTCAGGCTGGCGGGGCCGTGCAGGTGTGAATCGTGCTGGCGGGCGAGGGCGGCTGCTTGTTGGGTGTCGTGGGGCAATTGCTCGAGGAAACTCTCGAACAGCTCGACGTCAAATTTGAAATTGGGCGGGAACTGCCAGAGGATCGGGCCGAGTTTTTCTTTGAGCTCCAGGATCCCGGAGGCAAAGAAGTTCGCCAGCGGTTTATGAATGTCCCGCAGACGTCTGATGTGGGTAATGAACCGTGGGGCTTTAACGCTGAACACGAAGTCCGCCGGGGTTTCGGCGTACCACTGGGCATAACGTTCAGGCCGTTGCAGGGCGTAAAACGATCCATTGATTTCGATGCTGTTGACCGCCCGTGACGCAAATTGCAATTCGCGCTTCTGGGTCAGCCCCTTCGGGTAGAAACCTCCCCGCCAGGGTGTGTAGCGCCAGCCTGAAATACCAATGTGAATCGCCGCCATGTCGCCTCCCGTCTAATGGTCCTCGGTTGCCCCTGTCTTTTGATGACCGTGGGATAACCGAGAAAGTTTCGACGGGAGTACGGACGGTGCACAGCTTGAATAGACGCACGGACCTGTAGGAGCCGGCTTGCTGGCGATAGCGATGGCACATTCAACATCTATGTGACTGACACACCGCTATCGCCAGCAAGCCGGCTCCTACAAGGGGGATTCAGTGTGTGGCGACGATACGGGTTGAGCTCTCGGCATACGCAGGGCCGAGGCGGTCAAGACGCCCACTCCACGCCGTCAGCACCAGCGCAACCAACACCACCAACCCGCCAATCCACGCCGTGTGGATCAGACCCATATGAGCAACGATCAGACCACCACCCCACGCGCCACCGGCGATGCCTAGGTTGAAGGCCGCGATGTTCAGCCCCGACGCCACGTCCACCGCCTGCGGCGTGTGATGCTCGGCCTGGCGCACCACATACACCTGCAGCCCTGGCACGTTGCCGAATGCGACCGCGCCCCAGACCAGCACGGTGGCCAGCGCCAGCCATGGGTTGCCGGCGGTAAAGGTCAGCACGAACAGCACGGCAGCGAGCAGGGCGAAGATGATTTTCAGCGCGCTGATCGGGCCGCGTTTGTCCGCCAGTTTGCCGCCCCAGATATTGCCGACGGCCACCGAGATGCCGTAGACCAGCAACACCAGGCTAACGGTGCCGGCGCTGAAGCCGGAAATGTCCTGAAGAATCGGCGCCAGGAAGGTGAAGGCGATGAACGAGCCGCCGTAACCGACCGCGGTCATGGCGTACACCAGCAGCAGGCGCGGTTGCTTGAGTACCTGCAATTGCTGCAGCAACGAAGCGGGTTTGCTGTGGGCGATGTTCTTCGGCACGTAAAGCAGGCTGCCGATAAAGGCGATCACACCCAATGCGGATACGGCGAGAAAAGTTTCACGCCAGCCAAAATGCTGACCGATAAACGTCCCCAAGGGCACGCCGGTGACCAGCGCTACGGTCAGGCCGGTAAACATGATCGCAATCGCGCTGGCGGCTTTTTCCTTCGGCACCAGGCTGGTGGCGATGGTCGAGCCAATCGAGAAAAACACCCCGTGGGCGAGACCGGTGACGATCCGCGCGAGGATCAGCGATTCATAACTTGGGGCTTGCCACGCCAGCAGGTTGCCGAGGGTGAACAGCACCATCAGCGACAACAGCAGCAATTTGCGCGGGACTTTGCCGGTGAGGGCGGTCAGCACCGGGGCGCCGATGGCAACGCCCAAGGCATAGAGGCTGACCAACAGGCCGGCGGACGGCAGGCTGACACCGAGGTCGGCGCCGATGGTGGGTAACAGGCCAACGATGACGAACTCGGTCGTCCCGATGGCGAAGGCGCTGAGGGTCAGCGCGAGCAAGGCAATGGGCATGACTGCAACTCCGGTGTGTTTGATTGATGGAGCGCAGTGTCGGGGTTTGGGTTGTGCGGAAAAATAGAAGGGTGGGCATTTGATATTTGCCTTGTGCGCAAAGATCGTCCTGCTTGGTGAAGATCGTTCCCACGCTCTGCGTGGGAATGCCTCATCGGACGCTCCGCGTCCGCTCTTGGGACGCAGAGCGTCCCTGGCTGCATTCCCACGCGGAGCGTGGGAACGATCAGACAGGGGGATGTGTTGGCTGTTATCTCGCGGGCAAAACCGAACTTGCCCGCCATTTGCCGATCAGTTCCTTACAGACCCTTCCCAAGGAGCTTCCCGTTTTGCTCAAGTTCAAGACCGCGATACTACTGGGGGCGTTGCTGTTTCTGGGCAGCAACGAGCTGGAAGCCGCCGCGTTGCCGGGTGTTCCCGCCGCTGCCGAGGAGCCCGCTGCGCCGGAACCGTTGGTCCAGGGCGGCCTGCTCGGGGCCATCAGTTCCAGCATCGACGACGTTCAGGACAAGCTCGACCTCAACGAAGACCTGGTCGACGCCTGGCGCCTGCGGGCCGATCGGGCGGCGGATGAAGTGGACAAACTGGTCAATCGACCCTCGAGCCGTTCAGGCTGGAGCGTGATCGGTGACTTCCTGATGTTATCCGGGATCTGGCTCGGCACCTTTGCCTTGCTCACCGTGCTCGGCGGGATCCTCGCCAAACGCTTGAACCAGGGCCGCTGGCTGCGCACCCGCCAACGCAGTCAGGATTTGCTCAATTATGTGTTGCCCTACACGCTGCCGGCCTTGATCTGTCTGCCGTTGACCCTCTACGTCAGCCATTTCCTGCCGGCCTCGGTGGGCCGCGCGCTGGCGTTGTGTTTTGCCTACGCCACCAGCAGCGGGATTTTCTCGACCTCGATACTGCTCTGCGTGATCGTCATGTTCAACACCGGCCACAAGCGCACGGCGGTGCAGATCATCCGCGATTTCTGCCCACGGCCGCTGTTCCTGATCGGCTTCCTCGCTGCGCTCAGCGATGCGCTGACCAGCCCGCAAATCGCCCGGCAACTGGGCGGCAACATCACCAGCAGCGCTGCAGTGCTGACCGGTTTTTTCGTCTCGATCATTTTCGGATTATTGGTGATTCGCCTAAGGCGCCCGGTGGCGCATCTGATCCGTAACCGGCCGCTGGCCCAGCGCCTCAAACAGCCGTCACTGCAAGAATCCCTGCGGATCTTTTCCGGGCTCTGGTACTGGCCGATTCTGCTGATGGTGATGGTCTCGGCGATCAACTTGCTCGGCGTCGGCGATGACAATCAGAAAGCCCTGCGCTGTGCGTTGTTCACCACCATCCTGCTGATCGCCACGGTGTTTCTCAGCACGATTTTCCAGCACATGTTCAAGTCGCGTCAGGTCACCGCGATCCAGCACAGCAGCGCCTACAAGGAGCGCTTCCTCAGTCTGCTGCATGCGTTGCTGCGGATTGTCATGGCCGTGGCGTTCATCGAAATCCTTGGGCGGATCTGGGGCGTGTCGCTGTTCGAATTCGCCGAGAAAAACTCGGTAGGGCGGGCGATCAGTGAGTCGTTGAGTAGCATGGGGCTGATCTTTCTGGTGACCTGGTTGCTGTGGGTCGTGCTGGATACGGCAATCCAGGAAGCGCTGAAACCGCCGCTCAACAAACGCACGACGCAGCCCAGCACGCGGGTCAAAACCATCCTGCCGCTGCTGCGCAACGCGATCAAAATCATCCTCGTGGTGATCTGCGCGATCACCACCATGGCCAACCTCGGGATAAACGTTGCGCCGTTGCTGGCCGGTGCCGGGGTGGTCGGCCTGGCCATCGGTTTCGGTTCGCAGCAACTGGTGCAGGACGTGATCACCGGACTGTTCATCATCATCGAAGACACCCTGTCGATCGGCGACTGGGTGGTGCTCGACTCCGGCCACGCCGGCACGGTCGAGGGCCTGACCATCCGCACCTTGCGCCTGCGTGACGGCAAGGGTTTCGTGCACTCGGTGCCGTTCGGCCAGATCAAGGCTGTGACCAACCAATCGCGGCAGTTCGCTTACGCGTTTTTCTCGGTGCAGTTCACCTACGACACCGATGTCGACAAGGCCATCGAGTTGATCCGTGAGGCGGGGGACTCGATCCGTGAGGACGCATTTCTCAAGTACAACCTGCAAGGGCCGCTGGACGTGTTCGGCGTCGACAAAATGGACCTCAACGGAGTAGTGCTGACGGCGCAGTTTCGCACGGTGTCGGGGGGGCAATATGCGGTGAGCCGGGCGTTTAACCAGCGCTTGAAGAAGCTTGTGGATAACAGCCCGTGGGTGCATTTCGCGCAGACTTATCCACAGCAGGTTTTGATGCCGAGGCAGGCGATGGCAGATGATGGGCCGGTGGCCGAAAATTCGCCGGTGATGCTGCCGGATCAGCCTCGTACCCAATGATTTTGTATTGGTGCTGATGGCCTCTTCGCGAGCAAGTCGAATCGTCGCACCACCGCTCCCACAGGGGATCTGCTGTGTATACACATTTTGTGACCAACACAGTTCAAATGTGGGAGCGGCGGTGCGACGATTCGACTTGCTCGCGAAGAGGCCCGCCCACACACCATCAATGCCGGGTCAGTTTGTTGTGCAACTCGGACGCCAATTGCTGATCCAGCTCCACCCAGTAAACCTGCTTGCCGGCAATCTCGGCCGCCGCTGGCAACCCATCCCGATACACCAACCGATTGCTTGCCAACGCCGGCACCTTCGCGCCGGGCAATAACGTCCCCGCAAGGTTCAGCGGATCAACCCCGCACACCGCAATCAGACTCCCGCCATGCGGTCGGCGCCGCACTTCACGCAGCAGCGGAATTGCCTCCGGCAACGCAAACTGCTCCCCGGCCAACCCACTGACAAACCGCCCGCCGCGAATCTCCCCCCGTGCCTCCAGACGATGGAAGGTGCGCAGCAATTCCCGCCAGCTCGGCAGCCAATCCGCCTCCCGCTCCAGCAAGCGCCAGAACACCACGCCGTAGCGCCGAAGCAAGGTCATGGCGATGTGTTCCAGGGTGTCGCTCGGCGTCGGCGCCGGCCGTTTGTTATCCACAACCGGCGCGGCGGGACCCCGTCGCAGCAAGGCCCAGCGACCGGCATCATCCATCCCGCCGACAAACGCCCCACGCCCGCGTCGGCTGCTGCGATTCTGCCGTTTGCTGGCCGGTGTGATCAGCGCTCGCAGGCCGGCGAAACTGTCGGCGTTTACCAGCCCGGCGCCGACCAGTTCCTGCAAGGCAATTTCCAGCTCGGCGCGCAGCAGATGCGCCTCGTGAATCAACTCATCGAAAAACAGCGCGCCGTGTTGGCTGAGCGCTTCGTAAACCTTCTGCGTCTTGGGCGACAGTTCGCTGACCGGGGTCTGTTCGGTCAGGCTGCTCCACAACCCGACCTGACTGCGCGGCAGCAACAGAATCGGCGTGCTGCGCAGCGCCGTGCCGGCGCTTCTGTTGCGCGCAGTCAGGCGAGTCCACACCAGTTTGCCGCTGCGGCACAGGTCGTCCAGCCAACTCGCCGAATAGCCTTTGATCCGCATCGGCAGAATGTCGCTGTCCCAGGCTGAAGCCGCGGCGGGGTAGCCTTCGAACTGCGCGAGGATGGAGGGCAACACCGCGTTGCCTTGGCCTTGAGTCGCGGCGGACAGATGCTGCCAGTCGAACAGAAACCGCATGAAATCCTGCAACGCCACCGGCTCGATCTCACGCCGCAGACGCTTGACCGTGTAGCGGTGAATCCGCGCCAACAGATGCCGTTCGCACCATTCATCCTCGCTGGCGCCAGGGGTGAATTGACCGCGCAGCACATAACCTTCGCGCTCCAGTTGCGCCAGGGTTTGGGTGACTTCAATGGCCGGCAATCCCAAGGGTTCAGCAATCGCTTTTAACGGCAGTGGACCAAACGCACTGAGCCGCGCGCGAATCACTTCCAGCACTGCTTCATCCGGCTCCCAGACTTCATCGAATCCCGTTAGCGCCTCGATTGGTGGCAGCAACATCGCCTGTGGATAAATAGCCCGCAGGCAGGTCAATCGCTCCAGCGCCAGCCACAGCGATTGCCCGGCATTGATCTGCAAACGGCTGGCGCGGCCGCTTTCAGCGAGGGCGTTCAGCCAGTCCAGCCAATGCGCATTGGCCTGCGCCTCGGCTTCGGAGATGCCCGCCAGGCTCATCAAGGCCTCGTGCATTTCATCGACGCTTGTGGGGGCTGGCCAGGCTTCGTCGCGCACCGCTTGAATCGCTTCGGCGTCCAGCGCACCCAAATCGTCAGTGGACTGCGGATCGGTCCAGCGCCGGTTGAGCACCGCTTGCGTGCGGCGCTCTTCCAGTGGTGCATCGTCGAGAAAGGTGTAGGGGCGGGCGCTGAGAATTTCAGCTGCCAGTGGCGAGGGCGCCGGCAAATCGCGGCTGATCAGTCGGACGTCGCCGCTTTCCATGCGCCGCAACAACGCCAGCCAGCCTTCGCAGTCCATGGCCTCGTGCAAGCAATCATCGAGGGTCTGTTCCACCAACGGATGCTCGGGCACTTCACGTTCGCCGGCGAGGTTTTCCACGCAGGCGATCTGATCGGGGAACACACTGGCGATCAGGTCTTCGCTTTTCATCCGCTGGATCTGCGGCGCGACTTTGCGCCCACCGGTGTAACGCGGCAACGCGAGCGCCACCCCGGCATTCCAGCGCCAGCGCACGCCGAACAGCGGCGCATCGAGTATCGCCTGGATCAGCAGGTGCTCCGCCGAGTTGCTGTGCACGTAGCGCCAGACGTCGTCGAGTTCGAAGCTGTGGCTGGTGGACAGCGACAGCACGATCGCGTCTTCGCTGGCGGCGGCCTGCAATTCGAAGTTGAAGGTGCGGCAGAAACGCTTGCGCAGGGCCAGGCCCCAGGCGCGGTTGATACGACTGCCGAACGGCGTGTGGATAATCAGTTGCGTGCCGCCGGACTCATCGAAAAACCGCTCCATCAGCAGCGTGTCTTGTGACGGCAGGGCGCCGAGCGTCAGGCGCGCCCTGGCCAGGTAATCCATCAGTTGCTCGGCGCTGGCCAGGTTCAGGCCGAGGGTGTCGGTCAGCCAGTCGATGGCCGGCTGCAAGTTGCCCGGTGTGGCGCCGAGCAATTCGTCGAGCTGCGCTTGCAGGCGCGCCACGGCGAATGACAATTCTGCGCTGCGCCCAGGCGCTTCACCGAGCCAGAACGGAATGGTCGGCGGCTGGCCCTGAGCGTCTTCGACCCGGACCTTGCCGGTTTCGACGCGCAGGATTCGATACGACGTATTGCCCAACTGGAAGATATCCCCGGCGATGCTTTCCACCGCAAAGTCTTCGTTGACGCTGCCGATGTTCAGCCCTTGAGGTTCGAGCAGCACGCTGTAATCGGCGTTGTCCGGAATCGTTCCGCCGCTGGTCACGGCTGTCAGTTTGCTGCCCCGACGACCGCGCAATGTGCGGGTCACGGCGTCGCGGTGCAGGTAAGCGCTGCGGATGCCCTGCCGACCGTTGTAGCCCTCGGCGAGCATGTGCAGCAGCGCCTGGAAATGTTTATCGTCGAGTTCGGCGTAGGGCGAGGCTTTGCGGAACATTTCCAGCAAGGCCTGCTCTTGCCATTCCTGGCAGCTGACTTCGGCGATGATCTGCTGCGCCAACACGTCCAGCGGCGCCTTGGGAATCTGCAAGGTGTCGAGTTCGCCACGGCGCACGCAGTCGAGCAGGGCGGTGCATTCGATCAAGTCATCGCGGGTGGTGGCGAACAAACGGCCCTTGGGCGTGCCGCCGACCTGGTGCCCGGAGCGGCCGACCCGTTGCAGAAACCCGGCAATCGAGCGCGGCGAGGCGATCTGGCACACCAGGTCGACGTCGCCAATGTCGATCCCCAGCTCCAGCGAGGCCGTGGCGATCAGCACTTGCAGGTCGCCGCGCTTGAGCCGCTGTTCCGCGTCGAGGCGAAACTCCTTGGCCAGGCTGCCGTGGTGCGCGGCGACGGCCTCTTTGCCAAGACGCTCGCTCAAATGCCGGCTCAGGCGCTCGGCCAGGCGCCGGGTGTTGACGAAAACCAGGGTAGTGCGGTGTTCGCGGGCGAGGGCGGCGAGCCGGTCGTAGACCAGTTCCCAGACATCGTTGGCCATCACCGCCGACAACGGCACTGGCGGCACTTCGATGTCTAGATCCCGCGGACGGGCGTGGCCGATGTCGATGATTTCGCACTCGCGATCACGACCAACCAGAAAGCGCGAGACCGCTTCGATGGGTTTTTGCGTGGCGGACAGGCCGATGCGCATCAGCGAGGCGGCGCACAGCGCCTGCAATCGTTCGAGGCTCAGCGCCAAATGGCTGCCGCGTTTGCTGGCGGCGATGGCGTGGATTTCGTCGACGATCACCGTGCGCGTGGTGCCGAGCATCTGCCGGCCGGAGTCGGAGCCGAGCAGCACATAAAGGGATTCCGGGGTGGTCACCAGAATGTGCGGCGCATTTCGACGCATGGCCGAGCGCTCTTTTTGCGGCGTATCGCCGGTGCGCACGGCGGTGTTGATCTGCAATTGGGGCAGGCCCATGGCGCGCAATTGCTCGGTGATGCCGGCCAGCGGGGTTTGCAGGTTGATCTGGATGTCGTTGGACAGGGCTTTCAGTGGTGAGACGTAGACCACCAGGGTTTCGTCGGGCAGATGGCCGCCGTTGTCCAGACCCCGGTGGACCAGATCGTCGATGACCGCAAGGAATGCCGTGAGGGTTTTGCCGGACCCGGTGGGCGCGGCGATCAGTGTCGAGCGGTGCTGGCGGATCAACGGCCACGCCAGGGCCTGGGCGGCGGTGACCGTCGGGAACGTGTTGCTGAACCAGGCGCTGACGGCGGGGTGGAAGCCTGCCAGGGCCGCGTCCGTGGGGATGGGCAGATTCATGGGGTAATTTATGCGGGTGGGGGACTGAAGATGCAAGTACCGCTCAAGACCTTCAGTGTTTCCAAGGGCCTCATCGCGAGCCTGCTCGCTCCCACATTGGATTTGTGTGCGCCGCAGCCCCCCTGTGGGAGCGAGCCTGCTCGCGATTGGGCCAGGACAGGCACCACAAATCCCCGGGATCTACACTTTACGGATGACGGTTGCGCACTAAACCCGCAAAATGCAACGATTCCGGCAACTAACAACGACATCGCCCGTGGGCGCTGTCGATAAAGCCATCGTTCCAATCAGACTGGGCCTGCTGACTCTATGCGAATGCGCCTTATGTTACTGGGCGGCGGAAATGCCCTTGGGCAGGCGCTGATTCGCCTCGGTGCGGAGGAAGACATCGGTTTCCTCGCCCCCCGCCCACCGCAAGACGGCTGGGATGCCGCGAGCCTGACGCAACTGCTCGACGACACCCGCCCGGACGCGCTGATCAATCTCGCCTACTACTTCGACTGGTTTCAGGCGGAGACGGTCAGCGAGCAGCGTCTGGCCGGGCAGGAACGGGCGATCGAGCGTCTGGCCGAACTGTGCCAGCACCACAACATCGTTCTGCTGCAACCTTCGAGCTATCGCGTGTTTGACGGCTCCCGGGCGACCGCTTACAGCGAAAAAGACGAACCGGTACCGCTGGGCTTGCGCGGTCAGGCCTTGTGGCGGATCGAACAAAGCGTGCGCGCCACTTGCCCGCAACATGTGCTGCTGCGCTTCGGTTGGCTGCTCGATGACAGCCCCGACGGCACCCTCGGGCGTTTCCTCGATCGCGCCGAACACCCTGAAGAGCTGCTGATGGCCGACGACCGCCGGGGCAACCCGACACCGGTCGACGACGCGGCGCGGGTGATCATTTCGGTGCTCAAGCAACTTGATTGCGCGGCGCCGCTGTGGGGCACTTATCATTACGCCGGGCATGAGGCGACGACGCCGCTGGCGCTGGGTCAGGCGATCCTGACCGAAGCACGCAGCCTGCATCCGCTGGCCATCGAAGCGCCGACCGCCCAGGCTCACGCCGCGCGCCCGGACGCCGCCGAAGAGCCGCAACACGCGGTGCTGGCCTGCAAGAAAATTCTGCACACGTTCGGGATCAAGCCCCGCGCCTGGCGCGCGGCACTCCCAGGCTTACTGGATAGGTTCTATCGCCATGGCTGACGGCCCTGTTTTAATCACCGGCGGTGCCGGTTTCATCGGTTCGCACCTGACCGATGCCTTGCTCGCCAAGGGGCATTCGGTGCGTATTCTCGATGACCTGTCCACCGGCAAGCGCAGCAACTTGCCGCTGGATAACCCCAAGGTCGAACTCATCGTAGGTGACGTCGCCGACGCTGCGTTGGTGGCCCAGGCCATGCTCGGTTGCAGTGCTGTGGCGCACCTGGCGGCGGTGGCTTCGGTGCAGGCCTCGGTAGACGATCCGGTGAAGACCCACCGAAGCAATTTCATCGGCTCGCTGAATGTCTGCGAAGCCATGCGCCAGGCCGGCGTCAAGCGAGTGCTGTACGCCTCCAGTGCGGCGGTCTACGGCAACAATGGTGAAGGCGAATCGATCGACGAAGATACGCCCAAAGCACCGTTGACGCCGTATGCGTCGGACAAGTTGGCCAGCGAGTATTACTTCGATTTCTACCGTCGCCAGCATGCGCTGGAGCCGGTGATTTTCCGCTTTTTCAACATCTTCGGTCCGCGTCAGGATCCGTCCTCGCCGTACTCCGGCGTGATCAGTATTTTCAGCGAACGCGCGCAGAAAGGCCTGCCGATCACCGTGTTTGGCGATGGCGAGCAGACGCGCGATTTCGTGTACGTCGAGGACCTGGTGGGCTTGCTGGTGCAAGCCATCGAGCAACCGCAGGTTGAAGTCGGCGCGGTCAACGTCGGCTGGAACCAGGCGACCTCCCTCAAGCAAATGCTTGAAGCGCTGTCGGCGGTGGTCGGTCAATTGCCACCGGTGAGTTACGGCCCGGCACGTTCCGGTGACATCCGCCACTCGCGAGCGAATAACCGGCGGTTGCTGGAGCGCTTTACTTACCCGGAGCAGACACCGATGAGTGTTGGCTTGGCGCGGTTGTTGGGACGCTGAGGTTCACCCAGTCATGAAAAAGGCGCCTTTCGAGGCGCCTTTTTTGCTTTTGGATTTTTGTTGTCTGGGCGGACGTCTTCGCGAGCAAGCCCGCTCCCACATTTGATCTGTGCATGACACACATCCACTGTGGGAGCGGGCTTGCTCCGGGCGGCGTTCCGACGAAGGGGCCTTAGAATTTGTAGCCCAGGCCAACCATGTAGATGAACGGATCAACATCCACATTCACCTTGGCCCGGGTGCCCGGCGCAACGGCGTTGTTCTCAACGGTTGCGCGGGTATCGATGTCGATGTAGCGCACTTGGGCGTTGATCATCACGGTGTCGGTCAGCATGTAGTCGGCACCGACCTGGAACGCCATGCCCCAGGAGTTTTTTGCCTTGAAGTTGCTGAAGCCGTTGGCCTGCGCTTCGCTGCCGACGTGCTCGTCGTAGATCCAGGTGTAGTTGATGCCGGCGCCGACATACGGCTGGAACGCGGACTTCCCGTCCAGCGGGTAGTACACAACGCTCAAGGTCGGCGGCAGGTGCTTCAGGGTACCGAGTTTGCCGTTGGCTGCACCCAGAGCGGTGCCTTTGAGCTTCACGTCATGTTCGAACGGCGAGGCGGCGAGCAGCTCGATCCCCCAGTGGCTGTCGATCATGTAAGCGAAGTTCAGGCCCAACTGCGTGTCGCTGCTCATGGTGGCCTTGCCACCCAGATCGGCGCCGGCCAGTGGGCCTTGATCGACCTTGACGCTGGAGCTGTCGGCTTTCGGGTTGACGGTGATTGCACCGGCACGAACGATGATGTCGCCGGCATCGTGGGCGTAGGCGAGCGGGGCTGCAAACGCGAGGGCGAGCAGCGAAGCGCAGAGCGCGGACTTGTGCATGGGGGCTCCAAAGGACGTTAAAAATGTTCGATGTCCAATGGTACGGAGGCGTCTGATACGGTCTTTTGATGCAGCTCAATGAAACAGTGATGGGCTGTTTTTTGTGGTGCGGCTGATTGCCTCTTCGCGAGCAAGCCCGCTCCCACAAGGATCACCTAAAACCTGTGGGAGCGGGCAAGCCCGCGATGGCGATTGATCAAACAACACAGAACTGCCGGATTCACTCCGGCAGTTCATACACATAAATCTTGTCCGCCTCCATCTGATACCCCGCATCCGCCAACTCGCTGCTCGACGCTTTCACCTGCAACGCCCCCTCGATCCAGTACGGCTGATACAGCTCATCGAGCTTCACGCCCACTTCGCTTTTCACATGCACGATCTGGTTCGACGGCGGTGGCGGCACATGGATGCACGCGCCGAAATACGGCAC
The DNA here is from genome assembly GCF_059716065.1 of Pseudomonas sp. LBUM1656. Lineage (NCBI taxonomy): Bacteria > Pseudomonadati > Pseudomonadota > Gammaproteobacteria > Pseudomonadales > Pseudomonadaceae > Pseudomonas > Pseudomonas sp. LBUM1656. The sequence goes on along the minus strand of NZ_CP166800.1, from coordinate 5,697,119 downwards.
CAGCAAAAACTCCGTGGCGCGGCCTTCCTCGCTTACTTCCAGCGGCACGATGTAGCCCGGCAAACGAATGTTCTGCCCGTCGAGGCTTTTCACCACCGGCGCATTGGGCATGTCCTGCTTGGCGGCGGGCGCTGATTCCAGCGCGCTGCTCATCTGCGACAGGTCGTGCAGCGGGGTCATGTTCGGCACTTCCGGTGCGGCGTCCGGCGGGATCATTTCCGACCAGGTCAGTTCTTTCGGCTCGGCCGCCCACAGCGGCAGGGCGACCAGCATCAACAGCGCAAGCAGAGCGCGGGGCATTATTAACGTCCTCATAGTCGGATCGACAGGCCATCGGCCAAAGATTGGCGATACGCGCGCCACGCCGGCACGCTGCCCATCAGTAACGCGGCGATCAGGATGCCACCGAGCAGCGTCCATTCATATTCACTGGGCCAGGCGAGTGGCAGGTACAAGCCGTAATTGGCTTGCACATAACCTTGGGCCAGGGCGATGCCCACGTACAAAAGCCCCAACCCGGCGATTACGCCGGACAACGCCAGGGCAAACGCCTCCAGCACCAGCAACGTCGCGATGTGCCACGGCCGGGCACCCACCGAGCGCAGAATCGCCATCTCGCGCCGACGTTCATTCAGGCTGGTGAGGATCGCCGTGAGCATGCCGATCAAACCGGTCAGCACCACGAACAGCGAGACCACGAACAAGGCTTTTTCCGCCGTGCTCATCAAACTCCACAACTCCTGCAGCGCCACGCCGGGCAGGATCGCCAGCATTGGCTCGCCACGGAATTCGTTGATCTCGCGCTGCACGGCGAAGGTTGAAATCTTGCTGTTGAGGCCAAGCATGAACGCGGTGATCGCTTGCGGCGTCAGGTCCATGTTGCGCGCCTGATCGGCGCTGATCCTGCCTTTGCCCTGGGCCGGCACACCGTTGTGCCAGTCGACGTGAATCGCTTCCATGCCACCAAGGCTGATGTGCAACGTGCGGTCCACCGGGGTGCCGGTGCGTTTGAGAATGCCGACCACGGTGAACGGTTTGTCGTCATGTTTGACCAGGCTGATCACTGCCACGCCATGGGCCAACACCAGTTTATCTCCGAGTTTGTAGTGCAGCGCCTCCGCCACTTCGGCGCCGAGCACCACTTCGAATGGATCGGTGGCGAAGGTGCGGCCATCGGCCAATTCCAGGTGTTGCTGATGACCGTACTGGTAATGCTCGAAGTACGCCTCTGTGGTGCCCATCACGCGGTAACCACGATGGGAATCGCCGAGGGACATCGGGATCGCCCACTTCACTTTCGGGTTGTTGGCGAAGTGCTCGAAGCTGTCCCAACGGATGTTATTTGTGGCGTTGCCGATGCGGAACACCGAGTACAGCAACAGGTTCACCGAACCGGAGCGTGCGCCGACGATCAGGTCGGTGCCGCTGATGGTGCTGGCGAAGCTGGCCTTGGCTTCGGTGCGCACCCGTTCCACCGCCAACAGCAGGCAGACCGACAGGGCAATGGCGAACGCGGTGAGGATCGCGGTGAAGCGGCGGTTAGCCAGACTGGCCATGGCTAGACGAAATAAATACATCTCAAACCTCGAACGGAGTGGCGGCGCGATTGAGTTCGGCCAGCGACAAGTGGCGATCGAACAATGGCGCGAGGCTTTGGTCGTGGCTGACAAACAACAGGCTTGAGCCGGCTTCGCGGCATTCGGCGAAAAGCAGGCGAATGAAGTTTTCGCGCGCGTCGTAGTCCAGGGCCGAGGTCGGTTCGTCAGCGATTACCAGCTCCGGCTGACCGATCAACGCGCGCGCGGCGGCGACCCGTTGCTGCTGACCAATGGACAGCGAGTCGGCGCGGCGACTGAGGATGCTTTCATCCTTCAAACCCAAATGTGCGAGGAGGGTGGCCGCGGCCTGGTCGACGCTGCCGTGACGTTGTTTCGCCCGTTCGGCCCTCAGTTTGGAAAAGTGGCAGGGCAATTCGACGTTCTCGCGCACCGAGAGAAACGGCAGCAAGTTGAACTGCTGGAAGATGTAGCCTGTGTGGTCGACGCGAAAGCGGTCACGCGCGCCGGCGCCGAGTTCGGTCAGCTCCTGGCCCAGCAGGCGAATGCTGCCGCGATCCGGCTTCTGCACACCGCCCAGCAGGCCGAGCAGGGTGGTCTTGCCACTGCCGCTGGGGCCTTTGAGGAACAGGGTTTCCCCGGGCATCAGGCGAAACGCCGGGATGTCCAGCAGTGGCGGGTGACCGGGCCAGCTGAAGCCCAGGTCGGACAGTTCGATGAGTGCTTGGGTCATGTGAAACCGGTCAGGTTGATAGGTGAACCCTTGTGGGAGCGGGCTTGCTCGCGAAAACGGTGGGTCAGGCAACATTTCTGTTGAATGTTACGACCCCTTCGCGAGCAAGCCCGCTCCCACATTTGGATTTCAGTGCATTCAGAATTTGAGGGCGGCAGCCTTGGCCGTCACTTCAACCCCTTGCTGGCCGCTCGGGCTGATCAGTTGTACCTGAATCTTCTGGGTGGCCGGGAAGGTGTTGAAGATGTTCGCCAGGTCCAGGTTTTTCAGTGCACCCGGGGCCGAGCAGGTGAGTTGGTAGTGCGCGTGGATTTCGCTGTGGTCGTGGTGATGTTCGTCTTTGGCATCTTCGTCATCAGCGTCTGGCTTATCACCGAACAGCGGGCTCTCCAGTTCCTGGGTCGCCACAACGCAACCGGCGGCTTTCGGCAGGTTGAACAGTACCAGTGGCTTTTCGAGCTGCGCACGAGCAGCGGCGACCTTGGCTTTGTCGGCGTCAGTGGTGGCGACGTGTTCGAAACCCACCAGGTTCATCGCCGGGCTTTCCAGTTCCAGCTCCAGGGTCTGACCGTCCAGCGCCGCGTTCAGGCGACCGACGCCATGTTCGTGGGCGCTCAGGCTGCCGTGTTCATGATCGTGGTCGTGATCATGTTCTTCAGCGGCGTGGGCGACGGCCAGCGGCAACAGGGCAAACGGCAGAGCGAGAAGCAGACGGCGCATGGCGGGTCTCCGAAAGTAAAATGAAGAGTTTGTTATGTAATCTTATAACGAAAGTGCGAGGAGTTTGACCGCCTGCTTGGCGTTGCGCAAGTCACATGGGAGCATGCAAGTCAGAAATGTGCAGGAGCAGACCTATGTTGCGAATTCGCGGAAGCATCGGCGACTGGCCGGTGGATTTGACGTTGGAGATGGATGACAGCGATTGGGCACGGCTCGGCGCACAGTTGCAGGTGGTCACACCTGAGGCCAGTGCGGCCCCGGCGAGGCCGATGAATCAGGATGATGCGCTGTGGCAGATCGCCAAGGACTTGCTGCGCAAGGCCGGGCAATTGAGCGGGCCGGATTTGCTGGAGCAGCTGGAAGGATTGACCGGCAGCGCGGCGTCGGGCAAACGCCTGCTGGTGCGCTTGCGCCACAGCGCTGATGTGAAGGTGACGAGCGGCGGGGATACGCCGCTTTACAGCTGGATCGAGTAGACCGCAAAAGATCGCAGCCTCGTTTCACTCGACAGCTCCTACAAGGGATCTCGGTTTCCTGTAGGAGCTGTCGAGTGAAACGAGGCTGCGATCTTTTGATCTTTTAATAAAGAGCAGCAAACAACTTGCGGCGGTAGGTGGTCACCAGCGGGTGATCATTGCCCAGCAGTTCGAACACTTGCAGCAAGGTCTTGTGCGGCAAGCCTTCGCTGTAGCTGCGATTGCGCACGAACAGTTTCAGCAAGGCATCCAGCGCGGCGTCGTACTGCTGACGGGCCAGTTGCTGGATCGCCAGTTGATACACCGCTTCATCGTCTTGCGGGTTTTTCGCCAGGCGCGCTTTCAGGTCTGCGGCGTCCGGCAAATCCTTGGCCTGGCCCAAGAACTGGATCTGCGCCTTGGCGCCGGCCAGCGCAGCCTTGTACTCATCGCTTTTCACCGCATCGAGCACGGTTTGCGCTTCGCCCAGTTCGCCCCGTTCAGTCAGGCAGCGGGCGTAGAGGATCAAGGCGCCGGCGTTGGTGTTGTCTTCGCCCAGCAGCACTTTGAGCGCGGCTTCGGCGTCGGCAAAACGACTGTCATCGAACAGGGCCTGAGCCTGTTCGAACGGATCAGCCGCTGCGGGTGGCGGCATTTGTACGTGAGGTTCAAGCATCGCGCGGACTGCGGATTCCGGTTGCGCACCGGCAAAACCATCCACCGGCTGACCGTCTTTGAACAACACCACCGTCGGCAGGCTGCGTATGCCGAAACGGGCGACGATGTCCTGTTCGAGATCGCAGTTGACCTTGGCCAGCAGCAACTCGCCCTGATAACTCTCGGCGATGGTCTGCAGCATCGGCATCAGCACTTTGCAGGGCGCACACCATTCGGCCCAGAAATCCACCAGCACCGGTTTGTGGAAAGAGTTCTCGATCACCGACTGGTCGAAATCGGCAGTCGTGGCGTCGAAGATGTACGGCGTTTCCTGACTCATGGGGGATCTCTTGGAAGCGTGAATGAGGCAACTATACGGCTTGACGGGGGGCGGCCGGAAGCGGGTCGGTGGTTGAGAGGTGTGTTGCCTGATCAGGCGCCTTCGCGGGCAAGCCCGCTCCCACAGTGTTCGGTGTTGTTCACAAGGATTACATTCACAGAAGATCCCTGTGGGAGCGGAGGTGCGACGATTCGACTTGCTCTCGAAGCTTTAAGCGCGCCGCGCGTGGTACAGGCTCACATGCCGAAACTCTTCAGGCTCGGCCAGATCCGGCAACGTCATCGCTTCCAGCATCTCGATGCGTTGATAGAGCGGATGCCTGAAATCCCTCACCCGCGAATCCGCCACCAACGCCTCCCGGCCCCGGCTCAAAAACTCATCAAGCAGCGGCAGATTCGCCCGGTCGTAGAGCACGTCCGCCACCAGAATCAGATCAAACCGATCTGCCTCGGCGAAAAAGTCCGACGAGTAGCTCAGCTCCACGTCATTGAGTTCAGCGTTCGCCCGGCACGCGGCAATTGCCAGCGGGTCGAGGTCACAGGCCACCACTTCCAGCGCCCCGGCCTTGACTGCCGCAATCCCGGCCACGCCCGAGCCGGCGCCAAAATCCAGCACCCGCTTGCCTTTGACCCATTCCGGGAATTCGGCGAGGTAGCGGGCCATCGCCAGGCCGCTGGCCCAGCAGAAACTCCAGTACGGCGGCTCATGCAGAATCCGCCGGGTTTCTTCCGGGCTGAAGGCACGGTCCATGTTGTCGCCGTCGATCAGCCAGAGTTTCAGCTCGGTATCGGGTAACGGGACAGGCACCAGCTGCGCATCACCAAGCAGTTCACCCAACGCCTGTTGCAGGTCGAGCGGTGCAATCATGGCGCTTTGACGAATTGCAGCTGACCCAGTGTTTGCGTCGTTGGCTGGCTAATGACCTGTGACGGCAGATGCAAAATCAACTGGCCAGACTGGCTGGCACGGCCCCGCAGTTCAACGCGCACGCCGGCCGGGAACGATTCCGGGTTGAAACGCAGGTGAAACGGCAGAATCTGATTGGTGCCGATCAGGCTGGAACTGGCGAGCAATTGTTGCGGGCGGTCCTGGGCATCGATCACCAGCAGCGCCAGTTCGACTTCAGCACCGGCCGGCACGCCTTGCAGGGTGCCGCTCAGTTCACGCTGATACGCGGGCAGCGGGCCGAGGTTGGCCGACTCCTTGGCTTTTTTCTGCGCCGCCTGCGGGGCGGGCCCTGGCGTCGGCGGCTGGGGCTTGGGCGCATCGCTGCTGCAGGCCACCAGCAGGCTGAAAAGACTGAGCAAGACGAGCGGTCTTAGGGACATTTGTGGCTCCAGCAAGGTGAAATCCATGAATCAGGCATATAGCCCGTCTGTATACCGTAAACCCTATGGCTTGTCTTGCCACGGGGATGCGCTACCATGGCCCTCCCTTTTTTTGTTGCCTGCCACCATGCACTGTCCCTTCTGCGGTGCCAACGACACCAAGGTCATCGACTCGCGTCTGGTCGCCGAGGGCGAACAGGTGCGCCGCCGGCGTGAATGCCTGGCCTGCGGCGAGCGTTTCACAACGTTCGAGACGGCCGAACTGGTGTTGCCGCGCCTGATCAAAACCGACGGTAGCCGTCAGCCCTTCGACGAAGAAAAACTTCGCGCCGGCATGCAGCGTGCGCTGGAGAAGCGCCCTGTGAGTGTCGAGCGCCTCGAATCGTCGCTGGTGCACATCAAACACAAACTGCGCGCCACCGGCGAGCGCGAGGTCAAATCCCTCGTGGTCGGTGAACTGGTGATGGCCGAGCTGCAAAAGCTCGATGAAGTCGCCTACATTCGTTTCGCCTCCGTGTATCGGCGCTTCCAGGACCTCAACGAGTTCCGCGAAGAGATCGATCGCCTGGCCCGAGAGCCGGTGAAAGAATGACCACCTCCACAGAACTTGCCATCCTCGACGCCCATTACATGGCCCGCGCCCTGGAACTGGCGCGCAAAGGTCATTACACGACGCACCCCAACCCCCGGGTTGGCTGCGTGATCGTGCGTGACGGGCAAATTGTCGGCGAAGGCTGGCACGTGCGCACCGGCGAACCCCACGCCGAAGTCCACGCCCTGCGCGCCGCCGGCGATAAGGCTCGAGGCGCCACCGCTTATGTGACCCTTGAACCTTGCAGTCACCACGGACGGACGCCGCCTTGTGCGGATGCGCTGGTACATGCGGGTGTGGCTCGAGTAGTCGCGGCGATGCAAGACCCGAACCCGTCGGTTGCCGGTCGTGGCATGCAGCGCCTGGCTCAGGCCGGCATCGCTACCGAAAGCGGCGTGCTGGAAGGCGAGGCGCGCAAGCTCAATGAAGGCTTTCTCAAGCGCATGGAACACGGCTTGCCGTTCGTGCGGGTCAAGCTGGCCATGAGCCTGGACGGTCGCACGGCGATGGAAAGCGGCGAAAGCCAATGGATTACCGGTCCGGCGGCGCGTTCGGCGGTGCAACGCCTGCGCGCCCAAGCCAGCGTGGTGCTGACCGGCGCCGACACGGTGCTGGCAGACAACGCCCGATTGACCGTGCGTGCCGATGAATTGGGCCTGGACGCCGAGCAAACGGCCCTGGCCATGAGCCGTCCGCCGCTGCGCGTGCTGATCGACGGTCGTTTGCGCGTGCCGCTGGATGCTCCGTTCTTCAAGGCTGGGCCTGCGTTGGTCGCCACCTGCATGGCGATCGAAGAGCAATACGCCAACGGTCCGGAATGCCTGATCGTGGCCGGCGACGATGGCTTGGTCGACCTGCGCAAGTTGCTGGTCGAACTGGCCAATCGTGGGGTCAACGAAGTGTTGGTCGAAGCCGGGCCGCGTCTTGCCGGGGCTTTTGCCCAGCAAGGTCTGGTGGATGAGTTCCAGATTTTCATCGCCGGCAAGTTCCTCGGCTCCTCGGCTCGCCCATTACTGGACTGGCCGCTCGAGCAAATGAAAGACGCGCCCGAGCTCAAAATCATCGAAATTCGCGCAGTTGGCGATGACTGGCGAGTCATCGCCATTCCTGCGCCGGCGGCGAGCGTATAATTCCCGGCCTGCGCCACGCGACGGCTTTGTTCTCGAGGAGGACTCCATGTTTACCGGCATCATCGAATCCATCGGCAGTATTCGTGCATTGACCCCAAAAGGCGGAGATGTGCGGGTCCACGTAGAAACCGGCAAGCTCGATTTGAGCGACGTCAAACTGGGCGACAGCATCGCGGTCAACGGCGTATGCCTGACCGCCGTTGAATTGCCAGGCAATGGCTTTGCCGCGGACGTCAGTCGCGAAACCCTCGACTGCACCGCGATGAATGACCTGAAAAGCGGCAGCCCGGTGAACCTGGAAAAAGCCCTGACCCCGACCACTCGCCTCGGCGGGCATCTGGTCAGCGGTCACGTCGATGGCGTGGGCGAAGTGGTTGCCCGTACCGAAAACGCCCGTGCCGTGGAATTCCGCATCCGTGCGCCGAAGGACCTGGCCAAGTACATCGCCCATAAAGGCTCGATCACCGTCGACGGCACCAGCCTGACCGTGAACGCGGTCGATGGCGCCGAGTTCATGCTGACGATCATTCCGCACACCCTGAGCGAAACCATCATGGCGTCGTACCAGCCTGGCCGCCGGGTGAACCTCGAAGTTGACTTGCTGGCACGTTATCTGGAGCGCCTGCTGTTAGGCGATAAGGCCGCAGAGCCGACTTCCAGTAACATCACCGAAAGCTTTCTGGCCGCCAACGGCTACCTCAAATCCTGACTCAAGGGGGTGCCTTGTGGCGCTCAATAGCATCGAAGAACTGGTTGAAGACATCCGCCAAGGCAAGATGGTCATCCTCATGGATGACGAAGACCGCGAGAACGAAGGCGACCTGATCATGGCCGCCGAGTGCTGCAAGGCCGAACACATCAACTTCATGGCCAAGCACGCTCGTGGCCTGATCTGCATGCCGATGAGCCGCGAGCGCTGCGAACTGCTCAAGCTGCCTTTGATGGCGCCGCGCAACGGTTCCGGCTTCGGCACCAAGTTCACCGTGTCCATCGAAGCGGCCGAGGGCGTGACCACCGGCATCTCCGCTGCCGACCGCGCGCGCACTGTGCAAGCGGCCGCGGCGAAAGACGCCAAGGCTGAAGACATCGTCAGCCCTGGCCACATCTTCCCGCTGATGGCCCAGGCCGGCGGCACCCTGGCGCGCGCTGGCCACACCGAAGCGGCGTGCGACCTGGCGCGCATGGCCGGTTTCGAGCCAAGCGGCGTGATCTGCGAAGTGATGAACGACGACGGCACCATGTCCCGTCGCACCGAACTCGAAGCTTTCGCGGCCGAACACAACATCAAGATCGGCACCATCGCCGACCTGATTCACTACCGGATGATCCACGAACGTACCGTTCAGCGGATTGCCGAGCAGCCTTTGGACAGCGAACTGGGCCAGTTCAATCTGGTGACCTATCGTGATTCCGTGGAAGGCGACGTGCACATGGCCCTGACCCTGGGCACCGTGTGCGCTGAAGAACCGACCCTGGTTCGCGTGCACAACATGGACCCGCTGCGCGACCTGCTGATGGTCAAGCAACCGGGCCGCTGGAGCCTGCGCGCCGCCATGGCCGCGGTGGCCGAGGCCGGCAGCGGCGTGGTGCTGTTGCTCGGTCACCCGCTCGATGGCGACGTGTTGCTGGCGCACATCCGTGAAACCGCGGACCAGACCGCCGTGAAAAAACCGACCACCTACAGCATCGTCGGTGCCGGTTCGCAGATCCTTCGGGATCTGGGCGTGCGCAAAATGCGCCTGATGTCGGCGCCAATGAAATTTAATGCGATATCCGGTTTCGATCTGGAAGTTGTAGAATACGTGCCCTCCGAATAATGACTGGTTGTTTCCAGTCCTTGATTCGCGGCTAACACATCACCGAGGGACGCGTAGAAAACGCGTCCCGGCTCTTTAAGAGATCTAACGAATGACCCTGAAGACCATCGAAGGTACCTTCATCGCCCCTAAAGGCCGCTACGCTTTAGTAGTGGGCCGTTTCAACAGCTTCGTCGTTGAAAGCCTGGTCAGCGGTGCAGTTGATGCCCTGGTTCGCCACGGCGTAAGCGAAAGCGATATCACCATCATCCGCGCGCCTGGCGCCTTCGAAATCCCGCTGGTTGCGCAGAAAGTCGCTCAGAAGGGCGAATACGCGGCAATCATCGCCCTGGGCGCGGTCATTCGTGGCGGTACTCCGCACTTCGAATACGTGGCGGGCGAATGCACCAAGGGCCTGGCCCAGGTGTCCATGGAGTTCGGCGTTCCGGTCGCTTTCGGCGTCCTGACCGTTGATTCCATCGAGCAAGCTATCGAACGTTCCGGCACCAAGGCCGGTAACAAAGGTGCCGAAGCTGCCCTGTCCGCTCTGGAAATGGTCAGCCTGCTGGCGCAGTTGGAGGCCAAGTGATTAGCGACGAAAGCGATCGTTTCAACCCGCGCGAACCGCGTCCAACGGACGCCGGCAAGCCTTCGAAAAGTGAAAAGCGCCGCGCTGCCCGTCAGTTGGCGACTCAAGCGTTGTATCAGCGCCACATGGCCAGTACTTCGCTGAACGAAATCGAAGCGCAGTTTCGCGTCGACAACGATTTCACCTTCGCCGATGCCAGCTACTTCCACGACATCCTGCACGGTGTCCCGGCCAGTCTGACCGAGATCGACACTGCGTTGGCGCCGTGCCTGGACCTGACCATCGAAGAGCTGGATCCGGTTGAACTGTGCGTACTGCGCCTGTCCACCTGGGAACTGCTCAAGCGCGTCGACGTGCCGTACCGGGTTGTGATCAACGAAGGGATCGAACTGGCGAAAGTCTACGGTTCCACCGACGGCCACAAATTCGTCAACGGTGTACTCGACAAGCTGGCCCCGCGTCTGCGTGAAGCTGAAGTGAAGGCGTTCAAGCGCTAATCGGCGCTTGAATACTTTTTCTCAGCCATGGGCGAGTTTGAGCTGATCCGCAATTTCTTCGCCGCCGCGCCTTGTGCGCAAGGCGGCGAAGGCGTTGCTCTCGGGATCGGCGATGACTGCGCCTTGCTGGCGGTTCCCCCCGGGGAACAGTTGGCCATTTCCACCGACACGCTGGTTGCCGGCGTGCATTTCGCAGATCCTTGCGACCCGTTTCTGCTCGGTCAGCGTTCGCTGGCTGTGGCCGTCAGCGATCTGGCTGCCATGGGCGCCACCCCTGTTGCCTTTACCCTTGCCCTGACCTTGCCGACGGTGACCGCCGATTGGCTGGATGCCTACGCCCGTGGTTTGAACCTCATGGCCCAGAGTTGCGGTGTGGCCCTGGTGGGCGGTGATACCACGCGGGGGCCGCTGAGCCTGACCATGACCGTGTTCGGTCGAGTGCCGGCCGGCAAGGCGTTGACCCGCAGGGGTGCGCAACCCGGCGATTTGCTCTGCGTTGGCGGTGAGTTGGGCAATGCGGCGGGGGCCTTGCCGCTGGTGCTGGGTCAGCGCACGGCTGAAGCCGCCATCGCCGATCCATTGCTGGCCCATTACTGGTCGCCGCAGCCGCAACTGGCGTTGGGTCAGGCACTGCGTGGCAAAGCCACCTCGGCACTGGATATCTCCGACGGCCTGCTCGCTGACTGCGGGCATATCGCCCTGGCGTCGAATGTCGGCATTCAGGTTGAACGCGACCGCTTACCGCTGTCGAACGCTTTAGTCGCCTTCCTCGGCCAATCGGGCGCTGAAGACGCGGCCCTGAGTGGTGGCGACGATTACGTACTGGCCTTCACCCTGCCGTCCGTCGAGTTGCCCGCGTTGCTGGCCGCCGGCTGGCCGATCCATGTGGTCGGACGTGTGGTGGCAGGGCAGGGCGTTGTGCTGCTGGACGCCGCTGGGCTAGACATCACCCCGCAAACCCGGGGCTATCAACATTTTCGGGAGACACCGTGACAGATCATCCCAAACAGGTCCCGGCGGAATTCGTACCGCCTTCGGTCTGGCGCAATCCCTGGCACTTCCTGGCGTTCGGCTTCGGTTCGGGCACCTTGCCAAAGGCACCGGGCACCTGGGGTTCGTTAGTTGCGCTACCCTTTATTCCGTTGTGGCAGATGCTGCCCGACTGGGGTTACTGGCTGATGCTCGGCATCACCATGCTGTTCGGCTTCTGGCTGTGCGGCAAGGTCGCCGACGATCTGCGGGTGCACGACCACGAAGGCATCGTCTGGGACGAAATGGTCGGGATGTGGATCACTCTGTGGCTGGTGCCGGAAGGCTGGTACTGGTTGCTGGCGGGGTTCGTGGTGTTCCGCTTCTTCGACATTCTCAAGCCCTGGCCGATTCACTGGATCGACCGGCATGTGCACGGTGGCGTCGGGATCATGCTCGATGACGTATTGGCAGGTGTGTTTGCGTGGTTGGCGATGCAAGGGCTGGTATGGATTTTCGCCTGACGGGCGAGACAGGGGATTCAGGATGGCTCGGCGCTGGTTGGCTGTGATGGTGTTCGCCATGTTTTGCTCGTTCGCTCAGGCGGGCGATGCCGCGACGACACCCTCCGTGATCCACCTGGCCAGCGAAGACTGGGAAGACTACACCGCCGCTGACGGTCATGGCCTGGGTTGGGATGTGCTGCGGGAAGTGTTCGAGCCAGCCGGTGTCAAACTGGACATCCGCACCGAGCCTTATACGCGCTCCGTGGGCCTGGCCCAGCGCCGCGAAGTGGACGCCTGTGTCGGCTCCTACCGTGACGAGAGCAGCGATCTGCTTTACCCACGCTGGAATTTCGATACCGATCACATCTATGCCCTGGGGCTGGCGAGCAACCCTGCGCCGACCCCGGAGACCCTGGGCAACTATCGACTGGCCTGGGTCCGCGGCTACGACTATCAGGATTACCTGCCCAACGTACGGCGCTATAACGAAGTCATTCGGCGCACCGGTATTTTGTCGATGCTGACCCGCAACCGCGCCGACTACTACATCGACGCGCTGACGGAAGTCGACTATGTCCTCAAGTGGGCCAAGGATCCGTCGCAGTTTCGTCGCACTCATATTGCGGAATTGCCGCTGTACCTGTGCTTTGCCGATACGCCCAGGGCCCGTATTTTGATGGCGTTGTTCGATGAGCGTATGGAGTTGCTGGTGAAAAGCGGCCGGTTGAAACCGATCTTCGAACGCTGGAAACAACCCTATCCGTTTGGCCCGAACTGAACACAGGTCCTGTAGCAGCTGGCGAAGCCTGCGTTCGGCGGCGAAGCCGTCGTAAATTCAGGCGCCAAGGTGTATCCGGCTGACCGAGTCGTCAGGTTTCACGACGGCTTCGCCGCCGAACGCAGGCTTCGCCAGCTGCTACAGAGTGCGCGCAGGCCGGGCCTCAGGCGCTTGAGATCTAACTTTTTGATCGTTATGCCCCATAATTCAGCCTAAGCGTCTGCAGGAACCTGCTGTTACAATGCCGCCTCTGCGAATCTCCAGTACTTATTGATCAGGAGCACACCGGTGCCTGTCGTTTTTGTCGCCGCTTCCAAGCTGCCAACGCCTTTTGCGCAATTCACCATGCACGGCTTTCTCGATGAAGAAAACGGACGCGAGCACGTGGTGCTGAGCCTGGGTGAGTTCGCCGACGGTGCCCCGGTACTCGGCCGGTTGCACTCCGAATGCCTGACCGGCGATGCCTTGTTCAGCCAGCGTTGCGACTGCGGCTCGCAACTTGAGGCCGCCTTGCAGGCCATCGCCCGTGAAGGCCGTGGCGTGCTGCTTTACCTGCGCCAGGAAGGCCGTGGCATTGGCCTGCTGAACAAGATCCGCGCCTATGAGTTGCAGGATGGCGGTGCAGACACCGTTGAAGCCAACGAACGCCTGGGCTTTGCCGCCGACCAGCGTGACTACGCCATGTGCCTGCCGATGCTGGAACACCTGGGCGTGAAATCCCTGCGCCTGATGACCAACAATCCGCGCAAGGTCAAAGCCTTGACCGACATGGGCATCGTGGTCGCTGAGCGCGTGCCGCTGCACACCGGCCATAACCCGCACAACAAACTCTATCTGGCCACCAAGGCCAGCAAGCTCGACCACATGATGGGCAACGAGCATCAGGGCGAGGCAGACCGGGCGTGACGCGCGGACAAGTGCGGCGGCGATTGTCCTTCAACTGGTGGCAATACCTGGCCTTGGCCCTGCTGCCGCTGTTCGTGATCAATGGCGTGTTCGGCCAGGGCGAGGCGATTTTGCCGGTGCTGGCGATGCCATTGTTCATCGCTGGTGTCGCCTCGATGTTTGTCAGCCTGAAGTTTTTTGGCGGCTACAAACACGCACTGATCGCCACCCAGAAAGCCCTCGATACCCCTGAAGAACCCGCCGCCTGGATCACCCTGGCTGCCAAGCGCCGCACCGCGTTCCTGGTCGCTGGCCTGCCGGCATGGATCGGTGCGTTAGCGGTGTTCGTCGGCCTCGAAGCGGTGCCGTTGGTGCTGCTGGCGCTGTCGACCACGGTGTTGTTTTACCTCTACCGTATCCCGCGTCAGCTCGCCTGATGTTCCGCGGATGGCTGGCGGTGATGCTGCTGGCCGGTAGCGGCATGGCTTCTGCTGTCGAGCGTATTGTCAGCCTCGCGCCGTCGCTCTCTGAAATCGTTGTCGAGCTGGATTCGTCGGACCTTCTGGTCGGCGTGCTGGATGCCGGTGAGCGTCCTGCCGAACTCAAAGGGCTTCCCTCGGTTGGCCGCTATGGCCAGTTGGACATGGAGCAACTGCTCAGCCTCCAACCCGATTTGCTGCTGCTCTGGCCTGGCAGCGTTGGTCCGGCTCAGCGTGAGCAACTCCAGCGAATGAACATCCCCACGTATGTCGCTGAACCTCACAGTCTCGAACAGCTGACCGCGCAGATCGAAGCGATCGCCACGCAACTCGGTCGGCCTGAGCGTGGCGTTTCATTGGCCGCGCAATTACGCCAGCGACTGGATGCACTGCGTCAGCGTTATCGTCGGGATGAACCGTTGCGGGTGTTCTATCAGGTCTGGGATCGACCGCTGTACACCGTTGGCGGCGGGCAGATCATCAGTGATGCGCTGGCGGTGTGCGGGGCGCGGAATGTGTTTGCCGACCTGACATTGCCGGCGCCGCAGGTCAGCGTCGAAGCCGTGTTGCAGCGTAATCCGGAGGTGATTCTGGCCAGTGACCAGGCGCAGCTGGAGGCGTGGAAAGCCTGGCCGCAGGTGGCGGCGGTGGCGCAAGGGCGGTTGTTGTTGGTGACGGACAAGGGGCTGGAACGGCCGAGTGGGCAGATGATCGAAGCGACGGGCAAGCTGTGCCAGGTGATTGCGCCCGATCGCTAAGACCGAGGTGCCTGCTTCGCGAGCAAGTCGAATCGTCGCACCGCCGCTCCCACATTGGATCTGTGAGCGACACAAACCAATGTGGGAGCGGCGGTGCGACGATTCGACTTGCTCGCGAAGAGGCCAGCTCAGTCCCCCCTAATTCTGGATCAGATTTCCGGGGTCCAGGTCACCCCAAACATCCACGCCCGACCTTCCTCGCGATACCCATACTGACTGCCGTCATGGCTGTACAGCGCCCGGCTGTACCCCTTGTCCAACAGGTTATCGACCTTCAGCTCAAGCTTGATCTCGCGATTCAATTCCCAGCTGCTACGCAACCCCAGCAACGCATACCCGCCCAACGGCTGCAGATTGTTCTCATCGTCATAGCTGCTGCTCACCGCCTGCCAACTGGCGCCGAGGCCGAGCTGGTCGAACTGTCGATCCAGGTCCAGGCTCAAGGTCCGCCGCGCCCGACGCGCCAGGGTGTGACCGCTGTCGCGATCCCGTGGGTCGATGATCGCCACGCCGAGGTTGCTCTGCCAGCCAAACAGTTCCTGTTTCAATGCCGCTTCGAATCCGTTGATGCGTGCCGAGGCGACGTTCTGTGGCCGTGAGTTGCTGCCGAAAATAATCGCGTCTTCAAGGTCGGTGCGGTAAAGCGACGCTTCGAGGCGACTGGCCTCGGTCAACTGGCTGCGCCATTGCAGCTCGTAGCTTTTCGAGGTTTCAGGCTTCAGGTCGGGATTGCTGAAATCCGGGTAGTACAGATCATTGAAGGTCGGTGCGCGAAAGCCTTCGCTGTAAGTCAGCAGCACGTCGTTGTCCGGGTTCAACGGCAGGGTGAACGTGCCGCTCCAGCTGTTCTGGCCACCGAACTGCTGGTTCTGGTCCCGGCGTAAACCCAGTTCCGTGGAGAAGCTGTCCGCCTGGTAGCGATGCTGGATAAATGCCGCGCGGTTCCAGCGGCTGTCCTCGTCGAACGGTGTGCTGCTGTTGATCCGGTCTTCGTACCAGTCGCCACCGACAATCAAGCTGTTGCGCTCATTAAGCGTCAGGTCGTTCTGCCAGTTCACCGAATCACGGTACGTATTGAACACACTGCGTTCATCGCTGAGCTTGTCCAGGGTATTCTCACGGTTTTCGCTGTGACCGAATTCGACGCGGGTTTTCCAGAGGTCGTTGACCCGGGCATCGACATAGCTACTGATGCTGCTCACGGCAAAGTCGCTGTAAGGCTGCTGCTGGAGCGATTCGAAGGTCGTCGTGTCGAAGCGCCCGAACGGATTGTCGAACTCGCTTTTGCCACGGTTATCCAGCACGTTGGCGCCGATTTCGATGTCATCGGTGAGGGCGTGGCTCAGGCTCAGACTTATCGATTTATTGCGGTACTCATCGTGATCGCCATCGCTGGGATACGACTCGTGGGTACGATTGATCCCGGTGGTTTCATCGAGGCTGGCGCCGAGGTTGAAACGGGTTTTCTCATCGCCGCCGGATAATCCAAGGCTGCGCTCCCACGTCTGGTTGCTACCGAAGCCGACGTGCAGACGCGGTTGCAGGCCTTGTTCGACGCCGCGTCGGGTGAAAATCTGGATAACGCCGCCAATCGCATCACTGCCATAAATCACCGAACGGGAGCCGCGCAGCACTTCCACGCGCTCGACCTGTTCGATGTTGATGTGTTGCAGGTTGCTGTCACCGGAGGTTGAGTTGCCGATGCGTTGACCGTCCACCAGCACCAGGCTCTGCGCCGACTTGGTCCCGCGAATGTAGATCCCCGGAAGACTGCCACGCCCGCCGGTTTGCCCTACTTGCACGCCGGGTACCCGACTCAGCAAGTCCGTGACGCTGCTCGGTTGCAGGCGGTCGATGTCTTCGCGGGTGAACACGGTGCTGGCGGCGCTGCTGTCGTTGCGTGCTTCGACCTGACGGTTGGCGCTGATCAGCACTTCGGGGAGTTTCAGGGCTTGATCGCGCTCGAACGTGTCAGCCAGGAGTTGACCGGCCGGCAGCAGAGTCAGCGTCAGGGCGAGGGGGGAGAGTTTCATCGGCAGGTCACTGGCACTTTAGGGTTAACACAAATCAAATGTGGGAGCGGGCTTGCTCGCGAATGCGGTAGGTCAGTCAACATTAATACCGACTGATCCACCGCATTCGCGAGCAAGCCCGCTCCCACAAGGGGTTTTGCATAAGTCTGAGGTTTAGATGCTCAGCAATTGCAGACGCTCGCGAATCGAAGCTTCGATCCCGGCCTCATCCAGCCCACACTCGGCCAGCATCTGCGCAGGCTTCGCATGCTCGACGTAACTGTCCGGCAAGCCCAGGTGCAGCATCGACTTGAGGATGTTTTCACGGGCCAGGAATTCGCTGACCGCGCCACCGGCACCGCCCATGATCGCGTTCTCTTCGATGGTCACCAGCAATTCGTGGCTGCCCGCCATTTCGCGAACCAGTTCCTCATCCAGCGGCTTGACGAAACGCATGTCGACCACGGTCGCATCCAGCTTCTCGGCGACTTTCAGCGCCTCGGCCAGTTGCACGCCGAACACCAGCAGGGCGACTTTGCTGCCCTGGCGACGAACCACGCCTTTACCGATTTCGATCGGTTGCAGGTCTTTTTCGATGGTCGCGTTCGGGCCGGAGCCACGCGGGTAACGCACCGCCGCCGGACCGTTGAACAAGTGACCGGTGGTGAGCATCTTGCGCAGTTCGTTTTCGTCGCTCGGGGTCATCACCAGCATGCCGGGGATGCAACGCAGGAACGACAGGTCGAAACTGCCTGCATGCGTCGGGCCGTCTTCACCCACCAGACCTGCGCGGTCGATGGCGAACAGCACGTCGAGGTTTTGCACCGCGACGTCATGAATCAGTTGGTCGTAACCGCGTTGCAGGAAGGTCGAGTAGATCGCCACCACCGGCTTCGCGCCTTCGCAGGCCATGCCGGCGGCGAGGGTCACCGCGTGTTGTTCGGCAATCGCCACGTCGAAGTAGCGCAGCGGGAAGCGTTCGCTGAACGCCACCAGGTCGGAGCCTTCTTTCATCGCCGGAGTGATGCCTACGAGGCGCGGATCAGACGCGGCCATGTCGCACAGCCATTCGCCGAACACGCCGGAATACTTCGGTCCGCCGGCTTTCTTCGGCGCAGCGGCCGGCGCATCAACGGGTTCAAGTTTGGTGATGGCGTGGTAACCGATCGGGTCGACTTCCGCCGGGGCGAAGCCTTTGCCTTTCTTGGTGACGACGTGCAGGAACTGCGGGCCTTTGAGATCGCGCATGTTGCGCAGGGTAGCGATCAGGGTCGGCAGGTCGTGGCCATCGATCGGGCCGATGTAGTTCCAGCCCAGTTCTTCAAACAGCGTGCCGGGAACCAGCATGCCTTTTGCGTATTCTTCGGTACGACGGGCGATTTCCCATGCGCCGGGCAGGCGCGACAGGACCTTTTTGCTGCCTTCACGCATGCTCGCGTAGGTGCGGCTGGAAAGGATCTTCGCCAGGTAATTCGACAGCCCGCCAACGTTGCGCGAGATCGACATGTCGTTGTCGTTGAGGATCACCAGCATGTTGGCGTTGACTTCCGGCGCATGGTTCAGCGCCTCGAAGGCCATGCCGGCGGTCAGTGCGCCGTCGCCGATCACGGCGATCGCCTTGCGATCACTGTTCTGCAGGCGGGCGGCAATCGCCATGCCCAGCGCTGCGCTGATCGAGGTGCTGGAGTGGCCGACGCCAAAGGTGTCGTACTCGCTCTCGGAACGACGCGGGAAGGCGGCGACGCCGTCCTTCTGGCGCAGGGTGCCCATGCGCTCGCGACGGCCGGTGAGGATTTTGTGCGGATAGGCCTGATGACCCACGTCCCACACCAGCCGGTCGTCCGGGGTGTCGAAGACGTAATGCAACGCGATGGTCAGCTCGATGACGCCCAGGCCGGCACCGAAATGCCCGCCGGTCTGTCCGACCGTGTAGAGCAATTCCAGGCGCAACTCATCGGCCAGGGTTTCCAGCTCGGCTTCGCCTAACCGGCGCAGGCCGTCCGGCGTGTTGGCACGGTCGAGCAGGGGCGTGGTCGGGCGCTTGCGGGGAATCTCATGAAACGTCGTGGGCATCAGGCGAATCGTTATAGGTATAAAAGATGCGGCAGTTTACCTGATGCATCGCCCCCTGCCCACGCGTTGGTTTTAACTTGGCGGATACGCCGTCAGCTGCGCCGTTCGACGATGTAGCGGGCCAGATCGCGCAACGGCTCGGCAGCCGCGTCAAACGGTCGCAGCGCGTGCAGGGCCTGATCGCGCAGTTCCAGGGCATAAGCCTTTGCCGCGTCGAGGCCGAGCAGGGCCGGGTAGGTTGGCTTGTCACGAGCGATGTCGGCGCCCTGGCGTTTGCCGAGGGTTTCGGTGTCACTTTCGACGTCGAGAATGTCGTCCTGGACCTGGAACGCCAGGCCGATGGCCTGTGCATAAGTCTTTAAGGACTTGAGTTCGTCTTTCTCGGCACGACCACTGGCCAGGGCGCCGAGTTTGACGCTGACTTCGATCAGCGCACCGGTTTTGTGCCGGTGCATGGTTTCGAGGGCTTTTTGATCGAGCTTCAGGCCGACCGAACCGAGGTCGATGGCTTGACCGCCGACCATACCGGCCGGGCCTGCCGCCAACGCCAGGGCGCTGACCATCTGCAGGCGAATCTCTGCGTCCGAGGTGCTCAGACGCGGGTCGAGCAGGGCGCTGAACGCCAGGCTCTGCAAGCCGTCACCGGCCAGGATCGCGCAGGCTTCATCGAATTTCTTGTGCGTGGTCGGCTGGCCGCGACGCAGATCGTCATCGTCCATGGCCGGCAAATCGTCGTGCACCAGGGAATAAGCGTGAATCAGCTCCACCGCGCAGGCTGCGCCGTTGGCTTGCTCAGCCTTGCCACCGAGCGCTTCGCACGCCGCATAGGCCAGCAGCGGACGCACCCGTTTGCCGCCATTCATCACGCTGTAGCGCATGGCTTCGTACAACCGCGTGAGCTCAGGGCTCGGCGCATTGAACAGGGTTTCCAGTGCAGCATTGACGCGAGCCTGGCTGGTCGCGGAATACGCCGCAATCATTCCGGCTGATCCGCGTCGAAGGGTTCCTCGGCCAACTCGCCATCACGCTCGAGCAGTACTTGAACCTTTTGCTCGGCCTGGGCCAGCGCCGCCTGGCAATCGCGGGTCAGACCGATGCCTTGCTCGAAAGCCGTCAGCGAGTCTTCCAGCGACAATTCGCCGTTCTCCAGACGCTCCACCAGCGTTTGCAGGTCAGCGAGAGACTGTTCGAAATCCAGTGCAGCTTTTTTGCGGGCCATGGCGGCTATTTCCGGTTGACGTTAAACCGGCGCGACACTAGCAGACATGGGGGTTATGGGCAAATGAGGGCAGCATTTCTGCCACTGGTTTCAGCCTCGCCACATTCTGTGTAGCAGCTGGCGAAGCCTGCGTTCGGCTGCGAAGCAGTCGTAAAACCAGAACCCACGGTCTATCAGGCATACGGCGCAATCAGGATTGACGACTGCTTCGCAGCCGAACGCAGGCTTCGCCAGCTGCTACAGATCGCATTACGGCTAAGTTAAGCGTTTATTCGGCTCATTTCGTGAGCCGAATAAACTCGCTATTCGGCTCACGGGCTCAAATGTGCGTGATTCCTACCGCAAATGTAGATGTATCCGATTGTTAAAAAACCGCCAAATGGCTAACCTTCGCGCCTTCTACGACCCATTAGTCACGGGTCTTTCTGACGAAACACAGTTTTTGGATCTGTAACGCGCCGAGGATCGGGCGCAAGGTTTCGTTATGCATGGCAGGAGGCGTCACATGCGTTCATTTCTTCTAGTGCTGATGGCGTTGGTCTGGGCGGTCGCTGCCTGGGCCGAGCCGACGGCTGAGCTGTCGGAACCGGTCGGCGGCTGGCGTTACAACGGCCTGCTGGACCGCAGTGAATACCCTCAAGTCGCCTATCCGACGCCGCCCATCGACCGGGGCGTGCAGCGCAATCGCACGATGATCCAGGGCCAGCTCAAGGCCATCGGCACGCAACGCGGGCCGCATACGCTGGCGGTCAACGGCAATCCGCTGAATCTGTACACCGACGATGAGGGACGTTTCGCCCGGCCGTATGCGTTCGGTGCGGGCTCCAACAGCGTCGAAGTGCGCAGTGCCGAAGGCAAATCCCTCAAACGCGTTCAATTCTATGAAGCCAACAACCTGCGCACCCCGGCGCGGATTCGCGTGGTGCTGGGCTGGGACGATCCGAAAGCCGAGCTCGATCTGCACATCGTTACTCCCGACGGTCAGCATGCATTCTGGGCTCGTCCGGCGATGAGCAACGGCGGCGGGCTCGACCCGGACGGCGTCGATGGCCCGGGCCCGGAAATGTTCACCATGACCGCGCCGATGCATGGCACCTATCTGGTTTACGTTAACTATTGGGGCAACTTCGGCAGCGGCGGCTATAACTTCGATGAGACCAGCAACCAGAATGAGGTGATCACCTCGCAGATCAACCTGGTGCTGAACGAAAACACCGTCGACGAAAAACGCGAGACTTTCATCGTGCCCCTGCGCGCGATCGGTGACCTGCTGCTGGTCAAGACTTTCAACTATTAAGCATCCCGCTCCACGGATGACATCGGGTTTTGTGAACATGAGTGATAACACTGTTTCTCCGGCCGCCGAAACGCCTGCAGCCAAAACTCCTCGCCGCTGGCCGGCCGTGCTGATCGGGCTATGCCTGGTGGCCGGCGTTGCGGCCGGTTTTGGCTGGTTCATGCACAAACCCAAGGCGCCAGCGGCAGAATTGGCCAGCGACAAACTGGGCATGAGCCGCCCGGACGGTCTGCTCGAAACCCATTCCCTGAGCCAGTTGCCCAAGGACTTGCTGGCGGTGCCGTTCCTCAAGGAAACCCTGACCGAAGATTTCGTCTTCTATTACGAAGCGCATGCCGATCGCCTTGGTTTGATCGGCAGCCTGCGGCGGATCATTTACGAGCATGACCTGAAGTTGCAGGACAGCCTGATCGAGCAACTCTTCGATCAACCGGCGGATGTGGCGCTGTGGCGCGGGGCGGATGGTCGCCTGAAAGACTTTCTGTTGGTGATGGATCGCGGCGGCCTGGCCAAGGTGCTGGAGCCGCTGGCCAAGGTCGCGCTGGATGATACGCAGCTGACACAACTCGGTGACATCAAGGTCGTCGGCGATACGGTGCCGCTGTATCAGCTCACCTACAACAACAGCAAAGCGCTGCTGTTTGCCTCTCATGGCGACAAGCTGGTGGTGCTGTCCAATCCTTCGAAACTGTACGACAACAGCAATGGCCCCATCGGTGAGCCTGGGATGGTTTCGACTCAATCGCTGGAAGCGTTGCTCGGCGGTCAGAAACTCTTCCCTGAAGCCTTCGGCCTGCCACCGCGCGCGCCGGAAGTGAAACAACGCCTGTCGGTCAATTCCAGCGTCCTGGCCATGGGTTACCAGCGTTTCATCCCGAACTTCGCCGGCCTGCGCTTCGATATGGACGACAAGGGCTGGCACAGCTTCCTCGCCATGGACGAACTGGACAACCAGCCGGACTTCGATTTCAAACCGATCTGGCAGGCCATGCCCATGGGCGCCAGCGCCTGCGTGGCCTTGCCGCTCGCCGCTGAACAACAGAAACCGCTGCTGGTGAAACTGGGCGCTGACGAAACCGTCGCCCAGTCCCTGACCGAACACATGGCCGGTGCTGCCGGGCTGTGCTGGTACGCCGATTCGCGGCTGTACACGCCGTTGCTGGTGGCCAGCCTGAACGATGATGACAGCGCCAAACTCGACGGTGACCTGGGCACTCTGTTCGGTTCGATGGTCGGTGCCTACGAAGCCAACGTTGAAGAACACGCGTTCCCGGTGGTCGAGAAACAGGAAGGCCAAAGTCATCAGTGGCAGCGCCAGGTCAGCTCAAACTTCGGTCCTTACAAGGCCAAGGATGCCGAGAACCCGGACGCGATCACCGGCAAGGCGTTCATGAAGGTCAGCCTGGCGCGTCACGGTTCGACCCTGCTGTTCTCCCTCGACGACAAACTCGTGGACAAGGCCCTCGGCACTCTCGACAAACGCTTCCCGCCAATGGCCGACGTGGTGCCGAAAGACCTGCTGATGCCGGTCTACTTCGGCCCGGAATCCATGGCGCAACTGATGCAGCAGGAAACTCTCGACAGCCTGCCGCAGGACATGGAACCGGTGTTCTACAACGCCGCGCAAACCTACCTGATCCCGAAATTGCGCAAGCTCGGCGGTTACGGCAAATACGCCCTGACCTTGCCCGAAGGCAGCGAGCCTGACGGCCATTGGCAGTGGCTGCCGCTGGAATGGAAAGCCCTGTGACCTCACTCATCCGAGGCCTCGGCCTGCTGGCGATGTTGCTGGGCAGTCGCGCATTTGCCAGTGAAGCCGCAGCGCTGGATCCGCAGCAATCCCAGGTGTTCCGCGCCTGGTTCGTGCGCATCGCCCAGGAACAACTGACCCAAGGCCCGAGCCCACGCTGGTATCAGCAGGATTGCGCCGGGCTGGTGCGTTTCGCCGCCAACGAAGCGCTGAAAGTCCACGACGATAAATGGCTGCGCAGCAATGGCCTTTCCAACCGTTACCTGCCGCCCGAGTTGCAATTGAGCGAAGCCCAACGGGGCCTCGCCCAGCAATGGCAGCAGGGCGGCGGCAAGGTCGGGCCTTACGTCAACGCGATCAAACTGATTCAGTTCAACAGCCATCTGGTGAGCCGCGACGTGTCGCAGGCGCGGCCTGGCGACCTGATGTTTTTCGATCAGGGCGACGACCAGCACCTGATGATCTGGATGGGCCGCTACATCGCCTATCACACCGGCACCACTACCCCCACTGACAACGGCATGCGTTCCGCGAGCCTGCAGCAACTCATGACATGGAAGGACACCCGATGGATACCCGACGCAGCCAACCCCAACTTCATCGGCGTCTATCGACTGAACTTTCTCTCCCAATGATCGGTGCCCGCATGTTGCGTTTTCTGCCTTTGCTGTTGGTCCTGGTGCTGCCGTTTTCAGCGGTCAACGCCGAAGACACCGTCGAGCCGAGCGGCTACACGCCGGTGGCCGGTGAAAGCTTTTTCCTGCTGGCCGACAGCAGTTTCGCCAGCGACGAACAGGCGATGGTTCGCCTCGAAGCACCGGGCCGCGACTATCGCCGGTTCCGCATGGAGCCTTACGGTGGCGCGGACATCCGGGTGTATCGCATCGACAAACCGCTGGATTTCCTCAAGCGCCAGAAGAACCTGCACCGCGTGGTCAGCGACGGCCAGTTCAAGGGCGAAGGATTGTCGAACACCCTCGCGTACCTGTGGGACAACTGGTACCGCAAATCCCGTCGTGTGATGCAGCGGGCGTTCT
Source organism: Pseudomonas sp. LBUM1656 (assembly GCF_059716065.1). NCBI lineage: Bacteria > Pseudomonadati > Pseudomonadota > Gammaproteobacteria > Pseudomonadales > Pseudomonadaceae > Pseudomonas > Pseudomonas sp. LBUM1656. Next base: position 5,672,963 of record NZ_CP166800.1, on the reverse strand, counting down.
CCTACGAATCGCGTAAGCAAGTCACCGAGGAAGTACCGGAACTGAAGATGGGCACCGCGATGGTCGCGCCAACGCCCTATGACGCCCAGCCGCAATTCGCGCTGATTCCGGGCTTGCCGGTGGTCAGCCAATTCCGTTATCCGCTGTGGCAAGCCAAACCGATCCAGCCGCCGGAAGGCGTGAACCTGGCCGGATCTTCCAGCGAATTCGTCAGTGTCGCGCCGGGTAACGTTTACATCCCGTTGGGCAACCTGAAACCGGGCCTGTATCTGGTGGAAGCGCTGATCGGCAAGTACCGTGCGACCACCATGGTTTTCGTCTCCAACACCGTGGCCGTGAGCAAGATTGCCGGTGATGAATTGCTGGTGTGGGCCGCGCGCAAACACGAAGGCAGTTCGGTGCCGAAGGTGAATGTGCTATGGACCGATGGCCTCGGCGTGATGAGCAGTGGCGCTACTGATACCGATGGTTTGCTGCGCTTGAAACACGTCAGCCCTGAGCGTTCGTTCGTGATCGGCGAGGACGAAGAGGGTGGGGTGTTTGTCTCCGAGAACTTCTATTACGACAGCGAAATCTACGACACCAAACTCTATGCCTTCACCGACCGGCCGCTGTATCGGCCGGGGGATTGGGTGTCGCTGAAAATCGTCGGTCGCGAGTTCAAGAACGCGCGCGATTCGGTGTTGCCAACCGCGGCAGACGTCAACGTGACCGTGCTCGATGCCACCGGCACTGCGCTGCAATCGTTGGCGCTGAAACTCGATTCAAAAGCGGGCACCCAAGGCCGTTTCCAGTTGCCGGACAACGCCGTGGCGGGTGGTTATGAACTGCGTTTCAGCTACAAGGATCAGGCCTACAGCAGCGCTTTCCGCGTGGCCGAATACATCAAGCCGCACTTCGAAATCTCGCTGAATCTGGCCAAGCAGGATTACCGCACCGGTGAACCGGTGAAGGGCAATCTGGTGCTGCTGTACCCGGACGGCAAGCCGGTGGCCGATGCCAAGTTGACCCTGAGCCTGCGCGCCCAGCAACTGTCGATGGTCGACAACGAGCTGCAATACCTCGGGCAATTCCCGGTGGAACTGACCAGCACCGAACTCACCACCGATTCGAAGGGCAACGCGACCCTCGACCTGCCGGCCGCCGAGAAACCGAGCCGCTACATGCTCACCGTGTTTGCCAGCGATGGCGCGGCGTATCGGGTCAAGACAACCAAGGAAATCCTCATCGACCGAGGCGCCGCGAGTTTCCGTTTGAGCGCGCCGCAGCGCTTCAGCGCAGTGGGCGACAAAGTTGCGTTCAGCTACGCCAACGAAGGCGGCAGCGAGGAGAGCAAAGCGGTCACGCCGGGCAGCTACAGCTGGGTGCGTCTGGAAGACCAGAGCTCCGGCGAGGGCAAACTCGCCGCAACGGATAAGGGCTTCACGTTGGCCTTCGACCGTCCAGGCACCTACAACCTGACGTTGAAGGATGACCACGGTCGAGTCGTCGGCGCCAGCGGACATTCGGTCACTGGCGATGGCGTCAAAGCGGTGCCCGGCACCGTAGAAATCGTCCTCGACAAACCCGAGTACAAAGCGGGCGATGAAGCCCTGGCGTTGATCACGTTCCCGGAACCGATCAGCGATGCCTTGTTGTCGCTGGAGCGCGACAAGGTCGAGTCCACGGCGCTGCTGTCGAAGGGCGGCGACTGGCTGAAGATGGAAAAACTCAGCGACACCCAATACCGAGCGCGGATTCCGGTGAAGGACAATTTTGCGCCGAACCTGACGTTCTCCGTTCTGTACACCAAGGGCGGTCAGTACAGCTTCCAGAACGCCGGCATCAAGGTAATTGCGCCGCAAATCGATGTGGCCATCGCCACCGATAAAGAGGCGTATCAGCCGGGCGATACCGTATCGGTCGACTTGACCACGCAATTCGCTGGCAAGCCGATCCCCGCGCACCTGACCGTCAGCGTGGTCGACGAAATGGTCTACGCGCTGCAACCGGAAGTCGCGCCGACCATCGACCAGTTCTTCTACCACCCGCGCCGTAACAACGTGCGCACCAGCGCCAGTCTGTCGTTTATCAGCTACGACGTTGCGCTGCCGGGCAGCCCCGGGGCACCGGGCAAAGCCAACCGCAGCGAACGCGGCGTGAAAGTGCTGGAACGGCCGCGTCGCGAAGACGTCGACACCGCCGCGTGGGAACCTGAGTTGATCACCGACGCCAACGGCAAAATCCGCTTCACCTTCAAAATGCCGGACTCGCTGACCCGCTGGCGCATCACTGCGCGGGCCATCGCCGATGACGGTCAGGTCGGGCAGAAGAAGCAATTCGTGCGCTCGGAGAAACCGCTGTACCTGAAGTGGAGCGGCCCGACCAAGTTCCGCAATGGCGACAAACCGGACCTCGGTGTGTTCGCTTTCAGCCAGGCCGAAAAACCGGTCAAGGCTGAACTGGTCATCCATTACGGCGGCACCGAGCAGCGCGTGCCGGTAACGCTCAACAACGGCATCAACTACATCGCGCTGCCGGCGTTCGCGCTGGCCTCGGGTGAGTGGACCGCCGAGCTGGTGCAGGACGGCAAAACCGCTGACGCCCTGGCCGTGCACCTGACCGCGACCGGCGAAGGCTGGCAGGTCACGCAAAGCCAAAGCCTGGACGTGGCCAGCGGCGACACGCCGCTGACCTTGCCGGCAGACGCCAGCGATATTCGCCTGCGTCTGGATGACAGTCCGCAAGCGCTGTTCCGTTCGGCGCTCGATGATTTACTGAGCTATCCGTACGGCGGCGTTGAACAAACCGCTAGCCGATTGCTGCCGCTGAGCATCGCGTATCCGACCTTGTCGTCGAACCCGCAAATCCGCGATCGCTTGCGCCTGATCATGCAAAACAGCCGTCTGCGCCTGGTGCAAATGGCCGGGCCTTCCGCGAGTTTCACCTGGTGGGGCATGGACGGTGAGCCGGACGCGTTCCTCACGGCCTACGCCTATTACGCCGACTGGCACGCCAGCAAAGCGCTGGAACTGAGCCTGCCGCCGGAGCATTGGCAGCGGGTGCTGGAGGTCTATTCGAAGCAGGCGAAAAACACGCCGTTGTTGCAGCGAGCGCTGATTCTGTCGTTCGCCAAGCAGATGCAATTGCCGGTCAACACGTTGCTCAGTGGGTTGATGGATGATCTGGCGAAAGCAGGTGAGGGGAATGCCGCGAACCTGATGGAGGACGGTGAAGAAAGCCTTGTCATGAACGATCCGGATTCGGCGCTTGGATTGGCGGCGGCGCGTACGTTGACCGCTTCTTTGGCGAAGCAATCGAAGGTGAATCCACCGGATGCTTTCAACCGCCAACTGCCCGATGCGCAACAGCGTCTGGCCGTCAGTTCTCAGCCTTTTGCCGAAGCCTTGAACCTGTCGCTGCAAACCTTCGATCAGGCTCACGCGCAAGCGTTGTTACAACGTTTGCTGCCGCAGCAATCGACCCTGGAACGCGCGTTGGCGCTGACCTGGTTGCAACGCAGCATCGAGCAGGCGTCGCCGACGATTGCACTGGCTCCGGGTGAAGGCTGGAAGAAAGAATACGGTGCTACCGGCGAGATGTATTGGACGTGGCAGGGTGCCTCGCCGGTGCCGGCGGTGTTGTCGCTGACCGGGACACAGGAACGTCCGTTGCGGGCTTCGTTGAGCTTCCAGACCAAGCAACCGCCGATTGATCCGATGGCCGTGACCATCACCCGTCGCCTGTCTCGATTGGTGCCGGGTGACGAAGCGTTCCAATTCAAGCTTGAAGCGGTGGGCAACAAACCGTTGTCCAGTGACGCGCTGTATCTGGACGAAGTGATCATCACCAGCAAAGCCGCCACGCCGTTGCGCTACGGCATGATCGAAGTGCCGCTGCCGCCGGGTGCTGATGTCGAGCGCACCACGTGGGGCATCAAGTTGATGGGTAAGGCTGGCACCGAACCGACGGCGCTGGAGAAGGCCCGTTTCGAACCGGGTCAGATGGCTTACGCGATTCCGGTCGATGCCCTGAGCGGCGAACTGCGCCTGCGCCACTTGGTGCGCTTCTCGCAGAAAGGCCAGTTCAACCTGCCGCCGGTGCGCTTCACTCAGGTCTACGCGCCACAACATCGGGCCCAGGAACAAAAACCGGCCCTCGGCCAGGTCACGGTCAACTGACATGACCCGACTGCTGGTCTGGTGGCTGCTGTGTTTGATTCCTGCGCTGGCGACAGCGCAGGAGGAACCGTTGCGACTGGGCTTCAAGGGTGAATTGATTTCGCTGAACCGGACTCAGGTGATTTCCCGCGAGCCGTTGCCTGCTGATGTGCAGGCACCGTTGGGCAGTTTGTGGAAGTTGTTTGTGTACGGCTGGCTGGTGGATACCGGCGCTCGTGAGCCGGCGTATGAATGTCGCGGGCAGTCGAAAGAGGAAGTTTATTGCTGCACGGCGGGCGGCAAGATTGACCGTGATCAGGCGTTGGTGAAGTCGTGCGGTTTGTACTTTGAGCCTGCGCGATTGGGTATTACCGATGCTGGCTGGCGGGAATACTGGCAGGCTCGGCAGGCGCCGGAATGGTTGCAGAACTTGCCCTCGTTGCAGCCTTCGACGCGAGTGTCGGTGGCGGAATTGCTGAAGGTACTGGCCGTGATGCCGGCGCAGGATTTGGCGCGGCGGGTGTTGCTCGATGTAGTGCTCAATGCGGCTGACGGCAATGTCGTCGGCGAACTCGGTGGCCGACTGCGGGTGAAAACCTGGAGCTGGTTGGGCGATCAGGATCCGTCGTCGCGCCAGGGCGGGTTTGCCGGTTGGATGGCGGATGGCACGCCGATCTGGGCGGGTGGGCGCGGGACCAGCCAGATGGTGCTTCGTCATTACGGTGCGGTGTTGGCTTCGGTGTTGCCGGTGGATTGGCCCGCGGACGCAGGACGATGTGTCGAGGTCGGTCTGTTTTCCCGTTATCCGATCGGGCGTGTTCTTGCGGGGGATCGGGTTGTTTCTTCCGGGCCTTTGCAGGGCGACTATCGTGTTGAATTCGCCAACGGCAATCAGCTGGATATCCACAGTGATGGTGAGCTGTTTCTGGTGGGCGAAAAACTGGTCGCCCGTCTGGACCGCGAAGAGTACGTCGCCCGCGTCCTGCAACGAGAAGCCAAACCCGAACCGGCTGAAGCAGCCAAAGCACTGGCCGTCGCCATCCGCACCTACCTGCTGCAAAACGCCACCCGCCACGGTGATTGCCTGAGCATCGACGACAGCAGCAGCCGCCAACGCGTCGCCCCACGCCCGGCCACCGCCGAATCACGTCACATCGCTGCCTGGACCAGCGACCTGGTCCTCGCCGGCAGCGCTGTCACCTATCACTCCGACCAGCCCGGCCCGGACAAACTCTCCTGGCAGCACGCCGTCGAACAAGCCAACGCCGGCCAGCGCTTCGACGCCATCCTGCTCCACGCTTACCCACGCGCCAGCCTCAGCCGCTGGGACAACCCCGTCGCCTCCTGCGAGGCACTGCCCGCCGCGCAAGACTGGCTACAAAAGCAACGCCGCGGCTGGCGTCCGCAGTTGGAAGGCGAAGTCGGCTACAACGAAATCAGCACCTTCGCCGTCTGCCGTCTTGCATTCGGCCGCCCCTATGTCGACCGCGAACGCCAGCGCATCTACGTGCGCGGCGTGCTGTCGCTACAGGACCGCCTCGACCTGACCCACGAATACCTGCACCTGGCCTTCGAAGCACACCCCAACGGCCAGGATGAAACCTACATCGAAGGGCTCGCCCGTCACCTCTTGCTGGAATAGGCCATGAAACTCCGTTATCCACAGGTCTTCCTGTTCCTTTGTTCGTTTTGCGTATTGCCGACCGTGTTTGCGGCTGAGAGCGTCGTGAAACTCGATACGCCCGTTGGCGGCTGGCGCATCGGCGCGGCCGAGGGAGAGGGTGAAAACTTTCGGCAGACCGTTAACTACCCGGCCTCATCGGTGAATACGCCCGTGGGTCAGGCCAACACTGCGCGTATTACCGGTCAGATCAAAGCCGCGCCCAAGTCCGGTGAGCCGGGACGGTTGATCGTCAACGGCGTCAGCATGCCGCTGAAGATCGATCCGGCTGGGCGCTTTGACCGACCGTTCTCGTTTCCCAATGGCAGTAATAGCGTCGAAGTTCGCAGCCCGGATGGGCAGCAACGGCATCGCACGCAGTTTCTCAATGCCAGTGGCGGTGCGACTCCGGCGAAGTTGCGGGTGCTGCTGGCCTGGGACAGCGATGGTACGGATCTGGATTTGCACCTCATCACGCCTGACGGTGCGCATATCTGGTATGGCGATCGGGTTGTGGCCAATGGCGCGGCGCTGGATGTCGACGTGACGACGGGGTATGGCCCGGAGATATTTGCCATGCCGGCGCCGATCAAGGGGCAGTATCTGGTGTATGTGAATTACTTCGGCGGTGGGTATCGGAGTGATGAGGAAGGGCAGGAGGAGGCGGTTCAGCCGCTGACGACGGCACAGGTGACGGTGATTACGGAGGAAGGGACGCCGAATGAGAAGATGGAGACTTTTCTGGTGCCGATGCGGGCGGTGGGGGAGTTGACGTTGGTTAAGGGGTTTAGTTATCCGTGAGGCTCAGAGACAGCGGCCGTAACAATTGTGCAAGCACCTCATGCACAATTTTGGGTCCGGCTGTCAGCACCGCTGACTCTGTTAGGAAGCTTTTCGACAGACATTAAAAAGCCGGCTTGTGGCCGGCTTCTCGGGGACTGGCTTGGTTCATTTTTGGTAAACCGCGCCAGCCTTCAAAACGTACACCCGGATCTTGCGTCCGGCTGTGGGACTCGGCGAGAAAATCATCTGCCTTGTCGGTGCGATCAGCGCCGCGGGGCGGGGTGATGCGCAAATGTGGGGCGCAGCATACTGATTTTTTTCGGGGATTCCCAGTGTGGTGTGCAGGATAGAGCGATTGCGATGACCTGTAGCAGCTGGCGAAGCCTGCGTTCGGCTGCGCAGCGGTCGTGAATCCTGTATTCGCGGTGTGCCTGAAACACCGCGGTGAATGGTTTCACGACTGCTGCGCAGCCGAACGCAGGCTCCGCCAGCTGCTACAAAGGGTTGTGCGTTTACAAAAACGGCACCGACGGCCGCCGTTTGTTCAACGTCGACCACCAGAACACCCACCCCAACACCCTGATGTTCTGCTTCTCAATCTGCTCGGCATTGAAGATCTCATCCGGGTGTTCGGCTTTGTTGTAACTGCGCAATCGCAGGGAATTGCCCGGAATCCGGTGCAGGTATTTGATGCGCAGCATCCCATCGTGTTCGATCGCGTAGATTTCTCCATCAATCACCTTGGTCAGCCCACGGTCGATGGCGAGTGTGGAGCCGTCCTCGATCCTTGCTCCCATGCCGTTGCCGATCATGTGGACGCAGAACACATCCGTGTATTTGATTTCCAGGGAGTCGAGGTGACTTTTGGGCAGGCGGATGAATTGGCCGGGGTCTTCGACGACGTGAGTTTTGAAGGAGCCCGGGGCGATGGGTATTTCCTTGTAGAGGGGCAGTTCGACGTCGGTGGGTTCGACCACCGTGTAGATGCCGCGAATGGCCTGGGCGTCGAAGGTGTTGCCGGCTTCGTCGAGCAGGCGCAGGTGTTTGGAGTCTTGTGGGCCTTCGCCGGTTTTGAGCCAGTCGCTGTTTACCGAGAGTAGTCTGGAGACCTCTTCCATGCGGTAGGCGGGCACACCGCGGGTGTACCAGTTATGGATATTTTGCGGCTCCGTGTCGAAGAAAGCGGCAAAACCTGTCGTCGTTATTTTCGCTTTTTCGAGGAGCGCTTTAAACCGTGGGCCGCTAGTGTTCTTTTTCATAAACACGAGTCTACGGGCGCAGGGCGGGGCTTTGAATAAACGAACCGTTCAAATTTCGAGGGAAATTTACGACCGGATGTAAGACGTATTTGGAACAAATTAAACAAGAAAAAACGTAGCGTTCGCGGAATAAACGCGCCGTTTAAAAGGCCCTTGATAAACGCCCACAAAAAACCCCGGATCAACCGGGGTTTTTTTCAAGTCGTCACAGGCGCGAGGCCAGTGGCGTCTCAGCCTTTGTAGGCAGCAGCCGACTTGGTGATCGCATCGCGAGCGGCATCTGCGCCGGCCCAGCCTTCGATCTTCACCCATTTGCCTTTTTCGAGATCTTTATAGTTCGCGAAGAAGTGTTCGATCTGCTGGATCAGCAGCGGTGGCAGGTCGGTGTATTCCTTCACGTCGACGTACAGCTGGGAAAGCTTGTCGTGTGGGACTGCGATGACTTTGGCATCGCCGCCGCCGTCGTCGGTCATGTTCAGGATGCCAACTGGACGAGCGCGGATCACCGAACCTGGCGCAACCGGGTAAGGGGTCACGACCAGCACGTCGAGGGGGTCACCGTCGTCGGCCAGGGTGTTCGGGATGTAACCGTAGTTGGCCGGGTAGAACATCGGGGTGGCCATGAAACGGTCAACGAACAGGCAATCGCTGTCTTTGTCGATTTCGTATTTGATCGGCGCGTGGTTGGCCGGAATCTCGATCGCGACGTAGATGTCGTTCGGCAGGTCTTTGCCAGCCGGAATCTTGCTGTAGCTCATTGGGCGGTGCCCCCGTTAGTTGACCAAAAACACTTGGCCGGATTGACCAAAAAGTGGCGGCGATTATAGGCATATTCCGCCGTCGATGCTACGTGCCAAGGGTCGTAGAGACCTTAGTCGTGTGCCTGATAGACCGGGTTCTCGGCCAGAAGTTGCCGCAGCCGGGCCAGTGGATCCTGACGGTAAAACAGCTTCAGCTGCTCATAGACCTGAGGATACGCCTCGTGCAACAAATCCGGGGCGCTGAAGAAATATTCGCTGGTGACGGCGAAGAACTCGGCGGGGTTTTCCGCGGCATAGGGATCGATGGCTGTTTCGGCGTCTGGATTGTGGTCAAGGTGCTTATTCAGGTCGTCGTAGGCGTGTTGCATGACCTTTGCCCATTCGCTGACCCGCATGTCGGGGTGCAGCGGTGGCAAGCCGTTGGCGTCGCCATTAAGCATGTCGAGTTTGTGCGCGAGTTCGTGGATCACCAGGTTGTAGCCTTCCCAGCCGCCGCTGGCCATGACGCCCGGCCAGGCGAGGATGATAGGGCCTTGTTGCCAGGCTTCGCCGCTGTGTTCTCCGTCCCACTCGTGCTCAACGCCGCTGGCATCGCGATGGCGTTGGGGGCTGAGGAAGTCATCGGGATAGAGGACGATTTCGTGGAAACCCTGATACCAGTTCAGATCGCCCAGGTGCAGCAGTGGCAATTGCGCTTGAGCGGCAAGCAGCAGGCGTTGCTCCTGATGGAGTTCGACGCCGGGCAGGGCGGTCAGGTGTTTATCTTCCAGGAACAGCACGCAGGCTTCGCGCAGCCATTGGTCTTCGGCGGCGCTGATGCCATCAAGAAAGCTCAAGTGATGGCGCACCCGTTGCCACAAGTCGTCGGCAATCGGGTGTCTGGCCAGGATGCGCCGGCGACGCCAGGCGCTCAGGGACCACATCGCGAGTCAGCGCGATTGGGCTTTGGACGCGGCGTTGCCGAAGCGGCTGCGGACCACGCCGATGATCATCGGCACCAGCGACAGCAGGATGATGCCCACCACCAGCAGCGACAAATTGGACTTGATGAACGGTACGTTGCCGAAGAAATAACCCAGGGTTACCAGGCCGCCGACCCACAGAATGGTGCCGAGGACACTGAAGGCAAAGAAACGTGGATAAGGCATTTTGGCTACGCCGGCGACGAACGGTGCAAACGTGCGGATGATCGGCAGGAAGCGCGCCAGGGTCACGGTCTTGCCACCGTGCTTGTCATAGAAGTCGTGGGTTTGCTGCAGGTAGTCGCGGCGGAAGATTTTCGAGTTCGGGTTGCTGAACAAACGTTCGCCTGCGGTTCGACCGACGACGTAGTTGGTGCTATCACCGAGGATCGCCGCCAGCATCAACAGGCCGCCCAGCAATACCGGATCCATGCCGCCGCCGGCCGCTACGGCACCCGCGATGAACAGCAGGGAGTCGCCCGGCAGGAATGGCATCACCACCAGACCGGTTTCGCAGAAGATCACCAGAAACAGGATGGCGTAGATCCATGGCCCGTAGTTGTTCACCAGCAAGTCGAGGTAAACATCGAGATGCAAGATAAGGTCGATCGGGTTGAAATCCATGGAGAGGCACCTGTGGTGACGGCCAGACTCTGCGGGCCTGTGCGGATGACTTCGCGAAAGCCTACAGACGAGTGTAGTTTTTCTTACAAGCCGAAAAGGCCGGCATTATACGGGCTGAGGGGTGAAGCGCGCGTCGAGATTGTAGCGGGGGATGTCTATGGTGCGGCCGGAAGTCTGGTGACAATAAATAACCCTTCTGTGATGAGGGCGCACGATCCCTCATCACAGAGGCCGGCAAGCATCAGAGCTCGTCGCTGATCGGCAACACGTAGTTCTTGAACTCGGTATCTTCCTTGAACCCGATGGACTCATAGGTTTTCTGCGCGATTTCGTTGTCGCTGCTGGTGGATACGCGCATGCGCACGGCATTGGTTTCTTTGGCCATTTTTTTTGCGGTGCGCATCAGGTTGTCTGCGACCAACTGACGGCGGGCGTCTTCGGCGACATAGATGTCGTTGAGGATCCACACGCGTTTGAGCGATAGCGACGAAAAGCTCGGGTACAACTGACAGAAACCCATCAGTTTGTCGTCGGAATCGGCCAGCGCCAGGTAAATCACCGATTCCTTGCGTCGCAGGCGTTTCTCAAGGAACGCCCGGGACGAGTCCGGATACGCCAGGGAGCCATAAAACTCGCGATATTTGACGAACAACGGGGTCAGCAGGTCCAGGTGTTCGAGGGTCGCTTGAATAATCCGCATCGATAGGTCTCGTCTTCAAGTGGCTGTCTTCACGTGCTCTGACGGCGAACGGTTCTTCACTCGGGCAGCCGTGCATCGATCCTGCCTGAAACCGGAACAGAAACGCAATGCGGAAACGGTTCAGGTATTCGGCGGGCTCAGTAGGAAATTGCCTTTCATGTCTGCACCCTCGTCCGACTCCAGCGTCTGAACCTGGGCTTCGTCCTTCAGATTGACTCCCGACAACTGGCGCCGGCAAGCCTCGCGCATCAAGTACAGCAAGCGGTGTGCCGCCATGCCGTAGCTCAGGCCCTCGAGCCGGACATTGGAGATGCAGTTACGGTAGGCGTCCGTCAGCCCGACCTTTGGATTGTAGGTGAAATATAACCCCAGGCTGTCCGGCGAACTGAGGCCCGGGCGCTCGCCGATCAGGATCACCACCATTTTTGCGCCGAGCAATTCGCCAATCTCGTCGGCTACCGCCACCCGGCCTTGCTCCACCAGCACCACCGGTGAAACGGACCAGCCTTCGGCCTCTATCTGCTCTTGCATCCGTGCAAGAAACGGCAAGGTATGGCGATGAACGGCCAGCGCCGACAAGCCATCGGCGACCACGATCACCAGATCCACACCGCCAGGTTTGGCCCGCGCGTACTCGCGCAGGGTCTGCGCCGACTCATCACTCAGCTTTCGCCCCAGATCAGGCCGTTGCAAATAACTGTCCCGGTTCGTGGCGGCGCTGTGCAGCAACAAACTCTCGCGCCCGACCTCGGCCAGTTGCGAGCTCAGCCCGGCATGGTCGAACGGTAAATGCACGGCATCCCGGGCTTGAGCGTGGGCGAACTGGAAATCCAGTTGCGCGCTGGTCGGCATGCTGGTGCCGGTGCGGCCCAAGGCGATCCGCGCCGGGGTCAGGCGACGCAGCTCCAGCAACGGATTCTCTGGATCAACAGGAGGTTTATCCATTTCAACACTCATCCCAGTTGCGCCATTGCTTGGCGGAAGGCTGGCGGCAGGCTGTCGCCGAAGTGAATCTTGCCGTCCGCCTGGGTCAGGATGCCCATTTTTGCCAGCCATTGTTCGTACTCCGGCGCCGGTTTCAGGCCCAGGGTCTGGCGGGCGTAAAGGGCGTCGTGGAACGAGGTGGTCTGGTAGTTGAGCATGATGTCATCGGAGCCCGGGATGCCCATGATGAAGTTGATCCCGGCCACGCCCAGCAGGGTCAGCAGGGTGTCCATGTCGTCCTGGTCGGCTTCGGCGTGGTTGGTGTAACAGATGTCGCAGCCCATCGGCACGCCCAAAAGCTTGCCGCAGAAGTGATCTTCGAGGCCGGCGCGGATGATCTGTTTACCGTTGTAGAGGTATTCCGGACCGATAAATCCTACGACGGTGTTCACCAGGAACGGTTTGAAATGGCGCGCCACAGCGTAGGCGCGGGTTTCGCAGGTCTGTTGATCGATGCCGTGGTGGGCGTTGGCTGACAGGGCGCTGCCCTGGCCGGTCTCGAAATACATCAGGTTCTGGCCCAGCGTGCCGCGATTCAGGCTCAGGCCGGCGTCATAACCTTCCTGCAGGACATTCAGGTTGATGCCGAAACTGGCGTTGGCCGCTTCGGTGCCGGCGATTGACTGGAACACCAGATCCAGCGGCACACCGCGATTGATCGCCTCGATGGACGTGGTGACGTGGGTTAAAACGCAAGCCTGTGTAGGAATTTCGTAGCGCTGGATGATCGCATCGAGCATTTCCAGCATGGCGCAGATCGACGCGATGCTGTCCGTGGCCGGATTGATGCCGATCATCGCGTCGCCGTTACCGTAGAGCAGGCCGTCGAGAATGCTCGCCGCGATACCGGCCGGTTCATCGGTGGGGTGGTTGGGTTGCAAGCGTGTGGATAACCGCCCGCGCAAACCCATGGTGCCGCGGAACTTCGTGACCACGCGGATCTTTTGCGCCACCAGCACCAGGTCCTGCACGCGCATGATCTTCGACACGGCGGCGACCATTTCTGGAGTCAGGCCGGGCGCCAGGGCGCGCAGGCTCTGTTCGTCGGCTGCATCGCTGAGCAGCCAGTCGCGGAAACCGCCGACGGTGAGGTGGCTGACGACCGCGAAGGCGTGTTTGTCGTGAGTGTCGATGATCAGACGGGTGACTTCATCGGTCTCGTAGGGAATCAGTACTTCCTGGAGGAAGTGAGGGAGCGGGATGTTCGCCAGGGCCATTTGCGCGGCCACACGCTCGCCGTCGTTGAGGGCTGCAACGCCAGCCAGAAAGTCTCCGGAGCGCGCCGGACTTGCCTTGGCCATGACGTCCTTGAGGCTCGCGAAGCGGTAGGTCTGGGCGCCGACCGTGTGAGCAAAACTTGCCATACAGATTCTCCGTGACGGCGCAGACAGGGTCTGCGCCGTGATTTCTGGCCGTTAGTGCAGGGCTTTTTCAGCGTTCTGAATGGCCGCGAATTCTTCCTCGGGCGTGCCTGCTACCAAGTGATGCCGACTGTAGAAAGCAAAGTAAGCAATTAACACTCCATAGATGATCGCAGCGCCAATCACCACGCGTGGGTCTACCAGAAAACCCGCTACCACGGCGATACAAGCCAGCACCAACGCTACACCGGAGGTGAAGATACCGCCCGGCGTGCGATAGGGCCGATCCATTTTGGGGCGTCGAATGCGCAGTGTGATGTGCGCCGCCATCATCAGGACGTAGGAAATGGTCGCACCGAACACCGCTACCAGAATCAGCAAGTCGCCCTGACCGGTCAGCGACAAGCCGAATCCGATGATGCCGGGAATAATCAGGGCCAGTACGGGGGCTTTGCTCTTGTTGGTTTCTGACAGTTTGCGCGGCAGGTAGCCGGCGCGGGACAGCGCGAAGATCTGCCGCGAGTAGGCGTAGATGATCGAGAAGAAACTGGCAATCAACCCGGCCAGGCCTACCAAATTGACGAAGTGGCCCATCCATGTCGAGCCGCCGTAGGCCTTGCTCAATGCTTCGACCAACGGATTACCTGAGGTCAGCAGTGCATTGGCGCCCGCACCACCCGGGCCGATGACCAGAATCAGCAGGGCAAAGCTCACCAGCACCAGCATGGCGCCGATCAATCCGCGGGGCAGGTCGCGTTTCGGGTTTTTGGTTTCTTCTGCTGCCAACGGCACGCCTTCGACGGCGAGGAAGAACCAGATCGCGTAGGGAATTGCCGCCCACACACCGAAGTAGCCGAAGGGCAGGAAGCTGCTGGCGCCCTTGGCGTCCGTCACCGGGATGTCGAGCAGATTGGCGACGTTGAAGTGCGGCACCATCGCCACCAGGAACACGCCCAGTGCCAAGGCGGCGACGGCGGTGATGACGAACATCAGTTTCAGGGCTTCGCCGACCCCGAAAATGTGGATGGCGATAAAGATGATGTAGAACGTCAGGTAAATCATCCAGCCACCGATACCGAACAGTGACTCGCAATAGGCGCCGATAAACACCGCGATCGCCGCCGGGGCGATGGCGTACTCAATCAGGATCGCGGTCCCGGTCAGAAACCCGCCCCACGGCCCGAATGCGCTACGGGCAAAGCCGTAGCCACCACCCGCGGTAGGGATCATTGACGACAGTTCCGCCAAGGAAAAGCACATGCACAGGTACATGGTCGCCATCAGCAATGTGGCGAGAAACATGCCGCCCCAGCCACCCTGGGCCAGGCCGAAGTTCCAACCCGCGTAATCGCCGGAGATGACGTAGGCCACGCCAAGACCCACCAGCAGGACCCAGCCTGCTGCACCTTTTTTCAGTTCCCGTTGCTGGAAATAGTCGGAGCCGACTTTTTCAAAGTCGACCGAGGAGGTAGCCGGCTGCACGCTGGCTTGATCGCTAGGCATAGGGGTTCACCTGTTCTTATTGTTTTTGACCGGCGTGGTTGCCGGATTGGCGCGAAGGACCGATGTGCAGGCAAGTTCACTCCCACAAGGAGAGTGGCTTGCCTGCGACAGGCGGTTTAGAAGAAGCCCAACGGATTGATGTCGTAGCTCACCAGCAGGTTTTTGGTCTGCTGATAGTGGTCGAGCATCACTTTGTGGGTTTCACGACCGACGCCGGACTTCTTGTAACCGCCGAACGCGGCATGCGCCGGGTACAGGTGGTAGCAGTTGGTCCACACACGACCGGCCTTGATGGCGCGGCCCATGCGGTAGGCGCGGTTGATGTCGCGGGTCCAGAGGCCGGCACCCAGGCCGAACTCGGTGTCGTTGGCGATGGCCAGGGCTTCGGCTTCGTCCTTGAAGGTGGTGATGCTCACCACCGGGCCAAAGATTTCTTCCTGGAACACGCGCATTTTGTTGGTGCCCTTGAGCAGGGTCGGCTGGATGTAATACCCGGTCGCCAGGTTGCCCTCGAGTTTTTCCACCTTGCCGCCGGTCAGCAGCTCGGCGCCTTCGCCCTTGGCGATTTCCAGGTACGAAAGGATTTTGTCGAATTGCTGCTCGGACGCCTGGGCGCCGACCATGGTGTCGGTGTCCAGCGGGTCGCCACGTTTGATCGACAGCACTTTTTTCATCACGACTTTCATGAAGTCGTCGTAGATCGACTCTTGCACCAGTGCGCGAGACGGGCAGGTGCAGACTTCGCCCTGGTTGAAGAACGCCAGCACCAGGCCTTCGGCGGCTTTTTCGATGAAGGTTTCTTCAGCCTGCATGATGTCGGCGAAGAAGATGTTCGGCGACTTGCCACCCAGCTCCACGGTGGACGGAATGATATTTTCGGCGGCGCATTTCATGATGTGCGAGCCGACCGGGGTCGAGCCGGTGAAGGCGATCTTGGCGATGCGTTTGCTGGTGGCCAGGGCTTCGCCGGCTTCTTTGCCGAAACCTTGCACAACGTTGAGTACGCCGGGCGGCAGCAGGTCGCCGATCAGTTCCATGAGCACGGTAATGCCCAGCGGCGTTTGTTCGGCCGGTTTGAGGACCACGCAGTTACCGGCGGCGAGGGCCGGAGCAAGTTTCCAGGCGGCCATCAGGATCGGGAAGTTCCACGGGATGATCTGCCCGACCACGCCCAGCGGTTCGTGGATGTGATAAGCCACGGTGTTGCCATCGATCTCGGCGGCGCTGCCTTCCTGGGCGCGGATGCAACCGGCAAAGTAGCGGAAATGGTCGGCAGCCAGCGGGATGTCGGCGTTGAGGGTTTCACGCACGGCTTTGCCGTTGTCCCAGGATTCGGTGATCGCCAGGACTTCCAGGTTCTGTTCGATGCGGTCGGCGATTTTCAGCAGCACCAGTGAGCGAGCCTGAGCGGACGTGGCGCCCCAGGCATCGGCAGCGGCGTGGGCAGCGTCCAGGGCTTTGTCGATGTCTTCGGCCGTGGAGCGCGGGAATTCGGCAATCGGTTGGCCATTCACTGGCGAGGTATTGGTGAAGTACTGACCTTTGACAGGCGCGATGAACTCGCCGCCGATGTAGTTACCGTATTTGCTCTTGAACGAAACGATAGCGCCTTCAGTACCGGGGTGAGCGTAACGCATGGTGATTTCTCCTTGGCTTTTGTATTTATGAGAGAGGCGCATGTGCGCTTGCTATAAGCGTAGAGCAAAGGTCGGGCCACTGCCCTGCGGGTCAGGCAAATCAAGGCCTTGCGTGGTTTTTGTCGGACCGGCGGATCGTGGCTGTGACGCTTTCGGTACAGTGCTCGTGACAGTTTGTACCGCTTGTGGCACAACCTGTGACTGCTCGGTCTTGCCAGCATTGCAATGCGGGCTAGGCTGGAGGATGCTCGGCTTCGTGTGAATGCATCGCTCTTGTAGCAGCTGCCGAAGGCTGCGTTCGAGGGCGAAGCACTCGCCTCGGTTTGAGCAACAAATCCGAGACTCAGGTTTTACGACTGCTTCGCAGCCGGACGCAGCCTTCGGCAGCTGCTACACGGAAGCGGACCGGACTCTGCGCAGAGAATAATAAGAAATGCACGACAACCATTTGAGTCGCCATGCCCAGCAAGTCTTGACCGTCACCCAGGGCAAATCTCACCTGCACGGTCCAGGCAGCGATCCGTCGATTGCCCGTTCCTGGCTGCGCTGTCTTGAGGACTATCACCTTGACCCGGCCCTGACGATGGCGCCGACGGTGCTGGAACATGGTCGCGTACTCGAAAGCCGCGAACGCTTGCAGCAGGTGCTGCACATCGCCGGCAATGAAATGACCAGCCTTCACCAGCAACTCTCCGGCGCCGGCCACGCGGTGCTGCTGACCGACGCCCGCGGGGTGATCCTCAACTGCGTCACCGCGCCTGCCGAACGGAAAATCTTCGAGCGCGCAGGCCTGTGGCTCGGCGCAGACTGGAGCGAAGCCTGCGAAGGCACCAATGGCATCGGTACCTGCCTGGTGGAGCGCCAGTCGCTGACCATTCACCAGGACGAACATTTTCGCGGCCGCCACACGGGGCTGACGTGTTCGGCGAGCCCCGTATTCGATCCGCATGGCGAACTGCTGGCGGTGCTCGACGTGTCCTCGGCGCGTCACGAGGTCTCCCGGCAGAGCCAATTTCACACCATGGCCCTGGTCAATCTTTCGGCGAAGATGATCGAGAGCTGCTATTTCCTGCGCTACTTCGACAATCAATGGCTGCTGCGTTTTCATCTGCAGGCTGAGTCCGTCGGGCTGTTCAGCGAAGGGTTGCTGGCGTTCGACGGGGAAGGGCGGATCAGCGCGGTGAACCAGAGTGCGCTGAACCTGCTGGGACATATTCGCGGCGGATTGTTGGGCAAGCCGGTCGAGGCGTTTTTTGATTGCTCGCTGGACGATTTGCTCGGCCGCGCCAGTGTCAACGCCAGCGCCAGTTGGCCCTTGCGCACCCGTGACGGACGGTGTCTGTTTGCTTTGTTGCGCGGGCAGCCGCGCAGCATTCCGGTGCCGGTGGTGCCAAGCCCGGTGATTGCCGAGCGTCCTCGTCTGTCGGGCATCTGTCTGGGCGACATCGTGTTGCAGGAAGATTTCCGCAAATCCTTGAGAGTCTTCGAGCGAGACGTGCCGCTGTTGATCAATGGCGAAACCGGCTCCGGCAAAGAGGCCTTCGCCAAAGCTGTGCATCAGGCCAGCCAGCGGGCCGAGAAAGCCTTCGTCGCCCTGAACTGTGCGGCGATCCCCGAAAGCCTGATCGAGAGCGAATTGTTTGGTTATCGCGGCGGCAGCTTCACCGGTGCGCGCAAGGAAGGCATGCGCGGCAAGTTGCAACAGGCGGATGGCGGCACGCTGTTTCTCGATGAAATCGGCGACATGCCCCTGGCTTTGCAAACCCGGCTATTAAGGGTGCTGGAAGATCGTCAGGTGGTGCCGATTGGCGGCGAGCCGGAGGCGGTCAATGTGCGGATCATCAGTGCCACTCACCGTAATTTGCTGGAGCGGGTGCAGGACGGCAGCTTCCGTGAAGATTTGTATTACCGGCTCAATGGGCTGGAGGTTGCGTTGCCGGCGTTACGTGATCGCAGTGACAAATCTCAGTTGCTCGATTTCCTGCTGGCTGAAGAGGCGGGCGGGGAAACCGTACTGATCGACGAGCCAGCACGGCAGGCTCTGCTCGGGTTTGCGTGGCCGGGGAATGTGCGGCAGTTGCGCAACGTACTGCGTACCTTGGCGGCGTTGTGTGACGGCGGGCGGATCGGGCTGGAGGATTTGCCGGCGATGATTCGCCAGGTTCGACCGGTGCCAGTCTTGATCGTTGAAGAGCCATCCGAATATCCGCTGGACGATGCAGAGCGGTTGGCGTTGCTCAATGCGCTGGAGCAGACGCGCTGGCACATGACTCATACCGCTGAACACCTCGGTGTAAGCCGTAACACCCTCTACAGAAAACTGCGTAAACACGGCATCGCCCGGTAAACCGCGTCGCGGCCAATCGCGGGCAAGCCCGCGCCCACATGACTTGCGGTGTGAACACCATTGTCCGAGCGCCGCTGGACCTTGTGGGAGCGGGCTTGCCCGCGATTGGCGTCAGTGAGACCGAAACACAAGGTGCGATTTTCCCCTCCCTACGCTAACCTGCGGCCATGTTTTACGAGGTCGACTATGCACATTCATATTCTTGGTATCTGCGGCACTTTCATGGGTTCGATGGCGGTTCTGGCCAAAGAGCTGGGCCATCACGTGACGGGCTCCGATGCCAACGTCTATCCGCCGATGAGCACTCAGCTTGAAGCGCAGGGCATTGAGTTGACCCAAGGCTACGATCCCGCCCAACTCGATCCGGCGCCGGACCTGGTGGTGGTCGGTAACGCCATGTCCCGCGGCAACCCGGCCGTCGAGTATGTGCTCAACAAAGGCCTGCCTTACGTCTCCGGCCCGCAATGGCTGGCCGACCACGTGCTGCAAGGTCGCTGGGTCCTGGCCGTCGCCGGCACCCATGGCAAAACCACCACCAGCAGCATGCTCGCCTGGGTCCTGGAACACGCGGGCATGAGCCCGGGTTTCCTGATCGGCGGCGTGCCGCAGAATTTCTCGGTGTCGGCGCGTCTGGGCGGCACACCGTTCTTCGTCATCGAAGCCGACGAATACGACAGCGCTTTCTTCGACAAGCGCTCCAAGTTCGTCCACTACCGCCCGCGCACGGCGATCCTGAACAACCTGGAATACGATCACGCCGACATCTTCCCCGATCTGCCCGCCATCGAGCGCCAGTTTCACCATTTGGTGCGGACCATCCCGAGCGAAGGCCTGGTAATCCACCCGACCACCGAGCCGGCATTGCAGCGCGTCATCGAGATGGGCTGCTGGACGCCGGTGCAAACCACCGGTGCCGGCGGTCAATGGCAGGTCAAACTGCTCAGCGAAGACGGCTCGAAGTTCGAAGTGATGTTCGAAGGCGTCGCCCAAGGCGTGGTCGATTGGGACATGACCGGCCAGCACAACGTGGCTAACGCCCTGGCCACATTGGCGGCGGCTCGCCATGTTGGCGTGGTGCCTGCCATGGGCATCGCCGCGTTGAGCGCGTTCAAAAGCGTGAAACGCCGGATGGAGAAAGTCGCCGAAGTTCGCGGCATCACCATCTACGACGACTTCGCTCACCACCCGACGGCGATTGCGACGACCCTCGACGGCCTGCGCAAACGCATCGGTGATG
Organism: Pseudomonas sp. LBUM1656; assembly: GCF_059716065.1. Lineage (NCBI taxonomy): Bacteria > Pseudomonadati > Pseudomonadota > Gammaproteobacteria > Pseudomonadales > Pseudomonadaceae > Pseudomonas > Pseudomonas sp. LBUM1656. The sequence goes on along the minus strand of NZ_CP166800.1, from coordinate 5,653,006 downwards.
CGCCGTTGATTGCGATCATCGAGCCGCGTTCCAATTCCATGAAGCTCGGCGCTCACCGCGACGGCTTGCCGGAAAGCGTGGTCGATGCCGATCAGGTGATCTGGTACGCACCTGCCAACCTTGGCTGGGACCTGGGCGCGACCGCCGCGTTGTGCACCGTGCCGTCGATTGTCAGCGATTCGCTGGAAGGCATTATCGAGCGCGTGAAGAGCCAGGCCCAGCCCGGCACTCACGTGGTGATCATGAGCAACGGCGGCTTCGGCGGCCTGCACGGCAAACTCGCCGAGGCGCTGCAATGAACAACGTCCCGGAACGCATCACCCTCGCGATGACCGGCGCTTCGGGCGCCCAGTACGGTTTACGCCTGCTCGACTGCCTGATCCGCGAAGACCGCGAAGTGCACTTCCTGATCTCCAAGGCTGCGCAACTGGTGATGGCCACCGAGACAGACGTCACGCTGCCGGCCAAACCGCAGACGATGCAGGCTTTCCTCACTGAATACACCGGCGCGGCCGCCGGGCAAATCAAGGTGTACGGCAAGGAAGACTGGATGTCGCCAGTGGCCTCGGGCTCCGGTGCGCCCGCGGCGATGGTGGTCGTTCCTTGCTCCACTGGAACCTTGTCCGCCATCGCGACCGGTGCCTGCAACAACCTGATCGAACGGGCTGCCGATGTGACGTTGAAAGAGCGTCGCCAGCTGATTCTGGTGCCGCGTGAGGCGCCGTATTCGAGCATTCATCTGGAGCACATGCTCAAGTTGTCGAACATGGGCGTGACGATTTTGCCGGCTTCGCCAGGCTTCTATCACCAGCCGCAGACCATCGATGACTTGATCGACTTTGTCGTGGCGCGGATTCTCAACCTGTTGAACATTCCGCAAGACATGCTGCCGCGTTGGGGTGAACACCATTTGAGCAGCGATGAATAAGCTGCTGATTATGCTGCTGGCGCTGCAACTGACAGGCTGCGCCACGGCGCGCACGCTGGACGCCGCCAAGCCTGGGGCGCCCGTGGTGTATTCGGGGACGCGTCTGGATTTGTATGCCTTGAATGGTGGGTGCTGCGCCATGGATCGGTTTGGCGCCGAAGCGCCGAGTTATCCTGGTGTTGACCTGCCGGCCAGCGCGCTGCTCGACACGCTGTTGTTGCCGTTGTCGTTGCTGACGGTGATCGGGGTGGGTTTTCAGGCGACTGGCGGGTTGTAGCGTTCGACTTTGAGTCTGTGTCGCGCCCTTCGTCGGATCGCCGCCCGGAGCAAGCCCGCTCCCACATTTGACCGAGTGATACGAGCGAACACGGTCAAATGTGGGAGCGGGCTTGCTCCGGGCGGCGATCCGACGAAGGCGTCTCTTCAGACGCCACAGGTTTATTTGCCTAACTTGCGCAACTCATCCGACTCGACAATCCGCACCCCATCCTGTTCTTCCAGTGCCAGCCGCCACATCGCGCGGGCCAGTTGGCAGGCTTCGATGCCGCGGTATTTGCCAGGAATCAACCGGGATAACGGCCCGACGAATTGCTCGGCCATGCGCGGTTCGAGTCGCTCGCCCAGCAACACTGAAGGTCGGCAAATGGTCAGCTGCGGCCAGTCCTGCGCGCGCAATGCATACTCCATTTCGCCTTTGACCCGGTTGTAGAAAACTGAAGATCTGCGATCAGCCCCCAAGGCACTGATCACGATCAAATGCCGTGCGCCCATCTCCCGCGCGCGTTTGGCGAACGCCACCACCATGTCCAGATCCACCGCGCGAAAGGCCTGCTCCGAGCCGGCCTGTTTGATGGTTGTGCCGAGGCAGCAGTAAGCGATGTCGACGCGACCGTTCAGTTGCGGCAAAAACACCGCCGGGTCGCCGACCGGGTTTTCCAGGTGGGGATGCTCGGCCAGCGGCCGGCGTGAGGGGGCCAGTACCCTTGAAATCGTTGGCTCATTGAGCAGGCGATCGAGCAGATGTTCACCGGTTAACCCGGTGGCTCCGGCAAGCAATACATGCTGAGGCGTCAAGTACATAGTGTTTCTCCCTTGATACTGTTCAGCTTAGTTGCTCTTTGCATCCTTGTTGCTGATAGAGACACTTTGTAGTGCTTTTCGTGCCTGCTGCTTGCGTAACAGCTGCCAGTGAGAGAGAACGGTTTTCGGCGCCCAGATCTGCGGTTCAGAGGCTTCGAAGCCATCCGCCAGCTCACGCTCCGCCACCGTGGCCTTGGCCAGCTTGAAGGCTTGCTCCAGGTCGTCGGTCTGGTTCAGCGCCTGGGCGAACAGCGCGTCGCCGAAGTAGGTGAAGTTGGCTTCTTCCGAGCAACCGAAGGACACCCGGTCAGCGCGCGAGGCGGTCATGATCAGCGTGCGTTCATCCTTGAGCGCGGGGATGAAGCCGCCGGAATAGCAGGACGAAATCACAATGATCTTGTCGCGATTCTTCAGGGGCGCGAGGACGGCGGCGAGTTCGTCGGCCGGCAGGTCGGCCAGCTCCATGCGCGGCTGATCGAGCACCAGTTCATGCTCGCTGCTGCCATGGCTGGTCAGGTAGATGAAGATCAAGTCTTCCGGGCCGCTGCGTTCGGCCAGGGTCATCGCGGCGCGGCGCAGGTTTTCCCTGGTGGCCATCGGTCGGTCGACGAGGTGGTCGCGATGGTTCACCAGGCGAATCTGGCCGAAGGCGCCGAAGCGGCTGGTGAGCATGTTGCTGACGTAATCGGATTCACGCAGGAACACACTCTGCTTGCCGTCGCCGCCCAGGGTCAGGGTGTACAGCTCGACCACTGGGGTCGAGGCCGGTACGCTCGACAGGGCTTCATCGAGTAAGCGGCCCTGGGCCAGCAAGCCGAGCTCCAGGGTGTCGGGTAGCAACTTGCCATCGGCGTCGCGAACACGCTGGCCGTTGATCCACGTACCGCTTTGCACCGTGCCGTCGGTGAGCACCAGGGTGCCGCGCCCCGAGTAGCTGTCACTGTCGAACTGGCCGATATAGAAGCTGCCGTCGGGCAGGTTCAATCGACCTTGACCGGTAAAGCGCCAGTCACTGAACTGGCCGATGTAATGGCTGCCATCAGCACCGATCAACTCGCCTTTGCCGTTCAGCGAACCTTCCTTGAACTGGCCCAGCCAGACATCGCCGTCGGCGTTCTCGTAGCGGCCTTTGCCATGCAGTTGATTGTTCTTGAAGCCACCGACATAGATGTCGCCGTCGGCGCTGTTGAAGGTCCCGTTGCCTTCCAGTTGACCGTCCTTGAAGTGCCCGGTGAACTGATTGCCACTGCCATCGCCACGCTGGCCTTCGCCGTTGGGTTTGCCGTGGGCGAACTGGCCCTGATAGGAGCTGCCGTCATCGAGTTCGAGACGACCGAACCCTGAATATTGATCGGCCTTGAATTCACCGCGATAGGTCATCGCGTTTTCTTTGAGGGTACCTTCACCGTCACGGCGACCGAGTTTGAATCCGCCGGTGTAGCTGCTGCCGGGGGTGGTCAGCGTGCCCTGGCCGTCGAACAAGCCTTGATTGAATTGTCCGCGATAGACCTCGCCGTTGCTGCCATGCCATTCGCCCTGGCCATGCCATTGCCCTTTGTCGAACTCGCCGGCGTACCAACTGCCGTTCGGATAGTCGATGCGGCCCTGGCCTTGCAGCAAGCCGTTGACCAGATCACCGCGATAACGCCCGCCGTCCGGCAAGCGGGCATCGGGGGGCAGCAGCGATTCGCCATCGCCGCAAGCGGTGAGCAACAGGGTCAAGGCGAGGAGGGCAAGTGAGCGCATAGCGGGATCCGGGCAATTATGCGACGGAGTATGCCGCAGCTATGTGTCGCATTTATAGAGACACGGCAGAGACACAGCGCGAAACAGCGTGAGCTGTTTCGCAATCAGGCATGTATCAGACGAAACAGAGGGACAGCGGCTCAGCGATATACGCCGGTTTGTCCGACCCTTCGATTTCAAGCGTGGCGGTGGCTTTGAGCAGCCATTGGCCGGGTTTCTTCTCGATGACTTCGTTCATGTCGACCTTTAGCCGAACCCTGGAGTTGACCTTCACGGGCTGGATGAAGCGCACGCTGTCCAGGCCATAGTTGACCACCATCTTCGCCCCTTGAGGGAGGATCAGGATGTCTTCCATCAGTTTCGGGATCAGCGACAGCGACAGGAATCCGTGGGCAATGGTGCTGCCAAATGGCGTTTGCGCGGCTTTGACCGGGTCGACGTGGATGAACTGATAATCACCTGTGGCTTCGGCGAACAGGTTGATGCGCTCCTGATCGATGGTGAGCCATTCGGAACGTCCGAGTTCCTTGCCGACATAATCTTTGAGCTCTGCAACGGGAACATAGGGCATTGAGACTCTCCTTGGGTTTCATCGGATTTATAGTTTTTCGAGTGGGGGGATTTGACCTCCCTGTGAACCACTTTAGATCAACATGGCAAATTGCTCCGGTCAACCGACCATGCTTTTGGCGAATGCCGATCCATAGCGTTGACGTGCTTATAATGCCCGGCCCCTTTTTGGTGGGGAGTGCGTGCGGGAGATGCTGGATGTTGTTACGTGGCCTGACCTGGCTGGTGCTGTTCCAATTGCTGGGCACAGCCATCAACCATTTGTTTTTGCCGGTACTGCCCGGGCCGATTGTCGGCCTGCTGCTGTTGCTGGTGTACCTGATTTCACGCGGGCAAGTCGGCGAGCCGTTGAACCTCGCGGCCAGCAGCCTGCTGCGTTATTTGCCGTTGCTGCTGGTGCCTCCGGCCGTGGGCGTGATGGTTTACGCCAAGGACATTGCCGCGGACTTCTGGGCCATCGTCGGCGCGCTGGTGTTGTCGCTGGTGCTGTCCATGGCGTTTGCCGGGGTGCTGATGCAGCGCATGGTCAAGCGTCATGCCCATCGCGGAGATCGCCAATGAGCCTCGATTGGCACGGCGCACTGGACTCGGTGATCCATCATCCGTTGTTCGGCATCGGCATTACGCTGGGCGCTTATCAACTGGTGCTGGCGGCCTTCGAGAAAACCCGCTGGATCTTTCTGCAACCGGTGCTGGTTTCCATGCTGTTGGTGATCGGCGTACTGACGGTGTGTGGCATCACCTTTATCGAATACCGCAAGAGCACCGAGATCCTCAGCATCCTGCTCGGGCCTGCGACCGTCGCACTGGCGGTCCCGCTGTACCTCAATCTGCGACGGATTCGGCAGTTGTTCTGGCCGATATTTACTACGCTGGTGGTAGGCGGCGTGGTTGCCACGGGCATGGGCGTGTTGCTGGGCTGGTGGTTTGGCGCCGAGCACATGATCCTGATGACCATGGCGCCGAAGTCGGTGACGTCGCCGATTGCCATGCTGGTGGCTGAGCAGATAGGTGGTGTCGCGGCGCTGGCGGCGGTGTTCGTGTTGATCACCGGCGTGATCGGTGCGATCTTCGGCCCGAGCCTGTTGACCCGGCTGGGTGTTCACAGCCCTGAAGCCCGGGGCATGGCGCTGGGCATGACCGCCCATGCGGTCGGGACCTCGGTGGCCTTGCAGGAAAGTGAAGAATGCGGCGCCTTCGCGGCGCTGGCGATGAGTCTGATGGGCGTGGCCACGGCGGTGTTCCTGCCGTTGGCGGTGTCGATGGTGGTGTAAGGAAATGTCTATGAGCTTGCCGCTTTTTCCGTTGAACACGGTGCTGTTCCCTGGTTGCATCCTCGACCTGCAAATATTCGAGGCGCGCTACCTGGACATGATCGGCCGCTGCATGAAACAGGGCGGCGGCTTCGGCGTGGTGTGCATTCTCGACGGCGAAGAAGTCGGCATCGCCCCGGCTGGCTATGCGCTGGTGGGGTGTGAAGCGCTGATCACCGATTTCAAACAGCAGGACAATGGCCTGCTGGGCATTCGCGTGCAGGGCGGGCGGCGTTTTCATGTATTGCGCACCGAGGTGCAGCGCGATCAATTGACCGTCGCCGAGGTCGAGTGGCTGGAAGACGAGCCCGAGCAACCGCTGCAGGACGAGGATGCCGACCTGGTTGCGCTGCTCAAGGCGTTGGCCGAACACCCGATGGTCGAAGCGTTGAACATGGGCACTGAAGCAACCGGGCAGCAGTCCCTGGCCAATCAGCTGGCGTACCTGCTGCCCTTTGCCGAACTGGACAAGATCGACCTGTTGCAACTCGATGATCCCCAGCAGCGACTGGATGCGATTCAGGCACTGCTGGATGAGTTGCAGGGTGAGTTGTTTGCCTAGTTGTACTTTGTATTAAGTTGTCTGGTTCGCCACTATTGTCTTCGCATGATTCCGTCAGTAGTTTCCAGTTATTCGCATGACGCGGATTAACTTTTAACTATAAGGATGTAGTCATGACAGTTTATGAAGATGAGTGGGCGTTCTGGGATGATATTGTCGGGCGCTATATCTTGAAGCACGCTGGCACCGAATCCAATACGGCGAACATTATTGAGGCGGCGGCTTATTATGCCGACTCAATGGTTGTCGCGCGACGTAAACGCAAGCGCGTGAAACTTCCAGGTGGAGGCACTGCCGATGTTTCAGACGCCTCCATGGCGCAGTGAGCGGTTATTAAACACTCGGCGAAAAACCGCGTCCTGCGTGTATCGCTGGAAAAAACAAGAATTGAGTGAAAGCACTTGAGGTGATTCATGTCTCTGGAAAATCGAAGCAATGCATTTACCGCTAATCTTTATGTCGACGGGACGCCGGTGGTGCTCAACCAGCAACGCCTGAAACTGCGGCTGCGTGACCCGCGAATCACCAGGCGCGAGCGCCTGGATGTGGAAGTGGCGTTGGCGAGTCACGACAGTGCAAGTGTTCTGACGCTGGCCGATCATGAGGATGACAAACCCTTGTTGTTAAAGTTTGTCCCCCGGGCTGACAAATATGAAATTGTGGCTGTTATCCGAGGTGCTTATGAGGGTGGGCGTTTAAAAGTTAATGCCGGGTCCCATCATTTATACATCAGCAACGATTCGCAAAGCTCTGAATTTTCAATCCGCACGCATGGGGCGGAGCGGGCAGGTTTTCATGATCTCGATGGCGGCCCAGTATATGTTCAGCTTGTGAGTGAGCTTAACGGTCGTTCGTTATATCTTGCTGCTGATAGAGGGAAGGTGCATTTTAAAAATGTAGACCCTAACGCCACCAAGCATGATGCGTTCAATAATGATCCTGTCAATTTCGTGATCAAGATTATTGATAAGCCGGGTCAGGAGCGCAAGTGAATGTATGCCATCAGTCCTGGCGACTGATGGCATCTGTTTCTGGCGGCGTAGTTAATACGCATACCTCAACATCGCATGCGGCAGATGCCGCAACGCAAAGAACCCAAACAGCGCCACCAGCGCCGGCAACACCAGCCACCAGACCTTGGGCGGCATGGCGTTGAGCGGCGTCTGACGCTGGCTCAGCCACAAACTCGCCGCACAGACGCACGCCGCCAGCATCGCGCCGGCCAGTACATCCGTCGGCCAGTGCGCGCCCAGGTACACCCGCGACAGCGCAATCGCCAGCGCCGGCAAACAACCCAGCAGCAACCAGGTCAGGCGCATCCGTGGTGGCTGACCGCGACCGGCCAGTACGGCAAGCGTCAGGAACAGCGCGAAGGCGCCCGAGGCGTGGCCGCTGGGCATGCTATAGCTGGTCAGCGGATCGCTCAGTACTTCCGGGCGCACGCGGGCGAAAAACTGTTTGGTGAAGGTGTTGCCGAGGGCGGTGAAGAGCAGGGTGCCACCGGCGAAAATAGCCTGGCGCCACTGCCGGGTGAGCAGCAGCAAGCCGGTGAGCAGGGCGCTGAACAGCAGCATGTTGCGGAACTCGCCGATCAGCGTGAAGGTGACAGCCACTTCATCGAGCATCGGGCTGCGGTGTTCCTGCACCAGGGTCATCACGCCTTGATCGAGCGCGGTCAGGTGCGGGTAGCCGATAAACAGCCCTGCCAGAATCAACAAGCCGAGGCTGGCTATATAGGCGGTGGCGTGGCGATGGCGGCGCAGGCTGCTGGTCACACTCAAGCCGATCATTAGCGCAATGCTGCCGGCGACGATCCCTGCTTCAGGCCAGAAACCTTCGGGCAATGGCAAGCGAATCGCCGCGCCCGTGGCCCAGCCGGGCAGCAAGTAAGCGATGCTCCAGCCCGCGGCGGCCAGCAAGCTGACGGCGGCGAAACGCGGGAACGGCATGTCGAACATCCCGGCGACCATTGGCAGCATCGGGCGCAGCGGGCCGATAAATCGTCCGACCAGCAGGCTGGCGATGCCGTAGCGCTGGAAATATGCCTCGGCACCGGCGATCCATTCCGGGTGATGGCGCAACCCTGGCAGACGCCGGATGTTCTGGTGGAAATGTCGACCGATGAAGTACGAAACGATATCGCCCAGCACGCCGGCGACGAACCCCAGCAACAGCGTTTCACTCAATGACAGCGCGCCGCTGCCGGCCAATACCGCCACGGCGAACAGCAACACCGTGCCGGGCACGATCAACCCGGCAATCGCCAGGCATTCCACGAATGCCACGATGAACACCGCTGCGGCCAGCCATTGCGGGTTTGCCGCCAGCCAACCGGTCACGCTATCGAGCCATGGGCCCATAAAAACAACTCCCTCTGATGTTCAATTGGTCCCTTGGGACGAACGCAATCTCAAAACACTACAAGTTCCTTGTGGGAGTGGGCTTGCTCGCGAAGGCGGCCTACCAGTCAATATTGATGTCGCCTGATACTCCGCTTTCGCGAGCAAGCCCGCTCCCACAGGGATTTCCTTCTACCTCTAGTCCGGGTACATCTCAGGTCAGCAAAAAATAATCGCGACCTTCGACCTGCCCCCGTCGCAGCGGGTTCCGCGTGCAATATGGCGCGTATGCAGCATCGACGAAGCGGTACATCAAATGCTCATCGCGTCCATGGGGAATGCCCAAGCGCGTGGTTTGAATGATGTGAGCCGGCGCCGGGCCGACGTCTTCGACCAGCAACACCTCATGGTCAAAACGTTTGGCATCCCAGACCGGCACCTTCAAGCCCAGCGACTTGCAAAGCAACGTTTGCCCGGCGCAAAGCTTTTGCGACGGGCGAGGACGGCCCTGGGCGTCGGGATTGTTTAGCAGCATCTGCGCCAGACTCGCCGGCCCGCTCAACTCATCGACCCATGGATAAGCGGATTTGATCAGCACCGCGTTGCCCGGCCCCTGGGCGCTGAAGTTAAGGGAATCACCGCCGCGGGCGTAATACATATAAATGTGCCCGCCATCCAGAAACAAAGCCTTACGCTTTTCTGTGTAACCAAGGGACGCATGGCTGCCTTTTTCTTCGCAGTAGTAGGCCTCGGTCTCAATAATCCGGGCGCTGAGCCACAGGTCGCCGACCCGATGACGGATGACCTTGCCGAGTAAATCCCGGGCCAGGGTTTGTGCGTCGCGGTCGAAAAACGCGTCCGCAAGCCCCGTGGGCAGGCGTGCAGCGGACGTTCGAACAGTCAGGTTGGACATGATGAACGGTGTTTATCAAGGCTGATTGAGTCGTGATGATAACAATTTGCAGCTTAATCCCGGCTGAACGTCGGCTAATTGCCCTCCATTTCGACCATCCGCCCGTCACCGCTGTTAGTCCCGGGACGCGACAGCTATAATCTGCCGCTTTACTCTTTACCAAGACCTTAGCAAAGACCACCACAGACAATGACTGAGTCCGTTCTCGACTATATGACCCGCCTGGGTCGCGCCGCCCGCGAGGCTTCTCGCGTCATTGGCCGTGCCAGCACTGCGCAGAAAAACCGCGCGTTGCAGGCGGCTGCCAATGCGCTGGACGCTGCACGCGCCGAGCTGACGGCGGCCAATGAGCTGGATTTGGCCGCAGGTCGCGCCATTGGTCTTGAGCCGGCATTGCTTGAGCGTCTGGCACTGACCCCGGAACGCATCGACGGCATGATCGTCGGTTTGCGTCAGGTCGCGGCACTGCCTGACCCCGTCGGCGCGATTCGCGACATGAGCTTCCGGCCGTCGGGCATTCAGGTCGGCAAGATGCGCGTGCCGTTGGGCGTGATCGGGATCATCTACGAATCCCGGCCGAACGTGACCATCGATGCCGCGAGCCTGTGCCTGAAGTCCGGCAACGCGACCATCCTGCGTGGCGGTTCCGAGGCAATCAATTCCAATCGCGCCATCGCTGCCTGCATTCAACGTGGTCTGGCCGAGGCAGAATTGCCCGCCGCCGTGGTGCAGGTGGTCGAAACCACTGACCGTGCCGCCGTTGGCGCCCTGATCACCATGCCTGAGTACGTCGATGTCATCGTGCCCCGTGGCGGCCGTGGCTTGATCGAGCGCGTCAGCCGCGATGCCCGGGTGCCGGTGATCAAACACCTGGACGGCATCTGCCACGTCTACGTCAGCGCCAACGCCGATCTGCCGAAAGCCCGGCGCATCGCCTTCAATGCCAAGACTTATCGTTATGGCATCTGTGGCGCGATGGAAACGCTGCTGGTAGATCAAACCGTTGCCAAGGATTTCCTGCCGTCGATGGCGGCACAGTTCCGCGAGAAAGGCGTCGAACTGCGCGGATGCGAGCGCACCCGGGCGATCATCGAGGCTGTCTTGGCCACGGAAGAAGACTGGAACACCGAATACCTGGCGCCGATTCTCTCGATCCGCGTCGTCGACGGGCTGGACCAGGCCATCGAACACATCAATCAGTACGGCTCGCATCACACCGACTCGATCGTCAGCGAAAACCTCGCCGACACGCGGCGTTTTGTAGCGGAAGTCGATTCATCGTCGGTGATGATCAATACGCCAACCTGCTTCGCCGATGGCTTCGAATACGGATTGGGTGCCGAGATTGGCATTTCTACTGATAAGCTGCACGCCCGCGGCCCGGTGGGCCTCGAAGGTCTGACCTGCGAGAAGTACATCGTGGTCGGTGATGGCCAGTTACGCGGCCAGGCGTCGGTCTGACTTGGGCGACCTCAAAGCGTCAGCCCCGCAAATCGCCAGCGAGCCTGCGCCTCGACGTATTGGCGTATTGGGCGGGACGTTCGACCCGGTGCACATCGGCCATTTGCGCGGTGCACTGGAAGTCGCCGAATCGCTGGCGCTCGACGAGTTACGCCTGACACCCAGTGCCAGGCCGCCACATCGCGGTACGCCGCAGGTGTCGGCGAAGGACCGTCTGGCGATGGTCGAGTGCGCGGTGGCCGGTGTGGCGCCGCTGGTGGTGGACGCCCGCGAATTGCAGCGGGACAAACCGTCCTACACCATCGACACCCTGGAACTGATGCGCGCCGAACTGGCCGCCTCTGACCAGGTTTTTCTACTTTTGGGCTGGGACGCATTTTGCGGCCTGCCCACTTGGCACCGCTGGGAAGAGTTGCTCCAGCATTGCCACATCCTGGTGCTGCAACGCCCGGATGCCGACAGCGAACCGCCGGATGCCTTGCGCAATCTATTGGCGGCACGCTCGGTGAGCGACCCGCTGGCCCTCAAAGGGCCGAGCGGACAGATTGCATTCGTCTGGCAGACGCCGCTCGCGGTATCCGCCACCCAGATCCGTCAACTGCTGGCCAGCGGTAAGTCGGTACGTTTCCTGGTGCCCGACGCGGTCCTGGCCTACATCGATGCGCACGGACTCTACCGTGCGTCGAACTGAAAAAGGGAGCGCTTCAAAACACGTGAACGCGTGTACCGAAGCGCCCGAACATACGAGCAAAACGAGTTTTATATGACGAACAAAGACGTAACTAAAGTAAAGCGCAAAGGCACGTTCAAGAGCGCCCCGCTGCCTGAGCCGGTTCTCAGCACCGAGCCCCTGAAGGGTGATGAGCTGGTCAAGGTTGCCGTAGCCGCCCTGGAAGACGTCAAGGGCCAGGACATCCAGGTGATCGACGTTCGTGAAAAGCAGAGCATCACTGACTACATGATCATCGCCACCGGTACCTCCAACCGCCAGATCGGCGCGATGCTGGACAAGGTCCGCGAAGCCGTCAAAGCCCTGGGCGTCAAGCCACTGGGTGAAGAAGGCAAGGGCGACAGCGACTGGGTGCTGCTGGATATGGATGACGTCATCGTGCACATGATGACGGCTTCGGCTCGTCAGTTTTACGACCTCGAGCGCCTGTGGTCCGGTGCGGAACAGAGCCGTGCTCTGAACGCGGCTCACCACAGCCCGGAAAACACCCATGAGCACTTCGTCAAGCTCAACAAAGACCAGCAATAAGGGCCCGCTGTGCGACTGCGACTGATCGCCGTCGGTTCACGCATGCCCAAGTGGGTGGAAGAAGGCTGGCATGAATATGCCAAGCGTCTTCCGTCCGAGCTGGCGCTGGAACTGGTGGAAATACCGCTCAATACCCGTGGCAAGAACGCCGACGTGGCACGCTTCATCCGTCAGGAAGGCGAAGCCATGCTGGCCAAGGTCGGGCCGAATGAGCGTGTTGTCACCCTCGAAGTCCACGGCAAGCCCTGGAGTACCGAGCAGTTGGCGGTCGAACTCGATCGCTGGCGGCTGGACTCGCGCACGGTGAATTTCATGGTCGGCGGCCCCGAAGGGCTGGCGCCGGAAGTCTGTGCGCGGGCCGATCAGCGCTGGTCGTTGTCGCCGTTGACGTTGCCGCACCCGCTGGTGCGGATTCTGATCGGCGAACAGCTGTATCGTGCCTGGACAGTCTTGTCCGGCCACCCTTACCACAAGTAGTTCTGCCCTCATGCCCCAGCCGATCCGCATCAAGGACCACGAAAAAGACGCCCGTCTGGTGCGTGGCCGCGTCGTGTTCGGGGCCATTGCGGTGGTGTTGCTGATCTGTGTGCTGATCGCGCGGCTGTATTTCCTCCAGGTAATCCAGTACGAGTACCACTCGACCCTGTCGGAAAACAACCGCGTCCATGTGCAACCGATTCCCCCGACCCGCGGGCTGATTTTCGACCGCAATGGCGTGGTGGTGGCCGATAACCGGCCCAGCTTCAGCCTGAGCATGACCCGCGAACGGTCCGGCGACTGGCAGCAAGTGCTCGACGTGATCGTCGAAGTGCTGGAACTGACGCCCGAAGATCGGGTGATCTTCGAGAAGCGCATGCGTCAGGGGCGTCGGCCGTTCGAGCCGGTGCCGATCCTGTTCGAGCTGACTGAAGAGCAGATTGCCCGCATCGCGGTGAATCAGTTCCGTCTGCCGGGGGTGGAAGTAGTCGCGCAGTTGGTGCGTCACTACCCGCAGGGCCCGCACTTTGCGCACTCGGTGGGTTACATGGGGCGGATCAACGAGAAAGAGCTGAAGTCCCTCGATCCGGTCAATTACAGCGGCACCCATCACATCGGCAAAACCGGCATCGAGCGGTTCTACGAGCCCGAACTGCACGGCCAGGTGGGTTACGAAGAAGTTGAAACCAACGCTCGGGGCCGCGTCTTGCGCGTGCTCAAGCGTACCGATCCGATTCCCGGCAAGGACATTGTCCTGAGCCTGGACATCAAATTGCAGGAAGCTGCCGAAGCGGCACTCGGCGGTCGTCGTGGTGCGGTGGTGGCGCTGGACCCGAAAACCGGCGAAGTGCTGGCGATGGTCAGTGCGCCGAGTTTCGACCCGAACCTGTTCGTCACCGGCATCGGCTTCAAGGCCTATGCCGAGCTGCGCGATTCCATCGACCGGCCACTGTTCAACCGCGTGCTGCGCGGCCTGTACCCGCCGGGCTCGACCATCAAACCGGCGGTGGCAATTGCTGGCCTGGATGCTGGCGTTGTGACCGCGTCGAGTCGGGTGTATGACCCAGGCTATTACCAGTTGCCCAACTACGATCACAAATACCGTAACTGGAACCGTACCGGTGACGGCTACGTCGATCTCGACACGGCGATCATGCGGTCCAACGACACCTACTTCTACGACCTGGCCCACAAGCTGGGAATCGATCGCTTGTCGGCGTACATGACCAAGTTCGGCATCGGCCAGAAGGTCTCGCTGGACATGTTCGAAGAGTCACCGGGGCTGATGCCGACACGGGAATGGAAGCGTGCAACCCGACGTCAGGCCTGGTACCCGGGAGAAACACTGATTCTGGGGATCGGTCAGGGCTACATGCAGTCCACGCCGCTGCAACTGGCCCAGGCCACTGCGCTGGTCGCGAACAAGGGTGTCTGGAACCGTCCGCACCTGGCCAAGACCGTCGAAGGCGAGCGGCCCAAGGATGAAAACCCGATTCCGGACATCGTACTGCGCGACCCGTCCGACTGGACCAAGGTCAACCACGGCATGCAGCAGGTGATGCACGGTGCCCGGGGTACGGCACGCAAAGCGGCGATCGGTGCGCAATACCGCATCGCGGGCAAAAGTGGTACGGCCCAGGTGGTCGCGATCAAGCAGGGCGAGAAGTACGACCGCTCCAAGGTTCAGGAACGCCACCGCGACCACGCCTTGTTCGTCGGCTTTGCGCCAGCCGACAACCCGCAAATCGTGGTGTCGGTGATGGTCGAGAACGGCGAGTCCGGATCCGGCGTCGCCGCGCCCGTGGTGCGTCAGATCATGGACGCCTGGCTTCTGGACCAAGACGGTCGGTTGAAGGCCGAATACGCCAGCCCTATCAGTGCGGAGGCTACGGCCCGTGAAGAGTAATTTCGATCGCATCCTCTCCAGCGAGGATGTGATGCGTCGCCGCGCGACGCTGTTGCAACGCATGCACATTGACGGCCCGTTGCTGATCCTGCTGCTGACCCTCGCCGCTGGCAGCCTGTTCGTGCTGTATTCGGCCAGTGGCAAGAGCTGGGACCTGCTGGCCAAGCAAGCCACTTCGTTCGGCATCGGCCTGGTGTCGATGATCGTCATCGCCCAGTTCGAGCCGCGTTTCATGGCCCGCTGGGTGCCGGTCGGTTATGTGATCGGCGTGCTGTTGCTGGTGGTGGTGGACGTCATGGGTCACAACGCCATGGGTGCCACGCGCTGGATCAACATTCCGGGGGTGATCCGCTTCCAGCCTTCGGAGTTCATGAAGATCCTGATGCCGGCGACCATCGCCTGGTACTTGTCCAAGCGCACGTTGCCGCCGCAGCTCAAGCATGTGGGCGTCAGTCTGTTCCTGATTGGCTTGCCCTTTATCCTGATCGTGCGTCAGCCGGACCTCGGCACCTCGCTGCTGATCCTCGCGGGTGGCGCATTTGTTTTGTTCATGGGTGGCCTGCGCTGGCGCTGGATTCTCACCGTGTTGGCCGCGGCAGTACCGGTGGCCGTGGCAATGTGGTTTTTCATCATGCACGACTACCAGAAGCAGCGAATCCTGACGTTCCTTGACCCGGAGAGCGACCCGCTCGGCACCGGCTGGAACATCATTCAGTCGAAAGCCGCCATCGGTTCCGGCGGCGTATTCGGCAAAGGCTGGCTGCTCGGCACCCAGTCGCACCTGGACTTCCTGCCGGAAAGCCACACTGACTTCATTATTGCTGTGATGGGTGAGGAATTCGGCCTGGTCGGCATCTGCGCGCTGCTGTTGATTTACTTATTGTTGATCGGTCGCGGGCTGGTGATTACCGCCCAGGCCCAGACATTGTTCGGCAAATTGCTCGCGGGCGCCCTGACCATGACGTTTTTTGTTTACGTTTTCGTCAACATCGGTATGGTCAGTGGCCTGTTGCCGGTTGTGGGGGTGCCGTTGCCGTTCATTAGCTACGGAGGAACTTCGCTGGTAACGCTGCTGTCAGCGTTTGGGGTTTTGATGTCGATCCATACCCATCGTAAGTGGATCGCACAGGTTTGAATAAGGTGAAGATGTCAATGCAAGTAATGCGTGGCTGGGCGACTCGATACGCGCCATGGGTCGCCCTGGTAAGCATCCTTGGTACCGCGCAGCAAGCGTGGGCCGGCGATTACGAAGGCTCACCCCAGGTGGCCGAATTCGTCGGTGAAATGACCCGCGACTACGGTTTTGCCGGTGAACAGCTGATGGGCGTGTTCCGCGAAGCCGAGCGCAAGCAGTCGATTCTGGACGCGATCTCGAAGCCTGCCGAACGGGTCAAGCAGTGGAATGAATACCGCCCGATGTTCATCACCGACGCGCGCATCGCCCGTGGTGTGGACTTCTGGCGTCAGCACGAGGCAGTACTGGCCCGTGCCGAGCAGGAATATGGTGTGCCAGCGCAGGTGATTGTCTCGATCATCGGCGTTGAGACCTTTTTCGGCCGCAATACCGGCAATTTCCGGGTGATCGACGCCTTGTCGACCCTGGGTTTCGACTATCCTCCCCGTGCCGAATTCTTCCGCAAGGAATTACGTGAGTTCCTGTTGCTGGCCCGTGAGGAACAGGTCGATCCGCTGACCCTCAAAGGCTCCTACGCCGGGGCAATGGGTTTGCCGCAGTTCATGCCGAGCAGTTTTCGCGCGTATGCGGTGGACTTCGACGGTGACGGCCACATTAATATCTGGACCAACCCGGACGATGCCATTGGCAGCGTCGCCAGTTATTTCAAGCGTCACGGCTGGGTCGCCGGCGAGCCGGTGGTCAGCCGCGCCGATGTGCGTGGTCAGCAGGTAGACGAAGGTTTGACGACGGGCATCGAGCCGACTAAAACGGTCGGGGAGTTGCGAGCCCTGGGCTGGTCGAGTCATGATGCGCTGCGCGATGATATGCCGGTCACGGCTTTCCGCCTGGAAGGTGACAAAGGCCCCGAATACTGGATGGGCCTGAAGAATTTTTACGCAATCACGCGTTATAACCGCAGCGTGATGTACGCCATGGCGGTACATCAACTGTCTGAACAGCTGGTACAAGCACGGGGCGTCAAGTAATGCGGGCATTGCCTATGAATAAACCCCTGAAGCTGATGGCTTTCGCCGCGTTGGCGATGCTGGTCGCCAGTTGTTCGACCAGCCGCGCGCCGGCTCAGAAATCTTCATCCACCGCCGTGCGTTCTACGCCGGGGCTGGACATCAACCGTGCGCACAAAGATGGCGCGCCGTGGTGGGATGTCGACGTATCGCGCATCCCGGATGCCACGCCGACCCTGCACTCCGGTCCTTATAAAGCCAACCCGTACACTGTGTTGGGCAAGACCTACTTTCCGCTGCAAGAATCCAAGACCTATGTCGCCTCGGGCACGGCGTCCTGGTACGGCACCAAATTCCACGGTCAGAACACCGCCAATGGCGAGGTGTATGACCTGTACGGCATGAGTGCCGCTCACAAGACTTTGCCACTGCCAAGTTACGTTCGGGTGACCAACCTGGACAACAACAAGAGCGTGATCCTGCGGGTCAACGATCGCGGGCCGTTCTACTCGGACCGCATCATCGACTTGTCCTATGCCGCCGCGAAAAAGCTCGGTTATGCCGAAACCGGTACGGCGCGGGTCAAGGTTGAAGGCATCGATCCGCAGCAGTGGTGGGCACAAAAGGGCCGTCCGGCGCCTTTGATGCTCAACGAGCCGCAAGTAGCGCAAAATGCCGCGCCGACGATTACCGCTTCGGCCGGCACCGTCGAGCAATGGACGCCACCGCCGCAGCAACACGCGGCGGCCGTAGTGCCCGTGCAGATTGATGCAAAAAAAAACGCTTCTGTACCAGCCTCTGGCCAGTATCTGCAGGTGGGCGCGTTCGCCAACCCGGACGCTGCAGAACTCCTGAGATCGAAGCTCAGCGGGATGGTGAGCGCTCCGGTGTTCATCAGCTCGATCGTGCGTAATCAACAGACCTTGCACCGGGTGCGCCTGGGGCCGATCGGCTCGCCGGGTGAAATCCAGCAAGTGCAGAACAGTGTGCGCCTGGCCAATCTCGGTTCGCCGAGCGTGGTCACCGCCGAGTAATACGTAGTACTTGATTGACGGTTCGCTTGCGTTTTGGGGGGTGGACCTGGTTGTTGGCTCGTTGAAGAACAAAAGCCCGGCAAGGGTTCTGAGTGAACGACTGAACACGCGACAGCTCGTAGGGTTTGTTTGCAAACTCGCCGAGCGGCGATCAGGCAAGGCAAAAACAGGTGAGGAAGCGGAGTGTAGGGGACCTACATGAGCATTCCGAGTCTGTTTTTAACGCAGCATGATCGTCGCGCAGGCAGTTTGCGGACAAAGCCTGAAGGCTGTCTGATTAGTTTTGCCTTTTGGCAGTTTCCATTAGCGATTTCGAGAGACGGATGAACATCACCACCTTTGCCAAACGCCTGTGTCTGCTAGTCCCGCTGCTCCTCCCGCCTGCCGCGTTCGCGGTCGAGATGATGCCGTCGCCACCACAACTGGCCGCTAAATCCTACGTACTCATGGACGCCAGCAGCGGCAACGTGCTGGTCGAGAACAATGGTGACCAGCGTCTGCCGCCGGCCAGCCTGACCAAGCTGATGACCGCGTACATCGCGACCCTGGAAATCCGTCGTGGCCAGATCGGTGAAAACGATCCGGTGACCGTCAGCGAAAACGCCTGGCGTACCGGCGGTTCGCGGATGTTCATCAAGGTCGGCTCGCAGGTGACTGTCAGCGACCTGCTGCACGGCATCATCATTCAGTCGGGTAACGACGCCAGTGTTGCGCTCTCCGAGCACATCGCCGGCAGCGAAGACGCATTCGCCGACATGATGAACAAAACCGTGGCCGACCTGGGCATGACCAACAGCCACTTCATGAACCCGACCGGTCTGCCGAACCCTGAGCATTACTCGTCGGCTCACGACATGGCCGTGCTGGCTCGCGCGATCATCCACGAAGACCCGGCTCACTATGCGATCTACTCGCAGAAAGAGTTCTTCTGGAACGGCATCAAGCAACCTAACCGCAACCTGCTGCTGTGGCGCGACAAGACCGTCGACGGTCTGAAAACCGGTCACACTGACGAGGCCGGCTACTGCATGGTGTCTTCGGCTGTCCGTGACGGCATGCGCCTGATCGCGGTGGTGTTCGGCACCAACAGCGAAGTGGCTCGTGCTTCCGAAACCCAGAAGCTGCTGACCTACGGTTTCCGCTTCTTCGAAACCCAGACCTTCTATCAGAAAGGCGCCGAGCTGGCTCAGGCCCCTGTCTGGAAAGGCAGCACTAATCAAGTCAAGGCCGGCCTGGCTCAAGACCTGACCATGACCCTGCCAAAAGGCCAGCTGAAAAAGCTCGCCGCGAGCATGACCATGAACCCGCAACTGGTTGCGCCAATCGCCAAGGGCGACGTGATCGGTAAAGTCGAAGTGAAACTGGACGACAAGGTGGTGCACAGCGCCGACCTGATCGCCCTGGACGCTGTCGAGGAGGGTGGTATCTTCCGCCGCATGTGGGATAGCATCCGTCTATTCTTCTACGGCTTGTTCAACTGAATTAGTGTGGACTTGCATGGCCCCGCTCCAATCCGGAGCGGGGCCATGTCCGTTGCCACGGCTTACGAGGCCGTTACGCCATGACAGATACTGAAGTAAAGGCGCCAAAGATCGAATTCCCCTGCGCGGATTACCCCATCAAGGTGATCGGCGATACCGGTGTGGGTTTCAAGGACAAGATCATTGCGATCCTTGAGAAACACGCGACCGTTGACCACAAGACCCTGGCCGAGCGCCAGAGCACCAACGGCAAGTACACCACCATCCAGTTGCACATCATCGCCACCGGTCAAGAACAGCTGTACGACATCAACAGCGAGTTGCGGGCTACCGGTTTCGTGCACATGGTGCTGTGATGCCGGGCACGCTGGGCTTTCGCGAGCTCGGCCAGATGGCTTACGAGCCGGTCTGGCATGCCATGCAGCGCTTCACCAACGAACGTGGCAGTGATGCCGCGGACGAGATCTGGCTGGTCGAACACCCGCCGGTGTTCACCCAGGGCCAGGCCGGCAAGGCAGAGCACTTGCTGCTGCCGGGGGATATCCCGGTGGTGCAGGTCGATCGCGGTGGTCAGGTGACTTACCATGGCCCCGGCCAGTTGGTGGCCTACCTGTTGCTCGACGTTCGCAAGCTCGGTTTCGGTGTGCGTGACCTGGTCACCCGCATGGAACACTGCCTGATCGAACTGCTGGCCAGCTACGGCGTGACCGCAGCGGCCAAGCCTGATGCGCCGGGTGTCTACGTCAACGGGGCGAAAATCGCGTCCCTGGGGCTGCGGATCCGCCACGGTTGCTCCTTCCATGGCCTGGCCCTGAACGTGGACATGAACCTGGAACCGTTTCGACGGATTAATCCCTGCGGCTACGCCGGGCTGGCGATGACCCAGCTGAGCGATCACGCAGGATCGATTGAATTTGCCGAGGTAAGTGCCCGGCTGCGCGCGCAGCTCGTCAAACACCTCGACTATGCTGAGCAGACGACCCTAACGGGCGGAATCGACTGATATGACTACTGATGCAGTGCAAACCATGATCCCGACGCTCGATGTTACCGAGCGTCCGGCCCCGCGTGCCAAGGTTGAAGCCGGCGTCAAGCTGCGCGGCGCCGAGAAGGTTGCACGCATCCCGGTGAAGATCATTCCGACCACCGAACTGCCCAAGAAACCCGACTGGATCCGCGTGCGCATCCCGGTTTCCCCGGAAGTCGACCGCATCAAGGCCCTGCTGCGCAAACACAAGCTGCACAGCGTGTGCGAAGAGGCGTCCTGCCCGAACCTCGGCGAGTGCTTCTCCGGCGGCACCGCGACTTTCATGATCATGGGCGACATCTGCACCCGTCGCTGCCCGTTCTGCGACGTCGGTCACGGTCGTCCGAAGCCACTGGACGTCAACGAGCCGGAAAGCCTGGCCATCGCCATCGCCGACCTGAAACTCAAGTACGTGGTGATCACCTCGGTTGACCGCGACGACCTGCGTGACGGCGGTGCCCAGCACTTTGCCGACTGCATCCGCGAGATCCGCAAGCTGTCGCCGAACGTGCAGCTCGAAACCCTGGTCCCGGATTACCGTGGCCGCATGGACGTCGCGCTGGAAATCACCGCGGCCGAGCCACCAGATGTGTTCAACCACAACCTGGAAACCGTACCGCGCCTGTACAAGGCTGCGCGTCCGGGTTCGGACTACCAGTGGTCGCTGACCTTGCTGCAACGCTTCAAGCAGATGATGCCGCACATTCCGACCAAGTCCGGCCTGATGCTGGGTCTGGGTGAAACTGACGAAGAAGTCATCGAAGTCATGAAGCGCATGCGCGAACACGACATCGACATGCTGACCCTGGGTCAATACCTGCAACCGTCGCGCAGCCACTTGCCGGTCCAGCGTTTCGTGCACCCCGACGTGTTCGCCTGGTTCGCCGAGGAAGGTTACAAGATGGGCTTCAAGAACGTCGCTTCCGGCCCGCTGGTACGTTCCTCGTATCACGCCGACGAGCAGGCGAAGCTGGTTAAAGCTGAACTGATCTCGTCCTTGTAACAAAACGCCCGCAAGGTTTTTCAGCCTTGCGGGCGTTTTTGTTGGCCGTGCCTACGGTCGCTACCGTCTTTTCCTGCAACCTGCGGGGCGATTGATCCTCTTCTGTTTGTCCCCGTTCCTGACTACTGTGTGCTGAAGCTTTTCGCGCAGGGAGATTCATGGATGACCGTTCGACCCACTCACACGCTGTTTCCTCACTCACCCGTGCCGGCCTTGCCTTCGCAAGGGTTGATCGGCGTCATTGCACCCGCCGGTCCCGCCGGGCTGGACACCGATAAAGCCGTCGCCTGGATGCGTGCTCGCGGCTATGCGTTGCGGGTGTTTCCCGGGGTGTACGAGCAGGATGGTTACCTGGCCGGCAGCGACGACGTGCGGCTCAATGACTTGCACGCGGCGTTCGCCGACACTGAAGTCGATGCGATCATCTGCCTGCGTGGCGGTTACGGTACGCCGCGGTTGCTCGATCGCATCGATTTCGAGTTGCTGCAAAACAACGCCAAGCCGTTCATCGGCTACAGCGACATCACGGCGCTGCACGTCGCGATTAGCCGCTACGCCGGTTTTGTAACCTTTCACGGTCCGCTGCTCAATGCCGATTTGCTGGGCGAGAAGCAAAAGCCGACCGAGTCTTCGTTTTTCAACATGCTCAGAGGGCAGGTGAAGGCGGGTAGTGTGCTTTCGCACCCGGTTGCCTGGCCGCTGACCACAATCGAGCCTGGCATTGCTCACGGGCGTTTGCTGGGGGGCAATCTGTCGATGATTGCCGCGACCATGGGCACGCCGTATGAGATGGAGGCTGAAGGCGTCATTCTTTTTATCGAGGACATCAACGAACCGCTGTATCGCATCGACCGCTTGCTCACTCATCTGCGTCTGGCTGGCACGCTGGGCAAGTTGCGCGGAGTTCTGGTGGGCGATGTGGCGGGGGTTGATGCGATTGCCCTAGAGCGATTGCTCAAGCAGACGTTCGAGCCGTTGCGGATTCCGGTGCTGGCCGGGTGGCGCAGCGGGCATTGCGATCCGAACCTGACGTTGCCGATGGGCGCGTTGGTTCGACTGGATGCGGGGAAGAAGGAATTGGTGTTGGAGCAGGATGTTGTAATCAAGCGGTAGGTATTCGTCGCCTGGTAGTCCGCCTTCGCGAGCAAGCCCGCTCCCACAGGTGACCGAGTTCTCTCATGGGAATACGGTCGAATGTGGGAGCGGGCTTGCTCGCGAAGGCGGCATCCGCCATACGGCTGACTAGCGATTACGCAAGCCTTCAAGCAGCTTGTGCGTCGGATAACCATCTGCAGGCCAGCCAAACGACTGCTGTGCACTACGGATCGCTTTGCGAGTATTGGCACCGATAATCCCGTCGGCAGTGCCCGCATCGTAGTTCTGCGCGCTCAGCAGGCTTTGCAGTTCGATCCGCTCGGTGCGGCTCAACGGCAAGTCATCTTTTGGCCAGGTGCCGTTGATCAAGCCGCCACCATTGAATCGCTCGGACAACAGGCTCACCGCCAACGCATAAGACGACGAGTTGTTGTACTTGAGGATCGCACGGAAGTTGTCGAGCACCAGGAACGCCGGGCCACGATAACCGGCCGGCAGCAGCAGGGCGGCGGACAGGTGTTCGGAACCCGCTGGAACCTGGGCGCCATTGGCCAGCGAGACACCTAACTGTTGCCATTCAGCGACGCTCTTGCGAATCGTGCCGTCCGCCAGAACGTAGTTGAAGCTACCCGGCAACTGCACTTCGAAGCCCCATGGCTGGCCTCTCTGCCAGCCGGAGCTTTGCAGGTAGTGCGCGGTCGAGGCCAGAGCATCGGCGGGGCTGTTCCAGATGTCGCGGCGGCCGTCACCGTCGAAGTCCACGGCGTGGGTGTTGTAGGTGGTCGGGATAAACTGGGTTTGGCCCATGGCGCCGGCCCAGGAGCCGAGCATTTTTTCTGGCTCGATGTCGCCTTGCTGCAGGATCTGCAGGGCGGCGATCAATTGCGCATGAGCAAAGCCCGGACGCCGGCCTTCGTAGGCCAGGGTCGCCAGGGAGTTGATCACGGACTTGCTGCCCTGGAACTGACCGAAATTACTCTCCATGCCCCACACCGACACCAAGGCCTGGCGATCGACGCCGTAGCGCTGCTCGATGCTTTGCAGGATGTCGGCGTATTGGCTGACCAGCGCCTGACCCTTGCGTACCCGCAGTGGCGACAGGGCGCCATCGAGGTATTCCCACACCGGGCGGGAAAACTCGGGCTGGCTGCGATCGGCGCGGATCACGCTGTTGTCCAGACTGACATTGGCGAAGGCGCGGTCGAACAGATCGGCGCGGATGCCGGCGGCCAAGGCGTCTTTGCGGAAACCTGCCTGCCATTCGGCGAAGGTCTGGGTGGGCTGGATATCGAGGTTTTCACCGGTCGGCACCACGGGCGGAATGACCGCAGGGGCTGTCGCGACGGGAAGGGTCTGAAGCGGCTGGGCGTCGGCGGCGGTTGGTTTTTCCGCGCAGGCGACAAGCAAAATGAGGCTGGAGGCAGCGATCAGTTGGCGCAGGGGCCAACGACGGGAAATACAAAGGGGCATGCACAGGTCCAGGGAATACGAATCAGGTGCAGACCTTAACATGTTGAGCGATGGCTTGCCTTTCAGGCCGCCAGAAAGTAAGAAGCCTCCCAGCTATTAGACTGGAAGGCTTCGCGGCGGTAGCTGCCTTTGCCCTTGCCGGCTCGCTCCTGACGGCTGCGGAACAGTGGCTGGGCGATGATGGATTTGGCCTTGTTGGGGCCATGCTTCGATGGCTTTTTGCTCATGATCGGATCTCTCGATTGAGTGGGGTTTTGCGGGGGAAATAATCTGCCGAAGTCGGGGTTCTGTCTATAGGGCAAATGGATGTGTTTTGTGTAGGAAAGCAGAATCAAAAGATCGCAGCCTCGTTTCACTCGACAGCTCCTACAAGGGGATGCATTCCACTGTAGGAGCTGTCGAGTGAAACGAGGCTGCGATCTTTTGATCTTACTCAGCAGGCAACGACAATCTCTGGCCAGCCATCAACAACGACAACCGACTCAAACTCATCCACGGCGACCCGGCAGCCTGCCCCTTGATCTGCGCATCAATGCGCTGCGCTTCCAGCAACAACTGCGCCCAGCGTTGCGCCGGGTAGCGTTGCAGGGCTTTGCTCATCAGCGGTTTGCGCTTGTCCCAGACCGGCGGTCGGGCCTGGCTGAAGGCTTTGTCCAGTGGCACACCCTGGCTGTACTGCAGCGAAAGGTTGGCCAGCAGACGCAGCTCCCGGGCCAATGCCCAGAGAATCACGGGTGGTTCGACGCCTTCACCACGTAACCCTTCGAGGATGCGCAGGGCATGGGCGGCTTCGCCATTGAGAATCGCGTCGGTCAGGCCAAAAACATCGAAGCGCGCACTGTCGGCCACCGCCGCTTGCACGGTTTCGACGGTGATCTGGCCACCTTCGGCCATCAGCTTGAGCTTTTCGATTTCCTGGGCGGCGGCCAACAGGTTGCCCTCGACCCGCGCGGCGATCAGTTCCACGGCGTCCTGGCTGGCAGAAAGCCCGGCCTGGGACAACCGTTGACGAATCCAGCTCGGCAACTGGTTGGCATCCACCGGCCAGATCTGCACGAACTGCGTCTGCTGTCCTTCGACCAGCGCCTTGCCCCACTTGGTTTTCTGCGCACTGCCATCCAGCTTGGGCAGACTGATCAACAGCACCGTGTCTTCGGCCGGGCGCGAGCAGTATTCGATGAACGCGGCGGCACCTTTGTCACCGGGTTTGCCGGACGGCAAACGCAGCTCCAGCAGGCGCTTTTCGGCAAACAACGACATGCTCGCGCCGGCTTGCAGCAACGTCCCCCAGTCGAAACTGGCGTCGGCGGCGAAGACCTGGCGTTCGTCGAAGCCCTGTTGGCGAGCGGCGGCACGGATGGCGTCGGCGGCTTCCTGACACAGCAGCGGGTCATCGCCACTGATGATGTAGACAGGCGCGAGGGTGCCTTGCAGGTGCTTGGCGAGTTGGGCTGGGGCGAGTTTCATAAGAGAGGGCGAACGGGGCGCCTGGGCGCCCCGTAAGTCTTATTGCTGCGGGATTTCGATGGGCGACTGACGCGGGGTTTCCGCTTCAGCTTTCTGCGCTGCGTCCAGTGCCTGGGCTTCGGCTTTTTCCTTGGCGTCGGCGTTCTGTTGCAGTTGCTCCAACTGAGTCGGAGAGATCTGTGACAGACGCAGCATCATGCGTTGAACCAGCTCGCGACGGCTCTCTACGCGAGCAGTAGCGGCTTCCTGGTCGGACCCCACCAGGTTGTTGCCGTCGTGGATAAAGATCTTCTGCACTTGGAGCTTGTCGCTCAGCAATGGCACGCCTCGCGCACCAAGGATGTCGAAGTTCAGCACGGTAGTCACCTGATACTCGCCAGTGCGGCCGGCACCGGCGTAGCTGAGGATGCGCTGGTTTTCCTGCTCATCGGTCAGCACCAGTTTGTACGGCGCGCCGGTGTAAACCTTGACGCCGCTGCTTTGCAGCACCTGACGCAATTGCGTCACGGTTTCGCCGTAGGCGTTGCGGGCGCTCAGATCGAGCTCCTTGATCGCCAGTTCATTGGTGCCGGTGCCGCGCAGCTGGAAACCGCAGGCGCTCAACAGGACCGCAAGGCCCATCACCAGCAAATTGCGTTTGATCATCTTGTTGCTCCCCTTGAAACCATGTGGGCCGACCGTGCGGCCCGAAAGGTTTTACTCGGCGCCAGGCTCACCTGGCACCTGATCCAATTTTAGCTGGCGACGATATTGACCAGTTTCCCGGGCACTACAATCACTTTACGAATAGTCAGGCCGTCGACGAAGCGCAGCACGTTCTCGTTGACGCGGGCAGCGGCTTCGACTTCTTCGCGAGTCGCGGTGGCCGGCATGTCGATCTGGCCGCGCAGCTTGCCGTTGACCTGGATGACCAGTGTCAGGCTGTCCTGCACCAGCGCGGTTTCGTCCACCACCGGCCAGACGGCGTCGATCACCGGGTCTGCGTGACCCAGTCGATGCCACAGCTCGTGACTGATGTGCGGAGTGATCGGAGCCAGCAGCAACGTCACGGCTTCCAGGCCTTCGTGAACCAGTGCGCGATCCTGTTCGGTGCCTTGCGCGGCTTTTTCCAGCACGTTCATCAGCGTCATCACCTGGGCGATGGCGGTGTTGAATTTGTGGTTCTGGCCGACGTCGTGGCTGGCCTGCTTGATGGCCAGGTGGATCGAACGGCGAATGGCTTTCTGCTCGTCGTTCAGGCTGGCGACGCCCAGTTTGCCCGGCAAGCCTTGAGTGACGTGGGCTTGAGCCAGACGCCAGACGCGCTTGAGGAAACGGTGCGAGCCTTCGACGCCGGAATCGGACCATTCCGCGCTCATGTCAGGTGGCGAGGCGAACATCATGAACAGGCGGCAGGTGTCTGCGCCGAACTGGTCGATCATCGACTGCGGGTCGACGCCGTTGTTCTTCGACTTGGCCATCTTCTCGGTGCCGCCGATTTCCACCGGCAGGCCGTCCGCGATCAGCTTGGCGCTGATGACCTTGGCCTTGCTGTCGCGTTCGAGTTCGACGTCCGCCGGGTTGAACCAGGTGTAAGCACCGTTGGCTTCACGACGATAGTAAGTCTCGGCGATCACCATGCCCTGGGTCAGCAGGTTCTTGAACGGCTCGTTGGAGCTCACCAGGCCTTCGTCGCGCATCAGCTTGTGGAAGAAGCGCGCGTAGAGCAGGTGAAGAATCGCGTGTTCGATACCGCCGATGTATTGATCAACCGGTAACCAGTGGTCAGCCGCGGATTTTTCCACCAGGCCGCCTTCATAGTGCGGCGAGGCGTAGCGAGCGTAGTACCAGGATGACTCCACGAAGGTGTCCATGGTGTCGGTTTCACGCTTGGCCGGTGCGCCGCATTTCGGGCAAGCGCACTCGTAGAACTCAGGCATGCGTGCCAATGGCGAACCGGCGCCGTCCGGCACCACGTCTTCCGGCAGTACGACAGGCAGTTGATCTTCCGGGACCGGCACATCACCGCAGGTGGTGCAATGAATGATCGGGATCGGGCAGCCCCAGTAGCGCTGGCGGCTGATGCCCCAGTCGCGCAGGCGGAACTGGGTGCGCGAGGCACCGAGGTTTTTCTTGATCAGCGCGACTTCAATGGCGTCGAATGCACCAGCGAAGTCCAGTCCGTCGAATTCGCCGGAGTTGATCAGTGTGCCGTGTTCGCCGTAAGCGTCCTGCCACGGAGCCGGGTTGGTGTCACCTGCACTTGTGCGCACCACGGATTTGATCGGCAGGTTGTACTTGGTGGCGAACTCGAAATCACGTTCGTCGTGAGCCGGAACCGCCATCACCGCGCCATCGCCGTAGTGCATCAGCACATAGTTGGCGACCCACACCGGGAGTTTCTCACCGGTCAGCGGGTGCTCGACGAACAGCGAGGTCGGCAGGCCTTTTTTCTCTTGGGTGGCGACGTCGGCTTCGGCAACGCTGCCGCCCTTGCATTCAGCGATGAACGCTTGCAGCTCAGGGCTGTGCTGCGCGGCCAGGGTGGCCAGCGGGTGTTCGGCGGCCACGGCAACGTAGGTCGCGCCCATCAGGGTGTCCGGACGGGTGGTGAATACTTTCAGCGCGCCGGCTTCGCCGATGGAGTCGACGTTGTAGGGGAACTGCACTTCCATGCCGCGGGATTTGCCGATCCAGTTGCGCTGCATGGTCTTGACCTGTTCAGGCCAGCCAGTCAGTTCGTCGAGGCTCTCCAGCAGCTCATCCGCGTAGGCGGTGATCTTGAAGTAGTACATCGGGATTTCGCGCTTTTCGATCAGCGCGCCGGAACGCCAGCCGCGGCCGTCGATCACTTGTTCGTTGGCCAGGACGGTCTGGTCGACCGGGTCCCAGTTCACGGTGCCGCTTTTCTTGTAGATCACGCCTTTTTCGAACAGGCGAGTGAACAGCCATTGTTCCCAGCGGTAGTAATCAGGCTTGCAGGTGGTCACTTCGCGGGACCAGTCAACCGCCAGGCCCAGGCTGCGCAGCTGGGTTTTCATGTAGGCGATGTTTTCGTAGGTCCACTTGGCGGGCGCTACGTTGTTCTTCATCGCGGCGTTTTCCGCCGGCATGCCGAAGGCGTCCCAACCCATGGGTTGCAGGACGTTCTTGCCTTGCATGCGCTGGTAGCGGGAGATCACGTCGCCGATGGTGTAGTTGCGCACGTGCCCCATGTGTAGCTTGCCGCTGGGGTAAGGGAACATCGACAGGCAGTAGAAAGTCTCCTTGCCTGGCTGTTCACTGACTTCAAAGGACTTTTGCTCGTCCCAGAACGACTGGGCGGCGGCTTCGATTTCACGGGGCTGATATTGTTCGTGCATGGCTACTTTTGAACTGAATAGGGGTGGCCTAATCCTCTTCAATGCAACGCTGGACGGTGACGACGCCAAATCGGCGTTTCGGGGCCCACGCGAGCTGGAAGTGGAGTTACAGGAAGCGCCGTAGCATACATGACCGCACTCTACCGAGGGAAACCCTGATTGCTGCCGCGCGTCTTGCGAAAACCGCCGCGAGGGCCGTTGGTCGCGGCATCCAGCCGGTTTGTTCATGGAAGCTAAGCTCTAAATGGGGAGCGAGTCTTATCTTCAATGAGGTGAGGGATGGTTGAGTCACAGCAAAAAGTCACGAAACCGGTGCTGTATGAAAGACTGATCGATCGTCTGGGGATGGCCCTGGACGCTGCAAAAACCGCTGACCGGCTACGCGATGAGCGTCCCTTGGAGCTTGAACTGCGTGGGTTGAGCCCCGCAGAGTTTGAACTGGTCAAAGCCTATCTGGATCGCAGTGAACGTGAGACGCACGGATGTTTGTCCGCAGCAGTGAAGCAACTCGACGCACCACGTTCGGCCAAGATCATCTGGCTCAAGGACAAGGCATCAGGCAGGGAATCGGAAAAGGTCCGGTCTCTGCAATTCAAATAACGCTGCAAGCCATGACACATGGTTTTTTAAAGCATAGTCCTTCCGTATTTGTTGTCGCATGGCGTCAACCCACTTAGGCTTCGGGCATCTTATGGAGATGCTCGATGCCTTTTCGCTATTTCGTGAAACAACTTCTATTGCCGCCCGGCATTCTGTTGCTGTTGCTGATGCTCGCGTGGTGGTTGCGCCGCTCAAGGCCGAGGCTTGCGGCGGTGTGCTTCGCCTTGGGTTTCGGCGGCTTCCTGTTAATGAGTTTGCCGGTGGTGGTGCAGTGGGGCGCCAAGGCCCTGGAAAGTGAGCCGCCACTGGCGCGGGAGGAATGGGCCACCCTGGCTCAGCGCGCGGATGCGATTGTGCTGCTGGGCTCCGGGCGTGAGCGTGGCGATATTGCCTGGGGGGCTGATCAGCCGACCGGCATAGGTCTGGAGCGTGAACGTTACGCTGCACGCCTGGCCAAGGCTTCCGGGTTGCCCGTTCTCACCAGCGGCGGCCTGCATTACGGTACGCCGCCCTCTGAAGCGAAGCTGATGGCGGATTCGTTGCTCGATGATTTTGGCGTGACCGTGCGTTGGCAGGAAGGGCGCAGCCGCACGACGTGGGAGAACGCGCAGTTCAGCGCCGAGGTGTTGTTGCCGCAGGGCATCAAGCGCGTGGTGGTAGTGACTCATGCCTCGCATATGCCGCGATCGGTCTGGAGCTTTGAGCAGGCAGGATTTGAAGTGGTGCCGGCGCCGGTGGGGTTTCTAGGCGTGGACAATGCCCGGCCGCTGGGCGGCTGGATGCCGGAATTCAAATCCATCTGGCAGAGCGGACAGTTGTTGAATGAGGCGGTGGGGCAGATCGGTTACTCGATGTTTTACCGAGGTGATTGATCATTCCCACGCTCCTGCGTGGGAATGCATCCCGTGACGCTCTGCGTCACAGCGTCAACAGCGGAACGCGGAGCGTCCCTGGCGGCATTCCCACGCAGAGCGTGGGAACGAGCATCAGACCGTTTTGGCCATCCGGTTCGCCACCAGTGCCCAGCCAAACAACAACACACAAACGATGATCAACGGCCACGAACGCCATTCCAGGTAAGGCGTCAGGTTATGCATCGGCACGACTTCGCCATACAAAATGCCGCGTTCGAACTGCGGAATCTGCACCGTGATCTGCCCGAACGGGTTGATCAGGCCGGTTACGCCGTTGTTGGTGGCGCGGATCATCCAGCGGCCTGCCTCAAGCGCTCGCATCTGCGCCATCTGCAAATGTTGCAGCGGGCCGATGGAGGTGCCGAACCAGGTGTCGTTGCTGATGGTCAGCAGTAAATCGCTGCGAGCCGCCAGGCTGGCAGCAAATTCCGGGTAGACCACTTCGTAGCAGATGAACGGCGCAATCTGATAACCCTTGGCTTGCAACATGGCCTGGTCAGCCGGGCCACGGGCAAAGTCAGACATCGGCAGGTCGAAAAATGCGATCAGCCCGCGCAGCACGTCCTGCAACGGAACGTATTCGCCAAACGGCACCAGCTTCTGCTTGAGATAGGTGCCATCGCCTTCACCAAGCACGGTAATGCCGTTGAAAAAGCGCTTTTCATGCCGGACTTCCTGGCGGATCGGTACGCCGGTAATCAGCGCAGATTTACGCTCTGAGGCGAAATTCCCCATCATGTTCAGGTAGCCCTCGGCGGACTCCTTGAGCACCGGGACGGCCGTTTCCGGCCAGATCAGTAAGTCGACTGGTTTGGAGCTGAAGCTCATGTCGCGGTACAGCGCCAGCTGCGCGTTGAGCTGCGCCGGGTCCCACTTCATGCTTTGTTCGATATTGCCCTGAATGGCGGCGACGCTCAGCGCCGGGCCCGCCGGGCTGGTCCATGCGTGTTCTTTCAACGCCATGCCAGCCACCCAAGGGCCGGCCAGCAGCAACACGCCCGCGGCGATGAAACCTTTACGGCCCGTGCGCACCAGACGCATTGCGTTGTAGATCAGCGCAGCCGTCAGGGCCAGGATGAAGGAAATCAGCCACATCCCGCCAACCGGTGCGAGCCCGGCCAGCGGGCCGTCGAGCTGACTGTAACCGGAGTAGAGCCACGGGAAACCGGTGAGAAACCAGCCGCGAAATGCTTCCTGGCCGACCCATAGCGCTGCAAATGCCAAGGCATCCGCCAGTGGTGCTTCGTTACGACGCAGCCAGCGTGCCCAGATCCAGGCGGGCAGGGCGAAGAACCAGGCAATCGCCGCCGTGAAGATCAGCATCAGGAAACCGGCCAGTAGCACCGAAGCCCCGCCGAAGTGGTGGATGCTGTAATAGATCCAGCTGGTGCCGGCGCCAAACAGGCCGAAACCGAAACACCATCCACGGCCCAGGGCCTGACGGGGGCTCAGTTCGCGCAAACCGGCATAGAAGAAACCGACCGCCAACAACGCCAACGGCCAGATATCGAACGGCGCCAGGGCCAGGGTGGTGAGTGCACCGGCCGCCACGGCCAGCAGGTTACCGGGCCAGCCGGGGCGGGTTATCCAGCGCATTTCTATCCTTAGTGTTTACCGAGCAATAGGCGTCAGGCGAAGCAAGTGAATCCGACGGCTGTCGGCGTTCAGGATGCGGAAGCGATAAGGGCCGATTTCAGTGATTTCGTTGCGTTTTGGCAAGTGCCCGAATGCACTCATCACCAGACCGCCCACGGTGTCGAATTCGTCGTTGGAGAATTCGCTGTCGAAGAACTCGTTGAAGTTCTCGATCGGCGTCAGAGCCTTGATCAGGAAGTCACCGCTTGGAAGAGGCTTGATGTAGCTGTCTTCTTCGACGTCGTGTTCGTCTTCGATGTCGCCGACGATCTGTTCCAGCACGTCTTCGATGGTCACCAGACCCGCCACGCCGCCGTATTCGTCGATGACGATGGCCATGTGGTTGTGGTTGGCGCGAAATTCACGCAACAGCACGTTCAGGCGCTTGGACTCGGGCACGAAGGTGGCCGGGCGCAGCAGATCCTTGATGTTGAAGCTGTCGCCATTTTCCTTGAGGATCAATGGCAGCAAGTCCTTGGCCAGCAACACGCCCATCACGTCATCGTGGCTTTCGCCGATGACCGGGTAGCGGGAGTGGGCCGAGTCGACCACGGCAGGCAAAAACTCGCGCGGTGTCTGGGTCGCCTTGATGCTGATCATCTGCGAGCGCGGGACCATGATGTCCCGTACTTGCAGGTCAGCGACCTGGATGGCGCCTTCGACGATGGCCAGCGCTTCGCTGTCCAGCAACTTGTTTTGGTGTGCGTCGCGCAGCAGCTCCAGCAGCTCCTGGCGGTTCTTCGGCTCGTGGGCAAAAGCCTGGGTGAGCTTACCCAGCCAAGACTTTTGCCCGTTGCTCGATCGATCTTCGCTCATAGCGATTACTCTGAATCCTTTGTTGTCACGGTAGGGGTTGCGTCTGTTTCGTCGTCTGCATAAGGGTCGGGATAGCCCAACTCGGCAAGCAACGTTCGTTCCAGTGCTTCCATTTCTTCGGCTTCGTCGTCATCTATATGGTCGTAACCCAGCAGATGCAAGCAGCCGTGAATCACCAGATGCGCCCAATGGGCCTTTAGTTCCTTGCCTTGCTCGGCGGCTTCGCGCTCGACCACTGCCACGCAGATCACCAGATCGCCCAGCAGCGGGATGTCGAGAAACTCGTCAGGCACATCGGCAGGAAACGACAAGACGTTGGTGGCGTAATCCTTCTGCCGCCAAGTGTGGTTCAGCTCGCGGGCCTCTTCTTCATCGACCAGGCGAATGGTCATTTCAGAGTCGGCGGTGCGCTGGCGCAGGGCCAGTTCACACCATTGGCGGAACTCGGCTTCGCTGGGGGCAGGCGCTTGGGTAGCCAGTTGCAGATCAAGCTCAAGCATCGCGGCGACTGTCCTTTGGCGTTTCGTCTGCCACGCGATTTTCGAAGCGCTCGTAGGCTTCGACGATGCGTTGCACCAGTGGATGGCGCACAACGTCCTTGGATTCGAAATGGGTGAAGCTGATGCCCGGTACGTCTTTGAGTACTTCAATCACATGGTGCAGCCCGGATTTGGTGCCTTTGGGCAGGTCGACCTGGGTGATGTCACCGGTGATGACGGCCGTGGAGCCGAAGCCGATCCGGGTCAGGAACATCTTCATCTGTTCGACGGTGGTGTTCTGGCTTTCGTCGAGGATGATGAAACTGTTGTTGAGCGTGCGACCGCGCATGTAGGCCAGTGGCGCAACTTCAATGACCTGGCGCTCGATCAGTTTGGCGACGTGTTCGAAGCCAAGCATCTCGTAGAGTGCGTCGTAGAGCGGGCGCAGGTACGGGTCGATCTTTTGCGAAAGGTCGCCCGGCAGGAAGCCGAGCTTTTCGCCCGCTTCAACCGCCGGACGGACCAGCAGAATGCGGCGAATCTGCTCGCGTTCCAGCGCGTCTACCGCGCAGGCAACGGCCAGATAGGTCTTGCCGGTTCCGGCCGGGCCGATGCCAAAATTGATGTCGTTACCGAGGATTTCCTTCACATAGCGCAGCTGATTCAAGCCGCGAGGGCGAATCATGCCTTTTTTGGTGCGCAGGGCGACGGAGGGTTCGGACGGGGAGACGTTGTCCAGCTCTTCGACGGCCGATTCCTGCAGGAACAGGTGAACCATGTCCGGCGACAGCTCGGTACCCTTGGTTTCCCGGTACAGGCGGCGCAGGAGGTTTTCCGCGGAGGTGGTGTGTTTTGGATCGCCGATCAGCTCGAACTGGTTTCCGCGGTTGCGGATCTCGATGGTCAGGCGCTGTTCGATCAAGCGCAGATGCTCGTCGAACTGCCCGCACAGATTGGCGAAGCGACGGGCCTCAAAGGGCTCGAGGATAAAACGATGTGGTTCTATGGGTGCGTTCAAGGTCGTATTTAGCCGCCCTGGGGCAATTAAGATGAAATCAAGGATAACGCCAGTGGGCTGGGTGCGAAAGCTCTTATACAGACCAATCTGAATCGGGCGTCTGGCACGGTCTCTGTGGGAGCGGGCTTGCTCGCGAAGGGGTCATTACATTCACCATCTGTGTTGAATGTCAGTCCGCCTTCCCGAGCAAGCCCGCTCCCACATTGATCTGCTGCGGTTATTGAATCAGCGAGCCCCGCAGCGAGTGCGGCTGTGCGGCATCGATGTGCACATCGGCGAACTGGCCGATCAAGGTCGGATTGTCGCAGCGGAAGTTGACGATCCGGTTATTCTCGGTCCGGCCTTGCAGCTCGCCGGGGTCCTTTTTCGAATAATCGGTGACCAGAATCCGCTGGATCGACCCGACCATTTGTCGGCTGATCTCGAAACCTTGCTGGTTCAAGCGATGTTGCAGCGCGTTAAGGCGTTCCTTTTTCAACTCTTCCGGCGTTTCATCGGCCAGATCGGCGGCCGGAGTGCCCGGGCGCTGGCTATAGACGAACGAGTAGGAGAAGTCGAAACCGACGTCTTCGATCAGCTTCATGGTCTGTTCGAAGTCTTTCTCGGTCTCGCCCGGGAAGCCGACGATGAAGTCCGAGCTGATGCAGATCCCCGGCACGGCGGCGCGCAGTTTGCGCAGTTTGGATTTGTATTCCAGCGCGGTGTGGTTGCGTTTCATCGCCGAGAGAATGCGGTCCGAACCCGATTGCACCGGCAAGTGCAGGTGTTTCACCAGTTCCGGCACATCGGCGTGGGCCTGGATCAGGCTGTCGGAGAATTCCAGCGGATGCGAGGTGGTGTAGCGAATCCGGTCGATGCCATCGACGGCGGCCACCACGCGGATCAACTCGGCGAGATCGGCCAGGCGCCCGTCGTGGGTGGTCCCGCGATAGCCGTTGACGTTCTGACCCAGCAACGTCACTTCGCGCACGCCGTGTTCGGCCAGGTGCATGATCTCGGCAATCACGTCATCAAACGGCCGGCTGACCTCTTCGCCGCGGGTATAAGGCACCACGCAGAATGTGCAGTACTTGCTGCAGCCTTCCATGACCGACACATAAGCGCTCGGGCCGTCGATGCGCGGCTCGGGCAAATGGTCGAATTTTTCGATTTCCGGGAACGAGACGTCGACTTGCGGCAGCTTGGTGGCGCGTGCGGCGTCGATCATCTCCGGCAGTCGGTGCAGGGTTTGCGGGCCGAAGACCACGTCAACGTACGGGGCGCGATCGCGGATGGCGGCGCCTTCCTGGCTGGCCACGCAACCGCCGACGGCGATCACCATGTCCGGGTTGGCCAGTTTCAGTTCACGCCAGCGGCCGAGCTGGGAATACACCCGGTCCTGGGCGCGTTCGCGGATGGAGCAGGTGTTGAGCAGGATCACGTCGGCGTCTTCAGCGCGAGCGGTGACTTCCAGGGCCTGATGTTCACCCAGCAGATCGACCATGCGCGAGCTGTCGTACTCGTTCATCTGGCAACCGTGGGTTTCGATGTAAAGCTTCTTGGCCATGGATACAGTCATCACGTGATTCAAAGAACCGCGCATTATAGGGAACATGTCCCCAGGTTCCTACCGCTGTGCGTCCGGCGGCTATGCTATAGTTCGCGCCCTCATTTTTATCCCCCGATGTGTTGCCCGCCCACCATGACCAAACGTGAAGCCCCAATCTACAAGGTGATTTTCCTCAACCAGGGCCAGGTGTACGAAATGTATGCCAAGCAGATCTATCAAAGTGATCTGTGGGGCTTTTTGGAAGTGGAAGAGTTCGTCTTTGGCGAGCGCACGCAAGTCGTCGTCGATCCGAGCGAAGAGAAGTTGAAAGCTCAGTTCGAGGGCGTGGTGCGCAGTTTCGTGCCGATGCATTCGATTGTGCGTATCGACGAAGTGGAACGCCTGGGCACACCGAAAATCAGCGAAGCCCGCGGCGCGGTCGGCAATGTCATGCCGTTTCCGATGCCGATGCCTGAGAAGTAAGCTTCAAGACCGAGTTGTCCCCATTCGCGAGCATGCCCGCTCCCACAGTAGACCGAGTCCTTATGTTGGAACGCGGTTAAATGTGGGAGCGGGCTTGCTCGCGAAGGGGCCAGTCGAAACAAAGCAGGAATCAGGGAAGAGGCGAAAACGGCGTACGCCCATCGGCGCTCTGCAATTCCATCAGATATTTACGGAAGATTTGCCCCAGCACCTGGGTGGCGACTTCCAGATCTTCGCGCGGCATCTTCTCGGCGACTTCATCTGCCGTATCCAACGCATCTTCAGCGCCATTGACCGCGGCCATTTTCAGCACGATATACGCCTGAACGTTATTGGCCGGCACGCCTTCGCCGTGGAAGAACATGGTGCCGAGTTTGAATTGCGCCTGGGCGTGACCTTGCAGCGAGGCCTTTTCGAAGTAGCCCAGGGCTATCTTGAGGTCGCGCGGGGTGTTTTTGCCGTCGTAGTAGAACTCACCCAACTCGTATTGCGCTTGCGCATCCCCTTCATCCGACGCTTTCTGGCAGGCGGCGAGCGCTTGCGTCAGGTCTTGCGGCTGAGTATTGAGGGTGCAGCGACCCATCGCTGGGATTAACAACGAGTTGCCGCCTGCTTGTGCGAGCGCGAGCAGGGGCTGAAGGAGCAACAGGCAGCCCAGTGAAAGGGCGCGGCCGGTGCGGTTCATGGGAATCGACTTACCTCTGAAGGGCGCGCGGACCCATCGAGGGGATCCAATAAGCGCGCATTATGAAATAAGCAGGGCCAACCTTACAAAGTCTTTACTCGTTTTTCTGCTGCGCGGGGAATATATCGCCCCATTTGCGGAGGATTATTAGCAGAAGCACAGGAATAAGGGGGGAAATCCAGGTAAAAGCTGACGCTGGCAATCGCCAACGTCAGCGGGCACAACGTTATTTCAGTGCGGCGAATGCACGTTCGGCGGCATCCAGCGTCAGTTTCAACTCTGTTTCGCCATGAGCGATCGAGGTGAAGCCGGCTTCGAAAGCGCTTGGCGCCAGGTACACGCCGCCTTCGAGCATCAAGTGGAAGAAACGACCGAACAGCTTGGCGTCGCTGGCCATCACGTCATCGAAGGTCACGATGTCATCGGCACCGCTGAAGTACAGGCCAAACATACCGCCGGCCTGCGTGGTCACGAACGGAATGCCCGCGGCATCGGCGCGCTGTTGCAGGCCATCGAGCAGGCGGCTGGTGTAGTCGCTCAGCTCGTCGTGGAAACCGGGGCGGCTGATCAGACGCAACGTGGTCAGGCCCGCAGCCATCGCCAGCGGGTTGCCCGATAAGGTGCCAGCCTGATACACCGGGCCCAGTGGCGCGATGTGCGACATGATTTCGCGCTTGCCGCCGAAGCAGCCGACCGGCATGCCACCACCGATGATCTTGCCGAAAGTGCTCAGGTCCGGCGTCACGCCGAAGTGCGCTTGGGCGCCGCCGAGGGCAACACGGAAACCGGTCATCACTTCGTCGAAAATCAGCACCACGCCGTGCTTGTCGCACAGGGTCCGCAGGCCTTCGAGGAAACCTGGCGCCGGCGGAACGCAGTTCATGTTGCCGGCCACCGGCTCGACGATGATGCAGGCCACGTCGTGGCCGACGTCGGCGAGCATGGCTTCGACCGCGTCGATGTCGTTGAACGGCAGAGTCAGGGTGTGCTTGGCAAAGTCCGCCGGCACGCCGGCCGAGCTCGGCACGCCTTGGGTCAGGGCGCCGGAACCGGCCTTGACCAGCAGGCTGTCGGAGTGACCGTGGTAGCAGCCTTCGAACTTGATGATGTTGTCGCGACCGGTGAAACCACGGGCCAGGCGGATGGCGCTCATGGTTGCTTCGGTGCCGGAGCTGACCATGCGCACCATTTCCATCGACGGCACGATCGAGCAGACCAGGTCGGCCATCTCGGTTTCCATCGCGGTCGGGGCGCCGTAGGACAAGCCGTGTTCCAGCTGTTTACGCACTGCGTCCAGCACATCCGGATGGCTGTGCCCGAGAATCATCGGGCCCCAGGAGCCGACGTAATCCACATAACGCTTGTCGTCTTCGTCAGTGACGTAGGCGCCTTCCGCGTGTTTGAAAAACAACGGCGTGCCGCCCACGCTTTTGAATGCGCGAACAGGCGAGTTCACGCCACCGGGGATGTGTTTCTGGGCATTGGCAAACAGGGTTTCGGAACGAGACATGATCGGGCTCTCAAATCAGATTTTCAGTAATTCATTAAAGGCGCGGGCACGGCGCGTCACTTCAGCGGTGCTGTCGGCACCAAACAGACCATGCACCACCGCCAGCAAGTCGACCCCGTGGGCCACCAGCGGCGCGGCATTGTCCAGGGTGATGCCGCCAATCGCACAGATCGGCAGGTGCAGTTTGCTGCGGGCCTGGTCGAGCAGTTCAAGACTGCACGTCGGTACGCCGGGTTTGGTATTGGAATTGAAGAAGCGACCGAAGGCGACATAGCTCGCGCCTTCCTTGGCCGCTTGTTCGGCGAGTTCGAGTTGCGCGTGGCAGGTTGAACCAATGATCGCCTTGGAGCCGAGCAGGGCGCGGGTCGGAGACAACGGGCCATCGGTCTGGCCCAGGTGTACGCCAACGTTTAAGCGAGCGGCCAGCTCGGCGTCGTCGTTGATGATCAGCTGAGTCTTGTAGCGGTCGCATAGATCGCGCAGGGCTTCGGCCTCTCGCAAACGCCGGGCCTCGTCGCTGCTCTTGTCGCGGTATTGCAGCAGGGTGACGCCGCCTTCCAGCGCCGCCTCCACGTACGAGAGAAATTTACCGGCCAGCAACTGGCTGTCGGTAATGGCGTACAGGCCACGTAGTTTCATCGGACAAGCCTCACCGCAGTGCGAATAGAAAGTTACGAACAGAAATCCAGCGGCAGGCGACGCGGCACGAACTGGCCTTTGCCCAACTGCTCTGCATCACGCAAGGTACGCCAAGTGTAGTTAAGCGCGGTCTGCACGGCGCTGGCGAGATGTTCACCTTGGGCCAGACGACCGGCGAGGGCGCTGGCCAAGGTGCAACCGGAGCCGTGATAACTGCCAGGCAGGCGTTGGCAGGTAAAGGTTTCGCGGTGACCGTCGCGGCTGTACAGGCGATTGTGGATTTCGTGTTCGTCGCCATGACCGCCGGTGATCAGCAGGTGTTTGACGAACGGCAGGAGTTTTTCAGCGCACTCGTCCGCGGTGCCTTCCGGCAGTTCGGCGAGGATGCGGGCTTCGGGAAGGTTAGGGGTGGCGATGATGGACAGGGGCAACAGGCGTTCGCGCATGGCGTAGCCGACTTCATCCTTGCCCAGGCGTCCGCCGCCACCAGCGCGCAGCACCGGGTCGCAGACCACCGGCAAGTGCGGGTGCGCCGAGAGCAGTTCGACGACAGTGTCGACCATCTCCAGGGAACCGAGCATGCCCAGTTTCACGGCAGCGACTTCGGAGTCGTTGAGCACGGCGTTGGCCTGGGCCAGCACCCACTCGCGGTCGAGCACGCGAAAGTCAGTGACGTTGACCGTGTCTTGCACGGTCAGGGCGGTGACGGCCGGGGCCGCATGACAACCCTGGGCGAGCAGGGCTTCGATATCTGCCTGCAAGCCGGCGCCACCACTTGGGTCGTGGCCGGAGAGACAGAGGACAACGGGGCGAGAGCTGTAGATATTCATGGTGCGCGAGCTTACCACCAGACGACCGACGAGTCATGAGACGGACTTGTAGCAGCTGGCGCAGCCTGCGTTCGGCTGCGGAGCAGTCGTGTAATCAGGCAGTGCGGTATGTCCGGTGATCCGTGTATGCCGGTTTTACGACTGCTTCGCAGCCGGACGCAGGCTGCGCCAGCTGCTACAGGAATGGGTGAAGCGGCCGATGCATTGTTACAAGCTGACCGTATAAATCGATCCGCCCCAATACTGCCGCTGGAACGCCCGTACTAGAGCCTTTGCAGGAAAAATTTCAATGGTGCTCAATGGCCATCAACGGCTATGCTAGAGTGGATCCAAACCAATAACATGTAATACCGGTTTTACGTCTACTCAAAGGGAATGAGGGGCTTCCTGAGATAACCGGACAGGCCACGCTGGGGCTTAAATGCGCTATTTGCTGATATTGCTGTTGTGCTTGCCCCTCATGGCGAGCGCCGTCGAATTCGATGAATTCACTCAGAGCCTTCCCTTGGGCCGGGCCCTGCAGGTGTACGAAGACGCGGGCGGTCAAGCGACCATCGCCGATGTTCGTGCGCAAGCCGCTGCCGGTAACTTCAAGCCCCATGATAAAGCCACCCTCAACGCCGGTTATTCACGTTCGGCGTTCTGGCTGAAAATCGATCTGCATTACCGTCCGAGCAACCCGGCGGCGCAACGGACCTGGCTGCTCGAACTGGCCTATCCGCCCCTCGATCACCTCGATCTCTACTTGCCCGATGCTGGCGGTGATTTTCGATTGGCCCGGCAAACAGGTGATGCGTTGCCGTTCGCCAGTCGCGAACTGCGCCAGAACAACTACCTGTTCGATCTGAATTTCACGCCAGACCAGGCGCAAACCGTGTACCTGCGCCTGCAAAGCCAAGGGTCTATCCAGGCGCCGGTGACCTTGTGGTCGAGCACCGCTTACCTCGAAGAACAGCCGGTCCGCCTTTATGTGCTGGGGCTGATCTACGGCGTGTTGTTGGGGATGCTGGTCTACAACCTGTTCATCTACCTCAGCGTGCGCGACACCAGCTACCTCTATTACATTTTCTACATCGCTTCATTCGGCCTGTATCAGCTGTCGGTAAACGGCGCAGCCGTGGAATATTTCTGGCCGGACAATCCGTGGTGGGCCAACGCCGCGACGCCGTTCTTCATCGGTTGCGCAGGACTGTTCGGCAGCCAGTTCGCCCGTAGCTTCTTGCAGACGGCCAGCTACGGTCGCTGGCTCGACCGTTTATTGTTGGCGCTAATTGCGTTCAGTGCGGTGGTGATCGGGTTGTCATTGATGGCCAGCTATGCCCTGGCCTTGCGTCTGGCGACAGCCTTGGCGCTGGTTTTCACCGTGGTGATTTTCATCGCCGGTTTGTGCGCCTGGCTGCGAGGCCTGCGGGTGGCGCGGTATTTCATCATCGCCTGGTCGGCCTTCCTGCTCGGCGGCATCGTCAACACCATGATGGTGTTGGGTTACCTGCCGAACGTGTTCCTGACCATGTATTCCAGCCAGATCGGTTCGGCCATCGAAGTGGCGTTGCTGTCCCTGGCCCTGGCCGACCGCATCAACGCCATGCGCGAGCAGCAGGCGCAGACACTGTTCGATGCCGGTCAGAAGCTCGAAGTGCTGAACCAGCAACTGGCCCACAGTAACAAGCTCAAGGACGAATTCCTCGCCACCCTGACCCACGAATTGCGCACGCCCATGAACGGTGTGATCGGTTCGCTTGAATTGATGCAGACCGTCGAGATGGACCCGGAACTGGAGCAATACCAGCAAACCGCCGCCGGATCTGCGCGGGACATGATGCGCATGGTCAACGGCATCCTGACCCTCACCGAGTTGCAGGCCGGCAAGCTCAAGGTCAGCCCGGCAACGTTCAGTCTGCGCGGCGTGGTCGAGACCTTGCGCGCGCAGTTCGAGGGCAATGCTTCAAGCAAGTCGCTGGACTTCAAAGTCGAAGTTGCGCCCGGCCTGCCGGATCGCTTGAGCGGTGACAGCGCCAAGCTGGCGCAATGCCTCGAATGCCTGCTGGACAACGCCATCAAGTTCACCCGGGTCGGCGGGCTGGCCCTGCGCGTGACGGGCAAACCGGTGGAAAACGGTCGGGTGTCGTTGTCGTTTGCGGTGATCGACACCGGCATCGGCTTCACCGATCTGGGCGAGGCGACGATGTATCAGCGCTTCTTCCAGCTCGACGGTTCCATGACCCGCGAATACGGTGGACTGGGGGTTGGCCTGGCGATCTGTCGGCAACTGGTCGAATTGCTCGGCGGGCGCCTGACCCATCGATCCGAGCCAGGCAGTGGTAGCCGCTTCCAGTTGGACGTCGAGTTCGAACTGCCCGTGGTCGAGCGGCCGGCAGTGCCCTTGATGACCGGCGCGTTTGCGCGCCTTCGATTGCCCCAGGACTGCACGGTGCTGCTGGTGGATGACAACAGCATCAATCAATTGGTGATGCGTGGCATGTTGCTCAAGCTCGGGTTCCGGGTACG
The DNA here is from genome assembly GCF_059716065.1 of Pseudomonas sp. LBUM1656. Lineage (NCBI taxonomy): Bacteria > Pseudomonadati > Pseudomonadota > Gammaproteobacteria > Pseudomonadales > Pseudomonadaceae > Pseudomonas > Pseudomonas sp. LBUM1656. The sequence goes on along the minus strand of NZ_CP166800.1, from coordinate 5,610,748 downwards.
CGCTACCGACGGCGCAGCCGCCGCGCTTGATCTCTTGCAGAGAGAAACCTTCGACGCGGTGCTGCTCGATTGTCAGTCGCAGCCGCAGGGTGGCAGCTCCCTTTGCTGCCAGATCCGCGCCTTGCCGGGCTGCGCCGAATTGCCAGTGTTCGTGATTGCAGCGAGTGCCGATCGGGAGCGCTGCCCTACCGGCGCCTTGATCGACTACCTGAGCAAGCCGGTGAAATTCGAGGATTTGCAAGCGGCGCTGTATCGGCGGGTACTGTGTTCGGGGCAAGGCGAAAGCGCCGACATTTAGGCGGGTATGACACTTTGTTCGGTCAGGGGGCGGTGCTTAACTGAACGCCTGGCTGACCAAAGGAGCCCCGTCATGAACCTGCATCAGTTCGCTGAAACCCACGAAGTCACCAACCAGCCACCGTCGCTGGACGGCACCAACCTCTACCGCATCGACCTGCCCTTGCAGGAGTGGTCGCGGCGTTTTGGTGCCGGTTGGGCCGAGTCGCGGATCGACGCGTATGGCGCACTGGCCGGCGGGCCGCTGATGGAAGCAGGGTTCCTGGCCAATCAGAACAAACCGGTGTTCGTCAGCCATGACCGTTATGGCCATCGCATCGACCTGGTGGAATTTCACCCGGCCTATCACGAGTTGATGCGCACGGCGGTCGAACACGGTCTGACCTCGTTGCCCTGGGCGGATCCGCAACCCGGTGCTCATGTGGCTCGTGCGTCCATGACCTATCTGCACAGCCAGGCCGAAGCCGGAAGTGGGTGCCCCTTGACCATGACCTTCGCCAGCGTCCCGGCGATGCGTTTGCAACCGGATCTGGCCAGGCAGTGGCTGCCGAAAATCCTCTCGACCGAATACGACCCGCGCAATGTCGGCATGGCCCATAAGGCCGGGGTCACCATCGGCATGGCGATGACCGAGAAACAGGGCGGTACCGACGTGCGGGCCAATACCACCAAGGCGTACCCGGTTGGTGCGAGCGGCCCGGGCCAGGCCTATGAGTTGGTGGGGCACAAGTGGTTCTGTTCCGCGCCAATGTGCGATGCCTTCCTTACGCTGGCGCAGACCGACAAGGGTTTGACCTGTTTCCTGCTGCCGCGCCATCGCCCGGACGACACGCGCAACCAGTTCTACATCCAGCGGCTGAAGAACAAACTCGGCAATTGCTCCAATGCCTCCAGCGAGGTGGAGTTCCGCGGGGCGCTGGCGTGGATGGTCGGCGAAGAAGGGCGCGGCGTTCCGACCATCATTGAAATGGTTGCCATGACTCGCTTCGATTGCATGGTCGGTTCAAGCGCCTTGATGCGTCAGGCGCTGACCCAGGCCAGCCATCACTGCGCACACCGTATGGTCGGCGGCAAGTTGCTCAGCGAACAGCCGTTGATGCAGAACGTACTGGCCGATCTGGCGTTGGAAAGCGAAGCGGCTCTGGCCTTGAGTCTGCGAATGGGCAAGGCGCTGGATCATCTGGATGACAGCCATGAAGCCAAATTCGCCCGGCTGGTGACGGCGGTGGGCAAGTACTGGATCTGCAAGCGCGCGCCGGCAATGATCAATGAAGCCGCCGAATGCATGGGCGGTGCGGGCTATGTCGAGGAAAGCATCCTGCCGCGCCTGTACCGTGAGGCGCCGGTCAATTCGACGTGGGAAGGTTCCGGCAACGTGCAATGCCTGGACGTGCTGCGAGCGTTGTCGAAGGAACCGGGCGTGCTTGATGTGTTGTTCAGTGAGTTGGGTGATGGTCATGGCGATAAACGCTTGGCCGCGCACATCGGCCAGTTGCAGGCGGCGTTCAAGGACACCGGCGACATTCAATACCGCGCGCGACAGCTCACCGAAGACATCGCGCTGGGGCTTCAGGCCAGGCTGTTGGTGGAGGCCGGCAACTCGGCGGTCAGCGACGCATTCATCGCCAGCCGCCTTGGCTCGGCCGGTCGGGTGTATGGCGCGTTGCCGCGTGGGCTGGAGGTGGAAGCGATTGTCGCCCGGTCCACGCCTCAAGAGTTTTGACCACGGCTTCGTGAACGACACTGAGCACATGTGGGAGCGGGCTTGCTCGCGAAGGCGGACTGTCAGCCAGCAAATCTGTTGAATGTTGAACCGCTTTCGCGAGCAAGCCCGCTCCCACAATGGATCTGCGCTGGACTTGGCATTTGTGTAACAACCGCTGTTCCCGTGAAGCGATGATGCAGGCAAGATGAAGCTCTGCAAGTCAGAACACAGGATGCTGATCGTGACCGAAGCTTTTATTGTCGTTCAAACCGCCGAGCAAGCCGTGGACCGGCTTGCGCTTTTGCACAATCGTGCAACCACCGCGCTGAACCAGGCGCTCAAGCGTTATCTCAAGGACCGAGTTGAACCGGACGCCGAACAGCGTGCGATGTTTCGTTATCCCGAACTGCGTCTGACTTACCACTGCCAGGGCGAAGTCCCGCAGACCACGCGCGCCTATGCCAAGGTTCAGTTGCCGGGAACCTACAGCGTCACCGTCACCCATCCGGCGGCTTTCCGTAAATACCTGCTGGAGCAACTCGTGCCGTTGATGCACGACTTCACCGTGACTGTGGAAGTCGGCATCAGCCAGCAAAACATTCCTTATCCATACGTGGTCGAGCAGGGCGATGAGCTGGCCGGTTCCGGCGTCACCGCTGCCGTGCTGGCGCGGGTGTTCCCGAGTACAGACCTGTCGGCCGCGACCGACGGCATTGCCGATGGTCTGTACGATTGGGAAAACACCGATCCGCTGCCACTGGCGCTGTTCGATGCCGCGCGAGTGGACTTCTCGCTGCGCCGTCTGGTGCATTACACCGGCAGCGACTGGCGTCATGTGCAGCCGTGGATTCTGTTGACCAACTACCACCGCTATGTCGACCAGTTCATCGTCCATGGCCTGGAACAGTTGCGCAGCGACCCGCGTTTCGTTCGCATGGTGTTGCCGGGCAACGTGATCATCGAAAAGAGCATGGACCACGGTGAGGCCTCGGCCATTGCTGCTGGTGTGGTTTGGCACCGCTATCAAATGCCGGCCTATCACCTGATCGCAACCGATGGCCATGGTGTGACCCTGGTGAACATCGGCGTCGGCCCGTCCAACGCCAAGAACATCACCGACCACTTGGCCGTGCTGCGTCCTCATTGCTGGCTGATGATCGGCCACTGCGGCGGCTTGCGTCAGTCGCAGACCATTGGCGACTACGTGCTGGCTCACGCCTACATGCGTCGCGACGGGATTCTCGACCGGGTTGTGCCGCCGAACATTCCAATCCCGGCCCTGGCCGAAGTGCAGATGGCCTTGCAGCAAGCAGCGGCCAACATCACCGGCGAGAAGGGCGACGAGCTGAAGAAACGCCTGCGCACCGGCACCGTGTTGACCTACGACGACCGTAACTGGGAATTGCGCTGGGCTCAGGAACGTCCGCTGATCAACCTGTCTCGCGCCGTAGCGGTGGACATGGAAAGCGGCACCATTGCGGCCCAGGGTTACCGCTTGCGGGTGCCGTACGGCACGTTGCTCTGCGTTTCGGACAAACCGCTGCACAGCGAAATAAAGCTGCCGGGTTCGGCCAACGCCTTCTACGAACGTGCGGTCAGCCAGCACTTGAAGATCGGCATCGAGGCGGTGGATCTGTTGCGCACCGAACTCAACTCGCTGCACTCGCGCAAACTGCGCAGCTTCGACGAGCCGCCGTTCCGCTAACGGTTTGTCATGGTCATTTGGCGGTCGGGGCACTAGCATTAGCAGCCCTGACCGTTAGATGTTCCTTTTCCCATGTCTCGTCCTCCACGTCCCGTTTCTCGCCGCCCTGGCCCGAACAACCCGCCATCAGCCCCGCGCCGTGTCGCCAAAGCGCCACCGGCCGAGCCGAAGCTGATCCTGTTCAACAAACCGTTCGACGTGCTGACGCAGTTCAGCGACGAAGGAGGGCGGGCGACGCTTAAGGATTACATCGAGATTCCGGGGATTTACCCGGCAGGACGGCTGGACCGTGACAGTGAAGGTTTGCTGCTGCTGACCAACGATGGCCAGCTTCAAGCGCGAATCGCCGACCCGAAACACAAATTGGCCAAGACTTACTGGGTGCAAGTGGAGGGCGAACCGAGCGCTGAACAGTTGCAGCGTTTGCGTGACGGCGTCGAACTCAACGACGGCATGACCCTGCCGGCCGAAGCGCGGCAACTGGATGAGCCTGAGCTGTGGCCTCGCAATCCGCCGGTGCGCTTTCGCAAAAGCGTGCCGACCAGTTGGCTGGAATTGGTGATTCGCGAGGGGCGCAACCGTCAGGTACGGCGCATGACGGCGGCAGTCGGCTTGCCGACGTTGCGGCTGGTGCGGGTGAGGATTGGCGACTGGACGATCGAAGGGCTCGATCAGGGCCAGTGGAAGGAAGTGCCGGCGCGCTTATAACGCGCCGGATTCGATCAGGCCGATCACCACGCTTTTGATCACGAACGCGGCCACACCCAGCCCCAGTACGGAGAACAGAATGATCGAGCCAAAGCGTCCGGCTTTGGATTTCTTCGCCAGGTCCCAGACGATGAAACCCATGAAAATGATCAGAATGCTGACCAGTCCGGTCATCATCCACTCTTCGAATACGGCAGGATCCATTGAATTTCTCCAGCGCGGGTGGGGATAAAAGGCGCTGGAGTATACGGCATGGAGGAGTGGTGGAAGATTGACCTGCGGCAGTGTGTCGCAGCTATTCGTCGCCTGTGCCGGCCCCTTCGCGGGCAAGCCCGCTCCCACAGGTTTTGTGTCGGTCACACTATTGCGATCAACACTAAACCTTGTGGGAGCGGGCTTCCCCGCGAAGGCGTCCTCAGCTACGCAAATGAGTCAACGGCAACTCAGTACTGTTCAACACCTGATTCAACACAAAACTCGAACGAACGCTGGTCACCCCTTCAATCCGGGTCAAGTGCCCGAGCAGCAGCTTTTGATAGTGATCCATGTCTGGCACGACGACTTTAAGCTGATAATCCGCATCCATCCCCGTGACCAAACTGCATTCCAGCACCTGAGGCAACGTGCGAATCGCGGCTTCAAAGTTCTCGAAACGCTCCGGCGTATGTCGGTCCATGCCGATCAGCACGTAGGCAGTGAGGCTCAAACCGAGCATCTTGCGATCCAGCAGCGCCACCTGGCGAGTGATGTAGCCGTCGTCTTCCAGTTGCTTGACCCGGCGCGAGCAAGGCGAAGGCGACAGGCCGATGCGTTCGGCCAGCTCCTGGTTAGAGATGCGCGCGTCACGCTGCAATTCCGCCAAAATGCTCAAGTCGTATCGGTCGAGTTTGCTCATCAATCAGGCCTTTGTCATAACTATTGCGGCAGATTATCTATCCAGGGTTAAAAATTGCGCAAGTGATGTTTAATTGAGCAATCTTCGCAATCCTCTGCCGACGCCTGCGGCGTATTCTTATCGCCAGAATCACTGCTCGGACAAACAGTCCACAGCCGCTCGCCGAATCAAGCCAGCGGCGGCCGCCACCCCCACCGGGGATGTGCCGGCCCCCGAGCTACACACTGTCCAGAAGACGGCGTGAGGTGAGCCGACGTCATAAGCGTCGAGCACGGACGAAGTTCTCAAAGGGAGGCCGACGGGTCTCCCTTTTCTTTTGCCTGGAATTTGTAGGCAGCCCTCAATAAATAAGTTGCGCGACTGATAACCTGTTGCAGAACCGCCCTGTACTTTCCCAGTCTTACGTACAGGCTCTAACCCGCAGTGAGGAAAAGCATGAAGTCGCGCATCTGGCGTTTGGCCGGTGTTGGTTTGCTGTGTGTAAGTGTCACTGCGCAATCGCTGGCCGATGATCAGCAAAACCGTGGCCCCGAAGGCGGACAACGTGGATCGGACGGCCATCAGGGCAACAATCAGGGGCATGGCGGCAATAATCAGCCGCGCCCGCAGAACAACGACATCATTCGTGGCGACAACAGCCGCCAGTTCGAGCACAACGGCCAGAATCAGAACAACCAGAATCAGAACAACGGCCAGTGGCAGAACCGTCAGCAGCCCAACTACAACAATCCTGTTCGCCCACCGCCGCCACCGCCGCAGCTACCGGCCAATGACCTGCCGATCCAGGGGCGGCCCGACACCGTGCGCCAGACCCAGGAGCCGCAGCGTGGTTATTATCAGGACGTTCCGCGACGCAACGATTACAACCAGCACTGGCAGAACAACGGTTCGCGTCCCGATGATCGCCGTTGGGCCGGTCGCCCGGACGGGCACGGTAATGGCTGGGGCCCCGGCCCGCAGTATCGCCCGGGTCATGTGATCGACCGCTTCCCGGACCGTGACTACCGCGTGCCTTATGGCGGTCGGGATTATTTCTATTCCGGCGGCTACTGGTATCGCCCGCAAGGCCCGCGTTATGTGGTGGTTCAACCGCCGCGCGGGATTCGGGTCAGCTACTTGCCTGACTACGCACGGGAGGTGTGGATCGGCGGGGCGCTGCTGTTCCTGGCGGCGGGTTCGTATTACGCCTATCAGGAAAACACTCAGGACTACGTGGTGGTCGAGCCGCCGATGCAGTCGCAACCGCAACCGGTCAGCAACAGTTACGACGTGGAGGCCTATCCGGCTAACGGCCAGTCGCCGGAGCAGGTCAACCAGGACGGTTACGAGTGCTATCAATATGCGGTGCAGCAGAGTGGCTTCAATCCTCGGACGGCCACTTACCAGCCAGACCCTTCGGTGGTGCAAGCTTACCGACAGGCCCAGGGCAATTGCCTGAGCAGTCGCGGTTATCAGGTTTCCTTCTGAGTCCTTGCCGCCAGTACCACTTCCTGCGGGTCGGCGTGCACCAGCACTTCGGCTCGCGGGTAGGCGGCGTGAATCGCGTCAGCGGCCTGATCGCTGATGCCGTGGGCGACTGACAGGGTCAGATCCCCTGGCAATTCCAGATGCAATTGCACGAACCATTGATTGCCGGAAATTCGCGTGCGCAGGTCATGCGCGCCCAACACCCCCGGAACGCCGCAGGCCAGTTCGAGCATGTGCTGGCTGACATCCGGCGGCAGCTCCTCATCCATCAGCACCGTAAAGCTTTCCCGGGCGATCTGAATTGCGCTCCAGAAAATGTACGCAGCGATTCCCAGCCCGAACCAAGGGTCGACCTGATGCCATCCCAGCCCGGCCAACACCAGCGCCAGCAGAATGCTGCCATTGAGCAGCATGTCCGAGCGGTAATGCAGGGAGTCGGCGCGCACCGCGTTGGAACCGGTGGCCTTGACCACCCGATGTTGCAACATCAACAGAGCCAGGGTCAGCACCAGGGAGAACACAATCACCCCAATGCTGATCCACGGCGCGCCCACCGGTTCCGGATGTTTCAGCCGCTCGATCGCCTGCAAGGCAATCAGCACCGCACTGCCGCCGATGAACAACGCTTGCGCCATGCCCGCCAGCGACTCGGCCTTGCCATGCCCGTAACGGTGATCGTCATCGGCCGGGCGCAAGGCGTAATGCACCGCCAGCAAGTTGAGCAGCGAGGTAACGCCGTCGAGTGTCGAATCGGTCAACCCGGCGAGCATGCTCACCGAACCGCTCAACCACCAGGCGATGGCTTTGGCGACGATCAGCGTACACGCCACCGCCACCGAGGCGCGGGTCGCCAGCCGCAGCAGGCGGGCGTGTTCGGAGCTGGAGATCATAGGTGCGGCTATTCCTTTACATGCACGGGTTACGCGGCAGGTTGCAGGCCGAACATGGCCAGTTGCTGGGCGCTGCCCTTGTGTTGAATCAGGCGAGGGTCGTCCAGCGGAAAGCTGCGGCCCAGCTCGGTTTCGAGAATGGTCTGCAACTTGTGGTTATCGACTTTGCCATCGGCGCCGATTGCTTCCTTGAGTTTTTCCGGAGCCACCTGCGCGGTGTGGCCAGGCTCGAAATAGATCGCGCCAGTGGCGAAGTCCACGGCAAACGCGATCAGGCCGGGAATGATGTAGAACAGCAGACCCACGGCATCCAGCGCCGCAATGGCCGGGTCGATCTTGCCGTCAATCTGCCCACGGCGATCGGGGTAGAAAATCGATCCGCAAGCGGTCACCTGGGTGAGCAGGGTGGCGACCAAAACACCGCCAATCAGGCGAAAGGGAACACGCATAGGAAATCTCCTGAGTCATTTGGTAAACGAAGGGGCGTCTATATGAATTAGGACCGTGATTAACGCCAAGCAGTTCGCCGTTATACTCGTCGCTCTGTTTTGGAGCCAGCATGATTTCTCTGCCGATTGATGAAGTTTTACCCGCCCTGCGTGAAGCCTTGGCGACACGCCTCGACGATGTACACGGCGTGCACTGAGTCTAAGCTTTGGTAACGCAATTATTGAACAGTAACATTTGGCCTGTTACTGTGCATTAAATGTGTTATCAGGCGGCAAGATGAAGACCACCAGGCAAGAGATTCAAGACTACTTCGAATCGATTTTCGGGATTAAACCCGAGATCAAGCGCTGGGGGAAAACCAAAGGTTTACCGTTTTATCTCCTGGACGAATACGCCTTCGACATCGTGACGCTCTACGACCAGCAATGCCTCGTATTGCTTGCTAACGAGCCTTTCGAAAACGTTGCGACGATCCGCAAGCACATCGAAGTTCTGCAAAAAATGGTGGGTCACCCGATACTTTATGCAACCGGCGCACTTAAATCATATGAAAGAAAACGCCTCATCGGGTCTGGGGTTCAGTTTGTAGTGCCCGGCAATCAACTCTTCGCTCCACAGCTTGGAATGGATCTGCGTGAGTTTTTTCGCAGCAGGCAAGTTGATAAACAAATCATGGGGCCGGCGAGCCAGGCATTGCTTATCGCGGCTATCAGCCGAGGGTGGGATAAGGGCTTTTCCTTTCGAGGCGCAGACCTGATGGGAGGGGAGGCGTACTCGAAAATGACAATGTCGAGAGCGATGAAAGAATTTCAATCGTTCGGATTGATAGAGCCGGCCTCGAATGACAAACCGCCTCGCTGGCGCTTTGTTGCGACGCCAGAAGTCATCTGGGAAAAAGCCCTTCCAGCGTTGCAAAACCCGGTGAAACGGGTGACGTATTCTGATTGGTCCCCTTTGGTGCAGAGAGCGGCTGGTCTGTCTGCGCTCAGCAAAGCTTCCATGCTCGGGGAGCCCCCGCTACCGATCATCGCGTTTTCCAAAGAAGAGTGGGACCTGGAGGTCAGGGGGGGCGGCCGCAAAGAAGTCGGTCGATTTGATGATCCCGTTTTTGAGGTCGAAATATGGAGTTACTCTCCCGACCACATTCTTGGCAAAACCTGTGTTCCAGTGTCGAGCGAAAGTGTGGACCCTCTGTCTCTCTACCTCAGCTTAAAGGACGACGCAGACGACAGAGTCCAGATCAGCCTCGATGAAATGATGGAGAAGGTAGAGTGGTAAAAGGACTGGATACCTTTCGCGGAGCCTTCGCCGGCTATGTGGATCGTTATGTACTCATCGGCGGCGTTGCAGCCAGCCTGACACTCGAAGACGCAGGCATCACGTTCCGGGCAACCCGGGATCTGGATATCGTCCTGATCATTGAAGCCTTGGATGACGTGTTCGGAAGTGAATTCTGGGCGTTCGTAAAGCGCGGCGGTTACACGGAGCGTTACGAACTTGATGGGCCGACAAGGCGCTACAGATTCGGCAACCCCACTGATGACAGCTACCCCGTTCTTCTAGAGTTATTCTCACGGGCTCCCGAAGGTTTATCGCTGCCGGAAGGTGCTCATCTGACCCCTGTCCCTGTAGACGGTGAGATGTCCGATCTGTCTGCAATTTTGCTCGACGAGGCTTATTACACGTTCATAGTCGAGGGGCGCAACGACGCAGCGGACCTTTCCTATATCGGTGTCGATCGACTGATCCCGCTTAAAGCACAGGCATGGACCAACCTCAGCCGCCCGGAGTGCGCAGAGCCAAATGCTAGCCGCAAAAGCAGTAAACACCTGAAGGATATTGTTGTTTTGTCCCGTCTTCTTTCTGCGGATTCAGAGTTTGATCTGCCCGAAAGCATCGCAGAGGATTTGCGGCAGTTTCTGGATGTCATGCCCTCACTGGAGGTGGACATGAAAGCCATGGGGCTTCGTGGAGTTACTATGGCTGGAGTCGCGGAACGCGTACGGACAGCGTTCAAAATCTAGATTATGAACGCCCGGTTACAGTGGGCTGTAAGCTTCACCGTTATACTTCCCGGCTTGTCTGGGAGCCAGCATGATTTCTCTACCGATTGATGAAGTTTTACCCGCCCTGCGTGAAGCCTTGGCGACACGCCACGAAGCCGTGCTCGAAGCACCGCCCGGCGCCGGTAAAACCACCCGTGTTCCGCTGGCCTTGCTCAACGAGCCGTGGTTGGCCGGGCAAACCATTCTGATGCTTGAACCGCGCCGTTTGGCGGCGCGGGCAGCGGCGGAGCGTCTGGCCAGTGAGCAGGGGGAGAAGGTCGGTGAGACTGTCGGCTATCGCATTCGTCTCGACAGCAAAGTCGGCCCCAAGACCCGTATCGAAGTGGTCACCGAAGGCATCCTTACACGCCGCTTGCAGGATGACCCGGCACTCGAAGGCGTTGGCCTGCTGATCTTCGACGAATTCCATGAGCGCAGCCTCGATGCTGATCTGGCATTGGCCCTGAGCCTGAATGGCCGGGAGCTGTTTCGCGACGATCAACCACTGAAAATCCTTTTGATGTCTGCAACCCTGGAGGGCGAACGCCTGGCCGGGCTGCTCGACGACGCGCCGATCCTGCGCAGTGAAGGTCGCATGTACCCGGTGGCGATGCGCTGGGGCCGGCCGTTCCAGCCAGGTGAGTTCATCGAGCCGCGTCTGGTGCAGACGATTCTTGAAGCCTTGAATGATGAAGCCGGCAGCGTGCTGGTGTTCCTGCCGGGACAGGCGGAAATCCGGCGCGTGCATCAGCAATTGGCTGATGCGCTAGGCGAGAACACGCAGGTGTTGCTCTGCCCGTTGCACGGTGAACTGGACCTCGCCGCTCAACGCGCGGCAATCGATCCGGCCCCGGCGGGCAAGCGCAAAGTGGTGCTGGCGACCAACATCGCCGAAACCAGCCTGACCATCGACGGCGTGCGCGTGGTGATCGATGCCGGGCTGGCGCGGGTGCCGCGTTTCGATCCCGGCAGCGGCATGACCCGGCTCGACACCCAGCGTATTTCCAAAGCCAGCGCCACGCAACGCGCCGGCCGGGCAGGGCGCCTTGAGCCGGGCGTGTGTTATCGGTTGTGGTCGCAGGATCAGCACGAGCAACTGGCAGCCTATGCCAGCGCAGAAATCCTCTCGGCCGATCTCGCCGGTCTGGCCTTGCAGCTAGGGCGCTGGGGCGTGACACCGACGCAATTGGTGTGGCTCGACGTACCGCCCGCCGCCGCTTATGCACAGGCTCAGGATCTGCTTGATCGTCTGGGCGCATTGGACGGCGAAGCGCTGACTCGTCACGGTCAGGCCATGGCTGAACTGCCGGCGCATCCGCGCATCGCGCATTTGTTGTTACGCGGCCAGGCGCTCGGTTTGGCCGACATGGCTTGCGATGTCGCGGCATTGCTCGGCGAGCGGGACATCTTGCGTGGCGCTGGGGCGGATCTGCATAGCCGATTGGTCTTGTTGTCTGGCGAAGAACGCGCTGCTCGCGGTGCTCAGGGCGGCGTGCAGCGCGCCCGGCAACTGGCGCGGCAGTATCGCGGTTACCTGCGCGGCAAAGCGTCGGAGCCGGTGAGCGATCCGGATCATCCGCGCTGGCTCGGTGCGTTGCTCGCGTTGGCCTACCCCGACCGCGTCGCCCAACAACGTCGGTCCGGTGGCGCGGAATATCGTCTGGCCAACGGCCGAGCGGCGTTGTTCGCTGACGCGGACAGTTTGATGAAGCAAGCGTGGTTGGTGATTGCAGATCTGGGCAGTCGTCAGGGCCAGCGTGAGGAACGGATTTATCTGGCGGCGGATTTCGATCCGGCGTTGTTCGATTCGGTGCTGGCCGAGCAAGTGCGCGTGGTCGATCAACTGGATTGGGATGAACGCGAAGGTGTGTTGCGCGCCGAGCGTCAGCGCAAGGTCGGTGAATTGATCCTCAGCCGTGAACCGCTGACCGGACTTGATGAAACCGCTCGCAGCCAGGCGCTGGTGAATCTGGTTCGGCGCAAGGGGCTGGAGCTGTTGCCGTGGACCCCGGAGCTGCGTCAGTGGCAGGCGCGGGTGGCGTTGTTGCGCCAATTGGACCTTGCCGGCAAGAGCGAGAGTGAGTGGCCGGATGTCAGCGACGCCGCGTTGCTCAAAAACCTCGAACACTGGTTGATGCCGTATCTGGGCAAAGTCTCGCGGCTCAGTCATTTCGCCAACCTCGACCTGTCGAGCATCGTCCACAACCTGCTGCCCTGGCCGCTGCCGCAACGGCTGGACGAGCAGGCACCGCATCATCTGAGCGTGCCATCGGGTTCATCGATTCGACTGGATTACAGCGAGCAGCCACCGATTCTGGCGGTGCGGTTGCAGGAGTTGTTTGGCCTCGCCGAAACCCCGCGCATCGCCGGGGGCCGGCAAGTGGTGAAGCTGCATCTGCTGTCCCCGGCGCGGCGGCCGGTGCAGGTGACCCAGGATCTGGCAAACTTTTGGCGCAGCACGTATGCCGAGGTGAAGAAGGATTTGAAGGGGCGGTATCCGAAGCATTACTGGCCGGATGATCCGTTGGTGGCTGAGGCTACGGCGCGGATCAAACCGCGTAAAAGTTGAAGATCAAAAGAACGCAGCCTCGTTTCACTCGACAGCTGCTACAAGGGATACGAGGCACATGTAGCAGCTGTCGAGTGAAACGAGGCTGCGTTCTTTTGACGTTGATGTTCAAGAGGCAGCTTTCGCGGTCAATTGCGCCCGGCAGTAGTCAGCAAACAACTGCGCCGGTTTGGTCAGTTGCCCACGCTTCAACCACGCCGCCACCAACCCGGATCCGGTGACGTCTTCGACAATATCCACGCACACCACTTTCTTGCCGTCATAGGTGCATTCCGAATGCGGCCGCGTCACCAGGATCGAAAAGCCGAACCCTTGCCCGACCATCCCCCGGACCATCTCGATCGACGGTGAGCTGAAGGCAATGTTCGGCGACAGGCCCAATTCTTCGAACAGGCTGACGAAGTAGGTCCGGCTCGGTTGCACGTCCAGCAGAATCATCGGCTCCAGGCACAGATCGCGCAGCGACACTTGCTTGAGCTGGGCGAAGCGATGGTCCGCCGGCAGCAACGCGTAAGGTCGCTGCGCTGGCATCAGCGGTTCGGTCTGAATGGTGGCGTCGAGTTCGTGTTCGTAGAGAATCGCCAAGTCGAAGGTGCCCGAGGTCAGGCCTTGCACCAGCTCTTGCTGTTCGCCGTCGCGGATGCGGATTTTTACCCCCGGGTACAGCGCCGAGAACCCGGCAATCAACTGCGGCAGGTACAGCGGAGCGACCGTTTCGAAGCAGCCGATATCGATTTGCCCGGCCACCACGTCGTTATCGGCCAGGGCGTTCTGTTCGAACTCCTTTGCCATGCGCAGCAGTTCCTGGGCCTTGCGATAGAAGCGTGCACCGCTCGGTGTCAGGGACACGCCTTGGGCGTGATGACGGATCAGCAGCTGCACGCCGAAGCTGTCTTCCAGGCCTTTAATCGCGGTGGAGATCGCCGGCTGGGCGATGTACAGCTTGCGCGAAGCCTCGGCGACGCTGCCGCATTCGACGGTGGTGATGAAGTACTTCAATTGACGCAGGTTGTAGGCAGCCACGGCAAACCTCGGGGTGGATGGACTCGACATCCAGGCAATTTTTGCGCCGACTGCATCCGTTCTGACGACGGTGTTGTTGTGTTTGAACAATAACCACATCCCGCGCAACCGGGGAGATTGGCTGCCCAGTTTTTTCATGGTCTGCGAAGACATTTTTACTATTTTTACTGGACTCGGGCCTGGGCCACCATCCAAAACACAAGAAAAGCCCATGGAGCATCTGAACGTGTTCGAGCTTGCATACTGGCAAAACAAAGCCGCCACGCTGCGGTTTCCCGATCTGGCCGTGATCGACGGCCAACCCCGTTCGGCGCAGTCGGGGCAGACCTTCACTGCGATCAACCCCGCGACTGGCCAGCGCCTGGCTGACGTGACCGCTTGCGGAACTGAAGAGGTGGACGCGGCAGTACGCAATGCGCGGCAAGTATTCGAGGCCGGCACCTGGTCGGCGCATTCGCCGAGCGAGCGCAAGCAAGTGTTGCTGCGCCTGGCTGATCTGATCATGACTCACCGCGAAGAATTGGCGCTGCTCGACTCGCTGAGCATGGGCAAACCAGTGATGGACGCCTACAACATCGACGTCCCGGGCGCCACCGGGGTGTTCCGCTGGTACGCCGAAAGCCTCGACAAACTCTACGACCAGATCGCCCCCAGCGCGCAAAACGTGCTGGCGACCATCACCCGCGAAGCGCTGGGCGTAGTTGCTGCCGTGGTGCCATGGAATTTCCCGCTGGACATGGCCGCGTGGAAACTCGCACCAGCCTTGGCTGCAGGCAATTCGGTGATCCTCAAACCCGCCGAGCAATCACCGTTCTCCGCGTTACGTCTGGCCGAACTGGCGCTGGAAGCCGGCCTGCCGCCCGGCGTGCTGAACGTGCTGCCGGGCCTCGGCGAGCAGACCGGCAAAGCCCTCGGTTTGCACCCTGACGTCGATTGCCTGGTGTTCACCGGTTCCACTGAAGTCGGTAAATATTTCATGCAGTACTCGGCGCAATCGAACCTGAAACAGGTGTGGCTGGAGTGCGGCGGCAAGAGCGCCAATCTGGTGTTCGCTGATTGCCAGGACCTGGACCTGGCTGCCGAGAAAGCCGCGTTTGGCATCTTCTTCAATCAGGGCGAAGTCTGCTCGGCCAACTCTCGGTTGCTGGTGCAGCGTTCGATTCATGATGAGTTCGTCGAGCGCCTCAAAGTGCAGGCCGAGCGCTGGTTGCCGGGTGATCCGCTGGACCCGTCGAGCAGCGCCGGGGCGATTGTCGACAGCCGCCAGACCGCGCGGATCATGAAGTTCATTCAGCAGGCCGAACGCCTTGGTGCGACCAAGGAGTGCGGTGGTAGGCAATCGATTTTCAACGGTTCCGACAACTTCATTCAGCCGACGATTTTTACCGGCGTGAGCCCGGACATGCCGCTGTTTCGCGATGAAGTGTTCGGCCCGGTGCTGGCGGTCACTGCGTTCGACGACGAGGCCCATGCCTTGCAACTGGCCAACGACAGCGTCTACGGATTGGCGGCCTCGCTGTGGACCGACGACCTCAACCGCGCCCACCGTGTGGCGCGGCAATTGCGAGCGGGCACGGTGTCGGTCAACTGTGTCGATGCGCTCGACGTGACCGTGCCTTTCGGTGGCGGCAAACAGTCCGGTTTCGGCCGCGACTTGTCGCTGCATTCATTCGATAAATACACCCAGTTGAAAACCACCTGGTTTCAGCTGCGCTCATGACAGCCGCTCATAACAAAACGGAGAACTGGCGATGACCACACCACGTGAAACCCGCGACTACCAGGCCGCCGACGCTGCGCACCACATCCACGCATTCGTCGATCAAAAAGCGCTCAACGATGAAGGACCGCGGGTGATGGTCCGCGGCGAGCGCCTGCACCTGTGGGACAACGATGGGCGCCGTTACCTCGACGGCATGTCCGGGTTGTGGTGCACCAACCTCGGTTACGGCCGCAAGGACCTGGCCGCAGCGGCGACCCGGCAACTTGAGCAGTTGCCGTACTACAACATGTTTTTCCACACCACCCACCCGCAGGTGATCGAACTCTCGGAGCTGCTGTTCAGCCTGTTGCCGGGGCACTACAGCCACGCGATCTACACCAACTCCGGCTCCGAAGCCAACGAGGTGCTGATCCGTACCGTACGGCGTTACTGGACGATCCTCGGCAAGCCCGAGAAGAAAATCATGATCGGTCGCTGGAACGGTTATCACGGCTCGACGCTGGCAGCGACGGCGCTCGGCGGCATGAAATTCATGCATGAAATGGGCGGCATGCTCCCCGACATCGAACACATTGATGAACCGTACTTTTTTGCCCACGAGGGCAACCTGACCCCGGCCGAGTTCGGCCTGCGGGCCGCGCAGCAACTGGAAGCGAAGATTCTCGAACTGGGCGCGGACAAGGTCGCCGGGTTTATCGCCGAACCGTTCCAGGGCGCGGGCGGGATGATCTTCCCACCAGAAAGTTACTGGCCGGAGATTCAGCGGATCTGCCGCCAGTACGACGTACTGTTGTGTGCCGATGAAGTGATCGGTGGCTTCGGTCGTACCGGCGAATGGTTCGCTCACGAGCACTTCGGTTTCGAGCCGGACACGTTGTCGATCGCCAAGGGGCTGACCTCCGGTTACATCCCTATGGGCGGGCTGATCCTGTCGAAGAAAATGTCTCAGGTGCTGGTGGAACAGGGCGGCGTATTTGCCCACGGCCTGACGTATTCCGGGCACCCGGTGGCAGCGGCGGTGGCCATCGCCAACCTCAAGGCGTTGCGCGATGAAGGGGTGGTGACGCGGGTCAAGGATGACATCGGGCCGTACTTGCAACAGTGCTTGCGCGAGGTGTTCGGCAATCACCCGTTGGTGGGGGACATTCAGGGTGTCGGCATGGTGGCGGCGCTGCAGTTGGCGGAGGACAGGACCAGCCGTAAGCGGTTTGCCAATGAGAACGACATTGCCTGGCGTTGCCGCACGATTGGCTTTGAGGAGGGGGTGATTATTCGCTCGACGCTGGGGCGGATGATCATGGCGCCGGCGTTGATTGCCAGTCGGGAGGAGGTTGATGAGCTTGTTGGCAAAACCTTGAAGGCAGTCGATCGAACGGCTCTGGAATACGGCAGACTTTAATCTTGTAGCGCTCTTTCAGGCCTCTTCGCGAGCAAGCCCGCTCCCACATTTGATCGGTGTCGTACACAATTTTTGTGACCGACCTAGATCCACTGTGGGAGCGGGCTTGCTCGCGAATGCTATGGCCGATTCAACACGCATTTCATGTTTTGCACCCACCCCGTGCACACCCGCCAACCCCGCCCTTTTACGGCGCACGCTACCCAGTTTTTTCATCACTCCCAACGACATATTTCCTGATTTTCCTATTCCTGCCCCTGGTCCAACATCGACTTCGCCAGTCAGCCAATCGCTGACCACCGAAAGGTCCCTCAGAGACCACCGGTGGCAACTGCTCCAAGGCCACTGGCCGTACTGCCCATGACAAAACTAAATCAACAGCTTTGGGAGTGCTCCATGATCAAGTCCTTGCTTATCCGCGTCGCTCATCCACTGGCGGTCACCGCCATCGCCGCCACGGTCGCCACCAGCGCCCAGGCCGGTACCCTGTCCATCGGCCATACCACGTGGGTCGGCTACGGCACCCTCTATCTCGCCCGGGACCTTGGCTACTTCAAGGAAGGCGGTTTGACCGTCGAATTGCCCGTCGTCGAGGAAGCCTCGATGTACATGGCTGCGCAAGCGTCTGGCGAGTTGTCGGGCTCGGCGTCGACCATCGACGAAGTGCTCAAGTACCGTCCGCAATTCTGTTTCAAGGCCGTAGCGGCACTCGATGACAGCCATGGTGGCGACGGTGTTCTGGTGGGCAAGGACATCAAGAGTCTGCAAGAGCTGAAAGGCAAAGCGGTGGCGGTGAACGAAGGGTCGACTTCGCAGTTCTGGCTGTCATACCTGCTGAAAAAACACGGCATGAGCATGAGTGACATCACTGTGCAGAACATGACGGCTGACGACGCCGCCACCGCGTTCATCGCCGGTCGTGTGCCGGCCGCCGTGACCTGGGAGCCGCACCTGTCGATGGTTCGCAACAAGCAGCAAGGCAAAGTGTTGATCGACAGCAGCAGCACGCCGGGGGTGATTGTCGATGTGGTGGCGCTCAATTGCACGGTCATCGAGAAGCAGCCGGAAGACGTCAAGGCCTTGGTCGCCGGTCTCTACAAAGCCGTGCAGTACACCAAGGACCATCCAGAGGAAGCCTACAAAATCATGGCCAAAGGCGTCGGCGGCTACCTTGCCGATCCGAAGGAACTGGCCGCCGCCGCGCAAGGCGTGCGCTTCTACGATCAGGCCATGAGCGAAAAACTCCTGGGCTCGCCGGGCAAGCCGGGCGACAGCGAACCGCTGATCAAACTGGCCAACGAAACCGCCAGCGAATTGCAGGGCAAACCCTACAACGTCAGCAATGACGACCTGATCGACAACCGCTTCGTCAGCCCGCTCTAGGAGGTTTGCATGTTCAAGCGCAATTCATGGCTGAGCCGCTGCATCACGCCCAAGACCGGCCTGCCGGTGCAGGTGATCTGGAGCGCGAGCGGACTGGCCTGGGTGTTGTTGATCGGCCTGTGGGCCGGGTTGTCTTACGGTGGCGTGGTGCCAGGCATGTTCCTGCCGACACCGGGCGCGGTGGCCGAAGCCGCTGTGCGCCTGAGCCGCGACGGCACCCTCGGTTTGCACGTGTGGGCCAGTCTCGAAGTGGTGATGGTGGGTTTCATCGTCTCGTCGCTGGTGGCGGTGCCGCTGGGGTTGCTGATGGGCAGCTTTCGCATCGTCCAGGCCTTCCTTGAACCGATGGTGAATTTCATCCGTTATTTGCCAGTGACCTCGTTCGTGCCGCTGTTCATTCTGTGGATCGGCATCGGTCTGGAGCAGCGGGTGTCGGTGATCATCTTCGGCGTGTTTTTCCAGCAGCTGGTGATGATCGCGGACGTGTCCAAGGGCATTTCCAAGGACCTGATCAACGCGTCGTACACCTTGGGCTCGACCCGCCGCGATGCGGTGCTGCACGTGATCGCCCCGGCGTCGTTGCCGGGTGTGCTCGACACACTGCGCGTGACCATGGGTTGGGCATGGACCTATCTGGTGGTCGCCGAGCTGGTCGCCGCTTCCAGTGGCCTGGGTTACTTGAGCCTTAAAGCCATGCGTGGCTTTCAAGTGGATGTGATTTTCCTGGCCATCGCGATTATCGGCCTGCTGGGCCTGGTCACCGATCAACTGTTCCGTTTTCTCCGTCTGAGGATTGCCGCATGGGCTCAGTAAGCGCCGTCAACCCGCGTTTCGTCACACCCACGGCCGCCCCGGTGCAGGCCGCACCACGGCTGCAAGTGGACAAGGTCAGCCTGCGCTATCAGAAACCTGACGGCGGGATGTTCACCGCGTTGGAGCAGGTGTCGTTCGAAGTGCCGGATCAACAGTTCGCCGTGCTGGTCGGGCCGTCGGGCTGCGGCAAGTCAAGTTTGCTGTACCTCACGGCGGGCCTGAATGAGCCCACGGAAGGCGAGATCTACGTCGGTGGCCAGCAAGTGCAAGGGCCTGGCGCGGATCGCGGCATGGTATTCCAAAGCTATACGTTGTTCCCGTGGCTGACCGTGCGCCAGAACGTCGAGTTCGGCCTCAAGCGGCGTGGCATGGCGGCCGCACAGCGCAAGGAAATCGTCGACTATTACGTCAATGAAGTGGGCCTCACCGGGTTCGCCGACAACTACGCCAAGCAGCTGTCCGGCGGCATGATGCAGCGGGTGGCGATCGCCCGGGCGTTGGCCAACGACCCGCAGATCCTGTTGATGGACGAGCCATTCGGCGCGCTCGACAGCCAGACGCGCCTGCAAATGCAGCAGCTGTTGTTACGGGTCTGGGGCAACAGCAAGAAGACTGTGCTGTTCGTGACTCACGATATCGACGAGGCGGTTTTGCTCGGCGATCGGGTCTACGTGATGGGCGCCAGGCCAGGGCGGATCAAGCAGATTCTTGATGTGCCGATCGAACGCCCACGGACCCTGGACATGGTCATGGAGCGCTCGTTTATCGACATGAAGCGCAGGATTTTTGGGCTGTTGCATGACGACTTGGAGGAGGTGCATTGACCTTGCACATATCCCTGTGGGAGCGGGCTTGCTCGCGAAAGCGGTGGATCAGCAGCATTGACTTAGCCTGACACGACGCCTTCGCGAGCAAGCCCGCTCCCACAGGTTTTGTGTTGGTCGTTAGGGCGCCGCAGGCAGGAGAAACCGCGCAATCACCGGCAAATGATCGGAGATCCGCAAGGTATCGTCCTGCCTCACCATGGCCTCGACCCGTTTGATCCGCGGGCTGTAGAAGAGGTAATCAACCGTCCGGTCCGGGCCGTTCAAGCCTGGATCGTTCGGGTAGTGGGTCAGCCACCGCGCCCGATCGGCACCGCTGGCTTCGTTGTTGGTCGGGATCATCGGGTATTTGTCCCACAGCACATGCAAGGCACTGTCGACGGAGTAGGGCGTGCGTTGTTCGTCGGGCAGGCGTCGATACTGACCCAGCGGCAACAGGTTGAAGTCGCCGCCGATCAACCACGGGGTGCCACGGCTTTCAAACTTGTCGAGCACCTTGGCCACGGCGGTCACCTGCGCTTGCAGGGTTTCGTCGGGCTGGATGACGCGGTCCAGATGGGTATTGAGCACGGCAATCTGCCCGCCGTCGCTCAATGGCAGGTAAGTCACCAGCAAGGCGTTTTTCGGTTTGAATTGACGGCTGATGATGTTGGCCGGCGCAACCGGCAGTTGCAGGCGTTCGGCGTGCTTGATCTGGAAACGGCTGAGGGTTGCCAGTTGCCGGCCGACGCTGCCGAAGATGCGCGGCTCAGGCACGAAATCGGCTTTCCAGTCGAAGGCATGAGCGCTGCACGGATAAAGGTCGGCGAGCCGTTCCTGGAGCAATTTGAACTGGTTCTGGTAATCGCTGGCCTTGGCGCCGTCATCGAGTTCCTGCAACAGCACAACGTCCGGCTGCTCGTCGCGAATCACCCGCGCCACTTCATCGAGGCTGAAGGCCATGTCTTCGGGGGTGGGGCTTTCGTCATCGCCTTCGGCCTGGTCATTCCAGAACACGTAGCGTTTACCCGCCAAATATTGAACGTTCCAGGTCATCACTTTCAGCGCCTGGCCGGGTACCAGAGTGGGTGCCTGAGTGCTGCAACTGACCGGCAAGGCTTCCTTGGCTCCGGGGCGCCAGGTCAGGTTGTAGATCAGCAAGGCAATCAGGCCTGCCGCGATCAGCAGGCCCAGCAGGGTGTAGCGCAGTAGACGGGTCATGGCTCGGCTTATAGCGTTACAAAAGATGAGCCCGAGCATAAACGGCATGCCCATCAATAAGCCATACCACATGACCCTGTAGCAGCTGGCGCAGCCTGCATTCGGCTGCGTAGCAGTCGTAAACCCTCAGCATGCGGTCTACCTGAAACACCGCAGAGCCTGATTTTACGACTGCTGCGCAGCCGAACGCAGGCTTCGCCAGCTGCTACAAGGGATCGTGTCGTGCTTCAAAGAGGTCGATCAATCTTTTCAGGCGCATCGGCAATCAGCATGAACAACCGGAACAACACCACGCTGGTGAACAGTTGCAAAAAGCTGTGCGCGCTGTCGATCAGCAGCGAAATCACCGGGTTCTGCGGCTCCGGGTAAATCGCGAGGGTTGCGCCCTTGAGCACCCACAACGGGCCCATCACGCAAAGGATGCACACCAGGATGCGCAGGAAATGGCCGCGGGTCAGGCGCAGGCTTTCCTTCATCGCCGCCAACGGGGCCAGGCCGCGCAGCACCAGCAAGTACTCGCCAAACGCCAGGGTCACCATCAGCCAGATGCCCGGCAGGAAATACAGCGACAGGCCGATCAGGATCAGCAAGGTGTTGAGGGCGGTGAGCAGGGCGAAGCGCGGCCACAGGTAGGCTGACCTCGACAGCAATTCGCGGGTGCTCGGCGATTCGCCACGGCTGCGGGCATCGAGAAACAGGATCAGCGCGGCGGTGTACAGCGGATAGACCAGCAAGCCGACCATCACGCTGATACCGGGAAAGCTGTCCGGCTCGGTGGAGCGATCAACCACTTGTTGCAGCAGCGCTTCGAAGATCACCAGCGGCAGGCACAACCGCACAATCTGGCCCAGATTGCGCTTGAAGAAATACAGAGAGTCACGCAGCACATCGAACGAATTCATCAGTCGGTATCGCAGGTTGAAAGCAGTGGCCCACTTTAACCGATGAAGCCCTTTGGGGCGCAAACGTAAACGTTCGGTAAAGGTCATTGAAACATCCTGTATCAGCCCCATTACTGGAGAGCACCTTATCCACAGTGGATGAGGGCGACGATATTGCCGGCAATCTACGAGGTCGCCATGAACAGCGAAGAACAAACCCTGATCGATGGACTGTTTTCCCGGCTGCAACAGGCCGAAACGGATTCAGCCCCGCGCGACGCCCAGGCCGAGGCGCGGATCAAGGAGCATCTGACTCGCCAACCTGCGGCAGGTTATTTCATGACCCAGGCGATTCTGGTTCAAGAGGCTGCCCTCAAAAGCCTCGACGCACAGAACAAACAACTCGCTCAGCAAGTCCAGCAATTGCAGGCCGAGCTGCAATCGGCCAAGACTCAGACGGCGGCGCCCGCCAGCGGTGGTTTCCTGTCGAGCATCTTTGGTGGTGGTTCTCGTGATCCGCAGCCCGCACCAACGCAAAACGTGTCGTCCTCCAATGGCGGATGGCGTGAGCCGGGGCGGCCGTCGTTCAATTCGCAGCCACCGCAACAAAACTTCGGTGCCGCACCGCCTCAACAAAACTACGCACAACCACAACAACCGATTGGCAGCGGCTTCCTTGGCGGCGCGCTGAAAACCGCAGCCGGCGTGGCCGGGGGCGTGATGCTGGCGCAAGGCATCAGCAGCCTGTTCCAGCACAATCAGCAGCCGGAAGTGGTGGAGGTCATCAAGGAAGAGCCGGCCCAAGTCAATGATCAGAGCGACAGCGGCAACGGCTGGGGCGACGACCAGCGCGTGGCGGACAACAACGCCAACGATCAGGGCGGCTTCACCGACGCCGACTACAGCGATGACAGTTCATCGTCCTTTGGCGGCGACGACGATTCCTTCGTCTGACCCAACGTTACAGGTGTAACACCGAACCCGTGGCGAGGGAGCTTGCTCCCGTTGGGCTGCGTAGCAGTCCTTTTTTTGGGGGCCGCTTCGCGACCCATCGGGAGCAAGCTCCCTCGCCACAGGTTGCCATTCGTCCGTGGCTTCAAGATGCTTCGGGCCGATTATTCGCGGAACAATCCTTCAGGCTGGCATACTGGGCCACTTTTCGGGCCTGGTGCCTGACCCAGCCTGCGCGCAACTGCGCCAACGAGGATGCACGGTGAAAAAAATCGCAGTGTTCGCCGATGTCCAGAACCTCTATTACACCGTGCGTCAGGCCTATGGTTGCCACTTCAACTATGCCGCGCTGTGGGCTGATATCAGCAAACAGGGCGAGATCGTCGAGGCCTATGCCTACGCGATCGATCGCGGCGACAGCAAGCAGCAGCAATTCCAGCAGATCCTGCGCAACCTTGGCTTCATCGTGAAGCTCAAGCCCTACATCCAGCGCAGCGACGGCTCGGCCAAGGGAGACTGGGACGTGGGCATCACCCTCGACATCATGGATGCCGCCGATCATGTCGACGAAGTGGTGCTGGCTTCCGGTGACGGTGACTTCGACATGCTGCTGGAGCGCATCATCACCAAGCACGGCGTGCAAGCCGTGGCCTACGGCGTGCCGGGCCTGACGGCTAACTCGCTGATCCGCGCCGCCAGCCGCTACGTGCCGATCGAAGGCGCGTTGCTGCTCAAGAATTGATTTTTACGGAGTTGAAACAGGTTTGGAACGCATAGCAGTCATCGACTTTGAAACCACCGGGATCTCACCAAGCAGCAGCTGCCGGGCCACGGAAATTGCCGTGGTGATCCTTGAACAGGGGCGCATCGTCGAGCGTTACCAGAGCCTGATGAACGCCGGCGTACGCGTCCCGGCCTTCATCGAACAACTCACCGGCATCAGCAACGCCATGCTGCGCACCGCGCCATCGGCCGAGCAGGTGATGAACGAGGTCAACGAATTCGTCGGCATTACGCCGCTGCTGGCGCATAACGCCGCGTTCGACCAGAAGTTCTGGGACTTCGAACTCGGCCGCATCAAACGCACCCGCTTGCAGAACTTCGCCTGCTCGCTGCTCCTCGCCCGCCGCCTGATGCCCGCCGCGCCGAACCACAAACTCGGCACCCTCACCACCTTCGCCAGCCTGCCCAACACCGGCAAGGCTCACCGGGCCATGGCGGATGCGGAGATGGCGGCCAACCTGACGGGGCATCTGCTTCAGGAACTGCAGCAGAAGCACGGGTTGCGCGAGTTGTCCCATGACCTGCTGGTCAGCCTGCAGAAAGTGCCGGCGGCGAAGATCAACGAGCATCTCAAGCGCCATCGCGGGTTCTAAAAACATCGCCAATCCCCTGTATCTGATCGTTCCCACGCTCCGCGTGGGAATGCCTCACCGGACGCTCTGCGTCCGCTCTTGGGACGCGGAGCGTCCCGGGCTGCATTCCCACGCAGAGCGTGGGAACGATCTAATCAAGCCTTTCCTTCCAATTGCCCCAACGGCACGCGCTTCTCGATGGCGCTCGACAGCACAATCGAGGTCTTGCTGAACCCGAACTTGGCAATGCGATTGATCAACTCTTCGAGCTCCGGCATCGAGCCCACCGCCGCCTGCATGATCACGCACGGATCACCCGTCACCCGGTGGCATTCCGTCAGTTGTGGGATTTTGATCAGGTCGTCGTAGGCCTTCTGGTTGCCATGCTGGTTCAGGCGCAGTTCGATCACGCACTGGATCGGCAACCCAAGCTTGGCCATGTCCACTTTCGCCTGATAACCGGTAATCACCCCGCAGGCTTCGAGTTTGGCCACGCGCTCGGCCACGGCCGGGGCGGACAGGTTGACCTTGCGCGCCAGGTCGGCGTAGGACGCACGACCGTTTTCCAGCAGCGCGCTGAGGAGCATGCGGTCGTACTTATCCATGGTAGTATTCCTGAAAAATGACTGACTTACGAAAACACGGTTTATAGCGCCGATCTCCGTGTTTTGAAAAGTGTACTGGCGCTATAAACAGGTTTTGTAACTTATTTTACGCCGCTGGCCTTTCTAGAATAGCTGTTCACATTGTCTTGTCATCGAGCTGCCCATGCGCCGTTTCCCGTTACCGTTGATCGCCGCTTTCTTCGCCCTGTACGTGATCTGGGGTTCGACCTACCTGGTGATCCGCATCGGCGTGGAGTACTGGCCGCCGTTGCTGCTCGCCGGCATCCGCTTCGTGATCGCCGGGACCTTGATGTATGCGTTTCTGCGTTGGCGCGGGGCGCCGGCACCGACCTGGGCGCAGTGGAAAGCCGCCGGGATCATCGGGATCTTGCTGCTGACGTGTGGTAACGGCGCGGTCAGTGTGGCTGAACACACGGGCGTCGCTTCGGGTGTGGCTGCGTTGGCGGTGGCGACGGTGCCGTTGTTTACCTTGCTCTGCGGCTATTTCTGGGGCGCGCGTAATACTCGTCTCGAATGGGCCGGGATTGTGCTCGGGCTGATCGGCATCGCCATGCTCAACCTCGGCTCCAACCTGCAATCGAGCCCGCTGGGCGCCGCATTGCTGATATTCGCGGCGGCTTCCTGGGCCTTCGGTTCGGTCTGGAGCAAACACTTGCCGTTGCCCCAGGGCGCCATGGCCAGCGCCGTGGAAATGCTGGTGGGCGGCGTGGCGTTGTTGATCGGCAGCGCCGTGAGTGGCGAGCACCTGGAGAGCCTGCCGCCGATGGAAGGCTGGGCAGCCTTGGCCTACCTGACTGTCTTCGGTTCGATCATCGCTTTCAACGCCTACATGTACCTGTTGAAAAACGTGCGTCCGGCGGCGGCGACCAGTTATGCCTACGTCAACCCGGCGGTGGCGGTGTTGTTGGGGATCGTGTTCGTCGGCGAAACCATCGGCATCGAAGAAGCGCTGGCGATGCTGGTGATCATCAGCGCCGTGGTGCTGATCGGTTTGCCGCAGTGGCGACGTGCGCCGGTTCGACCGGCTGCCGTGGTGCAGACAGAATCGAGCGTGAATTAGGGTAAACTGCGCGCCATTGCACACTCGTTTTGCACAACCGCGCTGAATTTTCCTACGGTAATCCCATGACTTTCGCCACCCTTGGCCTGATCGAACCCTTGCTGCGCTCTCTCGAGACGCTCGGCTACCAGACCCCGACGCCGGTTCAGGCGCAAGCCATTCCGGCGGTGCTGGCCGGTCGCGACCTGATGGCCGCCGCCCAGACCGGCACCGGCAAGACCGCCGGTTT
Source organism: Pseudomonas sp. LBUM1656 (assembly GCF_059716065.1). NCBI lineage: Bacteria > Pseudomonadati > Pseudomonadota > Gammaproteobacteria > Pseudomonadales > Pseudomonadaceae > Pseudomonas > Pseudomonas sp. LBUM1656. The sequence continues at coordinate 5,584,550 of NZ_CP166800.1, read as the reverse complement.
CGCGCTGCCGCTGCTGCAGTTGCTGGCCATGGAAGGGCCGAAAGTTGCCTCTAACTCGGTACGCGCCCTGATCCTGGTGCCGACCCGCGAACTGGCCGAACAGGTTCACGAAGCCGTGCGTCAGTACGCCGAGAACCTGCCGTTGAGCACTTACGCAGTGTACGGCGGCGTCAGCATCAACCCGCAAATGATGAAGCTGCGCAAAGGTGTCGATGTGCTGGTGGCGACCCCGGGTCGTTTGCTCGACCTGTATCGCCAGAAGGCCCTCAAGTTCAATCAGCTGCAAACCCTGATTCTTGATGAAGCCGACCGCATGCTCGATCTGGGTTTTTCCGAGGAGCTGGGGAATATTTACCGCGTGCTGCCGAAGCAACGTCAGACGCTGTTGTTCTCCGCGACCTTCTCCGACGCCATCCGTTTGCTGGCCGGGCAAATGCTTAACGATCCGCTGAGCATTGAAGTCAGCCCGCGCAACGTGGCTGCCAGCACCGTTAAGCAATGGGTTGTGGTGGTGGACAAGAAGCGCAAGCCAGAGCTGTTCATTCACCTGCTGCGCAAGGGCAAGTGGAAGCAGGTGCTGGTGTTCGCCAAGACTCGCAATGGCGTGGACGCGCTGGTGGAAAAACTCCAAGGTCTGGGCGTCAACGCCGACGGCATCCACGGTGACAAACCGCAGGCGACCCGTCAGCGTGCGCTGGACCGGTTCAAGGCCAGTGAAGTGCAGATTCTTGTGGCCACCGACGTTGCGGCCCGTGGTCTGGATATCGAAGATTTGCCATTGGTGGTCAACTTCGACCTGCCGATCGTGGCAGAGGACTACATCCACCGGATCGGTCGTACCGGTCGTGCGGGTGCCACCGGGCAGGCCATTTCACTGGTGTGCGCCGATGAAGTGAATTTGCTGTCGGCCATCGAGACATTGACCCGTCAGACGTTGCCTCGGCAGATGGAGCATGACTTCGAACCTGAGCATCGGGTGCCGGATACCGATGCCAGCGGTCAGGTGGTGAAGAAGCCGAAAAAACCGAAGAAGCCGAAGACGTCCGGTGGCGGTAAGCGCAACCTGGGTAAGTGGGTTGAGAGCGGGGATAATTCGGCGCCTGAGCCTTCGATCAAGCCAGTGCGCAAGGTGCCAGTGTTTAATACCGGGCCCCGTAAGCGTAAGCCTTGATCTCGTAACGATCGTTCCCACGCTCCGCGTGGGAATGCAGCCCGGGACGCTCCGCGTCCCTTCAAAGCCGAACGCGGAGCGTCCGAAGAGGCATCCCCACGCAGAGCGTGGGAACGATCAAATCGTCCAACTTTTCGGGGTCAGTCCAGAGCGTGGGAATGATCAGTCAACGATCAGTGTCGCTGTTTCAACCACTCCACCATCCCCATCCCCGCCGCGCGCCCACTGGCGAAACACGCGGTCAGCAGATAGCCGCCGGTCGGCGCTTCCCAATCCAGCATTTCCCCCGCGCAAAACACGCCAGGCAGTTGCTTGAGCATCAAACGTTCATCCATCGACTCAAACTTCACGCCACCGGCGCTGCTGATGGCCTCATCCAGTGGGCGGGCTTTCACCAGCGTCAGCGGCAACGCCTTGATCGCCTTGGCCAGCAACGCCGGATCAGCGAAACATTCAGCCGGCGTGAGTTCGCGCAGCAACGCGGCTTTCACACCATCAATCCCAAGCTGACTGTGCAGGTGTTTGGACATGGAACGCGACCCGCGCGGTTTGCTCAGCGCAGCCTGAACTTTATCCACAGGCCGGCCCGGCAACAGGTCGAGATGAATGATTGCTGAACCGTGCTGGTTGATGGCTTCGCGGATCGGTGCCGAGAGGGCGTAGATCAAACTGCCTTCAATCCCGGTCGAGGTGATCACGCATTCGCCCAAGCGCGGCACGTCGTCATTGAGGCCGATGGCGATGTTTTTCAGCGGTGCGCCGGCGAATTTGCTGACCATCAAGTCGCTCCAGGCCTGCACCTCGAAGCCGCAATTGCTCGGTTGCAACGGCATCAGTCCTACGCCGCGCTGTTCCAGTGGCAGCATCCACGCGCCGTCCGAACCGAGGCGTGACCAACTGCCACCGCCGAGGGCGAGCAAGGTTGCGTCAGGCTTGACGATTTTTTCGCCCTCGGGGCTGTCGATGCGCAATCCACCGTTGTCTTCCCAGCCGAGCCAGCGGTGGCGGGTGTGGATAACGACGCCAGCGTCTCGCAGGCGTTTGAGCCAGGCACGCAACAGGGGCGCAGCTTTCATGTCGGTCGGAAACACCCGGCCGGAGCTGCCGATAAAGGTTTCGATGCCCAGGTCATGAATCCATTGGCACAACGCATCCGCGCCGAATGAGCGAAGCAGCGGCGCAATCTGCGGCGCGCGCTCGGCGTAACGCGAGAGGAACGCCGGGTAGGCTTCGGAATGGGTGATGTTCATGCCGCCGACACCGGCCAGCAGGAATTTTCGCCCCACTGATGGCATGCCGTCGTACAGGTCGACTTTGATTCCGGCCTGGCTCAACACTTCGGCCGCCATCAGACCGGCGGGGCCGCCGCCGATGATGGCGACGTGTGGGAAGGGGGAAGTACTGGCGTTGGTCATGGGAAGCGCTACGGTATGCCGGAATGAAGCCAGGCATTCTATCAGCACAGATCCTTGTGGGAGCGGGCTTGCTCGCGAAGGCGGTGTGTCAGTCCATGAAGATGTCGACTGGTCTACCACATTCGCGAGCAAGCCCGCTCCCACATTTGATCTTCAGTGTTTTCAGAGGTGATCAAAAAACAACCACCGCTTTTCAGGCTATATGTGGCATGGCCTGCAGACCCTTTCACTCAGGTTATCCACAAGCAGTTCCACAGGCATTGTGGGTAAAGGCTCACGCCTCAATGACAACCTGATGACTGCCAGACCCGCTGCGCGCTGTGATGCAGGATGCCGTGGCGGCGAGCCAGGGCCTTGCGGTCCTTGCTGTAACCGCCGCCAATCACCCCGACTACCGGGATATCCCGCCCCAGGCAATGACGCATCACGCTTTCATCGCGAGCGGCGACGCCTTCGTCTGTCAGCTTCAGGTAACCGAGTGCGTCGTCCTTATGCACATCGACGCCGGCGTCATACAACACCAGGTCCGGTTGGTAGAGCGGCAGCAAATAATTCAGCGCATCGTCCACCACCTTCAGGTAATCGGCATCGCCCATGCCTTTGGGCAACGGGATGTCCCAGTCGCTTTCGGCCTTGCGTGCAGGAAAATTCTTTTCGCAATGCAGGGAAACGGTTATCGCGTCCGGGGTGTTGTGCAGTATTCGTGCAGTCCCGTCGCCCTGGTGGACGTCGCAATCGAAGATCAGCACCCGATTCACACGGCCGCTTTCCAGCAGAAAATGGCTGATCACCGCCAGGTCATTGAAGATGCAGAAACCCGCCGGATAGTCGTAATGCGCGTGATGGGTGCCACCGGCGAGATGACAGGCCAGCCCGTGTTGCAGCGCCTGTTCCGCCGCCAGCAACGAACCGCCGACCGCCCGCACCGTACGCCGGGCCAGCGCTTCGCTCCAGGGCAGGCCGAGACGCCGCTGGTCTTCGCGGGACAACTCGCCGCTCATGTAGCGTTCGATATAGGCAGCGTCATGGGCGAGGGCAAGAATCTCCGGGGGACAAAGTTCCGGGCGCAGCAGGTCGGCGTCCCGGGTCAGGCCGCTGTCCACCAGGTGATCGCGCAGCAGGCGAAACTTGTCCATTGGGAAGCGGTGATCCGCCGGGAATTCGGGGCTGTAGTCTTCGTGGTAGATCAGCGGCAGCGGCATGACGAATTCAGTCAGGAATGAGTGAAGGATCCTACCAGCGTTGTAGACTTGAGGCATGGAAAGGGGGGGGGACACGATGGAGCCGATACTGGAACTCGAGAGCGCGCGACTGTTGTTGCGGCAGTGGCGCGATGAGGATTTGCCGGAGTTTGCGGCGATGTGCGCCGATCCACAGGTCATGCGTTATTTTCCGGCGCCGTTGAGCCGCCTGGAAAGTGCGTCGCTGATCGGACGGATTCGCGGGCATTTTGCCGAGCATGGCTTCGGCCTCTGGGCGCTGGAGCGCAAGGACACCGGAGCATTCATCGGTTTCACCGGACTCGGTGTGGTCGGTTTCGATGCGCCGTTCACCCCGGCGACCGAAATCGGCTGGCGCCTGGCGCGCGAGCATTGGGGGCTGGGTTATGCCAGTGAAGCGGCGTGGACCGCTCTGCGCTGCGGGTTTGACCGGATGCCGCTGAAAGAAGTCGTGTCCTTCACCACCGAAACCAACATGCCGTCGCAGAAAGTCATGCAGGCAATCGGCATGCACCATGATTCAGCCGATGATTTTGAACATCCCAGGCTCGCGGCCGATCATCCCCTGCGTCACCATGTGTTGTATCGCATCACCCGTGAACAATGGCTGCAAACCTTGCATGGATAAGCAGGCACGGACGTTTACAATGGCGCCCATGGGCCCTGGCCATTAACTAAATCGACCGCCGCAGCCAAGACTGCGCGGCATGCTTTGTGTGAGGAGAGTCTGAATGAGCCAAGTGTTGGATGATCTGGTCGACTTGCTGACCCTGGAACCGATCGAAGAAAACCTGTTCCGTGGCCGCAGTCAGGACCTGGGTTTTCGTCAGTTGTTCGGCGGTCAGGTGATCGGTCAGTCCTTGTCGGCGGCCAGTCAGACGGTCGAGGAAACGCGCCATGTGCACTCGATGCACGGCTATTTCCTGCGCCCGGGCGACTCGGCGTTGCCTGTGGTGTATCAGGTTGACCGGGTGCGTGATGGCGGCAGTTTCAGCACGCGTCGAGTGACGGCGATCCAGAAGGGCAACCCGATCTTCACCTGCAGCGCCTCGTTCCAGTACGACGAAAAAGGTTTCGAGCACCAGGCCCAGATGCCAATCGTGGTCGGCCCGGAAAACCTGCCCTCGGAACTGGAGCTCACCCAACAGCGTGCGCACCTGATTCCCGAGCACATGCGCGAAAAATTTCTGTGCCCCAAACCGATCGAATTCCGACCGATCACCGAGAAAGATCCCTACAACCCGCAACCTTCAGATCCGGTCAAGTACGTCTGGTTTCGCGCCGACGGTGCCTTGGCGGACTCTCCGGCGCTGCACAAATACCTGCTGGCCTACGCCTCAGACTTCGGTCTGCTGACCACCTCGATGCAGCCCCATGGCAAATCGGTCTGGCAGAAAGACATGCAGGTCGCCAGCCTCGATCACGCGCTGTGGTTCCATGCGGATCTGCGCGCCGATGACTGGTTGCTGTACGCGATGGACAGCCCATGGGCCGGCAATTCTCGCGGCTTCACCCGTGGCAGCGTGTTCAACCGTGCCGGGCAACTGGTGGCGTCGGTCACGCAGGAAGGCTTGATCCGTCACCGCAAGGATTGGGCATGAGCCTGGCCGAGGTGCGGCACTGGGTGTTCGACATGGACGGCACCCTGACGGTGGCCGTGCATGACTTCGCGGCGATTCGCGTGGCCTTGGCGATCCCGGCTGAAGACGACATCCTGACCCACCTCGCCGCGCTGCCGGCCGATGAAGCGGCCGCCAAACATGCGTGGCTTCTGGAGCACGAACGTGACCTGGCGCTGGGTTCGACAGCCGCGCCGGGCGCGGTGGAACTGGTGCGTGAGTTGGCCGGGCGCGGTTATCGCCTGGGCATTCTGACGCGCAATGCCCGGGAGCTGGCGCATGTGACACTGGAGGCGATCGGCCTGGCGGACTGCTTTGCCGTGGAGGATGTGTTGGGGCGTGATGAAGCGCCGCCAAAGCCGCATCCCGGTGGTTTGCTGAAACTGGCCGAGGCCTGGAACGTGCCGGCGAGCGAGATGGTGATGGTCGGGGATTACCGGTTTGATCTGGATTGCGGTCGAGCGGCGGGGGCGCGGACGGTGTTAGTGAATTTGCCGGATAACCCTTGGCCGGAGCTGACGGATTGGCATGCGGCGGATTGCCTGGTGTTGCGGGAAATGTTGTCTGCTTGAGGGCCTCATCGCGGCATCGGTATCTACACATCTCTAAAGTCTTCGGCTGGCCACCCAGCCGATGGCTTCTTTAGCAAAACCCGCCAGTTCCTGGGGAGTGTATTGCTCCAGCGTCTCGCACATGGCCAACAGCATGTACAAACCGGCCAGCACCGCAGAAGCCGTTACCGGCTGCGAGCGCTTCATCTGCCGACCGGACAGACGGACCAAAAAGTCCCGTGTTTGCTCAGCAAACTCACCCTCTGCCCGCATCAGACGCCAACTAACTGCACACGCCTGACTAGCGATCAGCAGCCGTTTGAACACGGCTTCACCGCTCTCTTGCTGCCAGTTTTCTAGCTGATGCCCACCCCCTTTAAGCAGTTTGAAGTAGGACTCGATACGCCAGCGCCAGTAATACCAGAGCGCCAATCGTTCACCCGCGACCTCTTGTTCAAGGTTGCTCAGCAAATACCATTCGGCCAGCAAATGACCGTCCGCCCCCGTGATTCGGCTAACGATCAACCGCGCCGGTAATGGCTCTCCAGATTTATGCCGCGTCTTGCGCTCGGTTCTGTCTTTGAGAAACGGCTGAGCTTTGCGAGTCAGTACGACCGAGGTTTCCCCGATCCATTGAATCGCGGGCTTGCCTTTGTATTCAACCTTGCGGGTTTCTTTGTAAATGAGCCCCTTGCCGATCTGGCTTAGCGGCTGAGATTGGCCTTCATAACTCGCTGTAGAGCCCGCTTTTACGCGTAACAGCCAGTTCCAGTTCTCAGCTTGCCACTGCCTCATGTGAGCCACAGAGTCAGCTTCTCGATCCACAATATGGACCAGAGGCTTGGCAAATTTTTGCTGCTCCAACCAAGCAATACGAGCGGTTAGCTCATCCAGATGTTTTTCAGGGGCCAGCACTTCTTCGGTTCGCGTGCTGAGCACGCCGTCCCTGGTCGCTAGATTCTGAGCAGGAGTACAGATCGGTGCACCGTCACGATCCGTGACTAGCAGACTGCTTTGCAGCTCGTAACCGATGTCGCCCCGGTGGGTCATTTGCAGGCGATCAGCCTTGCTGTGGTGGTGCATGTAATTGAGCCGAGACCAGTCATGCATGACCAAGGCATAGTCATCACAGTCGTCCCGACAGCCTTCGTGGGCCAACGCCAGCAGCGGTTTAACCAGATCAACGGGCCTGACTCGGTCATTGCTCAAAAATCGCCAAAGGGCTTGCGTCTGTGCAAAAGCCTTGTCGCTTCGCGGCAAGGCTTTCATCCCGGCGGCCAGCGCCGGTAATCCATTACTGTGTCCCATGACTAACTCGTCGTATCGTTTTGCCAGTCGGGCATCTAGCCCGGTCATTTGATATCCATGCCGTCCTTTTATAGACCAGGATCGGGAGATGTGTAGATACCGATGCTCATCGCGGGCAAGCCCGCTCCCACAGGGGATCTCCATCGAATACCAATCTAGTGTTCACTGAAGACCCAATGTGGGAGCGGGCTTGCCCGCGAAGACGTCAGATCAGGCAACACAGAACTCACTGACCAAACAACACCTTCTGCCCCTCCGGCGACGTCAACATCCCATCCCCGTTATGCCCGACCCCAGGCACTTCAACCAGCCGCTGATTGACCCCTTTCGGGTTGCGACGCAGCAGGTAATTGAAAAAATTCCGCCCGCGAACCAGACGATAAGCACCTTGCGCTTCGGCCTCACAACTTTTATCCAGCGCCGGATGCTGCGGGTCGGTGTCTTGCTGCCCAAGCAGATAAGTCACGTCCCGTTTGACGTAACTGCCTTCAAGTTGCTGTGCCGTTTGCCCACTGGCATAAACGGGTAGATCCGTCAGCCCGTACTTCCAGCGATTGAACCCGGCACACGCCGCATGGTTGAACGCCACCGGCCGCTGCTCGTTGAAGTACGCATAGGACGAAGGGTTGGCGACGACGTAGCGAAGCTTCACGCCGGCGGCCGTCAGGGCCGGTTGCTCTCGCGCCAGTAGCGCATAGCGCTGGACCACCTGGCCGCCGCCGGAGTGCCCGGCGATGACGATTTGCTTCACGTCCGGAAACTGCCGACGGTCGCTGACTCGCTCGATGATCTGGTCGAGGGCTGCAAAGGAACTCAGCGCAAAAGGAGCGGTGGATAAACCGCCCGCCATCCAGTCATTGCCCTGCCAGCGCAACACTGTGCCTGCGACCGGATGCAGCGCGATGTCGGTTTCGTTGAGAAATTGCGGGGCGATCACCAGGGTGCTTGCGCTTTGCCCGGCCAGTTCCGCTGCATGCTCGGCACTTTGGCGATAGGTTTCAGCGTTGCGTAGCCGACCATGAATGATGATCAGCACGCGTTCGATTTTCGCTGGCGCCGGGCCAAGGCTCACCGCCATCTCGCCTTCTTTCAACAACAATCGCCCGGGGCTGAGTTCCTTGACGCCATGTTCCGCAGCCTGGGTGCTTGCGCACGTGAACAACACAATCAACAACCAATTTTTCATTTACAGGTTTTTCGCCGCAAAGGTATCGCACTGGCCCACCTGGCCTTGCGCAAATCCGGTTTTAAACCAGCGCACCCTTTGCGCCGATGTGCCATGGGTAAACGAGTCCGGTACCACGCGGCCCTGACCTTTCTGCTGCAAACGGTCATCGCCGATGGCGTTGGCCGCGTTCAAGGCTTCTTCGATGTCACCCGGTTCCAGCCAGTTCAGACGCTGCTGCGCGTTGTTGGCCCAGACACCGGCCAGGCAATCGGCCTGCAACTCCTGGCGTACCAATAAGCCACCATCACCTTCCATCTGCCGGCCTTGCTGGCGGGCTGCCTGAATTTTCGCAGAAACACCAAGCAGCGTCTGAACATGATGTCCGACTTCGTGAGCGATCACGTAGGCCTGGGCGAAGTCACCCGCGGCGGAAAAGCGTTGCGACATTTCCTGGAAAAACGCCATGTCCAGGTAAACCTTCTGGTCGGCCGGGCAATAGAACGGCCCGGTCGCCGATGTTGCCAAGCCGCACGCCGAGTTCACCCGGTTGCTGAACAGCACCAGCGTCGGGTTTTTATACTGCCGACCGGCCTGTTGGAAAATCTGGCCCCAGGTGTCCTCGGTATCGCCGAGGATCGAACGCACGAATTCGGCGCCTTCGTCATTGGCCGGCGGCGCCTTGCGGCTCTGGTTGGTGGCCGGGGCCGATTGTTCGGTCATTTGCCCGGTCAGTTCGCCGAGGATTTGCATCGGATCCTGGCCGGTGAGCCAGCCGATCCCCACAATCAGGACGATCGCGGTCAGGCTCAGGCCTTTGCCGCCACCGAAACGCATCCCGCCGCCACCGCCGCCGACACTATCACCACGGGCATCGACCACGTTGTCGCTGCGTCGGCCTTTTTTCCATAGCATGTGGGAATCCTCTGATTGTCCGTGGTGATGAGTGTTGCTGGTGTGTAGGGGCGGCGCCAGTCCGGCTGTCCGGCTTTTTCGCGCAGGCCGGTAGTCTTGCAGACTGTAGGAACATGGATCACCCATCGAATTCCGTCAGAGGGTAGGTATTTATCGAACAGGCAAGTCGCTGCGTCTATCGAGTATCGGGTTCCAGATTTCGCATTACACGGTTCATCTTCTAGAATCAGGCAAATTGTATGTGGAACCTCCCATGGCCGGCAGTCAGATCGAACGTGTCTTCAGCGTGCTCGAAAGCCTCACCAGTGAACCTCGCGGTCTGCCGATGCAGATGCTCGCGGAGCAACTGGACATTCCTAAAAGCGCAACCCACCGTCTGCTCGCGGAGCTGATTCGGCTGGGTTATGTGCGGCAGAATCCGGAGAACCTGCGGTATCACTTATCCACCAAACTGGTGGCGATGGGGTTTCGTTACCTGTCGGGCAGTGGCGCCGATATCGTTCAGCCTGTGCTGGATCGTCTGGCCCAGGAAACCGCGGAGCTGGTGCGTCTTGGGGTGATTGAGGGCGAGCGGCAGGTCTGGATCGCCAAATCCCAGGGGGCTCGTTCCGGCCTGCGTTATGACCCGGAAATGGGCCGCGATGCGCCGTTGTTTTATACCGCGTCGGGCCATGCGTGGCTGGCGTGCATGAGCGATGCCGAGGCGTTGTCGCTGGTGGAACGCCAGGGAGGCGAGCGGCCAAAAGACCTCGGGCCGAATGCACCGCGTTCCAATATTGAGTTGCTGGAGCGTCTGCGTATGGCGCGGGAGCAGGGCTACGCCTGGGTGGAGGAAAGTTCGGCGGTGGGCACCTCGGCGATTGCGGCGGTGGTGCGGCATCCGAGCGGGGGGCGGGTGATTGGCGTGCTGAGCATCGCCGGGCCAAGTGCACGGATGCCGGGGGCGCGGTTGCATGAGTTGGCGCCAGTGTTGTTGAGGTATACCGAAGAACTGGCGGCGGCGAGTCTGGCGTCGGAGTTGTTCAGTTAACCCTGGTCCGCCACCAGCCTATTGTGGGAGCGGGCTTGCTCGCGAAAGCGGTGGGTCAGTGAAGGTAGTTTTGTCTGACACGCCGCTTTCGCGAGCAAGTCGAGTCGTCGCACCGCCGCTCCCACATTTTTGATTTATGGTGGCTGCGAAACCGTGCGGTGTTCGAACACTTTCGGCCTATGCTTGTGTTGGAATCTGGAACCAGGTTCTAAATTATTGGAACTCGCCGCCAGCGACACGTTTCACTTCGCAAGGGATACCCATGACAGCAAGCACCCCGCTCTCCGGCGTAAACCAACCCTTCAAAGGGATTTTGCTGATCGTCGTCGCTACCTTCCTGTTTTCCAGTCATGACGCCTTTTCGAAATACCTCTCGGGGTTCTATCCGATCGTGATGGTGGTCTGGGCCCGCTATGTGGTTCACACCTTGTTGATGGCCGGGATTTTTCTGCCGCAATCCGGACTGCGGGTCCTACGAACCAAACGGCCGATGCTGCAGTTGGTGAGGGCGCTGTGCCTGTTGGGCACCAGTCTGTTTTTTACCACCGGCTTACAGTACATCCCGTTGGCCGAAGCCACGGCGGTCAACTTTCTTGCCCCGGTCCTGGTGACCGCGCTGTCGGTGCCGCTGCTGGGTGAGCGTGTCACCAGAGGCCAATGGATCGCAGTGATTTGCGGATTTATCGGCGTGTTGATCATCGTTCATCCCGGTGGGGATCTGTTCACGCCAGCGGTACTGCTGCCGCTCTGTTCAGCGCTGTTTTTCTGCTTCTATCAGCTGCTCACTCGCAAGCTCAGCAACATCGACAGTCCGACCACCAGCAACTTTTTTGCCGGCCTGTGCAACACCCTGGTGATGAGCGCGCTGGTGCCGTTCTTCTGGCAAGTGCCGAGCGTTGGGCATGGCTTCATGATGGTGGCGCTGGGCGCGTGCGGAATGACGGCGCACTTGTTTCTGACCCAGGCATTCCGCTACGCCGCTCCTGCGCTGTTGGCGCCGTTCGGCTATTGCCAGATTGTCTTCGCCGGTTTGCTGGGCTGGCTGCTGTTCTCCCACACACCGACCCTGACCACGGTGATCGGGATCGCGGTGATTTGCTGCAGCGGGTTGGCGGCGGCGTGGCAGCAGAGTCGTCGCTAGGAAAAACAAAAAAGGCAGGCCTGGAATCAGGCCTGCCGAGGGAGGGAATTTTATTCGGTAACGGTAGGAATCTTGCGCGGCGCCATGAAGTACATCCAGATCAGCGCGATGAAGTACATCGCCGGAATCATGGTGAAGAGCACGGTGTAGTTGTTGTTGGTGATGGTCAGGATGTGGCCGACCAACTGGGTCATGAACATCCCGCCGATGGCTGCGCACATGCCGCCGAAGCCGAACACCGTACTCATCATGTGTTTAGGCGTGTAGTCCATCACCAGGCTCCAGATGTTCGCGGTCCAGGCCTGGTGCGCGCCGATGGCCAGGGAGATGGCGAACACCGCGACCCACAGACTGCTCGAACCCGCTGCCATGATCACGCCGACGATGCAGCAAGCGAACAGGAACATGGACAACAGTCGCGCCTTGATCGGGTTCATGCCGCGGCCGATCATGAACGAAGAGAGTATCCCGCCGCCGACGCTGCCGAAGTCAGCGGTCAGGTAGATGATGATCAGCGGGATCCCCATCTGGGTCACGTTGATCCCCAGGTTGTATTGCTGATTGAGAAACGGCGGTAGCCAGTACAGATAGAACCAGAACACCGGCGCGGTCATGGAGTAGGCGAGGGCGAAAGCCCAGGTGCCACGCATGCGCAGGATTTTCGAGAACGGCACGCGAGTTTGTTCCGGCTCGACTTCCTTCTGGATGTAGTCCAGTTCCGATTGTTTGACGCTCGGATGCTCTTCCGGGTTGTAATACTTCAAACCCCAGAACAGCAACCAGATCCCGCCCAGTGACGCCATGCACAGGAAAGCGGCTTGCCAGCCCCACACGTGCAGGATCAGCGGCAGCAACATTGGCGTGAACATTGCGCCGACGTTGGTGCCGGCATTGAAGATGCCGGTGGCCACGGCGCGTTCGCCGGCCGGGAACCACAACCGCGTGGTTTTCACGCAGGCCGGGTAGTTGGCGGCTTCGGTCAATCCGAGAATGAACCGGCAAACCATGAAGCCGACCGCCGAAGTGGCCAGGCCGTGGGCGCCGGTCGCCAGGCTCCAGAGCAGCACCGCGCAGAAGAACACGCGCTTCACGCCGACCCGATCGATCAACCGGCCTTGCAGCACGAAACCGATGGCGTAGCCGACCTGGAACCAGAAGTTGATGTTGGCGTAGTCCATCGCCGTCCAGCTCATTTCCTTGGCGAGGATGGGCTGCATGACGCCCAGTGCGGCGCGGTCGATGTAGTTGAGCGTGGTGGCGAAAAACACCAGCGCCAGCATGCCCCAACGGGTTTTGCCGACCGCCATGGCGCCGCGAATCTTGTCGCCAATGCCGCCAGAGGCAGGAGTCATGGAGGAACGCTCCACGGGAGAACTTTGAGAAGGAGTCATGTAGGCCACCGATTATTTTTATGTGGTGTTCTGGTTCTTTGGTTACCGAGACCGATGTGTGCGACCGGACTCAATGTGTCGTCGATGTTGGGCAGTGGACGAAAAATCGTCAATTCGCCAAAGGGCATTGTGTTCGATAATCGCACGCAAAACTAACCGGGTAGTACACTTTGAATTGCTCATTAAACAAGCTCGCCCAATAATTCGCTCACTCTTTTAAAAGCGGCGCAAATTCCCTGTAGCCGAAGCCTCCACCGGGAGTCGAAACATGCAGCGTTCCATTGCCACCGTGTCCTTGAGCGGTACCCTGCCGGAAAAACTCGAAGCCATTGCCGCCGCCGGTTTCGACGGGGTGGAGATTTTCGAGAACGACCTTCTCTACTACGACGGTAGCCCACGGGAAATCAAACAGATGTGCGCCGATCTCGGGATCGCGATCACGCTGTTTCAACCGTTCCGCGACTTCGAAGGTTGCCGCCGCGACCGGCTGCCGCGCAATCTGGAACGGGCCGAGCGCAAGTTCGACTTGATGCAGGAACTGGGCACCGACCTGGTGCTGGTGTGCAGCAACGCCTCTGCCGATTCCACCGGTGATGAACAAATTTTAGTCGACGATTTGCGCCTGCTGGCCGAACACGCTGGCGCACGCGGGCTGCGGATCGGCTATGAAGCACTGGCCTGGGGCCGGCATGTGAACACCTGGCAACAGGTGTGGAACATCGTGCGTCAGGCCGATCATCCAAGCCTCGGCGTGTTGCTGGACAGCTTTCACACGCTGTCGCTCAAGGGTGACCCGAGCGCGATCGCCGAGATTCCCGGGGACAAGATCTTCTTCGTACAAATGGCCGACGCGCCGATCCTGGCGATGGACGTGCTGGAATGGAGTCGGCATTTCCGCTGCTTCCCGGGCCAGGGCGAATTCGATTTGCCGGGTTTCCTGGCACCGATCATCAAGAGTGGCTACACCGGGCCGCTGTCGCTGGAAATCTTCAACGACGGTTTCCGCGCCGCCCCGCCTCGGACCAATGCCGCCGACGGTTTGCGTTCGTTGCTGTACCTGGAAGAGAAAACCCGCCAGCGTCTGGCGCAGGAAGCGACACCGCCGACCACTCCCGACATTCTGTTCGAGACGCCCAAGGCCAGCGAATACAACGGCATCGAGTTTCTCGAATTCGCTGTGGACGAGAGCCTGGGCGCCAAGCTCGCCCATTGGCTGGAGCGACTGGGTTTCGTCAAGGCCGGGCAACATCGGTCCAAGAGCGTCAGCCTGTTGCGCCAGGGCGATATCAACCTGATCCTCAATTTCGAACCTTACTCGTTCGCCCACAGTTTTTTCGAAGCCCATGGGCCTTCGCTGTGTGCAACCGCTGTGCGGGTTAAGGACAGCGCCAGTGCGCTGGCCCGGGCCGTGGCCTACAAAGGTCAACCGTATCGCGGATTGGTCGGCCCCAATGAACTTGAGCTGGCCGCCGTGCGCGCACCGGATGGCAGCCTGATCTATCTGGTGGACCAGGACGCCGATGTCTACGGCACCGACTTCAATCTGCAACCGGCCACGGTGACCGGTGGCGGCCTCAAACGCATCGACCACATGGCGATGGCGCTGCCGGCCGACAGCCTCGACAGTTGGGTGCTGTTCTACAAGAGCCTGCTGGATTTTGAAGCCGATGACGAAGTGGTGTTGCCCGATCCGTACGGTCTGGTGAAAAGTCGAGCGTTGCGCAGCCGTGATAGTTCGATCCGCTTGCCGCTGAACATTTCCGAGAACCGCAACACCGCGATCTCACACGCGCTGTCGAGTTATCGCGGCTCCGGCGTGCATCACATCGCGTTTGACTGCGATGACATCTTTGCCGAAGTCAGTCGTGCCAAGGAGGCGGGCGTGCCGCTGCTGGACATCCCGCTCAATTACTACGATGACCTCGCTGCCCGGTTCGACTTCGACGATGAATTCCTCAGTGAGCTGGCGTATTTCAACGTGCTTTATGACCGTGATGCCCAGGGCGGTGAGCTGTTCCACGTTTATACCGAGCCGTTCGAAGGGCGGTTCTTCTTTGAAATCATCCAGCGCAAAAATGGCTACGCCGGCTACGGCGCGGCCAACGTCGCGGTGCGCCTGGCGGCCATGGCCAAATCCCGAAGCGGTGCCGTACGTCAGGCAAAGTTGTAGGAAAATCGTAAACTCGGCGACAAACCGCTGCCGCGCGGCTTCCTTCACTGTGCGGCGCGGCCCATAATCGCCAGCCTGTGCAGTGATGGCCGTGAGCCCGCAATGACGATAACTTCAGAACTCTCCGCAGCGCCCGCCGAACCCATCGCCGGGCCGCGCAAGAGTCGCAAGAACAACCCGGAAAAGACCCGCGAGAACATCCTTCAAGAGGCGATTGTCGAGTTCGTCCAGCAGGGGCTTTCCGGTGCTCGCGTCGACGCAATCGCCGAGCGTATTCACACCTCCAAACGCATGATCTATTACTACTTCGGCAGTAAGGAACAGCTCTACGTCGAGGTGCTGGAGAAACTCTACGGCGACATCCGCAACACGGAAAACCACCTGCACCTGGCCGAACTGGCACCGGTGGAGGCGATCCGGCGGCTGGTGGAGTTCACTTTCGATCACCATGATCGCAACGTCGATTTCGTGCGCATCGTCAGCATCGAGAACATCCACAACGCCGAATACGTGAAGCGCTCCGACGCGATCAAGGCGATGAACAACACCATCCTCGATTCACTGGGCGTGATTTTGCGTCGCGGGGCCGAAGAGGGCGTGTTCCGTTCAGGGCTTGAGCCGCTGGATGTGCATCTGCTGATCAGCTCGTTCTGCTTTTATCGCGTGTCGAACCGCCACACCTTCGGTGAGATCTTCCAGATCGACTTGCCGGACGAAGGCATCAAGCAGCGTCATCGGGAGATGATCTGCGAGTCGGTTTTGCGGTATCTGCAGGCCTGACACTTAAAAGATCGCAGCCTCGTTTCACTCGACAGCTCCTACAGGGGATTTGTATTCATCCTGTAGGAGCTGTCGAGTGAAACGAGGCTGCGATCTTTTGATTTTTTAATCATTCATGCTCTGAAAATGCGCCAACATGCGCGGCACATCCGGCACCACGCCGCTGAACAACTCAAACGCCTTCACCGCCTGAAACACCGCCATGTTGCCGCCATCCAGCGTCCGGCAACCCAGGGCGCGGGCGTTGCGCAGCAGTTCGGTTTCCAGCGGAAAATAAACAATCTCCGCCACCCACAATTCACTACGCAGCAACTCCACCGGCACTGGCATGCCCGGCAGTTTTTTCATGCCCATCGGCGTGGTGTTCACCAACCCATTCGCCTGGCCCAACGTGCTCTGTAAATCATGCCCCGCCACGGCCCGTCCAGCGCCGAAGTGTTCATTGAGGTTGTCCGCCAGCGCCTGTACACGGCTGATCTCCACATCAAAAATGCTCAGCAGCTGTACGCCTTCGCTCAACAGCGCGTGGGCCACCGCCGCACCGGCGCCGCCAGCGCCCATCTGGACCACAAGCTCACGGGCAACGTCCTTCAATCCCCGGCGAAAACCTTCGGCAAATCCCAAGCAATCGGTGTTGTGGCCGATGCGCTTGCCATCCTTTAGCACCACCGTGTTCACCGCCCCGATGCCGCGAGCTTCCGGCGACAATTCGTCGAGCAGCGGGATGATCGCCTGCTTGCATGGGAAGGTGACGTTCAAACCGGTGAAGTTCATGCGTTCGGCGGCCATCAGCAGGTCGGGCAGGGCGCTGCTGTCGAGTTTCAACTGATCGAGGTCGATCAAGCGATAGAGATAACGCAGACCCTGGGCATCGCCTTCGTGTTCATGCAGCGCCGGGGTACGGGATGCCTGGATGCCGGCGCCGATCAGCCCGGCCAATACCGCGTTGTTCTGAGTCACGGCGTTCACCCCTTCAAGCGTTGGCTGAAATAATCCAGCGCCAGGCGATAACCGTGGCTGCCGAAACCGGCCATCACCGCAGTGGCAATGGCTGAAACGAAAGAGTGATGCCGGAAGGTTTCGCGGGCGTGAACGTTGGACAGGTGGACTTCGACGACCGGCAATTCGCTGGCGATCAAGGCATCGCGGATCGCCACTGAGGTGTGTGTCCATGCCGCCGGGTTAATGACGATCCCGGCGCAACGGCCACGGGCCGCGTGAATCCAGTCGAGCAGTTCGCCTTCGTGATTGGTCTGGCGAAATTCCACTGCCAGGCCGAATTCTTCGGCGGCGCGTCCGCACAGCGCCGAGATGTCGGCCAGGGTTTCGTGACCGTACGTCGCGGGTTCGCGAGTGCCGAGCAGGTTCAGATTCGGGCCGTTGAGCACCAGAACGATAGGGGACATCAAAGTCTCTCCACATATTATTTTTGGAATGGGCTGTGGCGTTCAGCCTGTGGAGATAAATTGTACTAGCTGGTTAGTTCGGTCAATTGAAGAGCGCTTTCAGTGAGGTTTTGTGTGCGGTGATCGGACAGTCCTGGCGATTATCGCGGCAGATGTTCAACCAGGAAATCGATGAATGCCCGCAGTCTCAGCGGCATATGACGACTCTGTGGATAGAGCAGGGTGAACGGCCGGGAGCGTCCGCCGAAAGGCTTGAGCACTTCTACCAACGAGCCATCGGCCAGTTCGTTTTCGACAATAAAACGGTAAGTCTGAAACAACCCCGCACCGTGTTTGGCCAAGGTCACGCCGCCGAGCACATCGTCAGAACAACTGAAGCTGCCCTCGGCAAGAATCTCCCGTGGTGCACCGTTGTCGTTGAAGAGCCAGGCAATGCGCCGGCCGCTGCTGGGCAGTTCGTACTGAATGCATTCGTGCTGCGCGAGGTCGTCCAGGCTTTGTGGGACTCCCGCGCGTTTCAGGTACTCGGGACTGGCAATCATCACCAACTCGGCGTCCTCAAGGTGCCGGGCAATGAGACCGGAATCCGGAATCGCCCGCACGCGGATCGCCATGTCATAGCCTTCGCCGACGAAATCGATGTTGCGATTGCTGATGTGCGACTCGACTTTCACGTCTGGGAAGCGTGCCCGAAATGCCGGCAACAACGGCAAGATCCGGTGGTGCGCATACGTTGTGGGAATACTGATGCGCAGCGTGCCGGACGGTTGCTGTTGCTGGCCCATAACCTCGCGCTGAGCCTCGACCAACTGCGCCAGCGCCTGACGACATTCCTCGTAATAGCGACGACCACTGTCGGTGAGCTTGACGCTGCGGGTAGTGCGCGCAAACAGACGCACGCCCAGACGCTCTTCCATGCGCGACACCGATCGACTAACGGCGGCCGGTGTTACGCCGGCCACCAAGGCAGCTGCCGTAAAGCTGCCCGCCTCGGCCGCGAGGCAAAACAGTTCGATACTGCCCAGCTGAAGATCGTCGAATACTCGCTGCATGATTGATGACACCACGGATCAAATGAGGGACTGCGCCACTGTAGATGAAATCGCCGCAGCAGTGCTTTACTTGACCGGCGTCTCATTTGATAACCGGACAGGAGCAGCATCATGCCTTTCGTCAGCGTTCGCATCACCCGTGACGGCGTCACCCGGGAGCAGAAAGCCCAGGTCATTGCGGAAATCACCGACACCCTGAAACGCGTCCTCGGCAAACCGCCGGAACTGACCCACATCGTGATCGAGGAAGTCGATACCGATAACTGGGGGTATGCGGGCATCACTACCACCGAGTATCGAAAGCAGCCGAAGTGAATTTTCATCGCGACAAAAAAAAGCCGTCATATGACGGCTTTTTTGTAGCTGCAACTGACATTCAACGACGCGTCAACAACACCCCGGATTCCATGTGGTGCGTCCACGGAAACTGGTCGAACATCGCGCACTGAGTGATGCGATGGGTGTCGTGCAACTGGGCGATGTTGGCCGCCAGGGTTTCCGGGTTGCAGGAGATGTAGAGGATGTTGTCGAAGCGCCGGGTCAGTTCGCAGGTGTCCGGGTCCATGCCGGCGCGAGGCGGGTCGACGAAGACGCTACCGAACGCGTAGCTCTTCAGGTCGATGCCGTGCAGGCGACGGAACGGGCGAACTTCGTTCAGGGCTTCGGTTAGTTCTTCGGCGGACAAACGCACCAGGGTAACGTTATCCACAGCGTTTTCGCTGAGGTTGCTCAGTGCGGCGTTAACCGAAGTCTTGCTGATTTCGGTGGCCAGCACTTTGCGCACGCGAGTCGCCAGCGGCAGGGTGAAGTTGCCGTTGCCGCAATACAGTTCCAGCAAATCGTCCGAGCGATCACCGAGGGCGTCGTAAGCCCAGTTCAGCATTTTCTGGTTCACGGTGCCGTTGGGCTGGGTGAAGGCGCCTTCGGGCTGGCGATAGCTGAACGTGCGACCACCGACGTCCAGTTTCTCGACCACGTAATCCTGGCCAATCACTTCGCGTTTGCCTTTCGAGCGACCGATAACACTGACGTTCAGGTCGACGGCCAGCTTCGACGCCGCCGTGTGCCAGTGTTCGTCCAGCGGGCGGTGATAGCACAGGGTGATCATCGCATCGCCGGCCAGGGTGGTCAGGAACTCCACCTGAAACAGCTTGTGGCTCAGCGCCGCACTGGCTTTCCATGCTGCCTTGAGCTGCGGCATCAGCTCATTGATGCGCAGGCTGGCAATCGGGAACTCTTCGATCAGGATCGGCGTGCGTTTGTCTTCCTGGGAAAACATCGCGTAATGACGATCGCCGCCTTCGCGCCACAGGCGGAATTCGGCACGCAGGCGGAAATTTTTCAGCGGCGAGTCAAACACCGCAGGTTCCGGTGCATCGAACGGGGCCAGCAGGTCGCGCAGACGCGTGACCTTTTCTTCGAGCTGAACGGCGTAGGCCTGGGAATCAAAAGTCATGCGTTGAACCAACCCAACTTGATCACGAACAGAATCGACAGAATCACCAGCGCGGGGTTCAGCTCACGACCGCGGCCGGACAGCAACTTGATCGCGGTCCAGGAGATGAAACCGAAGGCGATGCCGTTGGCGATGGAATACGTGAAAGGCATGGCCAGCGCGGTGACCACGACCGGTGCGGCAACGGTGATGTCATCCCAGTCTATTTCGGCCAGGCCGGATGTCATCAACACCGCGACGAACAGCAGTGCCGGTGCAGTAGCGAACGCCGGGACGCTGGCGGCCAGTGGCGAGAAGAACAGCGCCAGCAGGAACAAGATCGCCACGACAACAGCGGTCAGACCTGTGCGGCCACCGGCACTCACGCCGGCGGCGGATTCGATATAGCTGGTGGTGGTCGAGGTGCCCAGCAGCGAACCGGCCATGGCCGCGGTGCTGTCGGCGATCAGGGCGCGGCCCATTTTCGGCATGTGGCCGTCCTTGCCCATCAGGCCAGCGCGTTTGGCGACGCCGATCAGGGTGCCGGAGTTGTCGAACAGGTCGACGAACAGGAAGGCGAAGATCACGCTGACCAGACCGATGTCCAGTGCACCTTTGATGTCCAGTTGCAGGAAGGTCGGCGCCAACGATGGCGGCATCGACATCACGCCGCCGAACGGGGTGAAGCCCAATGCGATGGACGCGATGGTCACGACCAGAATGCCGATCAGCACCGCGCCGCGTATGGCGAGCGCTTCGAGGGCGACGATCAGGGCGAAGCCAAGGGTGGCGAGGATCGGAGCGGGTTGTTTCAGGTCACCGAGGCCAACCATGGTCGCCGGGTTGCTGACCACGATGCCCGCGTTGTGCAGGGCGATCAGCGCCAGGAACAGGCCGATACCGGCGGCAATCGCCGAGCGCAGCGGCAGCGGGATGCTGTTGATGATCCATTCGCGGATGCGGAAGATCGACAGCAGGAAGAACAGCACCGCCGAGATGAACACCGCCCCCAGCGCCACTTGCCAGGTGTGGCCCATGTGCAGGACCACGGTGTAGGTGAAGAAGGCGTTCAGGCCCATGCCCGGTGCGAGCGCGATCGGGTAGTTGGCGATCAGGCCCATTACGGTGGAGCCGATCGCTGCCGCCAGACAGGTCGCGACAAACACCGCGCCTTTGTCCATGCCGGTCTCGCCGAGGATGCTCGGGTTGACGAACAGAATGTAGGCCATGGCCAAGAAGGTCGTGACGCCCGCCAGAATCTCGGTCCGCACGTTGGTGTTGTGTGCCTTGAGTTGAAACAGCCTTTCCAGCATGTCTGCTCCCCGTGGCGCGCCCGGCGCCGTGAATGTATCGACCTCAACAGCAAAGCACAGACCGTTGAAGGCGCCTGGTAATTTTCTGCGGGTCGGAAAAAGCCGCGCATCATACCAGCAGCGTGGGGCTGTGGCTGCTTATGGCTGCGATCGTCGCCGATGTTTTGCCGTAAAGCGAACTGAGCCATACTGCGCGCTGGTTTTGGGGGGCGTTATGGATTGCATTAAAAAGTGTGGGGTTGCGGTTATTGGCGTCGCGATGGCGTTGTTGCTGGGGGCGCAAACTGCCTCGGCCGCGATGGCGCCGCCGTTGAGTCAGTTGAAAGTGGTCAAGGTTGAATCGCCATCCTGCGGGTTTGAAGATATTGCCGAAGGGCAGGAGCAGACGCGCTGCGACCACAGTGGACCGAACATCAAGGTGTACGTCCTAGAGGTCGGCTACGGTCGCAAGGCATATGTTGCCTTGGATGGTTTCGACGTGAATGGCACCCGGACGCCGGTTTGTGCTTTTGATAACGGCAATCTCACCGAATGCACTGTCGGGAGAAAAACCATCGGTTATCTTTATGTCCTGGACCTGGCAGGCAAACAGAACGGCACCTTCACCTTCAGCAACACCTCGATCAACGCGCCGGGCAACACGATGTCGACCCAGCTTTACATCAAGTAACGGCTGCACTCGAACAAGGGTCAGGAAAGCTGGCTACGCTTTAAAGATCATTCTGTGGACCGCACCCATGACCTTTAGAGCTTTGATTACCCTCGCAGAGGGCATCGATGACCTGCAAACTGTCACCCTGATCGATGTGCTGCGCCGCGCCAAGGTTGAAGTGGTGGTGGCGAGCATCGAGGGCCGGCGCATGATCACCTGTGCCCGTGGTTCCCGCTTGACCGCCGACGCGATGCTGGTGGATTTGCTGGCCCAGCCGTTCGACCTGATCGCTCTGCCCGGCGGAGAGGTCGGATCACAACACCTCGCCGCGCATCAACCCTTGCAACAATTGGTCAAGGACCAGGCCGCCGCGGGGCGTCTGTTCGCAGGCATCGGTGAATCTCCAGCGCTGGCGCTGCAAGCCTTTGGCGTCTTGCGTCAGCGGCGAATGACCTGCCTGCCATCGGCCAGCCATCAACTGTCGGGTTGTAATTTTGTCGATAAGCCGGTGGTGGTCGACGGCAATTGCATCACTGCCCAAGGCTCGGGAGCTGCTCTGGAGTTTGCCCTGACGCTGGTGGAGCAACTCTGCGGTAAAGCCACGCGAACTGCCGTGGCGGCGGAGTTGGTGGTTTGAAAAATGTCAGGCGTGACTGGCAATGGGTTGGATAATCGGTTGCTCACGATGCTCCGCTTGCCAGAGATCGTAGTCGGTCTGGACACCTAACCACATGCGCGCCTTGCCAATACCGGCGCGCTCGAGACGCACCGCCAAATCCGGACTGATTGGCGCGTGGCCATGCAGTACACGCGAAAGATGCGGACGAGCGAATCCCAGGTGACGTGCCAGCTCTGTGACACTGATGCCTAGCTCGGGCAATACATCCATCAGAAGCGTTTCGCCAGGGTGCGGCGGGTTGTGCATGGGCATGTCCTGCCTCCTGTCAGTGGTAGTCCAGATAGTCGACCAGTTCGATATCCGATCCGATAAAACGAAAAATAACTCGCCAGTTCCCCGAAACGCTCAATGACCAATATTCGGCCAACTCACCTCGGAGTGGGTGCAGCCGCCATCCCGGCAAGTCGAGATCGCCAGGCAGCTCTGCGCGGTCCATGAACTGGAGCATCCGAGCCAGACGCTTTGCATGGTCTGCGCGAATCCCACGAGTCGAACCGGTTTCATAGAAGCCGCGAAGGCCTTTGTGTTGAAATGATTTGATCATGGGTCGAGTGTAAGGCGATACATTACACTTTATGCACTATCCATGTACTGCACCTTGTCGGCGAATATGTGCATCGACCTGTTTTTCAGCCATTTTCACGCCCATCAATTCTCTTGAACGCTCATCCCACCCCGAAGTCGTACCCCTTATGACGGCGGTTTGCCAAAACGCCGCGAACGTACGACCAACCGTGAGGTGTTTATGAGTGCGACCACTCCCGAGGCGGCGCAGCCGTCCTTCGTCCGTCATCCGGCACGCCTGACGCTCAACGGTCAGGAGCGACAGCTCGACGTCTTGCCCTGGACCACGTTGCTGGATCTGCTGCGTGAGCAGTTGGACCTGATCGGCACAAAAAAAGGCTGCGATCACGGACAGTGCGGCGCCTGCACGGTGTTGCTTAACGGCAAGCGGGTGAACGCCTGCCTGACGCTGGCGGTGATGTGTAACGGGGCGGAGCTGATCACCATTGAGGGGTTGGCGACTGGCGACGAATTGCACCCCATGCAGCAAGCCTTCATCAAGCACGATGCCTTTCAGTGCGGCTATTGCACACCGGGGCAGATCTGCTCGGCGGTCGGCCTGGTCAATGAAGGGCGGGCGCAAACCACCGCAGACATTCAAGAACTGATGAGCGGCAACCTCTGCCGTTGCGGTGCCTACAATAATATTCGCGACGCCATCAAAGAAGTGCTTCCCGCCTGCCGCCAACCTGAGCAGGGGGGCGGCCAATGAATCCTTTCCACTACAGCAAACCCGATTCGGTACAAGCCGCCGTACATCTCGCCGGCCCGGCATCGCATTTCATCGCCGGCGGTACGAACCTGCTGGATTTGATGAAGGAAAATGTCACCCGCCCAGAACACTTGATCGACATTACCGGGCTGCCCTTGCGCGATGTCACTGAAACGGCCCAAGGGACGCTGATGATCGGTGCACTGGTCAGCAATGCCGAACTGGCGTGGCACCCGTTGATCGAACAGCGCTACCCGCTGTTGTCCCAGGCGATTCTGGCCGGCGCGTCACCACAATTGCGCAACATGGCCAGCACCGGCGGCAACCTGCTGCAACGCACGCGCTGCTATTACTTCTATGACGCCGGCGTGCCATGCAACAAGCGGGAACCCGGCAGCGGTTGTCCGGCGCGGGACGGGCTGAACCGGATTCATGCGATTTTCGGCGCCAGTGAATCGTGCGTCGCTACCCACCCCTCAGACATGTGCGTGGCCTTGGCCGCACTGGAGGTCGTGGTTCACGTGCAAGGCCCCAGCGGTGCGCGGACCATCGAGTTCGCTGATTTCCACCGTCTGCCGGGCGATGCTCCCGAACGTGACAACCAGCTCGCCAACGATGAACTGATCACCGCTGTCGAATTACCCGCCACCGGTTTTGCCGAACACAGCCATTACCTGAAAATTCGTGATCGCGCGTCATATGCCTTTGCATTGGTTTCGGTCGCAGCAGCGCTCGATTTGTCCGGACCGATCATTCGAAAGGCGCGATTGGCCCTTGGCGGCGTGGCGCATAAACCCTGGCGCGACAGGGCCGTGGAAGACTGGCTGGTTGGCAAAGAAGTCAGCCGCGAAACCTTCATCGCCGCCGCCGATGCATTGCTGCAAAAAGCCGAACCGCTTGAACACAACGCTTTCAAAGTGAAACTGGCGCGCCGGGCGATCGTCCGCGCACTGAGCGATGCCGCGCAGGGAGGGCAAGCCCGATGAACACTTACACTCAACCCATGGGGCAGCCGCTTGACCGGGTTGACGGCCAGCTCAAAGTGACGGGACAGGCGCGCTACGCCGGCGAGTTTCCCGAGGACGGCCTGCTTCAAGGCAGTGTTGTTTCCAGCACCATCGCTTGCGGACGGGTGATTCGTATTGATGCATCGAAGGCCTTGGCGTTGCCCGGGGTCGTAGCGGTGATCGATCACAGTAACCGCCCGAAGATCGCCAGCTACGACAAAGACTATGACGACGCCGACTCGGCCGAAGGCTCACCGTTCCGGCCTTTGTATAACGATCGGGTCCTGTACAGCGGGCAACCGCTGGCACTGGTTGTTGCGGACAACCTTGAGCTGGCGCGCCATGCCGGTTCATTGATCAAGATTGAATACGAAACCGACGCCCATCAGACCGATCTGCTATGCCTGCAAGGCGAAGCCCATCCGGCACCCGCCGAACTGCCCAAGCCGCGTGGGAACTTTCAGGCTGAGTTCGCCGGCGCGGCCATGAGCCTGGACCTGAACTACAGCACCCCGATCGAGCATCACAATCCAATGGAGCCGCACGCCAGCACGGTGCTCTATCAGGCCGACGGCAGCTTGCACGTCCATGACAAGACCCAGGGCCCGCAGAACTGTCAGTCGTATGTGCAAAAGGTGTTCGGGCTTGAGAAAGAGCAGGTCAGAATTTTCGCGGCGTATGTCGGCGGCGCATTCGGTTCGGGCCTGCGTCCGCAGTATCAACTGCCTTTGGCAGTCATGGCGGCGCTGCAACTCAAGCGCTCGGTGCGCGTGACATTGACGCGCCAGCAGATGTTCACCTTCGGCTATCGCCCCCGCACCCTGCAGCGTTTGCAATTAGGCGCTGCGGCAAACGGCCGTCTGCTCGCCGTCGCTCACACCGCCATTGGCCAGACTTCGCGGTTCGAGGATTTCACCGAGCATGTGGTGGAGTGGAGCGGCATGCTCTATCACTGCGACAACGTGCAATTGGCCTACAAACTGGTGCCGCTGGATGTGTTCACGCCGCTCGACATGCGAGCGCCGGGCGCGGCGTTGGGGCTGATTGGCCTTGAATGCGCGATGGACGAACTGGCCTGTGCGTTGGCAATCGATCCGGTGCAGTTGCGTTTGATCAACTACGCGGAGCGCAATGAGAACGAAGACAAACCCTATTCCAGCAAAGAGTTGCGCGAATGCTATGCCCAGGGTGCCAAACGTTTTGGCTGGGAAAAACGCGATCCCGAACCGCGCAGCATGTGCCAGGGACGACAGTTGGTGGGTTGGGGCATGGCCGGTGGCGTCTGGGAGGCGATGCAGCAGAAGGCCAGCGCCAAGGCGTCGCTCGATCACAACGGCAAGCTGACCGTCAGTAGCGCCACCACCGACATCGGCACCGGCACCTACACGGTCATGACGCAAATAGCCGCCCAGGCGTCAGGCGTTTCTGTAGAGGATGTCACTTTTGTCCTCGGCGACTCTTCATTGCCGACTGCGCCGTTGCAGGGCGGATCATTCACCGTGTCATCAGTCGGCACTGCCGTTCAGCAGGCCTGTGAGGCATTAAAGGAAAAATTACTCGCCGTGGCGCGGCAGACTTCGCCTGCGTTCGCAGGCGTGACCGCTGAACAAGCCGTTTTTGAAGACGGACATCTTTCGTTTGGTGAGGCGCGATTAAAACTGGCCGACCTTGCTCGGGACTGTGGTGAAGAAACGATCGAGGCCCAGGTCGACGCCGAACCGGACAAGAAGCGCGAAGCCTACGCCACCGCCACCCATTCAGCGGTGTTTGTCGAAGTGCTGGTGGACGAGGACCTGGGCACGGTGAAGGTTAACCGTGTCGTCAGTGCGATTGCGGCCGGGCGCGTAGTCAATCCGAAAATGGCTCGCAGCCAGATTCTCGGCGGCGTGGTGTGGGGCATCGGCATGGCCTTGCACGAGGAGACGCAAACCGACCATGCCCTGGGCCGTCACATGAACCACAGCCTGGCCGAATACCACATCCCGGTTAACGCTGACATCGGCGACATTGATGTGATTTTTGTCGAAGAACACGACGAGATCGTCAACGCTCTCGGCTCCAAGGGCGTTGGCGAAATCGGTATCGTCGGGGTCGCAGCGGCAGTGGCCAACGCCATCTACCACGCCACCGGCAAGCGGGTGCGGGACTTCCCCATCACCCTCGACAAGCTGCTTTAGACCCTGACTTCGTCCACCGGCACATGCATGCGGTCGCGGTTTGCCAGGGTCGGGAACAGTTTGATCCACGCCCCAGTCACCACCAGCGTGCCAATCCCACCCATAACCACCGCCGGCACGGTGCCGAACCAATGGGCGGTGACGCCGGATTCGAATTCGCCCAACTGGTTCGAGGCACCGATGAACAAACCGTTCACGGCGCTGACCCGGCCGCGCATTTCGTCCGGTGTTTCCAGTTGTACGAAGGAGGCGCGGATCACCATGCTGATCATGTCAGCCGCGCCCAACACCACCAGCACGGCCAGGGAAAACCAGAACGAGGTCGAGAGGCCGAACGCGATGGTCGCAACGCCGAACACGCCGACGGCCGTGAACATCACCCGCCCGACTTTGCGCTCCACGGCAAATCGCGCCAGGTACAGCGACATCAGCAGCGCACCGACTGCCGGGGCTGAACGCAACAGGCCCAGGCCCCATGGGCCGGTCAATAGGATGTCCTTGGCGAACACCGGCAGCAGCGCCGTCGCACCGCCGAGCAATACCGCAAACAGGTCCAGGGAAATCGCCCCGAGAATGTCCGGACGACTGCGAATGAAGCGGATGCCCGCGAGCAGCGAGTCGAGGGTCGCCTTGCCCTTGTTCAGTGGTGTCTGCCGGGCGGGCAGGTTGAGCATCAACAGGCAGGCAATGATGTAGAGAATCACCGTCGGGCCATACACCCAGACACTGCCGAAGGCATAGAGCAAACCGCCCAGGGCCGGGGCGACGATGGTGGCCGATTGCTGGGCCGACTGCGCGGCGGCAACGGCGCGGGGGAATAGCGCGCTGGGCACGATGCTCGGCAGCAGAGCCTGGGTGGTCGGCATCTCGAAGGAGCGCGCGGCGCCGAGCAGGAACGCGAGAATGAAGATCATCTCCCGGGTGACATGGTCGGTCGCACTGCCGATGGCCAGGGACAAGGCGATCAACGCTTGCAGGGACTGACAGATCGCCGCGACCTTGCGCCGGTCATAGCGGTCTGCGACATGCCCCGTGTGCAGCATGAACAGCACCCGCGGGGCAAACTCCACCAGCCCCACCAAACCCAGGTCGAGCACATTGCCGGTCAGTTGATACAGATTCCAGCCGATGGCCACGGTGAGCATCTGAAAACCGCTGGCGGTAAACACCCGAGCCAACCAGAACGCGATAAAAGGACGGTGATGACGTAACAGCAGGGGCGCTTGGCTGGGCATCTGAGAGCAGGTCTTGAGCGATCGGAGGGTCGAGATTATCACCAACCTGTAACCAGAAGTTGCAGGTTTGGAAAATTTAGTTAGCTAGACACCGATCTCCAAAAGCACAGAAATCTCCCGGTGGGAGCGGGCTTGCTCGCGAAGACGTCGGCACATTCACCATAAGGTGACCGACATATCGCTTTCGCGAGCAAGCCCGCTCCCACAGGGAATGTGTTGCGACTGATTGCCAGAGCGATGAGGCAACCTGTCACGCGTCAAAAGACCACACCGTCCATCGTCAAAAATCGGACTACTCTTTCAACCATTGCTTGATCCAGATCAAGACCCTTGTGGAAATGATCCGGCGGCCAGATGGCCAGACTCCCTACGTTGTGATGTTTGTAAAAAAAGAACGAATGCAAATTCGCCACACTCCATATCCGTGGGGGCAGTGGGTGCAGGCCGCAAGCCTTCAGCCGGTATTACCTGACAGAGGAAAACTTATGTTCGGTTTGGAGGCGCTTGATCTCGCCCGAATTCAGTTCGCGTTCACCATCTCGTTCCACATCCTGTTCCCGGCCATCACCATTGGCCTGGCGAGTTACCTGGCGGTGCTCGAAGGTCTGTGGCTGAAGACGAACAACGACACTTACCGCGATCTGTACCATTTCTGGTCGAAGATCTTTGCCGTCAACTTCGGCATGGGTGTGGTATCCGGGTTGGTCATGGCCTATCAGTTCGGCACCAACTGGAGCCGCTTCTCGGACTTCGCCGGTTCCGTGACCGGGCCGTTGCTGACGTACGAGGTCCTGACCGCGTTCTTCCTTGAGGCCGGTTTCCTCGGCGTCATGCTGTTCGGCTGGAACAAGGTCGGGCGCAATCTGCACTTCTTTGCCACGGTCATGGTCGCCATCGGTACGCTGATCTCGACCTTCTGGATTCTCGCCTCCAATAGCTGGATGCAAACCCCGCAAGGGTTCGAAATCATCAACGGCCAGGTCATTCCAACCGACTGGTTTGCAGTGATTTTCAACCCGTCATTCCCCTACCGTCTGATGCACATGGCAACGGCCGCGTTCGTCGCGACGGCTTTCTTCGTTGGCTCTTCGGCGGCCTGGCACTTGCTGCGCGGCAAGGACAACCCGGCGATCCGCACCATGCTCTCGATGGCCATGTGGATGGCCTTGATCGTGGCGCCGATTCAGGCCGTCATCGGTGACTTCCACGGGCTCAATACGCTCAAGCATCAACCGGCGAAAATCGCCGCAATCGAAGGTCACTGGGAAAACCACGGCGATGAGCCGACCCCGCTGATCCTGTTCGGCTGGCCGGACATGAAAGAAGAACGGACCAAATTCGCGGTGGAAATCCCGTACCTGGGCAGCCTGATCCTGACTCACTCCCTGGACAAGCAAGTACCTGCGCTCAAGGATTTCCCGCCTGAAGACCGGCCAAATTCAACCATCGTTTTCTGGTCGTTCCGGATCATGGTGGGCCTGGGCATGCTGATGATCTTCACCGGTCTGTGGAGCCTGTGGCTGCGCAAAAGCGACAAGCTGTACACCTCGCGACCGTTCCTCTACCTGGCGTTGTGGATGGGCCCGTCCGGCCTGATCGCGATCCTCGCCGGTTGGTTCACCACTGAAATCGGCCGTCAGCCGTGGGTGGTCTATGGCCTGATGCGCACGGCGGACGCGTCCTCCAATCACAGCTTCATGCAGATGAGCATTACGCTGATCCTGTTCGTGGTGGTGTATTTCGCGCTGTTCGGCGCCGGTCTGGGCTACATGATGCGCCTGGTGCGCAAAGGGCCGAAGATCGACGAAGGCAAGGAAACCAACGACGGTGGCCCTGGCCAGAAACGTACGCCGGCCCGTCCGCTTTCCGCCGCCGACGACGATGGTTCGGACGCTGACCACAGCCCCAGCCTGACCAAGGAGATTTGAGTCATGGGTATTGATCTTCCGCTGATCTGGGCCGTGATCATCATCTTCGGCATCATGATGTACGTGGTCATGGACGGCTTCGACCTGGGGATCGGGATTCTCTTCCCGTTCATCCCGGGTAAGACCGACCGTGACGTGATGATGAACACCGTCGCCCCCGTCTGGGATGGCAACGAAACCTGGCTGGTACTGGGCGGCGCGGCGTTGTTCGGCGCGTTCCCGCTGGCCTATTCGGTGGTGCTCTCGGCGCTGTACCTGCCGCTGATTTTCATGCTCATCGGGCTGATTTTCCGTGGCGTGGCGTTCGAGTTCCGCTTCAAGGCCAAGGACGACAAGCGTCACCTGTGGGACAAGGCATTCATCGGTGGTTCGATTGCCGCCACCTTCTTCCAGGGGGTGGCGCTGGGTGCATTCATCGACGGATTGCCGGTGGTCAATCGCCAGTTTGCCGGGGGTTCACTGGACTGGCTGACGCCGTTCACAATGTTCTGCGGCCTCGCGTTGGTGGTGGCTTATGCGCTGCTGGGTTGCACCTGGCTGATCATGAAGACCGAAGGCAAGTTGCAGGAGCAGATGCACAATCTGGCACGGCCATTGGCGTTCGTGGTGTTGGCGGTGATCGGTATCGTCAGTATCTGGACCCCGCTGGCTCATGCTGAAATCGCCGCTCGCTGGTTCACACTGCCGAATCTTTTCTGGTTCCTGCCGGTGCCGATCCTGGTGTTGGTGACCATGTACGGTCTGATTCGAGCCGTGGCCCGCAATGCGAACTACACGCCGTTCCTGCTGACCCTGGTGCTGATTTTCCTTGGCTACAGCGGCCTTGGCATCAGCCTGTGGCCCAACATCGTGCCGCCGTCGATCTCGATCTGGGACGCCGCTGCACCGCCGCAAAGCCAGGGCTTCATGCTGGTCGGTACGCTGTTCATCATCCCGTTCATCCTGGGTTACACCTTCTGGAGCTACTACGTATTCCGCGGCAAGGTGACCCACGAAGACGGTTATCACTAGAAAATACGACAACGGCGCCAGGGCTTATTCCTGTGCCGTTTCAGAGGAGGTCACGATGATGGCTGGCAAACATTCCCTGGAGGAAATCAAGGCCGCAGAGAAGAAACCGCTTTGGCAGCGCCTTGGTTGGTTGGCCTTGATCTGGGTCGGTAGCGTGGGGGCCCTGTTTATCGTGGCGAGCCTGATGCGCATGTTCATGAACGCCGCAGGTCTGTCCACGCATTGAAACACTCGACATTCCCATCCCGTTGCCTTGCGGCACGGATTCAAACCCTTCTGTCATGGCGGGTTTTTTTTACCTGCGATTATTTGCGGGCTTTGAGAATGACGAACTTCGGCGTAGCCGCTACTTGTTCAACACCACGGAACAGCCGCGCGAGCTTGCTGTGGTAACCCAGGTGGCGGTTGCCGACGATGTACAGCGCGCCGCCAACCACCAGGGCTTCGCGCGCCTGCTGGAACATCCGCCAGGCGAGAAAATCGCCGACGACCTGTTGCTGGTGAAACGGTGGATTGCACAGCACCACGTCCAGCGATTGCGCTTCTTGCCCGGCCAGGCCATCGCCAGCGCGCACGATCACCTCACGATCCCCCAGCGCAGCGCGCCAGTTTTCGGTGGCCGATTGCATCGCCATGAACGACTCGTCCACCAGCGTGTACTGGGCGTCAGGGTTTTGCAGGGCGCTGGCGATTGCCAGTACGCCGTTACCGCAACCGAGGTCGGCGACGCGTGCTGTGCCGAGGTTCTGCGGCAAGTGTGGAAGGAAGGCTCGTGTGCCGATATCCAGCCCCTCGCGGCAGAACACATTGGCGTGGTTCAGCAGTTCGATTGCCGGAGTGTCGAGTAGATAGCGGGAAGGGTAGGGGGACACGGCGGCGGGTTTGGCTTCAGGTGTTGCGATCAGCAGCCGGGCTTTTTTCACCGCCAACGAGGCTTGCACCGGGCCGATGTAGCGCTCCAGCAGATCACCGGCGGCGCGAGGCAAATGCTTGACCATCGCTGCAGCAATCACCTGGGCGCCTGGAGCCAGTTGGCTTTGCAGGCGAATCAGTTGCTCTTCCAGCAAGGCCAGGGTTTTCGGCACGCGGATCAATACACGGTCGAACGGCCCCACGAAGGCTTGATTGGCCGGTACGCTAGGTACGGCATCGAAGGCCTGGCCGTTGCGGATCAGGTTCTTTTCCAGGCCCTGGAAGGCCAGGAACGAGTCGCCACTGCTGGTCACCCGGACGTTTCCCGCCAGGCTCGCGGCCAAAGCGCCGAAGCTATCGTTGAGTACCAGCACCCGGGTGTCTGCGGCCGGTTGCTGCTCAGCCAGATGATTGAGCAGGTATTCGTCTGCGGCATCAAAAGCTTGCAGCGGTTCATTCTGCTGTTCTGGCTGACGGATCAAATCGAGTTGGGCGAAGGGCGTTTCGAGCAGGGGCATGAGGCGGGGGCTCTGGGTAGTCAACGGGTATGGTGGCCCATGCCTGAAGCGTTGTAGCGGGCGGGCCGTCCGAGTGGACTGCGACGTGGTGTTTCACTCGTCATCACTCTGGAGGAGCCGCAAATGGTACGTTTTTTTCTCTTGGATTACTCGTGGGTTTTTCAGCCTCGGTACTCGGAGGTACTGCTCAGATCATGCAGGCCCTGGCTGCCGCGATGACCGCCGCGATCTTGTTGTTGACGTTCAGTTTTTTGATGCAACTGCTGACATGGAAATTTACAGTACGTTCAGCTAGGTTGAGGATTATGGCGATCTCACAGGCGGTCTTGCCATCAGCCGACAGTCTCAGGATCTCAATTTCGCGCGCAGTTAAATGAGGCGCGCACGATTGCGGCACGCGGTGAGGCAGTTTTTGCGCGACGAGCCCGTGTAAGTGATGGCTGATGAAGAGCACGTATCCCAGGTTTTCATACAGCTCATACGGGGTGATGGGATGACTGCTGCTGGCGACGCTCAATACGCTGTGAAGCCCTTTGTCGTCATGCAGCGGTTGCGACAAGCCATATTCCAGGCCTTGTTTTTTCTGCGTCTTCCACAGCAGTGGGGTCTTCGAGTAGACCTTTTCTTCCCAGAGAATAGGCAGGGAAGACTGATTGCAGTGAGCCAGTATTGGATCTATTTCTCTGAAGCGGTTTTGTTCATATGCCACGTTCCAGTCGATTGGGTAGTTGTTGAGATTGACGTTTTCATAGTGCGGGCCTCGCGGGGGTGATGTTATTGAGAAGGCGCAGAAATTAAAGCCCAGGTCTTGTACGAGGCCTAGTGACATCTTGTATGCAGACTCAACATCCCTCGCGTTAGATATCTCTCTTAATTGTGACTCCATCCACATTTCCATCGATGTAACTCCATGCGGGTATCTTGGGGGCGCGGATTGGATCCGAAATCCAGCACGCCACGAGTGTAGGACTATTCCTACGCATGTGTCGTAATTTTTTCGCTCTTGAAAAGACTGAAAAATAACTAACCAGTTCTTAGCGCCGAACGAACAGGTTGCATGAGGCACACCATGCAATTATCCAGACTTGTTTTGTACCTTCTGGTTAATGTAAGGCGCCTTCCAATTTCAAACGCAGTCATCACGGCAAAATAAGGCATTGTCTAAAGCCACTACAAATCAGCGGTGTTTACATCGACTGCTTTGCGGGACACTGGGTCATCTGTTGAATGGAGTTCCCCATGACCGCCAGTGCCGAAAAATTCACTCGCCAGACCCTGACAGACGTTCAGCCGTTGACCCCCAACCTGTTCACGTTGCGGGCTACCAGAGATGTCGGCTTTCGTTTTCGCGCTGGACAATTCGCCCGGCTGGGCGTGACCAAAGCCGACGGCAGCACCGTGTGGCGCGCCTATTCAATGGTCTCCTCGCCCCATGACGAGTTTCTCGAGTTTTTTTCCATCGTCGTGCCGGGCGGGGAGTTCACCAGTGAACTGAGTCGGCTGGAGGTCGGCGATACGCTGCTGGTCGACCGTCAGGCGTTTGGTTACCTGACGCTGGATCGTTTCGTCGATGGCCGTGATCTCTGGCTGCTATCCACCGGCACGGGCGTGGCGCCGTTTCTATCGATCCTGCAGGACTTCGAGGTGTGGGAAAAATTCGAGCGGATCATCCTCGTCTACAGCGTACGCGAGGCCCGTGAGCTGGCGTATCAGGAGCTGATTGCAGAGCTGACGCAGCGCGACTATCTGGCCGATTACGCGCACAAGTTGCAGTTCATTGCGACCGTCACGCGCGAGCAGCACCCCGGCGCCCTGAACGGGCGAATCACCACGCTGATCGAAAATGGCGAGCTGGAGCGGGTGGCAGGGGTGGCGCTGACACCCGAGCATTCGCGGGTCATGCTCTGCGGTAACCCTCAAATGATTGATGACACGCGCAAATTGCTAAAACAGCGCGACATGCACTTGAGCCTCAGTCGACGACCCGGCCAGGTGGCAGTGGAAAACTTCTGGTAAAAAAAAACGGCGCCCCGAAGGCGCCGTTTTTATGCATGCACCAGCCTTCAGGGCTGATTGTTCTGGGCTTTGAGCAGATCACGGATCTCGCTCAACAGCTCTTCTTCCTTGGTTGGAACCGGCGGCAGGGTTGGCGCAACGGCCTCTTCGCGTTTCAGGCGGTTGATGGCTTTGACGCCCATGAAGATCGCGAAAGCGACGATGATGAAGTCGATCAGGCTCTGGATGAACTTGCCGTACGCCAGCATCACCGCCGGGACATCCCCGTTGGCTGCCTTGAGCGTAACGGCCAGGTCACTGAAGTCCACCCCACCGATCAGCAGGCCGATTGGCGGCATCACCACGTCGCCGACAAACGATGAAACGATCTTGCCGAACGCGGCGCCGATGATGATACCGACGGCCATGTCGACCACATTACCTTTGACCGCGAAGGCCTTGAACTCACTTATCACGCCCATAGGTTATTTCCTTGTTACAGATGAGGTTGGTGAACGGAGTGTAAATCAGCAACACGCATTTTGCTCGAAACAACCGCTTGCGGGGGGCGCTACCAACGACCTGTTCGCTGGGGAAAAGTTTGCAAAATGCCATCATCGGTTTACCGGTGCCGGCACGAATCTCGATTTTTTTATCTAGCCGATGTGCGGTACTGTCCTTTCTTTGCTTTGTTGGTAAGTGGCCTTTGCTGTGTGGGAAGTAGACAAGATAAAACAATGAATGATGGCTTGAAAGTTGGGTGGTATGAACACCCGATCTGAGATGTATGAACGCTACCCAAGTAAGCGCCTTGAATAACAGGAGTGGCACTTGATTGTTGCTATTGATGCATTGAAGTTAGGGGGAGTTGTACATTGGGCCTTAAATTATAAAAGGCTTGTACAGATTTGATTCTTAATGATGGGCTAACGATCGATATGTCTCTAGGTAAATTTGTACAGTTCCCCATAAATTACTATTCGGTAATAAAAGCCGGCACGAGCTAGTTGCTACCGAAGGTCCGCTGGTAACTTCCCTGCGCTGATGCAACCCAGCTGAGCTATCATCGCGGTTTTTGTCGGGAGTTCAGATGGCCAAGGCCAAGCGCATGTACGGCTGCACCGAGTGCGGCTCAACCTTCCCCAAGTGGGCCGGCCAGTGCGGCGAGTGCGGGGCCTGGAACACGCTGACCGAAACCATGGTCGAGAGCGGCGGTGCCGCACCACCCAGCGGTCGCACCGGTTGGACCGGCCAACAGGCACAGATCAAGACCCTGGCCGAAGTCAGCGTCGAAGAGATTCCGCGCTTCTCCACCGCATCCAGCGAGCTTGATCGAGTGTTGGGTGGCGGCCTGGTGGATGGTTCGGTGGTGCTGATCGGCGGTGATCCGGGCATCGGCAAATCGACCATTCTCCTGCAAACCTTGTGCAACCTCGCCAAAGTCATGCCGGCACTGTACGTCACCGGCGAAGAATCCCAGCAGCAAGTGGCCATGCGCGCCCGCCGTCTCGGTTTGCCTCAGGATCAACTGCGGGTGATGACCGAAACCTGCATCGAAACCATCATTGCCACTGCCCGGGTCGAAAAGCCCAAGGTCATGGTGATCGACTCCATTCAGACGATCTTCACCGAACAATTGCAATCGGCACCGGGTGGCGTGTCGCAGGTTCGGGAAAGTGCGGCGTTGCTGGTGCGTTATGCCAAGCAGAGCGGCACTGCGATTTTCCTGGTCGGCCACGTGACAAAAGAAGGCGCATTGGCCGGGCCGCGCGTGCTGGAGCACATGGTCGATACGGTGCTGTATTTCGAAGGTGAATCCGATGGGCGCCTGCGATTGCTGCGTGCGGTGAAAAACCGTTTCGGTGCCGTCAACGAATTGGGCGTGTTCGGCATGACCGACAAGGGCCTGAAAGAAGTCTCCAACCCGTCAGCGATTTTCCTGACACGTGCACAGGAAGAAGTGCCGGGCAGTGTGGTCATGGCGACGTGGGAAGGGACGCGACCGATGCTGGTGGAAGTCCAGGCACTGGTGGACGACAGCCATTTGGCGAACCCGCGTCGGGTCACGCTGGGCCTGGATCAGAATCGCCTGGCGATGTTGCTGGCGGTGCTGCACCGTCATGGCGGGATCCCGACTCACGATCAGGACGTATTCCTCAACGTGGTCGGCGGGGTGAAGGTGCTGGAAACGGCCTCCGACCTGGCGTTGATGGCGGCGGTGATGTCCAGTTTGCGCAACCGGCCGTTGCCGCATGATTTGCTGGTGTTCGGTGAAGTCGGGCTGTCGGGCGAAGTACGCCCGGTGCCGAGTGGCCAGGAACGCTTGAAGGAAGCGGCCAAGCACGGCTTCAAACGCGCCATCGTGCCCAAGGGCAATGCACCGAAAGAGGCGCCGCCGGGTTTGCAGATTATTGCCGTGACCCGCCTGGAACAGGCCCTTGACGCGTTGTTCGAATAACCTTCCAGAAAGTACACAACCCCCTGTGGGAGCGGGCTTGCTCGCGAAGGTGGACTGACATTCAGTAATGATGTTGTCTGACACACCGCCTTCGCGAGCAAGCCCGCTCCCACATTGGATCAGTGTTGAACCGTCAGATTTCGATCAGGGCGCCCAATTCGCGCTCCAGTTCCTCGGGATCCCCCAGGTTGAATTCAATCAACCGCCGCAAGCGTTCAATCGATTCCAGGCTGATGTGCTTGCAGACAAACCCGAGCTGGCCATGGTCATCGTGGGTCAACATCACATCCATCTTGATCTCGACGTCCTCGGTCAGATGAATATCGACCAGGAAATGCCAATCCGGATTACCCAGCCACGGCTCGGGCTTCTCGATCAACAGGCCCTTGAGTGACAGGTCGATCAGCTTCACCGGCCAGATAAATTCCCCTTGGCCAAGCTCGGTTCGGGCATCGAACGCAATACGTTTGAAGCGGCGGCGATCGGCAGGGTGCTCGCTCATGGCGCAATCCTCGTAAATGTTCGCTGACTATAGACCCGCATCGTCAAAGGCTGCCAGCAAAGTGGTCGCTCAACATATGTCGGGGTATGGCCTTTGCGGCCGTTAGCGCTAAACTCCGAATGGCTGTCTTTCTTGTCCACCCTGGCTGGAATCATAAAATGAAAAATAATAATAGCCTGCTACGCCACCTACCCTGGCTGCTGCTGGCAATCGTAGGCGCCTGCGCCCTTGGTGTCGTGGCGTTGCGCCGAGGTGAGGCGATCAACGCCTTGTGGATTGTGGTCGCGGCCGTGGCCATTTATCTGGTTGCCTACCGCTACTACAGTCTGTTCATCGCCAACAATGTGATGCAACTCGACCCGCGACGGGCCACCCCCGCCGTGCTCAACAATGACGGTCTGGACTACGTACCGACCAACAAACACATCCTTTTTGGTCACCACTTCGCGGCCATCGCCGGCGCGGGTCCGCTGGTCGGTCCGGTATTGGCGGCGCAGATGGGCTATCTGCCCGGCACGCTGTGGCTGATTGCCGGTGTGGTGCTGGCCGGTGCGGTTCAGGACTTCATGGTCCTGTTCATGTCCACCCGCCGCAACGGCCGCTCTCTGGGCGACATGGTCCGTGAAGAAATGGGCCGCATCCCCGGGACCATCGCGCTGTTTGGCTGCTTCCTGATCATGATCATCATCCTCGCGGTGCTGGCGCTGATCGTGGTCAAGGCGTTGGCCGAGAGCCCGTGGGGCATTTTCACGGTGATGGCGACCATCCCGATCGCGATGTTCATGGGCATTTACATGCGCTACATCCGCCCGGGCCGCATCGGTGAAATCTCCGTGGTCGGCGTGTTGCTGCTGCTGGGTTCGATCTGGCTCGGTGGGCAGATTGCTGCTGATCCGGTCTGGGCCAAGGCGTTTACGTTCACTGGCGTGCAGATTACGTGGATGCTGGTCGGTTACGGTTTTGTGGCCGCTTCGTTACCGGTGTGGCTGATTCTGGCGCCGCGTGATTACCTGTCGACCTTCCTGAAAATCGGCACCATCGTGGCGTTGGCGATCGGCATCCTGATCACCATGCCCGAGCTGAAAATGCCGGCGCTGACACAATTCATCGACGGTACCGGGCCGGTGTGGAAGGGCGGTCTGTTCCCGTTCCTGTTCATCACCATCGCCTGTGGCGCGGTCTCCGGTTTCCACGCGCTGATCTCCTCCGGCACCACGCCGAAACTGCTGGATAACGAAGTCAACGCCCGTTACATCGGTTACGGCGGCATGCTGATGGAATCCTTCGTCGCCATCATGGCGATGGTGGCCGCTTCGGTGATCGAGCCAGGCGTGTATTTCGCCATGAACAGTCCGGCGGCCGTCGTCGGCGGTGACGTGGTGGCCGTGGCCCAAACCGTCAGCAGCTGGGGCTTTGCCATTACTCCGGAAGCGCTGCAAGCGGTGGCCAAGGACATTGGTGAAACCACGATCCTGGCCCGTGCCGGTGGTGCGCCGACCCTGGCGGTCGGTATCGCGCAGATCCTGCACAGTGTCCTGCCGGGTGAAAACACCATGGCATTCTGGTACCACTTCGCGATCCTGTTCGAAGCGCTGTTCATCTTGACCGCGGTCGACGCCGGTACTCGTGCCGGACGCTTCATGCTGCAGGATTTGCTCGGTTCCTTCGTGCCGGCACTGAAACGCACCGAATCCTGGACCGCCAACCTGATCGCAACCGCCGGTTGCGTGGCGATGTGGGGCTGGTTGCTGTACCAGGGCGTGATCGATCCACTGGGCGGTATCAACACCTTGTGGCCATTGTTCGGTATCTCCAACCAGATGCTGGCCGGTATCGCACTGATGCTCGGCACCGTTGTGCTGATCAAAATGAAGCGTCAACGTTACGTCTGGGTGACCATGCTGCCAGCCGTCTGGCTGCTGATCTGCACCACCACCGCAGGCTTCATCAAGCTGTTCGACGCCAACCCGGCGATCGGCTTCCTGTCGCTGGCGAAAAAATACAGCGATGCCCTGGCCAACGGTCAGATCCTCGCCCCGGCCAAGGACATCACTCAGATGCAGCACGTGATCTTCAACGCTTACACCAACGCAACGCTCACCGCGCTGTTCCTGTTCGTGGTCTTCAGCATCCTGTTCTATGCGCTCAAGGTCGGTATCTCCGCCTGGGGCACCAAGGAACGTACGGATAAAGAAGCACCGTTCCAGGCGCTGCCGGATGCGTAATCGAGGAATGCACGATGTTCAATGACCTGAGTCGCCTCGGTAAATACCTCGGTCAGGCCGCGCGCCTGATGGTCGGCATGCCCGACTACGACACCTACGTCGAGCATATGCAAACCAAACACCCGGACAAACCGGTGATGACTTACGAGATGTTCTTCAGGGAACGTCAGGAGGCTCGTTACGGTGGCAAGGGTGGGCCGAAGTGCTGTTGACCCGGTTGTCGGGTTAACAGCAATTCCTGTGGGAGCTAGCCTGCTGGCGATGACGGCTGAACATTCAACATCACTGTTGATTGACAGTCCGCCATCGCTAGCAGGCTAGCTCCCACATTTGTTTTTGTGTTGAATTCTCATTTTGTGAAACAGGAGATACCAGTTGTCCTCTCCCATCCCGGTAACGATCCTCAGCGGCTTCCTCGGCGCGGGCAAGACCACGCTGCTGCGCCACCTGCTCAAAGCCGAACACGGCCTGAAAATCGCCGTGATCGAGAACGAATTCAGCGACGCCGGTATCGACACCCTGCTGTTGGGCGACGAACCCGTGCAAGTGATGACGCTGTCCAACGGCTGCGTCTGCTGCACCATCCACACCGACCTGACCAAGGCCTTGTACCTGCTGCTCGAACGCCTGGACAGCGGCGAAATCGCCTTTGACCGGCTGGTGATCGAATGCACCGGCCTGGCCGACCCGGCGCCAGTGGCACAAACCTTTTTCATCGATGAAGAGCTGCGCGAGCGTTACATCCTCGATGGCATCATCACCTTGGTAGACGCGGCCCACGCCGACACTCACCTGACCCAGACCATCGCCCAGGCGCAAATCGGTTTTGCCGACCGCTTGCTGGTGAGCAAGCGTGATCTGGTGGACGAAGCGTCGTTTACCGCGCTGAGCGAACGCCTGACCCGGATCAACCGTCGTGCGCCGATTCGCGTGGTCGAACACGGCAAGATCGACCTGGCCGAGCTGCTCGACGTGCGCGGCTTCAACCTGAATGCCGACCTCGGCGGCATCAGCCTGCGCCCCGTGGGCAAGGCGCCATCCATCGACCGCATTTCCAGCCTGGTGCTGCGCACTGACAAGCCGCTGGATCTCGACAAACTCAGCGAGTTCATGAACGAACTGCTGGAAGATCATGGCAAGCAACTGCTGCGCTACAAAGGTGTGTTGAGCATTCTGGGTGAACCGCGGCGGATGGTGTTTCAGGGGGTGCTGAAGCTTTACGGATTCGACTGGGATACCGAGTGGGCGGACGATGAGGTGCGGGAAAGCGTGATCGTGTTTATTGCTGATGATTTGCCGGAAGAGAAGATTCGTGAGGGGTTTGCGCGGGTGGCTGCGGACTAAAGCCAAAGATTTTCAGTGAATCTTATGCCGTCATCGCGAGCAGGCTCGCTCCCACATTGGAAATGCATTCCCCTGTGGGAGCGAGCCTGCTCGCGATAGCGATCTAACCGGCAACACGATTCAGGCTGGATCTTGATCCTGAGTTCAGCAGTGTTTCCTCAAGGTGGTCCAGATGCTGGCTTAGCAGCGTTTCGGCCATGACTGAATCGCCACGCTCCACTGCTTCCAGAACGCCTTGATGTAACTGCCAACCGCAATTTCCATCCAGGTGGGTATCAAACTGCGCAATCGCCAGCGACGTCAGCGGCACCAGACTGCCGAGAAAATGCGTCAACGGTGCATTCCCCGCCATTTCCGCCAACTGCAAATGAAATTCTCCTGACAGCCGAATCGCCGGGCCCCGCGCGGCACTTCGGCGCTCGCTCTCGATCAGGGCACGCAGGCGGTTCAAGTCCTGCGCACGAGGTTGCCGGCAGGCCAGTCGCACCAACATGGTTTCGGTCAGCCGCCGCGCATGCAGCGTCTGCCGGGTCTGCTCGGCATCAAGTGCGGCAACGCGAGGCCGGTGGTTTGGCCGAAGGACGATGATCTGCTGATGGGACAGTCGCGTCAGCACGCTTCGAACGTCACTGCGTCGAACACTGAACATCTGCGCCAGGCTTTCTTCGGTAAAACGGCTGGACGCAGTGAGGCGCTGTTCGAGAATGGCGTCGAAGAGCCGCGAATAGAGATCGTCCGCCCGCGCTGGAAAGGGCAGGGCAGTGAGTGTCTGCGGTGAAGCGAAGCTATTCATGTCCTGTCTCCAGTTCGAAGCAGTCTTAACTGCCGAGGTTGTCGTCCGGAATATTCAATTCGATGCCCATCCGCTTGCCCTCTCGAAGGATGTGCCGGCGCATTTCGGCACTGGCCTGGGCGCTGTTTTTACTGCGGATCGCGCGCACCACGGCTTCGTTCTCTTCGAGACGTTCAGCCAAATGCTCGGGGGAGTTGCGCAGCACTTCGGCGCTTTGCTTGAGGGCATTGCTGGTCTGCTGCACCACGCTCTGGAAAATCGGGTTCGAGGTCAGCGTGAACAGCTCTTCGTGGAAGGCGATGTAGGCATTGACCCCGGCCTCGCTGTCGTTGGCCTCCAGCGCTTCGCGCATGTCCATCAGGGTCAGGCGCAGTTGCCCGACTTCCTTGCTGCTGATCGATTGCGCGACCAGGCCGACGATGAACGGCTCGAGGGTGTAGCGCAGTTGCAGCACGTCTTCCAGGCTGGCGCCGGCCATCGCGCTGTCGTGGCTTTGGCTGTCGCTGAGACTTGCGTCCAGCACCACCACGCCTTTGCCGGGCATCGAGCGCACCAGGCCAAGGGTTTCCAGCACGATCACTGCTTCACGCAGGCTCGGGCGGCTGATGCCCAGTTGTTCGGCCAGTTCACGTTGCCCCGGCAGCATTTCGCCGGAGCGCCACTGACCACGGGCCAAAGCGGCCCGGAGTTTTTCTACGACTGAGTTCACAACGGTCGACGAGGTAATCACTGTTCGCTCCATGAGCATCCAAAACGGTTGATGACCGTGCCTGCCCGCCGGCAGGCACGGCGTTTATTCAGAATTCCTGCTGATGCGCCGGGGCGACGGGTTTTCTGGGCTGGAAGGTATAACCCACCTGGCCAGAAAGCACTTTGTTCGCCCGTTGAATATCGATGTCCTTTTCCCAGCGGGCGATGGCCACGGTGGCGACGCAGTTGCCAATCAGGTTGGTCAACGCTCGGCCGATGCCCATGAACCAGTCCACCGCCAGCACCAATACCAGTCCGACCACCGGAATCGCCGGGATCGCCGTCAGTGTCGCCGCCAGAATCACCAACGCCGAGCCGGGAATCCCGTGGGCGCCTTTGGAGGTGATCAGCGAGACCAACAGAATCGTCAGCAGGTCGGTCATGGCCAGCGGCGTGCCGGTGGCGTTGGCGATGAAGACGATGGCGAGGGTCAGGTAGATCGAGAAACCGTCGAGGTTGAACGAGTAACCCGTAGGAATCACCAACCCGACCGTCGAACTGCCGATGCCCAGATGCTCAAGCTTGCGCATGATCTGTGGCAGCACGGCATCGGATGAGGCGGTGCCCATGACGATCAGCAGTTCTTCGCGCAGGTACTTGAGCAATGGCAACATCTTCAGGCCCGAAAGGCGCATCACCAGGCC
This sequence comes from Pseudomonas sp. LBUM1656, assembly GCF_059716065.1. Classification (NCBI taxonomy): domain Bacteria; kingdom Pseudomonadati; phylum Pseudomonadota; class Gammaproteobacteria; order Pseudomonadales; family Pseudomonadaceae; genus Pseudomonas; species Pseudomonas sp. LBUM1656. Next base: position 5,541,362 of record NZ_CP166800.1, on the reverse strand, counting down.
GAGAATCAATGTCACAAACGCCACGCAGGTCAGGTAAAACAGGCCGACGAGGCTGCCCAAGTGCTGCAGCGAATCCAGGCCATATTTGCTGGTGGTGAAAGCGATGGCGCCGAACACGCCAATCGGCGCCAGGCGCACGATCATGCCCATGATGCGGAAGATCACGTGGCTCAGCTCATTGATCAGTCGGGAAATACCCGATGCGGCTTCACCCACCAGGTTCAGTGCACTGCCGAACAGGACCGAAAACAGCAGGACTTGCAGAATATTGTTCTCCGCGAAGGCGCCGATGACCGAGGTCGGGATCAGGTTCATCAGGAACTGGGAGGTGGTTTGCATGTGCTGACCGCGCTGGGCGATGTCGCCCATGTCGGCAGCGGAAAGCTGATCCAGATGAATGTTCGCGCCGCTGCCGATGCCGGTGGTGAACGCGAACACCAGACCGATCACCAGGGCGATGGTGGTCAGGATCTCGAAGTAGATCACCGATTTCAGGCCGATGCGGCCGACCTTCTTCAGGTCGCCGGCACCGCTGATGCCGCTGACCACCACGCAGAACACGATCAGGCCGATGAGCATCTTGATCAGTTTGATGAAACCGTCGCCGAGCGGTTTGAGCTGGGCAGAGTATTCAGGAAGGGTCAGCCCGCAGACGATGCCGAGCACCAGTCCGAGAACCACTTGGAGGAAGATTGAACGCGAGCACCATCTGAGCATGGGAGGAATCCTGGTCGGTGTCCTGGCTGCCGTGCGCTTGAGGGGGCGCATCAGATTCAGGACTTAATTATTGTGGTCTTACCGGTATGTCCAGTGCAGGCGCAGTCTAGGCGTTGTTTTTGGGTGATCGCAAGCGGAAATTGAGCAATTGGCATGACCGGTCTTACCAGTTGGGCGCAATGGCCCGACCTTGAGCCTTTTCGCACTTCGAAAAAAATGCGGACGAAAAAAAACCGGCCATCACGTGGCCGGTTTTTCATTGCTGCGGTTCAGCGGTGCAATTAAGCGCCGTACACCGGCAGTTTCTTGCAGATGGCCTTGACCTTCTCACGAACGGCGTCGATCACCGCTTCGTTGTTCAGGTCAGCCAGGATGTCGCAGATCCAGCCGGCCAGTTCTTTGCACTCTGCTTCCTTGAAGCCGCGAGTGGTCACAGCCGGAGTGCCGAAGCGCAGGCCGGAAGTGACGAACGGGGAGCGTGGATCGTTTGGCACGGAGTTCTTGTTCACGGTGATGAACGCTTTGCCCAGAGCGGCGTCGGCGTCTTTACCGGAGATTTCCTGCTTGATCAGCGACAGCAGGAACAGGTGGTTTTCAGTACCGCCGGACACCACGTCAAAACCGCGCTCGATGAACACGCTGGCCATGGCCTGGGCGTTTTTCACCACTTGTTGCTGGTAGGTCTTGAACTCAGGCTGCAGCGCTTCCTTGAAGCAGATCGCTTTGGCGGCGATCACGTGCTCCAGCGGGCCACCCTGGGCGCCCGGGAACACGGCGGAGTTCAGCTTCTTCTCGATGTCGGCGTTGGCGCGAGCCAGGATCAAACCGCCACGTGGACCGCGCAGGGTCTTGTGCGTGGTGGTGGTCACGACGTCAGCGAACGGCACCGGGTTCGGGTAGACGCCAGCGGCGACCAGACCGGCCACGTGGGCCATGTCGACGAACAGGTAGGCGCCAACCTTGTCAGCGATTTCGCGGAAACGCGGGAAGTCGAGGATCTGCGAGTAGGCAGAGAAACCGGCCACGATCATTTTCGGTTTGTGCTCAACGGCCAGGCGCTCGACTTCGTCGTAGTCGATCAGGCCATTGGCGTCGATGCCGTACTGAACGGCGTTGTACAGCTTGCCGGAGGAGGAAACGCTGGCGCCGTGGGTCAGGTGACCGCCGTGGGCCAGGCTCATGCCCAGGATGGTGTCGCCCGCTTGCAGCAGAGCCAGGTAAACGGCGCTGTTGGCTTGCGAACCGGCGTGCGGCTGAACGTTGGCGTAATCGGCGCCGAACAGTTCTTTGGCGCGGTCGATGGCCAACTGCTCAACCACGTCGACGAACTCGCAACCACCGTAGTAGCGCTTGCCCGGATAACCTTCGGCGTACTTGTTGGTCAGTACCGAGCCTTGAGCTTCCATCACCGCAGGGCTGGTGTAGTTTTCCGAAGCGATCAGCTCGATGTGTTCTTCCTGGCGCTGAGCTTCTTGCTCCATGGCGGCAAAAAGATCGGCGTCGTACTTGGCAATAGTCAAATCACGGCTGAACATGGCGGTCCTCAAGGATCGGGGCAGAAAAGGGGGGCATTCTAACCCAATGGGTTTTAGATGGCATATGAAAGGACATCATGTCGCAGACAAGTGGCGTTCATGCTGGGATCAGCGGTGATTGTGCCGGCCCAATCGCCAGCAGGCTGGCTCCCACAGTAATCGCGATAGCTGCAAATTCCCTGACCGGCATAAATTCTTGTGGGAGCCAGCCTGCTGGCGATGGCCTCTCCACAAAATTTCAGTCGAACATGAACAACGCATCATTGCTGAACTGCGCTTCAAACCGGCTCGCCGGCATCGGCCGCCCGAACAGATACCCCTGAACCTCATCGCAACCATGCTCACGCAGGAAATCGAGCTGCTCATGGGTTTCCACACCTTCGGCGATCACCGCCAGGTTCAGGCTATGGGCCATGGCGATGATCGCCCGGGCAATCTGCGCATCCTGTTCGCCCGACGGCAGACCATCAACAAAGGTGCGGTCGATCTTCAGCACGTCGATCGGGAATTGCTTGAGGTAGTTGAGCGATGAATAACCGGTGCCAAAGTCATCGACCGCAATGCTCAGGCCGAGGTTTTTCAGCCCGGCGAGGATCTGCATCGCTTCACTGACTTCACGCATCAGGATACTTTCGGTCAGCTCCAGCTCAAGGCACGCCGGCGGCAGGCCGGTTTCGCGCAGGATCGTGGCGATCCGCGTGCCCAGCTGGCCGTCGGAGAACTGCCGGGCCGAGATGTTCACCGACACCTTCGGCACCCGCACCTTGGCCTGGTGCCAGGTCTTGAGCTGACGGCAGGCTTCGCTGATCACCCAGTCGCCGACATCCACCACCAGCCCGAGCTCTTCGAGCACCGGAATGAAATCCCCCGGCGGCACCAGGCCGCGACGTGGATGACGCCAGCGCAGCAGCGCTTCGGCGCCGGTCAGGCGTTTGCCGTCGCCACTGAACTGCGGCTGGTAGTACAGAACGAATTCGTTCTGCTCCAGGGCATGGCGCAAGTCGCTTTCCAGTTCCAGGCGCTCCAGGGCGCTGGCGTTCATGTCCGCCTGATAGAACTGGAAGTTGTTCTTGCCGCGCTCCTTGGCGTGATACATCGCGGTGTCGGCGTTTTTCATCAGCTGACTGAGCTCGTTGCCATCCTGCGGACTCAGGGCGATGCCGATACTGGCGGTGACAAAGAACTCGCGGCCTTCCAGCACGAACGGTTTCACCAGGCTGGCGAGGATCTGCTCGGCCACATGAATCGCCCGGTTCAAGGCGATTTCACGGTTGACCCGCGGTTGCAGGAGCAAGGTGAACTCATCGCCGCCCATGCGCGCCACGGTGTCGTCGTCATCGACGCAACCGAGCAGGCGCGTGGCCATTTCCTTGAGCATGCGGTCGCCGGCGGCGTGGCCGAGGGAGTCGTTGATCGGCTTGAAACGGTCGAGGTCGAGGAACATCAACACCACCCAGGACTTCTGCCGCTCGGCAGATTGCAACGCGGTGTGCAGACGGTCCTGGAACAGCGTGCGGTTGGGCAGGTGGGTCAGGGCGTCGTAGTAGGCGAGGCGGTGAATTCGCTGCTCGCTGGCCTTGCGCTCGCTGATGTCGCTGAAGAAGCACACGTAACTGGCCAGATCACCTTCGTCATCGAGCACGGCCGTGATGCCGACCCAGGCCGGGTAATGCTCGCCGTTGCGCCGCTTGAGCCAGACTTCGCCTTCCCAGGTGCTGTTTTGATGCAGTTGCTTGAGCACATAACGCAGGTGGGCTTCCTGCTGCTCGTCGACGGTCAGCATGTTTGGCAACTGGTCCAGCACTTGCTCCACGGCATAACCGCTGACGCGACTGAAGGCTTCGTTGGCCTGGACGATGTAGCCGGCCGGGTCGGTGATCAGGATCGCCGACGTTGAATGCTCGAATACCGTGGCCGCCATGCGCAGGTCTTTCTCGGCCCGGCGTTGCTGGCTGATGTCGCGACCGACGCCCAGCACGCCTTCGAAGGCGCCGTGTTCGTCCCAGACCAGCACCAGCCGCAGTTCGATCGGGATCTTGCGCCCATCGGCCCGCAGGCAATCGAACAGGAACAGTTGGGTCTGCACCTGACTGCGCAGCAGCGCCAGTTGCTCGGGTTTATCCAGCGCTTTGCTGACCCGGTCCATCAGGCTGTAAATGCCGGTCAGTTGTTGCGGGTTGGCGATGGTCGACTGCCAGCCGTTCTGGAAGATCCACTCGGCGTCGTAGCCCAGTACGGCATGCACCGACGGGCTGACGTAGTTGAGCTTCATTTTGCTGTCGGTGGAGAAAATCACGTCGCTGATGCTTTCGGCGAGCATCCGGTAACGCTGTTCGCTGTCACGCAGGGATTCACTGGCTTCGATCTGATCGGTGATGTCCTTGGCCACGCCGATGATCCGCGTGACTTGATCGTGTTTGTCCCGCGCCAGTGCCTGTTCGCGAATGTCGAAACGCCGCCACTTGCCGTCGCGGTGACGGAAGCGCAGCTGGCATTGCAGCAACTGGGTGTAACCCGCGTGGCGCTGGGTCTGGCGCGAGCGATGGTAGTAATCGGCATCCTCGGGGTGCAGGAGGATTTCCCAGAAGTACTCGCCCATCTGGTGCAGCTCGGTGCGGTTGTAACCGAGGGTCTGGCCCAGGTGGTGGTTGCTGAAAATCATCCGCTGGCTGATCACGTCCTGCACGTACAAGTGATCCGGTACGGTGCGCACCACATCGGACCAGAACCCTTCACGTTCCAGCAGCGACAGCTCGATGAGTTTGCGGCTGGTGATGTCGGTGATGCTCAGGATCACCGCTTTATAGTCGGCGTGATCTTCTGGCAGGCGCAGCACCAGCCACAGGTGCTGGTCGCGGCCATTGGCGTCCTGGAGCTTGATTTCCAGCTCGAGCTGTCTTTGCTGGTTGAGCACCGTTTCGAGCACTTGATGGCCGATGGCGGTGCCGTCCAGCGGGCAGCCGTCAATCAACAGTTTCCAGGCCTGGGCGCAGGAATTGACGTTGAGCAGTTGCAGGGCGACCTGGTTGACCTCGGTAATGCGCAGTTCCTGGAGCAGTTGCTGGCGTTGCTCCGGTATGTCGAGCCAGGCCTTGAGTTGTTCGCCGTTGTGCACGTGGGCCTTGTCGAAGAAGCTCTTGAGCCCGGAGACGTCCAGTACGCAAAGGGCAACGCCAGTGCCTTCGAAAATATCGTGATAGCGCCGGCGGCCTTCGTGCAGCTGGTGTTGACGGCGGCGAATGTTCAGCAATGCGATGAATGGCAGCAGGGAGAAGGCCAGGCCCAACAGGCATTTGCCAATGAACGCTGGCAGCAGTTGTTCAAGCACTTGCTGGCGATCGAACAGCCCGCGCATTTGCCAGTCGCTGCTGCTCAGGGGCACGGTCAGTACGCTGTTGGCCATATCGTCCGGGGACATCACGCTTGATTTGACCGAAGGCGACGCTTCATCGCGGCTGATGATCTGGTGATTGACCCGGTTTTCCACCAGCCACAACGGGCGGATGCCGGCTTCGTTTTGTTTGGTCAGTGACGAGAAAAAAGTCGGTGTCAGGCGCAGGGCCCAGTAGCCGCGGCTGCTGCCGCTGGCCTGATGCAGCAGCAGGTGCACCACTGAACCGTCGTCGGCATTACTGAAATAATGGGCCTGGGCGCGGCTGCGCCGGACCAGATCGCTCAGGTAATCGGCGTCCTGGCTATCGGCGGCGCTGTCGCTGAGGACTTTGCCGGAAGGACTGAGCAACGCCAGGCTGCGCAGTTCAGGCAGCGACTGTTGCAACTTGCGCAGTAACGCCTGCTGTTCGTCGGCACTTTGCGGTTGTTCGACGATCGGTAGCAGGTTCAGCGCGATCTGGGCGTTGAGCGCCATGTTCAGGCTGACTTGTGCGGCCAGGTCGGCGGTGTAGTCGATGGTGTATTGCCGCTGGTGTTTCTGGGTTTCGCGAAGCTGATCCAGCAGCTGCCAGAACAGCAGTGCGAGCAGTAACAGCACGAGCGTCGCCAACGCACCCTTCAAGGATCCGCGCAGGGGCGAGCCAGTCGCAAGATTGGGTGCGCTCACGGACGAAGGCGGAGTGACATTAGACAAACTGTAATCCTGCGGTTTGGCTGGACTGGCGCGACGTGCACTATAAGCCGGACGCCCGAAGGGCGGCTAGCATGCCTTGAGTTGTGGCTAAGTGCCAGCCCCTCACGGCTGGACTGCCATCTGTCATTAAGGTAGCTTTACCGGTTACGTGGGGGCGTTCCAGCTCCTAGAATCAGACTTTTTCAGCGCGCACGCAGGGCCTATATCAAGCGGACGACGCGCACAGTCTGGCCGGGCTTCGCCTGCGCTCCAATCATTCATCTGTCACTGACCCAAGGTTCTCCATGGCTCAATACGTATTCACCATGCATCGGCTGGGCAAAGTTGTTCCGCCGAAGCGGGAAATCCTGAAAAACATTTCTCTGTCGTTCTTCCCCGGCGCCAAGATCGGCGTGCTCGGCCTCAACGGTTCGGGTAAGTCCACGCTGCTGAAAATCATGGCGGGCGTCGACACCGAGTTCGAGGGCGAAGCCCGTCCGATGCCGGAGCTGAACATCGGTTACCTGCCGCAAGAGCCAATCCTCGACCCGAGCAAGACCGTACGTGAAGTGGTCGAGGAAGCGGTCAGCGTGATCAAGAACGCCCAGGCGCGCCTGGACGAGGTCTACGCCGCTTACGCTGATGAAGATGCCGACTTCGACAAACTGGCCGCCGAACAGGCCAAGCTCGAAGCCATCCTGCAAGCCAGCGATGGCCACAACCTGGATCGTCAGCTGGAAGTCGCTGCCGATGCGCTGCGTCTGCCGGCCTGGGATGCCAAGGTCGAATTCCTCTCCGGTGGTGAGAAGCGTCGCGTAGCCCTGTGCCGCCTGCTGCTGTCCGCCCCCGACATGCTGCTGCTCGACGAACCCACCAACCACCTGGACGCTGATTCCGTCGCCTGGCTGGAGCACTTCCTGCACGATTTCCCGGGCACCGTGGTCGCGATCACGCACGACCGGTACTTCCTGGACAACGTTGCGGGCTGGATTCTGGAACTCGACCGCGGCGCCGGTATCCCGTACGAGGGCAACTATTCGGGTTGGCTTGAAGCCAAGTCCGATCGTCTGGCGGCTGAATCCAAGTCGCAGTCGGCTCACGAAAAAGCCATGAAGGAAGAACTGGAGTGGGTGCGCAAAGGCGCCAAGGCCCGCCAGTCCAAATCCAAGGCGCGTCTGCAACGCTTCGAAGAAATGCAATCGCAGGAATTCCAGAAGCGCAGCGAAACCAACGAGATCTACATCCCGGCCGGTCCGCGCCTGGGTGACAAGGTCATCGAGTTCAAGAACGTTTCCAAAGGCTATGGCGATCGCGTGTTGATCGACAACCTGTCGTTCTCCATGCCCAAAGGCGCCATCGTTGGTGTGATCGGCGGTAACGGTGCCGGTAAATCGACCCTGTTCCGCATGCTGATGGGCAAGGAACAACCGGATTCGGGCAGCATCGAAGTCGGCGAGACCGTGCAACTGGCCTGCGTTGACCAGAGCCGCGAAGACCTGGACGGCAGCAAGACTGTGTTCCAGCAAATCTCCGACGGTTCCGATCAGATCCGCATCGGCAGCTACGAGATTCCGTCGCGTACCTACGTCGGTCGCTTCAACTTCAAGGGTGGCGATCAGCAGAAGTTCGTCAAGGACCTGTCCGGTGGTGAGCGCGGTCGCTTGCACCTGGCACTGACCCTGAAAGAGGGCGGCAACGTCCTGCTGCTCGACGAACCGTCCAACGACCTCGACGTTGAAACCCTGCGTTCCCTGGAAGAAGCCCTGCTGGACTTCCCGGGCGCCGCCATTGTGATCTCTCACGATCGGTGGTTCCTTGACCGCGTCGCGACTCATATCCTGGCGTACGAAGACGACTCGCAAGCGGTGTTCTTCGAAGGTAACTACACCGAGTACGAAGCCGATCGCAAGAAACGCCTGGGCGAAGCGGCTTCCCAGCCGCACCGTGTACGGCACAAAAAACTGGCCTGATATCGGGTTGGTTACATGAAAAAACGGAGCCTTCGGGGCTCCGTTTTTTTATGGGCTTCAGTTACATCGCAGCGCGTCATCGCTAGCAGGCTAGCTCCCACAGGGGTTATGTGATCGACACAAATCCAGTGTGGGAGCTAGCCTGCTAGCGATGGCGGCCTAAAGATCACCCAATCTCTATATGCAGAACCTCAATCACCAAATCCCCCACCGGCCGCTTCCACACCACTTCATCCCCGACCTGCGCGCCCAGCAATGCCCGCCCCAGCGGCGAGCCCCAGTTGATCAGCCCGCTCGCAGCCTCCGCTTGATCCTCGCCCACCAACTGCACGCGTTGTTCGTTGCCATGCTCATCGGCAAAGGTCACCCACGCGCCGATCTGCACCTTATCGGTCGAAGAGGCCGGTACAACCAGCTGAGCGCTTTGCAGGCGTTGATTGAAATACCGCCAGTCGCGCTCAAGGTCGGCCTGGCGCTGTTTGTCCGCCAGTTCACCCTGTGCATTCTGTTCATTGATCAGGTTTTGCACCTCGACGACTTTAGCCTGAAGCTGCGCAAGACCGGCGGGCGTTACGTAATTGGGCTGCGCGCTGACCTGCCGTTCGACTGGCTGATCGGCTTGCGCGGCGGCGTTATCTTCATTGACGAAGGCGCGACTCATGGTTTTCTCCCGTTATAGGGTTTGGGCCATGGTTGCAGGCTTTTAGTTTCGACGGATGTCTGTCAGCGACTCATTGCGAGCGATAGGCACGGGCGGCGTCCTGGTCCTTCTGTTGCTGCCAGGCTTTGTCCCGGTCGTCCCAATGATGGCTGCGATAGTCTTCCCGATCTTCATTTTCGCGCATGGCCTGGCACTGGCGAAAACCATCGCTCCAGCCTTCGGCGTACTGTTTGTCCTTGAGGTAACGCGGGACGTTCTTGCGAAATTCCCCGGTAATTGCCCCGGCCGCTTGCCGGCCGCTGCTGCAACCGTCATCGAAACCATCGGCGAACGCCGGTGGATAACCCTTGGCGATCAAATCTTCGTGGGTGGTCTGGCAACCCGCGATCAACATCAACAAACCCAACACACCTGCGTAACGCCACATCCTGGACTCCCGGGCCGTTGGACGGCCATAGGTGAAGTCTAGGAGTGGAATCGTGAGGGGGATGTGAAAGGCCTGTGATTAATCCGTTGGCCAATATAAATCCCCTGTGTGCGAGCTTGCTCGCGATTGCGGTGGATCAGTCGACCTCATCTGCGACTGTTACACCGCTATCGCGAGCAAGCTCGCTCCCACAGGGATGGTGGTGTGGCCGATCAGTAGTGATACCACTTCACCTCAAGCATCACTTCGTTCTCGGGCGAGGCGAGGTGGCTGAATTCGCGCTGGGCGCTCAGGCGCAGTCCCAGGTTGCGCGACACTTCCCACTGCTGGTTCAGGCTCACGCTGCGGCGCACTTCGCCATTGGTGAAGAAATCGCCCTTGGCTTCCAGGCTGAAGTTGCCCAGCGGGTTTTTCCACAGCACACCGCTATTGAAACCTGCGGCTGGCGCGATAAAGCCCGCAAAGTCGTTGTTGTGTTCGACGCGCACGGTGCCCAGTGCAAAACCGAGCATGTCTTCGCCCAGTTGCCAGGTGCCGCCGCCACCGCCATTGACGTGGCTCACCAACGTTTCATCGTCATGCTTGCCCGGCACCCGTTCCAGGCCGCCCGTGACTTGCCACGACAATGGCTGCAACAGCTCATTGCGCGGCGTCAGGGAACGAATGGTCGCCAGGTCCAGTTGCTGCAACTGCCACTCATTGCCTTCGTACTGGCGCAGTTTCATCTGCAGGATTTCGATCTGCGCGCCCAGCGGAAAGCTCTCGGCGTTATCGTTGAGGTCGTGATAGGCCATGCGCAGGCCATATTCGCCGAAGGCCTTGTCGCCGCGGGTGCCGATACCGGCCTGCCAGGTGCGGGATTCGTGACCGTCCTCGGGCAATCCGGGTCGTGGGATGTCCAGCTCCGGCGCCGGGTTCTGATTGATCGCCCGCAGCAGTTCGAAACTGCGCTGCGCCCGCTCTGGATCGCGCTCCTGCCCGTTGGCGCGGTAACGCTCAAGTCGATAGGCCGCGTCGATGATCAATGCCTGACTCGCGCGGGGTTGGGCTTTGAACGCAGGCGTCTGCAATTGCTTCTGGTCGGCGCTGACTTTCAGCACCCACTCCTGCTCTTCGTCAGTCAATGGCTCGGCGCGGCTCAGCAGTTCCCGTTCACGAGACGGACGATACTGAATGGATTCCACCAGCCCGGCTTCCTTCACCGCTTTGACGGTGTCGGTGGGAATCGCGGTTAGCGGGAACTGTTCGGTCAGGCGCAGGCTCGGTCGTGCCACTTGCAGCAGCTCGAGCAGGCGGTACGAGCAGTTTTCGTCAAAGAAGAAATAGTCGAACTGGATCTGCTTCAGTTCCCAGACGTGCTCGACCATGCGCTCGGTTTCTGCCTGGGTCAGGTTCAGCCGGTATTCCCACAGGTCCCGGTTCTCGAGGCTGCGGTATTCCGAGAGTTTTTCCTGATACGGCACCAGTGCAAATAGTCCCGGATAGCCGCCCATCAAGCCTTTCCAGGCGTAGAGAATGCTGTTGTCCGAGCCTTCGATGTACGCGCCGAAGTTGATCGCGTAACTGAGCAATGCGGTGTGATCGCTCTGAACGTCAGCCTGGTCGATACGCAACAAAGTATGGCCGAACATCGACGACGGGCTGTTCAGATAGGCCGCCGGGAAAATCATCACCGCGCTGTGGGGTGAGACATCCTTGAACCATTGTTTGAATTCGCTGCAATCGAGGGTCGGCAGATCGATCAGGTTGAGCTGCGCCTTCAACCAGCGGGTGCGGGCCGGATAGACGCATTGCGCATGCTTTTCGCCTGAACTGGCCGGAGCGTAAATCGCCTGCACGGTGGCTGCCAGTTCGCGGTCGGGGTGTTCGTTGCCGTCCGGTGCGAGAAAGAACTTCTTGTCGCTGACATAGCTGCGCCAGCCGCCCAGCTTGGCGGTTTCGTAGTGGCCCAGGGAAATCCAGAAGGGGTCGTTGGCCAGTTGCTGCAAACGTTGATTGTCGATATGTGGCGCGGCGGACAGCGGGGCGCAGACACAGAGCGCCAGCCAGGCAAGGCGTTTGAGCATAGTGGGCAACTTAGAATTCGAGAATAAAGACCCAAAGCGGGGCAAGGTCCAAAAAACAAAACCCGCTCCCCCGAAAAGGAGCGGGCAGGGTCGAGCTTAAGCTTGAGTCGCGTACTTGGCCAGACGTGGATCGTTCTTCAAAACGGCCAGGGTGTTGGTATGCACGTCGTCAGCGGTCACGTCAGCCTTGCTGAAGATCTGCTGGAAGTGCTGGTGAGTCACAGCGGCGAAGTGCGCACGGTCTTCCGGCGCCACGCCCAGTACCACAGCGTAGGTAGTCAGCGCTTCGCCGTTACCTTTGGCCATGTCTTCGGACAGCTCGTTCATCATGCCATTCATGGCAAACCAGGATTTGCCGCCATAAGTCAGCGACGCATTAGTCGAGCAACCGTTGGTACCAGAAGTCATACCGAACGTTGCGTTACCGGAAGTGCCGTTGGTGGTGGATGCCAGGAAGTGAGCCGGGGTGCCACGCTGACCTTCGAACAGCATGTTGCCCCAACCGCAATCCGGGCCGCCTGGCGCTTGCGCCATGGCGTTGATGGATACAGCGGTGAAGAGAGTACCGAGAAGAATCCGTTTCATAGCTATGTTCTCTTTATGTGCATACCAATGGACAAGGGGTCTGGCCCAATCCGGCGCCAGTGGGCCAGTTATTAATCCAGCCGCGCAGTTTGGAGTTTAGGCACGTTCCCGTGGTTCCGTGATTTTTTGCAAAACATTCGTTGAAATCGTTGATTTGCGCCCGGCCGGCCTGGAGATGACGGTTTGTCTATGCTTTGGCTGGAGGCGCGCCTTGCAAGTGAGGTATGGGCAGCGCCAGAATGCCGCTATCTGCCCCGCCTGATGTAAGGAAGCCCGATGCCTGATCCTGTTGCTGCCAGCTTGCGTCTAGCGCCTGAAGCGCTGACCCGTCCGTTTTCCGCTGAACAGTTCAGCTTCTCTACCACCAATGATCTGGAGCCCTTCCGCGGTGTGCTTGGCCAGGAACGTGCTGTCGAAGCCTTGCAGTTCGGCGTGGCCATGCCGCGCCCCGGTTACAACGTATTTGTCATGGGTGAGCCCGGCACCGGCCGGTTTTCGTTCGTCAAACGCTACCTCAAAGCCGAAGGCAAGCGCCTGCAGACCCCGGCGGACTGGGTCTACGTCAACAATTTCGATGAGCCTCGCGAGCCGCGCGCGCTGGAGTTGCCATCAGGCACCGCCGGCGCCTTCATCGGTGACATCAACGGGTTGATCGACAACCTGTTGGCGACCTTTCCTGCGGTGTTCGAACACCCGTCCTACCAGCAGAAGAAAAGCGCCATCGACCGCGCCTTCAACCAGCGCTACGACAAGGCGCTGGACGTGATCGAGCGCCTGGCGCTGGAGAAGGAAGTCGCCCTGTACCGCGACGCCAGCAACATCGCGTTCACGCCGATGGCCGAGGGCAAAGCCCTGGACGAAGCGGAATTCGCTCAATTGCCGGAAGCCGATCGCGAGCGTTTCCACGACGATATTTCCGGTCTGGAAGAGCGACTGAACGAAGAACTCGCCAGCCTGCCGCAATGGAAGCGCGAGTCGAGCAATCAACTGCGCCACCTCAACGAAGAAACCATCACCCTGGCCTTGCAGCCGTTGCTGTCGCCGTTGTCGGAGAAATACGCCGAGAACGCGGCCGTGTGCGGTTACCTGCAAGCCATGCAGGTCTATCTGCTCAAGACTGTGGTCGAGCAACTGGTGGACGACAGCAAGACCGACGCCATCGCCCGCAAGCTGCTGGAAGAGCAATACGCCCCAAGCCTGGTGGTCGGTCATTCGGCCAGCGGCGGTGCGCCAGTGGTCTTCGAGCCGCACCCTACTTACGAAAACCTGTTTGGCCGCATTGAATACAGCACTGATCAGGGTGCGCTCTACACCACGTATCGGCAGCTGCGCCCCGGTGCGCTGCACCGCGCCAACGGCGGTTTCCTGATCCTTGAAGCGGAAAAAATGCTCAGCGAGCCGTTCGTGTGGGATGCGCTCAAGCGCGCCTTGCAATCGCGCAAGCTGAAAATGGAGTCGCCGCTGGGTGAACTGGGCCGTCTGGCCACGGTGACCCTGACGCCGCAACACATTCCGTTGCAGGTCAAAGTCGTCATCATCGGTGCGCGTCAGCTGTATTACACGCTGCAAGACCTCGATCCGGACTTCCAGGAGATGTTCCGCGTCCTGGTGGACTTCGACGAAGACATCCCGATGGTCGACGAGAGCCTGGAGCAGTTCGCCCAGTTGCTCAAAACCCGCACCTCGGAAGAAGGCATGGCGCCGCTGACCGCTGATGCCGTGGCGCGTCTGGCAACGTACAGCGCGCGCCTGGCCGAACATCAGGGGCGGTTGTCGGCGCGCATCGGCGATCTGTTCCAGCTGGTCAGCGAGGCGGACTTCATCCGTCACCTGGCGGGTGACGAGATGACCGATGCCGGGCATATCGAACGGGCGCTCAAGGCCAAGGCCACCCGCACCGGGCGTGTCTCGGCGCGGATTCTCGATGACATGCTGGCCGGGATCATCCTGATCGACACGGACGGTGCCGCCGTCGGCAAGTGCAACGGGCTGACCGTGCTCGAAGTCGGCGACTCGGCGTTTGGTGTGCCGGCGCGGATTTCCGCCACGGTCTACCCGGGCGGCAGCGGCATCGTCGACATCGAGCGCGAGGTCAACCTCGGGCAGCCGATTCACTCCAAGGGCGTGATGATCCTCACCGGGTATCTGGGCAGTCGTTACGCTCAGGAATTCCCGCTGGCGATTTCCGCGAGCATCGCGCTGGAGCAATCCTACGGTTACGTCGATGGCGACAGTGCGTCGTTGGGCGAGGCGTGTACGCTGATCTCGGCGCTGTCGAAAACGCCGCTCAAGCAGTGCTTTGCGATCACCGGCTCGATCAACCAGTTTGGTGAAGTGCAGGCGGTGGGCGGGGTCAACGAGAAAATCGAAGGTTTCTTCCGGCTCTGCGAAGCCCGCGGGCTGACCGGTGAGCAGGGGGCGATCATTCCGCAGGCCAACGTGGCTACGTTGATGCTTGACGAGAAAGTCTTGTCGGCGGTGCGGGCGGGGCAGTTCCATGTCTACGCCGTGCGCCAGGCTGACGAGGCGTTGAGCCTGTTGGTCGGTGAGCCGGCCGGTGCGCCGGATGCCGATGGCCAGTTCCCTGAAGGCAGCGTTAACGCACGGGTGGTGGAGCGCCTGCGCGTGATCGCGGAAATGATCAGCGAAGAAGACCTCAAGGAAGCCGAGAAAGAAGCGGCGCTGGAAGCGCTGGTCGAAGCCAAACCGGCCTGACGGTGATGATCGTTCCCACGCTCTGCGTGGGAATGCCTCCGGTGACGCTCTGCGTCACGCTTTCAGGGACGCGGAGCTTCCCGGGCTGCATTCCCACGCAGAGCGTGGGGAACGATCAGTGCCATCACTCTGGCGTCAATATTCACACAATGACCATTCGGCGCCTTCTGGTTCTACCTGACGTGCTAGTCAGACTTTTCTTCTATTCTCAGCTCAAGGATATCGACAGTAATCACTGGATCGAGACAGCCTTCTCTTGGGGGCTGAATACCGGATCTACCGAGGGTCGCCGCCATGTCGCGCAACCTCTGCCTCACCCGTCAATGCCTGGGCCTTGTGACCCGTATCGAATGTGCCATCCGCCCGTTGGCGGGGGATACGGGCATGTGGACCTTGCTTTTTGCCGCCGGAATGGCCGGCGAACAACCTTCCGCCATCAAGGCGCAGGGTCCGTTCCATGGCCCCTTTGTGGCTGAATCCATCCTCGATACGATTGTTGAAAGCCTGACGCTGCATGGCTACGAGCTGGCCGATGACCCACAGATCTGGTGCCTGCACCTGCAAGCCCAGCTGCGGGAAATCAACGGCGGTCGTTGCCGCAACCTCGGCGGCTGATTTTCAGCCCGGGCACTGACTCCGCCTATTGATCCAGTTGAGTCAGATCCGCCTTGGCCAGTTTGACCTCGAAACCATACTGGATCGTGGTGAGGTCGGTTCGCTGATAACTTTCCAGGCGCGTTGGCTGGCCATAGAAGTAATGCACGGCAAATAACGCCGGGCCTTCTGCGCTCGCGTCGTGAGTGACGGAAAGAATTTCCTTCAGATAGTTTCCAGAGTCGTCCTTGGCGAAAAATCGCCAGTCCTGGGCAGGAAACAGCTTCAAATCAACCACCAACGCATTGCCTTTGAGTTCCAGTCCTTTCGGTAGCGAATGGGCGTCGAGCGACTGTTTGGACACCGTCGCGAGGAACATCGGCATGGAGCCCACTGCGTAGGCCGGCGTTTCTGGAAACAGGTTCAGGTCGTAGGTGATGGCGCCACGCAGCGGGTCGATCTCATAGGCCTCTGGTGGCAGTTCGATCGGCTCATCGCGTTTGCCGCTGCCATTTTCTGTGAAGAAAGTGACCGGGCTATTGCCAGGGTTGAACGATGTACCGAGCAGCTCATCATTGAAGCTTTTGGGGTGGTTGAACTCTATGCGCGCGGCGCTGGGGTCCTCCACCGATTGACTGACGATGATGCGTTTCTTCAGTTGTTCCTCGCTCAATGTCGCGCCCTTGAGCCAGTTCTGGGCCTGATCGTCATACACCACCACTGGCAAGGTCAGTGGCTGGATGGTTTTTTCCGTGGTGTGCGAATCGAAGCGACGCACCGGCAGGTTCAGATCCTTGCGCGTTACTGTGGCGGCCGAGAAGTCCAGCACGCTGACCTCAACGGTTTCGACCGGTCCGTTGAAATACACTTTGCTGTAATGATTCTTCTGCTGTGCCTCGAAGGCGCTCTGTTCTTCATTGATCTGTTTTGCGAACGTCTCGCTCCAGGCCTTCTGCTGCTGAATTTTCGCCAGTTGTTTTTGATAGAAGGCAATTTGCGCGGCGGTTTCATTGATCGAACCCGAGCGCGAAAGGAATTGCCCGGTGGTGTCCCTCGCCTGAACGATCAGCGGGTTCAACGGTGTTTCGCTGACCTCCGGGGCCAGGGGCGCGCTGTTGTTGAATTCGATTTCGGCGTAGTTGTTGCCCAGTTTCAGCAAGGTGACGCTGAGGTTGTCGTTGGTGCGGGTCTGGCCAACGTCTTTCTTGGTCAAGTCGAAGGTGTAGAGCTTGCGCGGGGCGACGACCTCGACCTTGCCTTGCAGGCTTACCGGTTGGGGCTGGTGCTTGTTGTCGACGTCCAGGCCGTCGATGAACGGATAGGTCACCGTCAGATCATCCGGGTTAGTCACGTTGGAACTCGAGGGACTTAGCTGAATGCCGGGATCGGTTTCCGACCATTCCGGCTGGAACGCGATGACGCGCTTGTTGCTCAGGGTCACCGATTGCCATTCCAGGCCATGGGGAAAGAGAAACGCGGCCGGAATGTTGAAATTGAAGGGGAACACCGGTTGCAGATCGGTCAGGTAGTCGGAGCTGGAATCCTTGTGCAGCACAAACAGACCGTCGATGTAGGTATCGACCAGCGCCTGTGGCGTGGGGTAGTGCTTGAGCACGGCAAGGGCGTCTTCGCCGTATTCGGTTTCCACGGGTTTGCTGTCGAGCTTGAGTTGCGCACGCTCGAGCAGCAACAGCGAACCGCCAAGTTCGGCAACGGCATCCTTGAGCTTCGGGTCCTCAATCGCATCCAGAGACTTCTCGAACTGCGCGGTCTTTTCCTCGAGGCTGGTCTGGCGCTTCTCATCGCTGGGCGAGCAGCCGCTCAGCAGCAGCGCCAGGCAAATGCCGGCACTCGTTATTGGCAATCGCAGATCCATTTCCAGTCTTCCTGTCCGATGTCGCTGAGCTGTCAATAGTCTGGACACTAGCAGAAAAACTTTGTGACACACGCGCAGGTTGCGGATTTCCCGACGGTTTCTGGGTGTAACGGGGGGCTGTTATACTCGCGGCCATTTCCAGCCCACGTGTGAGATTCAATGGAACGCTTTATCGAAAATGCAATGTATGCCTCTCGCTGGCTGCTGGCGCCGATCTACTTCGGTCTGTCCCTTGGGCTACTGGCGCTGGCGTTGAAATTCTTCCAGGAAGTTTTCCACGTCATTCCCAACGTATTCTCGATGGCCGAGTCGGACCTGATCCTGGTGTTGCTGTCGCTGATCGATATGGCGCTGGTGGGTGGTTTGCTGGTGATGGTGATGATTTCCGGTTACGAGAACTTCGTTTCCCAACTGGACATCGACGACAGCAAGGAAAAGCTCAACTGGCTGGGCACCATGGATTCGTCTTCGCTGAAGATGAAAGTGGCGGCCTCCATCGTGGCGATCTCGTCGATCCACCTGCTGCGGGTTTTTATGGACGCCAAGAACGTCGATCCCGAGCATTTGAAGTGGTACGTGATCATTCACATGACGTTCGTGGTGTCGGCGTTTGCCATGGGCTACCTGGACAAACTCACCAAGCACTGATCCTGCCAGGAACGCTCCCTGTGGCGAGGGAGCTTGCTCCCGTTGGGCTGCGAAGCGGCCCTGCTTTACCTCCAGTTGTTTCCCTTGCAGTGTTGACGACTGCTGCGCAGCCGAGCGCGAGCAAGCTCGCTCGCCACAGGTTCTTCGTCAAAACAGACAGGCGGTGTCGTTTGTCGCTTGTACTTTGATGCATCAAGGCATATGCCTGTAAGTGTCTTGGCTCGACACTGTAAGAGGTGCCTTCATGAACTTCGTTGAGTTGCGTGCGTATGCCATCGCCGGGAAAATCGATGAGCTGAACCTGATCTCCATGGAAGGTGGAATCTACCTGTTGGAGGCGCGCATGCATGGTGCGGCGTATCCCTTGAGTGATGCTCGCGGAGAGATGTTTCACCTGCGTTCGGTCGAACATGCGCGCGAAGTGCTGCATGACTTCCCCTCCCTGTCGTTCAATCTTGTCCACACGTCGGTTCATGACGAGATGTGCGGGCTGGGCTCCGGTGGAGAGGAAAGCCTGAAAGTACCGATTGCCTTCCGTTCTGCCTGGCACCACTGACACCTCTCATCAGCGCAACGACATCTGTGCTAGTCTGCTGGCCCTTTTGGTTCCGGGCGCTCCGGGATGCGCTGTGCACGCACGGCAAGTTCCAGGGCCGTCCGCACAGCGGAGCAGTGTCATGTCCGAAGTAAATCTGTCCACCGACGAAACCCGCGTCAGCTACGGTATTGGCCGTCAGCTGGGCGACCAACTGCGCGACAACCCGCCACCGGGCGTTAGCCTGGACGCGATCCTGGCTGGCCTGACCGACGCGTTCGCCGGTAAGCCTAGCCGTGTGGGTCAGGAAGAAATGTCCGCCAGCTTCAAGGTGATCCGCGAAATCATGCAAGCCGAAGCCGCTGCAAAAGCTGAAGCGGCCGCTGGCGAAGGTCTGGCCTTCCTGGCTGAAAACGCCAAGCGTGATGGCATCACCACCCTGGCTTCCGGCCTGCAATTCGAAGTGCTGACTCAAGGTGAAGGCGCCAAGCCAACCCGTGAAGATCAAGTGCGCACTCACTACCACGGCACCCTGATCGACGGCACTGTGTTCGACAGCTCCTACGATCGTGGTCAGCCTGCAGAATTCCCGGTCGGCGGCGTGATCGCTGGCTGGACCGAAGCCCTGCAACTGATGAATGCCGGTAGCAAATGGCGTCTGTACGTGCCGAGCGAACTGGCTTACGGCGCTCAAGGCGTTGGCAGCATTCCGCCGCACAGCGTTCTGGTGTTCGACGTCGAGCTGCTCGACGTTCTGTAAGCCTGACTACCTTGTAGGAGCCGGCTTGCTGGCGATAACATCACCGCAGTGTTCCTGAAACACCGAGGTGGCTGCATCGCCAGCAAGCCGGCTCCTACAAGGTTTGCGTTTCTCATACTTCGATCTTATGGTTCAGATCGCTCGTCGGGCGCAACGCCCGGGCGTAGCAGAACAGAAACAGATTGCGCACCAGTTCCTTGAGCACCACCGGCTCGCTGGAACTCAAGCCGTTGACGTCCAGGTCACCCTGATCCTGCAGCTCGTTCAAGGCTTCTTCTTCAAGTACGGCGCACACTTCCCCGGTTTCCCGATGCAGAATCCTGAGGTAGGGGTGAGGGCGGTCTAGCCAGGCGTCGATCAAATAAGTCATGGGTCTCATCTCCATTGATGGGTTTCAATGAGAATAATTCTTATTCGTCAAATAGCAAGGAACTATTGGCGATTTGTGATTTATTCCAGGTAAAGATTGCGTAAGGTCAAAACGGCTGGCGTTTGGCTATTGCGAGGAAATGCTGGGGAAAAACGGGGAGGGTGAAGCGCCATCCCACGCAGGGCGCGGGATGGAAGACAGCAGATTCAGACTTTTCTGACGAACTCGGATTTGAGCTTCATCGGGCCGATGCCGTCGATCTTGCAGTCGATGTCGTGATCGCCATCGCACAGGCGGATGTTCTTCACCTTTGTGCCGACCTTGACCACCAGCGACGTGCCTTTGACCTTCAGGTCCTTGATCACGGTGATGGTATCGCCATCCTGCAGGACGTTGCCGACCGAATCCTTTTTCACGCTGTCATCGGACGCCGCTTCGGCTTCGCCGCTGGCGGACCACTCGTGGGCGCACTCGGGACAGATCAACTGCGCGCCGTCTTCATAGGTGTATTCGGAATTGCATTTTGGGCAGGGTGGCAACGTGCTCACTAAAGCTCCTTGGATTCAGGACCGCTAAAAAGCGCACATTGTATAGGGTTTTAGGCGGGAGAGGGGTGTACGACCTGTAGGAGCCGGCTTGCTGGCGATGTATACGCTCGGTGTGTCAGGAGCACCGAGGTGATGCAATCGCCAGCAAGCCGGCTCCTACAAGGGTGGATCAGTGCGTGCGGGCTACTGCAAACTCACTCAGTTCAACCAGTGCATCGCGGTATTCGCTGGCTGGCAGCGCATCGAGGCATTTGATCGCACGGGCCACGTAATCACGGGCCAGATTTGCGGTGTAATCCAGCGAACCGGACGCTTCCACGGCCTCGCGGATGCTTTCCAGATCTTCGATGCCGCCTTTCTGGATCGCCTTGCGCACCAAGGCAGCCTGCTCCGGCGTGCCTTCACGCATGGTGTAGATCAACGGCAGGGTCGGCTTGCCTTCGGCCAGATCGTCACCGACGTTCTTGCCCAGGGTCTCTGCGTCACCTTTGTAGTCCAGCAGGTCGTCGACCAGTTGGAAGGCTACACCGAGGTGGTCGCCAAACGTACGCAGGGCTTCGGCCTGTTCCGGCGTCGCTTCGCACAGGGCCGCCGCACTGTGGGTCGAAGCTTCGAAGAGCATCGCGGTCTTGCCGCGGATGACTTCCATGTAGGTTTCTTCGGTGGTGCTGGCGTCACGGACCTTGGACAGCTGCAGCACTTCGCCTTCGGCGATGATGCGCGTGGCTTGCGAAAGGATTTTCATCACCGGCATGGAGCCCAGTTCGACCATCATTTCGAAAGAACGCGAGTACAGGAAGTCGCCCACCAGTACGCTTGGCGCATTGCCCCACATGGCGTTGGCAGTCGAGCGGCCACGGCGCATGCCGGACATGTCCACCACGTCGTCGTGCAGCAGGGTGGCGGTGTGCAGGAACTCAATGGTTGCGGCCAGCAGGCGCAGGTCATCGCCTTCGCGACCCAGAGCCTTGCCACACAGCAACACTAATAGAGGACGCAGGCGTTTACCGCCAGCCGAGGTAATGTAATCGCCGATTTTCGATACCAGCGGCACTCGGGAAGTCAGCTGCTTCTTGATGATGCCGTCGACGGCGCTAAAATCGTCCGCCACCGCGCGGTAGAAAGCTTGGGGTTGCATCAGCGACAGTTGCTCCAGAAGGGTTGCGCGGCATGCTAGGACCCACGTCGGCGGGTGTCAAGGCACGATGGACGGCCTCTTGCATCGCCCCGGCAGCTTGCGTACAATCGCGCACCCTGAACTTCCTGGGCAGCACCTGCCTTACGCAATTGCAAACAGGCCTTCCAGCCTTATGCAGCCATGCCAGCCAATACCTCTTCTTATAAAGAGCTGGGTGAGCAGGATTATCGGAGAAATACCATGTCGTACGCAGTAATTGTTACTGGTGGCAAGCAATACAAGGTCGCCCCAGGTGAATACCTGAAGATCGAAAAACTGGAAATCGCTACCGGCGAATCCGTTACTTTTGATCGCGTTCTGTTGGTCGCCAATGGCGATGACGTGAACATCGGCGCTCCAGTTGTTGCCGGCGCTACCGTTGTGGCTGAAGTGATCTCCCAAGGTCGTCACGATAAAGTCCGCATCATCAAGTTCCGTCGTCGTAAGCACCACATGAAGCGTATGGGCCACCGCCAGTGGTACACCGAGATCAAAATCACCGGTATTCAGGCTTAATTTCAGCCTAATTCCTCACTAGGAGAATTGACTCATGGCACACAAAAAAGCTGGTGGTAGTACCCGTAACGGTCGCGACTCAGAAGCCAAACGCCTTGGCGTGAAGATGTATGGCGGCCAGGTTATCATTCCGGGCAACATCATCGTGCGTCAGCGCGGCACCCAATTCCACGCCGGTTACGGTGTTGGCATGGGTAAAGATCACACTCTGTTCGCTAAAATCGACGGCGTGATCAAGTTCGAAGTAAAAGGCGCTTTCAACCGCCGTTACGTGAGCATTGTCCCGAAGACTGAAGTCGTCGCGGCATAATTACGTAGTTGCTGGAAAAGCCCTGTCTCGCGACGGGGCTTTTTCGTTTGTGGGGTGAGTCTCTTGCAAAGCTGTTTGTGATGGGCTCCAGCGCTGTATTTGCGGTCGTTGATTGAGGTCGCTGCGCTCATTTTTGCAAGAGTCTTATGTCTGGATTTTTTCGGCTCGTCCGTATGACGAGAGGCGTTTTGTTATGAAGTTTGTTGATGAAGTATCGATTCGAGTAAAGGCCGGTGACGGCGGCAACGGTTGCATGAGCTTCCGTCGCGAGAAATTTATTGAGAACGGCGGCCCGAACGGCGGTGATGGTGGTGATGGCGGCTCGGTCTACATGGTCGCCGACGAAAACCTCAACACCCTGGTGGACTACCGTTACACCCGGCACTTCGATGCCGAGCGCGGTTCCAACGGCGGCAGCACCGACTGCACCGGCAAGAAAGGTGAAGAGCTGGTATTGCGTGTTCCGGTCGGCACCACCGTTATCGATTCCGCGACTCAGGAAGTGATCGGCGACCTGACCAAGGCTGGTCAGAAGCTGCTCGTAGCTCATGGCGGCTGGCACGGTCTGGGTAACACCCGTTTCAAATCCAGTACCAACCGTGCTCCACGCCAGACCACTCCGGGTAAACCGGGTGAAGCGCGTGATCTCAAGCTGGAAATGAAAGTGTTGGCTGACGTCGGCCTGCTGGGCTTGCCGAACGCCGGTAAAAGTACCTTCATTCGCTCGGTATCGGCCGCCAAGCCGAAAGTCGCCGACTACCCGTTCACCACGCTGGTGCCGAACCTGGGTGTGGTCAGCGTCGATCGCTGGAAGAGCTTCGTGGTCGCGGACATTCCGGGCCTGATCGAAGGCGCTTCCGATGGCGCGGGCCTGGGGATTCGCTTCCTCAAGCACTTGTCGCGTACTCGTTTGCTGCTGCACCTCGTCGACATGGCGCCGCTGGATGATGCCAGTGCCCCGGATGCCGCTGAAGTGATCGTCAGCGAGCTGACCAAGTTCAGCCCGTCCCTGGCTGAGCGTGATCGCTGGCTGGTGCTGAACAAATGCGACCAGATCCTTGAGGAAGAGCACGATGCTCGCGTCAAGGAGATCGTCGATCGCCTGGAATGGACCGGTCCGGTCTACGTGATTTCGGCTATCTCGAAGCTGGGTACCGAGCGTCTGTGTCACGACATCATGCGCTACATGGAAGATCGCGCAGACCGTCTGGCAAACGACCCGGTCTACAAAGAAGAGTTGGCCGAGCTCGATCAGCGCATCGAAGACGAAGCCCGTGCCCAGTTGCAGGCCCTGGATGACCAGCGTGCCCTGCGTCGCAGCGGCGTGAAGTCGGTCCATGACATCGGCGACGATGATTGGGATGAAGAAGATGTGGATGACGAAGACGGTCCGGAAATCATTTACGTGCGTGACTGATTCGTTGCAGTAAACTTAAGCGCCGCTCAATCGAGCGGCGTTTTAGTATCTGGAAATCGATAGTTGGTCACGAATAACCACGAATAACGTTACGGGCAGTGCCAGGTCGCGCTGTCCTCAAGCTAAGGTTGAAGATGATGCGGAGCAAGGTGACAGGTGCGCAGCGTTGGGTCGTGAAGATCGGCAGCGCTTTGCTGACGGCGGACGGCAAGGGCCTGGATCGCGCGGCAATGGGTGTCTGGGTCGAGCAGATGGTGGCTTTGCATGAGGCCGGCGTCGAACTGGTGCTGGTGTCCTCCGGGGCGGTAGCGGCGGGGATGAGCCGTTTGGGCTGGAGCGTACGACCCAGTGCGATGCACGAACTGCAGGCCGCTGCCGCCATCGGTCAGATGGGCCTGGTGCAGGCTTGGGAATCAAGCTTTGCCGAGCATGGCCGGCATACCGCGCAGATTCTTCTGACTCACGACGACTTGTCTGACCGCAAGCGCTACCTGAACGCCCGCAGCACCTTGCGTGCGCTGGTCGAGCTGAAAGTGATCCCGGTGATCAACGAAAACGACACCGTGGTCACTGACGAGATCCGGTTCGGCGACAACGACACCCTGGCGGCGCTGGTGGCCAACCTGGTCGAGGCTGACTTGCTGGTGATCCTGACTGATCGCGACGGCATGTTCGACGCCGATCCGCGCAACAACCCCGATGCAAACCTGATTTACGAAGCGCGCGCCGATGATCCGGCGCTGGATGCAGTGGCTGGCGGTACCGGTGGTGCATTGGGTCGTGGCGGCATGCAGACCAAATTGCGCGCTGCGCGTCTGGCAGCGCGTTCCGGTGCGCACACCATCATCGTCGGCGGGCGCATCGAGCGCGTGCTGGATCGTCTGAAGGCGGGCGAGCGCATCGGCACCCTGTTGTCGCCGGAGCGCGGCATGCTGGCGGCGCGCAAGCAATGGCTGGCCGGCCACCTGCAAACCCGCGGCACGCTGGTGCTGGACGCGGGCGCAGTGACGGCGCTGTCTCAGGGCAACAAAAGTCTGCTGCCGGTTGGTGTCAAGCTGGTTCAGGGCAGTTTCCGTCGTGGTGAGATGGTGGTGTGCGTGGCGCCGGATGGTCGTGAGATCGCTCGCGGCCTGGCCAACTACAGCGCGCTGGAAGCACAAAAAATCATCGGTCAGTCGTCTGAGGCGATTGTCGGTCTGTTGGGTTACATGGCGGAACCGGAGTTGGTTCACCGCGATAACCTGATTCTGGTCTGAAGGAATATTTGAATGCGTGTGGCAAAAGGATTGTTGGGTCTGTTGTTGGCAATGCCGCTACTGGCCTCGGCCGAGGAGATTGGCCAGGTATCGACGGTGTTCAAGTTTGTCGGCCCGAACGACCGTATCGTCGTCGAGGCATTTGATGATCCGAAGGTCGAGGGCGTGACCTGCTACCTGTCGCGAGCCAAGACCGGCGGCGTGAAGGGGGGCTTGGGCTTGGCGGAGGACCGCGCTGAAGCGTCTATCGCGTGCCGTCAGGTCGGCCCTATCAACTTCAAGGGAGAGCTGAAAGACGGTGACGAGGTGTTCAAGGAGCGCACGTCGCTGGTGTTCAAGACCATGCAGGTGGTGCGCTTCCTCGACAAGAAGCGCAATACGCTGGTGTACCTGGTCTATAGCGATCGTGTGATCGAAGGCAGTCCGCAGAATGCGGTGACGGCCATCCCGATCCTGCCGTGGGCGAGCGCCCAGTAATCTGACGCAAATCGAAATGTGGGAGCGGGCTTGCTCGCGAAGGCGGTGTAACAGTCAGCGATGATGTTGAATGTTGTGGCCTCTTCGCGAGCAAGTCGAAACGTCGCACCGCCGCTCCCACATTTTTTTTTGCGACGTTTGTTAAATCGCAGGCAATAAAAAACCGACCCTGGGGTCGGTTTTTCAACAAGCTTATCGCTTATGCGGCAACAGCAAGGTTCAGAGCCTTGACGTGACCGTTCAGGCGGCTCTTATGACGAGCTGCCTTGTTCTTGTGGATGATGCCTTTATCGGCCATGCGGTCGATAACTGGCACAGCCAGAACGTAAGCTGCTTGAGCTTTTTCAGCGTCTTTTGCGTCGATGGCCTTAACTACATTCTTGATGTAGGTACGAACCATGGAACGCAGGCTGGCGTTGTGGCTGCGACGCTTCTCAGCCTGTTTTGCACGTTTTTTGGCGGAAGGTGTGTTGGCCACCGTCGAGCTCCTCGAAAGACTTTTTAGGAAATAGCAAACAAAATAGGCCGCGAATCATGCCGATGAGTTGATGTCTTGTCAAGGGCGGTTGAGACGTTCCGCTAAGTGGTAGGTATAAAGAGGCGGGATATTTATTTCCGGCGCTTGACCTGTAAACTCGCGAGCTTTGGCTCTGTGCTGCTGCGGCGCGGAGTATCGCATAAGTAGGCGCTTTGTTCGCCTGCTGTTTATCGACAGGCACAAACTCTTTCAATGAATCTGCTCAAATCGTTGGCCGCCGTCAGCTCTATCACGATGCTTTCCCGGGTTCTGGGGTTTGTCCGTGACACCCTCATCGCGCGCACATTTGGTGCCGGGATGGCGACTGACGCCTTCTTTATCGCCTTTAAACTGCCCAATCTGTTGCGACGAATCTTCGCCGAGGGGGCTTTTTCCCAGGCATTCGTGCCGATTCTTGCCGAATATAAAAGCCAGAAGGGCGAAGAGGCGACGCGAACCTTCATTGCTTACGTTTCCGGCCTGCTGACGCTGGTGCTGGCCCTGGTCACCGCGCTGGGCATATTCGCC
The DNA here is from genome assembly GCF_059716065.1 of Pseudomonas sp. LBUM1656. NCBI lineage: Bacteria > Pseudomonadati > Pseudomonadota > Gammaproteobacteria > Pseudomonadales > Pseudomonadaceae > Pseudomonas > Pseudomonas sp. LBUM1656. Next base: position 5,515,091 of record NZ_CP166800.1, on the reverse strand, counting down.
GCGCCGTGGGTCATCTGGGCCACAGCGCCGGGTTTCACCGACACCCCGGAAAAATTCGAGCTGACCTCAAATCTGTTGCGGGTGACCTTTCCTTATATATTGCTGATCTCCCTGTCTTCATTGGCCGGCGCGATCCTCAATACGTACAACCGATTTTCGGTGCCGGCCTTCGTACCGACCCTGCTCAACGTCAGCATGATCGTCTTTTCGGTGTTCCTGACGCCGTACTTCGATCCTCCCGTCATGGCCTTGGGCTGGGCGGTGTTGGTGGGTGGCTTGGCGCAGTTGCTCTATCAGCTGCCGCACCTGAAAAAGATCGGCATGCTGGTGCTGCCACGCCTGAATCTGCGTGACAGCGGCGTCTGGCGGGTGATGAAGCAGATGCTGCCGGCGATTCTCGGTGTGTCCGTGAGCCAGATTTCTTTGATCATTAACACCATTTTTGCTTCGTTCCTGGTCGCCGGCTCCGTGTCGTGGATGTATTACGCCGACCGTTTGATGGAGTTGCCATCCGGCGTGCTGGGCGTGGCGTTGGGCACGATTCTGCTGCCAACCCTGGCCAAGACCTACGCCAGCAAGGATCGCCAGGAATACTCGCGCATCCTCGATTGGGGCCTGCGCCTGTGCTTCGTGCTGGTGCTGCCGTGTTCGCTGGCGCTGGGGATTCTGGCCGAGCCGCTGACGGTTTCGCTGTTCCAGTACGGGCAATTCAGCGCGTTTGATGCGTCCATGACCCAACGGGCGCTGATCGCCTATTCGGTCGGGTTGCTCGGGATTATCGTGATCAAAGTGCTGGCTCCGGGCTTTTATGCGCAACAAAACATCCGCACCCCGGTAAAAATCGCGATTTTCACGCTGATCGTTACCCAGTTGTTCAACCTGGTGCTGATCGGTCCACTGGCTCATGCCGGTCTGGCTCTGGCCATCAGCGTCGGTGCCTGCATCAATGCCGGGCTATTGTTCTATCAACTGCGCAAGCAACAGATGTATCAGCCGCAACCGGGTTGGGCCAAGTTCGGCGCCAAGCTTGTGATTGCGGTGTTGGTGATGTCTGCTGTGCTGCTGGCCGGGATGCATTTCATGCCGGCCTGGGATCAGGGGCATATGCTGGAGCGGTTCCTGCGCCTGGGCGCGTTGGTCGCTGCCGGCGTGGTCACTTATTTCGGCATGCTGCTGTTGATGGGCTTTCGTTTGCGCGACTTCAATCGCAAGGCGCTGAGCTGAGGCTTCGGCCTCGATAAACATGGGCGAACCGGCAGTTTTGTCGGCTCGATTACTTTGGGATACGGTGTTGCCTGTCGTCGGCCGCCGGGTGTGGTTATAATCGACCACTTTATGAGCAAGAAGCGCGTTATGCAGCTGGTTCGAGGCCTCCACAACCTGCGCCCCCAGCATCGGGGCTGTGTCGCCACTATTGGCAACTTTGACGGTGTTCACCGTGGCCACCAGGCTATCCTGGCGAGGCTGCGTGAGCGCGCTATCGAGTTGGGCGTGCCCAGCTGTGTGGTGATTTTCGAGCCGCAGCCGCGAGAATTTTTCGCCCCGGACACGGCCCCGGCCCGTCTGGCCCGGCTGCGGGACAAACTGCAGCTGCTGGCCGACGAAGGTGTCGACCGGGTCCTGTGCCTGGCCTTCAATCACCGTCTGAGCAAGCTCAGTGCCAGCGAGTTCGTCGATACCATTCTGGTCGACGGCCTCGGCGTCCAGCACCTGGAGGTCGGTGACGACTTCCGGTTCGGCTGTGACCGGGTAGGGGATTTCGATTTCCTGCAACAGGCCGGCATCGTTCAGGGTTTTACCGTCGAAGCGGCGCAAACCGTCGAGCTGGACGGCATTCGGGTCAGCAGCACCCAAGTGCGTAATGCCTTGGCCGCTGCCGATTTTGCCCTGGCCGAGCGGCTGCTCGGTCGTCCGTTCCAGATCACCGGGCGGGTCCTGCATGGCCAGAAGCTGGCGCGCCAACTGGGTACGCCAACCGCCAACATTCAACTCAAGCGTCGACGTGTGCCGCTGACCGGGGTTTACCTGGTCAACGTCGACATCGACGGCAAGACCTGGCCAGGCGTCGCCAATATCGGCGTGCGGCCAACGGTTCAAGGGGATGGCAAAGCCCACCTCGAAGTGCACCTTTTAGATTTTGCCGGCGATCTGTATGACCGGCGTTTGACGGTGGTTTTCCACCACAAGCTGCGTGAAGAGCAGCGTTTCGCCTCTCTGGAGGCGCTTAAGACGGCGATCAATGCGGATGTTGCCGCCGCCCGTGCCCTGTCGCACCTAGCGCCAATCGCTAATGAAGAGCCTTAAATGACCGACTATAAAGCCACGCTAAACCTTCCGGACACCGCCTTCCCAATGAAGGCCGGCCTGCCTCAGCGCGAACCGCAGATTCTGCAGCGCTGGGACAGCATTGGCCTGTACGGTAAGTTGCGCGAGATTGGCAAGGATCGTCCGAAGTTCGTCCTGCACGACGGTCCTCCGTACGCCAACGGCACGATTCACATCGGTCATGCGCTGAACAAGATTCTCAAGGACATGATCATCCGCTCGAAAACCCTGTCGGGTTTCGACGCGCCTTATGTTCCGGGCTGGGACTGCCACGGTCTGCCGATCGAGCATAAAGTCGAAGTGACCCACGGCAAAAACCTGGGCGCGGACAAGACCCGCGAACTGTGCCGTGCCTACGCCACCGAGCAGATCGAAGGCCAGAAATCCGAATTCATCCGTCTGGGCGTGTTGGGCGACTTCGCCAACCCGTACAAGACCATGGACTTCAAGAACGAAGCCGGTGAAATCCGCGCTTTGGCCGAAATCGTCAAGGGCGGTTTTGTGTTCAAGGGCCTCAAGCCGGTGAACTGGTGCTTTGACTGCGGTTCGGCCCTGGCTGAAGCGGAAGTCGAGTACGAGAACAAAAAGTCCTCGACCATCGACGTAGCCTTCCCGATTGCCGACGAAGCCAAACTGGCTGCCGCTTTCGGTCTGGCGTCCCTGGCCAAACCTGCTTCGATCGTGATCTGGACCACCACCCCGTGGACCATCCCGGCCAACCAGGCGCTGAACGTTCACCCGGAATTCAACTACGCCCTGGTCGATGTCGGCGACAAACTGCTGGTGTTGGCTGAAGAGCTGGTCGAGTCGTGCCTGGCCCGTTACAGCCTGGAAGGTTCGGTCATCGCGACCACCACCGGTAAAGAACTGGAGCTGATCAACTTCCGTCACCCGTTCTACGATCGCCTGTCGCCGGTTTACCTGGCCGACTACGTTGAACTGGGCGCTGGCACCGGCGTGGTTCACTCCGCTCCGGCCTACGGCGTGGACGACTTCGTGACCTGCAAGAAATACGGCATGGTCAACGACGACATCCTCAATCCGGTACAGAGCAACGGCGTTTATGTAACGTCGCTGGAGTTCTTCGGCGGCCAGTTCATCTGGAAGGCCAACCCGGCCATCGTCGACAAGCTGACTGAAGTCGGTGCGCTGCTGCACACCACCATCATCGAACACAGCTACATGCACTGCTGGCGTCACAAGACCCCGCTGATCTACCGCGCCACCGCGCAGTGGTTCATCGGCATGGACAAAGAGCCTGTCAGCGGCGACACCCTGCGCAAGCGCGCGCTCAAAGCCATCGAAGAAACTCAGTTCGTTCCGGCCTGGGGCCAGGCACGCCTGCACTCGATGATCGCCAACCGTCCGGACTGGTGCATCTCCCGTCAGCGCAACTGGGGCGTGCCGATCCCGTTCTTTCTGAACAAGGAAAGCGGCGAGCTGCACCCACGTACCGCCGAGCTGATGGAAGAAGTCGCCAAGCGCGTCGAAGTCGAAGGCATCGAAGCCTGGTTCAAGATGGACGCGGCCGAGCTGCTGGGTGACGAAGCGCCGCTGTACGACAAGATCAGCGACACCCTGGACGTCTGGTTCGATTCGGGTACCACGCACTGGCACGTCCTGCGCGGTTCGCACCCGATGGGCCACGAGGCCGGTCCTCGCGCCGACCTGTACCTGGAAGGTTCCGACCAACACCGTGGCTGGTTCCACTCGTCGCTGCTGACCGGTTGCGCCATCGACAACCACGCCCCGTACCGCGAACTGCTGACCCACGGCTTCACCGTCGACGAGTCCGGCCGCAAGATGTCGAAATCCCTGGGCAACGTCATCGCGCCGCAAAAGGTCAACGACACCCTGGGCGCCGATATCATGCGTCTATGGGTGGCTTCCACCGATTACTCGGGTGAAATGGCAGTTTCCGAGCAGATCCTGCAACGCAGTGCGGACGCCTACCGGCGTATCCGTAACACCGCGCGCTTCCTGCTCTCCAACCTGACCGGTTTCAACCCGGCCACCGACATCCTGCCGGCCGAAGAAATGCTCGCGCTGGACCGTTGGGCCGTGGACCGCACACTGCTGCTGCAACGCGAGTTGCAAGAGCACTACGGCGAATACCGCTTCTGGAACGTCTACTCCAAGATTCACAATTTCTGCGTGCAGGAGCTGGGCGGTTTCTACCTCGACATCATCAAGGACCGTCAGTACACCACTGGCGCCAACAGCAAGGCCCGCCGTTCGGCGCAAACCGCGCTGTACCACATCTCCGAAGCGCTGGTGCGCTGGATCGCGCCGATCCTCGCCTTCACCGCCGACGAACTGTGGGAATACCTGCCGGGCGAGCGTAACGAATCGGTGATGCTCAACACCTGGTACGAAGGCCTGACCGAACTGCCGGACAACGTCGAACTGGGCCGCGCCTACTGGGAGCGGATCATGGCGGTGAAGGTCGCGGTCAACAAGGAAATGGAAATCCAGCGCGCGGCCAAGGCTGTCGGTGGCAACCTGCAAGCCGAAGTGACGCTGTTCGCCGAAGACGCGCTGAGTGCCGACCTGGCCCAGCTGAGCAACGAACTGCGCTTCGTACTGATCACCTCGACCGCCAGCGTGGCGCCTTTTGTTCAGGCGCCAGCGGACGCGGTAGTCACCGAAGTCAGCGGCCTGAAGCTGAAAATCGTCAAGTCGGCCTTCGCCAAGTGCGCCCGTTGCTGGCACTGCCGTGAAGACGTCGGCGTGAACCCGGAGCATCCGGAAATCTGCGGTCGTTGCGTTGACAACATCAGCGGCGCTGGCGAGGTTCGTCACTATGCCTAATGCCGTTGGCCGTTTCGGACGGTTGAGCTGGCTCTGGTTGAGTTTGCTGGTTCTGGTCATCGACCAGGCCAGCAAGTTCTACTTCGAAAACAAGCTCGAAATGTTCCAGCAGATCGTGATCATTCCCGATCTGTTCAGTTGGACCCTGGCCTATAACACCGGCGCTGCTTTCAGTTTCCTGGCTGACAGCTCCGGCTGGCAGCGCTGGCTGTTTGCCCTGATCGCCATTGCGGTGAGTGTGGTGCTGGTGGTCTGGCTCAAGCGTCTGGGGCGCAACGAAACCTGGCTGGCCGTCGCGTTGGCGCTGGTACTGGGCGGGGCCCTGGGCAATCTCTATGACCGCATCGCCCTGGGCCATGTGATCGACTTCATTTTGGTGCATTGGCAGAACCGCTGGTATTTCCCGGCGTTCAACTTCGCCGACAGTGCGATTACCGTCGGTGCCGTGATGCTTGCGCTGGATATGTTCAAAAGCAAGAAAACCGGAGAAACCGTTCATGACTGAACAGGTATTGGCTGAGCAACGCATTCGCCAGAACACGGAAGTCACCTTGCACTTTGCATTGCGCCTGGAGAACGGCGATACCGTCGACAGCACCTTCGACAAAGCCCCGGCGACCTTCAAGGTCGGCGATGGCAACCTGTTACCAGGTTTCGAAGCGGCGCTGTTCGGCTTCAAGGCGGGCGACAAGCGCACGCTGACGATTCAACCGGAAAACGCGTTCGGCCAGCCGAACCCGCAAAACGTGCAGATCATCCCGCGCTCGCAGTTCAAGGACATGGACCTGTCGCCGGGCTTGCTGGTGATCTTCAACGATGCGGCCAATACTGAGCTGCCTGGCGTTGTGAAAGAATTCGATGACGAGCAAGTGACCATCGACTTCAACCACCCGCTGGCCGGCAAGACATTGACCTTTGACGTCGAGATCATCAGCGTCAAATCGCTGTAACTGACCGAATGCGGTCTAATTGTGGGAGCGGGCTTGCTCGCGAAAGCGTAGTGTCAGTCAACATCAATGTTGAATGTGTTGGACTCTTCGCGAGCAAGTCGGATCGCCGCACCGCCGCTCCCGCATTAAGATTTTCACTGTTTTCGAACCCGGTGTTCGTATGACAGGTGGCACTACTATTTCTTGCGCGCAAGACACGAGGCACAGCATGCAAATCAAACTCGCCAACCCCCGTGGCTTCTGCGCCGGTGTGGACCGGGCGATCGAAATCGTCAATCGCGCCCTGGAAGTCTTCGGTCCGCCGATCTATGTGCGCCATGAAGTGGTCCACAACAAATTCGTCGTCGAAGACCTGCGCGCTCGCGGGGCGATCTTCGTCGAAGAACTGGATCAGGTGCCGGACGACGTCATCGTGATCTTCAGTGCCCACGGCGTTTCCCAGGCTGTGCGTACCGAAGCCGCTGGCCGGGGCCTGAAAGTGTTCGACGCAACCTGCCCGCTGGTCACCAAGGTGCACATCGAAGTTGCGCGCTACAGCCGCGACGGCCGCGAATGCATCCTCATCGGCCACGCCGGTCACCCGGAAGTCGAAGGCACCATGGGCCAGTACGATGGCAGCAATGGTGGTGCGATCTATCTGGTTGAGGACGAGAAAGACGTTGCCTCGTTGCAGGTGGTCAATCCCGAAAAACTGGCGTTCGTGACTCAGACCACCCTGTCCATGGACGACACCAGTCGCGTGATCGACGCCCTGCGTGCACGCTTCCCGGCGATCGGTGGTCCGCGCAAGGACGACATCTGCTACGCCACGCAAAACCGTCAGGACGCCGTGAAGCAACTGGCCGACGAATGCGACGTGGTATTGGTGGTCGGCAGCCCGAACAGCTCCAACTCCAACCGCTTGCGTGAACTCGCCGAACGCATGGCCACCCCGGCTTATCTGATCGACGGCGCCGAAGACCTGCAAAAGAGCTGGTTCGACGGTGTCGAGCGTATCGGCATCACCGCTGGCGCCTCTGCGCCGGAAGTGCTGGTGCGTGGCGTGATCCAGCAGTTGCAGGCCTGGGGTGCTACCGGCGCCGATGAATTGGCCGGTCGCGAGGAGAACATCACGTTCTCCATGCCTAAAGAGTTGCGCGTGCGCTCGCTGCTTTAACTTTTTTCCCTCCCGGACACAGCGCCTGCTCGGCCTTATCGCTGCGCAGACTGACGCGACCGGTCGCGGCCAGCACCACCTGGAGCTGGGTGACCGGTTCGCGGGCTGCGCAAATGTGCAGCGTTCCCGCTTGAAAGGCCCGGCCAGGCATCTGTGGTTCGCCAATACGGCTGAATCGTACGTATCGCTTGACCGGCCAGTTGCCGACAATCGGCACCCGAGCGCCACTCACGCGTTCAATCAGCAGCGGATTGCTGCTGTCCTCCGGCCCTTTGCCGCTGATATCCAGAATGATTCGCCAGCCCTGACCCCAGTCGTCGTTGATGCCATGTATGACGATGGTCTGATTACGCGCGAGTGCTTCGCTTCTCGCGCTACGAATACCACTGGCAAGAGACTTCGCCGCCTCCTCGCGATGATTCGATTCCGTAAGTGCCGCAAACGCCGGACTGACCAACAGCAGAACAATCCCGGCGATTGTCAGTCCCATGAGCAGTTCGATCAGGCTGAAGCCTTGCTGATGCATGTCATCTCCCTCCGTGGAGTGCTGCGGCCCGCGCAATCCGTGCGCGAGTAATGGCAAATCAACCGTACGCCGGTCGGTCGAATGTTCTAGCGTGTAGAAGCAGGTATAGCCGACGGCAACGGAGGGCACCGATGGATCATCGTACAAAAGGTTTCACGCTGATCGAGCTGCTGGTCTCGCTCGCGGTATTTTTGATCCTGATCACCTTGGCTGTACCGGCGTTTACCCGGTCGGTGCAAGGCACCAAGGCCGACACCGAAATCAGCGACCTGCAACGCGGACTCAATTTCGCACGACTTGAAGCCATCGACCGGGGCGTCGCCACCCGGCTTCGTCCGACGGCGGGTGGCAGCGTCTGGACCGGTGAGTTGGCGGTCTATGACGGTACTGGCAATCTGGCCAATATATTGCGGGTTGTTCCAGCGATGAGCAGTGGGGCGACACTGACGCTACCCTTGGGAGTGACTGCCATCGATTTCAACAATCTGGGCGGTTTGTCGGCACCGTCCACACCCGTGGTGATCAGCTATGTTTTGGGGGCGCAAAGCAGGACGCTGAATGTGTGTTTGAACGGAAGAATTCTACTGGGTGGAAATTGCGGATGAGGGAACGGAGCAAACATGCACAGGAGGGCATGACGCTGATCGAAGTGCTGGTCGCGTTGGTGATTCTGACCGTGGGGCTGCTGGGCGCGGCGGCGATTCAGCTCAATGCGCTGAAGTACACCGACAGCTCGCGGATGACCAGCCAGGCGAGTTTTATCGCCTACGACATGATGGACCGTATTCGCGCCAACTCCGGCGCCGACTACACCGTGACGCCACCGACATCGGGCAATCTGAACGTTGCCCGCGATCAGGACCTCTACGATTTCACCACCAGCATCGTCAATTTCGGCGGTGCGACGGCCACTGGCAGCGTTACGCTGACCCAGCGCGTATACACCATCACCATTACCTGGGATGACTCGCGTGCCGCCAATACCGCCAATTCACGCCGTAGCTTAGTCTTGACCAGTCGTGCCGCTGTCGACCCGGTGGCAACGCCATGAGGCGGTCCAGCAGGGGGTTCGGGCTGATCGAGTTGTTGATTGCCCTCGCGTTGAGCCTGATTGTGGTGCTGGGCGTGGTGCAGGTTTTCATCGCCGCCAAGAACACCTATGTCAGCCAGAACACCGCCGCCGCCATGCAGGAAGATGCGCGTTTCGTGCTGAGCAAAATGATTCAGGAAATCCGCATGGTCGGTATGTTTGGCTGCCTGGGAACGATCACTGACTCGAGCACTGCCGGCGACTTCAGCGCCGGGCAGATAACGCCCATCAGTTGGGACAACGCCAACCTCAAGTTGACGCTGGTGACCGCTGATGTCGGAAGCAGTGGCGGGGTGCCGGCCTGGACGGTGATCTCCGACTGTCGGAACACGGCGACGGCCTACACGGGGGCGCGGGTACCGGCTTCAGGGTTTCTGGCGTTTCCGATCCGCCGCCTGATCTACAGCTACAGCAACAACAAAATCATGTTGGGCTCTGGCACGGGCACGCCGGCCCAGTTTGTGCTGATCGATAACGTCAGTGCCTTCAGCGTGAGTTTCGGCCTCGCCAATTCTGCCACTGACGTAGCTGCTTCCAGCTACAGCCCTAACCCGTCCGACCCTGCACGAATTCGCAGCGTCCGCCTGAGCCTGACCCTCACCGACCCGAACAACCGGGTGCGCAATCAAACCTTCAATGTGGTTGCTGCCTTGCGCAACAGGTTGCCATGAGGAAGGCCACCATGACTTTTCACGCCCAGCGCGGGATGGCGCTGCTGGTCAGCCTGGTGTTTCTGCTGTTGCTGACGTTGATCGGCCTTTCATCCATGCAAAACGCCACCTTGCAGGAAAAAATGGCCGGCAGCGTGAGCTTGCGCAACCAGTCGTTCCAGCGCGCCGAAGCGTCGTTACGCGTAGGAGAAAGCGCGGTGCAACTGGACAGCTATTCATTGCCGGTCTGCAGCCAGTGCGCACCACCGTCGGACGCGTCGACGATCACCGCCGCCGGCGCCAGTTCCACCTCTGGGGTGACGTGGATTGCCTCCGGCAGCGGTTTTTACGGGGTGCAGAATATCGGCACCACAGTCAATGCCGTCAATGTGCCGAGCAACACCTCGGCGACGCTTTACCGGGTGACCGCCGTCGGCATCGCAGGCAACTCGCGCAGCGTCGTGGAGAGTGTTTATGCGAAGTACTGAAAGGCGCCGTGGCGTGTGGCGGCTGTTTTGCGGCGCGGTACTGGGGCTTTATCTGTCGGCTCCGGCCTACGCTTTCACGCCCTCGGACTCTCCGCTGTTAAGCGCCGCAGCCGTCGCTCCGAACGTCATGCTGCTGATCGACGACTCGGGGAGCATGAACAACATCATTTGGGCGCCGGGTTTCGATCCGACTGTCAGCCGCGCGCAAATTGCGAACTGCAATTCAAACGGCTCATGTTTGAACGGACAGAACCTGGACATGGACGATACCAATATCGCCTTATCGAGCCTTAACCGCGGCAACTGCTCCAACAACGGCAACTGGTACGGTTTTTATCGGGGGTTTTTGGGATTGTCATCGATATGCCTGAAGCTACCCGACCCTGTGGGTAATGAAAACACGCGTTATACGGCTAACTATCTGTCTTATCTGGTGAGCCTGGCCAATGGTTCGAACAGGGATTTCACCACTGGCACTGGTGCCATCCCCAACGATTACCGCATGAACGTAGCGAAGGATGTTTCTACGAATCTGGTGACCAGTAATCGCGAGCTGCGTATCGGGCTTGCGACATTCAACCCGCCCACGGGCAGTAATTCCGGTCCTGGCGGGTTTATTCCCCGCGCTGTCAGTGATCTATCTGCTGGCGGGAGCATCACTCAGGGGCAGGCGCAAACCAACTTCAACAACCTGATTTCATCGATCGATGGTTTGAGTGCAATCGCCAATACCCCGTTGGCGGAAACCTACTACGAGATCACGCGGTACATGCGCGGCATGGCGCCGTACTACAACTCGACGCCAACCACTTACACCAGTCCGATTCAGTATCGTTGTCAGAAAAACTATGGCGTCGTGATCACCGATGGCTTACCGACCTATGACCGGACTTTTCCGACTACCGATCCACTGGGCGGTACACGCTTGCCCAACTGGGATGGCGTAAATAACGATGGTGACAACCTGAACGGTGACGGAGAAGGCGACACGCTGTATCTGGACGACATTGCCAAGTTTTCCTTCGACATCGACATGCGCTCCACTGGTAACGATCTGGCAGGAAAAAGCTGGAACGCTGCGGATTTTCCCAAGCAGAACATGAACACTTACACCGTGGGTTTTACCGCAGCGAATCAGATGTTGTCGGACGCGGCTAGCTACGGGCAGGGCAAGTACTACCAGGCGACCGACAGCGCGGGGCTCAACAATGCATTGTCCTCGGCCCTGAGCGACATCACCTCCAAGGCCGGTTCCGGTGGCAGCGGTGTCACCAGCGGCACCACCCTGGCCAGCAATTCAAGTTACTTCCAGACCAGTTATGACCCGAAGGACTGGCGCGGCACGATCAAATCCTTTGGCTTCACCTCGGCGGGCATCGTGAACACCGCCGCAGCGCTGTGGACCACTGACACCACCATCGTTCCCGGTGCCACAGCGCCGACTTACCAGTCCTGGAACACCCTGACCAACGCGGCGGTCACCCTGGCTTATGCCAGTTTTTCCCCCGCACAGCAGGCCTCTCTCAGCCAAGGCCTGCCGACCGGCATCACCGGCAGCGATCTGGTGGAGTGGAGCAAGGGCACCAACAAAGCCGGGCTCAAGGTGCGTAGCGTGCTGCTCGGCGACATCATCAATTCACCCCTCGTACTGGCGTCACCCACGGACAAAACCGCCTCTGATCTGACGGGCGACACCACCTACAGCACCTACCTGACCACCAAGGCCGCCACCATGAGTACCAGTCTGGTGGTGAACGCCAACGACGGGTTCGTGAATGTCATCAACTCAGCCAATGGCACCCGGCGTTATGCCTACATGCCTTCCAGTGTGTTGCCATCGCTGCGCTACATCGCCGATTTAACCTACATCAACGGTGTGAGCCACAAGTTTCTGGTCGACGGTCAGGTCGGGGTGTTCGATGCCCAGTTCGGCAGCGCCTGGAAAACCCTGGCCATTGGCGGAACCGGGGCCGGCGGCAGGACTTTTTATGCGTTGCAGCTGTTCGATGCATCGGCGGGTAACGTGTTCAAGGCGCTGTGGGAATTCAGTGCGCCGGCCACTCCGAACACCGCGAACGTTTTCAATGATCTGGGTTATGCCTACGCACGACCGGAAGTGGCACGCTTGGCCGACGGTCGCTGGGCTGCGTTCATTTCCAACGGCTATGGCAGCAACTCCGGGGTGGCAGCGTTGTACGTGGTGGACGTGCGTGACGGCTCGTTGATCAGGAAAATAGTGGTCGACAGCACCGATACCACTAATGGCCTGTCGTCGGTGAAGCTCAGGGTCAACTCGCAGAATGTGGTGCAGGCCGCCTATGGTGGCGACTTGAAAGGGCGGTTATGGAAGTTTGATTTGAGCGCTACCGCCCCTGATAGCTGGGGCCTGGCGTTTGCCGGCAAGCCGCTGTTTACCACGGCGGGTGGCGCCACCCAGCCGATTACCGTGCAGCCGCTGCTGGCGGACAATTCACTGGGCGGCAAGGAAGTATTCTTCGGCACCGGAAAATTCAACGAGACTGCCGACAAGACCAACAAGGATTTGCAGGCGTTCTATGCCGTGTGGGATGCGGAAGGCGGGGCGGGTCAGATCACCGTGGCCAGTTTGCAGGCGCAAGCGGTGACCGGTGTGTTCTCGGGCAGCACCGGGCAATTCATCACCACCAGCCAGAACGACGTGATCTATCCGGGGGAGAAGGGCTGGTACTTGCCGCTGGTGTACAACAGCGTGCTGACGGGGGAGCGGGTGATCAATCAGGCCAATCTGGTGCTGGGGCGGATCGTCTTTACCACGGCGAGTGTGGACACCACTGACCCGTGCGCCAGCTTCGGTACGGGCAAACTGGTCGAACTGGATGCGTTCAGCGGTAAGATGCTCAACTACGCGGTGCTCGACACCAACAACGATGGGACGGTCGACACCAAGGATACGGTGTCCAGTGGCGTGATTTTCACCGGTGGCATCCCGACCCTGAACGCCATCGTCAACGGCGCGACCCGCAAGATCGTGAACGATTCCAGTGGCGGCATCAGCACCCTGGTGGAAAAATCCGGCGGCGGCAGCCGTCGCATCATGTGGCGACAAATACAGTAAGTGAGAGTTTAGGAATGCGCAGATCCAACCGAGGTTTCACCCTGATCGAAATCATGATCGTGATTGCGATCATCGGGATCGTCATAACCATTGCCGCTCCAAACCTCACGGAGTACGTGAAAAAGGGCCGCCGCACGGAAGTGGCCGGGCTGCTCTCCGAGCAGGCGCAGATCCTTGAGCGGTTCTACTCGAAGAACAATGTCTACACCGCTGCCACCGGACTGAGTGCCGGCAACGACTTCTACACCATCACCCCGACCCTGACCGATCAAACCTTTTTGCTGACGGCAACGCGCAAGACCGGCGCTGCAATGGCGACCGACAAGTGTGGGGATTTCACCCTCACCAATACGGGTGTCAGAAGCATGGTCAATGCGACGTCCGGGCTTGCCACCAAAGATTGCTGGGGGCGCTGAGTTTCTTTTTCGGGCGCCTTTTTGCGCCCTCTGTCTATTTATCGGTTGGATCAGAACATGAGCAGGCAACAGCAAGTGGTGATTGTCGGCGGCGGCGTGATCGGGCTGCTGACGGCGTTCAATCTCGCGTCCGAAGTGCAAAGTGTCGTGTTGCTGGATCGGTCGAGCGTCGGTCAGGAGTCGTCATGGGCCGGTGGCGGGATTGTTTCGCCGCTCTATCCGTGGCGCTACAGTCCGGCAGTTACCGCACTGGCGCATTGGTCCCAGGATTTTTATCCACAGCTCGGTGAGCGACTGTTCGCCGCGACCGGGGTTGATCCTGAAGTGCACACCACCGGCTTGTATTGGCTGGATCTGGATGACGAGGCCGAGGCGCTGGCCTGGGCCGAGCGTGAAAACCGTCCGTTGCGGGCTGTGGATATCTCGGCGGCACATGATGCCGTACCGGTTTTGGGTGCCGGGTTTTCCCGGGCGATCTATATGGCCGATGTGGCCAACGTGCGTAATCCGCGTCTGGTTAAATCCCTCAAGGCCGCATTGCTGGCGTTGCCGAACGTGACGATTCGTGAGCAGTGCGAAGTCAGCGGGTTTATTCGTGAAGGCGACAGGGTCGTCGGCGTACAGACTTCGGCGGGCCCGGTTCTTGGTGATCAGGTAGTCCTGACGGCTGGCGCCTGGAGTGGCGACTTGCTCAAGAGTCTGGGCCTTGAATTGCCGGTCGAGCCGGTCAAAGGGCAGATGATTTTGTACAAGTGCGCGGCGGACTTCTTGCCGAGCATGGTGCTGGCCAAGGGGCGTTACGCGATTCCCCGGCGCGACGGGCACATTCTGATTGGCAGTACGCTGGAGCATGAAGGCTACGACAAGACGCCGACCGACTCAGCGCTGGAGAGTCTGAAGGCATCGGCGGTGGAATTGATCCCTGCGCTGGCGGATGCCGAAGTCGTGGGGCATTGGGCCGGATTGCGCCCGGGTTCGCCGGAGGGGATTCCTTATATTGGCCGAGTGCCGGGGTTCGACGGGCTTTGGCTCAATTGCGGGCATTACCGTAATGGGCTGGTGCTGGCGCCGGCGTCGTGTCAGTTGTTTGTGGATGTGATGCTGGGGAGGGCGCCGATTATTGATCCGGCTCCCTATGCTCCCGAGGGTCGGATCTAGTCGCAGAATCTTCAGCGCCTGTCAGATTGCCTTCGCGAGCAAGCCCGCTCCCACATTTAGACCGTGTCTGTCTGGGCAACCCGGTCAACTGTGGGAGCGGGCTTGCTCGCGAAGGGGCCCTCAATCCAGGCCGAGCTTCTTGAGCCGATAACGCATCGATCTGAACGAAAGATTCAACCGCTGAGCCGCCGCCGTGCGGTTCCAGCGTGTTTCCTCCAATGCCTGCAGGATCAGTTTGCGCTCGACGTTTTCCAGATAGTCTTCCAGGTTGTCGATCTGCGTCAGGTCCGCCACGCCGTTCTCTGCTGTGCAGTTGCCTTCGGCCAGTCGCAGGTCGCTGGCTTCGATCTGTTTGTTCTCACACAGGGTGTAAGCCCGCTCCAGCACGTTCTCCAGCTCCCGCACGTTGCCTGGGAAGCGGTAACTTTTCAGTGCGTCGAGAGCGAGTGGGTGGAGCTTTGCGGCGGGCTGGCCGCTGCCGGCCGCCAGACGCTTGAGCACATGACTGGCCAGTGGTTCGATGTCGTCGCGGCGCTCGCGCAAGGGGGGAACTCGTAGCTCGATCACGTTCAACCGATAGTACAAATCCTGGCGAAAGCGTTCGGCGCTGACTTCGGCGTCGAGGTCTTTGTGCGTGGCGCAAAGGATGCGCACGTCGACCACCACTTCTTGCTGCCCGCCGACGCTGCGAATGGCTTTCTCCTGAATGGCCCTGAGCAATTTGACCTGCATCGCCAAGGGCAAGTCAGCCACTTCGTCGAGAAACAGCGTGCCGCCGTGGGCTGCCTGAAACAGCCCGGGTTTGTCTTCGATGGCGCCGCTG
Source organism: Pseudomonas sp. LBUM1656 (assembly GCF_059716065.1). Classification (NCBI taxonomy): domain Bacteria; kingdom Pseudomonadati; phylum Pseudomonadota; class Gammaproteobacteria; order Pseudomonadales; family Pseudomonadaceae; genus Pseudomonas; species Pseudomonas sp. LBUM1656. The sequence goes on along the minus strand of NZ_CP166800.1, from coordinate 5,499,604 downwards.
AAACTGCCTTTGCGATGACCGAAGAATTCACTTTCCATCAATTCCGACGGAATCGCCCCGCAGTTGACCGGGACGAACGGTTGAGCGGCCCGTGGGCCCTGCTCGTGAATCAGCCGGGCGACCAATTCCTTGCCGCTGCCGGATTCACCGCTGATGTACACAGGCGCCTGGCTGCGGGCGAGTTTGTCGATTTGTTTGCGCAGGTTGCGCATGGGCAGTGAATCGCCCAGCAACCGGCGATCGATGGCGGTACTGGCGCCGCCCGCAGCCGTCAAGCGCAGGGCGCTGGTAACCAGTTCGCGCAGGCGCGTCAGGTCGACCGGTTTGGTCAGGAAGTCGAAGGCTCCGGCCTTGAGGGCGTTGATCGCCGTTTCGAGGCTGCCGTAGGCGGTAATCATCGCCACCGGCACCTGTGGATAACGCTGCTGGATGTACTGCACCAGCTCAAGGCCAGTGCCATCGGGCAGGCGCATGTCGGTCAGGCACAGGTCAAATGTCTCCCGCGTCAACAAGGCCTTGGCTTCGCCAAGGTTACGGGCACTGTAGGTATCGAGTTTCATCCGTCCCAGGGTGATTTCCAGGAGTTCGCGGATATCCGGTTCGTCGTCGACGATCAGGACTATTGGCCGTGGGCTCATGTTCAACTTTGTTTCCGTCCGTGAGCAAAAGTGATGCGAAAGCAGCCGCCGCCTTGGCGTGGATTGAAGTCTAGGCGGGCCTGGTTGCTTTCGCACAGCTCACGGGACAGATAAAGCCCCAGGCCTGTGCCCTGGCTACTGGTGGTGAAGAAGGGTTCGAACAAATGCGTCTGTTGGTCCGGCGCCACACCGGGGCCGTTGTCCCGGACTTCGAGCGTCGGCAACTGGCTGCTTGGCTCGACAAACAACTCGAGCCAGACCTGCGCCAGATCGTGATTCAGCGCGCTGTGGCGCCAGGCATTGCGCAACAGATTGTCGAGAATCTGGGCCAGCTGATTCGGGTCCATCAAGGTTTTGAAGTCGCCCTGGCCGATACGCAGGTGAATCAATTGGCGATCGGTTGCCCCTTCACGGGTTTCGACGACGAAGTGCTCCAGCCACGGCTTCAGATCGAGCCTTTGCGGCACGGTTTGCTGACGGCGGGACAGTTGCAGGACGTTTTCGATAACCCGATTCATTCGCTGAGAGTGGTCTTGGATAATCTGCGTCAGACGCCGATCCGCGCCGTTCAGTTCCTCGGATTCCTGCAATAGCTGCGCGGCATGACTAATGGCGCCCAGTGGATTGCGGATTTCATGGGCGATACCGGCAGTCAGGCGACCCAGTGCGGCGAGTTTCAGTTGCTGCGCTTGTTGAGCGATCTGGGCGAGGTCCTCGAGAAACACCAGGGTCTGGTGATTCGGGCTTTGGTCCAGGGCGATGAAGCTGGGTTGCAGTTCCAGGCCATTGCTGGTGGTTTTCAGGCTTTGCGGGCGCAACGTCGGGTTGTTGAACCACAGTTGCAGGCGTTCGACCAAGGCCGGCGAAAAATCGTCGATCAATTGGCCGTCGAGGGTTTTCTGCCCCAGCAAGCTCAAGGCGCTGTGATTGGCCAGTTGGACCCGCCGCTGATCGTCCAGCACCAGAATGCCTGTGCGCATGCGTTGCAGGATCAACGCGTTGAGCGCTTCCAGGCCAACCACTTCACTGGCTCGCTGCTGGGCGAGGTGTTCACTGACTTCCAGCCGCCTGATCAAACCTTGCACCAGCAATGCCGCGGCAAAACACAGCGCGCCGAGGGTGCCGGCTTGCAGATACTCGCTGGGACTGATGGGATGGCTGAAGCTCAGGAGGAAACTGAAACCGACAATGCCAATGGCCGCAACCGCCGCGATCAACAGGCCGATACGCCCGCGCAACAGGGTGTTGCCGATGGCCACGGACACGATGAGCAAGTTGCCGATGGCGCTGGCCACGCCGCCGGCGGCATAAAACAGGCCGCACAGCAGCAGGACATCGACCAGGGCGAGGCTGAAAAGCTGGGCCGGCCGTCGGGTGTTTTCCCAAAAGACCACCAGCAAGATGTTCAGCACCAGGTACAACCAGCTGCCACTGCGCAGCAGGTCGTCTTTGGCGAAGGCCAGCAGCTGGTTGTCCATGTTGCTGGAGATCAACAGCACCAGAGTGATGCCGACGCTTAAACGGTAGAGATGATAAAGGCGCAGCAGTCGCTGGGCCTGTTTGCCGCCGGGACTGGTCGTCTCAGCGATCACTGGAGCCCGGGCCTTGCTCAAGGTGAGCCTGGCTGCAATACCACTGTTGTTGAAGGCTCAGCGCGCGGTCGCGGGGCAGGTGAACGCCACAATGCGCGCAGCGGACCATGGGCGCCGCATCCAGCTCGGCTGAGGATCTGGGCGCGGAAGTCGAAGCCTTGAATTTGCGCCAGAACCATACCGCAGCGGCAATCAGGGCGATCCAGAACAGTAAACGAAGCATGGTGAGCAGCTTTATTGGCTAATGATCAGGCAGTTTAGCCAAGGACCCGACCCGCGCACAGCGCAATAAAAAAGGGAGACTCAAGAGTCTCCCTTTTTGCACAACCCGGTGTGTCAGTCGAACACGCCGAAGGTCATGTAGCTGAACCACGAGCGGTCTTCGTTGTTGCCTAGCGCTTCGTGTTCCTCTTCTTCGATCACGTCGCCATCTGCATCTTTAGGCTTGAGATCGTTCGGAATTGCGTCCTTGGCATCCTGGAACTGCTTCTGCACGTCCTGGTTGGCGCGGGTTTCGCCCGGCGGCAGCGGCGGACGGGATTCGATCAGGCCCAAAGTGGCCTTGCTCAGCCACGAACGGTTGTCGGCTTCGTCGACCGAAGGCTTGAACTGACCGTCCACCAGGGTTGGGTGGTTCGGGTAGTTGAGCTTCAGGGTTTCGAGGCTAGTGGCTGCCAGGTCGTCCAGGTGCAGACGCTGGTAGGCTTCGGTCATCACCGCCAGGCCGTCACCGACCGAAGGGGTTTCCTGGAAGTTTTCCACCACATAACGGCCACGGTTCGCGGCGGCGACATAAGCCTGACGGGTCAGGTAGTAGTCGGCAACGTGAATCTCGTAGGCCGCCAGCAGGTTGCGCAGGTAGATCATGCGCTGCTTGGCGTCCGGCGAGTAGCGGCTGTTCGGGAAGCGGCTGGTCAGCTGGGCGAACTCGTTGTACGAGTCGCGAGCGGCACCCGGGTCACGCTTGGTCATGTCCAGCGGCAGGAAGCGCGACAGCAGGCCGACGTCCTGGTCGAAGGAGGTCAGACCCTTGAGGTAATACGCATAATCCACGTTCGGATGCTGTGGGTGCAAACGAATGAAACGCTCTGCAGCAGACTTGGCAGCCTCAGGCTCGGCGTTTTTGTAGTTGGCGTAGATCAGCTCGAGTTGAGCCTGATCGGCGTAGCGCCCGAACGGATAACGCGACTCCAGCGCCTTCAGCTTGGCTGTGGCGGCGGTGTAGCTATTGTTGTCCAGGTCAGTCTGAGCCTGCTGGTACAGCTCGACTTCGCTAAGGTTTTCGTCTACGACTTCCTTCGATGAGCAAGCAGCGGTCAATGCGAGGATGGCGATCAGCAGCAGGTGTTTCACTTGCATGGCGGCTTGCGTCCCTATGACGGCCGCTGTCTTGGGCGGGGCCGTCCTGTTATGATGAGCGCCCCGTTGAATAGCCTCGGGGCAAAAGACGCCGTATTTAACCACAAGCGCGCAGCCGAAACCAAAGGCTGTGCCGACGCCTAGTCTGAGCATGTCCGATAAAATTGAACTTCGCGCAGAGGTGCCGTCCGAATTGGGCGGCCAACGCCTCGATCAAGTCGCCGCACAATTATTCGCTGAGCACTCGCGCTCGCGCCTTTCCGCCTGGATCAAAGACGGCCGCCTGACTGTGGATGGGGCGGTTATCCGCCCGCGAGACATCGTTCATGGTGGCGCCATTCTTGAGCTGACTGCCGAGCAGGAAGCTCAGGGCGAATGGATCGCTCAAGACATCGAGCTGGACATCGTCTATGAAGACGACGACATCCTGGTGATCAACAAACCTGCGGGCCTGGTGGTGCATCCTGCCGCCGGTCACGCCGATGGCACCTTGCTCAACGCCTTGCTGCACCACGTGCCGGACATTATCAATGTGCCCCGCGCCGGTATCGTGCATCGCCTCGACAAGGACACCACCGGTCTGATGGTGGTGGCCAAGACCATTCAGGCGCAGACACAGCTTGTCACGCAATTGCAGAGCCGCAGCGTAAGCCGGATCTACGAATGCATCGTGATCGGTGTGGTGACTGCCGGCGGCAAGATCAACGCGCCGATCGGTCGTCACGGCCAGCAACGCCAGCGCATGGCCGTGATGGAAGGTGGCAAGCAAGCCGTCAGCCATTACCGCGTGCTCGAGCGTTTCCGCTCCCACACTCACGTGCGGGTGAAGCTGGAAACCGGTCGTACTCACCAGATTCGTGTGCACATGGCCCACATCAACTACCCGCTGGTCGGAGATCCTGCCTACGGCGGTCGTTTCCGCATTCCGCCGGCAGCCAGTGTGACCATGGTCGAATCGTTGAAGGCGTTCCCGCGTCAGGCCCTGCATGCGCGGTTCCTAGAGCTGGATCACCCGACCACCGGTAAACGCATGAGTTGGGAGTCGCCACTGCCGGACGACTTCGTCTGGTTGCTGACCCTGCTCAAGCAAGACCGTGAGGCGTTCATCGGATGAGTGACTGGCTGATTCCCGACTGGCCTGCGCCTGCCGGGGTGAAAGCCTGTGTGACCACCCGTGCGGGCGGCGTCAGTCTGGCGCCGTTCGACAGCCTCAATCTCGGCGATCACGTCGACGACAGCCCCGAAGCTGTTGCCGAAAACCGCCAGCGCCTTACCGATCATTTCTCTATTCAGCCGGCCTGGTTAAAGCAGGTTCACGGCATTGTCGTGGCCCACTCGGACCCAGGCATCACGGCCACCGCCGACGCCAGCTGGACTGCCACGCCCGGAATCGCCTGCACGGCGATGACAGCCGATTGTCTGCCCGCATTGTTTTGCGACCGTGCCGGCACTCGCGTAGCAGCGGCCCATGCCGGTTGGCGTGGATTGGCCGCGGGTGTACTGGAAGCCACCCTCGACAGTCTGGCCGTGCCAGCGGAAGACGTGCTGGTCTGGCTCGGTCCGGCCATTGGCCCGCAAGCGTTTGAAGTCGGCCCGGAAGTGCGCGAGACCTTCGTCCAGCAACTGCCCGAAGCGGCCAAGGCCTTTGTGCCCAGTCAAAATGCTGGCAAATTCATGGCCGACATCTACGAGCTGGCGCGTTTGCGTCTGGCAGTACGCGGTGTCACCGCTGTCTATGGCGGCGGCTTCTGCACCGTGACCGATCCTCGCTTCTTTTCTTACCGCCGCAGTCCTCAAACGGGCCGGTTTGCCTCCCTGATCTGGCTCGAACGCTAGACTTGCCTGACCTGCATCAACGTCACGACGCTTGAAACTCCCAGAATCGACCACATCTAGTGAGGTATCTGGCAGGTTTCTTCATTCAGGATGTTTTATCGGTCCGACCTGCTCAAAAGGAAGGTGACCCATGCGTATAGATCGTTTAACCAGCAAATTGCAGTTAGCTCTATCCGACGCCCAATCGCTGGCCGTCGGCCTCGACCATCCCGGCATCGAGCCGGCGCACTTGATGCAAGCCATGCTTGAACAGCAGGGTGGTTCGATCAAACCCCTGTTGATGCAGGTCGGTTTTGACGTCAACAGCCTGCGTAAAGAGCTGACCAAAGAGCTCGACCAGCTCCCGAAAATCCAGAACCCGACCGGCGACGTGAACATGTCGCAGGACTTGGCGCGCCTGCTCAACCAGGCCGATCGCCTGGCCCAGCAGAAGGGCGACCAGTTCATCTCCAGTGAGCTGGTATTGCTCGCGGCAATGGACGAGAACAGCAAGCTCGGCAAGTTGCTGCTCGGCCAGGGCGTGAGCAAAAAAGCTCTGGAAAACGCGATCAACAACCTGCGTGGCGGCGAAGCAGTCAACGACGCCAACCACGAAGAGTCGCGCCAGGCGCTGGATAAGTACACCGTCGACCTGACCAAGCGTGCCGAAGAAGGCAAGCTCGATCCGGTGATCGGCCGTGACGACGAAATTCGCCGGACCATTCAGGTGCTGCAACGCCGCACCAAGAACAACCCGGTGCTGATTGGTGAACCTGGCGTGGGTAAAACCGCCATCGCCGAAGGTCTGGCCCAGCGCATCATCAACGGTGAAGTGCCTGATGGCCTGAAAGGCAAACGCCTGTTGTCCCTGGACATGGGGTCGCTGATTGCCGGTGCCAAGTACCGTGGCGAGTTCGAAGAGCGCCTCAAATCCTTGCTCAATGAGCTGTCCAAGCAAGAAGGGCAGATCATTCTGTTCATCGACGAACTGCACACCATGGTCGGCGCCGGTAAAGGCGAAGGCTCGATGGACGCGGGCAACATGCTCAAGCCTGCATTGGCTCGCGGTGAGCTGCACTGCGTCGGCGCGACCACGCTCAACGAGTACCGCCAATATATAGAGAAGGACGCGGCCCTCGAACGACGCTTCCAGAAAGTCCTGGTGGACGAGCCGAGCGAAGAAGACACCATCGCGATTCTGCGTGGCCTCAAAGAGCGTTATGAGGTTCACCACAAGGTGGCGATCACCGACGGCGCCATCATCGCCGCGGCCAAGCTCAGCCATCGCTACATAACGGACCGACAATTGCCGGATAAGGCCATCGACCTGATCGACGAAGCGGCCAGCCGTATCCGAATGGAGATCGACTCCAAGCCGGAAGTACTCGATCGTTTGGAGCGCCGTCTGATTCAGCTGAAGGTGGAATCCCAGGCGCTGAAAAAAGAAAGCGACGAAGCGGCGATCAAGCGCCTGGAAAAACTCCAGGAGGAAATCGTTCGCCTTGAGCGTGAATATTCGGACCTCGAAGAAATCTGGAACTCGGAAAAAGCCGAAGTCCAGGGTTCTGCGCAGATCCAGCAGAAAATCGAACAGTCCCGTCAGGAGCTGGAAGCCGCACGCCGTAAAGGCGATCTGAACCGCATGGCCGAGCTGCAATACGGGGTCATCCCGGACCTGGAACGCAGCCTGCAAATGGTCGATCAGCACGGCAAAAGCGAGAACCAGTTACTGCGCAGCAAGGTGACTGAGGAAGAAATCGCCGAAGTCGTTTCGAAGTGGACCGGCATTCCGGTGTCGAAAATGCTCGAAGGCGAGCGCGACAAACTGATGAAGATGGAAAGCCTGTTGCACCAGCGCGTGATCGGTCAGGACGAAGCAGTGATTGCCGTTTCCAACGCGGTGCGGCGTTCCCGGGCAGGGTTGTCCGACCCGAATCGCCCGAGCGGTTCGTTCATGTTCCTCGGCCCGACCGGTGTCGGTAAAACCGAGCTGTGCAAGGCGCTGGCCGAGTTCCTCTTTGATACCGAAGAGGCGATGGTGCGGATCGACATGTCCGAGTTCATGGAGAAACATTCCGTGGCCCGACTGATTGGTGCGCCACCGGGCTACGTGGGCTATGAAGAGGGCGGTTACCTGACTGAGGCGGTGCGTCGCAAGCCTTACTCGGTGATTCTCCTGGACGAGGTCGAGAAGGCCCACCCGGATGTGTTCAACATCTTGCTGCAAGTGCTGGAAGATGGACGCCTGACCGACAGTCATGGCCGCACGGTGGATTTCAAGAACACCGTGATCGTCATGACCTCCAACCTGGGCTCGGTGCAAATCCAGGAACTGGTCGGTGATCGCGAGGCGCAACGTGCGGCGGTGATGGATGCGATTTCCACCCACTTCCGGCCGGAGTTCATCAACCGGGTCGACGAAGTGGTGATCTTCGAGCCATTGGCGCGGGATCAGATCGCGGGCATTACCGAGATCCAGTTGGGTCGTCTGCGCAGTCGTCTGACCGAGCGCGAGCTGAAACTGGAGCTGAGTCCAGAGGCCATGGACAAGCTGATCGCGGTGGGTTACGACCCGGTGTACGGCGCGCGGCCGCTCAAACGGGCGATTCAGCGCTGGATCGAGAACCCGCTGGCGCAGCTGATTTTGTCGGGGCGATTCATGCCCGGCGACACCGCTGTCGGCACGGTGGAAAACGACGAAATCGTATTTGCCTGATCCGTTACGGCAGTGAAATAAACAAGGCCTCGCATCGCGAGGCCTTTTTTTCGTCAGGTTGTTGAACTGAAAGGAAAAGGCTTGTAAAGTGCGCCCCGCAGTAAGTCACCCGCAAGGGTTTCTGCTCCCCAAGCAGGAATCTGAAATAAGTTGCAAATCATTAACTTGAATGCAATTTAAGGGGTTGACAGAGGTGCTTAAGATTGTAGAATAGCGCGCCTCAGACACACGAACGCAGCGATGCGAACGAGTCGAAGAGAGTGCAACATAGCGTCAAACGTTGTAATTGAAATATGTAGTTCCGTGATAGCTCAGTCGGTAGAGCAAATGACTGTTAATCATTGGGTCCCAGGTTCGAGTCCTGGTCACGGAGCCAATTTCAAGCCGGGGTATAGCGCAGTCCGGTAGCGCGCCTGCTTTGGGAGCAGGATGTCAGGAGTTCGAATCCCCTTACCCCGACCATTTTTGGGTCGTTAGCTCAGTTGGTAGAGCAGTTGGCTTTTAACCAATTGGTCGTAGGTTCGAATCCCACACGACCCACCATTTTTGAAACCAGTTAACGCTGGGATCAGATCTTAAGATCAGACGCCAAAAGCTCTGTTCGCAGAAGGCGCCTTTTAAAGGTGCCTTTTTTTTACCGGGGTATAGCGCAGTCCGGTAGCGCGCCTGCTTTGGGAGCAGGATGTCAGGAGTTCGAATCCCCTTACCCCGACCATATTAAAAATCCTCGTATCGAAAGATACGGGGATTTTTTTTGTCTTCGATTTTTCTCTTCAAGAAAAAACACTTCAGTCATCGTACAACTTGCCGATAACGAGGCGACGGGGTAATGCCGAAACAACGCCCCTAATCCAGGCCATTACAACAATAGGGCGTTCGTTATGTTGCTTCGTCAGTTGAATATCGCACCTCGGGCCGCCTTGGGGTTTGCCCTGATCGCCGTGTTGGTCGCCTTGCTCGGGGTTTTCGCACTGGGGCAGATGTCGAGCATTCGCGACAGCGAAGTAGCGGTGGAGAAACAATGGCTGCCGAGTATCCGCGGCGGTGACGAGATCCGCGAGATCATGTTGCGCATCCGCACCATCTCCCTGCGCATGGCCCTCGATCAGGACCCCAAGAACATTTCTGTCTATCGCGGCCAGATGGACACCCGCGACAAAGAGCTGAGCGAAAAGATCGCGGCCTATGACAAGTTGGTCACCACCGTAGAAGGCAAGGCGCTGTATGACCAGTTCAAAACCACCTTCGCGGCATATCGTGCCGGCATTGCTCAATCGTTCTCACTGGCGGAGCAAGGACGTCGTGACGAACTTACAAAGCTGCTGTTGATAGACATGAAAACCGTGGTCGATGGCTCCGGTAAACAGCTCAATGACCTGGCCGAACTGTTCGCCAGACAGGTCGCCGCCGAGAGCGAGAAATCCGAAGCGCATTACGAAACATCGCGAATGATCGTCAGCCTGTTCATCGCCCTCGCAGCCTTGGCCACCGTTGGCCTGGCCATGCTGCTGACCCGCAGCATCGTCAAACCCCTGGGCGAAGCCTTGCACGCCGCAGAAAACGTAGCACGAGGCGATCTGACTCGCCCTATCGAAACCCATGGCAATGACGAAGTGAGCCGCTTGCTCAAGGCCCTCGCGACCATGCAACAGAACCTGCGGGAAACCTTGCAAGGTATCAGCGGCTCGGCGGCGCAACTGGCCACGGCAGCTGACGAGTTGAACGCCGTCACCCTCGACGGCACGCAGAACCTGCAACAACAGAACAACGAAATTGAACAAGCCGCCACCGCCGTCACTGAAATGACCACCGCCGTGGAGGAGGTCGCGCGCAACGCCGTGTCGACCTCCGACGCCACGCGCCAGTCCAGTGAGTCCGCACACGCTGGCCAGGAACGCGTCAGCGAAACGGTGACCGCCATCGGCGCACTCGCCAGCGATGTGCAGATTACCGGCGGGTTGGTGCAGTCCCTGGCCAACCAGTCGCAGGACATCGGCAAGGTGCTGGATGTGATTCGGGCGATTGCCGAGCAAACCAATCTGCTGGCGCTCAACGCCGCCATCGAAGCGGCGCGGGCCGGAGAAAGCGGTCGAGGGTTTGCGGTGGTGGCCGACGAAGTACGGGCGCTGGCGTATCGCACCCAGCAATCGACCCAGGAAATCGAGCAGATGGTCCAGGGCATGCGCAGTGGCTCAACTCTGGCGCTGGAGTCCATGCAAGCCAGCTCGACCCGTGCGGCCACCACGCTGGCCCTGGCCGAGCGTGCAGGCGAGGCGTTGCAGACCATCACTGAGTCGGTGCATCAGATTCACGAACGTAACCTGGTCATCGCCAGTGCTGCTGAAGAACAGGCGCAAGTGGCGCGGGAAGTCGATCGCAACCTGGTGAACATCCGCGATTTGTCGGTGCGCTCCGCTGCCGGCGCGGATCAGACCAGCACTTCGAGCCATGAGCTTTCGCAGCTGGCCAATTCGTTGCAAACCATGGTGCAGCGCTTCCAGGTGTAAATCCGCGAGATGAAAAAAAACCGCGCTTCCCGAAGGAACGCGCGGTTTTGTTCTTTGAAGCTTAGGCGCCGTCTTGATCTTTCAAGTGCTCGAACAGACCTTTTGGCATTTTCTTGCCGTTGGCTTCGAAGTTGGCTTTCACGTTGTCGTAAGCCTCTTGCTCGTCGATGAAACCGTCATGGTTGGTGTCGATCTTGTCGAAGTTGGACTTCGGCGCGACTTTCTGGAATTCGGCGCGGGAGACCTTGCCGTCGCCATCCGTATCGGTCTTCGCCATAGACGCATCGCCACACTTGCCTTCGCCACACTTGCCCTCAGGGGTTTTCACCACTTGTTCAGCCGACGCCAGAAGGTAGCCCTGGGTCAACGGCTGTGCAGCGAATACGGAACCGGACAACATCATGCCGCCGGCCAGAACAGCGCCGAGCAGACCAATAGTGTTTTTGGTAGTACGGGACATTTCAATACTCCTGGGTTGCACGACACAACCGTTCGATAAAGGACGCCACGTGAGTGCGGCGATAACCGTAGCGGGCGAGTTGCCTTGCTCGGATGTGGCCATTTAAAGGGCAGGGTGTATCGCTACTGTGTCGCGCAAGGGGGGAGTTTGTAAGCGAAGGGGGGAATTCGTGGCGGGAGATACAGTGAGACACATCTTCAGGTTGATAGAGAGCAAATGTGGGAGCGGGCTTGCTCGCGAAGAGGGAGTGTCAGTCGACATAATTGTTGTCTGAACCACCGATTTCGCGAGCAAGCCCGCTCCCACACTAAACCGAGTTAGTGCAGTTTGAGTCGCGGCTCAGTCCCGCGCCCGATCTTGCTGCCCAACATCAACATCGCCGTGCGAAACGCGCCATACAGCGCCATCTGGTGCATGCGATACAGCGACACGTAAAACATCCGCGCCAGCCAGCCCTCGAGCATCACGCTCCCGGTAAGGTTGCCCATCAAGTTACCCACAGCTGAAAAACGCGACAGCGAAATCAGCGAGCCGTAATCGGTGTACTTGTATTCTGGCAACGCCTTGCCTTCGATCCGCAGTTTCAGCGATTTGGCCAGTAACGAAGCCTGCTGATGCGCGGCCTGGGCGCGCGGCGGTACGTTGCGGTCGGTGCCCGGTTGCGGACAGGCCGCGCAGTCACCGAAGGCGAAGATGTTCTCGTCGCGGGTGGTTTGCAGGGTTGGCAGCACTTGCAGCTGGTTGATGCGATTGGTTTCCAGGCCATCGATGTCCTTGAGGAAACCCGGTGCACGAATGCCGGCGGCCCAGACTTTCAGGCTGGCGTTGATCACTTTGCCGTCGGCGGTGATCAGGCTGTCGGCGGTTACTTCGCTGACCGCGGCATTGGTCATGACGTTGACCCCGAGTTTTTCCAGAGTTTTATGCACAGGCCCGCCGATGCGTTCCGGCAGGGCTGGCAGCACCCGTGGGCCGGCTTCGATCAGGGTGATGTGCATGTTTTCCGGTTTGATTCGATCCAGGCCATAGGCCGCCAGCTCGTGCGCGGCGTTGTGCAGCTCAGCGGCCAACTCGACCCCGGTGGCACCCGCGCCAACGATGGCGACACTGATCTGCTCGACCTTGTCGGTCTGTCCGGCATGGGCGCGCAGGTAGTGATTGAGCAATTGCTGATGGAAACGCTCAGCCTGTTTGCGCGTGTCGAGGAACAGGCAATGCTGCGCCGCGCCTTGAGTGCCGAAATCGTTGGTGGTGCTGCCGACGGCAATCACCAGCGAGTCGTAAGCCACTTCACGCGCCGGGACCAGTTCCAGGCCGGCTTCGTCATAGGTGGCGGCCAGCTGGATTTTCTTCTGCGTGCGATCGAGCCCGCTCATGCGCCCCAGCTGGAACTCGAAGTGGTTCCATTTCGCCTGGGCAACATAGTTGAGTTCGTCTTCGGAAGAGTTCAGCGACCCGGCCGCCACTTCGTGCAGCAACGGCTTCCAGATGTGGGTCAGGTTCGCGTCGACCAGCATCACACTGGCCGTGCCACGTTTGCCCAGAGTCTTACCCAGACGGGTAGCCAACTCCAGACCGCCGGCGCCGCCGCCAACGATGACAATACGATGAGTCATAGGGATATCTCGCAAGGCTAAAAGAAATCGGTGCAATTACCCGAGCGAGCGCGATGCAGCTCATAGCGTCAGGTAACTGATAAAGCGGCTCAACAGGCCTAAACCAATGGTCACTGCCAACACCACCACCAGGAGCATCCACGGCCGAAAAGGCCGGCGCTCGACTCGGTGCTGGGACAGGTGCAGGTACTCTTCGACATGTTTCTGGTCGTCTGGGTTCAGGCGGCTGGTCATTTTGGGCCTCGTCAGGTAGACGTTGCTGAAGGTGTAGAAGCTACAGGCTGATTCAACGAACGTTGAACGGAGCATAGCCGCTGGCTGGAACAGGCTCGACGCTCACCGTGTCGTCCAGGCGAATGATTCCACCTTGTAACACCCGGGCGGTGATTCCGCCATGTCCGCGAACCGCTTGAAACGTCCCGGGGCCGAGGTTGTTCTGCAGGCGTGCGCACGGCTGGCACCAGCCGGTGGTTTCGAAAATCGCCTGGCCGATGCGGAAGCGCCGACCCTTGAGGCTGAACAGGTTGATACCGCTGATAACGAGGTTGCGCCGCAAATCATCAGGCAATATCGGCTTATCGTCCGGGCGGCCCATCAGCGAACTGATTACCGCCAAGTGTTCCCACTGAATCAACGTCACCTGCCGCGCGTTACGCACACCGGGGCGGGCTCGATCGCCGGTCAGGCCGGCTTCAAGTCGTGCTTCTACGGCATCCAGTTCGATCATCGGCACATGAGGTTCCGGGCGCACGCCGATCCAGCGCACGCGGCCGGTTTGCGGTACTTCGGCGATTAACTCCTGCAAAGGGCTCACAGGCTGATCCCGACGTCAAAAACGATGCTGCGACCCAGGTTGTTGCGCAGGAAATCCGGCGCGTCCGGGTGGGCGAACAGCACCCGTGCGAACGTCGGGCCGACCAGCGACAGCGAACGCCAGCCCTGACGCAAGTATTCGGTCGGTGGCGGGAAATGGCTGTTGAGGTCCAGCACCTCACGCTTGAGGCTGGCGAACGCGATGATGTCGAGTTCCCCCAGGTCCATGCCGCGTTCTTTGTAGTTGTGCGCTTTTTTACGCAAGGTCGGCGCCAGTCTCAGCAGAAACTCGTTGGCCGGAATGCGCCGGGGCTTGGCCTCGCGACGCACGAGCTGGCTCAGGGAAAACGCACTGCGCCGGCGTTGCAGCTCATCGCGCCATTCGTCGTTGAGGCGCCGGCCTTCGTCGAGGACGAAGAACACCTCGAAACTGGCGTCACGAAACAGCACGTCCGGCGGCTCCCCGGCGGGGGCGAACTCGTCGGCGCGATAGGGAATGTTCAGGCCTTGCAGCAGGCGTTGGCAGACCCAACGCTCACGCTCCCATTTGCGGGCATTGGACAAGAACGCGTTGGCTTGCTCGGCCGCGATGGTCAGCAGGCGTAAATAATCTGAGTCATCCATAGGCCCAAGCTTAGCGTTCAAATGCGATCGCAAAGAAGTCAGTTTATCGGAGAAGGTCAGATCTGCCGGATCTGCGGCGCGCCAAGCCCGCGCCAATTCTCATCCCGCGCCCGGTTCAGGGCAACGCACAAAACGGATAGCGATCTGCGCAAAGCGGATATTGCGCCGTGCCTGGCGCCTCTACCCTCGGCTGTACGGACGTTCGCCGCGTTACCGACGCTCTAAAAAAACAACAACAAGAGATAAATGCCATGCGCAAGATTGACGTACATGAGGTTATCGACAACGCACGATTCAACCGCTTTCACTGGATGGTGCTGTTCTGGTGTGCCCTGATCATCATCTTCGACGGTTACGATTTGGTGATCTACGGCGTGGTGCTGCCGATGCTGATGAAAGAGTGGGGGCTCAGTCCCCTGCAAGCGGGCGCACTGGGCAGTTACGCACTGTTCGGGATGATGTTTGGCGCGCTGTTCTTCGGTCCGCTGTCGGACAAGATCGGCCGCAAAAAAGCCATCACGATCTGCGTAATGCTCTTCAGCGGTTTTACCGTGCTCAACGGTTTTGCCCGTAACCCCACCGAGTTTGGCATTTGCCGGTTCATCGCTGGCCTGGGCATCGGCGGGGTGATGCCCAACGTCGTGGCGCTGATGAACGAGTACGCACCGAAGAAAATCCGCAGCACGCTGGTGGCGATCATGTTTAGCGGCTACTCGGTGGGCGGCATGCTCTCGGCGGGACTCGGGATCGTGCTGATCCCGAGTTTTGGCTGGCAATCGGTGTTTTACGTAGCGGTGCTGCCGTTGCTGTTGTTGCCGTTGATCATGTACTTCCTGCCCGAGTCGGTGGGTTTCATGCTGCGTCAGGGCCGCAATGCAGAGGCGCGCAACATTCTGGAACGGATTGATCCGGCTTACGTCGCCCACGCCAGCGATCTGTTGCACATGAGCGAAGTGAAGGGCACCGGCACCCCGGTCCTGCAATTGTTCCGCGAGGGTCGCGCGCTGCGCACGCTGATGCTGTGGCTGGCGTTCTTCTGCTGTCTGCTGATGGTCTACGCACTGAGTTCCTGGCTGCCAAAATTGATGGCCAACGCCGGTTACAGCCTGGGATCGAGTCTGTCGTTCCTGCTGGTGCTCAACTTCGGTGCCATTTTCGGCGCGGTTGGCGGCGGTGTGCTGGGGGACAAACTCAACCTGCCGCGGGTGTTGGCGGTGTTCTTCGCCGTGGCGGCCGTGTCGATCACCTTGCTGGGTTTCAACAGCCCGACGCCAGTGTTGTACCTGCTGATCGCCATTGCCGGCGCCACCACCATTGGCTCGCAGATTCTGTTGTACGCCTGCGCCGCGCAGTTCTACTCCATGACCATTCGCTCCACCGGTCTGGGTTGGGCGTCGGGTATCGGACGCAACGGCGCCATCGTCGGACCCTTGCTGGGCGGTGCGTTACTCGGGATCAGCCTGCCGCTGCAACTGAACTTCATGGCCTTTGCCTTGCCGGGTGCGGTGGCCGCGATTGCCATGACCGTGTTCGCCATCAGCAGCCGGCGCAGTGCCCGACAACCGTTACCGGGTTTGCACGGGTCGCCTGACGGGGCTGTCGGCGAGGCTTCATGAAAAGGTTATTCCAGGACTTTTCCCTGTCAGCGGCCGTCGCCGGTTTCATCGCCACGGTGATTTCCTACGCCGGGCCGTTGGTGATCATCTTTCAGGCGGCCGAGGCGGCGCATCTCTCGCGGGAGGTGTTGTCGTCCTGGGTCTGGGCGATTTCGATCGGCAGCGCCGTGCTTGGCATCGGTCTGAGCCTGCGTTACCGCGTGCCGGTGATCATCGCGTGGTCGGCGCCGGGCTCGGCGTTGCTGGTGGCGTTGTTGCCGGGGATCTCCATGCCGGAAGCGGTGGGCGCCTATCTGGTCAGCAGTCTGATTATTTTCCTGGTCGGGGTGTCGGGTGCCTTTGACCGGATCATTGGCAAACTGCCCGCTGCGATTGCGGCGGCGATGCTGGCGGGGATTCTGTTCAGCTTCGGCACCGGGTTGTTCGTGTCGCTGCAGGGCAAACCGTTGCTGGTGCTGGCGATGTTTGCCACGTACCTGATCTGCAAACGGCTGATGCCCCGTTATGCGGTGGTGATGGTGTTGCTGATGGGTTGCTCGATGGCTTTTCTCGGAGGTGATTTGCACAGCGAAGCCTTGGTGATCGGTTTGGCCACGCCGGTGTGGATAACGCCCGTGTTCAGCCTGAGCGCGACGCTGAATATCGCCTTGCCCCTGGTGATGGTGGCACTGACCGGCCAGTTTGTGCCCGGCATGACGGTGCTGCGCGCCAGTGGTTACGCCACGCCGGCCGGCCCGATCATCGCCAGCAGTGCGTTGGGCACAGCGCTGCTGGCACCGTTCGGTTGTCACGGGCTGAATCTGGCGGCAATCACCGCAGCGATTTGTACCGGGCGCGAGGCCCATGAAGATCCCGGCAAACGCTATGTGGCCGGGGTTGTCGGCGGGCTGTGTTACCTGGTGCTGGGGATCTTCGGCGCCACCCTGGTTTCACTGTTTTCGGCGTTCCCCAAGGAATTGATCGCGGCCCTGGCCGGGTTGGCGCTGTTCGCTGCGATTGCCGGGGCGTTGGCCGGCGCGATGGCCGTACCGAGTGATCGCGAAGCCGCGCTTGTGACCTTTCTGACCACCGCGTCGGGCATGTCGTTGCTGGGTTTGTCCGCCGCTTTTTGGGGGCTGATTTTCGGCATGGTCACGCATGTGTTGTTAAACGCCCGCCGTCCCGTTTCCCGCCGCGAATCCGCTGCGGCTGAAGCACTTCAACCTGTCGATCAATAAAAATAAGAGAAGAAACGATGAAACAGATTTTTCCAACAACCGGATCAGCGTTGTCCATGGCTGTCGTCTCGAATTTCTCCGCCGGTGCGATGGCGGCCGAGGGCGGCTTCATCGAAGACACCACGGCGACCTTGCAAGCGCGCAATTACTACTTCAGCCGGGACTTTTCCGACATCGTCGGGGCGAACAATCAGTCGAAGGCTGAAGAGTGGGCACAGGGCTTCATCCTCAACGTCAAATCCGGTTATACCCAGGGGCCCGTCGGTTTTGGTGTCGATGTCATTGGCCTGCTCGGCCTCAAACTCGACAGCAGCCCGGACCGGGTCAATACCGGATTGCTGCCGGTGCGGGATGACGGTCGTGCCGCGAATGATTACAGCCGTCTGGAAGGCGCGTTGAAGGTACGTTTCTCCAAGACCGAACTGAAGGTGGGTGAACTGCAACCCAATCTGCCGGTGCTGGCCTTCAGTGATATCCGTTTGCTGCCGCCCAGCTATCAGGGCGCAAGCATCAGCTCGAACGAGATCAATGGCCTGACGGTGCAAGGGGGGCATTTGAATTCGACCAGCCTGCGCAACGAGGCTGGCGACGAAAAAATGCAAGCCATGCTCGGCCATGTGCCGCAGCGACAGGTCAGCAGTGATGGCTTCAACTTTGCTGGCGCCGATTACGCCTTCAACGATAAACGCAGCTCGGTCAGCGCCTGGTTCGGGCAACTGGAAGATATCTACAACCAGCGCTTTATCGGCCTCAAGCACAGCCAGCCGATGGGCAACTGGACCCTGGGCGCCAACCTTGGCTATTACGATTCGCGCGAAGACGGCAAGAAGCTACTGGGCAATATCGACAACCAGGCGTTCTTCTCCCTGCTGTCGGCCAAGCGCGGTGGCCACACGTTCTATCTCGGCTATCAGGGGATGTTCGGCGACAGCGCCTTCCCGCGAGTCTTTGCCAACATCTCACCGCTGGGCAACGAGGTGCCGACCTACGAGTTTGCCTACACCGACGAGCGCTCCTGGCAGGCACGTTACGACTACGATTTCGCGGCGCTCGGCGTGCCGGGGCTGACCAGCACCGTGCGCTATATCAGCGGCAACAATGTCGATACCGGCCAAGGGTTCGAGGGCAAGGACCGCGAGCGTGATCTCGATCTCGGCTATGTGTTGCAGAGCGGCAGCCTCAAAGGCCTCGGGATTCGCGTGCGCAACGTGATGGCGCGCTCCAATTACCGCAGCGATATCGATGAGAACCGTCTGATCCTCAGCTATACGTGGACGCTGCTATGAGACGCCGATCACAAGCTGCTGACGCAGTTACCCATCACATGATACGTCACGCGATGAGTCTCGCCCTGATGATCGATGTAGACCATGGTCGCTGGCACGACGTCGCAGGCGGTGGCGGTGTCTGTCACTGAAACCACTTCGGCGATGTCCAGCGGCTGTGCCGGGTTGTAACGGGTGGCCGCTGGTTCGTTGCCGGCGGCCATGGCCGAGGTGGCGACAACGGTCAGAAACAGGCTGATCAGGTTTTTCATTGTTTCGTGCTCCGTGTTGATTCCGATACCTGAATTCTAGTCGTTGCCCGCGACCGATAAAGGGGCATGCGCCTGATGCAGCCTTACATGAAACGTAACAGTCACCGCCCCTGGAGGGCCTATGGATTTGCTCAATAACTTGCGGGTGTTCGTCCGCGTGGTGGACTGCGCCAGTTTTACCGCCGC
Source organism: Pseudomonas sp. LBUM1656 (assembly GCF_059716065.1). NCBI lineage: Bacteria > Pseudomonadati > Pseudomonadota > Gammaproteobacteria > Pseudomonadales > Pseudomonadaceae > Pseudomonas > Pseudomonas sp. LBUM1656. The sequence continues at coordinate 5,480,908 of NZ_CP166800.1, read as the reverse complement.
CGCCGATGCGCTGGACCTGTCGACCGCGCAAGTGTCGCGACTGGTGGCGGATCTGGAGCAGCATGTGCAAGCACGCTTGCTGCAACGCACCACCCGGCGATTGAGCCTGACCGAGGCCGGTGAACGCTTCCTGCTGCGCAGTCGGCAAATACTCGAATCAATGGAGGAGGCGACGGCAGAGGCACGCGGCGCCCATCTCAAACCGAGTGGACGGCTGCGGGTGCACAGCATGAACGGGCTGGGTGTGCTGATCACGCCGTTGATCGCCCGTTACAGCGAGCTTTACCCTGATGTGGTGTTCGAGCTGACCCTGTCGCAGCGCAATCCCGATCCACTGGAAGACGGGCACGATGTGGTGATTTCGATTGCCCATGAACTGGCCGATTCGCAATTGGTCGCCCAGACCATCGGGCAGATTTACAGCGTGCCCTGCGCTTCCCCGCAATACCTGCAACGGCGGGGTGTGCCGCACACACCGATGGCGCTGAATGATCATCAGTGCCTGCGCATGCTCGACCCGTTGTACAGCGATGAATGGGTGTTCCAGGACGAAGAGGGCGAGCATGCCGTCAGCCCGGCCAAGACCTTTCAGTGCAACGTCGCCGAGTCGATGGTCAAGGCGTCGGAGGCTGGCATGGGGATCAGCCTGATTCCGTTCTACACCGCAACGCGACCCTTGAGCGATGGCACCTTGTTGCGCCTGCTGCCGGCCTGGCGTCCCCGTGAACGCAATGTGTATGCGCTGTACCCGTCGCGGCGTTTTCTCGATGCCAAGGTCAGGACCTGGGTGGACTTCCTCAAGGCTGAATTGCCCAGGCTATTCGCTGAACACGAGGCGGTGATGAACGATCCACGGCATTGGGCCTGACGGCCCGGAACGACTCATCCCGTTTACGTCATCCCCAGCCAGTTCGGCAGGACCAGAGAAATCCACGGTACGTAGGTAATCAATATCAGGAACAGCAACAGGATAATCAGCCAAGGCATGGCTGCACGGATGGTGGCGGTCAGCGACATCCCGGTCACCGCCGAGGTGACGAACAGATTCAGCCCCACGGGCGGGGTAATCAGGCCGATCTCCAGGTTCACCACCATGATGATGCCCAGGTGGATCGGGTCGATCCCCAACTGCATGGCGATCGGAAACAGGATTGGCGCCAGGATCAGGATGATTGCCGAGGGTTCCATGAACGCCCCCGCCACCAACAACACGATGTTCACCACGAGCAGGAATGTCACCGGCGTCAGGCCCGCCCCGATGACCCAGGCGGTGATTTGTTGGGGTAATTGCTCGGTGGTCAATACATGTGCGAAGAGCATGGCATTGGCGATGATAAACATCAGCATGATGCTCAGCTTGGCGGATTCGAGCAGCACCTTCGGCGTTTCACGGAATGTCATGTCCTTGTAGACGAACAGCGCAACGAATGCCGAGTACACCGCCGCCACTGCCGCCGCCTCGGTCGGGGTGAACATCCCGGAGTAGATGCCGCCCAGGATGATCACCATGAGCAACAGGCCCCAGATGGCCTTGCGTGCTGCCGTCAACCATTCACGGACAGTCGCCCGCGGCATGGCGGGCAGGTTTTTCCTGACGGCGACGATGTAGATGGCAATCATCAAGAAAGTACCCAGCAACAGGCCCGGCACCACGCCGGCCATGAACAGCTTGCCGACCGAGGTTTCGGTTGCCGCGGCATACACCACCATCACGATGGACGGAGGGATGAGAATGCCCAACGTGCCGGCGTTGCACACAATACCGGCACCGAACGCCTGTGGATAACCGGAGCGGACCATGCCCGCGATGGCGATGGAGCCCACGGCGGCTACTGTGGCGGGGCTTGAGCCGGACAGCGCAGCGAACAGCATGCACGCCAATACCGCCGCGATGGCCAGGCCGCCGCGAATATGACCGACGCAAGCGTTGGCAAAATCGATCAAGCGCCGTGCCACACCGCCCGTGGTCATGAAGGCGCCGGCCAGCAAAAAGAACGGGATCGCCAACAACGTGTAGTGCTCGGACGTCTCGAACAACTTGATGGCCAGTGAACGCACGGAGTCAGGGCTGAAAAGGATGATCGTCAGCGAACCGGCCAAGCCAAGGGAAATGGCGATCGGTACGCCGATAAACATCAGTACGAACAGAGCAACAAAGAGGAAAAGAATGGTCATTTCTTGTCGTCCTCATGCTCGGTCAGTTTCAACACATCCGCGGCCTCATCGGCCAGGCCCAGGCCCGTTTGGCGGTTTTGCACGATGCGCACCAGAATTTCGGCAAAACGGATGAATACCAAGGCAAAGCCCACGGGCACGATCAGCCCGATGTGCCATTGCTTGATGCCGTAATGGCCGAGGTCTTCGGCGCCGATTTCGGCGATGAACAAGGTTTGAATCCATTCGAAACTGGCGACGCCGAGCAGGCCTGCATAGGCCAGGCTGCAAAGGCAGGCAATGATGCCGATGATTCGCTGGGCCGGTTTGCTGGCCAGTTTCACCAAGGCATCGACACCGATATGCCCGGCCGTTCGCACCCCATAGGACAAGCCAAAAAAGATCAGCCAGGCAAACAGGGCTTTGGTCAGCGAAATGCTCCACGTCATCGCCTGGGCCATCCCCATGACGCTGTCGCCAATCGCGAATAACGGTTCACTGGCGCTCGGCCAAGCGTCGGCAAAGCTGTAGAAAACGCTATAGAGGTTGTTCAGGATGACGTAAACGAACGTCACCAGCGTCATCGCCGCCAGCAGGAAAACAATGAAGCCTTCTTCAAAGTGGTCCCAGATGCGCCGCAAGGCATTCATGAGTGGCATCTCCTGATCGAGTGACGACTATGAAACAGGGGCCGCCTTCCCGGGCAGTCCCCTTGGCAGCCCCCCTGGCAGACTACTGAGCCTGGTTTGAGGCGTCGGCGGCCTTGATCAGGTCGACACCGATAGCACCTTCGAACTTCGTCCAGACCGGCTTCATTGCTTCGCGCCACTTGCCACGTTGTTCCGGGGTCAGCGTGATGATTTCGGTGGTTTTGGCGTCGATGATGCGCTGTTTGTCATCCTGGTTCAGTTTCTCTGCCTTTTGGTTCACCTGGGTGGTGACCTCGACGATGATTTTGTCCAGTTCGGCTTTCACATCCGGCGGCAGACCAGTCCAGAACTTGGTGTTGGTGATCAACATGTAATCCAGCAAGCCATGGTCGGACTCGGTAATGAACTTTTGCACTTCGTACATTTTCTGGCTGTAGATGTTCGAGTAAGGGTTTTCCGCGCCATTGACGACACCGGTCTGCAAGCTCTGGTACACCTCGGCGAAGCTCAACTTGCGCGGGTTGGCTTTTACTGCCTTGAATTGCTCTTCGAGCACGGCCGAGGCCTGCACACGGAATTTCAAGCCGCGGGCATCGCCCGGTTCACGCAGCGCCTTGTTGGCGGACAGCTGCTTCATGCCGTTATGCCAATAGGCAAGTCCGGTGATGTTTTTGCTTTCCATGGACTTGAGAAGTTCCTGGCCTTCATGGCTTCGCTGGAAGCGGTCAACTGCCGAGATGTCGTTGAACAGGAAGGGCAAATCAAATAGCTGTAACTTGGGTGTGTATTGTTCGAATTTGGCCAGCGACGGCGCAATCATCTGCACATCGCCTAACAGCAGCGCCTCCATTTCCTTGCCATCGCCAAACAGCGCAGAGTTCGGATAAACCTCTACCTTGACCTTGCCCGCCAGACGTTCTTCAACCAGCGTCTTGAACAGCAGGGCGCCTTGGCCTTTGGGCGTCTGTTCGGCGACGACATGTGAAAACTTGATAATGATTGGATCAGCTGCCAGCGCGAGGTTCGTCACGCCCAGCGCGAGTGTGCAGGCAACTGCGTTCCACAATGACTTGAGCATTCAGATGTTCCCCTTGTTGTTATTACGTGCAGTTGATGTCTGAACTGCATCTGCACGATGGACAAAAGGAGTCTAGGCAATAAATCACCATTGGTCGTCGGGACGGGTATTTGCGAGCGATATGGGCAGTCAGAACCGCCGGTGTAGACTGAGGGAGGTCAGGAGGGGAGCAGCGTGAAATATAGAACAGTGTTATCGCCCGATCTTGCGCTTACAGGGGCCCAGGGGCTGGAGAAGGTTCACCCATGATCGGCGCCGAGTTACTGTCGCCTGAAACCCTCGTTGCGGGCTGGTTGATCTATGTTCCGGTGCTGATCTGGGCCGTTGCCCGAGCACCGTGGGTCGAATTGTTCAGCGACAGGCGCCGCCAGCATCTGTTGTTCGGCACGGTGTTCGCGTTGTTCATGCTGTGGCTGGTGCGTCGCGACTTTGATACGGGCGTGTCCTACCACTTCATCGGCATGACCGCGGTGACGCTGTTGCTTGACTGGCCACTGGCGATTGTCGGCGGGTTGGTCGCACAAGCGGGCTTAGTGCTGCTCGGGCGCCAGGATCTGCTGGCGATGGGGGTCAACGGCGCGCTGTTTATTCTGCTGCCGGTGCTGGTCACCGAATGCTGCGCGATCCTGGTGGAGCGAGCGCAGCCGCGTAATCCCTTCGTGTATATCTTCGTTTCCGGTTTTTCCGCCGCAGCGCTTTCGGCGTTGTTGTGCCTGGTGTTGGCGCTGACGTTGCTGTGGTATGACGAGCTTTTTGCCATGCCTTATTGGCTCGAGGATTTTGTCGGTTATCTGTGGCTGATCATTTTTCCGGAGGCGTTCATCAACGGCATGGTGGTCAGTGCGCTGGTGGTGTTCTGCCCCGAATGGCTGGAGACCTTCAATCGCACACGCTACCTTTCGGCACCCTGGAAAGACGACGATCCCAACTCTTGATCCACGTCAAATGCAAAAGCCGCTCACGAATCCATGCTCCGCAAAACCTTCAGGAGCATCGAAATGAGTGTCTACGAATGGGCAAGGCAGGAGTTGCGTCAGAGTCTGGATGGCGCGCAGGAAGTCGGATTTGATCCGGGGTTGAGCTTGCGCGCCTTGCTCAGCGCCGTGGTGCAGCAGAGCAAGGCCGTGCGCAGTGCCGAAGACCTGGCCGACGAGTTGCGTTTTCTTGCGGAAAACCTCGATGAAGGCCAGGACTACGGCTTTATGCGGCCCTGAGAGTCAGTGGCGCGGTTCGAAGTCTTCGCTGAACAGGTCGTCTTCGGCATCCGGGCTGACCGGAATCTTGTGTTCTTCCGACGCCCAGGCGCCCAGGTCGATCAGTTTGCACCGGTCCGAACAGAACGGCCGGAATTTGCTCTCCGGGCTAAATTCAACGGGGGCGCCGCAAGTTGGGCATTCGACGGTTGGGATCTGGCTCATGACTGGCCTCCACGCAAAGTAAGGTAAAAGTGATGCAGGCGTTCGACCTCGCTGTGCAGCCAGGCGAGGTCGCGGTCGTTAACCACCACATCGTCGGCGTGGCTCACGCGGTCCTGGCGGCTGGATTGCGCCTTGAGGATCGCCTGGACCTGTTGCTCGCTGGTCTGGTCACGCTGCAAGGTGCGTTCGATCTGTAGCTGTTCCGGGGCATCGATCACCAGGACCCGTTGGGTCATGGCGTACTGCCCGGACTCGATCAGCAACGGCGAAACCAGAATCGCGTAAGGCGATTGTGCCTTGGCCAGGTGATCGGTGATTTCCTTGGCGATCAGCGGATGCAGCAACGCTTCGAGCCAGCGGCGTTCCTCTGGCACTTCGAAGATCAGCTTGCGCAGCGCTGCGCGATCCAGTTGCCCGTCGGCTTGCAACACGCCGGGGCCGAAATGTTCGGCGATTTGCGCCAGCGCCGGGCGACCCGGTTCCACCACCCAGCGCGCCGCATGATCGGCGTCCACCACGTGTACACCGAGGTCGATGAAGTGCTGGGCCGCCGCGCTTTTGCCGCTGCCGATGCCGCCGGTCAGGCCGAGAATCCAGGGTTTTTCCACAGGGGTATTCATTTCAAACCGACAAACTGCCAATAGAAGCCGGTTATTTGACCACCCCAGAGCAAGGCAATCCAGCCGGCAATTGCCAGAAAGGGTCCGAAGGGGATCGGTGTCGAGTTATCTGCATTGCGCAGGCGCAGCAAAATCACGCCGATAATCGCCCCCACGAGTGATGACAGGAGGAGGGTCAGGGGCAATATCTGCCAGCCGCCCCAAGCGCCGATCATGGCCAGCAGCTTGAAATCGCCGTGACCGATGCCGTCCTTGCCGGTGAGCAGCTTGAACAACCAGAACACCGTCCACAACGTCATGTAACCGGCCACCGCGCCCCACAACGCCTCATGCAATGACACGAACAACCCAAAGCTGTTGACGATCAACCCCAGCCACAGCAGCGGCAGCACCAGCACATCCGGCAGCAGTTGGTGCTCGGCGTCGATCAGGCTCATGGCCAGCAAGCCCCAGGTCAGCACCAGCACCATGCAGGCCTGCCAGCCGAAACCGAAATGCCAGGCGATAAACGCCGAGAGCAGACCACAGGCCAGTTCGGTCAGCGGATAACGCTTGCTGATCGGCGCCGCGCAGATCGAGCATCGACCCCGTAAAAACAGATAACTGAGCAGCGGAATGTTTTCCCAGGCGCGGATTCGATGGTCGCAATGCGGGCATTGCGAATGAGGCAGCATCAGGTTGTACGCAGGGCCTGGCACCTCGGGCGGCACGCCCAACACTTCGTGGGCTTGCAGCCGCCATTCACGGTGGAGCATTTTCGGCAGGCGCCAGACCACCACGTTGAGAAAGCTGCCGATCAGCAGGCCGACCGCCAGGGCGATGACCACGAAGACCAGTGGGTAGAGGGTCAGGATGTCGTTCAAGGGCATGTCAGATCGCTGAGCCGAGTTGGAAGATGGGCAGGTACATCGCAACCACCAGGCCTCCGACAATAACACCCAGCACCACCATGATGAACGGCTCCATCAGGCTGGTGAGATTGTCGACCATATTGTCCACTTCATCCTCGTAGAAGCTCGCGACCTTATCGAGCATGTCGTCCAGTGCACCGGATTCTTCGCCAATGGCAGTCAGTTGAATCGCCATGCTGGGAAAGATGCCGGAGGTGCGCATGGAAAAATTCAGCTGCATGCCGGTCGACACGTCTTGCTTGATGCGCAGCACCGCACGCTTGAACACGATGTTGCCGGTCGCGCCAGCCACCGACTCCAGGGCTTCGACCAACGGCACGCCAGCGGCGAACGTGGTCGACAGGGTGCGGGCGTAACGGGCCACGGCAGACTTGTACATCAACGTGCCGATCAGCGGCAGTTTCAGCAGCCAGGTGTCCATCCGGTCCCGAAAGCCCTGGGATGTTTTAAACGCGTGGCGCACACCGAAGATGGCGGCGATCAACACGCCGAGCATCATCCACCACCAGTCCTGCATGAACTCGGACAAGCCGATGACCATCACCGTGAAGGCCGGCAATTCGGCGCCAAAGCCCTTGAACACCGACTCGAACTGCGGCACCACCTTGACCAGCAGAATCCCGGTGACAATGATCGCCACGAAGACCACGGCCAGCGGGTAGGTCATGGCTTTCTTGATCTTGGCTTTCAGGCTTTCGCTCTTTTCCTTGTAGGTCGCCACCCTTTCCAGCAGGGTGTCCAGCGCGCCGGCCTGTTCACCAGCATCGACGAGGTTGCAGTACAGCTCATCGAAATACTGCGGTTTTTTGCGCAAGGACGCGGCGAAGCTGTTACCCGCCGCGACTTCCTGTTTCACCTCGTCCACCAGTTTGCGCATGGCCGGGTTGTCAAAGCCTTCGCCGATAATGTCGAACGACTGCAGCAGCGGTACACCGGCTTTCATCATGGTCGCCATCTGCCGGGTAAACAGGGCGATTTCCTGGGCCTTGATGCGTTTGCCGAAGCTGAAAATCGAAGCGGATTTCTTGCGTACCCTGCCGGGGTTGATCCCCTGCTTGCGCAACTGAGCCTTGATCAACGCCGGGTTGAGGCCGCTCAACTCGCCGGTCATTTTGGAGCCTTTGCGGTCCGTGCCTTCCCAGGCGTAGACGCTGATTTTTGCTGCTTTGACCGCCATGTTCAGTCCTTGGTGACCCGGTTGATTTCTTCAAGGCTGGTGACGCCTTGCATGGCCTTGATCAAGCCCGAGGTGCGCAAGTCGTTGAAACCGTCCTTGCGCATCTGGATGTCGATTTCCAGTGAATTGCCTTCGGCCATGATCAGCCGTTGCAGGTCCGGTGTGTTCTTCACCACTTCATAAATCCCCACTCGCCCTTTGTAGCCGCCGTTGCACTGATCGCAACCGACCGGCTCATAGATCGTGAACGAGCCGATGCGTTCCTCGGGGAAGCCTTCCTTGAGCAACGCTTCGCGGGGAATCTCGATGGGTTTCTTGCAGTGGTTGCACAACTTGCGCGCCAGCCGCTGGGCAATGATCAGGGTGACCGACGTCGCGATGTTGAAGCCCTGGATGCCCATGTTGTGCAAGCGGGTCAGGGTTTCTGCGGCGCTGTTGGTGTGCAGGGTGGATAGCACCATGTGCCCGGTCTGGGCGGCTTTGATGGCGATCTCGGCGGTTTCGAGGTCACGGATTTCACCGACCATGATCACGTCCGGGTCCTGACGCAGGAACGAGCGCAGCGCCTGGGCGAAATCCAGCCCTTGCTTGGGATTGACGTTGACCTGGTTGATGCCTTCCATGTTGATCTCCACCGGGTCTTCGGCGGTGGAAATGTTGATGTCCACGGTGTTGAGGATATTCAGCCCGGTGTAGAGCGACACGGTCTTGCCCGAACCGGTTGGCCCGGTGACCAGGATCATGCCCTGTGGCTGCTTCAGCGCGGCCATGTACAAGGCTTTCTGTTCAGGTTCGTAGCCGAGAGCGTCGATGCCCATTTGCGCGCTGGACGGGTCGAGGATCCGGATCACCACTTTCTCGCCCCACAGGGTCGGCAGGGTGTTGACCCGGAAGTCGATGGATTTGGTCTTGGACAGGCGCATCTTGATCCGCCCGTCCTGGGGTTTGCGCCGCTCGGAGATGTCGAGGCTGGCCATGACTTTCAGCCGCGCCGCGATGCGGTTGGCCAGTTGGCTCGGTGGCTTGGCGACTTCGCGCAGCATGCCGTCGGTGCGCATCCGCACCCGGTAGGTTTTTTCGTAGGGCTCGAAATGCAGGTCGGACGAACCGCTCTTGATCGCATCGAGCAACATCTTGTGGACGAAGCGCACCACCGGCGCGTCATCGGCGTCCTGGCCCGGGATGGAGTCCTTTTTATTGTCATCGACCGACTCGATGTCCAGCCCGTCAAGGTCAACATCAGCCATGTCTTCCAGGCCGGTGGATTGGCTGTCGAAGAATTTATCGATGGCATCGCCGAGTTTATCGTCCTCCACCAGAATGGCTTCGGTGTTCAGCCCGGTACTGAACTGGATGTCATTGATGGCTTGATGATTGGTCGGGTCGGAAACCCCCACGAACAGCTTGTTGCCACGACGCCAGAGGGGCAGGGCATGGTGCTGACGGATCAGTTTCTCGCTGACCAGCCCTCGGGGTTGGGTTTCTTTATCCAGGCAACTGAGGTCAAGCAGCGGCATGCCGAAATGCTCCGAGGCAATCTCGGCGACCTGTCGGCTCTTCACCAGTCTGTTCTGCACCAGATAACTGACCAGGGAAATTTTGCTGCGTTGAGCTTGCTGATACGCCTGTTGCGCGCTTTGGTCAGTGAGCAGTTCGGCCAGGACCAATTGCTTGGCCAGACCGCTAAGGGCGATGTCATTCATTGGGATACCGGACGCAGACAGTTCATGACTTATAGCCTAGTCAAGGAGCTGAGCCAAACCAGCGGCCGTCAGGTGACAAATAGTGTCAGATAGTGCGGATCCTGGGGGTAGGAAAGGTCCATACCTTGGCTTTGTGCCCCGAAAACAGGGAGCGCAGCGCTTGGCACGGGCTGTGCTGAAGCTCATTCAGATCATGAGATTTCGACTCATGCATGGAGCCTGTCTATGAATACTCAAAAAGGTTTTACCCTGATCGAACTGTTGATCGTGGTGGCGATCATCGGGATTCTGGCGACGTTTGCGTTGCCGGCTTACTCGAAGTATCAAGCGCGCGCCAAGGTGACGGCCGGCCTGGCAGAGATCACGGCGTTGAAAGTCCCGTTTGAAGACCTTATGAACTCCGGCACCAATCCGGATCTGACAAAAGTGGGCGGAACCGCGACGACCTCCAATTGCACGACCACGGCAGCGGGTGTCGCGACTGACGGCACCGGCACCATCGGTTGCACGATTCTCAATGCTCCAGGTCCGGTCCTGAGCAAAACAATTACTCTGACGCGCTCCCTGACTGGCTGGACATGCGCCACCACCGTCGCTCAGGAATACGCGCCTAAAGGCTGCACAGGCGTCTGATACTCACGTTACAAATACCCCGCCTTTCACGAGGCGGGGTATTTTTTTGTCCGCAGTTCGCAGGGTCATGAATGTTTAGAGAAACTTTCGACAATTCATGGCCTTAGGCCCACGGTAAAACCCGCAACTTGCATGTAGATAAATTCAAAGTCATGCATTTTGCATGATTTCGAAAATTGGTCTATTTGATAACACATTGTTTTATAAGGGTTTTTCATCTGTCTCAAAGTTGGCACAGCGTTCGCAATATACCCAGTAACCCTGCTGACAAGACACGCAGCAGACTTTCTAGAAAAACAGGAGTTACTCGTATGAAGAAGTTCGCTATCGCTGCCGCTGCTGCTACCGCGCTGACCCTGACCATGGCCAACGCTGCATTCGCTCAAACCCAGGCGACCCCGGCTCCAATGGTTCTGGCTGCCGGTGAAGTCACCGAAGCAAAAGCAGATGTCTCCGATACCTGGATCACCACCAAAGTCAAAGCAGATCTGGTTACCGAGAAAGGCATTCCTGGCACTGACATCAAAGTTGAAACCAACAAAGGTGTTGTTTCCCTGTCTTCCACCACTGCCGTGACTGAATCCCAGAAAGACGTCGCAGTGGCTATCGCCAAGAAAATCAAAGGCGTTAAAGACGTATCCGCTGCCGGCCTGAAAGCCGAGTAAGGCAAGACTTCTCGCCTGGACTGGGAGAAGGCGCGACAGGCGGGCCGAGCAATACGCCTGTCGCTTCTGGAGAGTTCATGCGAAAGGCCACAAGGATGTGGTCATTACAGGCCTCCGACATTCGTGTCGGGGGCCTGTTCTATTGTGGGCGCACCCAAAAACAATGTGGGAGCGGCGGTGCGGCGATCCGACTTGCTCGCGAAGGCGGTGTGTCATTCAGCATTGATGTTGGCTGACACACCGCTTTCGCGAGCAAGTCGGATCGCCGCACCGCCGCTCCCACATTTTCCTGTGCCCACTTTGGATTTGTGGGTTCAGTTACCGCGTTTGCTGGTGATCTGTCTCAGCCGATTACCTTCGAACCGCAGATACTGGTACATCCCGCCGTTGGGCCCGTAGGTCCATTCCTCGACCTGAAACTCTTCCCGTCGATTGGCACTGCGCTTGTAGCCCAGCAGATCGCGGCTGACCGGTTCGCCGCACTTCTGCAGCACTTCGCTGGAGCGATCGCCGACGCTGACCAATTGACTGCCGCAGCGCAGGGTATCGGCCGCCGAAGCCTGACTGGTCGCGAGTGCCAGGCTCAGGCTGATCAGCAATCGTCTGATCATCACTCGGCATCCAGGTGCATTGGCGTTACCACCCGACCGTCACTTTCCGCCTCGCCCAATTGGGCGTCGATGAAGTAGACACGTTCATCGGCCATCTGCGCCTTGTCCACCAGGTAATCCTTGATGCTGCTGGCGCGTTCCTGACCGAGCTGGCGCAGCAGCACATCGCTGGAACTCCAGAACTTGATCACGTCTGCGCGCATTTTTGCGGTGCGTTCTTCCTTGCCCAGATCCTTCCATTCGGCGGGTGGCTGGTTCTTCAGGCGCGTGCGGTAGATCCCTTCCAGCAGCGGACCTTTTTCGCCGTCCGGCACTTGCAGCAATGAAGCCTGGGCCGGGACCTTGTCACCGCGCCGCTGGAGCATTTTGTAGTAGTTGTACTGGTACTCGCGCTCAAGCCGTTGCTCGGCAATCAGCGGGCCGTCGCTACTGGCCGCAGCGGTGCCTTCGATTTCCAGGCGCAGGGCCGGACGCTCCTTGAGGGCCTGGGACAGTTTGACCAACGAACCCTCGGCGTCTTTGCTCAGCTCGCTGGAACCCGGTGCAAACGAGACGGTGCCCAAATCTTGCGAACCACCGCCACTCACCAGCCCGCCAATCATTTTGAACGGGGCGGCCGCGGCCTTGACGATCAGGTTGCGCAGGGTCTGCCAGACAATCGGCATGACGCTGAACTGCGGGTTATTCAGGTCGCCGGTCACCGGCAGCTCGATGGAAATCTTGCCGTCGACGTCCTTGAGCAACGCAATCGCCAGTTTCAGCGGCAGGCTGACAGCGTCCGGACTGTCGACTTTCTCACCCAGTTGCAACTGCTCGACCACCACTTTGTTTTCGGCCTTGAGCTGGCCCTTGACGATGATGTAATGCAGGTCGAGATTGAGCCGGCCCTTGCGAATCCGGTAACCGGCGAACTTGCCGGAGTAGGGCGTCAGCGTGGTCAGTTCCACGCGTTTGAAACTGGTGGCGATGTCGAGGCTGGCCATCGGGTCGAACGGGTTGACCGAACCCTTGATGGTCACGGGCGCGTAGCGGTCTACCTTGCCTTTGATATCGACTGTGGCCGGTTTTGCCTGGCGGCTGTCGATGGTGCCGATCTGCCCGTTGAGCTGTTGCACGGCCGTGGCGAAGTTCGGGGTCAGGCTGAAGTCGGCGAAGTTCGCCGAACCGTCATTGATGGCAACGCCGCCAACGTGGATGCCCAGCGGTTTTTCCTTGCTGGCGGGTTTGCCTTGGGCTGGCTTGGCAACCCCGGTGTCGGCCGGTTGCGGGATCAGCAGGTCATCGATGTTGGTGGTGCGGTCATCGTTGATCATGAAGCGCACGTAAGGCTGGAACAGGTTGACCTTGTTGATCGACAGGCTGTCGCCGTGTTGATAGTTCAGGCCTTCGAGCACCAGTTGCTGCCACTTGAGGAAGTCGCGAGTCTTGAGGGTGTCGAGGGTATGCAATTGATCGACCTGCGCTTTGCCAGTGACGCTGAACGCTAAGGGCTCGGTGCTTTTCAGGTCGACCGCCAGATCACTGCCGAGCATGCCGCTGCGCAGTTCCAGGCGAATGAACGGGTTGATGTAGGACTGGGCGACACGCAGGTCGATGTCCTTGGTCTGCACGTTCAGTTTGGCGCTGACCGGTGCCAGATTGACCACGCCGTCGGCCATGAGCTTGCCCTGCTTGCCCACGCCGGTGTCGAGCTTGAGGTTGAAGGGCGAGCCGTTGAGGCTGTCGAAATTCTGCAGGTCGAGGTTCAGCGGGCCAACGTCCAATGCGACGGCGGGTTGCGCTTTGCGATCGGCCAGATGAACCTGGTAATCACGCAGTTGCACGTCTTTGAGCAGCACTTGCCAGGGTTTGTTTGGCGGGACGGGTTCAGCTTTCGGTGAGTCGGCGGCCGCCGGGGTGCTGGTTGGTTCGGCATCAGCCTTCACGGCTGCCTTGGACGGTTGGCTGGCGAACAGCTTTTGCCAGTCGAGTTGCCCATCGGCTTCGATAGCGGCCCAGGTTTCGAGTTTCTGGCTGCGGATCTTGCCGACCACCACTTGCTGCTTGGCCAGGTCCACGGTAGTTTCGCTGACGTCCAGACGTGCAAGCTTTGCCAGTGGACGACCGTCCGGTGCGTTGACGGCGAATGGCGCGATGCTGACCGCGACATTGCTCAGCAGCAGTTCGGTTTCCTTGGATAAGTTAAGTTTGTAGTCGGTGCTGAGGTTGATGACGCCGTCTTTGAGCACCAGTGGCAACGCGTCACGCACATACGGCCAAAAGGCTTTCATCTTGCCGTCGGTGATCTTCAGCTTACCTTCGGAGGCAATCGGGATCAGGCTGAAGTTACCGGTCCAGTCGATCTGTCCACCTGCCGGGCCGATGGCCACCAACGTCATGTCGGCACTGTCTTCGGGCAGGGTGCTGAGGTTCTTCAGTTCGAAATCCAGCTTGTCGTAGAGGAATTCAATGGGTTCGCTGGGGCGCGCATCGAGAAAGTGCACATTACCGCCCGCCAGTTTGATCCGCTCGATACGCAACGGAAACGGCTTGGCGTCCGGGTCGACCGGGGTCGGTTCACTGGCGGGGATTTTGAACAGGCCCAGCAGATTGAGTTTGCCGTCCTTGCCAAACAGGATTTCGGTCTTGGGTTTGTCGATTTCGATATCGGACAGGTGCAGCGCCTTGGTCCACAGGCTGTCGAGCTGCAAGTTGGCGTACAGGCGTTCAAAACCGACCTGTTCCTTGCCCGGTTCGCCGACGACCAGGTCCCAGAGGGTCACTTCCAGGCTGAAAGGGTTGAGTTCGATGCGGGAAATCGTGGCGGGCATCGTCGCGTAATTGGCCAATTGCTGGTTGGCAATCCGCAGCGCGATGCCCGGTAAAATCAGAAACCCCAGCAGGCTGTAAAGGGCCAGAGCAGTCAACAATGCGCCAATAGCGCGAATCAATCCTTTGGGCATGTGCGGCTTCATCTGTCTGAATCGGAGTGCGTTGGAGTATGGCACGCGAATCCGGTTCCGAAGTGATCGCACTGTTCTGCTTTTTCAGAAAACAGCGTAGGAAAGTTCCTGCGTGATCAGAGTTGCAGAATCAGCGTTTTCAGCGGCGGCTGTTGATCCACCGACGGGAAATCGCCGCCCGGTTTCATCACGGTCCACTCACGCACCGGACGCCCGGCCTTCTGCGCGCAACGCAAAACCTGTTCGCGCCAATCGTCCATGCTGACCTTTGCCAGGTTGTTGCAGCAGATCAGCACGCCGTTGTCGGCGGTGGTCAGCAGTGCAGGTTTTAGCAGGCTCTGGTAGTCGCGCAGCAGGTCGACCGTGCCAAACGCGCTCTTGGCCCAGGCCGGTGGATCGAGCAGCACCAGGTCGTACTGACGCTGTTCAAGACGTGGGTAACTCGGCAGTTTCTGCCCGCGCCGTTGGCTGATCGGCAGCCCCGCGAGTTGGCGGATGGCCGGGAAGTAATCGGACTGGATGAACTCCATCGCTGGCAGCTGCGGATTGAGCAGACCGTTCTCACGGCCGACCGCCAGATTGCCCTCGGCGAAATCCAGGTTGCACACCTCGCTTGCCCCACCGGCGGCGGCACTCAGGCCGACACCACAGGTGTAGGCGAACAGGTTGAGTACGCTTTTGTTTTTGCTGTGCTCTTTGACCCAGCCGCGGGTGTTACGCAGGTCGAGGAACAGCAGCGGATCCTGGCCGGCATGACGCCCGCGAACCCGGTAGTTCAGGCCCCATTCGTGGCCGATCAAGTCTTGCAGGGCGGCCTCGTCGGCGCGGTAGACGGTGTCTTCGCGGTCGATGCGCGAGTTGCCCCGGGAGCGGTCGTTGTAGACCAGCAGCGTTTCGAGGCTCAGGTGTTGATTGATGGTCTCGTGCAGTTGCAGCAGGGCGTCCCGCTCCAGCGCCTGGTGGAAGCTTTGCACCAGCAATTGCGGGCCATAGCGGTCGATGGTCAGGCCACCGGCGCCTTCCTGGCTGCCGTGGAACAGGCGATAGCAATCGGTGCCTTGCTGATGCAGCTCGGTGAGCAGGTCCTGGCGATGATCGAGGGCGGCGCGCAGCGCCTGATTCAAGGAAGACATGCTGGGCGCCTTGCAGGAGGGAATTTGGCGCGGGAGTTTAACACTGTGGCGAGGGAGCTTGCTCCCGCTGGGCTGCGAAGCGGCCCCAAAATCTCAGCCTTGTCGGATTATTTTGCGAGCGCTTCGCACTCGAGCGGGAGCAAGCTCCCTCGCCACGAGTTTTTTCGGTGTACGGTGCGAAGCGTCAGGTCAGTAACCCCATCCGCCGCTTGGCCCGCTGTACCGAGCCATTGCGCATTGCCCAGCGCAACATTGGCGCACTGCGCTTGACGCTGGCGCGGATCAGTTGGCGTTGCAACGGGTTCTGATTGACGCCGAGCATGTCGCTGGCCCAGTCCGGCAGCAAATCGATCCCGGCCTGCATCATCAAGCCGCCAAACGGCTTGGCCATGCGACTGGGGGCGGGTGCATTCAACAACAATCGCAGCACCTCGCGACTGCGGTGGTCGCACAGCAATTGCGGGCGGATTCGTCCAAGGTAATCGGCGATTTCCTTGCGGTTGCGCGGCACATCGCGGGCGCCCAAGCGTTCCGCTACCAGCGCGATTTCGCCGTAGTAACGGTCCTGATCAATCAATGAAAGGTGCGGATTGCGATAACGCAGATGCGCGGCGAGGAAGTTGCTGACCTCGGCCACGTGCACCCAGGTCAGCAAGTCGGGATCGCTGGCGGCGTAAGGCCGGCCGTCTGGTGCAATGCCGACCACTTGCAGGTGAATGGTGCGAACCTTCTCGATCAGCCAGTCGGCGTCCTTGCGCGAACCGAACGTCGTCCCGGAGATGAACTGACTGGTGCGGCGCAATCGGCCGATCATGTCTTCGCGAAAATTCGAATGATCCCAAACCCCGGCCAGGGCCAGTGGATGTAGCGCTTGCAGCATCAGCGCGCTGATGCCGCCGATGAGCATGCTGCTGAAATCACCGTGGACTTGCCAACTCACCGAATCGGGACCGAACAGGCCGGGATCGCCCTTGGGATTTTCCAGGTCGAGTTTGCCCAGGGACAGACCGGTCAGGCTCATGAGCTGGCTTTCGATGCGGGTACGGATGAATTCCATGGCAACTCAGTGGCGAAAATAAAACGCGGCCATTACTGACCGCGCAGGGCTTATTGGTTCAGGCGTCTATCGACCAACTCCTGGACCACACTCGGGTCGGCCAGGGTCGAAGTGTCACCGAGGCTGTCCAGTTCGTTACAGGCGATCTTGCGCAGGATGCGCCGCATGATCTTGCCTGAACGGGTTTTCGGCAAGGCCGGCGCCCACTGGATCAAGTCCGGTTTGGCGAAGCTGCCGATTTCCTTGCTGACGTGGGCCAGCAATTCTTTCTTCAGTTCGTCATTGGCCTCGGTGCCGTTCATGGGCGTGACGAAGGCATAGATGCCCTGGCCCTTGAGGTCGTGGGGATAACCGACCACGGCGGCCTCGGCGATGCTGTCGTGCAGCACCAGGGCGCTTTCCACTTCGGCGGTGCCGATGCGGTGCCCGGAGACGTTGATCACGTCGTCGATGCGCCCGGTGATCCAGTAATCGCCATCTTCGTCGCGCCGCGCGCCGTCGCCGGTGAAGTAGTAGCCGGGGTAGGGCTTGAAGTAGGTGTCGACCATGCGTTGCGGGTCGCCATAGACGCTGCGGATCTGTGCCGGCCAGCTGGATTTGATCGCCAGCACGCCGCTGCCGGCGCCTTGGATTTCCTTGCCTGTTTCATCCAGCAACACCGGTTGCACGCCGAACATCGGTTGGGTGGCGCAGCCCGGTTTGATCCGTTGCGCGCTGACCAGCGGGCTGAGCATGATGCCGCCGGTTTCGGTCTGCCACCAAGTGTCGACGATCGGGCAACGCTGCTCGCCGACCACGTTGAAGTACCAATCCCACGCTTCCGGGTTGATCGGCTCGCCGACGCTGCCGAGTAGCCTGAGGCTCGCGCGCGACGTTTCCTTCAACGGTTCCGGACCTTCACGCATCAGCGAGCGCAGCGCAGTCGGGGCGGTGTAGAAAATGTTGACGTGGTGTTTGTCGATCACCTGCCAGAAGCGCGAGCTGCTCGGGTAGCTCGGCACGCCTTCGAAGATCAGCGTGGTCGCGCCGTTGGCCAGCGGGCCGTAGACGATGTAACTGTGGCCGGTGACCCAGCCGACGTCGGCGGTGCACCAGAAGACTTCGCCATCGCGATAGTCGAGCACGTACTTGAAGGTCATTGCCGCTTGCAGCAGATAGCCGCCAGTGGTGTGCAGCACGCCTTTGGGTTTGCCGGTGCTGCCGGAGGTGTAGAGGATGAACAGCGGGTCTTCGGCGTCCATCGGTTCCGGCGGGCAATCGTCGCTGACGTCGCGCAGCGCCTGGTGATACCAGAGGTCGCGACCTTCAACCCAGTCCACTTGGCCTTGGGTGCGCTCGACGACGATGACGGTGCTGACGTTCGGACAGCTTTGCAGCGCCTGGTCGACTTTCTGTTTGAGCGGTACGAATTTGCCACCGCGCACGCCTTCGTCGGCGGTGATCACCGTGCGGCAGTCGGCGTCGAGAATCCGGTCGCGCACCGAGTCTGGAGAGAAGCCACCGAACACCACCGAATGCACCGCGCCAATCCGCGTGCAGGCAAGCATGGCGTAGGCCGCTTCGGGAATCATCGGCATATAGATGCACACGCGGTCGCCCTTTTTCACGCCACGGCTTTTGAGCACGTTGGCCAGGCGACAGACGTTGTGATGGAGCTTTTTGTAGGTGATCTGCGCGGATTCGGCGGGGTCATCGCCTTCCCAGAGGATGGCGATCTGATCGCCGCGCTTTTCCAGATGACGGTCGATGCAGTTGTAACTGACGTTCAGTTTGCCACCGGCAAACCAGCTGGCCTCGCCGGTTTTCAGGTTATAGCGCTGGACGGAGTCCCACGGCGTGCTCCAGTCGAGAAAGCGGGTGGCCTGCTCAGCCCAGAACTCACTGGGGTGTTCGATGGATTGGCGGTAGAGGCGGTGGTAGTCGTCTTGACTTAGGTTTGCAGCCCGGCGGACGGCATCGGCTTTGGGGAATGTGCTGATATCGAACATGACGGTTCCTTATTCTTGTTTTGCGACAAGATCTAAAGATGCGCCGAGTAGCGAAAGGGTTCAAGCCAGACACAAAAACCAATGTGGGAGCGGGCTTGCTCGCGAATGCGGTGTGCCAGTCAACACTTAAGCTGAATGACACAGCGCATTCGCGAGCAAGCCCGCTCCCACAGGGAATTGTTGTTGCCCACAGAATGTGTGCTTCACAAATTCTGTGGGCGGGGCGTCAGATCAACCGCGGTGACGGCCGCGGAAGTAGTTGATCAGGCCTTGGGTGGAAGCATCGTCAGCCGGGGTTTCTTCGCTGCCAACCAGACGGTTGTAGACGCCTTTGCCCAGCTCTTTACCCAGTTCCACGCCCCACTGGTCGAAGGCATTGATGCCCCAGACCACGCTTTGCACGAAGACTTTGTGTTCGTACATCGCCACCAGCGCACCGAGACGGCGAGGGCTGATGCGCTCGACCACAATGGTGTTGCTCGGACGGTTGCCCGGGATCACCTTGTGCGGTGCGAGTTTATGCACCTCTTCTTCGCTCATGCCTTTGTCGCGCAGTTCGGCTTCGGCTTCCGGCAGTGTCTTGCCGAGCATCAACGCCTGGCTCTGCGACAGGCAGTTGGCGTACAGCCACTGGTGGTGGTCGGAGACCGGGTTGAAGCTGACAATCGGCACGATGAAATCGGCCGGAATCAGTTGGCTGCCCTGGTGCAGCAATTGGTGATACGCGTGCTGACCGTTGCAACCCACGCCACCCCAGATCACCGGACCGGTATCGGTGGACACTGGTGTACCGTCCTGGCGCACGCTCTTGCCGTTGGATTCCATGTCCAGCTGTTGCAAGTGCTTGGTGATGTTACGCAGGTAGTGGTCGTACGGCAGGATCGCGTGGCTTTGCGCGCCCCAGAAGTTGCCGTACCAGACGCCGAGCAACGCCAGCAGCACCGGCATGTTCTGCTCGAATGGCGCGCTCTGGAAGTGCTGGTCCATGGTGTAGGCACCGGACAGCAGTTCTTTGAAGTTGGACATGCCGATGGCCAGCGCAATTGGCAGACCGATGGCCGACCACAGCGAGTAACGGCCGCCGACCCAGTCCCACATCGGGAAGATGTTTTCTTCGCGGATACCGAACGCCACGGCCGCCGCGTTGTTGCTGGAAACGGCGATGAAGTGACGATACAACTCGGCTTCCGAACCACCCTGAGCCAGGTACCAGGCGCGAGCGGCCTGAGCGTTTTTCAGGGTTTCGAGAGTGTTAAAGGATTTCGACGAAACGATGAACAGCGTGGTCTCGGCGCGCAGCTTCATGGTCAGCTCGTGGAACTCACTGCCATCGATGTTCGCCAGGTAATGGCAGCGCACGCCTTTCTGGGCGTAGGACAGCAGCGCTTCAGAGACCAGCTCAGGGCCGAGGAACGAGCCACCGATGCCGATGTTCACCACGTCCGTGATCGGCTTTTCGGTGTAACCACGCCACAGACCGTCGTGGATACGGCCGACGAGATCGGTGATCTGGTTCAGCACTTTGTGCACTTCAGGCATCACGTTGACGCCGTTCACCGACAGCTTGTCGCCGACCGGGCGGCGCAGGGCGGTGTGCAGGGCAGGACGACCTTCCGACGAGTTGACGATTTCGCCGTCGAACAGCGATTTGATCGCACCCTTGAGGTCGACTTCATTGGCCAGGCCCACCAGCAGATTGCGGGTCTCGGCGTTGATCAGGTTCTTCGAGTAATCGAGAAACAGGCCGCAGCTGCTGAGGGTGAATTGAGTAAAGCGCTGCGGATCGGCATTGAAGGCCTCGCGCATGCTGAAATCCTGCATGGCTTGGCGGTGGTCATTCAACGCTTGCCAGGCGGGCAGAGCGGTAACGTCATGAGGAGTGCGGTAGTACGCCATCGCTGCGGGTTTCCTTTTTACTTGAACGGCTTTTTTGAACACTGAAAATCCCGGCGCGCCATGGGTAGGCGTCCGGTCAACTGCGTCGACACGATTTCAATGACACAGGGCGAATACAGTAAACCTCGCGCTGCGATCTGTCTTGACTTTGTCTAACACGTTCCCGGTACTTTTTTATACACAAAGCAGGGAACGGTTCGACAAACGGGAGGGGCGTCAGTTCGATCAGGCGACCTGAACCGGAATGGCATTGCTGGTGTGGCTCAGCTCATTGCCCGGCGCCATGTAGAGCATGCGTGGCTTGAAGTTGAGCAACTCGGCTTCGCTGTAATGCGCGTAGGCACAGATGATCACCCGGTCACCGACCTTGGCCTTGTGCGCAGCGGCGCCGTTGACCGAGATCATGCGCGAGCCTTCTTCGCCACGAATCGCGTAGGTGGTGAAGCGTTCGCCGTTGTCGACGTTATAAATCTGGATCTGTTCGTATTCACGGATACCGGACAAGTCCAGCCATTCGCCGTCAATGGCGCAAGAACCTTCGTAATCGAGAACTGCGTGAGTGACTTCGGCGCGATGCAGCTTGGCTTTGAGCATGATGGCGTGCATGAGTGGTTTCCCAGGTCGGAATCGAACGGCGGGCAGTTTGCCCGAAGGCTTCAGAGGCAGCAATACAGTCTGGAGACGACACAGATCCCCCTGTGGGAGCGGGCTTGCTCGCGAATGCGGTGTGTCATTCAGCATTGCTGTGACTGACACAACGCATTCGCGAGCAAGCCCGCTCCCACAGGGGGTATTGCGGTGTTCAGGCGGGAGCGTCGAGGTTCAGGTGCAAGTTGTCGATCAACCGCGTGGTACCGAGGAACGCCGCCACCAGAATCACCAGGTCCCGATCCTCGGGAGTCGCCGGGCGCAAGGTTTGCGCGTGACGAATTTCCAGGTAATCGGGGCGCAATCCCGCTGCTTCGAGCTGCTTGATCTGTGCGTCGATCAACGCCGGGAAATCCCGGTCGCCCTGTTTGATCGCCTCGGCAATCAGGCTCAAGCCGCGATACACCACCGGCGCAACAGCCCGTTGCTCTTCGCTGAGGAAACCATTGCGCGACGACAGCGCCAGGCCATCGGCCGCACGCACGGTCGGTTCGCCAATGATCTGCACCGGCATGTTCAGGTCATGAACCAGGGATTTGATCACCGCCAGTTGCTGGAAGTCTTTCTGGCCGAAGATCGCCAGGTCCGGCTGGACCATGTTGAACAGCTTGCAGACCACCGTCGCCACGCCTTCGAAATGCCCGGGACGGCTGGCGCCGCACAGACCTTCGGAGAGTTGCGGGACGCTGACACGGGTCTGGCCGGCCATGCCGTCGGGGTACATTTCTTCTACGGTCGGCGCGAACAGCAAGTGGCAACCGGCCTGGAGCAGTTTCTCCTGGTCAGCCGCCAGGGTCCGTGGGTACTTGTCGAGGTCTTCGCCAGCGCCGAATTGCAGCGGGTTGACGAAAATGCTCGCGACCACGAAATCCACCCGTTGGGTCGCTTTGGTGATCAGCGCGACATGACCGCTGTGCAGGTTGCCCATGGTCGGCACGAAGCCGATGCGCTTGCCTTCGCTGCGCGCGCGGGCCACGGCGGCCCGCAGTTCGCGTACGGTTTTTACGGTGTTCATGCAGAGAATCCGTGTTCGATCCCAGGGAATGAGGCTGCTTTGACTTCAGTGACGTAGGCACTCAGTGCAGCGTGAATGCTGGTCTGGCCGTTCATGAAGTTCTTTACGAATTTTGGCACGCGGCCGGTAATCGACAGGCCCAGCATATCGTGCAGGACCAGGACCTGGCCGTCGGTGCTACTGCCGGCACCGATGCCGATCACCGGAATACCCACTGCCTGAGTGATTTCCTGGGCCAGTTCGCTCGGTACGCACTCAAGCAACAGCATGGCTGCTCCGGCCTGCTCCAGGGCGATGGCGTCGGCGCGCATTTGCCGCGCCTGGTTCTCACTGCGGCCCTGGACCTTGTAACCGCCCAGAATGTTGACCGACTGCGGCGTCAGGCCCATGTGCGCGCACACCGGGATACCCCGTTCGGCCAGCAGACGGATCGAGTCGGCGAGCCACAAGGCCCCTTCAACCTTGACCATGTGCGCACCGGCTTGCATCAACAGGGCGCTGTTGCTCATGGCTTGTTCGGTGGTGGCGTAGGCCATGAACGGCAGGTCGGCGAGGATCAGCGCATCGGCGTTGCCGCGTTTGACGGCTGCCACGTGGTACGCCATTTCCGCAGTGGTCACCGGCAGGGTGCTGTCGTGACCCTGCAAAACCATGCCGAGGGAGTCGCCCACCAGCAGCACTTCGACGCCGGCCTGATTGCAGGCGTGGGCGAAGGTCGCGTCATAGCAGGTCAGCATGGTGATTTTTTCACCTTTTTGCTTGAGACCTTGCAGGGTGGTCAGGGTGATGGCTGGCATGAAAAGTTCCTCATTCAGGCGCTGTGGAAACTACTGCGAGTAACGCGCGTGATTCTTCGTTAAATACAGGCGCACGGTCTGTTGTCGTGCTTTTAAGGCCTGGATTGCGCCCTTCAATGCCGTGTTGGCGGCAGCGGGACGCCTATAGTCGTGAGGAGAACTCGGGAAGTCAATTGCATGTGTTACCGCATTGTTACGTGGTCGGTGTTACCGGGGTAACTGATGCGTTTCAGCAGCTGCAATCCTGTGTCTGACACAAAAACCAGTGTGGGAGCGGGCTTGCTCGCGAATGCGGTGTGTCATTCAACATTGATGGTGGCTGACACACCGCATTCGCGAGCAAGCCCGCTCCCACAGGGGGTTGGTGTCAATTTTGGGGGCGGCGTTCCAGGCCGACGAACGGGCACTCTGCGAGTAATGCTTTCAGGCTGCGGCCATCTGCCAGAAGCAGATCCGCAGGCGCCAACTCCGCCAACGGATACAGAACGAACGCCCGCTCCTGCATGTGGTAGTGCGGCACCTTGAGCCTGGGTTCGTCGATCAGCCGGTCGCCAAACAGCAGGATGTCGAGGTCCAGCGTGCGCGGCCCCCAGCGCTCAAGACGCTCGCGGCCCTGTCCGTTTTCGATGGCTTGCAGCGCATCAAGCAGGTCCAGCGGTGTGAACGTGCTGTCGAGGGCGGCGACTGCGTTGGTGTAACGCGGTTGGCCGGGCAGGAGCGAGTCGCTCTGATAAAACCCGGACACACCGACCAGTTCGGTCTGCGGCAACTGCGCGAGCGCCTCGATGGCGCTGCGCAATTGTTCGGCGGGGTCAGCCAGATTGCTGCCCATGCCGATGTAGATGCGTTCCATGGATTACTCGCCCGTGGCACTCGGTGCGCCGGCCGCGCGTTTGCGCTTGGCGCCACCGCTGCGACGACGTTTGCGTGGCGCGCCGGTGCCTTCATCCTTGCCGCTGAGGTCGCGGATCATGTCCCGACGTTCGCTGTCGTTGGCGTCCTGATAGTCGGTCCACCATTCGCCCAGGCCATCGGTCTCCTCGCCAGCGCTTTCGCGCAGCAGCAGGAAGTCGTAACCGGCGCGGAACCGCGGGTTGTCCAGCAACAGGTCGGCACGCTTTCCGCTGCGGCGTGGAAGACGCTCCTGCATGTCCCAGATCTCGCGGATCGGCATGGTGAAACGTTTTGGAATCGCGATCCGCTGGCACTGTTCGGCAATCAGCTCGTGAGCCGCTTCCTGCATCGCCGGAATCGGCGGCATGCCACGTTCTTGCAGACGCAGTACGCGAGCCGGCAGGGCAGGCCACAGCAGGGCTGCGAACAGGAATGCCGGGGTCACCGGTTTGTTCTGCTTGATGCGCAGGTCGGTATTGATCAACGCTTCGCTGATCAAAGTGTGGGTATACGTCGGGTTGTATTCCAGCGCCTCGGCACTGGCCGGGAACAGCGGATCGAACAACTGCAGGTCGACCAGCATCTCGAAGGTGTCCGCGGCATGGCCGGAGAGGAACAGCTTGAGCACTTCTTCGAACAGGCGGGCTGACGGAATCTCACGCAACATCGGCGCCAGGTCGCGGATCGGCTGGGCGCTGTGTTTTTCGATACCGAAATTCAGCTTGGCGGCGAAACGCACGGCCCGCAGCATCCGCACCGGATCTTCCTGGTAGCGTTGCTTCGGATCGCCGATCAGGCGGATCAGGTGATTGCGGATGTCGTGTACGCCATTGGCGTAATCGAGAATGCGCTCGCTGACCGGGTCGTAATACAGGGCGTTGATGGTGAAGTCGCGGCGTTGCGCGTCTTCTTCCAGCGTACCGTAGACGTTGTCGCGCAGGATGCGCCCGCTTTCGTTACGGGAAGACTGGTTGCTGTCTTCTTCCTCGTCGTTTTGCGGGTGATTGGCGCGGAAGGTCGCGACTTCGATGATTTCGCGGCCAAAGTGGATATGCACCAGTTTGAAGCGGCGACCGATGATCCGCGCGTTGCGGAATTCGGCACGAACCTGTTCAGGGGTGGCGCTGGTGGCGACGTCGAAATCCTTGGGCGTGATGCCCAGGAGCATGTCACGCACACAGCCGCCAACCAGATAAGCCTGGTAGCCAGCGTTCTGCAGGCGTTCGACGATGTTCACCGCATAACGGCTGAATTGGCCCTTTTGCAGCGAATGCTGGCCGCTGTTGAGCACTTCAGGCGTACTGCGAATGTGTTGCGTATGACGCTTGGGAGAACGGAATGACTGGAACAACTTCTTCAGCATGGGATGCACTGTTTGAAGGAATGTTCGGCCATAACGAAGAATGACCGCATGATGGGCGGGGATTCTAGCATTTAGTCGGGGGATGGTGTAGGAAGCTGCGCAAGCACTTGAAGGGCATGTCCGGAAGGTACCGCTGTAGCAGCTGTCGAGCAGCGCGAGGCAGCGTTCGGCGGCGAAGCCGTCGTAAACCAGAGATTGCGGTGTGTCAGAAGAAACCGGCTGTCTGTATTGCGGCTGCTACGCAACCGAACGCAGCCTCGCGTTGCTCGACAGCTGCTACAGGGGCTCAAACGCCAGAAACTACAAGGGGAGCCGAAGCTCCCCAAGAAAGTAGTTGCATGCTCTATTTTTATTGTTGATTCGGGCTTTTTGTTTTTGTTAGGTGCCCTCGCCATGAAGCTTTTCCTTCATGACCCTCCCAATCGGGAGCCAAGAGCAAACGGATTGCTTTGGTCGCTGTGTTGCAGTGATCTTGCGATCCAACCAGTTCAGGCACTGTCTTAGGACAGTTTTTTATTATTCTCGGCCTGGTCGTGGGGCAAGCCCCAAATACAACGCCTCTCCAAAAGAATCAGTTAGCTGCGCCTCTCGCCGTCTTGTTTTTATTGTGCGTGAGTCGATTCGTCTTATTTTTATTGTCTTGTGCATTGCTTGTTATTGTTCTTGTACTGAACATATAGCAGGGTGCGTGCCAACTTTTGCGAGGCCTA
Source organism: Pseudomonas sp. LBUM1656 (assembly GCF_059716065.1). Taxonomy (NCBI): domain Bacteria; kingdom Pseudomonadati; phylum Pseudomonadota; class Gammaproteobacteria; order Pseudomonadales; family Pseudomonadaceae; genus Pseudomonas; species Pseudomonas sp. LBUM1656. The sequence goes on along the minus strand of NZ_CP166800.1, from coordinate 5,454,845 downwards.
GTAAAACAAGGGGTTAGGCTGGCAGATGGGGTTTTTGAAGGCAAAAAAAACCGGGGCTTCGTTACCGTAAGCCCCGGCTTCTGTTACGTGAAAAGACTGAGGTAACAGTTTTTTCACAAAGTCACGTGTTACCCGCACACCTGACAGGTGACGTTCAGCTCTCGCTGGCCACCCCGGTCTTGCGTCGCGGAATACCCAGGCGCTGACGACGTTCCCACAGGCATTTGCGGCTCACCCCGAGTTTGCGGGCCAGTTCGGTTTCCGTCATGTGGTCCTGATGCTCAAGCACGAAGTGCTGGAAGTAGTCTTCCAGCGACAGGTCTTCGGTCGGCTCATGATTGTTATTGCTGGCACCGTTGCCCTGTTGCGGGGGCAGGCCGATGAAGTCGTCGTCTTCCAGATCGCTCAGTTCGATGTCGATCCCCAGCAGCTCGGCGGAAATCTCCGGGCTCTCGCACAGGATGACGGCGCGCTCTACTGCGTTTTCCAGTTCACGAACGTTACCCGGCCAGGAGTAATGACGAATCGCCTGTTCGGCATCCGCCGCAAACTTCAGATCGGTGCGGTTGACCCGCGCGCTCTGCCGCGCCAGGAAGGCATTGGCGATCTCGTTGACGTCGGCACCGCGTTCGCGCAGGGCCGGCAATTTCAGCGCGATCACGTGGAGGCGGTAATACAAGTCTTCACGGAACTGGCCGATCTTCGCCAGGCTCTTGAGGTCCCGGTGAGTCGCGGCGATCAGGCGCACATCGACTTTCTGTGACTGGACCGAACCGACCCGACGAATCTCGCCTTCCTGCAACACGCGCAGCAAGCGGGCCTGGGCTTCCAGTGGCAGTTCGCCGATTTCGTCGAGGAACAGGGTGCCGCCATCCGCCGCTTCCACCAGACCGGCTCGCCCGGCGCTGGCGCCAGTGAACGCGCCTTTTTCGTGGCCGAACAGTTCGGACTCGATCAGGCTTTCCGGAATGGCTGCGCAGTTCACCGAAATCATCGGTGCCTTGGCGCGTCTGGACAGGTTGTGCAGGGCGCGCGCCACCAGTTCTTTACCGGTTCCGGATTCGCCCTGGATCAGGACATTGGAATCGGTCGGCGCGACTTTGCGGATCTTGCTGTACAAATCCTGCATCGGCGGGCACGAGCCGATGATGCCGATTTCGCCGTTGCTGTTATCGACACCCGGTTTCGCTGCGCCATTGCCGGCTTTGCCGGTGACCGGTTCGCCGCTGGCTGGCAGCGATTGGCGGTCACGCAAGATGCGGGCAACGGCCTGGAGCATTTCGTCGTGATCGAAAGGCTTGGCGATGTAATCGACCGCGCCCATCTTCATCGAGTCGACGGCCGAACGCAGGCTGGCGTAGCTGGTCATGATCAGCACCGGAGTGCCCTGGCCGAGCTTGATCAACTCGGTGCCCGGAGCGCCCGGCAGACGCAGGTCGCTGACGATCAGGTCGAACGTGGGAATGGTGAAGCGTTCTTGTGCTTCCTGCACTGAACCGGCTTCGCTGACCTGGTACTGGTTACGTTCCAGCAGGCGGCGCAAGGCGGAGCGGATAATTGTTTCGTCTTCGACGATCAAAATGTGCGGCATTGATTCGATACTCTCGACGGTCTCAGTTCACAGCGGACGTCGCTTCGACATGACGCGGCAAGGTCACCCGGATACGGGTGCCGCGTTGGCTTTGTACATCAGCCGGGCTGTCGATGGTGATTTGTCCATAATGCTCTTCAACGATGGAATAGACCAGTGCAAGGCCCAGACCGGTGCCTTCGCCAGGATCCTTGGTGGTGAAGAAAGGTTCGAACAATCTGTCCATGATGTTCTTCGGAATACCGCTGCCTTCGTCTTCCACGATCAGATCGACCGTGTGTTCGCCGGCTTCGCTTTTGACCCGCACCGCACTCCCGGGAGGCGAGGCGTCACGGGCGTTTGAGAGCAGGTTGATCAGTACCTGGGCGAGGCGTTGCGGATCGCCTTCGACCCAGTGATCGGGATCGCACAGGTTATAGAACTGCACTTCGAAATTGCGTCGGTTCAGGGCTAGCAAACCGATGGCATCCTGAGCCACTTCGGCCAGACAGACGGGCTCGTCGCTGTGCTGATGGCTGCCGGCGTGAGCGAAACTCATCAGCGACTGAACAATGCGTGACACGCGTTTGGTCTGCTCCAGGATCTGCCCACTGATTTCCTTCAGCTCGCCATCGTCTTCACGCTCTTCGCGCAGATTCTGCGCCAGGCAAGCAATGCCGGTGATCGGGTTGCCGATTTCATGGGCGACGCCGGCGGCGAGTCGGCCGATGCTGGCCAGGCGCTCGGAGTGCACCAGTTTGTCTTCGAGCATCTGGGTTTCGGTAAGGTCTTCCACCAGCAACACCAATCCACTGTTACCCGGCGCGAGCGGTTCATCGATCGCCGCTTTGTGCAGATTCAGCCAGCGGGTCTGGCCATCAAGGGCCAGGTGCTGCTTGTGCAAATGCTCGTCCGGCAGATTGATGAAGCCTTGCAGCAGTTCTTTCCACGGATCGGCAATGGTGCTCAAGCGCGAACCGACCACACGCTGCGCGGCAATCCCGGTCAGCTCCTCCATGGCTTTGTTCCACATGAGGATTTCCTGATCCTTGGCCAGCGAGCAAACGCCCATTGGCAATTCCTGCAAGGTCTGGCGGTGATAGCGGCGCAGGGCATCGAGTTCGGCGGCAAGGCCGGTGAGGCGCGAGTGGTAGTCCTCGAGGCGGCTTTCGATGAAGTGGATGTCTTCGGTGACGTAGTTTTCGCCGCCGGCCTTATACGGCAGGAAGGTCTCGACCATGTCCTGAGCCACGCTTGGCCCCATCAGGCCGGAGAGGTTGGCTTCGATTCGGTCGCGCAAGCGGCGCAAGGCATAAGGCCGGCGCTCGTCGAACGGTAGATAGAGATCGCGCAAGGCTTGCTCGACTTCTTTCTGCGCAGCTTTGGCGCCTAACGGCTTGGCCAGTTGTGTGGCGAATTCCTGGGGCGAGGCAGCGTGCAATTCCCGGCGTTGCGGTCGGCGCACGTTGTCCACGGCGCAGGCTTCGGCGGCGCTGGCCTCTTCGGGGCTGGCGTTGGTGAACAGCGAGATCAGGGTGAACATCAGCACGTTGGCGGCCAGGGACGCGATCGCGGCCATGTGCCAACTGGTGTCGTCCAGCACGTAGATCATGTTCAGCAGCGGAATGTAAAAGCCCTGCAGATTGCCGACCAGCGGCAACAGCATGGTCACCAGCCACACCAGAATCCCCGCCAGCAAACCCGCGATGAAGCCGCGACGGTTGGCGGTCGGCCAATACAGTACCGACAACACACCAGGCAGGAATTGCAGTGTGGCCACAAACGCGACGATGCCGAGGTTGGCCAGGTCTTGTTCGGCGCCCAGCAACAGGTAGAAGCCGTAACCGGCCATGATGATCGCAACGATCAGCGCGCGGCGGGTCCACTTCAGCCAACGATAGATGTTCCCTTCGGCCGGCGGTTGATAGAGCGGCAGCACCAAATGGTTCAGCGCCATCCCGGACAGCGCCAGGGTGGTGACGATGATCAGCCCGCTGGCGGCCGACAATCCGCCAATATAGGCGAGTAGCGCCAGCGCTTTGCTGTTGGCGGCGATACCGATGCCGAGCGTGAAGTATTCCGGATTGGTTGTGGCGCCAAGTTTCAGGCCGGCCCAGAGAATCAGCGGAACCGCCAGGCTCATCAGCAGCAGGAACAGCGGCAATCCCCAACTGGCGCTGACCAGCGAGCGCGGGTTGAGGTTCTCGGTAAAGGTCATGTGGTACATGTGCGGCATCACGATCGCCGAGGCGAAGAACACCAGCAGCAGCGTGCGCCACGGGCCTTCCTGCAACGGCGTGTGCAAGGCGGCGAGGGCGGTCTGGTTTTGCAGCAGCCACAGTTCCAGCTGTTGCGGGCCATCGAACACGCCATAAAGGGCATACAGGCCGACACCGCCAATGGCGATCAGCTTGATCACCGACTCAAACGCAATCGCGAATACCAGACCTTCATGTTTCTCGCGGGTGGCGATGTGGCGCGAGCCGAAGAAGATCGTGAACAGCGTAATCAGTGCGCAGAAACTCAGGGCCACGCGGTGCTGCACGGGCTCGCGGGTGAGGATGCCGATGGAGTCGGCGACCGCCTGAATCTGCAACGCCAGCAATGGCAGCACGCCGATCAGCATGAAAATCGTGGTCAGTGCGCCGGCCCAGGTACTGCGGAAACGGAAGGCGAACAGGTCGGCGAGCGACGATAGCTGATACGTGCGGGTAATTTTCAGGATCGGGTACAGCAACACCGGCGCCAGCAAAAACGCCCCGGAAACCCCGAGGTAACTGGACAGGAAGCCGTAGCCGTACTGATAGGCCAGGCCCACCGTGCCGTAAAACGCCCAGGCGCTGGCATACACACCCAGCGACAGGGTGTAGGTCAACGGGTGGCGAATGATCGCCCGGGGGATCATGCCTCGTTCGCTGATCCAGGCGACGCCGAACAGCACCGCCAGGTACGCGGCGCTGATCAGGATCATCTGGGTCAGGCTAAAGCTCATCGGCATCTTTTTGGCTCTGCAGGATGAAGGTCACGACGATCAGAATCAGCCAGAGCAGATAAGGGCGATACCAGGCGCCAGTGGCGTCGATCCACCAATCCATGATGGCCGGGGAGAACAGATAAATCCCCACTACCAAAAGCAGGACCAAGCGATAGATGTACATCCCGGCCTCTCTTTTTTATGCGCGTGCCCGAAAACGTGCGGCGATGGTAACGGATGGGCGCGCCACTGCAAGTGTGATCACTGTAGTTGTGCTTCGGGCAGGGTGAGTGTGCGCGGGATTAATAACGCATCCCAGTGGGCGATGCCCCAATCCAGCACTTCCCTTGGTGTCGCATAGGCCAGTTCCTTGCCCGGGTTTTGCCCCAGTGCGCGCAACGCACGCAGTAACAAAGGCGTGGCCTGATCTTCGGTCAGCGGCGGCGAGCGGTAGGATTTGCCCAGTTTGTTGCCATCGGGCTGGGTAATCAGCGGGATGTGCAGATAGCGCGGTTGCCGCAGGCCCAGCAGTTCTTGCAGGTAGAGCTGGCGCGGCGTGGAGTCCAGCAGGTCAGCGCCCCGGACGATGTCGGTGATGCCTTGCCAGGCATCGTCCAGCACCACCGCCAGTTGATAGGCGTAGAGCCCGTCGCGGCGGCGGATCACGAAATCGCCGACTTCCCGGCCCAGATGCTGGCGGAACTCGCCTTGCACGCGGTCGATGAAGTGGTAGTCCAGCTCGGGCACACGCAGTCGAATCGCCGCGTCTTCAGTGCCGTGGCCGGCATTTCGGCACAGGCCCGGGTAAATGCCGTGGTACGGCTCCAATTGTTTGCGCGAGCAGGTGCAGGCGTAAGCGAAGCCGTGATTGAACAGGCGATTGAGGACTTCGGCGTACGCCTCGTGCCGGTCGCTCTGGCGGACCATTTCGCCGTCCCACTCGAAACCGTAGCTTTCCAGGGCTTTCAAGATGGCGGCCTGAGCGCCGGGCTCTTCCCGTGGCGGATCGAGGTCTTCCATGCGCATCAGCCAGCGGCCACCCACCGTACGCGCGTCAAGGTACGAGGCCAGCGCGGCGACCAGCGAACCGAAATGCAGATGGCCACTGGGCGTGGGGGCGAAGCGTCCGATGTAGGCGGGGGAGGCGATGGCGGTCATGGGGCAAGTTTACTTTGTCTGGTCATGCGCAGTCCCTGTGGGAGCGGGCTTGCTCGCGAAGGGGCCATGAGCTTCAACATTTATGTTGTCTGACCCACCGCTTTCGTGAGCAAGCCCGCTCCCACAGGTTTACGGCTGTGGCAAATATCAGAAACAAAAACGGAGCGTTCGCACGCTCCGTTGTTCGTTCAAGGCGAGATTACTTGCCGACTTGCTTTTCCTTGATTTCCGCCAGGGTCTTGCAGTCAACGCACATGTCGGCGGTAGGGCGGGCTTCCAGTCGCTTGACGCCGATCTCGACGCCGCAGGACTCGCACCAGCCATATTCTTCGTCTTCGATCAGCTGCAGCGTCTTGTCGATCTTTTTGATCAACTTGCGCTCGCGATCGCGGGCACGCAGCTCAAGGCTGAACTCTTCTTCCTGGCTGGCACGGTCTGCCGGGTCAGGGAAGTTGGCCGCTTCGTCTTTCATGTGATCAACCGTACGGTCGACTTCCTGCATCAAGTCCTGTTTCCACTTATTCAGGATCTTGGTGAAGTGAGCGCGCATGGGCTTGCCCATGTACTCCTCGCCCTTTACTTCTTTGTAGGGTTCGAAGCCGCTGATCGACGTGTTTTGCTGCTTTGCTTGGGTGGGCATGAAATGGACCGCCTCTACTCTTGTAATCCATTGCGCAGGATTGCTCCATCACCGACACCTGCCGGCCCTGCGGCTGCAAGCGGGCGAACTTACCAGATCAAATCGGGCCGCGCTACTCCCGGATGTCGAGGTAGTGGCCCAAGGGGCTTGCAAATGATTGCAAAGCCTTGTCTGGCGGCGTTGGAGGCCTGATCAATTATTGATTTTAGTCAAACCTGGGGTACACGCTTGAGTCGTTTGTGGCCAGGGATATAACGGCTCTGACCGCTTTAGGTTCTCGCTCGTTCCGGCGCTTGGGTAGAATCGATTCTTTTCTCCGTTGTAAGGAAGGCTAATGGCTCAGTCCTACAGTGCCCGCAGTCGCGCGATCGAACCTTTCCATGTCATGGCGCTGCTGGCGCGGGCCAATGAATTGCAGGCTGCGGGTCACGATGTGATCCACCTGGAAATCGGCGAGCCGGACTTCACCACCGCCGAGCCGATCATTCAGGCCGGCCAGGCGGCACTGACGGCGGGAAAAACCCGTTACACCGCTGCGCGCGGAATCCCCGAGTTGCGCGAAGCGATCTCGAATTTCTATCAACAGCGTTACAGTTTGAACATTGATCCGCAGCGAATCCTCATCACGCCTGGCGGTTCCGGTGCGCTGTTGCTGGCCAGCGCTTTGCTGGTCGACCCGGGCAAACACTGGCTGCTGGCGGACCCGGGTTACCCGTGCAATCGGCATTTCCTGCGTTTGGTCGAAGGCGCTGCGCAACTGGTGCCGGTCGGCCCGGATGTGCGTTATCAGCTGACGCCGGATCTGGTGGCGCGCCATTGGGATCAAGACAGCGTCGGCGCCTTGGTGGCCTCGCCCGCCAACCCGACCGGGACCATCCTGACCCGCGACGAGCTGGCCGGCTTGTCGGCGGCGATCAAGGAGCGCCACGGTCATCTGGTGGTGGACGAGATCTACCATGGCCTGACTTACGGCACCGATGCTGCCAGTGTCCTGGAAGTCGATGACAGCGCCTTCGTCCTCAATAGTTTTTCCAAGTATTTCGGCATGACCGGATGGCGTCTTGGCTGGCTGGTTGCGCCTGAAGCGGCGGTCGGCGAGCTGGAAAAACTCGCGCAGAACCTCTATATCAGCGCCCCGAGCATGGCCCAGCACGCCGCACTGGCCTGCTTCGAACCGGCCACGATCAGCATTCTGGAAGAGCGTCGCGCCGAATTCGGACGTCGTCGGGATTTCCTGTTGCCAGCGCTTCGAGAACTGGGCTTCGGCATCGCCGTCGAGCCGGAAGGTGCGTTCTACTTGTACGCCGATATTAGCAAGTTCGGCGGCGATGCCTTCGCGTTCTGCCGACATTTCCTCGAAACCGAACACGTGGCAATTACCCCGGGCCTGGACTTCGGGCGCTATCAGGCCGGACATCACGTGCGTTTTGCGTACACCCAAAGCCTGCCGCGCCTGGAGGAAGCGGTCGAGCGGATCGCTCGTGGATTGCGGAGCTGGCAAGGCTGATGCGTTTTCATCCTCCCCTCGAAGAAGGTCGCCTGATCCGCCGCTACAAGCGTTTTCTCGCCGATATCGAAACCGTTGGCGGCGAGTTGCTGACAATTCACTGCCCCAACACTGGCTCGATGCTCAACTGCCAAGTAGAAGGCGGGCAAGTCTGGTTCAGTCGCTCCAACGACCCAAAACGCAAATTGCCCGGCACTTGGGAAATCGGTGAAACACCTCAAGGCCGGCAGTTTTGCGTGAACACCGGGCGCGCCAACGGATTGATCGAAGAGGCGTTGCGGGCGGGTGTGATTACCGAACTGAACGGCTTTACCGAGTTGAAACGTGAAGTGGCCTACGGGCAGGAAAGCAGCCGCATCGATTTTCGTCTCGATTACCCGGCCGGGCCGGCGTATGTGGAAGTCAAAAGCGTGACCCTGGGCTTCGACGGTTCATCGGTGGCGGCGTTTCCCGACGCGGTGACGCAGCGGGGAGCCAAGCATTTACGGGAACTGGCCCATCTGGCTCGGGACGGGATTCGCGCGGTGCAGTTGTATTGCGTCAACCTGACCGGCATTGAAGCGGTGCGTCCCGCGGAGGAGATCGATTCGGCCTACGCGGCGGCCTTGCGTGAGGCGGTGGCGTGCGGCGTCGAGGTGCTGGCTTATGGCGTGCGCTTGACCCACGAAGAAATGGTGGTTGATCGACGACTGGAAGTGCTGCTGAAAGGCTAAAGGCCGATCCAGATACCTTCTTCATCTTCGCGGCTGGCAACGGTGGTCAGGGATTGCCCGGCGCACGGGCCGGCGACGCATTCACCGTCTTCGATCAGGAACAGTGCGCCGTGGGTGGCGCACTGGATCAGGCTGTTGCTAGGGTCGAGAAACTGGTCGGGTTTCCATTCCAGCCCAACGCCCCGGTGCGGGCAGCGATTGATGTAGACATACACCTGGCCGCCCCGGCGCACGGCGAAGAGTTTCTGGCCGTCGACGTCGAAACCACGACTGCTGTTGTCAGCCAATTCGGCTCCTGTGCACAGCAACTTCATGTCTATCCTCATTCTGCAGCTCGTGACCGGATATGTCCGAGCTTGACGTTCAAATGCAAACAATTATCAAATGGCCGCTTCGCCCTTCGCCCTTCGCCCTTCGCCCTTCGCCCTTCGGGTGCAGGTGCCGGATGCCGAGGATACTTGGCCTGTCATCTCGATGCCTGGGAAAACTTAAAAGGAAGCTGTTTATGCGCCTGAGTACCCGCGTTGCTGCGCTGTGTGTCGGACTATTCGTCAGCCATCACGCCGCAGCGGCCGAGTTGCCACAGCGTTGGGTCAGTGCCGGCGGCGCCCTGTCGGAGTGGGTGAGCGCGCTGGGCGGCGAGTCGAAACTGGTCGGTGTCGATACCACCAGTCAGCATCCGGAGTCGTTGAAGGCGCTGCCGAGCATTGGCTATCAGCGGCAACTGTCGGCGGAGGGCATCTTGAGCTTACGCCCGCAGATTCTGATCGGCACCGAGGAAATGGGGCCGCCGCCGGTACTTTCGCAGGTTCGCAGTGCTGGCGTGCAGGTCGAGCTGTTCTCGGCCCAGCCCGATCTGCCGACGTTGCAGGGCAATCTGGCGCATCTAGGCAAGTTGCTCGGGGCTGAAGATAAAGCCGTGCAATTGCTCCAGACCTATCAGCTGCAACTGGACCAGCAAAAGGTCCGCGTCACTCGCGCGCAGTTGAAGGAAAAATCGCCGGGCGTGCTGTTGTTGCTCGGCCATGCGGGCGGCAAACCGCTCATCGCCGGCAAGGACACCGCCGCCGATTGGTTAATCCAACAGGCCGGTGGTCACAATCTGGCAACGCATACCGGCTACAAACCCTTTTCTGTTGAGTCGCTGGTCAGTCTGGACCCGGACGTGCTGGTGTTTGCGGACCGAGCGCTGACCGGCGATGCCGCGCGTGCGGCATTGTTCAAGGAAAACCCGATACTGTCCTCGACCCGTGCAGCCAGGGAAGGACGCGTCATGGAGCTCGATCCGACCTTGTTGGTGGGTGGATTGGGGCCACGATTGCCGGATGCGTTGAAAACGCTGTCTAACGGTTTCTACCCCGGCACTGCGGCCCAATGACCATTCTGGTTAGGCCCCGAGCCTTGTTTATTGGTTTGAGCCTGCTGTGTTTGCTGGCGATCTGGTTGTCATTGGCGCTGGGGCCGGTGAGCCTGCCGTTATTCGATACCTTGCGTGCGGCGTTGCGCATGATCGGCGTGCCTATTGCGCCCGATGGACTGGAACAGGCCGAACTGATCCTCGGGCAAATCCGTCTGCCTCGAACCTTGTTGGGCCTGGCGGTGGGTGGCGTGCTGGCATTGTCCGGCGTGGCGATGCAGGGATTGTTTCGAAACCCGCTGGCGGATCCGGGGTTGGTCGGTGTGTCGAGCGGTGCAGCGTTGGGCGCCGCTATCGCGATTGTCGGTGGTTCGGTGTTTGGCGGTCTGCCTGAATCGTTCGGACCTTATTTATTGTCGGTGTGCGCATTTCTCGGCGGGTTGGGTGTGACGGCGCTGGTGTATCGGCTGGGTCGGCGCAATGGGCAGACCAATGTCGCAACCATGCTGCTGGCCGGTATTGCGTTGACTGCGCTGGCAGGTTCGGCGGTAGGACTTTTCACCTATCTGGCCGACGACGCGACCTTGCGCACGCTGACATTCTGGAACCTGGGTAGCCTCAACGGCGCCAGTTATTCGCGGCTGTGGCCGTTGCTGTTGGTGAGCGCCGGTGTGGCACTCTGGTTGCCGCGTCGGGCCAAGGCGTTGAACGCGTTGTTGCTGGGCGAATCGGAGGCCGGTCACCTGGGCATCGACGTCGAAGGGCTCAAGCGCGAACTGGTGTTCTGCACGGCGCTGGGGGTTGGCGCGGCAGTGGCGGCGGCGGGGATGATCGGGTTTGTCGGTCTGGTGGTGCCGCATCTGGTGCGACTGCTGGCCGGTCCTGATCATCGAGTGTTGTTGCCGGCCTCGGTGCTGGCGGGTGCCAGTCTTCTGCTGTTTGCCGATCTGGTGGCGCGGCTTGCCCTGGCGCCGGCGGAATTGCCGATCGGGATTGTCACGGCCTTCATCGGTGCGCCGTTCTTTCTGTATTTACTGCTCAGAGGACGTGCCTGATGTTGCGAACCCAGAGCCTGCAAATCCGTCGAGGCACAAAGATCGTTCTGACGGACATCACACTTGAACTCAAGCCGGGCGAAGTCCTCGGCGTGTTGGGCCCCAACGGTGCTGGCAAAAGCACCTTGCTCGGCGCCTTGTGTGGCGAGTTGAAGGCTGACCACGGCAGTGTCTGGCTCGATGATCGCGAGTTGAGTCATTGGACCGGCGCGCAGCGAGCCCAGCGACTGGCGGTGTTGCCGCAGGTGTCGACCCTGGACTTCGCCTTTCGTGTCGAAGAAGTGGTCGGTATGGGCCGTTTGCCTTACCAGAGCGGGCGGGTGCGGGATGACGAGATCGTTGCCGCCGCCCTGCACGCTGCCGATGCGGGACACCTGAGTGGTCGCAGCTATCTGGCCTTGTCCGGTGGCGAGCGTCAGCGGGTGCATTTGGCGCGGGTGCTGACGCAACTCTGGCCGGGCGAAGCGGGGCAGACGCTGTTGCTCGATGAACCGACGTCGATGCTCGATCCGCTGCACCAGCACACCACGCTGCAAGCGGTGCGCGAGTTCGCCGATCACGGCGCGGCGGTGCTGGTGATCCTGCATGATCTGAACCTGGCGGCGCGCTATTGTGATCGCCTGCTATTGCTTGAAGGTGGGCGGCCGGTGGCGCTTGATACGCCCGAGCAGGTATTGCGTCCGGAACCTCTCAAAGCCGTATTCGGGCTGGAGGTTTTGGTGCAGCAGCACCCGGAACGTGGGCATCCGCTGATCATCGCCCGCTGAATATTTCATCGAGGTGAGAACATGCGTGTGATTGTGTTGTTGGCGCTGCTGGTCCTGAGTGGCTGCCAGCACCTCTCGAACCCGCCGCCGGTCACCGGTGAGATTCGTGATCTGCGCAGCGGTCAGGTCCTGACGCCCGCAGAACTGACTGTACGGCTGGCGAAACCTTCGCGTCTGATCGTCGGCGAGCAGCATGACAATCCTGATCACCATCATCTGCAATTGTGGTTGTTGCGGGCGCTGGGCGAACGTCGACCCCAGGGCAGCCTGCTGCTGGAAATGCTCACGCCGGATCAACAACCGCGCATCGATGACGTGCGCCGTGCCTCGACGCTGCCCGCAGATTTGCCCGGCGCGTTCAACTGGCAGTCGGGCTGGGACTGGAATCTTTACGGACCGATCGTGCGCTTTGTCCTGACCCAACCCTACCCGCTGCTGGCGGCCAACCTGGACACTCTTGAAGTCCGTACCGTTTATGGCAAACCGCCGACATTAAGCGGTTCGCGTTCCAATACCTCGTCGATCAAGGATGAGTTGCTGGCGCAGATCAACGACTCCCATTGCGGCCTGCTGCCCAAATCGCAGATGCCGGCGATGCTGGCGGTCCAGCAGCAACGTGATCGACGGATGGCCGAGCGTTTGCTCTCGGCTCCATTGCCTTCGCTGCTGTTTGCTGGCGCCTATCACGCGCGCAAGGATGTTGGTGTGCCGATCCACGTGCTTGATCTTGGCGAGCCTGAAGCACCAACGGTTTTGATGCTGGCGGAGCAGGGCGGCGAGGTCACGTCGGCCATGGCTGATTACGTCTGGTACACACCCGCGACACCGGCTCAGGATTACTGCGCGCAAATGCGTAAGCAGTTCGGGAAGTAAACGGGCGACTTTTCCACAGGCAAAAAAAGACCCGACAAGAGTCGGGTCAAATAACCGTGATTAGCCTGATGAGGAGATATCTGAGAGTCCGAACCAAGGGCTTTTCAAATATCGACCAGTCTCGCGACCAGTTGTGATAATCATAGCGATTCTCATTACCAAGTCAACCGCTGTTTTTTGATTTCTTTGCAATCCCCTGTTATCTGGCACAAAAGCCCCGTATTTATTGCGCTTCAGGTGGTTTTCCTGAGGCGGAATCTGTCTGTTCAATTTTTGTGGCGGGACGAGATGGCTTCCAGTTGCTTGTTCAAGGCTTCTTTGCGATCGGCTGGAATGTCGTTCCAGTGCACGTCCATCAACGCGCCTTCAATCGCATACAACAACACCTTGGACGCCCGGAATCCGCGCGTACGCACGGCCCGATAAGCATCCACCGCTCCCAGGCGGCGCAAGTCCGACGCGCTGTGGATGCCCACGGCATGCAGCCACTGCGCCGACGTCTTGCCAAGATTCTTCAGGTGTTGCAGTTCATCATTCATCAAGCCTCCTTGCGACGGCCGAACGGTGCGTGGGCGAGCCTCTCAGGAGTGTAGTCATCAGTAGGAAAAGCGTGATTGTTTGGTCGGTTTCGACGCAAAAGCTTCTAAGAGGAGGGCGCCAGGCGCTGAAGAAATTTGCGCATGCAGATGATGTGGGCAACGCAAACCAGGGTGGGAGCGGCGATGCGGCGATCCGACTTGCTCGCGAAAGCGGCTTCACATTCAACAGCTATGTCGACTGAAACTGCGTCTTCGCGAGCAAGTCGGATCGCCGCACCGCCGCACCGCCGCACCGCCGCTCCCACAGGGGGCGTGTCGTGTCAGGGGGGCAGAACGTCGTTTTTAGCGGGTGCGATAACGCAGGCGAGTACCGAAATTCATCGACATCAGAATCTCGTCAGCACTCAGCTCTGGCGGAAAGTAGGCGCCGGAGATCTGTGCGTGAGCCAGGCTCGCGCCTTCCAGGCATGCGTTGCGAAAGTCGATACCGCGCAAATCGGCGGAGCGGAAATAGGCATCGGTAAAGTCGACACCCTCGGCGTTCAGCTCACGCAGATCCAGGCCACGAAAATCGCCGCCGACCATGTCGACAGAGGCATGACCGGCACGTTCGGCATTGAAGCCGGCGATGTCGTCTTTGTGCAGCAAGGCATAAAGCGGGGTGTCGAGAAGTTTCGGCTGGCTCATGTCGCATCACCTGATGGTTTTATGACGCCAGTATAGTGCCACCATTTGACCGCCGTGAAGCCGGCGAAGGCTCCACGGCTGAAATAGTTTTTTACAGGCCTGGCATGCGCTGACGAATCTGCGCAACGACGGTGTCGAGCGTGCCGCTTTCATTGGTCTGGACGCGTTTGCTGCACAGAATCTCTGCTGGCGTCAGCGCTTCACGGGTTGCTTGCTGGGCGGCGATAACGGCGAGGTTGGCGTCGGACGGATCCTTTTTGTCTGCCTGACGTAACGCCAGCCAGCTCTCGATGACCGCTTGTGGCGCGTTGCAGTCAAGGATCAGGAACGGTGCGCCGGTGGCCTCGGCGATTTTCGCCGCGCCGTCGCGCTGGTCTCGCTTGAGGTACGTCGCATCGATGACCACCGGGAAACCGGCGCGCAGGATGACCGCGGCAATCTCATGCAGACGGCTGTAAGTGGCGGCGCTGGCGTCGGCACTATAAATGCCGGCCTGCGGGTCATTCGCTACGGTTTGCTCGCCGAACAGACGCTTGCGCTCCACATCCGAACGCAGGCGAATGGCGCCCAGCGCTTCCACCAGACGCATGGCCACGTGGCTCTTGCCGACGGCAGAAACGCCGTGGGTAATCGCCATGAAACGCGAAGGAATGGTGCTGTAGCTTTCCGCCAGGTTGGCGTAGTTGCGGTACTGGCGCAGGGTGGTGGCGCGTTGCACCGGGTCGGCTTCGGCCGGCATGCTGAACAGGCTGACCTTGGCGCGAACCAGAGCGCGGTAGGCTTTATAGAAGTTCAGCAGTTCAAGACCCTGATAGTCACCGGTCAATTCCAGGTACTGGCTGACGAAACGACGTGCCAGGCTTTTCAGGCCACGGTCTTCCAGGTCCATTGCGAGGAAACCGGTGTCGGCGTAAACGTCGGTGAAGCGGAACGGTTCGTTGAACTCGATGCAGTCGAAGATCACGACCTTGCCGTCGATGACGGTGGCGTTGCCCAGGTGGATATCGCCGTGGCATTCGCGGATGAAGCCTTCAGCCTTGCGCTGGACAAACAGCGGCTTAAGGCGTTCGAAGCTGCTTTCGGCCCAGGCTTGCAACGCATCAAGTTGCAGCAGATCGGCCTTGTCGCTGAGGAACGGGCGGATCTGTTCGAAGTTCTGGCGTACCGGCGCCATTACGCTGTCGGGCGTACCGGCTTCGTGTTCGCCAGGCACTTTCGGTGCTGTGAGGTGGAATTGGGCGATCTGCGCAGCCATTTCGTCGATGTGGGCGGTGGTCAATTCGCCATTGGCTTGCAGGGTGCTGAGCAACTGGCTTTGAGGGAACTGACGCATTTTCAGCGCGAAATCGACCACCGGACCTTCGCCGCCCAGCTGCGGTGCTTCCTCGCTGCCGGTGATCGACAACACTTCCAGATACAAATCGTCGGTAAGGCGCTGGTTGAGGCGCAGCTCTTCGCCGCAGAAATGCTCACGAGCGTCGAGGCTGGTGAAATCGAGGAAGCCGAAATTCACGGGCTTCTTCACTTTATAGGCAAAGGGGCCTGTGAGGATGACCCAGGAAATATGGGTCTCGATGACCTGGAACCCGTCGACAGGATGCGGGTAGAGGGCCGGGTTTTGCAGGGCGGCGATCAGGGACTGGCTCACAGGCGATCCTTCAAAGACTGGGAAAAATTCAAGGCCGCCATTATGGCTGCAAGTCCGCCTGACGCAAACCTCGGAGGGCTCCTGTTGAGTATGAATAAAGTGCGTATAATCCGCCGCCATGACTCGTACTCGATCCCCCCGTACCCCCAAAAAACCACCTTCCAAGGGCTTGAGCCCCTGGCTGGGCTGGGCCCTTAAACTCAGTCTGGTCGGCCTCGTGGTGCTCGCCGGGTTCGCGGTTTACCTCGACGCCGTGGTCCAGGAGAAGTTCTCCGGCAAGCGCTGGACCATTCCGGCCAAGGTGTATGCGCGCCCGCTTGAGCTGTTCACCGGCCAAAAGCTGAGCAAGGAAGACTTCCTGACCGAACTCGACGCCTTGGGCTATCGCCGCGAAGCCGTGAGCAATGGCCCCGGCGCTGCGGCGGTCAACGGAAACACCGTCGACTTGAATACCCGTGGTTTCCAGTTCTATGAAGGCCTGGAGAACGCCCAGCCGGTGCGCGTGCGCTTCTCCGGCGACTATGTGGCCGAACTTTCGGCGACCAACGGTTCGAAGCTTTCGGTCGTGCGGCTTGAGCCGCTGCTGATCGGCGGGATCTACCCGAAAAACCTCGAAGATCGCATTCTGATCAAGATCGATCAGGTCCCGCCGTACCTGCTGGAAACCCTGACGGCCGTTGAAGACCGGGATTTCTATAGCCACTGGGGCGTGTCGCCCAAGTCGATTGCCCGCGCCGTGTGGGTCAATACCTCGGGCGGCAAGATGACCCAGGGCGGCAGTACGCTGACCCAGCAGTTGGTGAAGAATTTCTACCTGACCAGCGAACGCAGCCTGACCCGTAAACTCACCGAAGCCATGATGGCGATGCTGCTTGAGCTGCATTACGACAAACGGGAAATTCTTGAGGCGTACCTCAATGAGGTGTTCGTCGGTCAGGATGGTCAACGCGCGGTGCACGGTTTTGGCCTGGCCAGTCAGTTCTTCTTCGGTCAGCCATTGTCCGAGCTGAAACTGCATCAAGTCGCAATGCTGGTGGGGATGGTCAAGGGGCCGTCTTATTACAATCCGCGTCGCAACCCGGAGCGAGCGCTGGAACGACGCAATTTGGTGCTCGATGTGCTTGAGCAGCAAGGCGTCGCCACCGCTGAACAGGTCGCCGCCGCGAAGAAAATGCCACTGGGTGTGACGACGCGCGGCAAGCTGGCGGACAGTTCTTTCCCGGGCTTCCTCGACCTGGTTAAACGTCAGTTGCGCGAAGACTACCGCGACGAAGACTTGACCGAAGAAGGCCTGCGGATCTTCACTAGTTTCGACCCGATCTTGCAGATGAAAGCCGAAGCATCGGTTAATGACACCTTTAAACGCCTGGCCGGGCGCAAGGGTTCCGATGAAGTTGAAGCGGCGATGGTCGTGACCAACCCGGAAACCGGTGAAGTCCAGGCCATGATCGGCAGCCGTCAGGCCAGTTTCGCCGGCTTCAACCGTGCGCTGGATGCGGTGCGGCCGATCGGCTCGTTGATCAAGCCTGCGGTGTATCTGACGGCCCTTGAGAAACCGAGCCAGTACACGCTGACCAGTTGGCTGTCGGACGAATCCTTCTCGATCAAAGGCGCGGACGGTCAGGTCTGGAAACCCCAGAACTACGATCGTCGTTCCCACGGTACGGTGTTCCTGTACCAGGGCCTGGCCCATTCCTACAACCTGTCGACGGCGCGTCTCGGGTTGGCGGTGGGTGTACCGAATGTCCTGAAGACACTGGCGCGCCTGGGGGTCAGTCGCGAGTTCCCTGCGTTCCCTTCGATGCTGCTGGGGGCCGGTGGCCTGACGCCGATCGAAGTGGCGACCATGTACCAGACGCTGGCCAACGGTGGTTTCAATACGCCGATGCGCGGGATTCGTAGCGTACTGACCGCCGAAGGCGAGCCGCTCAAGCGTTATCCGTTCCAGATCGAGCAGCGTTTCGACCCGGCCTCCATCTACCTGATCCAGAGCGCCATGCAGCGGGTCATGCGTGAAGGGACCGGCAGTTCGGTTTATAACGTGCTGCCGAAAACCCTGACCCTGGCGGGTAAAACCGGTACCAGTAACGACTCGCGTGACAGCTGGTTCGCCGGTTTCAGCCAGGATTTACTGGCGGTGGTCTGGCTGGGGCGCGATGACAACGGCAAGACGCCGTTCACCGGTGCCACCGGCGCATTGCAGGTCTGGACCAGTTTCATGCGCAAGGCCGATCCGCTGCCGCTGGACATGCCACAGCCGGATAATGTTGTTCAGGCCTGGGTCGATTCACGGACCGGGCAAGGTTCCGAAGGCAGCTGCCCAGGTGCCGTGCAGATGCCGTATATTCGCGGCAGCGAACCGCCTCCCGGCGCTGCTTGCGGTGGCGAAAGCCCTGCATCCGGCGAAACGGTGATGGATTGGGTCAAGGGCTGGATGAATTAAGCAAAGAGGGTTTCAAGTGAACAAGTGGTTGATTCCAGCGGTTACCGCCGTGGCTTTGCTCAGCGGTTGCTCCTCCGTACAACGTGGTTCGATCCCGGTTGTGGATTCCGGCAGCGCTGTCTCCAACAGTGAGCGAGTGTCGGCCAATGGCGGTTTCCGTCAGACGACGTCCAAACGCCCTGTGCAAGCCCAGACTCAGGCGATTCCACAAGGTGACACCGGTGTCGTCGTGATGGTCCCGGGTGGCGGCGCAGTGGCGTCGGCCCCGATCAGCACCAGCCCGATTACGCCTGGCCCGATTACCCCAGGCCCGATCGACACCTCGCCGGTGCAGTCGGCACCGGTCAATCAGGGCAGCTACAGCATGCCGTCGACGCCGAGCGGAATTCCTTCGGCGAGCTCCGGTGGCTTGTCTGCCGATGAGCAACTGGACGGTCCGGTGCTGGCATTGTTGACCACGGCTCAGCAGCAACAGGCCGGCGGCGACCTCAACGGTGCGTCCTCCAGTCTCGAGCGCGCCCAGCGTGTTGCACCGCGTGAACCGCAAGTGCTTTATCGACTGGCTCAGGTACGCATGGCCCAAGGCGATGCACCCCAGGCTGAACAGTTCGCTCGTCGTGGCCTGACGTTCGCCAATGGTCGTCCGGCGCTTCAGGCCAGCCTGTGGGAATTGATCGCCCAGGCGCGTGAGAAGCAGGGTGATTCCTCAGGTGCTGCACTGGCCCGTCAGAAGGCCAAGGTTTCGCTGTGATGGACGCACGCTTCCCGAAGATTGCCGAACAATTGCTGTTGATCGAGCGTGAGTTGCGGGTTCAGGGCTGGTGGGACGACGTTTCGCCATCCGCTGAAGCGTTATCCAGCATCGAACCGTTTTCGGTGGATACGCTGGATTTCGAGCAGTGGCTGCAATGGATCTTCCTGCCGCGGATGAAGATCATCCTCGAACAGGACCTGCCGCTGCCCAACGCGTCGGGGATCCAGGAGATGGCCGAAATGGTCTTCGCCGCCCGCAATGTCCAGGGCAAGGATCGCTATCTGCAGGTCCTGCTCAAAGAGTTCGATCTGTTGATCACCGCCTCTCGCTGACTCCGATCCGTTGTAGCAGCTGTCGAGTGAAACGAGGCTGCGATCTTTTGACTTTGCTTTAAAAAATCAAAAGATCGCAGCCTCGTTTCACTCGACAGCTGCTACAAGTCCCTATTGGCAGTTATCCGCAATCTGTTTCCGCGCTTCGGTTGTGCGCTCCTGACGTTGTTCGTCGGTCAGGCGGCGCAGTTCACCGTCGACATCCTCCCGCAATCGCGGATTGTTCTGTAGTTGGGCCAGATTCGTTCGCGCCTGCTCGCAGAATACCTTTAGCTGGGCTTGCTGCTCGGCGACCTGCTTTTTCACTGTTTTGTCGATGGTCTGCTGATCGCCAATCGCCGTGCTGCGCGCTGGTGCAACGGGTTTGCCGGCAGGTGGGGAGGGGATCACCACCGTAGTGGCCTCCTGGCCTTGCGGCGGTTGCGCGTCAAAGTGGGTCACGCCTTGGGCGTCGACCCATTTATAGATCTGACCGCCCATACACAAAGGGCTGACCAGCAGACTGACCATCAAGAACGTTCGCATGCCATTTCCTTGCCAGAGTTGCGCAATTGAAGCTAACACAGTTGCGGTTTAGCGGTTTTTTCTTGCTTTCTCATGTGCTTACTTCAATAAAGCACATAGACGGCTTGACTTGCAGGGGACGAAACAGAAGAATCCAAAGTCCGCTGTAGAGGGACTGCCAGAAGCAGGCCCACTCAGCAGATCATGAGGCGCACATCCGCGCCGACCTGTTACACCCGCAACGCGTTACCTCGCGCTGGGTGGGAAAGGCCCGCAACACTTGGGACGATCCCAATACTTGCTCAGTCAGTGCTGACGTAGTCGGCGACCACCGTCGCTCATGCTCTGCTGAGAAGTAAACCTATTAAGACCCGTCCTCTGTTATGTGGGCGGTATTCTGGCGTTTTAGAGGTGAACAACGTGGAGCTTTTATCTGGCGGTGAGATGCTCGTCCGCTTTTTGCGTGACGAAGGCGTTAAATATATCTATGGGTACCCGGGTGGTGCCGCATTGCATATCTATGACGCGCTGTTCAAAGAACCAGCCGTTCAACATATTCTCGTTCGTCATGAGCAGGCTGCCACTCACATGGCTGACGGCTATGCGCGTGCCACTGGCAAGGCCGGCGTCGTACTGGTGACCTCCGGTCCCGGCGCGACCAACGTCATTACCGGTATTGCCACTGCGTACATGGACTCGATCCCGATGGTGATCCTGACCGCCCAGGTGGCTAGCACCATGGTCGGTACCGATGCCTTCCAGGAAACCGACATGATCGGTATCTCCCGGCCGATCGTGAAACACAGTTTCATGATCAAGCATGCTTCGGAAATCCCGGAGATCATGAAAAAGGCGTTCTACCTGGCGCAATCCGGTCGTCCTGGTCCTGTCGTTGTCGACATTCCGAAAGACATGACCAACCCGGCCGAGAAGTTCGAATACATCTTCCCGAAAAAAGCCAAGCTGCGTTCCTACAGCCCGGCGGTTCGTGGCCACTCGGGCCAGATCCGCAAGGCAGTGGAAATGCTGTTGGCGGCCAAGCGGCCGATCATCTATGCCGGCGGCGGCGTCATTCTGGGCAACGGCTCCGCGCCGTTGACCGAACTGGCGCAACTGCTGAACGTGCCAGTCACCAATACCTTGATGGGCCTCGGCGCCTATCCGGGCGGCGACCGTCAGTTCCTCGGCATGCTCGGTATGCACGGTAGCTACACCGCCAACCTGGCGATGCACCATGCGGACGTGATCATGGCAGTGGGCGCGCGTTTCGATGACCGTGTTATCAACGGTGCATCGAAGTTCTGCCCAAGCGCCAAGATCATCCACATCGATATCGACCCGGCTTCGATCTCCAAAACCATCAAGGCCGACGTTCCAATCGTAGGTCCGGTGGAAAGCGTATTGACCGAAATGGTCGCTACCTTCAAGGAAATCGGCGAGTCCCCTAACAAGGACTCGGTCGCCGCCTGGTGGAAGCAGGTTGAAGAGTGGCGCGGTGATCGCGACATGTTCCCTTACAACAAAGGGGACGGCAGCATCATCAAGCCGCAGACCGTTATCGAAACCCTGCACGAAGTGACGAAGGGCGATGCCTACATTGCTTCCGACGTAGGTCAGCACCAGATGTTCGCGGCGCAGTACTACCGCTTCAACAAGCCTAATCGCTGGATCAACTCCGGCGGCCTGGGCACGATGGGCTTCGGTTTCCCGGCAGCAATGGGCGTGAAACTGAGCTTCCCGGAAGCGGACGTGGCTTGCGTGACGGGTGAAGGCAGCATCCAGATGAACATCCAGGAGCTGTCCACTTGCCTGCAGCATGACTTGCCGGTGAAGATCATCCTGCTCAACAACGGCGTGCTCGGCATGGTCCGTCAGTGGCAGGACATGAGCTACGGCGCGCGTCACTCGCACTCCTACATGGAATCGTTGCCGGACTTCGTCAAGTTGGCCGAAGCCTACGGTCACGTCGGCATGCGCATCACGGACTTGAAGGATTTGAAGCCGATGATGGAGCAGGCATTCGCGATGAAGGATCGTCTGGTGTTCATCGACATCAAGGTCGACGCTGGCGAACACGTCTACCCGATGCAGATCAAAGACGGCTCCATGCGTGATATGTGGCTGAGCAAGACGGAGCGTACTTAATCATGCGACATATTATTTCCCTGCTTCTGGAAAACGAACCCGGCGCTCTGTCTCGTGTAGTCGGCCTGTTCTCACAGCGCAACTACAACATTGAAAGCCTGACCGTGGCCCCAACCGAGGACCCGACCTTGTCGCGTCTGACGCTGACCACTGTCGGCCACGATGAAATCATCGAGCAGATCACCAAGAACCTGAACAAGCTGATCGAAGTGGTCAAACTGGTCGACCTGTCGGAGAGTGCTCACATCGAGCGCGAACTGATGCTGGTCAAGGTCAAGGCCACCGGCGCCCAGCGCGCCGAGATCAAGCGCACCACCGATATTTACCGTGGGCAGATCGTCGATGTCAGCGCGAGCGTGTATACCGTTCAACTGACCGGTACCAGCGACAAGCTCGACAGCTTCATTCAGTCCATTGGCACCGCCTCGATCCTGGAAACCGTCCGAAGCGGCGTCACCGGTATCGCTCGCGGCGACAAAGTACTCAGCATCTAAACCAAATTAGCGAACGGCCTGAACGGCCTGGATATATAGGGGAATTTCATGAAAGTTTATTACGAAAAAGACTGCGACCTGTCGATCATCCAGGGCAAGAAAGTTGCCATCATCGGTTACGGCTCCCAGGGCCACGCTCAAGCGTGCAACCTGAAAGACTCCGGCGTTGACGTTACTGTCGGTCTGCGTAAAGGTTCGGCCACTGTTGCCAAAGCCGAAGCCCACGGCCTGAAAGTGACCGACGTTGCTTCCGCTGTTGCGGCTGCCGACCTGGTCATGATCCTGACCCCGGACGAGTTCCAGTCTGCTCTGTACAAGAACGAAATCGAGCCGAACATCAAGAAAGGCGCCACCCTGGCCTTCTCCCACGGCTTCGCGATCCACTACAACCAGGTTGTTCCGCGCGCTGACCTCGACGTGATCATGATCGCGCCGAAAGCACCGGGCCACACCGTGCGTTCCGAATTCGTCAAAGGCGGCGGTATCCCTGACCTGATCGCTATCTATCAGGATGCCTCGGGCAACGCCAAGAACGTTGCACTGTCCTACGCCGCCGGCGTTGGTGGCGGTCGTACCGGCATCATCGAAACCACCTTCAAGGACGAGACTGAAACCGACCTGTTCGGCGAACAAGCCGTTCTGTGCGGCGGTACCGTTGAGCTGGTCAAAGCCGGTTTCGAAACGCTGGTTGAAGCTGGCTACGCGCCGGAAATGGCCTACTTCGAATGCCTGCACGAACTGAAACTGATCGTTGACCTCATGTACGAAGGCGGTATCGCCAACATGAACTACTCGATCTCCAACAACGCTGAATACGGCGAGTACGTGACCGGCCCGGAAGTGATCAACGCCGAGTCCCGTCAGGCTATGCGCAACGCCCTGAAACGTATTCAGGACGGTGAATACGCCAAAATGTTCATCAGCGAAGGCGCAACCGGCTACCCTTCGATGACCGCCAAGCGTCGCAACAACGCCGCTCACGGTATCGAAATCATCGGCGAGCAACTGCGCTCCATGATGCCGTGGATCGGTGCCAACAAGATCGTCGACAAAGCTAAAAACTGAGTCGCGCACTTGTACGAAAAACGCGGCTTAGGCCGCGTTTTTTCGTTTGGGTGGTCGGTTCTGGTATAAAGCTGCATCGTTTGCGGCCGAACCGTCGTCCCAGACACCTGTCGAAACTTTCCACCCCGTTGCAAGGTATTGTCCATGAGCGAACGTCCCGAAGAGCCAAACAAGGCTTCTGACGCCGAAAGCCTGCTGCCCATCGATGAGCACATCGAGGAAGGGCATGACGCTGAAGGCCGTAAAGTCCGGCATCGTGGTATCTATCTTCTGCCGAATCTGTTCACCACTGCGAACCTGTTCGCAGGGTTTTATTCCATCATCAGCTCGATGAGCGCCCAGAGTGCCTTGAGTGCCGGTGATTCGATTGGCGCGAGCAAGTATTTCGCGTTTGCCGCGATCGCGATTTTCGTCGCCATGGTGCTCGACGGCCTTGATGGTCGCGTTGCCCGTATGACCAACACCCAGAGTGCCTTCGGCGCCGAGTACGACTCGTTGTCGGACATGGTCGCCTTTGGCGTTGCGCCGGCATTGCTGGCGTTTGGTTGGGCCTTGGGTGATATGGGCAAGGTCGGCTGGATGGTTGCCTTCATCTATGTCGCGGGGGCGGCGTTGCGTCTGGCGCGCTTCAATACTCAAGTAGGCACCGCGGACAAACGCTACTTCATCGGTCTGGCCAGCCCGGCTGCCGCGGGTGTGGTGGCGGGGATTGTCTGGGCGTTCAGCGATTACGGCATTCAGGGGTCGAAGATGTCGTTCCTGGTTGCGCTGATGGTTGCAGCCGCCGGCATGCTGATGGTCAGCAACATCAAGTACAACAGCTTTAAGGAGCTGGACTTGAAGGGGCGAGTACCCTTTGTCGCGATCCTCGCCGTCGTGCTGGTGTTTGCCGTGGTCTTCAGTGATCCACCACGCATTCTGCTGCTGGTTTTCCTCGCTTACGCGGCGTCTGGTCCGGTGCAATACCTGTTGCATCTTCGTCGGCACAAAAACGCCGAGTGATGTAATTTCCCTCATACTCCGCAGTCTATTGGTGCATCTGTCCTCCAATGCTGCGGAGTTGCCATGCTGATCAAAGTCTCCAACGCGTCTGACTGCCATGAGTCGGACGTCACGCCTGAATCCTTTTATCTTTCTCGACGCAATCTATTGGGTGCAGCCGCTGCCGGTCTGGCTGTGAGCAGTCTGCCGCGTTGGGCCAGTGCTGACGAAGCCGCTCGTTATGCGGATGTCGAGCCTGGCAAGGCACCTTCCTGGTTTGCCGAAAAGCTTCCTTCTACCAAGTGGGGTGCAGTCAACGTCAAGGATGAGGCGATCACGCCATTCAAGGATGCGACCCACTACAACAACTTCTATGAGTTCGGCACTGATAAAGGCGACCCTGCTGCCAATGCCGGTTCGTTGAAGACTGAGCCTTGGACCGTAGTAGTAGACGGGGAGGTGGGTAAGCCGGGGCGGTATGCGCTGGAAGACTTCATGAAGCCTTATCAATTGGAAGAGCGGATCTATCGTCTTCGCTGTGTTGAGGCCTGGTCGATGGTCATTCCCTGGATCGGTTTTCCTCTCTCGGCTTTGCTGAAGGAGGTCGAGCCGACGTCGAAGGCTAAATTCATCCGCTTCGAGACGCTGCAAGATCCCAAGAGCATGCCTGGGCAGCGATCCGGTTTTGCCTTGATCGAGTGGCCCTATGTAGAAGGCTTGCGCCTGGATGAGGCGATGAATCCATTGGCGATTCTTGCGGTGGGCATGTATGGGCGCGAACTGCCGAATCAAAACGGGGCGCCGCTGCGGTTGGTGGTGCCCTGGAAGTATGGCTTCAAGAGCGTCAAATCCATCGTGCGGATCAGTCTGGTCAGCGAACAGCCGAAAACCACCTGGCAGAGCATTGCCTCGGATGAGTACGGCTTCTACGCGAACGTAAACCCCACCGTCGATCACCCGCGCTGGACCCAGGCGCGGGAGCGTCGGTTGCCGAGCGGGCTGTTCAAGCCCAATGTTCGGGATACGCAGATGTTCAACGGCTACTCGGATGAGGTCGCTTCTCTCTATACAGGGCTCGATTTGCGGAAGAACTACTGATGCGTTATGCGTTTTGGCGAGTGGGCGTCTTTATAGCGGCGGCAATCTGGCCGCTGCTTTGGTTGTATCAGGCCTGGCAGGATGTGCTGGGTCCCGACCCGGGCAAGGTGTTGGTTGACCGGCTCGGGTTGGGGACACTTGTCCTGCTATTAATAACGTTAAGCATGACGCCTCTGCAGAAACTCACGGGTTGGGCGGGGTGGATTGCTGTACGCCGGCAACTGGGGTTGTGGTGTTTCGCCTATGTGGTTCTGCATTTGAGTGGCTACACGGCGTTCATTCTTGGTTTTGACTGGTCGCAGCTGGGTGTCGAGTTGCGCAAGCGGCCGTACATTATTGTCGGGACGTTGGGTTTTCTCTGTTTGTTGGCGTTGGCGGTGACTTCCAATCGTTATAGTCAACGGCGCTTGGGTGTTCGTTGGAAGAAGCTGCATCGGCTGGTTTATGTGATTCTCGTGCTCGGATTGCTGCATATGCTTTGGATTGTTAGAGCTGATCTGAAGGAATGGTCTATCTATGCCTCAATAGGTGCGCTGCTATTAGTGCTGCGCATACCCCCGATTGCTCGTCGAATCCCGCGTTTAATAGCTAAAAAGGCCCCTTCTGCAAGAAAAGCGTAATTAGGGGTTGACGGCAGATTCTGGAAGTCTATAATTCGCCCCACTTCCGGCGCAGTCGAAATGGAAAACTCCTTGAATAAACAAAGAGTTACGCAGTTTTCGACAGCGAGTTGCTTCAGGTCATCGAAGTCCAGAAGGAGTTGATCAAGCGAGGTTGTTTGGCTTGATTGACGGTTCGATCTTCTCGGTCGAAAGCGGAGAAAAAGAGGTGTTGACAGCAGCGAGTAACGCTGTAGAATTCGCCTCCCGCTAACGAGAGATCGAAAGCGCAAGTGGTTGAAGTTGCAAAGGAAACTTTGAAAACTTCTGAAAATAACCGCTTGACAGCAATAGAGGCTGCTGTAGAATGCGCGCCTCGGTTGAGACGAAAGATCTTAACCAACCGCTCTTTAACAACTGAATCAAGCAATTCGTGTGGGTGCTTGTGGAGTCAGACTGATAGTCAACAAGATTATCAGCATCACAAGTTACTCCGCGAGAAATCAAAGATGTAACCAACGATTGCTGAGCCAAGTTTAGGGTTTCTTAAAAACCCAAAGATGTTTGAACTGAAGAGTTTGATCATGGCTCAGATTGAACGCTGGCGGCAGGCCTAACACATGCAAGTCGAGCGGCAGCACGGGTACTTGTACCTGGTGGCGAGCGGCGGACGGGTGAGTAATGCCTAGGAATCTGCCTGGTAGTGGGGGATAACGCTCGGAAACGGACGCTAATACCGCATACGTCCTACGGGAGAAAGCAGGGGACCTTCGGGCCTTGCGCTATCAGATGAGCCTAGGTCGGATTAGCTAGTTGGTGAGGTAATGGCTCACCAAGGCGACGATCCGTAACTGGTCTGAGAGGATGATCAGTCACACTGGAACTGAGACACGGTCCAGACTCCTACGGGAGGCAGCAGTGGGGAATATTGGACAATGGGCGAAAGCCTGATCCAGCCATGCCGCGTGTGTGAAGAAGGTCTTCGGATTGTAAAGCACTTTAAGTTGGGAGGAAGGGCATTTACCTAATACGTAAGTGTTTTGACGTTACCGACAGAATAAGCACCGGCTAACTCTGTGCCAGCAGCCGCGGTAATACAGAGGGTGCAAGCGTTAATCGGAATTACTGGGCGTAAAGCGCGCGTAGGTGGTTTGTTAAGTTGGATGTGAAATCCCCGGGCTCAACCTGGGAACTGCATTCAAAACTGACAAGCTAGAGTATGGTAGAGGGTGGTGGAATTTCCTGTGTAGCGGTGAAATGCGTAGATATAGGAAGGAACACCAGTGGCGAAGGCGACCACCTGGACTGATACTGACACTGAGGTGCGAAAGCGTGGGGAGCAAACAGGATTAGATACCCTGGTAGTCCACGCCGTAAACGATGTCAACTAGCCGTTGGGAGCCTTGAGCTCTTAGTGGCGCAGCTAACGCATTAAGTTGACCGCCTGGGGAGTACGGCCGCAAGGTTAAAACTCAAATGAATTGACGGGGGCCCGCACAAGCGGTGGAGCATGTGGTTTAATTCGAAGCAACGCGAAGAACCTTACCAGGCCTTGACATCCAATGAACTTTCCAGAGATGGATTGGTGCCTTCGGGAGCATTGAGACAGGTGCTGCATGGCTGTCGTCAGCTCGTGTCGTGAGATGTTGGGTTAAGTCCCGTAACGAGCGCAACCCTTGTCCTTAGTTACCAGCACGTAATGGTGGGCACTCTAAGGAGACTGCCGGTGACAAACCGGAGGAAGGTGGGGATGACGTCAAGTCATCATGGCCCTTACGGCCTGGGCTACACACGTGCTACAATGGTCGGTACAGAGGGTTGCCAAGCCGCGAGGTGGAGCTAATCCCAGAAAACCGATCGTAGTCCGGATCGCAGTCTGCAACTCGACTGCGTGAAGTCGGAATCGCTAGTAATCGCGAATCAGAATGTCGCGGTGAATACGTTCCCGGGCCTTGTACACACCGCCCGTCACACCATGGGAGTGGGTTGCACCAGAAGTAGCTAGTCTAACCTTCGGGAGGACGGTTACCACGGTGTGATTCATGACTGGGGTGAAGTCGTAACAAGGTAGCCGTAGGGGAACCTGCGGCTGGATCACCTCCTTAATCGACGACATCAGCTGCTCCATAAGTTCCCACACGAATTGCTTGATTCATTGAAGAAGACGATAAGAAGCAGCCCGAAATTGGGTCTGTAGCTCAGTTGGTTAGAGCGCACCCCTGATAAGGGTGAGGTCGGCAGTTCGAATCTGCCCAGACCCACCAATTTTGTGTGGGAACCTGTAGAAATACGGGGCCATAGCTCAGCTGGGAGAGCGCCTGCCTTGCACGCAGGAGGTCAACGGTTCGATCCCGTTTGGCTCCACCACTACTGCTTCTGTTTGTTGAAAGCTTAGAAATGAGCATTCCATTGTGATGATGGTGAATGTTGATTTCTAGTCTTTGGATTAGATCGTTCTTTAAAAATTTGGGTATGTGATAGAAAGATAGACTGAACGTTACTTTCACTGGTAACGGATCAGGCTAAGGTAAAATTTGTGAGTTGCTCTTAATTGAGCAGCATCGAATTTTCGGCGAATGTCGTCTTCACAGTATAACCAGATTGCTTGGGGTTATATGGTCAAGTGAAGAAGCGCATACGGTGGATGCCTTGGCAGTCAGAGGCGATGAAAGACGTGGTAGCCTGCGAAAAGCTTCGGGGAGTCGGCAAACAGACTTTGATCCGGAGATGTCTGAATGGGGGAACCCAGCCATCATAAGATGGTTATCTTAAGCTGAATACATAGGCTTAAGAGGCGAACCAGGGGAACTGAAACATCTAAGTACCCTGAGGAAAAGAAATCAACCGAGATTCCCTTAGTAGTGGCGAGCGAACGGGGACTAGCCCTTAAGTGGCTTTGAGATTAGCGGAACGCTCTGGAAAGTGCGGCCATAGTGGGTGATAGCCCTGTACGCGAAAATCTCTTAGTCATGAAATCGAGTAGGACGGAGCACGAGAAACTTTGTCTGAATATGGGGGGACCATCCTCCAAGGCTAAATACTACTGACTGACCGATAGTGAACTAGTACCGTGAGGGAAAGGCGAAAAGAACCCCGGAGAGGGGAGTGAAATAGATCCTGAAACCGTATGCGTACAAGCAGTGGGAGCCCACTTTGTTGGGTGACTGCGTACCTTTTGTATAATGGGTCAGCGACTTATTTTCAGTGGCGAGCTTAACCGAATAGGGGAGGCGTAGCGAAAGCGAGTCTTAATAGGGCGTCTAGTCGCTGGGAATAGACCCGAAACCGGGCGATCTATCCATGGGCAGGTTGAAGGTTGGGTAACACTAACTGGAGGACCGAACCGACTACCGTTGAAAAGTTAGCGGATGACCTGTGGATCGGAGTGAAAGGCTAATCAAGCTCGGAGATAGCTGGTTCTCCTCGAAAGCTATTTAGGTAGCGCCTCATGTATCACTGTAGGGGGTAGAGCACTGTTTCGGCTAGGGGGTCATCCCGACTTACCAAACCGATGCAAACTCCGAATACCTACAAGTGCCGAGCATGGGAGACACACGGCGGGTGCTAACGTCCGTCGTGAAAAGGGAAACAACCCAGACCGTCAGCTAAGGTCCCAAAGTTATGGTTAAGTGGGAAACGATGTGGGAAGGCTTAGACAGCTAGGAGGTTGGCTTAGAAGCAGCCACCCTTTAAAGAAAGCGTAATAGCTCACTAGTCGAGTCGGCCTGCGCGGAAGATGTAACGGGGCTCAAACCATACACCGAAGCTACGGGTATCACTTAGGTGATGCGGTAGAGGAGCGTTCTGTAAGCCTGTGAAGGTGAGTTGAGAAGCTTGCTGGAGGTATCAGAAGTGCGAATGCTGACATGAGTAACGACAATGGGTGTGAAAAACACCCACGCCGAAAGACCAAGGTTTCCTGCGCAACGTTAATCGACGCAGGGTTAGTCGGTCCCTAAGGCGAGGCTGAAAAGCGTAGTCGATGGAAAACAGGTTAATATTCCTGTACTTCTGGTTATTGCGATGGAGGGACGGAGAAGGCTAGGCCAGCTTGGCGTTGGTTGTCCAAGTTTAAGGTGGTAGGCTGGAATCTTAGGTAAATCCGGGATTCTAAGGCCGAGAGCTGATGACGAGTGTTCTTTTAGAACACGAAGTGGTTGATGCCATGCTTCCAAGAAAAGCTTCTAAGCTTCAGGTAACCAGGAACCGTACCCCAAACCGACACAGGTGGTTGGGTAGAGAATACCAAGGCGCTTGAGAGAACTCGGGTGAAGGAACTAGGCAAAATGGCACCGTAACTTCGGGAGAAGGTGCGCCGGTGAGGGTGAAGCATTTACTGCGTAAGCCCATGCCGGTCGAAGATACCAGGCCGCTGCGACTGTTTATTAAAAACACAGCACTCTGCAAACACGAAAGTGGACGTATAGGGTGTGACGCCTGCCCGGTGCCGGAAGGTTAATTGATGGGGTTAGCTAACGCGAAGCTCTTGATCGAAGCCCCGGTAAACGGCGGCCGTAACTATAACGGTCCTAAGGTAGCGAAATTCCTTGTCGGGTAAGTTCCGACCTGCACGAATGGCGTAACGATGGCGGCGCTGTCTCCACCCGAGACTCAGTGAAATTGAAATCGCTGTGAAGATGCAGTGTATCCGCGGCTAGACGGAAAGACCCCGTGAACCTTTACTATAGCTTTGCACTGGACTTTGAATTTGCTTGTGTAGGATAGGTGGGAGGCTTTGAAGCGTGGACGCCAGTTCGCGTGGAGCCAACCTTGAAATACCACCCTGGCAACTTTGAGGTTCTAACTCAGGTCCGTTATCCGGATCGAGGACAGTGTATGGTGGGTAGTTTGACTGGGGCGGTCTCCTCCTAAAGAGTAACGGAGGAGTACGAAGGTGCGCTCAGACCGGTCGGAAATCGGTCGTAGAGTATAAAGGCAAAAGCGCGCTTGACTGCGAGACAGACACGTCGAGCAGGTACGAAAGTAGGTCTTAGTGATCCGGTGGTTCTGTATGGAAGGGCCATCGCTCAACGGATAAAAGGTACTCCGGGGATAACAGGCTGATACCGCCCAAGAGTTCATATCGACGGCGGTGTTTGGCACCTCGATGTCGGCTCATCACATCCTGGGGCTGAAGCCGGTCCCAAGGGTATGGCTGTTCGCCATTTAAAGTGGTACGCGAGCTGGGTTTAGAACGTCGTGAGACAGTTCGGTCCCTATCTGCCGTGGACGTTTGAGATTTGAGAGGGGCTGCTCCTAGTACGAGAGGACCGGAGTGGACGAACCTCTGGTGTTCCGGTTGTCACGCCAGTGGCATTGCCGGGTAGCTATGTTCGGAATAGATAACCGCTGAAAGCATCTAAGCGGGAAACTAGCCTCAAGATGAGATCTCACTGGGACCTTGAGTCCCCTGAAGGGCCGTCGAAGACTACGACGTTGATAGGTTGGGTGTGTAAGCGCTGTGAGGCGTTGAGCTAACCAATACTAATTGCCCGTGAGGCTTGACCATATAACACCCAAGCAATTTGTGACTCGAAAGAGGCCAGATTGCGGTGTGTGAAGACGAAACGAACCGAAAGTTCGAGACACTCACAAAACACCTGACTATCACATACCCATTCGCTGGAGCGTGATCTCGCAAGAGAGAACGACCTGGCTACCGAATTTCTTGACGACCATAGAGCATTGGAACCACCTGATCCCATCCCGAACTCAGCAGTGAAACGATGCATCGCCGATGGTAGTGTGGGGTTTCCCCATGTGAGAGTAGGTCATCGTCAAGATTAAATTCCGAAACCCCAATTGCGAAAGCAGTTGGGGTTTTGTTTTGTCCGCAGGAAAGTATTCCTCCAGCTACAACACAAATTTGCACAGTTATTTTCGACTCATGACACTAGAATAGGTCCAACTTTTTCGGAGTCAGAGCCCTTATGTCAGATCCGGTTGACGCCCCCGGGCTGTCAGAATTACCGCTGGACGACTTGGTGGCGTGCCATGAGTGTGACTTGCTGATGCGCAAGCCCAAACTCGCCCATGGCGAGAAAGCCTTATGCCCACGCTGCGGTTACGAGCTCTACGCACATCGCCATAACGTGGTGCAGCGCAGTCTCGCGTTGGTCATCGCCGCTCTGTTGTTGTACATCCCGGCGAACTTTTTACCCATCATGCAACTCAATCTACTCGGGCAATCGTCGCAAGACACTGTCTGGACTGGCGTTGTCGGTCTGTTCGATACCGGCATGCAAGGCGTCTCGGTGATTGTGTTTCTGTGCAGCATGGGAATTCCGCTGCTCAAGCTGCTCTGCCAGTTAGCTGTACTGCTGAGCATTCGTTTTAATATCGGACGCAGTTACGGCTTGCTGCTCTACCGCATTTATCACCATCTACGTGACTGGGGGATGCTTGAGGTTTACCTCATGGGCGTACTGGTGGCGATCGTCAAACTGGCAGATATGGCAGCCATCACCGTAGGCCTTGGTTTGGCGTGTTTCATCAGTTTGTTGTTGGTTCAGGTCTGGCTTGAGGTTGTGATGTCACCTCATCAGATCTGGCAGGCTTTGTCAGGAGAGGATGCCCATGCGGGCGATTGATGCAGGCATTCTGATTTGCACCGAATGCCATGAATTGAACAAACAGGAAGCCGACACCGACGAGCAGACCTGCACCCGTTGCGGTGCGCTGGTGCACGCCCGTCGTCCGAACAGTCTGGTGCGTACCTGGGCGCTGCTGATAACCGGCGCGATTCTCTATATTCCGGCCAACGTGCTACCGATCATGACCGTCAGCTCATTAGGGCAGGGCGATCCCAGTACGATCATGTCCGGTGTCATCCAGCTGGTTCAGCACGGCATGATTCCTATCGCCGCCGTGGTTTTTATCGCCAGTATTCTGGTACCCACGTTCAAACTGGTGGGCATCGCGCTGCTGCTGTTTTCAGTACAACGCCGCCAGCCACTCTCGGCACGCCAGCGAATCTGGATGTACCGCTTTATCGAATTCATTGGCCGCTGGTCGATGCTGGACATCTTTGTAATCGCCATCCTGGTGGCGGTCGTGAATTTTGGACGGCTTGCCAGCGTCGAAGCCAATCTTGGCGCCATCGCCTTCGCCAGCGTGGTGATTCTGACGATGCTTGCCGCAGTTACTTTCGATCCCCGACTGATTTGGGATAACACGGAGTCGGACGACGACCATGACTGATTTGCCTACAGCTAAAACCCGACCGGCCTCGAACTGGTCTGCCATCTGGGTATTGCCCTTGATCGCCTTGATCATCGGCGGCTGGCTCGGCTGGCGTGCCTACAGCGAAACCGGCATCGAGATCCAGGTGCGTTTCGAAAGCGGTGAAGGCATTCAGGCCAACAAGACTGAAGTCGTCTATAAGGGCATGTCGGTCGGCAAGGTGAAAACCCTCAAGCTCGATGATGAAGGCAGCTCCAAAGGGGTGATCGCCACCGTCGAGATGAACAAGGACGTGGAGCAATACCTCAAGACCAGCACCCGTTTCTGGCTGGTCAAACCGAGCGTGACCCTGGCTGGTATCACCGGGCTGGAAACACTGGTGTCTGGCAACTACGTGGCCATCAGCCCCGGCGAAGGCGAGCCGACGCGCAAGTTCAAGGCCCTGGCCGAAGAGCCCCCGCTGTCAGACTCCCAACCCGGTCTGCACCTCACCATCAAGGCTGATCGTCTCGGTTCACTGAACCGTGGCAGCCCGGTGTTCTACAAGCAAATCAAAGTCGGACAGGTCAAAAGCTACTTGCTGTCGGAAGACCAAAGCACTGTAGAGCTCAAAGTCTTCATCGAGCCCACCTACGCCAATCTGGTGCGCAAACACACGCGTTTCTGGAACGCCAGCGGCATCAGCATCGACGCCAACCTGTCCGGCGTGAAAGTGCGCAGCGAATCGCTCGCCAGCATCGTCGCCGGCGGTATCGCGTTCGCCACACCGGAGAATCGCAAAGACAGTCCACCCACCGATCCAAGCCTGCCATTCCGTCTCTACGAGGACTTCGATGCCGCTGCTGCCGGTATTCGGGTCAAGGTCAAACTCAGCGATTTTGAAGGCCTGCAGGCCGGCCGTACACCGGTTATGTACAAAGGCATCCAGGTCGGCAACCTGAAAGCGCTGAAGGTCGATCCGGACCTGAATGCCGCCACAGCCGAATTGACCCTTGATCCACTGGCTGAAGATTACCTGGTCGAAGGCACTCAGTTCTGGGTGGTCAAACCGTCGATCTCCCTCGCGGGCATTACCGGACTGGAAGCCTTGGTAAAAGGTAACTACATCGCCGTGCGACCGGGTGACAAAGGGGCCGCGCCGCAGCGCGAGTTCGTGGCCAGGCCCAAGGCGCCACCGCTGGATCTACGTTCGCCCGGCCTGCACCTGGTGTTGTTCACCGAAAACCTGGGTTCGCTGGAGGTCGGCAGTCCGATTCTCTACAAGCAGGTCAAGGTCGGTTCTGTCCAGAGCTATCAGTTCTCCAAGAAGAAGAAACAACTGGTGATCGGTGTCCACATCGAGAAGGAATACGAAGGCCTGGTCAATGCGTCGACACGCTTCTGGAACGCCAGCGGCATCACGCTCACAGGCGGATTGACCGGCGGAATCCAGGTCAAAAGTGAATCGCTGCAAAGCCTGATGGCCGGCGGTATCGCTTTCGAAACCCCGCAAGCCAAAGCGCCGTTGCAGAAGCGAATTCCACGTTTCCGTTTGTTCGCCAACCATGAGGAGGCCAATCAGAAAGGCACCGTGGTCACGATCAAGGTCGATCGCGCCGATGGTTTGCGCAGCGGCACCCCCGTGAGATTCAAAGGCCTGGACGTCGGCAAGATTGAAGACGTCGACCTCAGTGATGACCTGCAATCGGTGATGCTCACCGCACGAATCACCGAAGTGCCGGAGCGCATTGCCCGGGTCGGCAGTCAGTTCTGGGTGGTCAAGCCTGAGCTGGGACTGATCAAGACTTCTAACCTGGAAACATTGGTCACCGGCCAATACATTGAAGTGCAGCCCGCGCCGAAGAACCTCGGCCCGCAGAAGAACTTCGTCGCCCTGGCCACTCCACCGGAATCGGCCAAACAGGAAGCCGGTTTGAGTCTGGTCCTGAGCGCCGCTCGCCGTGGTTCGTTGAAAACCGGCGTGCCGGTGACGTACCGCGAGGTCACCGTGGGCAAAGTGACGGGCTATGAGTTGGGCCAGACCGCTGACCGTGT
Organism: Pseudomonas sp. LBUM1656; assembly: GCF_059716065.1. Classification (NCBI taxonomy): domain Bacteria; kingdom Pseudomonadati; phylum Pseudomonadota; class Gammaproteobacteria; order Pseudomonadales; family Pseudomonadaceae; genus Pseudomonas; species Pseudomonas sp. LBUM1656. The sequence continues at coordinate 5,419,726 of NZ_CP166800.1, read as the reverse complement.
GTTGGTGCACATTCTGATCGAGCCGAAGTACGCGCCATTGGTGCGCAGCGGCACGCGTTTCTGGAATACCAGCGGTTTTGGTTTCGACTACGGCTTGTTCAAAGGCGCGACGGTAAGAACTGAATCCCTGGAAACGCTGATTCAAGGCGGCATCGCCTTCGCCACCCCGGACGGCGATCGCATGGGCAGCCCGGCGCGGCCTGAGCAGACATTCCCGCTGTTCGACAAGTTTGAGGATGAGTGGCTGACCTGGGCGCCGAAGATTTCACTCGGCAAGTAGTCTATCGGCGTCAGGGATGACGCCTTCGCGGGCAAGCCCGCTCCCGCAGGGATTCATGGTGTTGCATAAACTGCATTAACACCGCAAATCCTGTGGGAGCGGGCTTGCTCCGGGCGGCGATCCGACGAAGAGGCCCTGAAGGCCACTACAAATCCCCCGCCATGAAAAAAGGCCGCGATCCATTGGATCGCGGCCTTTTTTATTACCTTCAATCAAGCATCAAACCGCATCCAGCTCCGGCTCATCCGCTTCAACGTTAACCACAGCTTTCACCTCATCATGCCGGCGGATGTACTTCCAGTCGGCCTCATCGATGTAGATCCCGTTCGGTCCGCTGCCACCTTCCAAGTCAATCGCCACACTGGCGCAGACCTGCGGCTTCACACTCGCCAGGATCGGCACGAAGCCCAGTTGCAGGCTGGTTTCCAGCAATGCTGCCTGGTTCTTTTCGTCGATGTCCGCCGCCTCGTCGAGGTAGTACGGCAGACGCACGCGACCGGCCTGGTCGCGGTCCATCAAGTGCAGCAACAAGTACATGTTGGTCAGCGCCTTGATGGTCATCGTGGTGCCGTTGGACGCCGCGCCGTCGATGTCGGTATGGATCACCGGTTGGCCGTTGACCTTGGTGATCTCGAACGCCAACTCGAACAAGTCCTTGAGACCGAGCTGGTTGTGGTTCGCTGCCACCAGACGCGCCAGATACTCCTTGGCTTCTTCGTTCTTGTTGTCCTGATCAGCGCTTTGGCTCAGGTCGAACACCGAAAGGGTTTCGCCTTCTTCGTACTGACCGGCGCTGTGAATGATCTGGTCGATGTGCTTGAGCGCTTCCTTGTTCGGCGCGAGCACGATGCGGAAGCTCTGCAGGTTGGAGACCTGACGCTTGTTGATCTCGCGGTTGAACAGCGCCAGTTGATGCTCAAGGCTGTCGTAGTCGCTGCGGATGTTGCGCAGGGTCCGGGCGATGTCGGTGACCGCAGCACGACGCGCCTTGCCAAGGGTCAGGGCCTCGTCGGTGCGGTGCGCATACGCGTTGATCAGCAGTTGCAGGCGACGCTCCATATCGTCTTCGCTGTCGAACTTGGCCACACCTTTGAGGCGCACCTGAGCGTACAGCGCTTCGATCTGACCATCGCTGCGCTGCAAGCCCTGCCAGCTATCCTGATAGTCGTTGAGCAGCGGCAAGAGGTTGTCCATGGAATCGTCGATCGGGTCCATGAACGGCGTGCCGAACGGCATGTCAGCCGGCAGCAACTGACGACGGCGTAGGGCATCGTCGAGGGTGCGTTGCTTGGCTTCCATGTCGCCGATCTGCCGGCCAACCAGTTGCAGCTTGGCCGACAGTTGCTGGACGCGCTCGGTGAAGGCGTCGCTGGAACGCTTCAATTCTTCCTGAGCCGCTTCCATTTGCGCCAATTGCTCAAGCTTGTCGTCTTCCTCGGCGCTCAGGGTTTGCGCGCGACGGAAATCTTCCAGGGCTTTCTGCGCATCCAGTACTTGCTGATACAGCGCTTCGGTCTGGGTCTTGCTCGCGGCGCGGTCGGCGACCACGGCCGCTTGGGTTTTCAGTTGCTTGAGTTCTTTTTCCAGACGCTCTTTCTGATCGCGCAATGCGGCACGGTCAGCCAGGGCTTGCAGCGCTGGGGGCTCGATGTGCGAGATGTCGATGGACAGGCCCGGCACGTCGAAACGCTCACCTTTGAAGCCATCGAGGATCAGCTCCAAAGATTTGACCCACTTGCCGTCCTCGTCCAGCGTAATGCCGTGCTCACCCAGCGGCAGGCTGAACAGCGCACTGTTGAACAGACGCATCAGACGCTCGACGTCCTGTTGCGAGAACTCCTCGCGCAGACGGGCGTAGCTGTTGTTGTCGGCATGATCGAGTTGCTGCTTCACCGACTTCAGACGTTTTTCCAGATCCCGCAAGCGCTCTTCCAGATCTTCGGCAGAGAACTGCCGCGACTGGGCCAGCGCACCGGCTAGCTCATCGTGCGCGTCCTTGGCCGCGAGCAGTTGTTGCTCCAGCACTTTGACGTCTGTGACCAAAGCGAAGCGATGCTTAAGCACCGACAACTCGCCCAGCCAGCGCTGGATGCCAGTGATTTCCCGCTCCAGACGCATCAGCTCCTGAGTGCCGCCGCGCTGATCGTTTTGCAACGCGTCCTGCTCGTTGCGGTAGTGCTCGGCCTGAATCGTCAGCTCTTCCTTGCGCGCACTGGCGTAGTCCGACCAGGTGCCAAGCAACGAATCGAGCAGCGGCGAGCTCCGGTGCAGTTTGCCGCGCAGGATATTGCGCTGGGTCACGCCTGCTGCGAGGGCTTCAACCAACGGGCCGGCGGTGACCAGCGAGTTGTAGTCCTGCTCCATGCGTCGTACATCGCGGAACGCTTCTTCGCACGCGGCGATGTAATCGACGCTGCCGGAACGCAGGCTGTGTTCGAAGGCGTCGAGGAACAGCTGCTTGAGCTTGGCCGCAGTGATTTCGCGCATGTGCAGCAGGTTGATGAACAGCGCGCGGAAGGTCTTCAGGCTCTGCTCGCTGGTGGAGCGCAGCGGAATCAGCGTCAGGTCCAGCGGGATCGAGGTGTGACCACCGACCAGCAAACGGCGCAGTTCATCCGGCTTGAGTTCGTAGGCTTTCAGGCCTTCGCGCTCAAGGTTGGTGAACAGCTCTTTCTGGCGCAGGCAGGTGTCGTTTTTCTGGTAATGCGCCAGATCCAGTTTGCCGGCGTAGGCAAAGAACTGGTGACCGAAGCCACCGCCCGGGCCGCGACCGACCACGCCGATCACGTGCGGACCGTGGGGCAGCGAGACTTCGACCAGGATGTAGCTGGTGTCCGAGGCGAAGTAGAAACGTCGGGATTGTTCCAGGCTGTACTTGCCGAAACTCATGTCCGACATGCGCGCCAGAATCGGGAACTGCAACGCGTTGATCGACGCGGATTTACCGAGGTTGTTCGCGCCGTAAACCGACAACGGTTCTTCCAGCGGAAACAGGCCGAGGCTGTAACCGGCGGTGTTCAAAAGGGCAAAGCGGCGAATGCCGTAGCGTTCCTTGCTCATGCGTCGGTCTCCTGTTCTTCGGCAATGGCGCGGGCCATGGCGTCTTCTTCGCTCTCTACCTCAAATTCTCTGAGATCCAGCGGGTCATCGGTTTGCAGCAGCTTTTCATCGCTGTCGTCATCGATCAGTACCGGAACCGGCAGCGGCAAGACGCTGTGCAGGCTGGCTGCCAGATCGCGGTCCTGCTGAACAGACAGGCAGACATCAAGGAAACGATGCATCGGCGGCAGGAAACGGTAGATGCCGTTTTCTTCGCCGGCAAAACCGAGCTGAGTCATGCGGCGCATGATTTTTTCTTCGAGTTCTTCGACGGTCTGTACTTCGGCCTGGATGAACAGGTCGCGGTACTTTTCCAGCAACGACGGCAATTCATCGCGGCCGAGGCTGCCACCGTCGAGCACGGCGACCGGGTCGCGGCCCTGGTCGGCCAGATGCTCAACGAGGATGAAGGTGAACAGCGCCAGGCGTTGCGCAGTCTTATTCACCGCCGCTGCAGCGAGGTCCGGCACAAAGTAATAGAAACCACGGGTGTCGCAGACCAACTCATAGCCCAGCGCCCTGAACAGCGTGCGGTACTGGTCCTGGAAGTTCGACAGTTGCGCGTACAGCTCCGGGTCGCGGCGGCTGACGTGGTAACCCTTGAACAGCTCGCGAAAGATCGGCGCGAGTTGGGACAGTTCGGATAGATCAAGATGCATGTGAGTTGCTCGCAGAATCCTCGGCGGCGCTGTCGCGGGCCGAGAGCAGGGCGAAGGAGCGCAGGCTGACCTGGTGCTCATGAGTGTGGTAATCGCGGCGTTCCAGACGCTCGCGCTTGAAGCGTTTTTCCCGCGACAGTCGCGAGAACCAGTAAAGCAATTCGTCGGTCGCGCCGTCCGGTTCCTGCTCCAGCAACCAGGTCATCAGGTCCGGCATCGGCAAGGCGTCTTCGCAGCGTTCGAGCATTTCGCGAACAGTGCGTGGCGCACGCGGTGGTTCGCCTTTCTGGGTTTTGTGGGCCTTGGGAAAACGCGCCGGTTTTGGTTCGAAACGGGCCAGCGCGTACACATAGGCTTCGACCTGACTGGCGCTGCCGAGGAAGGTGCTTTGCGGGCGTGTGAACATCGGCATCGCCGCTTGCGGCACCGCATCGATGCCTTTGCGACGGATGGCCGACAAGGCCAGCGCCGCGCCACGGGTCACGGCGTTGTGACGGCGGGCTTCTTCACGCAGCGGCAGCAGCAATTCACGGGCGTGACGCAGGGTCAACTGGGCGCTGGTCTGCATTTCGAGGATGCGCGCGTGGGTACGTAGCAGCATGTCGTCGTCGACCAGATGGCCAAGGCGCTGCTGCTCGGTGAGCATTTTCAGCAAAACGTTCTCGACCTTGCGCACGCCTTGTTCGAAGGCGCCGTCGGCGTTCACCAGCTGAATCATCGGCTCGACGTATTCGTCCCAGGTCGCCAGCACTTCGGCGTAACGCTGGCGCAGCGGGATTTGCCGGTCGCTGGTCTTGGCGCGTTCGGCGACGGCCACCAGGGCCTGTTCGTCGTTGGCGAGTTTCTTCAGAACGTCGCGTACGCGCATGTCGAGCAGGCGCAATTGACGCGCAAGATCGTGGCCGTCGCGGATGTCGAAGGCGTCCTGGATGTAACCGGCCAGGCGTTCGAGATGGCGCAAATAGGCTTCGATTTCCAGGCACAGGCCCAGACGGTGCTCACGGCGCAGGTAAGCGAGGAAGTCGTGGATCTGCGCGTTGAGCTCGAAACGGTTCGGGCTTTTCGCCACGGGAACCAGAATGTCGAGGCGGATCCAAACGTCCAGCAGGCTGGTGATGTCCTGCGGCGTACTGTCCAGTTGCTGGGCGGCCAACTGTGAACGCAGTTCGTTGAGGCTCAAGGTGCCCTGGTCGAAGTGCTCGCACAGTGGCTCCAGAAGTGCCCAGTGTTCAGCGAGGGCGCGCAAGACGCGCTTGGGTTCGATCATCGGAATGGCCGGCTGGTTGGCGATTAAAAGCCGCGATTGTACTGCATCGGGACCGATGCGATTCACTCTCGGGACGGGCTGTAGTTGTTTCTAAGGGAAAGAGTATCGATCAAGCGCGGGCGATCTTGAGCGAAGGGCGGTAGAATCAGCACACTTTAGTTATCCACAAGTGGCCGACCTTTGCTAATCGAGTCCCGTCGCCGCGCCTATTTGACCGCCATGCAGGTGGTCAACTGGCTGCCGCGCACCGAATTGCCCTTTGCCGCGCCCTCGCGTCCCGAGTTGCTGGAGATCCCGGAGCCGCTGATCGTCGCGCCTGTGGTGCCGGTCTCTGCGCCAGCGCCTGCCGCCAACGCCGCCGCTGCGCCGGTAGTGACGCCGACGGAGCGGGTCAAGATCGAAGTGCCGCGGCCCTCGTTGGCCAGCACGCGCACGAACGCCAAGGTCGAAGAAGAGACCGCGCCGATCGTGGTCAAGGCGCCGGTCGTGCCGCCACCGCGTTTTTCCCTGCAATTGCTGCGCGCCGGTCGTTGCTTGCTGCTGGTCGAGTTACCCACAGGCGAAACGTTCCAGACCCGCGACCCCGCCTATCTATTGCTCAAGGACATGCTGCGGGCCGCCGGTCTGCCGGACAGCCCGCAGATCATCGGCGAACCGGTACGCTGGCCGCTGCTGGCCCGGGGCACCATGGATCAGGGCCCCGAGGCCGCTCGGGATTTCGTGCAAGGTTTCCTTTCGGCCCGACTGGAAGACGCTCCGTGCGTCTGCGTCTGGCTGATCGGCTTGCCGGCCGTGCGTTTTGCCGGTGAGGCGAATGCCGAATCCTTCAACCGCGAACTCCAGGTCGAAGGCCTGGGCTCGGTCTGGGCCCTGCCGGGCCTGGAATTATTAATGGAAGAGCCACAGCGTAAGGCTGATGTCTGGCAAGCCATGCGTCGGCTGATGGCGCGCTGGAAAGAATCGAATGAGTGACGCTGTATCGTTTCGCCCGATGACCGAGGCGGACCTGGACGCTGTACTGAAAATCGAATACGCGGCGTATAGCCATCCCTGGACCCGCGGGATTTTTCTGGATGGGCTGGGCAAGTACCAGATCTGGCTGATGTTCGAAGGGCAGCAGCAGGTCGGTCATGGTGTGGTGCAGATCATTCTTGATGAAGCGCACCTGCTGAACATCACCGTAAAACCGGAGAATCAGGGCCGTGGGCTGGGTTTGACGCTGCTGGAGCATTTGATGTCCCGGGCGTATGACGCCAAGGCGCGGGAGTGTTTCCTGGAAGTGCGCGACAGTAATCGTGGCGCGTTTCGGTTGTATGAGCGGTATGGGTTTAACGAGATCGGGCGGCGTCGGGACTACTACCCGGCGGTTGGCGGGCGTGAAGATGCCGTGGTCATGGCCTGCACTCTCGTCGATTGAGAGATTTTAAGAGCTTCGTCGGAACGCCGCCCGGAGCAAGCCCGCTCCCACAGTGGATCTGCGTCAAACTCAAATGTTGTGTTCGACATAAATCTACTGTGGGAGCGGGCTTGCTCGCGAAGGCGGCCTTACAGGCGCTAGAGATTCAACGATTACCATCCATCGGATCCCGCCGCGCCAATTCCTCCTCATCCAGCCCATTACCCCCGCCAATATCGTCTTCATCGACAATACTCAGATCCCAATCCGCCTGATCGCCTTCACCGGCTTCGTGAGCATCCCGCGCGCCGTCTTCACGAATCAACGTTTCCGGACTCATGTCATCGTCGGTAGACTCATGGTCGTCGGTCGAAGCGCCTGTCATGCCTGCTTCCCGCACACGTTCCCGAGGCATCAGGCGCTCGCGCTCGGTTTCCGGCAGTTCGTCGCCGATTTTTGCGCTGGGCTCTTCCTCGTCGAAATCCAGTTCATGCATCGAACCCATGCGGTCTTCGTTGTCATCGATGGGCTCGGGTTGCACCGCATCGTACGGACGTCGTGAATCAGTCATGGCAATTCCTCATACTGTGGGCCTTACTAGGGTGGACCCACTGAACTCCTGAGAATTCCACCGGCCAAACTTGCATCAAGCGCGTGACCCCGACGGGCGGTTGTCTGTCAAACCAGCGCATCATTCTTGAGGCTTTACAGCATGAACGAATTACAAGATCTGATTGATAACAACGAACGCTGGGCTGAAGCGATCAAACAGGAAGATCCGGACTTCTTCTCCAAGCTGGCCCGCCAACAGACGCCGGAATACTTGTGGATTGGCTGTTCCGACGCCCGGGTGCCTGCCAACGAGATTGTCGGCATGCTGCCCGGCGACCTGTTCGTCCACCGTAACGTGGCCAACGTGGTGCTGCACACCGACCTCAATTGCCTGTCGGTGATTCAGTACGCGGTCGATGTGCTCAAGGTCAAACACATCCTCGTCACGGGCCACTACGGTTGCGGCGGTGTACGCGCTTCGATGCAGGATCGCCAGCTGGGCCTGATCGACGGCTGGCTGCGCTCGATTCGTGACCTCTATTACGAAAAGCGCGAAGAACTGGCCGAGTTGCCGACCGAAGAAGAACGGGTCGACCGTCTCTGCGAGCTCAACGTGATCCAGCAAGTGGCTAACGTCGGCCACACCAGCATTGTGCAAAATGCCTGGCATCGCGGGCAGAACCTGTCGATCCACGGTTGCATCTATGGCATCAAGGACGGTCGCTGGAAAAGCCTGAACACGACGATCAGCGGTTTTGAGCAATTGCCTCCGCAGTACCGACTGCGTCCGGTCGAGACGCTGTAAAGCCGTTCAACAGAGGCTGCGCCGACGCCAGTGGTGGTAAAACAACTGGCCGTCGGCGTTTGGCGATTCGTCGTAGCCGCAGATCCAGCCTCGACAATCCGGGGACCCGCACTGACAGGCGAACTGGCACAGCAGTTTGTCTTCGGTAGCGGCGTAATCCATCGTCAGATTGTCGCCTTTGCGGATGTCCTTCAGTGCCCACAACCACAGTTCGCTCATGTCGAAAAAGACGTTGGGGTCGCAGGAGTGCCGCAGCAGTCCGCTGAAGCGTGGGTCGTAAACGTGGATGCCAGGCGCCAGTTGCCGGGTATGCCGATGGCGATAAGGCAGGAGATGCCCCGACACGCGGCAGAGTCGGCTGATCCGTGGGAAATCGCGCAGAGCCGCAACGGCCACCGCCGATCCATCGGCGTTGTAGAGGATTTCGAAATCGCTCCGGGAGGGAAATCCAAGGCTCAGTGGAAGCTCCGGGAATGGATAGATTCCATCGGGAGGTTGCGCAACGGTCCCGTGCGGGGGATGAGGTTTCATAACGATCCTTGTCGGCAGCGCGTTGCGACTTCCAAAGCTGACGATCCTGTCAGCCCTGCAACACAGGGGGTTACCTCAAGATCTCGCAAATGAAACGAGGGGTCTACTGTCAGAACTGACAGGGGATAAGTGCGCTTTTGCACGTCAGCCATCGCTGACGCACAAAAGTGCAGGACAACTACAGCGCTGGCACAGGAATCGCCGTGGCAGTCGCCGGGGCTTGCAGCTGTTTGAGCTGGGACTGGATCGGCGTGGACGCGCACTTGGCTACGGCTTGTTCCGGTGTCAGGTTGCGGATCGAGGTGTAGAACAGCTCGCAGGTTTTTTCTTTCTGCGTCACTTGCCACGTCTGCGTGCAGCTTTTCAGCTGAACGGTAGGGTCGGTCCCGGGTTTGCTGCCCATGCCGGCCTGCCAGCAGGCGGCACTCAAGTCCTGGCCCATGACTTTCAGGCCCGCAGCGTCGGCTTGGGCCTGAGCGTCGTCGCCGGTGTAGCTTTCCGGGTTGGCGGCGTACCAGATGTAGCTCGGGTGGTTGGAACCCAGCACCGGCACTTTCAATCCCGCGCTCGGGCTGATCGTGGCCAGACCCAGCACATTGACGGTCGGCCCGTATTGCTGCTTGATCCAGTTACGCACCGGCGCGCCGAACGCGACCATCGGCAACGCGGCACCGCGGGCGTTCTGGCTGACTTCCTTGACCATGGTGGTCTGGTAGTCCTGGAAGTAGCCGTAGACGCCTTCCAGATCCTTGCCTGCACTGGCCGGCGCCGCAATCGGCGCGATATCGATGATGGTCTGGTAGCCCGGTGTCTGATCGGCGGGGATACCGTTGTCCGTCAGCAGCGTGGCCCAGCGATCCGTGGTGGCGGACCGCAGGTAATCCTGGGCCTGCGTCAGGGAGTAGTCCGGCGGGAAATGCAGCAGTTCAACGCTCTTGCGGTTTTCCAGGGCCATGCCCAGTGGCAGGAACAGACTCCAGCTGTAAGCCCATTTTCCATCAATGTTGAGTTTTTTGGCACCGGTGTAGGCCAGATCACCGGCGTTGAGCAGCGCTGCCAACGGCTTTTCATAGCCCTTTGGTACGCCGCTGATGTCGGCGTAAAGCTGATCGTTATCGGTTTTGACCCGTACTTTCGCGGTGCTGTAGCCGTCGCGCTGCACGCTTTGGGTCAGGTAGTGCTCGACAGTCTGCTCAAGCGTCCAGTTACGGAAACAGATTACGTTGCAGTTGTTGGGGTACGCGAACAGCCGCGTGACGCGTTCGGTGCTACCCAGTTTCAGATCGACATTGGCGTGGGCGGCGGCGCTCAGGGTGAGAGCCGCGAGGGTAAGTCCTGTCAGTTTGAACATGCTCAGATCCTTTTCAGCGTGGGACCGCGTTGATCGCGGGCGATAGTTACTTAAGCAGATCGGCCGGCAATCGCTCACCTGAACATCAAATGAGTCAGGTGATACTCCGGGAAATACATCCGGCACACGAAGATGACGCCGACCATCACCAGCAAAAACACCAGCTGCAACGGACTGAAGTGCGCCCAATGCAGCGCCGTCAGCCATGGACGCCGAGCAACGAGCTCAGGGTCGAGCTGACCGATACGGCGCTTGTGCACGAGACCGATCAGCATGAAACCGACATAAGTCGCCATGCCCGGCCAACCCAACACAAACCCGAACAGCAGCGTGAGGACGGCTTGCGGAACACCGTGTCGCATCACCAGCCAGCGGGTATCGGGGTTCCAGTGGCGGGGGACCAGGCCTTCGGTCAGCCACATATCCTGGACAATGAAATGCGCGGAGTACGGCACCCACCAGCTCATGGCGGATCGGAAGAGCCAGACCGGAACGCAAGCGAATACCAACGGGATGAATATCATCGGGATGCTGATGCTGAAGCCCTTGGATTTGTACTCGGTCGGGAAATAAAACAAAAACAGCGCCAGTGCGATACCCGCCCAGACACGCACCCAGCTTTCATCGGTGACGGGGCGCGGCAGGAAACGTCGCCAGTGGAAAACATCGGCGTGGGGCAACCGCAAGCGCAATTCCGGATAACGCCACTTAAGGGTGTGCGCGAGGTCATGACAAGCCTGCCATTCTTTTTGGCCAAAGCCGTCGATCATTTTCTTCTGCTGCCGGGGCTTCATCGGGTTCATCAGCAAATGCGCGGCCTGAACGTCAGCGGCCCAGGTCCGGCTGTCTTGCGCCTTGGCCCGCAGGCTTTCGTAGAAACTTTCCTGGTTGCAGCGCTCGATCAGTGCTTCCCAGAGCGATGCCGGTTCCGGATGAATGCCTTTTTTATCGTCCCAGCCAAACACCTGCCCGACGCGGTCGAACAGCGGCAGGCTCCATTGGGTGTCGTTGAACAGTTGCAGGAGGATTCGCTGCCACTCCTGGCGTCGATCGAACACCTGCAGCCAGGGTTGTGCGGTGTAATTTTTGAGTTGGGTAAGAAATTCCCGCTCTTCGTCGCCTTCGAGTAATTCCTGCAACGACTGCCGATAATCCTGCAGAAGTCCGCTGGCCAGCGCGTCTCGTTGCCAGTCGGTCATTTCGACGTGTTGCCAGGGCGCGAGCCAATCGAGGTGTTGGACCGCCCAGGCGGCAATCGAATTGCGCAGGCCCGGGTGATCGAAGCACAGCGCCAGCAACAACCGCTCAAACGCCTGGGCACAGTGCTGTTGTTGCGCCTGCGCCCAGCGCTCGGACAGGTTTTGCGCCGAGAGCCCGTCGAGCAATGCGCGCGCTATCAGTTCGTCCCGTGCTGTAACCGGTTCTTGCAGAAGCTCAGGATTGGAGGGTGCAAGGTTCAGTGAGCGAAGAGGAGGCGGACTTTCAATGCTCAGCGGATGCAGTTCGAGCACATCGGACCACGCCTGAAGGTTGGCGTGATTCGGCGGTTCGACGACGTCGGCTTCAGGTTCTTCTGCGGCGTATTCGGCCCGCCATTGCGCAACATCCAGCGCTCGCTCATAGGCTTCGCGCAAACGCTGAAAGCCTTCCGGATCTTCATCAGGCCGGAAGGTTTTCAGCAGTCGGGCATAGCTTCGCTTGATGGTGCGCGCGTCGGCATCTTCGGGCAGTTCAAGTACAGACCAGCAATCCATGTGGCCGCTCCTTACTGCCAGAGGCCGTTGTCCAGCGTGCCCAGTTGCCGGGTCAGTTCGCTGCGCGCTTCACGGATCCGGCGATCGTCCTGGGAATCAAGCACGTGCTGAAACTGTTTGGCCCAATGACCGATCTGCTCACGCATCTGCCCCAGGCTTTCCTGATAGAGACGCTCAAGACGTGCGGTCAACACCGTGTTGACCTGCTGATCGCGCGGATGAATCTTCAACAGCGCCAGGCCCTCGAGTCGCTGCTGAATCTCCTCGGGTGTAAGCACGCCGGGATTGTTTTCGATGACCAGTGAATGCTTGTCGCCCGTCAGCGGAATGACCACCTGAGCTTCGAGCAAACCGTTGTTGTCGTAGGTGAAGCGCACGTCGAGGGCGACTTCGCCGGCCTTGCGTTTCGGCACTTTGATGTCCAGTTCGCCCAGCGCGACGTTGTCTTTGACCAGGCGGCTTTCGCCCTGAAAGATCTTCAGCAGCACGTGCTCCTGATTGTCTTGCAGGGTGTATACGGTTTTCACTCGGCTCACCGGCACGATGCTGTTGCGCTCAATGATCGGCAGGTAGTGACCGCTTTCGTATTGCTGGCCGATCTGGGTCGAAGTCTCGATGCCCAAGGTGTAGGAGCAGACGTCCGTCAGCACCACTTCTTCCAGGGCTGCGGAGCGAGCTTTCAACGCCGCTTGAATGGCCGCACCGTGGGCCACGACTTCGTCCGGATCGAGACTGATCGAAGGGAAGCGCCCAAACAGGCCGGCCGCCAGTTTGCGAACCAGTGGCATGCGCGTCGTACCGCCCACCAGCAGGATTTCATCGAGATCACTGACCCGAATCCGCGCATCTCTGAGGGCCCGCTCAATCGGTGTGCGCAGGCGTTCGAGCAACGGCGTATAGAGCGTGGCCAATTGTTGTTGGGTGATGGTTTGCGTCCATTGCTGGCCGTCGACCCGCAGGCTGAATTCGGCGCTGCCGTCCTGGCCCAGGGCTTTGCGCACGCGCTCGGCCTCGCGACGCAACGGCTGGATGATGCTGGTGCGGTCAGGAAAGTTGTCGGTGTTGCGATGGTGTTCGACAAAGTGCTCAAGCAGCACGCTGTCGAAATCTTCGCCGCCCAGGAAATTGTCGCCGGCGCTGGCGCGTACTTCCATGACCCCGTCGAAGAGCTCCAGGATCGACACGTCGAAGGTACCGCCACCGAGGTCGAAAACCAGGAAAGAGGTTTCCTTGCCCCGTTGATGCAGCCCATAGGCCAGGGCTGCCGCGGTCGGCTCGTTGATCAGTTTTTCAACCTTCAGACCCGCCAGTTCACCGGCAATGCGCGTGGCCTTGCGCTGGGCATCGCTGAAGTAGGCCGGTACGCTGATCACCGCTTCATGCACGGTTTCACCGAAGGCCCGTTCGACATCTTCCTTCAGGCTTTTGAGCACCAGCGCCGAAAGCTCCTCGGGGCGGAATGACCTGTCTCCCAGACGCACTTCCGTGGCGCTGCCCATGTGTCGCTTGAACAGCGAAGCGGTCTGGCGCGGATGGGTGTGCAAACGCTCGCGGGCGGCCTGGCCCACCAATACGCGGCCCTGATCATCGAGACCGACCACGCTTGGGGTGAGGAACTGACCCAAGGCATTGGGCACCAACTCGCTGGTCTCCCCACGCCAAACGGCAACGAGGCTGTTGGTGGTCCCCAGGTCAATCCCTACGATCATTGCGATGAACTCCCTTTCCGGCCTGCAAAAAGTTGAAACAGATAATATTCGCGCAAGGATATTACCGGAGCAGCGGGGCGGTAAAGGAAAGTAGTGGCACAGAGCTATTATTTGCGACGAGGCGCAGTTTGGCCCTTAGGCATAGGACAACTGTTTTGAATACAACCGGGTTTTAATGTGGGAGCGGGCTTGCTCGCGAAAGCGGTGTATCAGTCACTAATGATGTGACTGTCACACCGCTTTCGCGAGCAAGCCCGCTCCCACAGTAGTTTTGTGGTGATTGTCAGGTTGGGATTAAGGCATCACCGGCGGCGTATACGTCAGCGTCGTCCCTAACGCCCACAGCAGAAACAGCACCAGCGGCGTGTGCACCAGCAGTTGCACGAACGAAAAGCCGATCAGATCCCGCGCCTTCAACCCGAGCACGCCCAGCAGCGGCAGCATGTAGAACGGGTTGATCAGGTTCGGCAGGGCTTCCGCCGCGTTGTAGATCTGTACGGCCCAACCCAGGTGGTAGTTCAGGTCGGTGGCCACTTGCATGACGTACGGCGCTTCGATGATCCACTTGCCACCGCCGGACGGGATGAAGAATCCGAGAATCGCCGAGTACACGCCCATCAGCAGCGCATAGGTGTCGTGGGACGCAATGCTGACGAAGAAGGTCGAGATGTGGTGGGCCAGGGTTTGCGCGTCAGTGCCTTTGACCGTGGTCATCAGCGCGGCGATCGAGCCGTACAGTGGAAACTGGATCAGCACGCCGGTGGTGGTCGGCACGGCTCGGGCCACGGCATCGAGGAAGCTGCGCGGACGCCAGTGCAGCAGCGCGCCGAGCATGATGAACAGGAAGTTGTAAGTGTTCAGGCCCGAGATCGCGCTGATCGCCGGTTTGGTCGAAAACTCGTGGAACAGCCATCCCGCCGCCAGCAGCACCAGCAGGATCGTCAGCAGCGGACTGTGTTCCAGCCATTCGCCGGGACGGGTGCGCGGTTGCAGCGGTGGCAGGTTGAAGCTGGGGTCGATGCCGCAGGCTTCGGCATCGCGGGCTGTTTTCGGCCCCGGCGCGGTGGCGTAGGCAATGATCAGCGAGATTACTATCAGGGCCAGCAACATGACGCCGGATTGCCAGAGAAAGATCGTTTGAGTGAACGGAATGACACCGGTGATCGAAAGAATCGACGGCGGCAGGCTGGCCGGGTTCGCCTGCAATTGCGCGGCGGACGACGACAGGCCCAAGGCCCACACGGCGCCAAGGCCCAGATAGGCCGCAGCACCGGCGGCGCGGTAGTCCATTTTCAGATCAGTGCGGCGGGCGAGGGCACGCACCAGCAGACCGCCGAATACCAGCGACAAGCCCCAGTTCAGCAGTGACGCAACCATGGAAATCAACGCGACCCAGGCCACGGCCGAACGCCCGTTTTTCGGGATCCGGGCCAGGCGGTCGATGAGTTTCACCGCGGGCGGGGAGCTGGCGACCACATAACCGCCGATCACCACGAACGCCATCTGCATGGTGAACGGGATCAGGCTCCAGAAACCGTCACCAAACGCCATCGCCGCATCGGTGGGTTTGGCGCCCATGAACAGGGTGGCCACTGTGACGATGATCACCGCCAACGCAGCAAATACCCAGGAGTCGGGGAACCAGCGTTCGGCAAAACTTGAACAGCGCAGGGCAAAGCGGGCGGAGCGGGTATCTTCGATATCAGCGGCCACGGGAGTACCTCGAATTTTTATGTTTATTGTGGTCTTTGGGGCGGCAAAGGCCCGTCTGGACAGGTGCCAACAGTAAATCAATCAGTCATATTTTGTGACGAAGATTAACCGGCCTGAGACTTTGGTCTAACGGGTTGTCCGTGGGCGCATTTGCGTAGACCATGGGCGCCTTGGTTTTTTGCCCGTGCCAGAGTTCTTTTCATGACTGCCAACACCGATTCGCGCCCGGCGCCGTTCAGCCGCTCGGACTACAAGACCCTTGGCCTGGCGGCCCTTGGCGGCGCGCTGGAAATCTACGACTTCATCATTTTTGTATTTTTCGCGCTGACCCTCAGCCAGCTGTTCTTCCCGCCGGACATGCCCGAGTGGCTGCGCTTGCTGCAAAGCTTCGGGATCTTCGTGACGGGTTATCTGGCGCGTCCATTGGGCGGCATTCTGATGGCGCATTTCGCCGACCGGCTGGGGCGCAAGAAGGTCTTCAGTCTGAGCATCCTGATGATGGCGCTGCCGTGCCTGCTGATCGGGATCATGCCGACCTACGCCCAGATCGGCTATTTCGCCCCGCTTTTGCTGTTGGCCCTGCGAGTTTTGCAAGGCGCGGCGGTCGGCGGTGAAGTGCCGAGTGCCTGGGTGTTCGTCGCCGAGCACGCGCCAGCCGGGCATCGCGGTTATGCCCTGGGTTTCCTGCAGGCCGGGCTGACCTTTGGCTACCTGATCGGCGCCCTGACGGCGACCTTCCTGGCGCAGGCGTTTACCCCGGCGGAAATCCTCGATTACGCCTGGCGTTATCCGTTCCTGCTGGGCGGCGTGTTCGGGGTGATCGGCGTCTGGCTACGCCGTTGGCTCAGCGAAACTCCGGTGTTCATGGCCATGCAAGCCCAGCGCGATGCCACCGTCGAGCTGCCGTTGCGCACCGTGTTGCGTGAACATCGTCTGGCGATATTGCCGGCGATGATCCTCACCTGCGTGCTGACATCGGCGGTGGTGGTGTTCGTCGTCATCACCCCGACCATGATGCAGAAAACCTTCGGCATGACCGCCAGCCATACTTTTGCCTTGAGTGCCCTGGGCATTGTGTTCCTGAATATCGGCTGCGTACTCGCCGGGCTGCTGGTCGATCGCATTGGTGCCTGGCGCACGGTCATGCTTTATAGCCTGCTGCTGCCGCTGGGTATCGGCGTGCTTTATACGTGCCTGATCATCGGCGGTAGCTGGATCGGCTTGGCGTACGCGATTGCCGGTCTCGGTTGCGGGGTGGTCGGCGCGGTGCCGTCGGTGATGGTCAGCCTGTTTCCGGCGCGGATTCGCGTCTCGGGGATTTCCTTCACCTACAACATTGCCTACGCGGCATGGGCAAGCATCACACCGCTGTTGCTGATCGGTCTGATGCCGTGGAGCCCGTGGATTTGCGTGATCTTCAGCGCGGTAATGGGCGCGATCGGCGTGAGCAGCGCGGCGTATTTCGGTGCACGGATGCCACGGGTTGAACATTGTCCGGCCGCCGGCACGGCATGAATGAAAGACCTGGCAGGCGTGCCGCAACTATTTTTGTAGGACAACCCTGAAACACACTTCAGAAAACATCCGCAAGGCCGATGGTTAGGCTGCATGCCGCCTTCTATCCCTGTCCATCGGTGCTTTCCATGTTCAACAAACGCTTGAAGCAGGAGCTGTCGGCTCTTCGCGAAGAACTCTCCAGCCTTCAGCAAGTGAAGGAAAGTCTGGAAAGCGAGATGCTGGTCCTGACCCTCGATCCTGAAGGGCGGATTCAATCGGTCAACCAGAACTTCCTCGGCGAGATGCTCTACAAGAGCAGCGACCTGATGGGCCGGCACATCGAAGACATCGTCCCGGTTCATGTGAAATCGGACGAATTCCATCACCGCTTCAAGGCTGCGCTGACCCGTGGCGAGCACTTTGCCGGCGCCGTGCGTTTGCTGCGTGGTAATGGCCAGGAAGCCTGGCTGCGCTCTATCGCGCAACCGGTGCGGTCTTCGGATGGTCGGATCAAGCACTTCTCGATTTACTCCAGCGACCTGACCCGCACCATCGAGGCGTCCCGCGAGCATGAGAACCTGATCGGCGCCCTGGTGCGTTCGACGGCGGTCATCGAGTTTGATCTCAATGGCAACGTGCTGGCGGCCAACGAGCGCTTCCTCAGCGGCATGGGTTGCAGCCTGGCGCAGATCAAAGGCAAGCATCACCGTACATTCTGCGAACCCGAGGAATACAACAGCGCGGAATATCAGAATTTCTGGCGCCGCCTGAACGCCGGCGAGTTCGTGGCTGGCCGGTTCAAGCGTGTGGACAGCCACGGTCGTGTGGTCTGGCTGGAGGCGTCCTATAACCCGGTGGTCGACGCCAACAACACACTCTACAAAGTGGTGAAATTTGCCACGGTGATTACCGATCAAGTCAATCAAGAGCAGGCGGTCGCCGAAGCGGCCAACATCGCCTACAGCACCTCCCAGCAAACCGATCAAAGCGCCCAGCGCGGTACCGCCGTGGTGACTCAGGCCGTGGACGTGATGCGTGACCTCGCCCGGCACATGCAGACCGCCGGCGAAGGCATCGAAGCGCTGAACGAGCAATCGCTGGTGATTGGCACCATCGTCAAAACCATCAGCGGCATTGCCGAACAGACCAACCTGCTGGCGCTTAACGCGGCGATTGAAGCGGCGCGCGCCGGTGAGCAGGGCCGGGGTTTTGCCGTGGTCGCGGACGAAGTCCGGCAACTGGCTTCGCGCACCAGCCAGGCCACCGATGAAATCGTTGGCGTGGTGCGCCAGAACCAGGACATGGCGCGCAATGCCGTGGCCCTGATGACCGACGGTCAGCTTCAGGCTGAACAAGGCCTGGCACTGGCGGCGGAGGCGGGCACGGTGATCGTCGAGATCCAGGACGGCGCGCAGAAAGTGGTGAACGCGGTCGGGCAGTTTGCCAATCAACTGGCGACTTGATCACTGACCTCCTGGTGGAAATCGCTACAATCGGCGTTTTCCCCAGGAGCAGCCCTCATGAGCGTTTCTCACCGCCGTCCGGTTCCCTTGTCCAAGGCTTATCGCCTGCTCAATCACGGGCCGACCGTGCTGGTCAGTGCGGCCCATGACGGCCAGCGCAACATCATGGCCGCCGCGTGGGCCATGCCGCTGGACTTCGACCCGCCGAAAATCGCCGTGGTGCTGGACAAGTCCACCTGGACCCGACAACTGCTGGAAGCGTCGGGAACCTTCGTGTTGAACGTTCCCTGCGCGGCCCAGGCCGATATCGCCCAGACCGTTGGCTCGACGTCGGGCCTGGAACTGACTCAGGGCCAGGGTATGGACAAGTTTCAGGTGTATGGCCTGCAGACGTTCAACGGTGAGTTGATCGGCGCACCGATGCTTGAAGGTTGCGTCGCATGGCTGGAGTGCCGACTCCTGCCGGAGCCCAGCAATCATCAGCAGTACGACCTGTTCGTGGCCGAGGTGATTGCCGCCCAGGCCGATGAGCGCGTCTTCAGTGAGGGCCGTTGGCACTTTGAAGGGCACGATGCACTGCGCACCTTGCACCACGTGGCGGGCGGGCATTTCCTGACGATCGGCGACCCGGTTGACGGCAAGACCTTGCAGCCGTAAACCGGCAGCCTTTCAGACCCAGACGTCATTCTGCGCCGTGCGTTCGCCGCCCTCGCTGCCCGTGTTCAGCACACCCTTGGGCTCGATCAGCAGCAGTTTCACTTCATGCACGGCAGAGGGTTTGTGCTCGACACCCTTTGGTACCACGTACATTTCGCCTGCGTTTATCAGAACGTGGCCATCGCGAAAGTCGATGCGCAACTGCCCTTCGAGCACGATGAAGGTTTCGTCGGTATCCAAGTGATCGTGCCAAATGAAATCCCCCAGCAGTTTCACCACTTTGAACTGGTAGTCGTTCATCTCGGCGATGACCCGAGGGCTCCAGTGCGAGTCGATCCGGGCAATTTTTTCAGCGAAGTTCAGGCTTTGGTAGGCGTTCATGAAACGAGCTCTCGTGGTTGATTGTGAATCCACGATAACCAGCACAACAGCAGGCTTCTTGTACGATTGTGCGTGGCTCAGCCGCTGTGCATTTTCATCCAGCGGGCGGGTGACAGGCCGTAGGTCTTGCTGAATTGCCGGGTCATGTGGCTCTGATCGGTGAAGCCGGCGATCAGCGCGGCACTGACCAGAGACTGGCCCTGGATCAGCAGTGCGCGGACCAGGTCCAGGCGGCGCATGGTCAGGTATCGATACGGGCTGGTGCCGAACAACAGGCGAAAATCACGCGAAAGGCTCCAGCGATCCCGGCCGCTGTGTTGCGCCAGTTCTTCCAGGGTCACGGTGCGATCCAGGGCGCTGTGGATAAACTCCCGCGCACGTTCTGCCGCCACGTAGTCGAAACTCTGGCGTTTGCCGCGCGTGCCGGAGACGCTGCTCAAGGCGTGTGCCAGATCGAACAGTGCGTCCTGTTCTTCCAATGGATCGAGCGGGCAATCCAGGCTTCTCAGCAGCACGTCGGTGGCGGCGAACAGGCGTGGGTCATTCGATAATCCGGTCTTGATGAACGGCAGCGGTTGCCCGCCGAGTATCTGCTGGATCAGCGCCGGCTCGATGTACATCATTCGGTATTTGAAACCGGCTTCGGTGCCGGCCTCGCCATCGTGGACTTCGTCAGGATGCAGCACCAGCGTCCCGCCCGGCAGACTGTGGCGCCAGCCGCCGCGGTACTGAAAACTCTGCACGCCGGCCAGAGTCCGGCCGATCGCATAGGAGTCATGGCGGTGAAGGTCATAGCCGTGGCCGGCAAAAAACGCCTCGAAACGCTGAACCCTGCCCACGTCGGGCGCGCGGTGGAACCAATCGATGGGAGGTGTGTGCCTGGCCATGGTGTCGTTGTCTTGAACTCAATAGGGAACACGTTAACCCAGGGACCGGCCACCTGTCTGCTGGCCGACAAAAGCCCTTGGGCTTGTGGAAAACCGCCTACAAATGTAGCAAGGTATCGAGCATTCTTTGCAGCCTGAAAGCGCGTCGTGCGCGGCTACGTATGATCGTTCGTCGAGGTGTCTGGTATGAGCAAACTGCGGGTAGGGATTATTTTTGGTGGTCGTTCGGCAGAGCACGAAGTGTCGCTACAGTCGGCGAAAAACATTGTCGATGCGCTGGATCGGTCGCGCTTCGAACCAGTGCTGATCGGTATCGACAAGCAAGGCCATTGGCACCTCAACGACCCCTCGAACTTCCTGCTCAATCAGGAAAACCCGGCCCTGATCGCCCTCAACCAGTCCAACCGGGAACTGGCCGTGGTGCCGGGCAAAACCAGTCAGCAATTGGTGGAAACCTCCAGTCAGGAACTGCTGGGTCACGTCGATGTGATCTTCCCTATCGTGCACGGCACGCTGGGTGAAGATGGTTGCCTGCAAGGCTTGCTGCGCATGGCGGATTTGCCCTTTGTCGGCTCCGACGTGCTCGGTTCGGCGGTGTGCATGGACAAGGACATCAGCAAGCGACTGCTGCGTGACGCCGGGATTGCGGTCACACCGTTCGTGACGTTGACCCGCGCCAGCGCCGCGCGTACCGGGTTCGCCGAGGTCCAGGACAAACTCGGCCTGCCGCTGTTCGTAAAACCGGCGAACCAGGGCTCGTCCGTGGGCGTCAGCAAGGTCAACGACGAAATTGAGTACACGGCGGCAGTGGAGCTGGCCCTGGGTTTCGATGAAAAAGTATTGATCGAATCCGCCGTCAGCGGCCGCGAGATCGAGTGCGCCGTACTCGGTAACGAGGATGCCATCGCCAGCGGTTGTGGCGAGATTGTGGTGCGCAGTGGCTTCTATTCCTACGACAGCAAATACATCGACGCTCAAGCGGCAGAGGTCGTGGTGCCGGCCAACATCAGCCGCGAAGCCAGCGAGCGCATCCGTGCCTTGGCGGTCGAGGCGTTTCAAGTGCTGGGCTGCTCCGGGTTGGCGCGGGTCGATGTGTTCCTGACCGACAGCGGCGAAGTGCTGATCAACGAAATCAACTCGTTGCCCGGCTTCACCCGCATCAGCATGTACCCCAAACTCTGGCAAGCCACAGGCATGACGTACAGCGAGCTGGTCAGCCGCTTGATCGACCTGGCGCTGGAGAAGCACAAGGCACGGCAAGCGCTGAAGATCACTCGCTGAGCGGCGCGCGACTTTTCAATCAAGGATTTATGGATGAACGATTCAACGGTGTACCTGTTTTCCTACGGCACCTTGCAGGACAAAGCCGTGCAACTGGCCAATTTCGGGCGCGAGCTGACCGGTAGTGCCGATGCGATGCTGGGTTACGAGCAGTCCTGGGTGGAAATCACCGCCCCTGCGGTGTTGGCCACCAGCGGCAAGACCCACCATCCGATACTTCGTCCAGGCAGCGGCAGCAGCGCGCCGATTCCGGGGATGGTGTTCCAGATTACGCGCGAGGAACTGGCGGCCGCCGACAGCTATGAAGTAGCGGATTACAAGCGTGTCAGCGTGGTCCTTCAATCCGGGATTGAAGCGTGGGTGTATGTGAGCGCTTAGTTGCGCAACACGCCGTAGTCCCGAATGGCATCTATGAAAAAGGGCCTACCTCCCGGTAAGCCCTTGCTCATTCACTCGTAGGACTCAATCCCCCAACGCCGCCCCCTCACGCCGTGGATCGGCCCCACCCGCCAACGAAGCCTTCCCCTGCGCATCCTTCACCCGAACAATCGCCTGGGTACCGCTGGTCATGTCGATCTCGTTCACGCTGTGCCCTTTGTCCTTCAACGCCTGAATCAACCCGGCGCTGAACTGGTCCTCTTCCAGTTCCGTCGGGCCGTTGCGGCTGCCGAAGTTAGGCAGGTTGATGGCTGCTTGCGGATCGAGGTTCCAGTCGAGCAGGCCGATGGTAGATTTGGCGACGTATTCGATGATCTGCGAGCCGCCGGGCGAACCGAGGGTGGCGAGGAATTCGCCGTTCTGGCGATCAAAGATCAATGTCGGCGCCATGGACGAGCGGGGGCGTTTACCGGGTTCGACACGGTTGGCGACTTTCTGTCCGTTTTCTTCGGGGATGAACGAGAAGTCGGTCATCTGGTTGTTGAGCAGGAAGCCTTGCACCATCACGTGCGAACCGAACGCGGATTCGACGGTGGTGGTCATCGACACCGCGCCCCCTTCGTCATCGACCGCCACCACTTGCGAGGTGGAGATGCGCATCGGCGAGCGGTCTGGCGCGTAGGCAACCTTGATGCCCGGCGGGTTGCCGGGTTTGGCCGTGCCCATGCTGCGATCGCCAATCAAGGCGGCGCGGCTGGCCAGATACATCGGGTCGACCAAGCCTTTGACAGGGACGGGTACGAAGTCGGCGTCGGCCAGATAGAGGGCACGGTCGGCATAGGCCAGGCGCTCGGCTTCGGAGATCAGGTGCACGGCTTCTGGCGTCGGTTCGGTGCCGGCAGGTTTGTCCGTCTTGAGCGGTTTCATTGAGGCCAAGGCAAAGCGCGGATCGCGAGCCTCCAGCGCCTGGAGTGTGCCGAGGATCTGCGCCACGGCGATCCCGCCCGACGACGGCGGCGGCATGCCGCAGACCTGCCAGCGTTTATAGTCGGTGCACAGCGGCGCGCGCTCCTTGGCCTTGTAGCCTTGGAGGTCGTTCAAAGACAGGCTGCCGGGGTTGGCGTGGCCCTGAACCTTGGCGACGATTTCTTGCGCAACCGGCCCTTTGTACAGCGCATCGGGACCTTCTTTGGCGATGCGTTTGTACACTGCGGCCAGTGCCGGGTTTTTCAGTTGAGTACCGGCTGCTTTCGGGCTGCCATCAGTATTCATGAAATACGCCACCATGTCCGGCGAGCGGCGCATGGAAGAGTCTGAAGCGATCAGTTGATGCAGACGCGGCGAGATGGCAAAGCCTTGCTCCGCGAGTTTGATGGCCGGTTCGAACAGCTGCGCCCACGGCAGGCGACCGTGTTTTTGGTGAGCCAGCTCAAGCGCCCGCAACACACCGGGCGTTCCCACTGAACGACCACCAATCTGCGCCTGGGTGAAGGCCATCGGTTTGCCGTCGGCCTGTAGGAAAAGCTTCTCCGTGGCGCCGGCCGGTGCGGTTTCGCGACCGTCGTACGTGCGCACGTTCTTGCCATCCCACAACACGATCAACGCGCCGCCGCCGATGCCTGAGGATTGGGGTTCCACCAGCGTCAGCACCGCTTGCATGGCAATCGCGGCATCAATTGCCGAGCCGCCCTGACGCAGCATCTCCCGGCCGGCTTCGGCCGCCAGAGGGTTGGCCGCTGCGGCCATGTGCTTCGAGGCGTATTGGGTTTTCAGGTCGGTGCGATAACCCGAGGCGACTTCCGGCGCGATTGGCAATGTCGAAGTCGGCGGAGCGCTGCAGGCAGCGAGGGTCAGCGCGGTGGCGATCAGCGAAAGGGCTGACAGGCGATAGCGGCTCAAATGGAAGGCTGAGAACACGTGGGGGCACTCCGTCCGTTGGAAAAGATCAGGGGACTTTATCGGCCGACCGGGCGAGGTGCAAACCACGGACTACAGCAAGGACGCTTTTGTCCTTCATCAGGCGAAGGATTTTCTGTAGGGTCGAGGGCATAAGACGAGTCAGAAGATCAACAAGAGGCAGGCATGCAGACCGAGTTTCCCACGCAGCCGAGTTATCGCACTCAACGTGAGCAATTCCTCGCGGCAGCGACCGCCGCCGGAGCGACATTGACCGAGTATCCGCACCCACTCAAAGGACCGTTCGGCGAGCCCTTGAGCACCGATGTGGCGGTATTGGGCGATCCGGCTGCCAAGCGACTGCTGATCGCCTTGAGCGGCACCCATGGCGTCGAAGGTTTCTATGGCTCGGGATGCCAGACCAAGTGGATGCAGGAGGTGGGCAAACGTTCACTGCCGGCCGATGTCGCGGTGGTGATGATCCACCTGATTAATCCCTGGGGCACCGCGTGGCTGCGCCGGGTCAACGAAGACAACATCGACCTGAACCGCAATCACCTGAACTTCGAACGTCCGCTGCCGGACAATCAAGCCTACGCAGCACTGCATGACATCTATTCCTTCGCCGAGTTGCGAGGCCCCGAGCGTGATCGCGCCGATGCCTTGCTCGACGGGCAGATTCGCGAACACGGCTGGCCGGCGGTGATGTCGATTGTCGAGGGCGGCCAGCACAGTCATCCCGATGGCCTGTTTTATGGCGGGCTGGCGCCGAACTGGTCGAACCGCACGTTGCACCAAATCTTGCAAAAACATATTTCCCACGCAGAGGTCGCAATGTGTTTCGACCTGCACACGGGCGCTGGCGAATACGGGCATCCGATGTTGCTGACCATCACCGAGGCTGCTTATCCCGCGCTGCCCCATGCGCAGGCCATCTACGGCCCGTGGCTCTACACGTTGCTGACCGGTGCCGACACCTTGAGCGAAACCGGTGTGGCGGCCACCGCTACGGGCTACACCTCGCAAGCGCTGATCAATGCGCTGCCGCAGGTAAAACTGATGCCGTTCGTGATCGAGTGCGGGACGTATCCGGGGCCGGACGTTCATCGTTATTTGCGCGATGATCATTGGCTGCACCTTCACGGCAATCCGAGTGATGGGGTAGGGCGTGAAATCAAACTGAATCTGCTGGAGCAGTTTTATCCCGCCGACAGCGACTGGCAGGCGATGGTCTGGCTGCGGACCTGGCAGATTTGGGAGCGGGCGTTAGCGGCGTTGCCGACGATTCATTCTTGATGTGCTGTTGAGAGGCACTTTTTTCGAGGCATAAAAAAACGGCCTACCTTTCGGTAAGCCGTTTTTAGTACTTGGTGGCTACACAGGGACTTGAACCCCGGACCCCAGCATTATGAATGCTATGCTCTAACCAACTGAGCTATGTAGCCAAGTGGCGCGCATTATTCACCGGTAATGCAGATGCGTCAAGCGTAAATCTAAAATATTTCTCTACGCTTTCAACCGCTTATCCACCTGAACCGAAAATCCGGACCGGAGGAGGGCGTCAACTGAGCTGAAATCTCCCGGTATTGGCACTCAAGGCCTTGCTGCCCTGGCTCAAGGTGTCCGCCGCCAGGTTCACCGCCCGCGCGCCTTCGAGCAATCTCACCGCGGCCTGATCGACCTGCTGAATGTTGCCGCTCACTTCATCAGCGGTGCTGGCCTGTTCCTCAACTGCCGTGGCGATTTGTGCCAGGGTGTCGGTCACGCCTTGCACCGCGAGGGCAATTTCGCCCAGGCGTTCGCCCAGGCCGGTGACCGACTGGGCATCACTTTGCGCCTGGCTACAGGCCGCTTCCATCAGGCTGACCGCTTCATTCACGGTGCTGCGCAGGCTGTCCACAGTGCCGGCGATTTGCGCCGTGGAAGACTGCGTGCGTTGCGAGAGGCTGCGCACTTCATCCGCCACCACCGCAAAACCACGGCCTTGTTCGCCAGCGCGAGCCGCTTCGATCGCCGCGTTGAGCGCCAACAGGTTGGTCTGCTCGGCGACGCCGCGAATAGTGTCGACCACCAATTGAATCTGCTGCCCCTGTTCGCTGACCCGGCCCAGTGCCGCTGCCGTGTCGTTCAAGCGCTGGTTGAGCTGCTGAATGCTCGCCGTGGTGCGCTGGCTGTCGCGGCTGCTGTCGGCCGCAATGCGTTGGGTGTGTTGAGCACTGCCAGAGGCCTGTTCACAACTCTGGGCGACACCTTGCGAGGTGGCCGCCAATTGCGTGGCCGCAGCAGCGATCTGGCTGATCTGCAACTGCTGCGCTTCAACTTCCCCGAGGGCGCCGCTGGAGTGGTGATTGAGGGTGCGTACCGCATTGCTCACCTGCAAGGTTTCGTGATCGACCCCCAGCAAGCTGTTGCGCAGTTGCACCACCGCGACATTCAGCGCGGTGCTGATGGCCGCCAGTTCGTCGCGCCCCTGCACCGGCACTTGCAGGCTGAGGTTGCCGTCGCGCAACGCTTCGGCCAACAAGGTGATGCCGCTGGCGCTGCGACGGATCGAAGCCTGCAAGCAGATGAACAGGTACAACGCGGCCAGCAGCAGGCAGCCAAAGATCGTCGCCACCAGAATGAACTGGCGAATGGCTGAGCCGTGGTAGTAATCCAGACGCTGATCCAGCGAAACCAAGGACTGCTGGCGCAGCGAGGCGAGGTCGGTAAGCAGGCTGTCGAGGCTGCGTTCGAACTCTTCCGGCTTGAGCTTGATGCTGCCGCCGAAAACCCCGTCATCGAGGACTTTCAGTTCGGCATCCAGATGCTTGAGGCTGTCGTGGTATTGCCCGGCCCAGTTTTGCAAGGCGCTCGGCAGGCGTGCTTCCAGGAGGGTGGCGGTTTTCACAAGCTGTTCCCGGGCATCACCGATACGGCTGCGCAAGTCGCGCAATTGCAGTCGGCTTTGCAGAGTGAACTGCCCGGACACCACCGATGCCTGACCGACACTGGCCAGGCGGCCGACCCGTTCAATCAGGTCCGGCGCGTGTTGCGTCGAGATTTGCGTCAGCAAGTAGGTTTCCAGCCACGGCGCGAGCGTCAGGCGATTGTCCATGGCGATCTGCTCGCGCAAGGCTTGCAGCGCACTCAAGGCGTTGGTGAAACGGTCGTAGCCATCCGGCCACCAGCCGACGCTGCTCAGGCTTTTCGAGTCGAGGCCGTTCAGCGCGGTTTGCAAGGCCTGGTAACGGACCAGGGTTTCGCCCTCGGCGCCTTCGGTTTTCAGTGCATTGCCCAGGTCCGTGGTGGCCTGGGCGACGGCAGGTTGAACCGCATCGAACGCGGCCATAGCGGCAAGGGTCGCAGGCGTTGGCTGGCGATTGGTTTCAGTCGCACGCCAGCGCGCCGCGCGGTCACGTTGGGCGGCGAGCAGGTTATCGAGCGCATCCAGGGCGAGCAGTTGACGAACGCCGGCACGTTCGCCGGAGATCAGATTCAGTTTGGCGCGATAGTCCTGACCGATCATCAACAGGCTGCCCGCCAGCGGCAGGATAAACAGCAGAAACAACAGCTGAAATTTGCGTGCGAAGCCAAAACGCCCCAGCAATCCGATCCCCGGTGATAAAAAAGCCTGCATGCCCCATGACTCCTCTGGACACCACGCACCAATGGCGTGCGTCGAGGTCGTTGCGACCGCGACTTGTGCCCCTTTAAAAGGCCTCGAAAGTTCACCCTTGTCAGCTCTGTAGGCCGACTCTGTGGCGAAACTTCCCATTCTCGGTCCCCTTTGTAAGGGGCCGCGTTGAAGCGGATTAACAAGGCAAGATTCAGACCATGGCGTTGCGCTATCACCTTCTCGGCGATGAATGTCGAGGTCGTTAGCAGGCTAAGGGGATGGCGCTGCTGCACTGAAAAATGGCACATTGACGCACCTGCCCGTGTGCACCCATCCGCTGTACGGAAATTCTCATGGCTATTACGAACGCTCAGACCGGCGCGACGTCGGCACCCGCGACTCCACAAAGCAGTCCTCTGGTCATGCGCATCATCGGCGCGGTGGCGCTGGCGCATTTGATCAACGATTTGATCCAGTCGGTGCTGCCGTCGATTTATCCGATGCTCAAGGCCAACTACGGCCTGACGTTTACCCAGGTTGGATTGATCACTTTGACCTTTCAGCTGACCGCTTCGCTGTTGCAGCCATGGGTCGGTTACCACACCGATCGCCATCCCAAACCCTGGCTGCTGCCGGCGGGAACGGTCTGCACGCTGATCGGTATTTTGATGATGTCGGTGGTTGGCAGCTTCCCGATGATTCTGCTGGCGGCGGGGTTGATCGGCATCGGCTCCTCGACCTTTCACCCGGAAGCCTCTCGTGTGGCGCGGCTGGCCTCGGGCGGGCGATTCGGCCTGGCGCAATCGACCTTTCAGGTGGGCGGTAATGCCGGCTCAGCCTTTGGCCCGTTGCTGGCGGCGGCGATCATCATTCCTTTCGGCCAGGGCCATGTGGCGTGGTTTGGCTTGTTCGCCGTGTTTGCGCTGTTCGTGCTCTATCGGATCAGCCGCTGGTACGCCAATCACTTGAACCTGTTCAAGCTCAAGCAAGGTCAGGCCGCCACGCACGGCCTGTCGAAACGCCGGGTTATCAGTGCCCTGGTAGTGCTCGGGCTGCTGGTGTTTTCCAAGTATTTCTACATGGCGAGCTTCACCAGCTACTTCACCTTCTTCCTGATCGAGAAGTTCGACCTGTCGGTTGCGAGTTCGCAACTGCATCTGTTCCTGTTTCTGGGCGCCGTGGCGGCGGGGACGTTCTTTGGTGGGCCGATTGGCGACAAGATTGGCCGTAAGGCGGTGATCTGGTTCTCGATCCTTGGTGTTGCGCCGTTCACCTTGATCCTGCCGCATGTTGATCTGTTCTGGACCAGCATTCTCAGCGTGGTGATTGGCTTCATCCTGGCGTCGGCGTTCTCGGCCATCGTGGTTTACGCCCAGGAACTGGTGCCTGGGAATGTCGGGATGATTGCCGGGGTGTTCTTTGGGTTGATGTTTGGTTTTGGCGGGATTGGCGCGGCGTTGCTGGGTCATCTGGCGGACATTCACGGGATCGAATACGTGTACTTCCTGTGCTCGTTCTTGCCGTTGTTTGGGGTGTTGGCGATCTTCCTGCCAAGAACCAAAAAGCCCTGACCCCACACAATTCCCCTGTGCGAGCTTGCTCGCGAAAGCGGAGTGTCAGTCAACATCATCGCTGAATGTTAAACCGCTTTCGCGAGCAAGCCCGCTCCCACATTGGTTCGGTGGTGTAGCGGATAGATATTTCAGGCACAAAAAAGCCGCGTATCAAACGCGGCTTTTTTGGACGTGTGTGTCTTACACGTTGAAGCGGAAGTGCATCACGTCGCCGTCTTTCACGATGTAATCCTTACCTTCCAGACGCCATTTGCCGGCTTCTTTGGTGCCGGCTTCGCCCTTGTACTGGATGAAGTCGTCATACGCGATGACTTCGGCGCGGATGAAGCCTTTCTCGAAGTCGGTGTGGATCACACCGGCGGCTTGTGGCGCGGTAGCACCGACGCGGACGGTCCAGGCGCGGACTTCTTCGACACCGGCGGTGAAGTAGGTCTGCAGGTGCAGCATTTCGTAGCCGGCGCGGATCACGCGATTCAGGCCAGGTTCTTCCAGGCCCAGGGCTTCGAGGAACATGTCTTTCTCTTCGCCGTCTTCGAGCTCGGCGATTTCGGCTTCGATCTTGTTGCAGACCGGAACCACCATGGCGCCTTCTTCTTCGGCGATCGCCTTGACGATGTCCAGCAGCGGGTTGTTCTCGAAACCGTCTTCAGCGACGTTGGCGATGTACATGACCGGTTTGGTGGTCAGCAGGTGGAAACCACGAATCACCGCTTTATCGTCGGCACCCATGGTCTTCATCAGGGTGCGCGCAGGCTTGCCGAGGGTGAAGTGAGCGATCAATTGCTCCAGCAGGCCTTTCTGGACCACGGCGTCCTTGTCACCACCCTTGGCGTTACGCGCGACTTTCTGCAGTTGCTTCTCGCAGCTGTCGAGGTCGGCGAAAATCAGTTCCAGGTCGATGATTTCGATGTCGCGTTTCGGGTCGACGCTGTTGGAGACGTGAATCACGTTCTCGTCTTCGAAGCAGCGGACCACGTGGGCGATGGCATCGGTCTCGCGGATGTTGGCGAGGAATTTGTTGCCCAGGCCTTCACCTTTCGAGGCTCCGGCTACCAAGCCCGCAATGTCGACGAATTCCATGGTGGTCGGCAGGATGCGCTTTGGATTGACGATGGCCGCCAGGGCTTCCAGGCGCGAATCCGGCATTGGGACGATGCCAGTGTTTGGCTCGATGGTGCAGAAGGGGAAGTTCTCGGCCGCGATCCCGGATTTGGTCAGGGCGTTGAACAGGGTGGACTTGCCGACGTTAGGCAGACCGACGATGCCGCAATTGAATCCCATGGTGTTTCCCCTCGGATTAGAGTCAGGCCTTCTGGCTGTGCAGGTTTTTCATCGCGCGGTTCCATTCACCGGCGAGGATATCCGGCAGCACGCCGAGGGCAAAGTCGATGCTGGCATCGAGTTTTTCCTGTTCGGCGCGTGGCGCACGACCCAGGACGAAATTTGAAACCATACTGGCAACGCCCGGGTGGCCAATGCCAAGCCGCAAGCGGTGAAAGGTGTTCTGATTGCCCAGTTGCGCAATGATGTCGCGCAACCCGTTATGACCGCCGTGGCCGCCGCCCTGTTTGAGTTTGGCAACGCCCGGTGGCAGGTCGAGTTCGTCATGCGCCACGAGGATTTCTTCAGGCTTGATGCGGAAGAATCCGGCGAGTGCCGCGACGGCCTGGCCGCTGCGGTTCATGTACGTGGTGGGAATCAGCAGGCGAACATCCTGACCCTGGTGCGAATAGCGCCCGGTCAGGCCGAAATATTTGCGATCCGCCACTAGGTTTACACCCTGTGCGTTCGCGATGCGCTCAACAAAAAGGGCCCCTGCGTTATGCCGGGTCTGTTCGTATTCAGCGCCTGGATTTCCCAGGCCAACGATCAGTTTGATGGCAGTCACGATAGGGGCCCTTCCTTGGAGTGGTGGATAACATCGCCGCAATCAGTCAGTGCGGCGAAAGTGGACGACAAGTGCTCATTTACCATTATGTAAACTCCGCGTTCTCGCCCGCTTTCTCGCTACGTTCCAGTCCGCGATGTTACTTGATCACTCCGGCATGACAGAGTGAATTACTCTGCTGCGCCTTCTTCAGTAGCTTCTGGAGCAACACGTGGAGCGTGGACGTTGGCAACAGCCTTGTCATCGCCGTGTGCCAGAGCAACAAACTCAACGCCTTTAGGGGCTTTGAGGTCGGACAGGTGAATGATCGAACCGATTTCGGCGTTAGCCAGGTCGACTTCGATGAACTCAGGCAGGTCTTTCGGCAGGCAGGTCACTTCGATTTCCGAAACAACGTGCGAAACTTCGCCGCCTTTCTTGATCGGAGCTTCTTCACCAACAAAGTGTACAGGCACGATAGCGGTCAGTTTCTGGCCAGCTACAACGCGTACGAAGTCGGCGTGCAGCACGTGGCCTTTGGCCGGGTGACGCTGCAGGGCTTTGATGATTACGTTTTGCTTGGTGCCGCCAACGTTCAGCTCGATGATGTGGCTGTAAGCCGCTTCGTTTTCGAGCAGTTTGGCAACTTCTTTAGCCAGCATGCTGATGGATTCAGGGGCTTTTTCGCCACCGTAAACTACAGCTGGTACCAGGCTTGCGAGACGACGCAGGCGGCGGCTCGCACCTTTCCCCAGGTCGGAACGCACTTCAGCATTCAGAGTAAAATCGTTCATGTTGTATCTCCAAAATAACCACATTCGCCCCAGCGGTTGCGACCAGCGCTAAAGGCGATATGGGCAAAAAAGCCCCGCCCCGACAGGAATGCCGGGGCGGGGCGCTTTTCGTCAACGAGACAGTCGAGAAGGGCAGGGCCCTTAACGGAACATCGCGCTGATCGATTCTTCGTTGCTGATGCGGCGGACCGCCTCGGCAACTACCGGCGCGATATCCAGTTGACGGATACGCGAACAGGCTTGAGCAGCAGCGGACAACGGGATGGTGTTAGTCACCACCAGTTCGTCCAGCATTGAATTTTCAATGTTTTCGATCGCCCGACCGGACAGCACAGGGTGTGTGCAGTAGGCGAAAACCTTGGCAGCGCCATGCTCTTTCAAAGCCTTCGCCGCGTGGCACAGAGTGCCGGCGGTATCGACCATGTCATCGACCAGAATACAGGTACGCCCTTCGACATCACCGATGATATGCATCACTTCAGAGTGATTGGCTTTCTCACGGCGTTTGTCGATGATCCCGAGATCCACGCCCAAGGATTTGGCAACAGCACGTGCACGCACGACGCCGCCAATATCCGGGGACACGATCATCAGGTTTTCGAAGCGCTGATCTTCAATGTCATCCACCAGAACCGGGGAGCCGTAGATGTTATCTACCGGAATATCGAAGAAACCCTGGATCTGGTCAGCATGCAGATCAACCGTGAGAACACGGTCGATGCCGACTACGGTAAGCATGTCAGCAACGACTTTCGCGCTGATAGCCACACGTGCGGAACGCGGACGGCGATCCTGACGGGCATAACCAAAGTAAGGAATAACAGCAGTGATACGAGTAGCCGAGGAGCGGCGGAAGGCATCAGCCATCACTACCAGTTCCATCAGGTTATCGTTGGTCGGAGCGCAAGTCGGCTGAATAATGAAGACATCTTTACCGCGGACGTTTTCATTGATCTCGGCAGTAATTTCGCCGTCGGAGAACTTACCGACAGAGATGTCACCGAGAGGGATATGCAGCTGACGTACAACACGCCGAGCCAGATCGGGGTTAGCGTTCCCCGTAAAGACCATCATCTTGGACACGCGCAGTACCTAGAGGCTGAGGGTAACCTGGATGAGTATAGAAAATGGCAGGGGCGGCTGGATTCGAACCAACGCATGGCAGGATCAAAACCTGCTGCCTTACCGCTTGGCGACGCCCCTGTATCTGTTGCAACGATTACCCAGTAATCGGTTCCTTTAGAGCAGACTTTGCAGCTTGCGATGCAACATCGAAACGTTGCTTCCTTTTGCTACAAACCCTGTAAGGGTCTCTGTAAGAAGGGCCGAGACTTTATCAGCTTCAGCTTTGCTTGGGAAGCCCCCAAACACACAACTTCCAGTTCCGGTGAGTTTTGCTTCGGTAAATTTACCTAACAAATTCAATGCGTTACGTACATCTGGATAACGCCTTGCTACCACCGGTAAGCAGTCATTTCGACTGTTTCCCTTGGGAACGGGGCGCACTTTAATGGGAGAAGAGTTACGTGTCAACAACGGATCTGAAAAAATTTCTGCTGTACTTACAGAGACTTGCGGCACCAGCACGACATACCACGGTTCTTCGGGGTCTACAGGGGTGAGTTTCTCCCCCACGCCTTCGGCAAAAGCGGCGTGGCCACGCACGAAAACCGGGACGTCGGCGCCCAGTGTCAGGCCCAGCGCAGCCAGGCGATCCTCATCCCAATCCAGTTGCCAGAGATGATTGAGGCCCAGCAAAGTCGTCGCGGCATTTGAACTGCCGCCACCGATCCCACCGCCGATGGGCAGAATTTTTTCGATCCAGATGTCGATGCCGAGCGAACAACCGGATTGCTCCTGAAGTTTTTTCGCGGCTTTGACGATCAGGTTGCTGTCGTGAGGAACCCCGTCGAATTCGGTGTGCAGTTGAATCACGCCGTCGTCGCGCACGGCGAAGGTGATTTCATCGCCGTAATCGAGAAACTGAAAAATTGTCTGCAACTCGTGGTAACCGTCTTCACGGCGACCGAGGATGTGCAGCATCAAATTGAGTTTGGCCGGGGAGGGCAGCGTCAAGCGCGCAGCAGTCATGTTCACTGCCCCAGTTTGCGTGGTTGCCATTCCTTGATCACCAGCGTGACATCAAGGTCGGTGCCGTGCAGTTTGATCCGCTCGGGCAGCCAATAGCCGTTTTGCTCGGCGTAACTGAGGTATTCCACTTTCCATCCATCCTGCTCGAGATTGGACAGGCGACTGTCGGCACCCAGGGTCAGGCGACTTTTGCTGTCCGGTGCCGGAAGCCCGCGAACCCACCAGGCCAGGTTGGACACTGGTAATTTCCAGCCGAGCTGTTCTTCGACCAGCGCTTCCGGTGTCGTGGCGTCATAGCGCCCCTGGTTGGCCACTTCCAGCGAGACTTTGCCCGGGCGACCGGTCAGGCGAGCTGCGCCGCGACCCAGCGGGCCGGAAAGGCGGATGTCGTAGTAATCCTGTCGCTGCAGCCAGTACAGCGTGCCGCTGCCCGAATCTTTTGGCGCACGGATGCCGATCTTGCCGTTGATCTGCCAGCCATCGAGGCCGGTCAGCTGTTGTTTGTAATCGCGCCATTGCGCCGGGTTGCCCTGGCCCTGGACCGATTCACGGGCGCCGAAGCCCGCGCAACCGGCAAGCAGGGCGATGAAGCTGAAAACAATAAGGTGGCGCAAAAACATAATCTTAAAGAGTCTCTGATCCGGTCAGGCGCTTGATGGTGCTGCGCAGGATGGGGCTGTCGGGTTGTTCCTTGAGGAACTTGCTCCAGATTTGCCTGGCTTCGCGTTGCTTGCCATTGGCCCACAGGACTTCGCCCAGGTGAGCGGCAACTTCCTGATCGGGAAAACGCTCCAGGGCCTGACGCAGGTAGCGCTCGGCCTCATCGAGGTTGCCCAGGCGGAAGTGCACCCAGCCGAGGCTGTCGAGGACCGCCGGGTCTTCCGGGTTGATCTGGTGCGCTTGTTCGATCAGGGTCTTGGCTTCGGCATAACGCGTCGTACGGTCGGACAGGGTGTAGCCGAGGGCGTTCAACGCCATCGCATTGTCCGGGTCTCGCTTGATGATCAGGCGCAGGTCTTTTTCCATCTGCGCCAGGTCATTGCGTTTTTCCGCCTGCATGGCCCGGGTGTAAAGCAGGTTCAGATCGTCCGGGTACTTTTGCAGTGCGGTTTGCAGAACCTGCCAGGCCTTGTCGGGCTGCTTGTTGGCAGACAAGGTCTCGGCTTCGATCAGGTACAACTGGATCGCGTAATCGGGTTGCTCATCGCGTTCGGTAGCCAGACGTCTTTGGGCTTCGGCGGTCTTGCCGTTGTTGATCAGAATGTCGGTCTGGCGCAGTTGCGCAGGCAGGTAATCATTGCCGGGGCCGACTTGGGCGTACTCGATCAGCGCGCCTTGTGGATCGTTGCGCTCTTCAGCGATACGACCGAGGTTCAGGTGCGCCGAATCGACGTGGCTTTCCCGGGCAATCAAGTCTTCCAGGTAACCCTTGGCCTCGTCCCAGGCCTTGGCTTCCAGGCACACCAGCGCCAGGGAGTAACGCAGTTCGTCGTCTTCCGGGTATTGCTGAACCAGGCTGGAGAACTCGACTTTGGCGTCGTCCATGCGGTCCTGTTCAACCAGCATGCGTGCATAAGTCAGGCGCAGGCGTTTGTCGTCCGGGTATTTCTTGATGCTTTTTTGCAGCAGCGGCAAGGCTTCGTCGCCACGGTTGAGCCCTTGCAACAGGCGCGCGCGCAGCAGGATCGGGGCAATTTCGCCGTCGTCCGGTGGATTGTCCTCCAGCAGGGTCAGCGCGCCTTTGGTGTCACCGTCCTGTTGCAGCAGCAAGGCCTTGCCGAAAATCAGTTGGCTGTTGTTCGGGTGGCGCAGCAATAAACGGTCAAAACTTTTCATCAAACCGTTGCGCGTGTCCTGGTCGGTATCGGCCGCGGACAGGGCAAGGAAATCGAAATGCGTGTCGCCCTTGCCGAGCAGGACTTTCTCCATATAGACCATGGAGTCGTCATAGCGCCCGGCGCGCGCCAGTTGCACGGCAGCCGCGCGTTGCGCCTCGAGGTCGTCCGGAGCGTTTTTCGCCCAGATCAAAGCGGTATCCAGCGCAGCCTGATCGGCGCCCAGGTACTCGGCGATTCGGAAGGCCCGCTCGGAGATGCCCGGATCCTGGGTATTGATCGCCTGGGTCACGTAGTTGTCCAGGGCAATGTCGAAACGATTGCGCTGGCCAGCGAGTTCGGCGCTCAACAGGCTGAAGACGGTTTCTTCGCTGAATGAGCTGTAAACCTTGGGCTTTTCAGGGGCCGGAGTGCTGTCTTCGACCGGCGGCGTACCGTCCGACGAAACGGGTGCCAACACCTGGCAGCCGCTGAGGAAGACAAAAGCGAGGAGCAACGCGGAAGATCTATTCATATAGAGAGAGGACGACTAACCTGCGGTCGGATCATCATGACACAAGCCTTCGGCCAAACATAACCGAGTCTCGATGGATGCCTTTATAGAGGCAGGTCATTGGGACAATAGTCAGCGGTAGTTGTTCTGGCTCTGTCGAAGTAGGACAATTGCCGGCTTCACGTCACCATCAGCGACCTTGAATGGCCTTCCTTGCACTCGGTATCAACCACAAGACTGCGTCAGTAGACGTCCGCGAGCGCGTGGCCTTTACCCCTGAGCAGCTGGTGGAGGCCTTGCAGCAGCTCTGCCGACTCACCGACAGCCGCGAAGCTGCGATCCTCTCCACCTGCAATCGCAGTGAACTGTATATAGAACAGGATCACCTTTCGGCTGACATCGTGTTGCGCTGGCTGGCTGATTATCATCATTTAAGCCTCGAAGAGCTGCGCGCGAGCGCTTATGTGCACGAAGATGATGCGGCAGTTCGTCACATGATGCGGGTCGCCTCCGGGCTCGACTCGCTGGTGCTGGGCGAACCGCAGATTCTCGGCCAGATGAAATCGGCCTACGCCGTGGCCCGTGAGGCCGGCACCATCGGTCCGTTGCTCGGGCGTTTGTTTCAGGCGACGTTCAATGCCGCCAAGCAAGTGCGCACCGACACGGCCATCGGCGAGAACCCGGTGTCCGTGGCGTTTGCCGCGGTCAGCCTGGCGAAACAGATTTTCAGTGACTTGCAACGCAGCCAGGCCTTGCTGATCGGCGCTGGCGAGACCATCACCCTGGTCGCCCGCCACCTGCATGAACTGGGTGTGAAGCGCATCGTGGTCGCAAACCGGACCCTGGAACGCGCGAGCATCCTGGCCGAACAGTTTGGCGCCCATGCCGTTTTGCTCTCGGACATCCCGGCCGAGCTGGTGCGCAGCGACATTGTCATCAGCTCCACCGCCAGCCAGTTGCCGATTCTCGGCAAGGGCGCCGTGGAAAGCGCCTTGAAACTGCGCAAGCACAAACCGATCTTCATGGTAGACATCGCTGTACCACGCGATATCGAGCCTGAAGTCGGCGAGTTGGACGACGTTTACCTGTATAGCGTCGACGATCTCCACGAAGTGGTCGCCGAGAACCTCAAGAGTCGCCAGGGCGCTGCCCAAGCGGCGGAAGAGATGGTCTCGGTCGGCGCCGAAGATTTCATGGTCCGCCTGCGCGAACTGGCGGCGGTGGATGTACTCAAGGCCTATCGCCAACAAAGCGAGCGCATGCGCGACGAAGAATTGCAGAAGGCCCAGCGCATGCTGGCCAACGGCAGCAGCGCCGAAGACGTGCTGGTGCAACTGGCGCGCGGCCTGACCAACAAACTCCTGCACGCCCCGAGCGTTCAGTTGAAAAAGCTTTCTGCCGAAGGCCGCCTCGATGCGCTGGCCATGGCTCAGGAACTCTTTGCCCTGAATGAGGGCTCATCGGATAGCTTTTCGGATAAGAAACCGCAATGAAAGCGTCACTGCTCAATAAGCTGGACATCCTCCAGGACCGTTTCGAGGAATTGACCGCCTTGCTCGGCGATGGCGAAGTCATTTCCGATCAGGCCAAATTCCGCGCTTATTCCAAGGAATACGCGGAAGTCGAACCGATTGTCTCCACCTATAAACAGCTGCTCAAAGTGCAAGGTGACCTCGAAGGCGCCCAGGCACTGCTCAAGGACAGCGACCCGGACATGCGCGAAATGGCCGTGGAAGAAGTTCGCGAAGCCAAAGAGCAACTGATCGACATCGAAGCCAGCCTGCAACGCATGCTGCTGCCTAAGGACCCGAACGACGGGCGCAACGTGTTTCTCGAAATTCGTGCCGGCACCGGTGGTGACGAGGCGGCGATTTTTTCCGGCGACCTGTTTCGCATGTATTCGCGTTATGCCGAGCGGCGTGGCTGGCGGGTGGAAATCCTCTCCGAGAACATCGGCGAGCATGGCGGCTATAAAGAAGTCATCGCCCGGGTTGAAGGCGAAAACGTCTACGGCAAACTGAAGTTCGAATCCGGCGCGCACCGCGTGCAACGGGTTCCGGCCACCGAATCCCAGGGTCGCATCCATACCTCGGCCTGCACCGTGGCCGTGTTACCCGAGCCGGATGAACAGGAAACGATCGAAATCAACCCGGCGGATTTGCGGGTCGATACGTATCGTTCCTCCGGTGCCGGTGGCCAGCACGTCAACAAGACCGACTCGGCGATCCGCATCACGCACTTGCCGTCCGGCATTGTCGTGGAGTGCCAGGAAGAACGTTCCCAGCACAAGAACCGCGCCCGGGCGATGTCATGGCTGTCGGCCAAACTCAACGATCAGCAGACCAGCGCCGCCGCGAACGCCATCGCCAGCGAGCGTAAGTTGCTGGTCGGATCGGGTGATCGCTCCGAGCGCATTCGTACCTACAACTTTGCCCAGGGCCGGGTGACCGATCACCGGGTCAACCTGACGCTGTATTCCCTCGACGAAATCCTTGCGGGTGGCGTTGAAGCGGTGATCGAACCGTTACTGGCCGAGTTCCAGGCCGATCAATTGGCAGCGATAGGTGAGTAAATGACGATCATTGCCAGTTTGTTGCGCGCCGCCGATTTGCCCGACTCGCCCACGGCGCGCCTGGATGCCGAATTGTTGCTGGCCGCTGCCTTGGGCAAGTCCCGCAGCTTTCTGCACACCTGGCCGGAACGCATTGTGCCGAGCGAAGCGGCGCTGAAATTTGCCGAGTACCTGCAACGTCGTCGTGGCGGTGAGCCGGTGGCTTACATTCTGGGGCAGCAAGGGTTCTGGAAGCTTGATCTGGAAGTCGCGCCGCACACGCTGATCCCACGCCCGGACACCGAATTACTGGTGGAAGCCGCGCTGGAGTTGTTGCCGGCCACACCGGCCAACGTGCTCGACCTCGGTACCGGCAGCGGCGCTATTGCGTTGGCCCTGGCCAGCGAGCGTCCGGCGTGGAATGTGACTGCCGTGGATCGCGTACTCGAAGCCGTGGCGTTGGCCGAGCGCAATCGCCAGCGCCTGCACTTGAACAACGCCACGGTGCTGAGCAGCCATTGGTTCAGCGCCCTGGACGGTCAGCGTTTTCAACTGATCATCAGCAATCCGCCTTACATCGCCTCCGCCGATCCGCATCTGGTGGAAGGCGATGTGCGCTTCGAACCGGCCAGCGCCCTGGTGGCTGGCGTCGACGGGCTCGACGATCTGCGTCTGATCGTCGCTCAGGCGCCGGATTATCTGGAGGCGGGTGGCTGGCTGATGCTCGAACACGGTTACGATCAAGCCAATGCAGTACGCGATTTGCTGCTGACCCGCGGCTTTGAGCAAGTCCACAGCCGCACCGATCTGGGCGGTCACGAACGTATCAGCCTGGGGCGCCTGCCGTGCTGAATGATCAGGAATTGTTGCGCTATAGCCGGCAGATTCTGTTGCAACACGTCGACATCGACGGCCAGTTGCGACTGAAGGAAAGCCGCGTGTTGATCGTCGGCCTCGGCGGTCTCGGCTCACCGGTTGCGCTTTATCTGGCAGCGGCCGGTGTCGGCGAGCTGCACCTGGCAGACTTCGACACCGTCGACCTGACCAACCTGCAACGCCAGATCGTTCACGACACCGACAGCGTTGGCCTGAGCAAGGTCGATTCAGCAATCCGCCGTTTGAGCGCAATCAATCCCGAGATCCAGTTGATCGCCCATCGCACCGCGCTGGACGAAGATTCCCTGGCCGCCGCCGTGGCTGCGGTGGATTTGGTGCTGGACTGCTCCGACAATTTTTCCACCCGCGAAGCGGTCAATGCCGCGTGCGTTGTTACCGGCAAACCGCTGGTCAGCGGCGCGGCGATTCGCCTTGAAGGGCAACTGTCGGTGTTCGACCCGCGTCGCCCGGAAAGCCCGTGCTATCACTGTTTATACGGTCACGGCAGCGAAGCCGAATTGACCTGCAGCGAAGCCGGCGTCGTCGGTCCACTGGTTGGGTTGGTCGGCAGCCTCCAGGCGCTGGAAGCCCTGAAACTGCTGGTGGGTTTTGGTGAGCCGCTGGTGGGGCGCCTGTTGTTGATCGATGCCTTGGGCTCGCGCTTTCGTGAATTGCGGGTCAAGCGTGATCCGGGCTGTAGCGTCTGTGGTTCGAAACATGCGTGAAGCGCCGATCGGCGTGTTCGACTCCGGCGTCGGTGGGCTTTCGGTGTTGGCCGAGATCCAGCGCTTGTTGCCCAACGAGTCTCTGCTGTACGTCGCCGATTGCGGCAACATTCCCTACGGTGAGAAAACCCCGGCATTCATCCAGCAGCGTTGCAGCGTGATGGCCGAATTTTTCCAGCAGCAGGGCGCCAAGGCCTTGGTGCTGGCCTGTAACACGGCGACCGTCGCTGGCGTTGCAGACTTGCGACGCGATTATCCCGAGTGGCCCATCGTCGGCATGGAACCCGCCGTCAAACCGGCCGCTGCCGCCACCCGCAGTGGGGTGGTCGGCGTACTCGCCACCACCGGCACGTTGCAGAGCGCCAAGTTTGCCGCTTTGCTCGATCGATTCGCCACCGATGTCCGCGTTATCACTCAGCCGTGCCCCGGCCTGGTGGAGCTGATTGAAAACGGCGATCTGCACAGCGAAGCATTGCGTCATTTACTGGCCGGGTATGTCGGCCCGCTGCTCGGCGCCGGGTGCGACACAATAATTCTCGGCTGCACGCATTATCCCTTCCTAAAGCCTTTGCTTAAGCAGATGATCCCGGATGACATCAGCTTGATCGACACGGGCGCCGCTGTCGCGCGGCAACTTCAGCGCCTGTTGGCCGAGCGTGAATTGCTCGCCGAGGGGCCTGCCCGTGCTGCGCAGTTCTGGACGAGTGCCGATCCGGAGCATTTCAGAAATATCTTGCCGATCCTGTGGAATACCGCTGGCGTTGTGCAAAGCTTCAAGGGGTAAACAAAAATCCTGGGGCAAACGAATAATTGGGGTGAACTTCTGATTAAACGTCGACTTCTATAGCGGTGAGCAACAAAAAAAACCTTACGAAATCGTTCGGAAAAGGATGTTTCTAATGAAGCGACTATTCTGCTTGGCCGCGATTGCGGCCGCACTGTTGGGGCAAAGTTTTACCGCGCAGGCGGCCGGCGTGGAGTTCGCGGTCGGCCAGACCAGCGAGTCGACCATGACCTATCGATTGGGCATGCAATTCGATTGGGACAAGAGCTGGCTGCAGAGTGATTTTGGTCGTTTGACCGGTTACTGGAGCGGCGCCTACACCTACTGGGAGGGTGACGAGGCCTCCAGCAACCACAGCCTGTCGTTCTCGCCGGTGCTGGTTTACGAATTTTCCGGCCAGACCGTCAAGCCCTACGTGGAATTGGGCGTTGGCGTCGCGGTGTTCGCCAATACTGAAGTCGAAAACAATCAACTCGGCAGTGCCTTTCAGTTCGAAGACCGGTTCGGCTTCGGCCTGCGCTTTGCGGGCGGGCATGAAGTCGGGATTCGTGCGACGCACTATTCCAATGCCGGGCTCAGTAGCCCGAACAACGGTGTAGAAAGCTACGCGCTGCACTACACGATGCCGCTCTAA
The DNA here is from genome assembly GCF_059716065.1 of Pseudomonas sp. LBUM1656. Lineage (NCBI taxonomy): Bacteria > Pseudomonadati > Pseudomonadota > Gammaproteobacteria > Pseudomonadales > Pseudomonadaceae > Pseudomonas > Pseudomonas sp. LBUM1656. Next base: position 5,378,348 of record NZ_CP166800.1, on the reverse strand, counting down.
GACTCGATGCTATAAATGTGGGAGCGGGCTTGCTCGCGAAAGCGGTTTAACATTCAACGCTGATGTTGACTGATAGTCCGCTTTCGCGAGCAAGCCCGCTCCCACATTAGATCTTCGTTAGTCTGAATTCAGCGATACACCGTGGTAATCCCCTGGCGTTCATCGATGCATTCCGGTGCGCCCATCTCGAATTCACGGCAGATCAGCGGGCGCTTTTCGTAGATGGTGCACATCATGCTGTTGCGATCCAGCGCAGCGCACCAGCCGTCATCCAGACGCAGCATGACTTCCCCGCCCCAATCATCGGTATCGATAAAACGTTCGGGCACGCCCGTGTCGGTGATCAGCATGACTTCGAGCTGGCAGCAGCAGGCTGCGCAGGTCGAGCACGTGACGGCCGGCTCGGCGATTTGCGTGTGAGGAATGGTTTTCATGGCGCGCAGTGTAAGGCAGTGGGCCGGTGCTGTGTGAAAGGCCTGACGGACGCTTAGTTGCGAGTGTCCGCCGCCAGCCGTTGCGCCATGAAATGCAGCGCGGGAAACAGCACGGCCCACAGCAGCCCGAGGCCCACCAGCGTGGGCACCTGACCATAAGGAAACTGCACGTCCGCCAGTTTCCCGCCCGCGAAATACGACAGCGGTCCACCCACCGCGCCCAGCAGGCTGCCAAGCCACCAAGGATTCGCGGTCCATTGCAGGCAATGGCGCAAGGTCGTTGCCAGTAACGCCCACAACAGCATCAGCCACAGCGGAATCAAGGGCGTGACGTCGGTGAAGTCGAACACCCCCAGCCAACGCAATGAACTGTCGACGGTGGTGCCCAGCAGCACAACACTGAGGATCAGTCGGCCTTCATCCGCCCAGCGACTTATCCACAGCAGATGAATCACCAGCGCCGCCAGCGCCACTAATAACCACAGGCTGTTGCCGCCCGCCACGCAGGCAAACCAGCCGAGCTGAAACAACGCGGCATTGGCCACTCGCTCAAGCATCGAAGCGGCCCAGCAGCGGCGCGGGCATCGCCGACGGTTTGGCCAGCAGCAACTGCGCGGTGCCGATAGTGCGCTCCAGGAATCCCCCTTCGCAGTAGCACAGATAGAATTCCCACAACCGCAGGAAATAATCGTCGTAGCCCAACTCGCTCAAGCGCCCTTGGGCCCGGCGAAAATTCTCATGCCACAGGCGCAGGGTTCGGGCGTAGTGCAGGCCGAAATCCTCCATGTGCAGCAAATTCATGTCGGTGTCGCGGCTGATGACTTCCAGCATCTTCTGCACACAGGGCAGGGCGCCGCCGGGGAAGATGTAACGCTGAATGAAATCGACGCTGCCCTTGGCCTGTTCGTAGCGCTGTTCGCGGATGGTGATCGCCTGCAACAGCATCAAGCCGTTACTTTTGAGCAACTGCGCGCATTGCTTGAAATAGACCGGCAGGAAGCGATGACCAACCGCTTCGATCATTTCGATCGACACCAGCTTGTCGTACTGCCCGGTGAGGTCGCGGTAATCCTTGAGCAGCAGCGTGACCTGGTCTTGCAGGCCGAGGGCTTCGATGCGTTGCGCAGTAAAGGCGTACTGTTCTTTTGAAAGCGTGGTGGTGGTGACCTTGCAGCCGTAATGCTGCGCCGCGTAAAGCGCCATGCTGCCCCAGCCGGTGCCGATTTCCAGCAAGTGATCACTGGGCTTCAGTGCCAGTTTCTGGCAGATCCGCTCCAGCTTGTTCAACTGCGCCTGTTCCAGGCTGTCTTCGTCCGTCAGGAACTGCGCGGCGGAATACATCATGGTGGGATCGAGAAATTGTTCGAACAGGTCGTTGCCCAGGTCGTAGTGGGCGGCGATGTTTTTCTGCGAGCCCTTGCGCGTATTGCGATTGAGCCAGTGCAGCCCCTGGACGAAGGGCCGGCCGAGTTTCGCCAGGCCGCCTTCCAGCGCATCCAGCACCTCAAGGTTGCTGACGAATACGCGGACCACCGCGGTCAGGTCCGGCGAACTCCAATAACCATGGATGTACGCTTCGCCAGCGCCGATCGACCCATTGCCCGCCACCAGTCCCCATGCCGCCGCGTCGAGAATATCGATCTCACCGATCAATGGACTGCCTGCGGTGCCGAAGACGTGCCGTTCACCGTTTTCGATGACTACCAGTTGTCCATGCTTGAGGTGCGTCAGTTGCCGCAGCACGCCACGGCGCAGCAACGAGCCGGTCAGGCCGTTGGTGCTGAGCAGATTGAATTTGGCCGAGGCACTAGAGGATTTCATGACGGCGATCCTTGGGAGGCACCATGGCGGTCTGGAAGCTGCCATCGGCAGCCTGATGAGCAAAGATCGGTGCGCGTTTGAGCAGCAGGCGCAGGGCCTGCCAATAGATCGCCAGGCAGGTTTTCGCCGTCATCCACGGGAAGCGCCGCAAGTAACGGTGCAGGCTGGCGCGATTCAGTACTTCGCGTTTGAGGTTGAGCGTGGCGTCGAACAATTTCAGTTCGCCTTGCCAGTCCGCCATGTGCACGCCGAGCTTTTTTGCGGCGGGGCTGAAGCTCATGCGGTATTCCAGATCGGGTGGCAAAAACGGCGAGACGTGGAACGCCTTTGCCACCGCGAAATGTTGATGGAAATCGCCCAGATTCACTGGGGCCCTGGCCGGCAACACATAGTGATATCGCTCGCGCCACGGGGTGTTGGTGACTTCGCAAACGATCGCCGCCAGTTGCCCGTCAGCCTCATGGCAATAGAAAAAACTCACCGGGTTGAACGACAGGCCCCAACTGCGTGCCTGGGTCAGCAGGCAAACCGAACCTTGCGGTGCATGGCCAATGGCCTGGCTGACCAGTTGGCGCACCGCATCAACCAGGCGCGTGCCGTTGCCGGTATAGGTCTTGAGATAATCGCTCTCGCGAAACGAGAACGGTGCGAAGCGACTGCTGCCCGAGAGCGGCGACAAACCGAGCACGGCGTCCTGTTCGTCGAGGTCCAGGTACAACAGGCCGATCCGGTACCGGAAGGCATGAGGCTTTGGGGCGAACCGCCGATGGGCGATCCAGCCGCTGTAGAGGGCGCTGTTCACAACACTTCGCCAAACGAGCGGGCAACGCGCAATGCGCTGACCACGCCGTCTTCATGGAAACCGTTGGCCCAATAGGCGCCGCAATAGTAAGAATGCTGCGCGCCGTCCAATTCTTCCCAGCGGTTTTGCGCGGCGACGGCTGCCAGGCTGAATTGCGGATGGGCGTAGGTGTATTTGCCGAGCACTTTGCTCGGGCTGATGCCCGCGCTCTGGTTGAGGCTGACGCAGAACGTGGTGTCGCTGTGGATGCCTTGCAGGATGTTCATGTCATAGGTGACGGCGGTCTGTGTGTGACCCGGGCCACCGAGGCGATAATTCCAGCTGGCCCAGGCCAGTTTTCGTGTGGGCAGCAGGTGTGTGTCGGTGTGCAGTACCACTTCGTTGTCGGCGTAGGGCAGGGCGCTGAGGATCGAGTGTTCGGCATCACTGGGCCTGGCCAACAGCTTCAGGGCCTGATCGCTGTGGCAGGCCAACACCACTTTGTCGAATCGCTCGCGGCCGGCGGCGCTGTGGATAAAAACGCCTTCCTCATCGCGCTCGACTCGGGTCACTGGGCAGCCGAGACGAATCTTGTCTTTGAATGTTGCCGTCAATGGCTCGATGTAAGCCCTTGAGCCCCCTTCGATCACCCGCCATTGCGGGCGATTGCTGACGGACAGCAGGCCATGATTCTTGAAAAACCTGACAAAAAATTGCAGCGGGAAACCGAGCATGTCGGCCATGGACATCGACCAGATCGCGGCGCCCATCGGCACGATGTAATGGAGGATGAAGCGCTCGCCATAGCGGCCGTTTTTCAGATAATCGTCCAGCGTGGTGTCGGCGGCGATCCGACCTTCGGCGAGGTCGCGCTGCGCTTCTTTGTTGAAGCGCAGAATGTCTCGCAACATGCCCCAGAACCCCGGCGACAACAGGTTGCGGCGTTGGGCGAACAGGCTGTTGAAGGTGTTGCCGTTGTACTCAAGCCCGGTGTCCGGGTCCATCACCGAAAAGCTCATTTGCGTCGGTTTGAATGCGACACCGATCTGGCCCAGCAGGCGAATGAAATTCGGGTAAGTCCAGTCATTGAACACAATGAAACCGGTGTCCACGGCGTAGCGCTGGCCATCGACAGTCACGTCCACGGTGTGGGTGTGACCGCCGATCCGGTCGCTGGCCTCGAACAGGGTGATCTCATGCCTGCGATTGAGCAGGTAGGCGCTGGTCAGCCCCGAGATCCCGCTGCCGATAATGGCGATGTTCATGGCACATCCCGGATCGGCGGACTGCTGCGCACCATGCGTTTGCCAATCGCCAGTTTCACGCAGTTGGGCATTTTCGACAGGGGCCAGAGAGCCGCCATGAACAATCCCGGAAAGGCGATCTCCAGTGGACGGCGCTTGAGTTTGGCGAAAATGTGCCGTGCGGCTTTGGCCACGGGCCAACTGAGCGGCATAGGGAAATCGTTTTTCGCGGTCAGCGGGGTCTCGACAAACCCAGGGCTGACCACCGTGACTTCGATGCCTTCCGGCGCAAGGTCAATGCGCAGGGATTCGAACAGGTAACGCAGCCCGGCCTTCGACGCGCCATAGGCTTCGGCCCGTGGCAGGGGCAGGTAGGTCACCGAACTGGCGACGCCCACCAGATGCGGCGCAGTGCCCTTGCGCAGCAGGGGCAAGGCCGCCTCGATGCAATAGGCGCTCGCGAGCAGATTGGTGCGCACCACGTGCTCGACGATCGACGCATCGAACTGCTGGACGTCGACGTATTCGCAGGTGCCGGCATTGAGGATGACCGTGTCCAGAGAGCCCCAGGCATGCGCAATGTGTTCACCGATTTCGCGCACCGTCTGACTGTCAGTCAGGTCGCCAGGCACGACCAGCACTTGCCCGGGATAACGCAGGGACAAGACTTTCAGCACCGCTTTGGAGCGCGAACTCACGGCCAGGTGAGCGCCGGTTTTCAGTATTTCTTCGGCCAGCGAAGCGCCAATGCCACTGCTGGCGCCCGTCAACCAGTATCGCCGTGGAGGTGTAAGGCTCATCCCATTCTCCTTTTCAGCCAGGCAATCGCCCGACCCAATACGGGTAAGTGTTCATAAAGCAGTGCCCCGGCATCGAAGTAATCCCGGTGGCGGTAAACCTTGTCGCGCCAAAGCAGATGCGAGCAGCCGTCAACGTGAATCAACTGGCCGCCGCTCAGGCGCGGATGGCGGTAACTCATGACCCAGCGCAGATACCCTTCGCCTTCACCGGTCTGATCGAAGCCGCGAAAATCGAAACGCAGCTCGGTGACGTTGGCGTAGAGCTCGGCGAAGTAGCTGCGCAACTGTCCGAGCCCTTGCACGTCGTGCAGCGGATCGGTGAAGTGCACGTCTTCGGTGTAGAGCTCACTCAGGCGTTGCAGATTGTCTTTGTCCAACTGCGCGAACTGCCGGGCAAAATGCCGCAGGAAATCACTCATAGGCACCCCCTGCGCTCTGTCGCGATGGCAGGTTCTTGAACGCCGCCAAGGCTCGTTGGCGACTGGTACTTAGATTGACGATTGGCGATGGATAATCCGCAACCCCGAACAAGCCGCCGACATTCGCCGGGTTGTGCACTTCTTTCTTGTTCAGCCCGGCCAGTTCCGGCAGCCAGTGCTTGATGAACACGCCTTCGGCGTCGAATTTTTCCGACTGACTCAGCGGGTTGAAGATGCGGAAATAGGGGGCTGAATCAGTGCCGGTGGAAGCACTCCACTGCCAGCCGCCGTTGTTCGCCGCCAGGTCGCCGTCGATCAAGTGGCGCATGAAAAAGCGTTCGCCTTCGCGCCAGTCGATCAGCAGGTTCTTGGTCAGGAACATCGCCACCACCATGCGCAAGCGGTTGTGCATCCAGCCGGTTTCGAGCAATTGGCGCATGGCCGCGTCGATGATCGGCAGGCCGGTACGGGCTTGCTGCCAGGCCAGCAGTTCTTCCGGGGCGTCGCGCCAGGCCAGGGCTTCGGTTTCCGGGCGGAAGGCGCGATGACGCGAAACCCGTGGGTAGCCCACCAGAACGTGTTTGTAGAACTCGCGCCACAGCAACTCGTTGATCCAGGTGACCGCACCCACCTTGCCGCTTTCGAACTCGCCTTGATTACTTTGCAGGGCGGCGTGCAAACACTGCCGCGGGGAAATCACCCCGGCGGCGAGATAGGCCGAGAGCTGGCTGGTGCCGGGTTTGGCCGGGAAGTCGCGCTCGTTCTTGTAGTAGTCGATTTGTGCATCGGCGAAAGTGTAGAGGCGGCGGCGGGCTTCGGCCTCACCGGCTGGCCAGAGCTTGCGCAAGTTGTCGCTGGGCGTTTCGAAACCTTCCACGCTCGACGGAATATCGTCACTGCTGATGTTCAATGGATCCTGGACGGCCGGTGCAGCAACCCGTCCAGGAAGAGAGCGGTGCAGGCGTTCGTAGCAGACCTTTCGGAACTGGCTGAAGACCTGGAAGTAAGTGCCGGTCTTGGTCAGCACGGTGCCGGGTTTGAACAACAATTGATCGAGGTAGCTTAAGAAATCGATGCCATGGGCCTTCAGCGTTTCGGCCACCGCCGTATCGCGACGGCTTTCATGAATGCCGTATTCCTCGTTGACGTGCACTGCGCCAATCTTCAATTGCTGACACAGCTCAAGCAGAACGTTCGGCGCCTCATCCCAGCGAGGGGCCTGGCGGATCAGCAGGGGAATGTTCAGTTCGCCCAGCGCGCGGCTCAGCTGCCCCAGGTTGCGCAGCCAGAAATCCACTTTGCACGGCGCATCGTCGTGTTCCAGCCATTGCTCCGGGCTCGACAGATAGACAGCCACCGTCGGGCCGCGCGCTGCGGCGGCCGAGAGGGCGGTATTGTCATGGAGGCGCAAGTCGCTGCGCAGCCAGATCAATTGCAGGTTGGTGTTCGCACGATTCATTAAATAAGCCCACGCTTAACCAGTTCCTGGTGAGCCGACAGCGGGTCTTCGGCCAGGAACAAATCAACTGTTTCGGAAGTTTTTGCGGACAGCTCGGCGTGGTGAATGCATACCGTTGGTCCGGCAATTATTTTTGGGCAACTGACACCATTCAAAAGTTTCGGCAGCTGCGAAAGATTCATGGCTTTGCTGGAATACAGCAGTACGCCGCGGGCCTGCAGGTGATCGACCGCCAGCGCGAGTTCGCCCGCCGGCAGCGGCCAGTCGAAGACTTCCACCGGGCAATCGGCGCTGCTGATCAGCCACGCGGTCAGCCACAGGCAGGGTTCCAGTGGCAGGTCTGAATGATTGATCAACAGCAGCGGGGCGGTCCGTAACTGACGATTGTTATGGTAGATGCGTGCGCCGAATTTGCTGCGCAGCCAGGAATAGAAAAATACCCGCTCCATCTGCGCGCCGAACTGGCCCTGCCAGCGTTGCTCCAGTTCCGCCAGCAACGGCATCAGCAGTTGTTCGCACAAGGTGCGCGGCGGATACAGCGCCATGGCTTGGTTGACGGTGTCATCAAGCGTGCGTTCATTCAGTTGGGTCACCGCTTGCAGCAACGTCTGGCCCAGCACCTGCCAATCATTTTCGACGGTTTCGGCAAAGGCCTGCGGCGTGTCGAGCAGTTGCTTGACCTGGCTGACGGCCACGCCACGATTGAGCCAAGTGAGGATCGCCAGGATCCGTTGCACGTGTTCGGCTGAAAACAGGCGATGCCCCTTGGGCGTGCGCTGGGGCACGATCAGCCCGTAACGTCGTTCCCAGGCTCGCAGGGTCACGGCGTTCACGCCGGTCTGGCGCGCCACTTCGCGAATCGGCAACCAGCCTTCGTCCAGGGCTTTCTTGAAGTCATCGCCGAGGTCTTCCCGGGCGCTGGTGTCGAGTGGGCTTTTCATTAGATTGCGTTTCGCAGACTGAGGTTTTCCGGGTGCGGCTGAAGGTAAACCTGCTGCGCGATATACGGATCCGGATGTTGGCGGAAGTAATGTTTGAGCAATGTCAGTGGCACCACCAGCGGCACGATGCCGTGCCGGTATTGGCCGATGACGTGCTGCATTTCCTGTTTGTCTTCGGGACTGATGACTTGTTTGAGGTAACCACTGATGTGTTGCAGGACATTGGTGTGGGTGCGGCGCGTGGCGCATTTTTTCAATGCCGACATCAACTCGCTGAAATAGCGCGGGCCGATGTCGGCGGGATCGGACTGGCCCATGTTGCCCAGCAGGTTACCCAGGGTTTTGTACTGCATCGGGTTGTGGGCCATCAGCAGGTATTTGTAGCGCGAGTGGAAGTCCGTGAGGCCGCGCCGGGTCAAGCCTTCTTGCAGCAACTGCTGCCAGGCGCTGTAGGCGAACACGCGGGTGAGGAAGTTTTCGCGCAGCACCGGGTCGTTGAGGCGGCCATCTTCTTCCACCGGCAAATCCGGATGCAGGGCGCAGAAGGCCTGGGCGAAGATGCCGCGACCACCACCGTCCACCGGCGACCCGTTGGTGTGGTAGACCTTGACCCGGTCGAGGCCGCAGGAAGGGGATTTCTGCATGAAGATATAGCCGCAGATATCGTCCAGTTCCGCGGCCATTTTCTGACCGTACTCGGCGAGCGGCCGGGTGACGTTGATCTCGGGGTGGACGGTGCCGACCGCCTCGGGATGTTCGGGATTGCCGATCAGGCGGATCGGTTCGCGAGGAATACCCAGGCCGATGGCGACTTCCGGACACACCGGGACGAACTCGAAATACTCAGTGAGGGTTCGGCGGCACAGCCGTGATTCCTTGTGCCCGCCGTTGAAACGCACTTCGGCCCCCATCAAGCAGGCGCTGATGGCGATTTTCGGTTGGGTCGCTGGCTGTACGCGCATCGGAGCACCTCGAATCCAGACATGTACAGAGTCGCGGCTCTGTACAACTTTGTCTTCATCATAGATTCAAAGGTGTACAAGTCAATTTTTTTGTATAAGTTTTTGAGAGGAGTGCAATGCTCATGTGGGAGCGGGCTTGCTCGCTCCCACAGGGATCTACTTCCAGCCCAGTATCCAGTCGTCGTTTTTTTTCAGAGCCTGCCAGGCTAAACGCTCACTGCGCTGGGTCAACACCGCCTGCAACTCGACGTCCAGCACCGTGCCTTCCTCATCACGGAACAGCTCGGTTACCAGAAAATGTTTTTCGCGGTTTTGCGGGTGGGCTGCTGTCCATTTCGACAGCAGCAATTTACTCGGGTTAATGCGATTCACTGCAAGTGCTCATGTAACCGTCGTGCAGCTTCCTGGCCACTGAGCCAGGCACCTTCGACACGCCCGGACAAGCACCAGTCGCCACACACATACAGGCCCAGATCGGCATCGGCCAGGGCGCCCCATTCGTGACTGCTGGCGGGACGCGCGTAAAGCCAGCGGTGCGCGAGGCTGAAAGTCGGGGCCGGCATGGCGCTGTGCAACAGCTCGGCAAAGGCGCCATGCAGTTGCTCGATCACTGCCTCCTTGGGCAGGTCGATGTGTTGCCGGCTCCAGGCGCTGGTCGCATGCAGCACCCAGGTGTCGAGGGTGTTGTCGCGCCCGGGTTTGCTGCGGTTGCGCGCCAGCCAGTCGAGCGGGCTGTCCTGCACGAAGCAACCTTCCATGGGGGTGTCCAGCGGTGTATCGAACGCCAGCGCGACTGCCCAGGTCGGTTCCATTTTTACCCCGGCGGCGGCCCCGGCGAGTTTCGGCGCGGAGGCCAGCAGTGCTGTGGCTTGAGGCGCCGGCGTGGCAATCACCACATGACTGAACGGACCATGGGTGAACCCTTCGGCGTCTTGCAGATGCCAGTGTTCTTCACCGCGATACACCTCGGTGATCCGACAGGCGAAATGCACTTCCAGATCTCCGAGCAGACCGCGTGTGATGGCGCTCATACGTGGCGTACCGACCCAGCGTGTCTGTTCGTCCGGCGACAGGTTGAGCTGGCCGCCGTGGAAGGTGTAGAGCTGCGGCGTCCATTCGGCGACCCAGCCCTGGGTTTGCCAACGCTGGACCTCGGTGACGAAGCGACGGTCGCGGGCGGTGAAATACTGAGCGCCCATGTCCAGGGCACCCGCATCGCTGCGCTTGCTCGACATGCGTCCGCCACTGCCGCGGCTTTTATCGAAAAGTTGAACGACATGCCCTGTATCTGTCAGGGCTTGCGCGGCTGAGAGCCCGGCGATGCCGGTGCCGATGATTGCGATAGGTACAGTCATAGGGGCCTCGTTTACCTTTCTGTACAGACTACGCCGTGGTTGAAACCTGTACAATATTGTTTTTTGGTATAACTTTTAGCGTTCTCGATCTGACAGCTTGGCCTATTGTTAAACACAGACACTGCCCGATATCAAAGATCCCTGCTTATAAAAATAGACTAGTGATCAGGGTAAAACGCCACGCGAGGAAGAAGTCATGCACATATTGCTGACCGGCGGTACTGGTTTGATAGGACGTCAACTCTGCCGACACTGGTTGAGCCAGGGACATCGCCTGACCGTCTTGAGCCGCACGCCGGAAAAAGTAGCAAAAATTTGCGGCGCTCAGGTTCGCGGCATCGCGTTGTTCGAAGACCTCGGGCAAGAGCCGGTGGACGCGATTATCAACCTGGCGGGTGCGCCCATTGCCGACCGGCCATGGACCTCCAGGCGCAAGGCCTTGCTCTGGAGCAGTCGCATCACCCTGACCGAGACCCTGTTGGCCTGGCTCGAAACCCGTGAGCAGAAACCGCAGGTATTGATCTCGGGATCCGCCATCGGCTGGTACGGCGACAGTGGCGAACGGGAGCTGACGGAAGCATCTCCACCGTCCATCGATGATTTCGCCAGTCAGTTGTGCATTGCCTGGGAGGAAACCGCCCAGCGCGCCGAGGCCTTGGGTATTCGGGTGGTGCTGATTCGAACCGGCCTGGTGCTGTCCGCCGAGGGCGGCTTTTTGTCGCGACTGTTACTGCCGTTCAAACTGGGGCTGGGCGGGCCTCTGGGCAGTGGTCGGCAGTGGATGCCGTGGATTCATATCAACGATCAAATCGCCCTGATTGATTTTCTTCTGCATCGCAACGACGCCAGCGGTCCCTATAATGCCTGCGCGCCTAAACCGGTGCGCAACAACGAGTTCGCCAAGACATTGGCCAGCGTGCTGCACCGCCCGGCGTTCATGCCGATGCCGGCCCTGGCTCTGAAAGTGTGCCTGGGCGAGTTGTCCCTGCTGTTGCTGGGCGGCCAGAAGGCCGTACCGGTGCGCCTGCTGGAAGCGGGTTTCACTTTCCAGTTCACTGATTTGCGCGCGGCCCTGGACGACCTGTCCAGCCGCCTTTGAAATAGGACGTTGCATGACCGATCACGCATTGCTTCTGGTCAACCTGGGTTCACCTGCCTCCACGTCGGTGGCGGATGTGCGCAGCTACCTCAATCAATTTCTGATGGACCCGTACGTGATCGACCTGCCATGGCCGGTGCGACGCTTGCTGGTGTCGCTGATTCTGATCAAGCGTCCAGAGCAATCGGCCCACGCCTACGCGTCGATCTGGTGGAAGGAGGGCTCGCCGCTGGTGGTGCTCAGCCGTCGCTTGCAACAAGCCATGACTACGCAATGGACCCACGGGCCGGTTGAGCTGGCAATGCGTTACGGCGAACCGTCTATTGAGACGAAGCTGGTTGAGCTGGCGGCTCAGGGCCACAAAAAAGTGACCCTCGCGCCGCTTTATCCACAGTTCGCCGACAGCACCGTGACCACGGTGATCGAGGAAGCCAAGCGGGTGGTGCGCGAGAAGCAGCTCGACCTGCAGTTTTCGATTCTCCAGCCGTTCTACGATCAACCGGAATACCTTGATGCATTAGTCGCCAGCGCGAAGCCTTATTTGCAGCAGGATTACGATCACTTGTTGCTGAGCTTCCACGGCTTGCCGGAACGCCACCTGACCAAGCTCGATCCGACGGGCAAGCATTGCTTCAAGAATGAGGATTGCTGCAAGAACGCTTCTCCCGCGGTGTTGGCCACCTGTTATCGCGCGCAATGCCTGCGCACCGCGGCGCAGTTCGCCAAGCGCATGGGCTTGCCGGACGGCAAATGGTCGGTCTCGTTTCAGTCGCGTCTGGGCCGGGCGAAATGGATCGAACCCTACACCGAGGCGCGCCTCGATGAATTGGCCGGAATGGGCGTGAAAAAGGTGCTGGTGATGTGCCCGGCGTTCGTGGCCGATTGCATCGAGACGCTTGAGGAAATCGGTGATCGCGGGAAGGAATTGTTCCGCGAGGCGGGGGGAGAGGAGCTGGTGCTGGTGCCGTGCCTCAACGATGATCCGCAGTGGGCGCGGGCGTTGAATACCTTGTGTGAACGAGCACCGTTGGCCCTCTGATGATCGTTCCCACGCTCTGCGTGGGAATGCCTCTAGGGACGCTCCGCGTCCAGTGACGCGGAGCGTCACGGGCTGCATTCCCACGCAGAGCGTGGGAACGATCATTGAGTCGTCTGTTACAACAACGGCTCATCCGCCTTCTTGTGCTTCCAGCTGTCATTGCCCGGCAGCAGCAGATTCAGCCCGATCGCCACCACCGCGCACAGCGCGATGCCTTTGAGGCCGAAGTCGTCCGGGCCAGTCCCGGTGCCGACCAGCACACCGCCAATCCCGAACACCAGCGTCACCGAGACAATCACCAGGTTGCGCGCCTCGCCCAGGTCGATCTTGTGGCGAATCAGCGTGTTCATCCCCACCGCAGCGATCGAACCGAACAACAGGCACAGAATCCCGCCCATCACCGGCACCGGAATGCTTTGCAGCAGCGCGCCGAACTTGCCGACGAACGCCAGGCTGATGGCAAAGATCGCCGCCCAGGTCATGATTTTCGGGTTGTAGTTCTTGGTCAGCATCACCGCGCCCGTCACTTCGGCGTACGTGGTGTTAGGCGGACCGCCGAACAGGCCGGCTGCGGTGGTGGCAATGCCATCGCCGAGCAGGGTGCGGTGCAGGCCGGGCTTCTTCAGGTAATCGCGGCCGGTCACGCTGCCGACGGCAATCACGCCGCCGATATGCTCGATGGCTGGCGCCAGAGCCACTGGAACGATGAACAGAATCGCCTGCCAGTTGAACTCCGGGGCGGTGAAGTGCGGAATCGCAAACCACGGTGCGGCGGCAATCTTCGCGGTGTCGACCACGTCGAAATAGAACGCCATGGCAAAACCCACCAGCACGCCGGAAATGATCGGCACCAGGCGGAAAATGCCTTTACCGAACACCGCGACGATCAGGGTGGTCAGCAGCGCGGGCATCGAGATCAGCATGGCGGTCTGGTAAGGAATCAGCTCGGTGCCGTCGCCAGCCTTGCCCATCGCCATGTTGGCGGCGATCGGCGCCATGGCCAGGCCGATCGAAATGATCACCGGACCAATCACCACAGGTGGCAGCAGGCGGTCGATGAAACCGGTGCCTTTTATCTTCACGGCAAGGCCGAGGAAGGTGTAGACGAAACCGGCCGCCATCACGCCGCCCATGGTCGCCGCGAGGCCGAACTGGCCCTTGGCGAGAATGATCGGGGTGATGAAGGCAAAGCTCGACGCGAGGAACACCGGCACCTGACGCCCAGTGACAATCTGGAACAGAATCGTCCCCAGACCTGCGGTGAACAGCGCCACGTTCGGGTCGAGGCCGGTAATCAGCGGCATCAACACCAGGGCGCCGAAGGCCACGAACAGCATCTGTGCGCCAGACAGAACCGTGCGCCAGAGCGGATCGTTGAACTCTTGTTGCATGCTCAAGCGTCCTTCTGCTTGGTACCGAAGATCTTGTCACCGGCATCGCCCAGGCCTGGGATGATGTAACCGTGTTCGTTGAGTTTTTCGTCAATGGAGGCGGTGTAGATCATCACGTCCGGGTGCGCTTTGCCTACAGCGGCAATGCCTTCCGGCGCGGCAACCAGCACCATGGCGCGGATGTCGCGGCAACCGGCCTTTTTCAGCAGGTCGATGGTGGCGACCATGGAGCTGCCGGTGGCGAGCATCGGGTCGATGATCATCGCCAGGCGCTCGTTGATTTCCGGAACCAGTTTTTCCAGGTAAGTGTGAGCCTGCAGGGTCTGTTCGTTGCGGGCCACGCCGACGGCGCTGACTTTGGCGCCCGGGATCAGGCTCAGCACGCCTTCGAGCATGCCGATACCGGCGCGCAGGATCGGCACCACGGTGATTTTCTTGCCGGCGATTTTCTCGACCGACACGGTGCCGCACCAGCCTTCGATGTCGTAGGTTTCCAGCGGCAGGTCTTTGGTGGCTTCATAGGTCAGCAGCGCGCCGACTTCCTGAGCGAGCTCACGGAAATTCTTCGTGCTAATGTCGGCGCGGCGCATAAGGCCGAGTTTATGACGGATCAGCGGATGGCGGATCTCGAGGATGGGCATGGGAAAGGCTCCGGCGGCGGGCAAAAAAACCGGCCTAGATTAATCTATCCGAGGGTGTTGTCCTATAGACATACAGTACGTTAGTCCACAAACGCTTGATCTGGCCGTGCGGGATGCGTACCTTTGCCCGCTTTTCCTGATTCCGTCACCCCTTGGAGAGCGCCATGTCCGCTGATCTCGAGCATATCCGTCAAATCATGCGAGAGGCTGACTGCCTGTACACCGAAGCTGAAGTCGAGGCGGCCATCGCCCGCGTCGGTGCACACATCAACGAACAACTGGCTGACACTAACCCGGTGGTGTTCTGTGTGATGAACGGCGGGCTGATTTTCGCCGGCAAGTTGCTTACCCATCTGCAATTCCCGCTGGAAGCGTCCTACCTGCACGCCACCCGTTATCGCAACGAAACCAGCGGCGGCGACCTGTTCTGGAAAGCCAAGCCGGAAGTCTCGTTCATCGACCGTGACGTGCTGATCATCGACGACATCCTCGACGAAGGTCACACCCTGGGCGCGATCATCGACTTCTGCAAACACGCTGGCGCGCGCAAAGTGCACACCGCCGTGCTGATCGACAAGGACCACGACCGCAAGGCTCGCCCGGACCTGAAAGCCGATTTCGTCGGTTTGCCGTGCATCGACCGTTACATCTTCGGTTACGGCATGGACTACAAAGGCTACTGGCGTAACGCCAACGGGATTTTTGCTGTTAAAGGAATGTAATCATTGGCCACGCCGAGCTTTCTTGATCAAACGCTGTTCACCGAATTGGCCGAGAAAGCGGCGGCCAATCCGCGCGGGCGCCAGCATCACAACTTTCATCAGATGGAAGAGCCGTGCCATCGCATGGCCGTGGGTTTGCAGCCGAGTACGTACATTCCCCCTCATCGGCACCTGAGTGATGACAAGGCGGAAACGCTGTTGGTGCTGCGGGGGCGTCTCGGGCTGTTGATTTTTGATGAGTCCGGAGGCGTCATCCACACGCGGGTTCTGCAAGCCGCTGGCGAATCGGTGGGCGTCGATCTTCCTCCCGGTGTGTTCCATGGCCTGGTCGTGCTGGAAGCCGACAGTCTGATGTTCGAATGCAAGGCCGGGCCTTATCGCCCGGTCGGTGAAGGCGAGCTTGCGACCTGGGCACCACGTGAAGGCGAGCCGGGTGTGGCCGAGTATCAGGCCTGGATGCGCGCGCAGTTCGATTGATCTCCAGCCCGCCCCAGATTTCTGTAGCAGCCGGACGCAGGCTGCGCCAGCTGCTACAGTGCCCAGCTTCGCCTTCGGAGCCTGTCATGAGCCTTTTGATCCGCAGCTGCGCCGCCTTGTTGCTGACCCTCAGCCTGCCTCTGTCGGCTGCTCCGGTGCCGATGCACGCGCAATTCCTGCCGCCCGATGACCTGACGCTGCGTGACGCAGAGCCCGAG
Organism: Pseudomonas sp. LBUM1656; assembly: GCF_059716065.1. Classification (NCBI taxonomy): domain Bacteria; kingdom Pseudomonadati; phylum Pseudomonadota; class Gammaproteobacteria; order Pseudomonadales; family Pseudomonadaceae; genus Pseudomonas; species Pseudomonas sp. LBUM1656. The sequence continues at coordinate 5,362,545 of NZ_CP166800.1, read as the reverse complement.
CAGCAACAACTGTTGCAGGTCACCGAGTATTCGGTGGTGGTCGGCAGCCAGCGTCAGTCCAATCAGCAGCCGATTCCGGTCACGTCGCCGGTGATGATCCGCCTCAAGGGCAAATCCTTGAACAAGGGCGCGACCGTCAACCAGGTGCTGGTCAATTTCGACGGCGAAAGCAAAAGCCTGAAAAAGCCGATCTATGACGAAAAAAGCAAAACCCTGACGCTGTTTTACCCGATGGCGCAGTACCGGGTGGTTATCGATTTGCTGCGCAATGACACGGTGTATTGCCAGTTCCTCAGCTACGCCAACGGCCATGTCTGGGCCGATCTGCACACTGGGGCTGTTCGTCCGCGTTGAGCCTTGTGCCCGGGCAGGGGTAAACTGCCCGCCCCGTGAAATGTCTGCGAGCTGGAGTCGGCAATGCGTAAAGATAAGAAACAAGTGATTGGTGACGAGATCGGCGATGAGCAGATCAAGTTGTTTCTCGATTTCGAGCCGGTCGACGCCACTTCGCCGTCCCTGCACAAACTGATCAAGGCCTACCGTGGCCTGCGCATCGATGACTTCGAGCGTTTCCTGACGTTCTTCGTCGAAGCCGGTCTGGACCTGGATGGCAAGGATGAGCACGGCAATGACTTCGTCGCCCTGATCAAGGATCAGCGCAATGCGGCCGAGTACATCGAGTTGATCGCCAAGGCGCGCGGTTAACTTCAGGCATATCGGTTGTTGCCCTGACTTGGTTGGTGTTTGTACTGGCCCCTTCGCGAGCAAGCCCGCTCCCACATTGGATTCGTATCGATCACAAAATTGTGATTCAACTCGATCAACTGTGGGAGCGGGCTTGCTCGCGAAGTCGGTGTAACTGACACCGAAGATCTCAGGGCCATCTGTTTCAGCGGCCATAAAAAACGCCCCGCTCTCACTGAGAACGGGGCGTTTTTCATGGGACCGAATCAAGCGTAGCTTTCGGTCTCGTTACTGGCTTCAACCAGTTCCAGGGCGACGTTGTTGTGCGCATTGATCTTGCGATACAGCGCAGCGTCGGTTTCCAGAACCTTCTCCCGAGCCGGGAAGATTTCCGCCAGTTTGGCAGCCCACTCACCGGATGCTTTGTTCGGGAAGCATTTTTCGATCAGCTCAAGCATGATCGAAACAGTCACCGAAGCGCCTGGGGACGCGCCGAGCAGGGCGGCAAGGGAACCGTCCTTGGCCGCGACCAGTTCGGTACCAAACTGCAGAACGCCGCCCTTTTTCGGGTCTTTCTTGATGATCTGCACCCGTTGGCCGGCCACTTCCAGGCGCCAGTCTTCGGCTTTCGCTTCAGGGTAGAAGCGACGCAGGGAGTCCAGACGCTGCTCCATCGACTGCATCACTTCGCTGACCAGGTACTTGGTCAGGTCCATGTTGTTTTTGGCCACGGCCAGCATCGGGCCGATGTTGCCGGCGCGAACCGACATCGGCAGGTCCATGAAGGAACCGTGCTTGAGGAACTTCGTGGTGAAACCGGCATACGGTCCGAACAGCAGGGACTTCTTGCCATCGACCACGCGGGTGTCCAGGTGCGGCACGGACATCGGTGGCGAACCTACCGCTGCCTGGCTGTAGACCTTGGCCTGGTGATGCTTGACCACTTCCGGGTTGTCGCAACGCAGCCACTGGCCACTGATCGGGAAGCCGCCGAAGCCTTTGCTTTCTTCGATGCCCGACGCCTGCAACAGCGGCAGTGCCGCGCCGCCCGCGCCGAGGAACACGAATTTGGCGTCGACTTCACGGGAGTTACCGCTGTTGACGTCCTTGATGCTGACGGTCCAGCCGCTGCCGTTACGCTTGAGGCCGGTCACGCGCTTGCAATACTTGACCTGGGAATCGGGTGCGCTGGTCAGGTGCTTGAGCAGTTGATTGGTCAGGGCACCGAAGTTGACGTCGGTGCCGTTCATCACGCGGGTGGCCGCGATGACTTCGTCAGCCGGGCGGCCCGGCATCATCAATGGCATCCACTCGGCCATGGTGGCCTTGTCTTCGGTGTATTCCATGTCCGAGAAGGCGTGGTGCTTGCTCAGGGTCTTGAAGCGTTCCTTGAGGAAGGAAACTCCATCGTCGCCCTGCACGAAGCTCAGGTGCGGCACCGGACTGATGAACGTCTTGCACGAGCCGAAGGTGCCTTTTTTGGTCAGGTAGGACCAGAACTGCTTCGACACTTCAAACTGAGTGTTGATGTGCACGGCTTTCTTGATGTCGACGTTGCCGTCGGCGGCCTGCGGTGTGTAGTTGAGCTCACACAGCCCGGCGTGACCGGTACCGGCGTTGTTCCACGGGTTCGAACTCTCCGCGGCACCGGAATCCATCAGCTCGACGACTTCCAGCTTGATCGCGGGGTCGAGCTCTTTGAGCAGTACGGCAAGGGTGGCACTCATGATGCCGGCCCCAACCAGTACTACGTCGACTGCTTCGTTATGCGCCATTTAACGCGTCTCCAAAATCTGCAGCACCAAATTGTCGGCATGGCTGCCAGGCGTTCAGGGGCGTGTCAGTGATGCCCCAGGTACCCATGGCAGTATCGCCATGTCCGAATCTTCGCAATTTTTCGCAACTTCGACGGATGCATGCGGCCGGGCCTAAAGAGTTACATGAACTCATCTCAGCGCGCGGCTGGCAATTCGACTTATGGTCGAGACATCCGTTTGTGCAACCAAATCCGTAGCGGACAGGCTTCAGGCTCCGGTGTTCGAGGAGTACTCGGTCCTGTGTCGTTGGGCTGTTTCAGACGCTAATGGTGCATGTTCAGACGCAAAACTATTCATTTGCTCGCCACACTCTTGTGAAGTTGTGAAAACCCGTTTTTTTCACGCTCTTTTGAAGACGTGAACCTCAAAAAAGGGCTGTCCCAGCCTGGCACCGTGCCCGGATGGATTGCCGCCATGGGGTACATGACAGGCAAAACGGGCAAACAGCTCAGTAACCGAGCGTAATGACAGCTCTGCAGATTCGCGAAAAGTGGGGTTTTTGCTCAAGGAACAGCAAGCGCGCCAGCTTCACTCGATCTGTGTGGGCGGCTCTCTGTGGGCGGTGCGGGGTGCCAATACCGAAGCATTGACGATGCTGCGAGGCCCGATCAGGAGACGTCCTTATAATCGGGGGGAGATTGTATCTAAGAAACGCAGGGAAATGGACGTGTTTAATGACTTTTATTAGGCGTCTGGTCAGGTGGTCAACAGATGTTGCACCCGTGCACGTGGCCGGCGCTGGCTGACACGGGCGCTAGGCGGCAGCGGATGGTGCAGCCAGTTGAGGCGGATTTCTTCGATTTCGACCCAGCCATCGCCCATCGGCTGGAGGCTGCACTGCTTGAACGCCTGGCAGTGGCCATTGCGGTCGAGCAGGGCGAAGCTGCGGTGCAGCGGGCGTGGCGCGAACAGTGAGATGAGATAACGCATGGCGAAGTACCTTGTGGGTGACCTGCCGAGAAGGTTGCCAGCGAGCCGTGACATGAACGTGTAAGGGCGATGACAGATGTGTGACAGGAACCGCTTTCCCATGGGTTTGTCAGACATTTCAGTATTCATTGCGAGACGCTAGTTAGCGACGATGGCCCACCGCTATACTGCGGGCCTGTTTGTGCCTGATTCTGGAGAGAAGAGCATGTTGCAACGCCTGTTGTTCGGTTTGATCACTGTGACCAGTTTGACCCTCGTCGGCTGCGCCCACAGCCCGCAACAACTGAACCCTGAACCCAAGCTGACCACTCAGCTGGCGCCGGTCGGCCGTGGTCAGCCTGTGGTGGTGCGTGTGGTGGACGGTCGTCCGTCGCCAACCCTGGGCACCCGTGGTGGCTTGTACCCTGAGACCAGCGCAATCACCGTGCAGGGCGCGCAGATCCTGCCGAAGTTGCAGGCGCAGGCCGAGGCGGCCGTGCGGCTGCTGGGCTTTACCCCAACGTCGAATGCGCTGAATGCACCACAGTTGACGGTGACCCTGGCCGAGCTGAAGTACCAGTCGCCCAAAGAAGGCATGTACGTGACCGAGGCGACCATTGGCGCGACGTTCCGCTCTGATGTGCAGAATGCCAACCGCCGTTACAGTGGCCGTTACGGTGCGTCCCTGGATCAGCGCTTCGGGATGGCGCCGAATCAGGAAACCAACACCAAGCTGGTCAGTGATGTGTTGAGCGATGCGCTGACGCGTCTGTTCAAGGACCCGACGATTGGTCAGATTCTCAGCGAATAACCTTTCGCGAGATTCAAAAAAGCCCGGTGCCAGCAATGGCCCCGGGCTTTTTCATGCCTGTTGATTTTCGTGAGTTCCACCCGAACAAATGTGGGAGCGGGCTTGCTCGCGAAAGCGGTGTGTCAGACGACGTAAATGTTGAATGTCACACCGCTTTCGCGAGCAAGCCCGCTCCCACAAGGGGGGCAATGGTGTCAGGCCGCTTGCGAGTAAAAATCCAGCACACTCACGCCCGTCAGCAAATCCGTCTCCGGCAAATCCGCATGTTGATGCCCGCCCAACGCGCAATACACCAGCCAGTGGCGGTCCTGTACGTTAAAGGCGAGGCTGCCTACGAGGATTTGTTGTTCGTCGCTCTGGGCGATGAGATAGAGGCGGTCCTGGTTTTCGGCGTGCAGCATGACGGTTTCCGTGTCGGTTTCGAGGGGCGACAGACTGGCCTACTCAGATGACGGCGCCGTGACACAGGGCAGCATTTGGTCAGATGTTTCGTTATTTGTCGGAAAGGCGGGGCAGGTGGGAAGCCTTTCGGTAGAATCCGCGCCGCAGTCGTCGGTTCGGCGTCTTGCCACACCTGTTTTGCCGAGGTCCGTGATGTCGTTGCATTTGATTTCGCTGTTCACCCACCATCCCGCCAAGTTGATCAACCTGCTGGCCCTGCTGTTGGCCTTCCCGGGCGGCTGGCTGCTGCATGCCACTCGCCGCCGTGAACAACGCGCCATGGCGAGCCTGGTCGCCCAGCGTCAAAGCCGTCCGAGCGAAGAGCCCACGCTGGATTGGGCGACCTTGCGCATGAACCGGTTTTTCTACCGTTTCGGTTTCGCGTGCCTGGGGCTGGCGTTGCTGGTGTCGTGGATCAGCACCCGCGTCTGAATCGCTGAAAGCAAAAGATCGCAGCCTCGTTGCACTCGACAGCTCCTACAGTAAATGGGGTTCACCCTGTAGGAGCTGTCGAGTGCAACGAGGCTGCGATCTTTTGATCTTGCTTTAAAGCGCCAGTCCCGCCTTGACCCGGTACTGATTGCGTACCGGCGTCGCATATTGCAGCACCATGAACGGGCGATGTTCCTCGGGGCAAGCCTCCAGGCGACGCTGCCATTCTTCCTGGGCCTTGGCCAGTTCGTCTGCCGCAAACACCTCGGCAGCCTTCGGCACCAGCAGTTGCGGATCGGCGTCTTTCCATTGGGCGTAGGCCAGGTAGTGCACCGGGAACAACCGGTAGCCGCCGAGGATCTGCCGGTCCATTTCGATCGCCAATTGCTTGGTGTCGTCGAACAGTTCGGTGATCGGCGCGGCGAAGTTCACATGCACCCGGCCCTTATAGCCGGTGATGCCCTTGGCGATGCTGACGTCGTCTTCACCCGGCACTTTGGTGTAGCTGCCGGTGGTGGCGCGGATGAACAGCTCGCGGGCCTTGGCCTGGTCGCACGGGTCGTATTCGTAGCTGATCGACACAGGACTGACATTCAGTGAGCGGATGACTTCGCCGAACGGCTCGTCCTTGCGGCTCATGTGGAACATCTTCAGGATCGCCGACTCGGTGCGGTCGTCGCCGTCCTTGGCCCGGCCTTCGGCCTGGGCGATCCAGATGGACGCGCAATCATTGCGGATCGAGTGGTTGATGTAGGCCGACAGCAGCTGATACGCCGCCATCTTCTCGCGACGCCCGGTGATCGAGCGGTGCACGATGAAGCTCTTGTTCAGGCGCATCAGGTCGCTGACGAAGGGCTTTTGCAGCAGGTTGTCGCCGATCGCGATGCGCGGGGTCGGCAAGCCGGCGTGGTACACGGCATAGTTGACGAAGGCCGGGTCCATCACAATGTCGCGGTGGTTGGCGATGAACAGATAGGCGCTGCCGGACTTGAACTGTTCGACGCCGGTGTACGTCACCCCGTCCGTGGCTCGCTCGATGGTGTGGTCGACATACATCTCGACTTTGTCCTGCAGCGTGGCCACCGACGTGACGCCGGCGAACTCACGGCGCAGCCGATGAGCTATAAGAGGTTTGAGCGCCCAGCCGAAAGCACCGGCAAAGCGCGGGAAGCGGAAGTGGATGAGGATGTCTAGAAACGCCTTGTCGCCGAGCAGCCTGTCCAGCACCGCTGGGACTTCACTGTCGTCGTACGGTCGGATGGCATCGAATTCGCCCATCATGCTCTCTTGTTAGAAACGGCTAGGGTAAGTAAAGGTTTTGCTCGAAAACCAACGGGGCACGGTCTGAAAAGTTAGCCAGACAAAAATAGCCCTGCAAATAGACCGGCGATTATACGCACAAGTCACCTGGGAGACCGCGATGCTGGAAACTGCGCAGTATGAATGTCCGTATTGTGGTGAAGAGGTTGAGACCACCGTGGATCTGTCCGGGGGCGATCAGACCTATATCGAGGACTGTCAGGTGTGCTGTCGGCCGATAACGTTTGTGTTGCAGGTTGACGGACAGGAGTGGCATCTCGAAGTGTTCAGCGAAAATGAGTGAGGGGCGTCTATGCAGCGAATCTACGAACCGGAAAACCTGATGGAAGGTGAATTGCTGCAAGGCATGCTGGCCAGCGAGGGCATCGAGGCGCATCTGGTGGGGCGCGATTTGCTTGGCGGGACCGGCGAATTGCCGGTCTATGGCCTGCTGGGCTTGTCGGTGGATAACGACCAGGCCGAATACGCCCGCGAACTGATCACCGCGTACAATGCCGCGCTGCCACTGCCCGGTGATGAACCGGACAGTTTTCCCGGCACGCTGGTCTGTTAGGCTGGCGTTCGTTTTATTGAGAGTCGTGTTGCCCCATGTGTGGACGTTATGCCCTGTTTCGCTGGAACCCCGCCTTCGCGGCCCTGCCTGGCTTCCCCGCCGATCAGCAGGCCCAGTGGAATATTTCCCCCAACGATTCGGTGCTGATGCTGCGTGCAGGCGTTGACGCTCAGCGTGAGCTGGCTCGAGCGCGCTGGGGTTTGACGCCGCCGTGGCTGACTGATCTTTCCCGCACCCCGGCCCATGCCCGGGCCGAAACCGTTGCCGAACAACCGATGTTTCGCCAGGCCCTGCGCGAACGCCGTTGCCTGCTGCCGGCCAACGGTTTTTACGAATGGCGCGGCACGACTCGCAAGCGGCCGTATTGGCTGACGCCGGGGGAAGGCTCGACCTTGTTTTTTGCGGCGATCTGGGAAGCGTATCCGGTACAGGAGCAGGTGTGGCTGAGCACGGCGGTGATCACCCAGCCGGCGGCGAGTCAGCGTCGGCCGTTGATTCTGGATGCGGCGGGGCAGGAAGCGTGGCTGAATCCTGAAACGCCATTGCATGCGTTGCAGGCGTTGCTGGCCAGTGAACCTGCTGCATTGCGCGAGCGGGTGTTGGCGAATCTGGTGAATGATCCGAAGCTGAATGGGCCGGAGTGTCTTACCCCCGGCTGATTGGGTGTCTCTGCCGGCCCCATCGCTAGCAGGCTAGCTCCCACATTGGATCTGTGCTGTACACAAATTGTGTGTTCACTAAGGATCAACTGTGGGAGCTGGCCTGCTAGCGATGGGGCCTTTGGATCAGACCTTGAACTGATTGATCAACCGCCGCTGCTGTTCCGCCAATTTGGTCAGGTCCGCACTCGCCGCACTCGATTCATCCGCCCCGCCAGCCACTTCATTGGCCACTTGCCCAATGTTGATCACGTTCCTGTTGATGTCGTCAGCCACCGCACTCTGTTCCTCGGCCGCGCTGGCAATCTGCGTGTTCATGTCATTGATCACCGACACCGCCTGAGTAATCGTCTCCAGCGCTTCAGCCGCTTTCGCCGCATGCTGCACGCTCTCATCCGTACGGTTCTGGCTGTCCTCCATCACCCGCACCACATCGCGGGTGCCTTGTTGCAACTGCTGAATCATGGTCTGGATTTCTTCCGTGGCCTTCTGGGTTTTCTGCGCCAGGTTGCGCACCTCATCGGCCACCACTGCAAAGCCCCGACCCTGTTCGCCAGCGCGCGCCGCTTCGATGGCTGCGTTCAAGGCCAGCAAATTGGTTTGTTCAGCGATCCCGCGAATGGCGGTCAGGATCGCGTTGATGTTCTCGCTGTCCTTGGCCAGGGTTTGCACCACGCCCACAGCCTTGCCGATTTCCACGGCCAGCACGCCAATCGAGTTCGACGTATCGCGTACGATCTGCATGCCCTGGGCCGCTGCCTGATCGGCATGGCTGGCGGCTTGCGCCGCCTGGGTCGCGTTGCGCGCCACGTCCTGCGCGGTGGCGGTCATTTCATGCACCGCGGTGGCCACTTGATCGATCTCGGCCATTTGTTTCTGCACGCCGATGTTGGTGCGGATGGCGATGTCAGCGGTGTGTTCCGACGAGTCGCTGACGCTCTGCACCGAGGTCACCACCTGGGTGATCATCGCCTGCAACTTGGCCAGGAAGGTGTTGAAGCCTTTGGCGATCGAGCCCAGTTCATCGGCGCGGTCGCTGGTCAGGCGGCGCGTCAGGTCGCCTTCGCCTTTGGCAATATCGTCGAGCATCGCCACCATCTGCTTGAGTGGGCGGGCAATGCCGTGGCCCACCAGCCAAATCACCAGCAAACCGATGCCGGCGATCAACAAGCCGACCATGGCCATGCCGAAGGTGTCGGATTTGCGTTGAGCGTCCAGGTCGGCCTGAAGTTTTTGCAAGTCGGCCATCACTGCGTTCAACGGCAGTTGCAGCATTAAGGTCCAGCGCGCATCGGTCTGGCCGATACCGAACGGCAAGTACAACTCGATCCGGCCCTGAGCCTTGTCGATGGTGTAGGTCACTTCGCCGCGCTTGAGGTTGGCCATGTTGGCGATTTGTTTACTGTCGAGGATGTCGCTGACCTTCTCACCGAATTTGCTCGGGTCCTTGGTGTAGGCAACGATCCGGCCATTGCCGCCGATCAGCGCCATTTCCCCAGCGCCGCTGTACAGTTTCTGATTCGCGCCCAGCAACATTTCCTGGATGAAGTTCACCGACAAGTCAGCGCCGACGATGCCCTGGAACGCGCCGTTGAGCATGATCGGTTCAATAAAGGAGGCGAGCATGACGATCTTGTCGCCGACCTTGTAGGGCGCCGGATCGATCACGCAGGACTTTTTGGTTTCTTTCGAGCACAGGTAGTACTCGCTGGCGCGAACCCCGGTGGACAAGGTTTTCTGGTCATCAACGTCCACCAGTTTGTCCAGGCCCAGGGTGCCATCCTCGTTGCGGAACCACCACGGCAGGAAGCGCCCGTTGCTGGCGTCGATGCCGACCACCTTGGTGTCGACGTAGGCGGCGTCGTTGTGATCGAGGGCGTCTTTTTCCCAGCCTATATAGGTGCCGAGAATTTTCGGGTTCCTGGCCACGTTTTCCTTGATCAGGCTGATTAGCTGCTCACGGCTCAGGCTCAGTTGCGGCTGGCTATCGGCGCCCGGTGTGCCGATCAGCGCGTTGACTCGCACCAGACCGCCGGCGATCAGCAGCGGCGCTTCGAGTTCGCGCTGGATCTGGCTGACCTGGGTTTGCGCCAGGGAGGTCAGGCGCTGCTCGATGACTTGCTCGAATTGCGCCTGGGTCCGCTCCTGGACCATGTCTTGCGTCCGGGCGCCGGAAAACAGTGCGTACAGCACCAGCGCGGCGACTACGCTAAGAACGATGGCGCCGGCGAGGGCGGCCACGGAAAACTGGATCGACTTGAATTTCATGGGTGCTCCGCACGCAAGAGGACGTCTGCGGTGGTGTATCGGCAGGCGCCCGGAGGGCCATGAGTGGGGTTGGGTAAAATGGCTGTTTTGGAGTGTTGGATGTCGCAAATGAATCATTGCGGAGCCGTTGTCGGCCGTGGCGGGCGTCGGTATGTGAATTTTTTCCTACGGCCATGAGAGCTTTGGCTGAAATAGGCGTCTACTCATCTGCGTAACTGGCGTCGATACATTCCCGCCCAGGATACGCGCCATGTTTCCAGGGAGTTTTTGATGAACAAGACATTGGTTGTGTGTGCGCTGAGCGCAGGTTTGCTGCTTGCCGGTTGTCAGTCGGTCAATACCACCAGCGGTGGCGCCGTGGGCGTCGAGCGCAAGCAGTACATGTTCAGCATGTTGTCCACCGACGAAGTCAACCAGATGTACGCCCAGTCTTATCAAAAGACTGTCGGAGAGGCGAACACCAAAGGTGTGCTGGACAAGACCAGTAACGACGCCAAACGCGTGCAGGCGATCGCCGACCGGCTGATTGCCCAGGCGCCGGTTTTCCGTCCGGATTCGGCCCAGTGGAAATGGGAAGTCAACCTGATCAAGAGCGACGAGCTCAACGCCAACTGCGGGCCTGGCGGCAAGATCATTTTCTACACGGGGCTGATCGACAAACTGCAACTCACCGACGATGAAATCGCCGCGATCATGGGCCATGAAATCGCCCACGCCCTGCGCGAACATGGTCGTGAAGCAATGTCCAAGGCGTACGGCGTCGAGATGGCCAAGCAGGGTGCAGGTGCGTTGCTCGGTCTGGGTCAGGACAGCCTGGCCCTGGCGGACACCGTGGCGAAATACGGCATGACCTTGCCCAATAGCCGTGGCAATGAAAACGAGGCGGACTTGATTGGCCTGGAGTTGGCGGCCCGCGCCGGTTACAACCCGAACGCGGCGATCACGTTGTGGAACAAGATGAGCAAAGCCTCGGAAGGCGCGCCTCCGGAGTTCTTGAGTACTCACCCGGCGTCGTCCAGCCGGATTGCTTCGTTGCAGGCGGCGATTCCGAAGGTGATGCCGTTTTACGAGAAAGCGCCGAAATCCTGATGGATAGGTGTTGATGCCGCTGACGCCTTCGCGAGCAAGCCCGCTCCCACAGTGGACTTCCATTGTTTGCAAATCTTGCGACCACTGGAGATCAGCTGTGGGAGCGGGCTTGCTCGCGAAGAACGATTACGCGGTGCTACTGATTAACCCCGTCAAACCCAGCCGCTGCTCTGCATCGCCTTGTACACCGCCACAATCGCCAGGATAAGGAACGCCGACGCCGCCAGGCGACGGATCAGGGTGAGTGGCAATTTATCCGCCGCAAAGTTACCCGCCAGCACCACCGGCACGTTGGCAATCAACATCCCGACGGTGGTGCCGATGATCACCAGCCACAGTTCCGGGTATTGCGCGGCGAGCATCACGGTAGCGACTTGAGTCTTGTCGCCCATTTCGGCGAGGAAAAACGCAATCAGCGTAGTCAGGAATGGCCCGAACTTGCGGGCGGTGCTGGCTTCATCGTCATCCATTTTGTCCGGCACCAGGGTCCACAGTGCGGTCGCGGCGAAGCTCGCGGCGAGGATCCAGTGCAACACCGCATCCGAGAAGAAACTCCCGAACCAGGCACCTACCGCGCCGGCTGCCGCGTGGTTGGCCAGGGTCGCGGCGACGATGCCGGCGATGATCGGCCAGGGTTTGCGAAAGCGGGCAGCGAGAATGAGCGCGAGCAGTTGCGTCTTGTCGCCGATTTCGGCCAAGGCAACGATTGCGGTGGGAACGAGCAGAGAGTCCAGCATCAGGGGTTTTCCTAAGGGGCGGGTCGACACGGCTATGACACGTACAGCCTTCCCGCCCCGGGTAAGGTGTTCGTGTCATAGGTCTTGTCAAACCCTGCGATCCGTCTGATGCGGACGCTTGGGTCGCATACGCCATGGTCTGTTGACCAAGTATGTTGACGTATGCCGGACGAGCATGGCGCTCGTGGGAGACTACTCCCCTAGGACGGAGCGGATTCTGCCTAGGCAAATCCGATTGGGCAAGCAGAAAGTTTTATCCGCGCTTGGCCCGGTAAATCCTGAATCCCTGGCCTTCAGCCTTGATCGCGCACACGCCAAGGTGCTCTTCGATCAGCGGTTGATACTTCAGGAAGCTGTTGGCAACCAAGCGAAGTTCGCCGCCGTTTTTCAGATGTTTGGCTGCTTTTCGCAGCAAGTTCTCGGTGGCGAAGTAATCGGTATGGACGCCGACATGGAACGGTGGATTGCTCAGAATCGCACTCAAACCCATCGGTGCCGCATCGATGCCGTCACCGGTAATCACGTCAGCTTCCAGGCCGTTGGCCGCCAGGGTCAGGCGACTGCTGGCAGCGGCGAATGCGTCGACGTCGAGCAAAGTGACTTGATTGTGTGGATAACGACGTTTCACAGCAGCGCCCAACACACCCGCTCCACAACCGAAGTCGAGCAGGTGGCCGCTAGGCAACTTGTCCAAATGCTCCAGCAACAACGCGCTGCCGCGATCCAGGCGACCGTGACTGAACACGCCCGGCAGGCTGATGACTTTCAGCGGACCTTCGGCCAGCGGCAACTCATAAGTCTGGGCCAGGCTTTCCAGCGATTTGGCTTCTGGCGCGTTGGCCACGGTGACCAGCCAGAGCTGGCAATGCCGCGCGCTGTCGAGCTTGCGTGGCTTGCCGAACGGGTTCAGTTGCTTGGCCGCGCCTTCGATGCCGCTGCGTTTTTCACCCACCAGGTACAACTCGCGACCGGCCAGGCGCGAGGCGAGGGCGTTGAGGATGTAGTCGGTCAGGTCCTTGGACTTGGGCAAAAACACCACCCCCGTCTCGAACTCGCGCTCGGGGGCGTTCACGCCAAAATGGCTGCGCTCGGTAAAGCGCGCATCCAGCGCCGCTTGATCGCCGGCGTGCCAGCACCAGCCGTGGGCATCGGGCAGACGGCCCAGCAAGTCGTCGGCGGGCAAACCGGCCAACAGCACCGAACCCTGGAATAACTCGGCCTGACGAAGCAGTACTTCACTGCGCGGATCCATAACTGCTCCTGTGAAAAAAAGTGCCGCAGTCTATCAACTGACGACCCGCAGCGCTTTACCGCTGAAGTAGCCCTGCGCGTTTTCGGTCAACTGACCGACGATCCGCTGCCTCGCCTCGCGACTGCCCCAGGCGTTGTGTGGCGTGACGATCAGCCGTGGGATGTCGTGGGCCAGTAAGGGATTGCCGGCAGTCGGTGGCTCGACGCTTAGCACATCGGTGGCCGCGCCGCCAAGATGACCGTTGCGCAACGCATCGGCCAGCGCCTGCTCATCGATCAAACCACCGCGCGCGGTGTTGACCACGAACGCGCCGGGTTTCATCGAGGCCAGTTCGCGGGCGCCGATGAAGTGGCGGGTGTGTTCGTTGAGTGGGCAATGCAAGGTGAGGGCGTCGATTTGTGGCAGCAGTTCATCCAGCGGCAAGCGATCCGGCCGGGCAGGGCGCCCCGGAATTTGCCCCAGCAGCACGCGCATGCCGAACGCTTCGGCCAGCCGCGCCACCGCACCACCCAGTTCGCCATGGCCGAGCAGGCCGAGGGTTTTGCCTTCCAGTTCGACGATCGGGTAATCCAGCAGGCAGAACTGTTTCGCTTGCTGCCAGCGGCCTTCACCGACGGCTTTCTGATAATCGGCCAGGCGCGTGGCCAGGTTGAGCAGCAACATGATCGTGTGCTGAGCCACCGACGGCGTGCCGTAACCCTGGCAATTGCAGACCGTGATGCCGTGGGCGCGAGCGGCCGCCAGGTCGACGTTATTGGTGCCGGTAGCGGTGATCAGAATCAGTTTCAGCTCCGGGCTGGCGGCGATGGCGGCGGCATCGATCAGGATCTTGTTGCTGATGGCCACGGTGGCGCCCTTGAGGCGTTCGATCACCTGGTCCGGCGTGGTCTGTGCAAACAGTTGCAAATCGTCAAAGCAGGCGCGCAACGGGCTGAGGTCGAGATCGCCCAGGTCCAGGGACGGGTGGTCGAGGAAAACGGCGCGGCGAGAGTTCGTCATCAACTGTACCTTTTGTGCAGTGAACTGAAGGCGTAATCTGCCGAGCCTACCAGATGAAACAAATGGTTACCCATTGCCAGGCTGGACGCTGAACCTGTGGGAGCGGGCTTGCTCGCGAAGAGGGCGTGTCAGTCGACATCTTTGTTGTCTGTCACGCCGCCTTCGCGAGCAAGCCCGCTCCCACAGGAGGGCGTTAACCTTGTGATTCCAATCAGACTGATCCGCCCAGAGGAGCCCCCATGTACTGGACAGAGTTCTTGACCGTTGCCCTGATTCACTTGCTCGCCGTCGCCAGCCCCGGCCCGGATTTCGCCGTGGTGGTGCGTGAGAGCGTGACTCACGGCCGTCGCGCCGGGACCTGGACCGCGCTGGGCGTCGGCACAGCGATTTTCCTGCACGTAGGCTATTCGCTGCTCGGCATCGGCCTGATCGTGTCGCAGTCCATCGTGCTGTTCAACGCCTTGAAATGGGCGGCTGCCGCTTATCTGCTGTACATCGGCTACAAAGCCCTGCGCGCACAACCGGCGAAAGTGGTCGGCGACGATCTGCACAAAGAGGCCGGCGAGCGCACGTCTCGCGGCGCCTTCACCTCGGGTTTCGTGACTAACGGCCTGAACCCGAAAGCCACGCTGTTCTTCCTGTCGCTGTTCACCGTGGTAATCAATCCGCACACGCCGCTGTCGGTACAGGCTGGCTACGGGCTCTATCTCGCGGCGGCGACGGCCGTGTGGTTCTGCCTGGTGGCGCGGCTGTTCAGCCAACAGCGCGTGCGCGCCGGTTTCGCTCGCATGGGCCATTGGTTCGACCGGACCATGGGCGTGGTGCTGATCGCCATCGGCGTGAAACTCGCCTTCACCGAGATGCATTGATCGCGCAGAACGATTTCCCGCAAATGCTGGCGCAAAGCTAGCATTTGTACGGCTCTGCAAATCATTCCTTTGGCTGATTTGGCCGGCGTATAAGGGTTCTAGAGTGGTTACCTCTAAAAGCCAACACCGTGCAGTCAGAAAAGGGATTCTTATGTTGCAGACTCGCGTTATCCCCCCAGCCGAAGGCGCTTACCAGTATCCGCTGCTGATCAAACGGCTGCTGATGTCCGGCGCTCGTTACGAGAAAACCCGCGAGATCATTTACCGTGACCAGTTGCGCTACAGCTATCCGACCCTGATCGAGCGGGTTGCGCGGCTGGCCAACGTGCTCACGGAAGCCGGGGTCAAGGCCGGCGATACCGTGGCGGTGATGGACTGGGATAGCCATCGGTACCTGGAATGCATGTTCGCCATCCCGATGATCGGTGCGGTGATTCACACCATCAACGTGCGCCTGTCTCCGGAACAGATTCTCTACACCATGAACCACGCCGAGGACCGCTTCGTGCTGGTCAACAGCGAGTTCGTCGGGTTGTACCAGGCGATTGCCGGGCACCTGACCACGGTGGAGAAAACCCTTCTGTTGACTGATCTGCCGGAAAAAACGGCTGATTTGCCGAACCTGATCGGCGAGTACGAGCAATTGCTGGCGGCCGCGAGCACGCAATACGACTTCCCGGATTTCGACGAGAACTCGGTCGCGACCACGTTCTACACCACGGGCACCACCGGCAACCCTAAAGGCGTGTACTTCACCCATCGGCAACTGGTGCTGCACACCATGGGCGTGTCGACCATCATGGGCGCCATCGACAGCGTGCGTTTGCTAGGCACCAACGACGTGTACATGCCGATCACCCCGATGTTCCACGTGCATGCCTGGGGCTTGCCGTATGTGGCGACCATGCTCGGGCTCAAGCAGGTTTACCCCGGCCGCTACGACCCGGAATACCTGGTGGAGTTGTGGCGCAAGGAGAAGGTCACCTTTTCCCACTGCGTGCCGACCATCCTGCAAATGGTCCTCAACGCCAAGGCGGCGCAAGGCACCGATTTCGGCGGCTGGAAAATCGTCATCGGCGGCAGTGCGCTGAACCGTGCGCTGTACGAAGCGGCCAAGGCCAAGGGCATTCAGTTGACCGCCGCTTACGGCATGTCGGAAACCGGGCCATTGGTATCGTGTGCTCACCTCAACGATGAGCTGATGGCCGGCACCGAAGACGAACGCACCACGTATCGCATCAAGGCTGGCGTACCGGGGCCTTTGGTGGAGGCGGCGATCGTCGACACCGACGGCAACTTCCTGCCCGCCGATGGCGAGACTCAGGGCGAACTGGTGCTGCGTGCGCCGTGGCTCACTGAGGGCTATTTCAACGAACCGCAGAAGGGCGCCGAGCTCTGGGCCGGGGGCTGGCTGCACACCGGCGACGTGGCGACGCTGGACAGCATGGGCGTGATCGACATTCGCGACCGGATCAAAGACGTGATCAAGACCGGCGGTGAGTGGATCTCGTCCCTGGACCTTGAAGATCTGATCAGTCGCCACGTGGCGGTACGCGAAGTAGCAGTTGTGGGCATTGCCGATCCGCAGTGGGGCGAGCGCCCGTTTGCACTGCTGGTGATCCGCGAAGGGCATGAGATCGGGGCTAAGGAGCTCAAGGAACACCTCAAGCCATTCGTGGAATTGGGCCACCTGAGCAAGTGGGCGATCCCGAGCCAGATCGCCCTTGTTACTGAAATTCCCAAGACCAGTGTCGGCAAGCTCGACAAGAAGCGCATCCGCCTCGACATCACTGAATGGCAGGCCAACAACAGCACCTTCCTCTCGACGCTTTAAGCGCCTTCTGGCGTGCCTGAAAAGGCACGCCAGCCCCACCAAGCAAGCGCTTGGCTTGTGAAATCCGAATTTTCAGCCATCCTTGCCGTGCCGACATGTGTCGGACTGGCGAAAGGACTGTTCCAGAGTGGCCGGCAGCTGCAAATCACACTTTAGAGGGATCAAGCTCTACTACCTGCTGGCTATAGTCCGCTCAAGGATTTTTAAGAACGGAGCACACGCACAAAACGGGGCGATGCAATTTTGGAGTGACTTCGGGACGCCTTGGCTCCCCGTCACCCACTACGTTTTTAGAAGTGCTAACTGCCATAACAATAATGCACATGGAGTAGCGTCGATGACATCAGTAAACAAGTTCTGGCGCCGGGCGAAATTGCCCCTGGCGGTCAGTCTCGCCTCTTCGCTCGCCGGGCCTGCATTCGGCGTCAGTTTCAACGTTGGTGAAATCGAAGGTCAGTTCGATTCTTCCCTCTCGATCGGTTCCAGCTGGTCTACCGAGAGCGCCAACAAGAACCTCATCGGCGTGAACAACGGTGGCCGTGGCTTGTCCCAGACCTCCGATGACGGTCACTTGAACTTCGAGAGCGGTAAAACCTTCTCGAAGATCTTCAAGGGCATCCATGACCTTGAATTGAAATATGGCGACACCGGCGTTTTCGTCCGTGGCAAATACTGGTACGACTTTGAACTGAAGGACGAAAGCCGTCCGTTCAAGGACATCAGCGACAGCAACCGCAAGGAAGGCGCCAAGTCCGCCGGCGGTCAGATCCTCGACGCCTTCGTCTACCACAACTACTCCGTTGCCGATCAGCCGGGTTCCGTGCGACTGGGCAAGCAGGTCGTGAGCTGGGGTGAAAGTACTTTCATCGGCGGCGGCATCAACTCGATTAACCCGATCGACGTGTCTGCGTTCCGTCGTCCGGGTGCCGAGATCAAGGAAGGCCTGATCCCGGTCAACATGTTCTATGTGTCCCAGAGCCTGACCGAAAACCTGTCGGCCGAAGCGTTCTATCAGCTGGAATGGGACCAGACCGTTGTCGATAACTGCGGCACGTTCTTCTCGCAGCCAGACATCGTTGCCGACGGTTGCGACACCAACTTGCGCGTGCTGAACAAGCGTTCGCAGATTCCAGCCGTTGCGCTGGGGCCATTGGCCGCCAACGGCGTTGATGTCAACCAGGAAGGCGTCCTGGTCCGTCGCGGTCCGGACCGTGATGCACGAGACAGCGGCCAGTGGGGCGCGTCCCTCAAGTACATGTTCGAGCCGCTGGACACCGAGTTCGGTGCCTACTTCATGAACTACCACAGCCGTGCGCCGATCTTCAGCGCCACGGGTGCGCCGCAGTCGGTCTATAACACCGCTGCTGCACTGCCAGGTCCGTTCGCCGCACTCGCACCGTTGCTGGTGGCGGGTAACTCGAAATACTTCATCGAATACCCGGAAGACATTCGCCTCTACGGCCTGAGCTTCTCCACCACCCTGCCTACCGGTACGGCGTGGAGCGGTGAACTGAGCTACCGTCCGAACGCGCCGGTGCAGCTCAACTCCACCGACATTCTGTTCGCCGGTGTACGTCCTTTGGGCGGCGCTCTGGGTAACGCTTCGCTGCTCTCTGCCCCCCCGGGTCAAGACCTGCACGGCTATCGTCGCAAGGAAATCACCCAGTTCCAGACCACCCTGACGCACTTCTTTGACCAAGTCATGGGCGCGAGCCGTCTGACCCTGGTGGGCGAAGTGGGCGTGACTCACGTCGGCGGCCTGGAAAGCACCTCCGACGTCCGTTATGGCCGCGATCCGGTCTACGGCCCGGGTGAATTGCCAGCCACTGGCACGGTGAATACGTGCGTGGCACTCAACACCAGCACCATCAACGGTGCCGGCCCGGGTACTCCGACCAACAACCGCAGCCGCAACTGCAACGACGAAGGTTTCACCACGTCCACTTCGTGGGGTTATCGCGGTCGGGCCATCTGGGAATACAACGACGTGTTCGCCGGTGTGAACCTCAAGCCGAACGTGGCCTGGTCCCACGACGTCAGCGGTTACTCGCCTGGCCCTGGCGGCAACTTCGAGGAAGGTCGCAAAGCAGTGAGCCTGGGCGTCGATGCCGAGTACCAGAACACCTACACCGCGAGCCTGGCCTACACCAACTTCTTTGATGGCAAGTACACCACCGTCGATGACCGCGACTTCGTTGCGCTCAGCTTCGGCGTGAACTTCTAAGCACTGTTTTTTCAGGACGAACACACATATGAAAATAACAAAGAGTCTGTTCCACGCCGGTGTTCTGGGGCTTTCGCTGCTGGCGACCAGCGTCATGGCAGCCGTGCCTGCCGCCGAAGCGGACAAACTGGGCAAGAGCCTGACGCCGATGGGCGCCGAGATGGCGGGCAACGCCGACGGTTCGATCCCGGCCTGGAAACCGATGGCGAAAAACGCCGGCACCGTCGACGGCAAAGGCTTCCTGTCTGACCCGTTCGCCAGTGAAAAACCGCTGTTCACCATCACTGCGCAGAACGTCGACCAGTACAAGGACAAACTCGCTCCGGGCCAGTACGCGATGTTCAAGCGCTACCCGGAAACCTTCAAAATGCCGGTTTACCCGTCCCATCGCGGCGCGACCGTGCCGGATGCCGTGTTTGCCTCGATCAAGAAAAACGCCACCAGCACCAACCTGGTGTCCGGCGGCAACGGTCTGGAGAACTTCGAAACCGCCGTACCGTTCCCGATTCCGAAGACCGGCGTTGAAGTCATCTGGAACCACATCACCCGCTATCGTGGTGGCAGTGTGACCCGCCTGGTAACCCAGGCCACGCCGCAGCCGAACGGCTCGTACAGCCTGGTGTACTTCCAGGACCAGTTCGTGTTCCGCGACAAGATGAAGGACTACGATCCGGCGAACCCGGGCAACATCCTGTTCTACTTCAAGCAGAAAGTGACTGCGCCGGCACGTCTGGCCGGTGGTGTGCTGCTGGTGCACGAAACCCTCGACCAAGTGAAAGAACCACGCTCGGCGTGGGTCTACAACGCCGGTCAGCGTCGTGTACGTCGCGCACCACAAGTGTCCTATGACGGGCCGGGTACCGCAGCCGATGGCCTGCGTACCTCCGACAACCTGGACATGTACAACGGCGCGCCGGATCGCTACGACTGGAAACTCGAAGGCAAGAAAGAGATGTACATCGCCTCCGACAGCTACAAGCTCGACTCGCCGCAACTCAAGTACGACGACATCATCAAGGCCGGTCACATCAACCAGGACCTGGCTCGCTACGAGCTGCGCCGGGTCTGGCATGTGGTTGCCACCCTGAAGGAAGGTCAGCGTCACATCTACGCCAAGCGTGACTTCTACATCGACGAAGACACCTGGCAAGCGGCGGTGATCGACCACTACGACGGTCGTAACCAACTGTGGCGTGTGGCGGAAGCTCACTCCCAGAACTACTACAACGTTCAAGTGCCTTGGTACACCCTGGAAACCTTGTACGACCTGCAATCGGGCCGTTACCTGGCGCTGGGCATGAAGAACGAAGAGAAGTCGGCGTATGACTTCGGCTTCACTGCGACCACCAGCGATTTCACACCCGCTGCGCTGCGTCAGGACGGGGTTCGTTAACCTGCACTGAACAGAGGCCGCATCCTCGAAAAACGCCCCGACTGGTTCGGGGCGTTTTTTTTGCCGTTCGCTGTAGCAGCTGTCGAGCCTGCGAGGCTGCGTTCGGCTGCGCAGCAGTCGCTAAACCGCAATCCTCGGTCTTCCTGAAATAGGTAGTCGCCTGACTTCACGACTGCTGCGCCCGAGCCGAACGCAGCCTCGCAGGCTCGACAGCTGCTACGAGACCTGTGTGGTTGTCGGGTTTGGCCGACACCTTTGCATGTATTCTTTTTGTAGCCATTTGTAGCAATAACCTTCATTCCCTCTTCGTTTACCGATAGTCTGCGGACATCTGCAACGCCGCCATCCGCAATTCAAACAAGAGCCGGCCATGACTGATCTGTCCCCACTCCCGGGCCCTGCAAGCGTTGCCGTCGCGGCACTGGACGGGCGCTTTTTTCGGCCCCCGTTGCCCGACGGCCATGTGCTGCGGCCTCGTCTGTGCGAGCGCCTGAGTGCCGGTCTCGGTGGCAGGCTGTTGCTGGTCAGCGCACCCGCCGGGTTCGGCAAGAGTTCATTGGCGGTGGAGTTCTGCCAGGGGCTGCCGGCCCATTGGCACAGTCTGTGGCTAGGGTTGAGTTCTCGGGACAGCGATCCGGGGCGTTTCCTCGAGCGCTTGCTCGAAGGTCTTCAGGATTACTTCCCGACGCTCGGCAGCCAGGCCCTGGGCCTGCTGAAAATGCGCCAGCGTCATCAGCCCTTCGCCTTCGAAGAATGGCTGGACGGTTTACTTGATGAGCTGGCCATCCACCTTTCGCCGATGACGCCTTTGCTGCTGGTGCTGGATGACTATCATCTGGCCCAGGGTCCGGTGCTCGATCGCTGCCTGCAATTTTTCCTCAATCATTTACCCGATGGCTTGCTGGTCATGGTGACCAGTCGCCAGCGTCCGGACTGGCACCTGGCGCGCTTGCGCCTGTCGCGGCAACTGCTCGAGTTGCATGAGCAGGACCTTCGGCTGACCCACGATGAAGCCCTCACGTTGCTCGATCGGCACAGCAGTTCATTGCGTGGCGAGGCACTGGAAAACCTGATCCAGCGCAGCGAAGGCTGGGTCGCCGGTCTGCGTTTTTGGTTGCTGGCGGCGTCCGAGGCAGGCACCGACGGTGCGTTGCCACAGTCATTGCATGGCGGGGAAGGGCTGATTCGCGACTACTTGCTCGAAGAAGTCATCGATTGCCTGCCTGCCGAAGTGCAGTCATTCCTGTACGACACCGCGCCTCAGGAGCGTTTTTGCAGCGAGCTTTGCGACGCGGTTCGCGAAGCCCATGACAGTGCCGAAATCCTGCGTTTTCTCCAGGCGCACCAAGTGTTCCTGGTGCCGCTGGATGAACACGGCCACTGGTATCGCTATCACCACCTGTTTTCTGACCTGTTGCGGACCCGGCCCACCAGTCAGTCGATCGTGCCGGCCGCCAGCCTGCATCTGCGCGCCTGTCGCTGGTTCAATGCACAAGGGCTGCTCGACGAGGCGGTAGAGCAGGCGTTGCGCGCGGGGCATCTGGACGTTGCGGCGAACCTGGTGCAAAACCTCTCTGAAGAGCAACTGCTCGCCGAACAAAACGTCGGCATGCTGCTGCGCTGGAAAATGGACTTGCCCGACAGCCTGCTGATCAGCACGCCGCGGCTGATCGTGCTCTACAGCTGGGCGTTGGGGCTGGCCTGTCAGTTGGACGCTGCGGAGGAACTGGCGGCCCACTTGAGTCGCTTCCTGCCAGCCCCGTCGGCCACGGCGCAGAAGTCCATGCTGGCGCAATGGTTGGCCCTGAGTGGCATCATCGCCCGGGGACGAGGCCATCGCGCACTCACGCAACTTTACTGCACCGAAGCACTGGAGAGCCTGCCGGCCAAGCGCTACGGGCAACGGCTGATGTGTCTGTCGACCTTGTCCAACCTGGCGATCGCCGACGGCGACCTGTGGCGTGCCCGCAGTTTGAACCGCGAATCGCTGGAATTGGCACAACGGGTCGGCAATCCGTTGTTCGAAGCGCTTGCCCATTACGATCGCGCGCGTGTGCTGCAAGCGCGGGGGGAAATCCTGCGCTCGTTGCAGGAAGTCCGTCAGGGCTTGCAACGTCTGCAAGGGTTATCCCCGCAACGGCTTTACGCCGTGCGTGCACGCCTGACTTTGTACGAGGGTTTTTTGCTGGCCGTGCGCTTGCAGCCACAAGCCGCGCGGGCCCGTTTACAGGCCGGACTGAGTGAAGCTCGAGCCTGTCGGGATATCAGCGTATTGATCGGCCACTGCGTGATCGCCCGGCTTGAGGGCAGCAGCGGCGAGTTCGCCAAGGCTTTCGCCGAACTCGCCGAAGCTGAACGCCTGATGCACATCTGGGACGTGCCGCCGATTTACTACCTGGCGATGATCACCCTGGTCAAATGCGAACTCTGGCTGGCCCAGGGGCGTACCGATCTGGCCGAGGCCTGGCTGGCACGACTGGGCCAGACCTACAACGGCGACCATGCGGCAGCGCCGCCGGAATTTCATCCACAATTGCCACTGCATATCGAATTGCAGCAAGCCTTGCTGGAGGTGATCCAGGGGCAACCGATGCTGGCCGAGGGGCGTTTGAACGCGCTGCTTGAGCATGGCCAGAAATCGGGACGGCAAATGCTCAGCGTGATGGCGCTGACTCAGAAAATCACCCTGTTGCTGGCGGTCGGCCGTGAGCCCGAGGCCCGCAAGGCGCTGGTTCAGGCGCTGGAAGCGGCCAACGGCGGCGTCCTGCAACCATTCGACGCGTTGCTGACCGAACACCCGGACTGGCTGCGCGGGCAGCTGCAACTCTGTGCCCCGACGGTGATTTCGCAGAACCTCGCCGAAAAACTTCCGGTCATGAACGCTCGCCCGGCACTGGAGGCATCCCCTGGCGCGGAACAGCTCAGCGCCCGTGAGCTGGCCGTCCTGCACCTAATCGCCCAAGGTTGCTCGAACCAGGAAATCAGCGATCAGCTGTTCATCTCGCTGCACACGGTCAAGACCCACGCCAGCCATATCAACAGCAAACTTGGGGTTGAGCGGCGCACACAGGCGGTGGCGCGAGCTAAAGAGTTGGGCGTGCTGCGGTAGCGCATTTTCAAGATCTGCAGGGCCACAAAAAGACTTGATACGGTTTTGTGCCAAAATTGCCCATCCCTGTTTTCCGAGCATGCCCCGATGTCCCAGCAGCCCACCCTGATTCGCGAAACCTTCCCCGTCGGCCCGTTGCAGTGCAATTGCACCATCATCGGCGACCCGATCACCAGAAAAGCCATCGTGGTCGACCCGGGCGGCAACCACGAATTGATCCTCGCGCGCCTTGATGCCTTGGGCTTGAAGGTGGTCAGCATCATCCATACCCATGCACACCTGGATCACTTCCTGGCTTCCGGTCAGTTGAAGGAAAAAACCGGCGCCACTCTGCATCTGCATAAAGACGATCAATTCCTCTGGGACAATCTGGAGATGCAGTGCCAGATGTTCGGTGTGCCTTACACGCCGGTGCCGTCGCCGGACCGCTGGTTGGCCGACGATGAAGAACTGGCCTGTGGTTGTGGCGTGGCGTTGCACACGCCGGGTCATACGCCGGGTTCCATGAGCTTTTGGTTTGCCGAGGCCAAGCTGCTGATTGCCGGTGACACCCTTTTCCGTCGCGGGGTAGGGCGTACGGATTTGTGGGGTGGCGATCAGGCGACGATAGTGAGATCGATCAAGCAGCGGCTGTATACGCTCGACGAAGAAGCGACGGTCGTGACCGGGCATGGTCCGGACACGCGCCTGGGCGATGAAATGCGCGAGAACCCGTTTGTGCGGGCTTAAATGTAACCGACGGAATTTTCGTCGGCCAAAATGATCCAACACCCGCAAAGGTCCAATGCCTTTGTCCGTTGCACCCCAGAATGCAAAACGTAGGAGCTCTTCATGTTCACCAAGCAGCGTTTGATTATTGTCGCTACGGCTGTGGCCTTGCTGTCTGGCTGCGCCTCGCCTAACCCTTACGACAATCAGGGCCAGGCCGACGGTGGCTCCACGGGCATGAGCAAAACCGCTAAATACGGTGGCCTCGGCGCTCTGGCTGGCGCCTTGGCTGGTGCCGCCATCGGTCACGATAACCGTGGCAAGGGCGCGCTGATCGGCGCGGCCGTCGTGGGTGCTTCCGCTGCGGGTTACGGCTACTACGCCGACCAGCAAGAGAAGAAGCTGCGGGCAAGCATGGCCAACACTGGTGTCGAGGTGCAGCGTCAGGGTGACCAGATCAAGCTGATCATGCCGGGCAACATCACGTTCGCTACCGATTCGGCGAATATCGCGTCCAGCTTCTATCAGCCGCTGAACAATCTGGCCGGCTCGCTCAAGGAGTTCAGCCAGAACCAGATCGAAATCGTCGGCTACACCGACAGCACGGGGGCTCGTCAGCACAACATGGACCTGTCCCAGCGTCGTGCGCAGAGCGTGGCGACTTACTTGACGTCGCAAGGCGTGAGCGGTGCGAACCTGTCGGCTCGCGGTGCCGGGCCGGATAACCCGATTGCCAGCAACGGCGACGTCAATGGCCGGGCGCAGAACCGTCGGGTCGAGGTCAACCTGAAGGCGATTCCGGGTCAGCAGTATGGTGCTCAGCAACAGCCGGGTACGGTTCAGCAGTACCCATAATCGTCTGATTGAACCCCAGACGTAAAAAAGCCCGCCCGATCCTCAGCAGATCGGGCGGGTTTTTTTGTGTCGCCGGTTCTGGCCCCTTCGCGAGCAAGCCCGCTCCCACAGTGTTCTGTGTCCATCACAACAATGTGGCAAAGCACAAATCCCTTGTGGGAGCGGGCTTGCTCGGGTAGAAACCGGAGACATCCTTTACGTTTTAAACCGGAGACATCGTTTACAGGTATGAAATACGGTCAGGAGGTGCCTGACCATGCCCTGGAATCGAGAGTCCCCAATGGATCAGAGAGTGAAACTCGTAGGCGACTGGATGTCCGGCGCCTACTCCAAATGTGAGCTGGCACGGCATTACGGTGTCAGCCGGCCCACTTTGGACAAGTGGTTGGCTCGCTATGCTGAATGTGGCATCGACGGGCTCAAAGAGCTGTCCAGACGTCCGCACCACAGCCCCCATCAAATCAGTGAGCATGTCCTTGAGTTGTTGATCGCTTATAAGCGCGAGCATCCGAGTTGGGGGCCTGAGAAGTTGGTTCACAATCTAAAAAAAGCGCACGCAGAGCTGTCTTGGCCGGCGCTGAGCACCGCTGGCGAATGGCTCAAGCGTGCAGGTCTGGTGCAAAAGCGACGATTCCTTAATCGCCCACCGACGGGCCCTATTCCGTTACGCGAAGCCACGGAGCCCAATCAAACATGGGCGGCGGATTTCAAAGGCGACTTCGCCCTGCAATCAGGTCAGCGCTGCTTTCCCTTGACGATCTCCGATCATGTCAGCCGATTCCTGTTGCTTTGTCGGGCGCAAAGCAGTGTGGCTGGGGCGCGTGAAGGATTTGACTGGGCCTTTCGAGAGTATGGGTTGCCCAATGTCATTCGCACGGATAACGGCTCACCCTTTGCCTCGACCGGCGTGTCGCGCATCTCCAGTTTGGCGGCCTGGTTCATACGCTTGGGCATCTATCCTGAGCGTATCCAGCCCGGACGTCCTGACCAGAATGGCCGCCATGAACGAATGCACCGAACCCTCAAGGCTGCGCTGCTTAAGACACCTGAACATAACTTGGTACAGCAGCAGTTGGCGTTTGAACGGTTTCGCCACGAATACAACTACGAGCGCCCTCACAAGGCACTGGCAATGAAGGTTCCAGCGGATGTTTACGTGCCATCCAGCCGCCTCTACGACGGACATGTGCCGGAGGTGAATTACCCTTCACAGTTGCTGGTCAGGAAAGTCCGGCAAAACGGCTCAATGAAGTGGAAAGGCAGAATGGTATTTGTCAGCGAATCGCTGGTGGGTGAGGCACTGGGGCTGAAGGAGGTGGAAGATGAAGTCTGGGAAGTGTATTTGTGCGATTACCTTTTAGGTCGTTTGAAAAGCGGTGAAAACCGCCTTTCAAACTCACAAAAACGTAAAGGATGTCCCCGGTCTCGATTGTAAAGGATGTATCCGTTTCTACATCGCGAAGGGGCCAGAACAGGCGATGAAAACTTCAAAATTAAAAAAGCCCCCGGACAATTACTCATCCGGGGGCTTTTTCATGTCGCGCGAAACCTGATTACTTCTTCAGGCCGTAATGTTCATCGAGCATGCCCGGCGCGTTCGGGGCTTTAGGGGCGTAATCGCGAGGCGGCTCCTGATTGCGCGGTGGCGTCAGGCGTTCCCGTGGAGCCTGCGCCGCATCGGCGTGCAGGGCGGCCAGCAAGCGTTGACGGGTCTGCTCGTCCAGGGCCAGGCGGTTGGCGCCCTCGGCGAGGTGATCCTGCACTTCCTGATAGCTGGCAGTCAGCTTCTTGACCAGTGTTGCAGTGCTGTTGAAGTGGGTGACCACCTCGTTCTGATAACTGTCGAAACGTTCCTGAACGTCATCCAGCTGACGTTGCGTGCTGCTAGGCGCAGCATTCGGCACCAGGCGAGCGATCAGGAAACCAATGGCGACACCCACAACCAGGGCAAGAGTCGGCAACAACCAAACTAAGAGCGAGTGTTCCACGAGTCCTTCCTCTATAAACGGCTTTGCTTTACGTTAACGGCTCGAACCTGCGCTGTATACCGCGATTCACTCGCAATAGATTGGCACAGACAATTTGCTAGACGAGTCGACCCGATTCGAGGTCACGGAGTTCCTTCCTTGCTTATGCGCGAAACCCCTGTAGTGATTGATGGCCCGGTCGGCCAACTGGAAGCCCTTTACCTTGATAGCGAGCAGCCCCGCGGCCTGGCGCTGATCTGCCATCCGAACCCGGTTCAGGGCGGCACCATGCTCAATAAAGTGGTCTCGACCTTGCAGCGCACGGCGCGCGATGCCGGGTTGATCACTTTGCGTTTCAACTACCGTGGCGTCGGTGCCAGCGAAGGCTCGCACGATATGGGCACTGGCGAAGTCGACGACGCCCAGACCGTTGCCGAATGGCTGCGGGCCAAGCACCCGGACTTGCCGCTGACCTTGTTCGGATTCTCCTTCGGCGGTTTTGTTGCAGCAAGTCTCGGCGGACGCCTGGAAGCCAAGGGCGAACAGCTCAAGCATTTGTTCATGGTGGCACCAGCCGTCATGCGCCTGGGCGATCAGGATCAACTGCCGCAGCACGGCGAATTGACCCTGATCCAGCCGGAAACCGATGAAGTGATCGATCCACAACTCGTTTACGAGTGGTCCGACAAGCTCGAACGTCCCCATGAGCTGCTGAAAGTGGCAGAATGCGGACACTTTTTTCATGGCAAGCTGACTGATCTCAAGGATCTGATCTTGCCGCGCCTATCGAATTGATTGCAGTCTGACAAGCGATTACCCATGACGACTCGTACCCGTATCCTCACCGGCATCACCACTACCGGCACGCCGCACCTGGGCAACTACGCCGGTGCCATCCGCCCGGCGATCCTGGCCAGCCGTGACAGCAATGCCGATTCGTTCTACTTCCTGGCCGACTACCACGCCCTGATCAAATGCGATGACCCGCTGCGCATCCAGCGCTCGCGTCTGGAAATCGCCGCGACCTGGCTGGCCGGTGGCCTGGATGTGGACCGCGTGACTTTTTATCGCCAGTCCGACATCCCGGAAATCCCCGAGCTGACCTGGCTGCTGACCTGCGTCGCCGCCAAAGGCCTGCTCAACCGCGCTCACGCCTATAAGGCATCGGTGGACAAGAACGTCGAAACCGGCGAAGACCCGGATGCCGGCATCACCATGGGCTTGTACAGCTACCCGGTGCTGATGGCTGCCGACATTCTGATGTTCAACGCTCACAAGGTGCCGGTCGGTCGTGACCAGATCCAGCACGTGGAAATGGCCCGTGACATCGGCCAGCGCTTCAACCATCTGTTCGGTCAGGGCAAAGAATTCTTCACCATGCCCGAGGCGCTGATCGAAGAAAGCGTCGCGACGTTGCCAGGCCTCGACGGTCGCAAGATGTCGAAGAGCTACGACAACACCATTCCGTTGTTCAGCAGCGCCAAGGAAATGAAGGACGCGATCTCGCGGATCGTCACTGACTCCCGCGCGCCGGGCGAAGCCAAGGATCCGGACAACTCGCACCTGTTCACCTTGTTCCAGGCGTTCGCCACGCCGGCACAGTCCGACGAATTCCGCAGCGAATTGTTGCAAGGTCTGGGTTGGGGTGAGGCAAAGAATCGTCTGTTCCAGTTGCTGGACAGCGAGCTGGGCGAATCCCGCGAGCGTTATCACCAACTGATCGAGCGCCCGGCCGACCTGGAAGACATCCTGCAGATCGGCGCCAAAAAGGCCCGTTCGGTCGCCACGCCGTTCCTCCACGAACTGCGTGAAGCGGTCGGCTTGCGTTCTTTCGTCGCTCAGACCCAAGTCGCTGCAACGACCAAGAAGAAAGCCGCGAAAGCCGCGCGTTTTGTCAGCTTTCGCGAAGAAGACAGCAGTTTCCGCTTCCGTCTGCTGGCGGCCGATGGCGAGCAACTGCTGCTGTCGCGCAACTTCGCCGACGGCAAAACCGCAGGCCAGGTGACCAAGCAACTGCAATCGGGCCAGCCATTGGATGTGCGCAGTGAAGACCGCAGCTTCAGCGTCTGGCTGGAAGGCGAATGCGTGGGCGACAGCCCAACTTTTGCTGATAACGCCTCTCGCGACGTGGCCATCGACGCCCTGCGGGTTGCGATGACGCCGGTTCAGGAATAAATCAACGGCTCGGTCCGACCAAGGGCCGATTGCCATTCCCACGGGCCGTCGCTACAGTGACGGCCCGTTTTTGTTGCCTTGCTAACGAATTATGACGCCCCTAGAACGATATCAAGCTGATCTGAAACGCCCGGAATTCTTCCATGACGCCTCGCAGGAAACTGCGGTGCGCCATTTGCAGCGCCTGTACGACGATCTGGTCGCGGCGTCGAACAACAAGCCGGGCCTGCTCGGCAAACTGTTTGGCAAGAAAGAACAGGCACCGGTCAAGGGTCTGTATTTCTGGGGCGGCGTGGGCCGTGGCAAGACTTACCTGGTCGACACCTTCTTCGAAGCGCTGCCGTTCAAGGAAAAGGTCCGCACTCACTTCCACCGCTTCATGAAGCGCGTGCACGAAGAAATGAAGACCCTCGGTGGCGAGAAGAACCCGCTGACCATCATCGCCAAGCGCTTCTCCGACGAAGCCCGGGTGATCTGTTTCGATGAGTTCTTCGTGTCCGACATTACCGACGCGATGATCCTCGGCACGCTGATGGAAGAACTGTTCAAGAACGGCGTGACCCTGGTCGCGACTTCGAACATCGTGCCGGACGGTCTGTACAAGGACGGCCTGCAGCGTGCGCGCTTCTTGCCGGCGATTGCGCTGATCAAGCAGAACACTGACATCGTCAACGTCGACAGCGGCGTCGATTATCGTCTGCGTCACCTTGAGCAAGCCGAGCTGTTCCACTTCCCGCTGGACGAAGCCGCGCATGAAAGCCTGCGCAAGAGCTTCCGCGCCCTGACCCCGGAATGCACGGCTGCCATCGAGAATGACGTGCTGATGATCGAGAATCGTGAGATTCGCGCGCTGCGTACCTGCGATGACGTGGCCTGGTTCGACTTCCGCGAACTGTGCGACGGCCCGCGTAGCCAGAACGATTACATCGAACTGGGCAAGATCTTCCACGCCGTGTTGCTCAGCGGTGTCGAGCAGATGAGCGTCACCACCGACGACATCGCCCGACGCTTTATCAACATGGTCGACGAGTTCTACGACCGTAACGTCAAGCTGATCATCTCGGCTGAAGTCGAGCTCAAAGACCTCTACACCGGCGGTCGTTTGAACTTCGAGTTCCAGCGCACGCTTAGCCGTCTGCTGGAAATGCAGTCGCACGAATTTTTGTCCCGGGCGCATAAGCCGTAGGACTATTCGGAAAATGAAAAAGGGCCTGCAAATGCAGGCCCTTTTTTTATGCCCAAATCTTCTCATTCACCACATACCATGTGGGAGCGGGCTTGCTCGCGAAAGCGGTCTGTCAGTCGACGACAATGTTGAATGTCAGTCCGTATTCGCGAGCAAGCCCGCTCCCACATTGGATTTGTGTCCTGCCCTTAAGCAGCTTGCTGAAACTGCTGCCGATACTGGTTCGGCGACAACTCGGTGTGCTGGCGGAACAGCCGCGCGAAGAAGCTCGCATCGTCGTAGCCGACTTCATAACTGATGGTCTTGATGCTCTTGCGGCTACCCGACAACAAACCCTTGGCCGTCTCGATGCGCAAGCGTTGCAGGTAATGCAGCGGCTTGTCACCGGTGGCAGTCTGAAAGCGGCGCATGAAGTTGCGGATGCTCATGCCGTGTTCGCGGGCGACGTCTTCGAAGCGGAATTTGTCGGCGAAGTGTTCTTCGAGCCAGTGCTGGATCTGCAGGATGATCACGTCCTGGTGCAACTTCTGGCCGCCGAATCCGATGCGTCCTGGTGAGTAGCTACGCTGCACTTCGTAGAGAATGTCTCGCGCCACCGCTTGCGATACGTTGGCGCCGCAGAAGCGTTCGATCAGGTAGATGTAAAGATCACACGCCGACGTCGTGCCGCCTGCGCAGTACAGGTTGTCGGCGTCGGTCAGGTGCTTGTCCTGATTGAGCTGAACCTGTGGGAAGCGTTCGGCAAAGGCATTGAAGAAGCGCCAGTACGTGGTCGCTTCCTTGCCATTGAGCAGACCGGCTTCGGCGAGCCAGAACACCCCGGTCGCCTCGCCGCAAAGCACCGCGCCGCGAGCGTGTTGCTGACGCAGCCACGGCAGCACCTGTGGATAACGTTGGCACAGCGTATCGAAATCGTCCCAGAAGGCCGGGAGGATGATGACGTCGGCATTTTCGAGGCCGCCGTCCACCGGCATGATCACATCGCTGAAGCTGTTCACCGGTTTGCCGTCGGGGCTGACCAGCCGGGTTTCGAACGCCGGAGTCAGGCCCTGACCCAGTTGTTTGCCATAACGCAGGCTGGCCAGGTGGAAGAAATCCTTGGCTTGCATGAGGGTGGAAGCGAAAACCCGGTCGATAGCCAGGATGCTGACGCGCCGCAAGGGCGTGGAGACTTGGTTAGACATAATTCAACTTTATTCTTATAGGGGAAAGTGGTCACCAGACGGCTGGATCGTCTTATTTTTTGTCTGATGTGTCCAGTGTCCTGTATCGGATGCGAGGCTTAGTCTCTGAAGGTCAACTCCTTCCAACAATTAACGACAGGTGCCGCATGATCCCCAGAACCTTGTTCAGTTCCGAGCACGAATTGTTTCGCGACAGCGTGCGAACGTTCCTCGAAAAAGAGGCCGTGCCGTTTCATGGGCAATGGGAGAAACAAGGCTACATCGACCGTAAACTCTGGAACAAGGCAGGGGAGGCGGGGATGCTCTGTTCGCATCTGCCGGAGGAATACGGCGGGCTGGGGGCGGACTTTCTCTACAGCGCAGTGGTGATCGAAGAGGTGGGGCGACTGGGTCTCACCGGGATCGGTTTTTCTCTGCATTCGGACATTGTGGCGCCGTACATCCTGCATTACGGCAGTGAAGCGCTGAAGCATAAATACCTGCCGAAACTGGTGTCCGGCGAGATGGTAACGGCCATTGCCATGACCGAGCCGGGTGCCGGTTCTGACCTGCAAGGGGTGAAAACCACCGCCGTGCTGGATGGCGACGAGTACGTGATCAACGGGTCCAAGACGTTCATCACCAACGGCTATCTGGCTGATCTGGTGATTGTCGTGGCCAAGACGGATCCGAAGGCGGGCGCGAAGGGCACCAGCCTGTTTCTGGTCGAGGCCAACACCCCGGGTTTCGACAAGGGTAAGCGCCTGGAAAAAGTCGGCATGAAGGCGCAGGACACTTCGGAGCTGTTCTTCCAGGACGTACGGGTACCGAAGGAAAACCTGCTGGGGCAGGCGGGCATGGGCTTCGCTTACCTGATGCAGGAATTGCCTCAGGAGCGCCTCACTGTGGCCATCGGCGGACTGGCTTCGGCTGAAGCTGCGTTGAAATGGACGCTGGATTACACCCGTGAGCGCAAGGCGTTCGGCAAGGCGATTGCCGACTTCCAGAACACGCGCTTCAAGCTGGCGGAGATGGCCACTGAAATCCAGATCGGCCGGGTCTTCGTTGATCGCTGCCTGGAGTTGCACCTGCAAGGCAAGCTGGATGTGCCGACGGCAGCGATGGCCAAGTACTGGGGCACCGACCTGCAATGCAAGGTACTCGACGAATGCGTGCAGCTGCATGGCGGTTACGGGTTCATGTGGGAGTACCCGATCGCCCGGGCGTGGGCGGATGCGCGGGTGCAGCGGATTTATGCGGGGACCAATGAAATCATGAAGGAGATTATTGCGCGGTCGCTTTGATTTTGCGGTGACTGGACTGACGCCTTCGCGAGCAAGCCCGCTCCCACAGGGGAATGCGTTCCAAATGTGGGAGCGGGCTTGCTCGCGAAGGCTTTTTTATCGGGCGCTCAAGGAGCCGGGTTCGGGTGATCCTTGTGAATCGCCTCAATCCCCTCCAGCACTTCGTCGGAAAGTATCAGCTCGAAGCTGGCGAGGTTGCTCTCCAACTGCTCCATGGTTGTGGCACCGATGATATTGCTGGTCACGAACGGCTGCTGGGTGACAAACGCCAGCGCCATCTGTGCCGGGTCCAGGCCGTGTTCACGAGCCAGCGCCACGTAACGGCTGCATGCGGCTTCCGACTGTGGGTTGAAATAGCGGCTGAAGCGGCTGTAGAGGCTCAGGCGACCTTTCGGCGGACGCGCACCACCTTCGTACTTGCCCGACAGGAAACCGAACGCCAGCGGCGAATAGGCGAGCAGGCCGCATTGTTCGCGGATGGCGATTTCCGCCAGGCCGACTTCGAAGCTGCGGTTGAGCAGGTTGTACGGATTCTGAATCGAAACGGCGCGCGGCCAGCCACGGGCTTCGGCCAGGGCGAGGAAGCGCATGGTGCCCCACGGTGTTTCGTTGGACAGGCCGATGTGGCGAATCTTGCCGGCCTTGACCTGCTCGTCCAACGCTTCGAGGGTGTCTTCCAGTGGCGTCAGATTGGCCTCGGTCTGGTGTTTGTAGCCCAGCTGACCGAAGAAATTGGTGCTGCGTTCCGGCCAGTGCAGTTGATAGAGGTCGATGTAGTCGGTTTGCAGGCGCTTGAGGCTGGCGTCCACGGCTTCGGTGATGTGCTGGCGGTTGTGCCGCAGGTTTTTATCGCGGATGTAATCGATGGTGTTGCCGGGGCCGGCGATCTTGCTGGCCAGGATCCAGTCGGCGCGATCACCGCGGCTTTTGAAGTAATTGCCGATGTAGCGTTCGGTGGTGGCGTAGGTTTCGGCCTTGGGCGGCACCGGGTACATTTCGGCGGTGTCGATGAAATTGATCCCGGCGCCCTTGGCCCGTTCGATCTGGGCGAAGGCTTCAGCTTCAGTGTTTTGCTCGCCCCAGGTCATGGTTCCGAGGCAGAGGGCACTCACGTTCAGATTGGTTCGGCCTAGCTGGCGATAGTCCATCGGGTGCTCCTTGGGCAAAACAATCATAAAAGCAGGTTGAAATATTTTTCGCAATCTGCATAATTGCGCACCTCTTTCTGCAGTGGAAGTGATGCGCCGCCGCCGAAGAATCTTGCCGTTGAACGGACGCGCCGACCCGAGCCCCCGAAAGCGTCTGTATCCGGCTGCCTTTGACTTGTCAAAGTACGCACTATTCAGTAAGATCCGCCGTCTAATTTACAGGGCGGCCCCTGAGGCTATAAAGAATGAAAACTTTTACTGCTAAACCGGAAACAGTACAGCGCGACTGGTTTGTCGTCGACGCTGCAGGTCAGACCCTGGGTCGTCTGGCCACCGAAATCGCGAGCCGTCTGCGTGGCAAGCATAAAGCTGAGTACACTCCTCACGTTGACACCGGCGATTACATCGTCGTTATCAATGCCGAGCAGATTCGTGTAACCGGTGCTAAAACCACCGACAAAATCTACTACTCCCACTCCGGTTTCCCGGGCGGCATCAAGTCGATCAACTTTGAAAAGCTGATCGCTAAAGCCCCTGAGCGCGTGATCGAGACCGCGGTCAAAGGCATGCTGCCTAAGAACCCACTGGGTCGCGACATGTATCGTAAGCTGAAAGTCTATGCGGGCGCTGTACACCCTCATACTGCTCAGCAGCCCCAAGAACTGAAGTTTTAACGGAATAGTTCATTATGTCGGCGACTCAAAATTACGGCACTGGCCGTCGCAAGACCGCAACCGCACGCGTTTTCCTGCGTCCGGGTACTGGTAACATCTCCATCAACAACCGTTCGCTGGATAATTTCTTCGGCCGCGAAACTGCCCGCATGGTAGTTCGTCAGCCGCTGGAATTGACTGAGACTGTCGAGAAGTTCGACATCTACGTCACCGTGATCGGCGGTGGTGTAAGTGGTCAAGCTGGCGCAATCCGCCACGGTATCACTCGCGCACTGATGCAGTACGACGAAACCCTGCGTGGCGCTCTGCGCAAAGCTGGCTTCGTTACTCGCGATGCTCGTGAAGTTGAACGTAAGAAAGTTGGTCTGCGTAAAGCGCGTAAGCGTCCGCAGTACTCGAAGCGTTAATTCGCTTTCGCGTTCAAAAAGAACGCCCAGTTTCCTCGCGAAGCTGGGCGTTTTTTTATGGGCGCGATTTATCAAAGAATTGCGCTGTGACAACTTGCCACAGCCGCAGAGCCCCTATACTGCAAGGCTTGGCAGTGGAGCCCCTCGGTAATTACCTTGTCAGAATTGGGGCTTTTCATTACCATTCGGCAAAATTTTTATAAGTACACAGATTTACTTAGTAGACGCCTGATTTAACAGGCCACAAAGCTGATGGGAGAGGACTGAATGAGCAATGACGGCGTGAATGCAGGCCGGCGTCGCTTCTTGGTAGCAGCCACATCCGTGGTGGGTGCTGCAGGAGCGGTGGGGGCTGCGGTCCCGTTCGTGGGGTCATGGTTTCCCAGTGCCAAGGCGAAAGCCGCAGGTGCACCGGTGAAAGTGAATGTCAGCAAAATCGAGCCAGGCCAGCAGATGATTGCTGAGTGGCGCGGTCAGCCGGTGTTCATTGTCCGCCGTACCGAGGAAATCCTGGGGAATCTGAAAAAGATCGAGGGCCAGCTATCTGACCCGACCTCCAAGAACTCGACACAACCGACCTATGTCGACCCGGAAACGCGTTCGATCAAGCCAGAAGTTCTGCTGCTGATCGGTATCTGCACGCACCTGGGTTGCTCGCCGACCTTCCGCCCAGAAGTGGCACCTGCGGATCTGGGCAAGGACTGGGTAGGTGGTTATTTCTGCCCATGCCACGGTTCCCACTACGATCTGGCTGGCCGCGTCTACAAGTCGCAACCTGCGCCTTTGAACCTGCCAGTGCCCCCGCATTCCTATGAAACCGATGACATCATTATCATTGGCGTCGATACGGAGAAAGCGTGATGAGCAAGTTCATGGATTGGGTTGATGCGCGCTTTCCCGCCACCAAAATGTGGGAAGACCATCTCAGCAAGTACTACGCCCCGAAGAACTTCAACTTCTTCTATTTCTTTGGCTCCCTGGCACTGCTCGTTCTGGTCAACCAGATCGTTACCGGTGTCTGGCTGACCATGAGCTACACCCCGTCGGCGGAAGAAGCGTTTGCTTCCGTCGAATACATCATGCGCGACGTCGAGTACGGCTCGATCCTGCGTATGTTGCACGCGGTCGGCGCTTCGATGTTCTTCATCGTGGTTTATCTGCACATGTTCCGTGGCTTGCTCTACGGTTCGTACCAGAAGCCGCGCGAGCTGGTGTGGGTCTTCGGCATGCTGATCTACCTGGCGCTGATGGCTGAAGCCTTCATGGGTTACCTGCTGCCGTGGGGCCAGATGTCCTACTGGGGTGCCCAGGTGATCATCTCGCTGTTCGGTGCGATCCCGGTCATCGGCAACGACCTGACCCAGTGGATTCGTGGTGACTACCTGATTTCCGGGATTACCCTCAACCGCTTCTTTGCGCTGCACGTTGTGGCCCTGCCGATCGTGATTCTCGGTCTGGTGGTGCTGCACGTCCTGGCGTTGCACGAAGTCGGCTCGAACAACCCGGACGGCGTCGACATCAAGAAACACAAAGACGAAAACGGCGTACCGCTGGACGGCATTGCCTTCCACCCGTACTACACCGTGAAAGATATCGTCGGCGTGGTGGTGTTCCTGTTCATCTTCTGCTCGATCGTGTTCTTCTTCCCGGAAATGGGCGGCTACTTCCTAGAGAAGCCGAACTTTGAAGTGGCGAACGCCTTCAAGACGCCAGAACACATTGCTCCGGTCTGGTACTTCACGCCGTTCTACGCGATTTTGCGGGCGGTTCCGGACAAGCTCCTGGGCGTTATCGCCATGGGTGCGGCCATCGCGGTGCTGTTCGTCCTGCCATGGCTGGACCGCAGCCCGGTCAAGTCGATGCGCTACAAAGGCTGGCTGAGCAAAATCTGGCTGGTGGTGTTCTGCGTTTCGTTCGTGATCCTCGGCATTCTGGGTGTTCTGGCCCCGACGCCAGGCCGTACGTTGCTGTCGCAGGTCTGTACCTTCCTGTACTTCGCCTACTTCATTCTGATGCCGTTCTACACCAGGCTCGAGAAGACCAAACCGGTTCCGGAAAGGGTGACTGGCTGATGAAAAAGCTATTTGCTGTACTGATTCTTGCTGCCATGCCTGTCCTGTCCTTCGCGGCCGAACACGGTGGTCCCGAGCTGGAAAAAGTCGACATCGACGTTTCTGACAAAGCGGCCATGCAGGACGGCGCGCGTACGTTCGCCAACTACTGCATGGGCTGCCACAGCGCCAAGTTCCAGCGCTACGAGCGTGTTGCCGATGACCTGGGCATCCCGCATGACCTGATGCTCTCGAAGCTGGTGTTCACCGGCGCCAAGATTGGCGACCACATGAACATCGGCATGCAGCCGGCAGACGCCAAGACCTGGTTCGGTGCGGCACCGCCCGACCTGACCCTGGTCGCTCGCGTTCGTGGTACTGACTGGCTCTACGGTTACCTGCGTTCGTTCTATGAAGACCCGTCGCGTCCCTGGGGCGTGAACAACAAGGTCTTCCCGAACGTCGGGATGCCTAACGTTCTGGTCGGCCTGCAGGGTCGTCAGGTGGTAGGCTGCAAACAAATTCAAATCGTCGAAGACGGCAAGAAGCAATACGATCCGCTGACCGGTACGGCTCTGACTCATGAGGCGTGTGACCAGCTGACCGTGTTGCCGAAGACCGGCACGCTGAACGCAGAGCAGTTCGACGAGAAGGTCAAGAATCTGGTGACCTTC
This sequence comes from Pseudomonas sp. LBUM1656, assembly GCF_059716065.1. Classification (NCBI taxonomy): domain Bacteria; kingdom Pseudomonadati; phylum Pseudomonadota; class Gammaproteobacteria; order Pseudomonadales; family Pseudomonadaceae; genus Pseudomonas; species Pseudomonas sp. LBUM1656. Next base: position 5,324,833 of record NZ_CP166800.1, on the reverse strand, counting down.
CTGGCCTATTCGGCCAACCCGGTGAAGCTGCAGCATCAGCGCATCGGTACCTATGTGTTGCTGTACCTGGCGTTCTTCTTCGTATTCGCTTACTTGCTCAAGCGTGAATACTGGAAAGACGTCCATTGATAAAGCTGTAAGCAATTGCTGTTAATCGCACGCGCCCAGGGGCGTCTCTGAAGGTGTAACGAGTCTGGTGATCCAGACGTTACGGGAGGCGTCCTCTGGGCGTGTGCGTTTTTCCGTTTCCGATAATTTCAACAAGCGAGGAGGACCGCCATGGGCGTGACCAATCGGTTGGCCTGTTACTCCGACCCCGCCGACCACTATTCCCACCGAGTGCGCATCGTACTTGCAGAGAAGGGTGTCAGCGCAGAGATCATTTACGTGGAAGCTGGTCGCCAGCCGCCTAAACTGATTGAAGTGAACCCTTACGGAAGTCTGCCCACCCTGGTCGATCGTGACCTGGCGTTGTGGGAGTCGACCGTGGTGATGGAATATCTGGATGAGCGTTACCCGCACCCGCCCTTGCTGCCGGTTTATCCTGTGGCGCGTGCCAATAGCCGTCTGCTGATTCATCGTATTCAGCGTGACTGGTGTGGTCTGGTGGATCTGATCCTGGATTCGAAGACCAAGGAAGCCGCCCGCGTCGTGGCTCGCAAAGAGTTGCGTGAAAGCCTGACTGGCGTGTCGCCGCTGTTCGCCGACAAGCCGTTTTTCCTCAGTGAGGAACAAAGTCTGGTGGATTGCTGCCTATTGCCAATACTCTGGCGTTTGCCGATTTTGGGTATTGAACTGCCGCGGCCTGCCAAGCCGCTGCTTGATTACATGGAGCGCTCGTTTGCGCGTGAGGCTTTCCAGGCGAGTCTGTCTGGTGTCGAACGCGATATGCGCTAAGGCTTAAGGAGCCGCTATGAACTCCAGTCGACCTTATCTGGTCCGCGCGCTCTACGAGTGGATTGTGGATAACGATTGCACCCCGCACATGCTGGTCAATTCCGAGTATCCGTCGGTGCAGGTGCCTCAGGGTTTTGCCAGTGACGGACAGATTGTCCTGAACGTATCACCGGCTGCCGTGCGTCATCTGCACATGGATAACGAAGCGGTCAGCTTCGAAGGGCGCTTCGGTGGCGTGCCACACACCCTGTACGTGCCTATCGCATCGATCCTGGGTATTTACGCCCGGGAGAATGGCCAGGGCATGGTGTTTGATCTGGAATCGCCTATGGAAGACGAGGAAGAGATCGAGCCGGATGATGATATTCCGCCACCCGACAGCGAACCGCCGCGTCCCAGCGGTCGACCCAGTTTGAAAGTGGTGAAATAAAAAAAGGCGATCCGCAAGGATCGCCTTTTTTGTGCGCGCAATCCATGTGGGAGCGGGCTTGCTCGCGAAAGCGGAGTGTCAGTCAACATCATCGTTGAATGTTAATTCGTCTTCGCGAGCAAGCCCGCTCCCACAAAGGACGTCAGTCGATATATTCGAACAACTTCACAATCTTCTGCACGCCGGAAACACTCTGCACCAGATTGGTAGCCTGCGCCGCTTCCTGCTTGGTCAGCAGACCCAGCAAATAAACGATGCCGTTCTCGGTGACGACCTTGATGCGCGAGCCCGGGATGTTCGGGTCGGTGAGCATCTGGGTCTTGATCTTGGAAGTCAGCCAAGTGTCGTTCTGACGGGCAAGGAAGCCGGAAGGCGGCAGCACTTGCAGTTCGTTATGCACCTTCTTCACGCGCTGGACCGCGGCGGCGGCCTGTTCGGCCTTGGCCTTGAGGTCGGCAGTCGGTGTTTGTCCGGCGAGCAGCACGACACCGTTGAAGCTGGTTACGACGATGTGTGAGTCATTGTCCAGGGCAGGATCGGCCTTGGCGACGTTCACGCCGACCTTGGTGTCGATCAGGGAGTCGTCGATCTTGCTGCCGAAGGTGCGCGTACCGCGGTCATCTTCAATCGGCGCTTCACGGCTGGCGTTCACCACCGATGTGCAGCCGCTGATGCCGAGGCACAGGGTCAAGGCCAGAAGGCCTAGGCGATTAGGGGTCATTCTTCACTCCCGAACAGTTGGCTGTCGATCAAATCGCAAAGGCAATGGATCGCCAGCAGGTGGACTTCCTGAATACGTGCGGTGACGTTGGCCGGTACGCGAATCTCGACGTCCTCAGGCAATAGCAGCGACGCCATGCCGCCGCCATCGCGACCGGTCAATGCTACGACAATCATTTCGCGATCATGTGCGGCCTGGATCGCTTGAATTATGTTCGCCGAGTTGCCGCTGGTGGAAATCGCCAGCAATACGTCACCCGGCTGACCGAGGGCGCGGATCTGTTTGGAGAAGATTTCGTTGTAGCTGTAATCGTTGGCGATCGAGGTGATCGTCGAGCTGTCGGTGGTCAGCGCAATGGCTGGCAGGCTCGGACGTTCGCGCTCGAAGCGGTTGAGCAGCTCGGACGAAAAGTGCTGGGCGTCACCGGCAGAGCCGCCGTTGCCGCAGGAAAGCATTTTGCCCTCGTTGAGCAGGGCGTTGACCATCACCTGGCTGGCTTGCTCGATGTGCGGTGCAAGTACGTCCATCGCCATTTGCTTGGTATCGATACTGGCCTGAAAAAGCTGGCGAATTCGGGATTGCATGTCCATCTGTGTGACCTTAATTAGCGCGGCTACTCGGCACATGAATGTGCAGCCCGCAAAGCAAAGAGCAAAAGTGTTGGGTAAAGGTGTCCGCTTCGGGGCGCGCGCGATCAGCTGTCGAAGGCATTCTGCAACCAGTTCAACTGATCGAGGTTGCTGTCGATGGCAACCACGTCGAAGCGGCAGGGGGAATTGGCCCAACGCGACTCGCGCTGAAGAAAATACTGCGCGGCGAAAATCAGTTTCTGCCGTTTGCGCCCATCGATGCTATCGAGCGCTCCACCCCATTGGGTGTTTTTTCTGTAGCGGACTTCAACGAATACTACTGTATCGCCATCAAGCATGACCAGATCAAGCTCGCCGCGTTTGCACAACCAGTTCTGCGCCAGCAGGCGCAGACCCTGTTGTTGAAGATGCTCGAGCGCATGGCGCTCGGCATCTTTACCGCTTTGCTGGCGTGACCTGTCAGGCATCAGCGCGGGGTGTCCGGCAGGCGTTGAACCTGACCGCTGACGAACTGTGCCCACGGCAACTGGCGCACCACACGCTGGTTCTGGGTCATGCCCAGGCTGCCCGACTGGCCTTCAATGCGACTGTCCGGCAGTGCCTTGAGTTGCCCCAGTCGCGGCGCCAGGCGATACGCATCCACGCCCATTGCGTACAGGCGGCCGAGGCTGCCGGCAGCTTGTGGCCATTGTGCGGTGACCTGTTTGCGCAGTGGGTCATTGGCGTCCAGCAACCACGGGGTTTCGCAGAAGCGGATGCCGTTCATGTCGTTGTACTGGTTCACGTCGCCGCTGGCGCTGAACACGTGGGACGTGGCGTAGACTGGCACGTCACCCGCGTACTGGAAATTCAGGGTCGGTTTGATCTGCTGGGCCTGTTGCGGCGTCGCGGCCAGGAAGATGAACTCGATGTCCTGACGGCGCGATGGTTGGGCTGCTACCTGCGAACCAACGGTGCTTTGCAGGCTCTTGGCGCGACCTTCGCTCTGACGCAGCTGGAACATGTCGGCAATCTGTTGGGCCAGTTGCACCGGTTGGTCAACGCGTTCGGTCGCAACGATGCTGCCGCCGTTGGCTTGCCAGTCCTGGCTGAAGGCTCGCATCACGCGATCGCCCCATTCGCCTTTCGGCACCATGATGGCGGCGCGATGCAGGCCGTCGGCGCGAGCGCGACGAGACACTTCACGCGCTTCATCTTCAGCGGCCAGACCAAACTGGAACAGCTGAGCCGGACCTTGTTCGCCTTCGCTGTAGTTCAGCGCCAGGGTGGTGATCGGCAGTTGCGGGCGAGTGCTGAGCTGTTTGACCAGTGGTTTTTCCAGCGGGCCGACCACCAGTTGCACGCCGTCGGCCTGCGCCTTGCGGTAGAACTCGTCCAGGGAGGTCAGTTTCGAGCTGTCATAGAACTCGATGGCTGGCGGCTTCTGCCCGGCTTGTTGAGCCTGGTAGTGAGCGGCCATGAAACCCTCGCGCAGTGCTTTGCCGACCGAGGCCAGCGGGCCGTCTTGCGGCAGCAGCAGGGCGATCTTGCTCAGGGGCTGGCTGGCCAGTTCCTTGAGCTTGGTCAGTGGCAGCGGCAACTGAATGGCGGCCGGGTGCTTGGGGTTCTGGGCGCGCCAGGTGTCGATCGCGGCTTGCTGCTGTTCCAGGGTGCCGGCGGTTTTCACGGCCAGTGCCAGCGCCATCCAGCCGCCGAGGTCGTCGGTGGTGGTGGGTTGCAGTTGATCGGTTGGCAGCGAAGCGATCAGGGTCCAGATCGCTTCGTGGTTTTTAGCGGCCGCTTCACCTTCGAGCATTGGCGCAATGAAGATGCGCTCCCTTGCAGCTGCCAGTGTCTGGCCATCGGCCTCAAGGGCGCGAGCATGGACGGTGCCGGTGCGAACCTGTTGCTCGACCGGCAATTCGCTCAGGCGTTGCAGGCTCGGATGGCTCAAGGCAGTCAACGCCGCCTTGGGCTGATTGCGCGCCATGGCCAGTTCAGCCGCCAGGGTGCTGGCGAAGACTTGTTGGCCGGGCTTGAGTTGTTCCACCGGCACCTGTTGCAGGATTTGCGCGGACTGGCCGGCATTGCCCTGACGATAGGCCAGGTCGGCCGCGCTCAGGCGCAGCAGCGCGGCTTTTTCCGGGTCCTTGCTTTGAGTGGCCTGTTCGAGCAGTTGCTCGATACTGGCGTCCGGGGTCCGTGGGAGTTCGCCAAGGCTGGAAGAGGGCGAGCTGGCGCAAGCCGCCAGCAAGGCAGCGAGGCAGAGGGCAGTGAACAGCCGCAGGCAAGCGATCATGTAGTGTTCCTGATACTCGATCAAATTAGCGTGGAATTGTACCCAAGCACTGGCCGGGGCGCGATGTTACTGGCGTGAATCGATCAATTTAGCTCGTACAAATGTTGCAGCGCTGCACAAACGCCTGAAAAACCCGAGGAGGGCGGGGCGATCGCAAGCGCCGCTACGCGCTACAATGGCGCCTTTTACCGATCATGAGGTGTGCGCTTTGACTGCTCCAGGTGCTTTGAATTCCGCTGCTGGCTCGCTTTATGTGGTGGCGACGCCCATCGGCAACCTGGACGACATCAGTGCGCGTGCGCTGAAAATCCTGCGCGACGTCGCGTTGATCGCCGCCGAAGACACCCGTCACTCCCAGCGCTTGATGCAGCATTTCGGCATTCCGACGCCGCTGGCAGCCTGCCATGAGCACAATGAGCGAGATGAAGGTAGCCGCTTTATAACGCGATTGCTGGCGGGCGATGATGTGGCGCTGATCTCCGATGCTGGCACGCCGCTGATTTCCGATCCGGGTTATCACCTGGTACGTCAGGCCCGTGCCGCCGGGATCAATGTGGTGCCGGTCCCGGGCGCCTGCGCATTGATCGCGGCGTTGTCGGCGGCGGGCCTGCCGTCGGACCGTTTTATTTTCGAAGGCTTCCTGCCCGCCAAGGCTGTGGGTCGCCGCGCTCGTCTTGAGCTGGTCAAGGAAGAGCCGCGCACGCTGATTTTCTATGAGGCGCCGCATCGCATCCTTGAGTGCCTGCAGGACATGGAGCTGGTATTCGGCCCCGAGCGTCCGGCGTTGCTGGCCCGTGAAATCACCAAAACTTTCGAAACCCTTAAAGGTTTGCCACTGGCTGAGTTGCGTGAGTTCGTCGAGTCGGACAGCAATCAGCAGCGCGGCGAGTGCGTGGTGTTGGTAGCTGGCTGGTCGGTTCCTGAGTCCGAGGATGCGGTCAGCAGCGAAGCCATGCGCATCCTTAACCTGTTGCTCGAAGAGATGCCGCTCAAGCGTGCGGCGGCATTGACGGCGCAAATTACCGGTGAGCGCAAGAATGTGCTCTATCAGGTTGCACTGGATAAACAGAAGGGCGAGTAAAAACCCGACGCACAGGAGCAGCGAAAGGTGTTTAGCGCTTGTTCTTAGGCCGCTCTGCCGTTAACCTTCGCGGCGGAGAGTCGATCGGACAGTCGCTGCCCTCTATGAAAATTAGGGGGGGGAGGAAAGTCCGGGCTCCATAGGGCGAAGTGCCAGGTAATGCCTGGGAGGCGTGAGCCTACGGAAAGTGCCACAGAAAATAACCGCCTAAGCGCTTCGGCGCCGGTAAGGGTGAAAAGGTGCGGTAAGAGCGCACCGCACGTCTGGCAACAGTTCGTGGCTAGGTAAACCCCACTTGGAGCAAGACCAAATAGGGTCCCAAGGCGTGGCCCGCGCTGGGACCGGGTAGGTTGCTAAAGATGTCCAGTGATGGCCATCGTAGACGAATGACTGTTCAAGACAGAACCCGGCTTACAGATCGACTCTCCACCTTTTTTCTCCCCCCTGCTTTAATCATTGAGCAGGGCGCTGGTAGTAGCATTTTCCCTCCTTCCAGAATCGTTGCCAGAACACTTTCGTAATACCGAAAAAATCTTACTCTTAACAAATTACTTTAACTTTCGAACGCAGCCTTCTGTGCTGATTCAAGTTATCGGGCAAATTCATCCGTCAGATTGTCGTTACCCCTCCTTTTACCCTCCTAAATCTCAGTTCTGTAAGGCTTTTCCTTTAAACCGCGCCTTGACGGTGCGGTGGCCGCATTCCTATAGTGTGCGCAAGTGGCGGAAAGTGGCATGAAGTGGGTTTTTTGAGCGTAAAACGCTAATATTTGGAGAAACGCTGACGTGTTTCGCGGAGCTAACGCTATCAGTCTCGACGCAAAGGGCCGTCTCGCCATGCCGAGCCGGTACCGTGACGAGCTCGTTTCGCGTAGTTCCGGTCAGCTGATCGTCACAATTGATGCCGTTGATCCGTGTTTGTGTGTTTACCCCCTCGATGAGTGGGAAATTATCGAAACCAAACTGCGCGCACTGCCTTCGCTTCGCGAAGAGAACCGCCGCCTGCAACGTTTACTGATTGGTAATGCCGTCGACCTCGAGCTCGATGGCAGTGGTCGTTTTCTGGTTCCACCGCGTCTTCGTGAATATGCCAAGTTGGATAAGCGCGCGATGTTGGTAGGCCAACTGAACAAGTTCCAATTGTGGGACGAGGATGCCTGGGATGCGGTTTCTGCCGCTGACCTGGCTGCTATTCAACAACCGGGCGCCATGCCTGATGAACTGCGTGATTTGATCCTGTGACTATTGATAGCGGCTTTAACCACATCACCGTACTGCTTGACGAAGCCGTGGAGGCTCTCGCCGTACGTCCTGATGGCTGCTATCTGGACGGTACGTTCGGGCGCGGCGGGCACAGTCGGTTGATCCTGAGCCAGCTCGGTCCCGACGGTCGGGTCCTCGGATTCGACAAAGATCCTCAAGCGATTGCCACCGGGCAAACGCTAGCGGCCGAAGACGGCCGCTTTGTCGTTGTGCAACGCAGCTTTGCCGAGCTCGGTTCGGAAGTGGCCGAACGCGGCCTGCACGGCAAGGTCAGCGGCGTTTTGCTCGATCTGGGCGTGTCTTCGCCACAGCTCGACGACCCTGAGCGCGGCTTCAGTTTCCTCAATGATGGCCCGCTGGACATGCGCATGGACCCGTCGCGCGGGATCAGCGCCGCCGAATTCGTCAACACCGCACCGGTTGAAGAAATCGCCCGCGTATTCAAGGAATACGGCGAAGAGCGTTTCTCCGGCCGCATGGCCCGTGCCGTGGCCGAGCGCCGCGACATCAAGCCGTTCGAGCGCACGGCCGACCTGGCTGAAGTCCTGAAAGTCGCCAACCCTGCATGGGAAAAGGGCAAGAACCCTGCCACTCGTGCGTTCCAGGGCCTGCGTATTCACGTCAACAACGAACTGGGCGATCTGGAAGCCGGCCTCGAAGCCGCACTGGACTGCCTGGAAATCGGCGGCCGCCTGGTCGTCATCAGCTTCCACTCGCTGGAAGACCGCATCGTCAAACTGTTCATGCGCAAACTGGTAAAAGGCGAAGCCGACAACCTGCCGCGCAACCTGCCGGTCCGTCACGTCGCTTTCGAACCGATCATCAAAATCCATGGCAAAGCGCAGTCCGCCTCCGAGGCCGAACTCAAAGCCAACCCACGCTCCCGTAGCGCCGTCATGCGCGTCGCGGAGAAGTTGCGGTGAGCAAGCTTTTCGCCAAGCCACTGCCCGGCGGCAGCTTTTTCATGCTGCTGCTGTTTCTGGCTGTGCTTGTGTCGGCCATCGGCGTGTCGTACAGCGCTCACTGGAACCGTCAGTTGCTGAACTCGCTGTATGCCGAGTTGAGCGTGCGCGACAAGGCGCAGGCGGAGTGGGGCCGGTTGATTCTGGAGCAGAGCACCTGGACCGCGCACAGCCGTATCGAAGTCCTGGCCACCGAGCAACTGAAGATGCGCATTCCCGGCGCCGCTGAAGTGCAGATGGTGGCGCCATGATGAAACTCGAAGGCGCACTGTTCCCATGGCGTTTCCGTCTGGTGCTGGGCTTGCTCGGCGTCATGGTCGCGGCTATTTGCTGGCGGATCATCGACCTGCAAGTCGTCGACCGTGCCTTCCTTAAAGGCCAGGGCGATGCGCGCAGCGTTCGCCACATTCCGATTCCGGCTCACCGTGGTCTGATCACCGACCGTAACGGCGAGCCTTTGGCCGTGAGTACGCCGGTCACCACGCTGTGGGCGAACGCCAAGGAAATGCAGCTGGCCAAAGAAAAATGGCCAGCACTGGCCGCGGCTCTGGGCCAAGACCCTAAAGCCCTGGCTGAACGCCTCGAAGCCCAGGCCAATAAAGAATTCATCTACCTGGTGCGCGGACTGACCCCCGAGCAGGGCCAGTCTGTGCTCGACCTGAAAGTGCCGGGCGTCTACGGCATCGAAGAATTTCGGCGCTTCTACCCGGCGGGTGAAGTGACCGCGCACATGGTCGGCTTTACTGACATTGATGACCACGGTCGTGAAGGGGTCGAACTGGCCTACGACGAATGGCTGGCCGGGGTCGCCGGCAAGCGACAGGTCATCAAGGATCGGCGTGGCCGACTTATCAAGGATGTCCAGGTCACCAAAAACGCCAAGGCCGGCAAGCCCTTGGCGTTGTCCATTGACTTGCGCCTGCAATATCTGGCCAACCGCGAGCTGCGCAACGCGATCATCGAGAACGGCGCCAAGGCCGGCAGCCTGGTGATCATGGACGTGAAGACCGGCGAGATCCTCGCCATGGTCAACCAGCCGACCTACAACCCGAACAACCGTCGCAACCTGCAGCCGGCGATGATGCGCAACCGCGCCATGATCGACGTGTTCGAACCGGGTTCGACCATGAAAGCCATTTCCATGAGTGCCGCGATCGAAACCGGGCGCTGGAAACCGAGCGACACTGTCGAGGTGTACCCGGGCACTTTGCAGATTGGTAAGTACACCATCAAGGACGTCTCCAAGTCCGAAGGCCCGGTACTTGATCTGACCGGCATCCTGATCAATTCCAGTAACGTCGGTATGAGTAAGGTCGCGTTCGATATCGGCGGCGAAACCATCTTCCGTCTCGCGCAAAAAGTCGGCCTCGGCCAGGACACGGGTCTCGGCTTCCCGGGCGAGCGCGTCGGCAACCTGCCGAACTACCGCGAATGGCGCAAGGCTGAAACCGCCACGCTGTCCTACGGCTACGGTATTTCCGTCACCGCGATTCAGCTGGTTCACGCTTTCTCGGCCTTGGCCAACAACGGTCGCCTCGCGCCGCTGACCCTGATCAAGACCGACAAGGCGCCGCAAACCACTCAAGTGCTGCCGGAAGCTGTCGCGAAAACCATGCAGACCATGCTGCAACAAGTGATCGAGGCCCCGCGCGGTGTGTTCCGTGCGCAAGTGCCGGCGTATCACGTGGCCGGCAAGTCGGGTACCGCGCGTAAAACGTCGGTCGGCACCAAAGGCTACGCCGAGAATTCCTACCGCTCGCTGTTCGCCGGTTTCGGCCCGATGAGCGATCCGCGTTACGCGATTGTGGTGGTGATCGATGAACCGACCAAGGCCGGTTACTTCGGTGGTCTGGTCTCGGCTCCGGTGTTCAGCAAAGTGATGTCGGGGACGCTGCGCCTGATGAACATCACCCCGGATAACCTGCCACCGACACAAACCGCTAACGCCACACCGGTCGTTCCACTGAAAGCCAATGGAGGGCGCGGCTAATGTCTTTGAGCCTGAACAAGATTTTCGCCCACGCCGGTCGCGATCTGTTGATCCGCGAACTGACCCTGGACAGCCGCAACGTGCGGGCTGGCGATTTGTTTCTTGCCGTTCCTGGCGGCAAGTTCGACGGGCGCGCGCACATCGCCGATGCCTTGCAGCGCGGCGCTGCTGCCGTGGCTTATGAAGTCCAAGGCGCTACCGTATTGCCGATCACTGACGTGCCGCTGATTCCGGTCAAAGGCCTGGCGGCGCAGCTGTCGGACATCGCCGGTCGCTTTTATGGCGACCCGAGCCGGCACCTGAACCTGGTCGGCGTAACCGGCACCAATGGCAAAACCAGCGTCACGCAGTTGGTTGCGCAGGCCCTGGACTTGCTTGGCCAACATTGCGGCATCGTTGGCACCCTGGGCACCGGTTTCTACGGCGCGCTGGAAAGCGGCCTGCACACCACACCGAACCCGATCGCCGTGCAAGCGACCCTGGCTGACCTGAAAAAGGCCGGTGCCAAGGCTGTTGCCATGGAAGTGTCTTCCCACGGTCTGGATCAAGGCCGCGTGACTGCGCTGGCGTTCGATGTGGCGGTGATGACCAATCTGTCCCGCGACCACCTGGATTACCACGGCACCATGCAGGCCTACGGTGAAGCCAAGGCCAAGCTGTTTGCCTGGAACGATCTGAAGTGCCGGGTGATCAATCTCGACGACGAGTTCGGCCGCCAACTGGCTGCGGACAAACGTGAGTCGCGCTTGATCACCTATAGCCTGGAAGATACCAGCGCCTACCTTTATTGCCGTGACGCGCAATTCGACGACGAAGGCGTGCGCGCCACGTTGGTCACGCCCCAGGGCGAACACCATTTGCGCAGCACCTTGCTCGGTCGCTTCAACCTGAGCAACGTATTGGCTGCAGTCGGCGCCTTGCTCGGCCTGGACTACGCGCTGGACGAAATCCTCAAGGTCCTGCCGAAACTCGAAGGCCCGGCCGGTCGCATGCAGCGTCTTGGCGGCGGCACCCAGCCACTGGTGGTGGTCGATTACGCCCACACCCCGGATGCGCTGGAAAAAGTATTGATGGCCCTGCGTCCTCACGCCAAAGGCCGCTTGCTGTGCCTGTTCGGCTGCGGCGGTGACCGTGATCGCGGCAAGCGTCCGCTGATGGCGGAAGTGGTCGAACGTCTGGCCGACGGCGTGCTGGTGACCGATGACAATCCGCGTACCGAAGACCCGGCAGTCATTTTCGATGACATCCGCGCCGGCTTCACCGCTGTGGATAAAGTCACTTTCGTCGCAGGCCGTGGCCAGGCGATTGCCCAGTTGATCGCCAGTGCTTCGGCGGATGACGTGATTGTCCTGGCCGGTAAAGGTCACGAGGACTATCAGGAAATCAACGGCCAGCGTCACGCTTTCTCCGATCTGGTCGAGGCCGATCACGCCTTGACCGCGTGGGAGGTGGCTCATGCTTAAAGCCTTGAAACTGAGCGAGCTGACCGGCGCACTGAATGCACAATTGATCGCGGCCGATGCCACGTTCGATGGCGTCAGCATCGACAGCCGCGCAATCAAACCCGGCCAACTGTTTATTGCCCTGACCGGTCCGCGTTTCGACGGTCATGACTATTTGAACGACGTGGCCAGTAAAGGCGCCGTGGCTGCGTTGGTCGAGCGTGAAGTCGCCGACAGCGCACTGCCGCAATTGCTGGTCAAAGATACCCGTGAGGCTTTGGGCCAGCTGGGTGCGATAAACCGTGCAGCGTTTACCAACCCTGTCGCGGCGATCACCGGTTCCAGCGGTAAAACCACGGTCAAGGAAATGCTCGCCAGCATCCTGCGCACGCGTGGTCCGGTGCTGGCGACCCGTGGCAACCTGAACAACGACCTGGGCGTGCCGCTGACTTTGCTCGAACTCGCGCAGGAACACACCGCCGCGGTGATCGAGCTCGGGGCTTCGCGTCTGGGCGAAATTGCCTACACCGTGGGTATGACCAAGCCGCACGTGGCCGTGCTCAACAACGCCGGGACCGCCCACGTCGGCGAGTTCGGCGGGCAGGAAAAAATCGTTGAAGCCAAGGGCGAGATCATTGAAGGGCTGGATGCCGATGGCGTCGCCGTGCTCAACCTTGACGACAAGGCGTTCGACATCTGGAAGACCCGTGCAGCCGGTCGCAAGGTCCTGACGTTCGCCTCGAGCAATGTCAGCGCCGATTTCTACGCCAGCGATCTGGATCGCGATGCGCGCGGTTGCCCGGCTTTCAACCTGCACAGTCCTGAAGGTGTGGAACGGGTTCAACTGAACCTGCTCGGCACCCATAACGTCGCCAATGCCATGGCCGCCGCCGCTGCCGCGCATGCCTTGGGCGTGTCGCTGTTCGGCATCGCCACCGGCCTTGGCGCCGTGCAACCGGTCAAGGGTCGTACCGTCGCGCAACTGGCCACTAATGGCATGCGCGTGATCGATGACACTTACAACGCGAACCCCACCTCCATGTGCGCCGCCGTTGATATACTCGCCGGCTTTTCCGGCCGCACCGTTCTGGTGCTCGGAGATATCGGCGAACTGGGCGATTGGGCAGAGCAGGGGCACCGCGATGTGGGCGAGTACGCCCGCGGCAAGGTTTCCGCGCTGTACGCTGTCGGGCCACTGATGGCTCACGCCGTGAACGCTTTCGGTCCCCAGGCCTTTCACTTCAGCACTCAGGCTGAGCTGATCAAGGCCCTGGGCGCCGAGCAAGACACCAACACCACCATTTTGATCAAGGGCTCGCGCAGCGCTGCGATGGAAAACATCGTCGCCGCTTTGTGCGGGTCCAGCCTGGAGAAACATTAATGCTGCTGCTGCTAGCGGAGTATCTGCAACAGTTCTACAAAGGCTTCGCGGTCTTTCAGTACCTGACCCTGCGCGGGATCCTCGGTGTGCTGACCGCGCTGGTTTTGTCGCTGTGCTATGGCCCGTGGATGATCCGCACTTTGCAGAACCGTCAGATCGGTCAATCCGTTCGCAACGACGGTCCACAATCGCACCTGTCCAAGTCGGGCACCCCGACCATGGGCGGCGCACTGATTCTGTCGTCCATCGGTGTCAGTACCTTGCTGTGGGCTGACCTGAGCAACCGTTATGTCTGGACCGTGTTGCTGGTGACGTTGCTGTTCGGCGCTATCGGCTGGGTCGACGACTATCGCAAGGTGATCGAGAAGAACTCCAAAGGCCTGCCGAGCCGCTGGAAGTATTTCTGGCAGTCGGTGTTTGGCCTCGGCGCGGCGATCTTCCTTTATATGACCGCTGCGACGCCGGTGGAAACCACCCTGATCCTGCCGATGCTCAAGGACTACAGCATTCCGATGGGCATCGGCTTCGTGGTCCTGACGTACTTCGTGATCGTCGGTTCGAGCAACGCGGTCAACCTGACGGATGGCCTCGACGGTCTGGCAATCATGCCAACCGTGATGGTCGGCGGCGGTCTGGGAATCTTCTGCTACCTGTCCGGTAACGTGAAATTCGCCGAATACCTGCTGATCCCTTACGTACCGGGCGCCGGTGAGTTGATCGTGTTCTGCGGTGCCTTGATCGGTGCGGGCCTGGGCTTTCTCTGGTTCAACACCTATCCGGCGCAAGTCTTCATGGGCGACGTCGGCGCACTGGCGCTGGGCGCGGCCCTGGGCACCATCGCGGTGATCGTCCGTCAGGAAATCGTCCTGTTCATCATGGGCGGCGTGTTCGTGATGGAAACCCTGTCCGTGGTCATCCAGGTTGCTTCTTTCAAGCTGACCGGTCGCCGCGTATTCCGCATGGCGCCGATTCACCACCACTTTGAACTCAAGGGCTGGCCTGAGCCGCGCGTGATCGTCCGTTTCTGGATCATCACCGTGATTCTCGTACTGGTCGGCCTTGCCACCCTGAAGCTGAGGTAGAACGAGTGTCTCTGATCGCTTCTGACCACTTCCGCATCGTTGTCGGCCTCGGCAAGAGCGGCATGTCCCTGGTTCGCTTCCTGGCGAACCGGGGCACGTCGTTTGCCGTGGCCGATACGCGGGAAAATCCACCGGAACTGGCCACGCTCAAGCGTGACTATCCGCACGTGGAAGTGCGTTGTGGCGAGCTGGACGTCGAATTCCTGTGCCGTGCCGACGAGCTCTACGTGAGCCCCGGCCTGGCGCTGGCGACCCCGGCCCTGCAGGCTGCTGCGTCTCGTGGCGTGAAATTGTCCGGCGACATCGAGCTGTTCGCGCGTAACGCGAAGGCGCCGATTGTCGCCATCAGTGGTTCTAACGCAAAAAGCACCGTCACCACCCTGGTCGGCGAGATGGCTGTGGCGGCGGGCAAGCGTGTCGCAGTCGGTGGCAACCTCGGTACGCCGGCGCTGGATCTGCTCGACGACGACGTCGAGTTGTACGTGATGGAACTGTCGAGCTTCCAGCTCGAAACCACCGATCAGCTCAACGCCGAAGTGGCAACCGTGCTCAACGTCAGTGAAGACCACATGGACCGCTACAGCGGCCTGCCGGCCTATCACCTGGCCAAGCACCGGATCTTCCGTGGGGCGAAGCAGTTTGTGGTCAACCGTCAGGATGCCTTGAGCCGTCCGCTGATGGGCGAGGGCCAGCCGTGCTGGACCTTCGGTTTGAGCAAACCCGATTTCAAGGCCTTTGGTATCCGCGAAGAAGACGGCGAGAAATTCCTCGCGTTCGAATTCCAGAACCTGATGCCGGTGCGGGAGTTGAAAATTCGTGGCGCCCACAACCAGTCCAACGCCTTGGCGGCCTTGGCGCTGGGTCACGCCGTCGGCCTGCCGTTCGACGCCATGCTCTCGAGCCTGCGTACCTTCGCTGGCCTCGAGCATCGTTGCCAATGGGTCCGGGACCTGGATGGCGTGGGCTACTACAACGATTCCAAAGCCACCAACGTCGGCGCCGCACTGGCGGCCATCGAAGGACTGGGCGCGGACATCGACGGCAAGGTCGTACTGATCGCCGGAGGCGATGGCAAGGGTGCCGAATTCAATGATCTGCGTGATCCGGTGGCGGCCAACTGCCGCGCCGTGATCCTGATGGGCCGCGACTCCGACAAGATCGGTGAGGCCATCGGCGATGCCGTGCCGCTGATCCGCGCCGCTTCGCTGGTCGAAGCCGTTGAGCAATGCCGCGCCGCTGCGCAACCGGGCGACGTTGTGCTGTTGTCGCCAGCCTGCGCCAGTTTCGACATGTTCAAGAATTACGAAGACCGTGGTCATCAGTTCGTCCGCGCCGTGGAGGAACTGGCATGAGCCTGCTCAATATCATCAAGCCCTATCCGTCGCCGATCATCACCGGGCGCGGCATCGACCTCGACTTCCCGATGCTCGCCGGTTGCCTGGCCTTGATCGGCCTCGGGCTGGTGATGATCGCCTCGGCTTCGACCGAAGTAGCGGCCGTGCAGTCGGGCAGTGCCCTGTACTACATGATTCGCCACTTGATCTACATCGTGCTGGGCCTGGGCGCCTGCATCGTCACCATGATGATTCCGATCGCCACCTGGCAACGCCTGGGCTGGCTGATGCTGATTGGTGCGTTCGGTTTGCTGGTGATGGTGATCATCCCGGGGATCGGCCGTGAAGTGAACGGTTCGATGCGCTGGATCGGCTTCAGTTTCTTCAACGTCCAGCCGTCCGAGATCGCCAAGGTGTTCGTGGTGATCTACCTCGCCGGTTATCTGGTGCGTCGCCAGAAAGAAGTGCGCGAAAGCTGGATGGGCTTTTTCAAGCCGTTCATCGTGCTGCTGCCCATGGCCGGTCTGTTGCTGATGGAGCCGGACTTCGGCGCCACCGTTGTCATGATGGGCGCTGCGGCAGCGATGCTGTTCCTCGGCGGGGTCGGGCTGTTCCGTTTTTCCTTGATGGTGGTCCTGGCGGTCGGGGCGGTGGTGCTGTTGATTCAAGTGCAGCCGTATCGAATGGCGCGTCTGACCAACTTTGCCGATCCGTGGGCCGACCAGTTCGGCGCCGGCTATCAGTTGTCCCAGGCATTGATCGCATTCGGTCGCGGCGAATGGCTGGGCGTTGGCCTGGGCAACAGCGTGCAGAAACAGTTCTACCTGCCGGAAGCCCACACCGACTTCGTGTTCTCGGTCCTGGCCGAAGAACTGGGGGCCATAGGCTCCTTGTGCACGGTCGCGCTGTTTGTCTTCGTGTGTGTGCGTGGCATGTACATCGGCTATTGGGCCGAAAAGGCCAAGCAATTCTTTGCCGCCTATATCGCGTACGGCCTGTCGTTCCTGTGGATCGGCCAGTTCCTGATCAACATCGGGGTGAACGTCGGCCTGCTGCCGACCAAAGGCCTGACCCTGCCGTTCCTCAGTTATGGCGGCAGTTCGCTGGTGATCTGCGGTGCCTGTCTCGGTTTGTTATTGCGCATCGAGTGGGAGAGTCGAACCCACCTGGGCAGCGAAGAGATGGAGTTCCATGAGAGCGACTTCGCCGAGGAGCCGACCCATGGGCGCTAACGTCTTGATCATGGCGGGCGGTACCGGTGGCCACGTGTTCCCGGCGCTGGCCTGTGCTCGCGAATTCCAGGCCCGGGGTTATACCGTGCACTGGCTCGGAACACCGCGCGGGATCGAGAACGACCTGGTGCCGATGGCCGGGATCGAGCTGCATCGGATCAATGCCAGCGGGTTGCGCGGCAAGGGCAAATTGTCCCTGCTCAAGGCCCCGTTCATGTTGCTCAAATCCGTCTGGCAGGCGCGGACGATCATTCGTCAGCTGCAGCCGGTGTGTGTGGTCGGCTTCGGTGGTTATGTGACCGGCCCTGGTGGCGTTGCAGCCAAACTGGCCGGTGTGCCGGTGATCGTTCATGAGCAGAACGCCGTGGCCGGTACCGCCAATCGGTTGCTGGTGCCGTTGGCCGCCCGAGTCTGTGAAGCGTTCCCCGACACCTTTACCCTGTCGGACAGCCGTCGGACCACCGGTAACCCGGTGCGCACCGAGCTGTTCCTCGAAACACAGCGCCCCGCCCTGGCGGGACGCAAGGCGCGTTTGCTGATCCTGGGCGGAAGCCTGGGCGCAGAGCCGTTGAACAAATTGCTGCCTGAAGCCCTGTCGCAAGTCGCCCCCGACCTGCGCCCGGAAGTGTTTCATCAGGCCGGCAAAAACCATGATGAAGTGACTGCAGAGCGCTATCGCGCGGCTGGCGTCGAGGCGCAAGTGCAGCCTTTCATCAAAGACATGGCCCAAGCCTATGGCTGGGCCGACCTGGTGGTGTGCCGCGCAGGCGCATTGACCATCAGTGAACTGGCTGCCGCCGGTCTGCCCTCGATGCTGGTGCCTTTGCCCCACGCAATCGACGATCACCAGACCCGCAACGCCGATTATTTGGCCCGTGAAGGCGCTGCCTTCCTGATGCCGCAAAGAACGACTGGCGCAGCGGATCTTGCCGCGCGCCTGACAGAGGTCCTGATGCAACCACAACGACTCAACGACATGGCCACTGCGGCACGCCGCCTGGCCAAACCCGATGCAACCCGTAACGTGGTCGATACCTGTCTGGAGGTGGCCCATGGTTGAGAAACAGAAAGCCATGCCGCAACCGGAAATGCGCCGCATCCGTCGCATCCACTTCGTCGGCATCGGCGGCGTGGGCATGTGCGGCATCGCCGAAGTGTTGCTGAACCTGGGCTACGAAGTGTCCGGTTCCGACCTGAAAGCATCGCCGGTGACCGAGCGTCTCGAATCCTTTGGCGCGCAGATCTTTATCGGCCACCGTGCCGAGAACGCCGCTGCCGCCGACGTGCTGGTGGTGTCGAGCGCCGTCAACACTTCCAACCCGGAAGTCGCCACCGCGCTGGAACGACGTATTCCGGTGGTACCACGCGCCGAAATGCTAGCTGAGCTGATGCGCTATCGCCACGGCATCGCCGTCGCCGGTACGCACGGCAAAACCACCACCACCAGCCTGATCGCTTCGGTGTTCGCGGCCGGTGGCCTGGACCCGACGTTCGTCATCGGTGGTCGTCTGAATGCCGCGGGCACCAATGCCCAGCTCGGCACCAGCCGTTACCTGATCGCCGAAGCGGATGAAAGCGACGCCAGCTTCCTGCACTTGCAGCCGCTGGTGGCCGTGGTCACCAATATAGACGCCGACCACATGGCGACCTACGACGGTGACTTCAACAAACTGAAGAAAACCTTCGTCGAGTTCCTCCACAACCTGCCGTTCTACGGTCTGGCGGTGGTGTGCCTGGACGATCCGGTGGTGCGTGAAATCCTGCCGCTGGTGAAACGCCCGACGGTCACCTATGGCTTCGGTGATGACTGCGACGTGCGCGCCATCAATGTGCGCCAGCAGGGCATGCAGACCTTCTTCACCGTGCTGCGTCCGGATCGCGAGCCGCTGGATGTCTCGGTGAACATGCCGGGCAACCACAACGTATTGAACGCGCTGGCAACCATCTGCATCGCCACCGACGAGGGCGTCAGCGATGAAGCCATCGTCCAGGGTCTGTCCGGGTTCCAGGGTGTCGGCCGACGCTTCCAGGTCTACGGCGAACTGCCGGTAGACGGCGGCAACGTGATGCTGGTCGACGACTACGGTCACCACCCGACTGAAGTCGCAGCCGTGATCCAGGCCGTACGCGGTGGCTGGCCGGAGCGCCGTCTGGTGATGGTGTACCAGCCGCACCGTTACAGCCGCACCCGCGACCTGTACGACGATTTCGTCAATGTACTGGCCGATGCCAACGTCTTGCTGCTGATGGAAGTCTACCCGGCCGGTGAAGAACCGATCCCGGGCGCCGACAGCCGCAAGCTGTGCAACAGCATTCGTCAGCGCGGTCAACTCGACCCGATCTACATCGAGCGTGGCGTCGATCTCGCGCCGCTGGTCAAGCCGCTGCTGCGTGCCGGCGACATCCTGCTGTGCCAGGGCGCCGGTGATATCGGTGGTCTCGCTCCGAAACTGTTGGCCAGTCCGCTATTCGCGGGTGCTGTTGCCGCGCCGACTGTGGGGAAGTTGAAATGACTGCTGCCTACGCCAACCTCGTCTCCACTGTCGCGCCGAAAGACTTCGGCCGCGTCGCCGTGCTGTTCGGCGGCAAGAGTGCCGAGCGTGAAGTGTCCCTGAAGTCGGGCAACGCTGTGCTCGACGCGCTGCTGAGCGCCGGTGTGGACGCGTTCGGCCTCGATGTGGGCGATGACCTTCTGCAGCGTTTGCTGAACGAAAAGATCGACCGCGCCTTCGTCATCCTCCACGGTCGTGGCGGTGAAGACGGCAGCATGCAGGGCCTGCTCGAATGCCTGGGCATTCCGTACACCGGCAGCGGCATTCTGGCGTCGGCACTGGCCATGGACAAGCTGCGGACCAAGCAGGTCTGGCACAGCCTCGGCATTCCGACGCCACGTCACGCGGTACTGAGCTCCGAGGCTGATTGTATTTCGGCAGCGATGGAACTGGGCTTCCCTTTGATCGTCAAACCGGCCCATGAAGGTTCAAGTATCGGGATGGCCAAAGTGACCTCCGCGTCGGAATTGATCGACGCCTGGAAAGCGGCCAGTACCTACGATTCGCAAGTGTTGGTCGAGCAATGGATTCAAGGTCCGGAGTTCACCATCGCCACCCTGCGTGACCAGGTGTTGCCACCGATTGCCCTGGGCACCACGCACAGCTTCTACGACTACGACGCCAAGTACGTGGCTTCCGATACCCAGTACCGGATTCCGTGTGGCCTGGACAGCAACAAAGAAAAAGAACTGATGGACCTCACGGCGAAAGCCTGTGAGGCGCTGGGTATCGCCGGTTGGGGCAGGGCAGACGTGATGCAGGACGCCGACGGGCAGTTCTGGTTCCTGGAAGTCAACACCGCACCGGGCATGACCGACCACAGCCTGGTGCCGATGGCGGCCCGTGCTGCCGGTCTGGATTTCCAGCAACTGGTTCTGGCGATTCTGGCCGCAAGCATTGAGCCACGAGGTTAAGACCATGCAAGGCGCACAGCTGAGACATCAGCCCCCTCCAGCACCCGGCCGCAAGCCGGTGCCTCGGGGTGCCAGCCGAATGGTGGCCAAAGAGCCGATGTCTGCGCGCCTGCCGAAAGCCAATTTCGGCTTTCTGAAAAGCCTGTTCTGGCCGGTGCTGTTGGTGGCGCTGGGGTTCGGTACTTACGAAGGCGCACAGCGTTTGCTGCCGTACGCCGACCGGCCGATCAGCAAAATCGCGGTGCAGGGCGACTTGAGTTACATCAGCCAGCAAGCGGTGCAGCAGCGGATTGCCCCGTATGTGGCGTCGAGCTTCTTCACCATCGACCTGGAGAGCATGCGCACCGAGCTTGAAACGATGCCATGGATTGCCCACGCCGAAGTGCGCAGGGTGTGGCCGGATCAAGTGGTGATCCGCCTGGAAGAACAACTGCCGGTGGCCCGTTGGGGCGATGAATCGCTGTTGAACAACCAGGGCCAGGCGTTCACCCCGCGTGAGCTGGCGAACTATGAACACTTGCCACAGCTGTTCGGCCCACAACGGGCACAACAGCAAGTGATGCAGCAATACCAGGTGCTGAGCCAGATGCTCAGGCCGATGGGCTTCTCGATTGCACGCCTGGAGTTGCGTGAACGAGGCAGCTGGTTCCTGACCACCGGTGCCGGCAGCGCGGGCCCGGGGATCGAACTGCTGCTGGGACGCGGCAAGCTGGTGGAAAAGATGCGCCGCTTCATTGCCATCTACGACAAGACGCTTAAAGAACAGATTACGAACATTGCGCGCATCGATCTGCGCTACGCCAACGGCCTTGCTGTTGGCTGGCGGGAACCTGTAGCGCCCACGACAGCCCAACCCGCTGTCGCGAAGAATTAAGAAGAGGCAGGACCCATGGCAAACGTGCAAAGCGGCAAAATGATCGTCGGTCTCGATATCGGCACCTCCAAGGTGGTGGCGCTGGTCGGCGAGGTCTCGGACGACGGCACGCTGGAAATCGTCGGGATCGGCACTCATCCGTCCCGTGGCCTGAAGAAAGGCGTGGTGGTGAACATCGAGTCCACCGTGCAATCGATCCAGCGCGCAATCGAAGAAGCGCAGCTGATGGCCGGTTGCCGGATCCACTCGGCGTTCGTCGGCGTGGCGGGCAATCACATCCGCAGCCTGAACTCCCACGGCATCGTGGCGATTCGTGATCGCGAAGTCAGCTCCGCCGACCTTGAGCGCGTCCTCGACGCCGCCCAGGCCGTGGCGATTCCGGCTGACCAGCGCGTGCTGCACACCTTGCCGCAGGATTACGTGATCGATAACCAGGAAGGCGTTCGTGAGCCGCTGGGCATGTCGGGCGTCCGTCTGGAAGCCAAGGTTCATGTGGTGACCTGCGCCGTCAACGCTGCACAGAACATTGAGAAATGCGTGCGTCGCTGCGGCCTGGAAATCGACGACATCATTCTCGAGCAACTGGCTTCGGCCTATTCGGTCCTGACCGACGACGAAAAAGAGCTGGGCGTGTGCCTGGTGGACATCGGCGGCGGCACCACCGACATCGCGATCTTCACCGAAGGCGCGATCCGTCACACCGCGGTGATCCCGATTGCGGGCGATCAGGTGACCAACGACATCGCCATGGCGTTGCGCACCCCGACCCAGTACGCCGAAGAAATCAAGATTCGCTACGCCTGCGCCCTGGCCAAGCTGGCCGGTGCCGGTGAAACCATCAAGGTGCCAAGCGTTGGCGACCGTCCACCGCGCGAGCTGTCCCGCCAGGCCCTGGCCGAAGTGGTCGAGCCGCGCTACGACGAGCTGTTCACGCTGATCCAGGCCGAACTGCGTCGCAGCGGCTACGAAGACCTGATCCCGGCCGGCATCGTGCTGACCGGCGGTACCTCGAAAATGGAAGGCGCGGTCGAACTGGCCGAAGAGATCTTCCACATGCCGGTCCGCCTGGGCGTGCCCCATGGCGTCAAGGGCCTGGACGACGTGGTACGCAACCCGATTTATTCCACTGGCGTTGGCCTGTTGATGTACGGCCTGCAGAAGCAGTCCGACGGGATTTCGTTCTCGGGCATCAGCAGCCGCGACAGCTACAGCAATGAAGAACCGAAAGTCGCCTTGCTCGATCGCTTCAAGAGCTGGGTACAAGGCAATTTCTAAAGATTTACCGCAGCACCGTTGTAGATACAGGCAGTAGGCGAAAAAACTAGAGAAATGAAAGGAGAGGGAAAATGTTCGAACTCGTAGACAACATCCCCGCAAGCCCGGTAATCAAAGTTATCGGTGTTGGCGGAGGCGGCGGCAACGCTGTCAACCACATGGTCAAGAGCAACATTGAAGGCGTTGAATTCATCTGCGCCAACACTGATGCCCAGGCGCTGAAATCCATCGGCGCGCGGACCATCCTGCAACTGGGTACCGGTGTGACCAAAGGTCTGGGCGCCGGCGCCAACCCTGAAGTAGGTCGTCAGGCCGCTCTCGAAGACCGTGAGCGCATTGCCGAAGTCCTGCAGGGCACCAATATGGTGTTCATCACCACAGGCATGGGCGGTGGTACCGGTACCGGTGCTGCGCCAATCATTGCTGAAGTGGCCAAGGAAATGGGAATTCTCACCGTTGCGGTGGTGACTCGTCCGTTCCCGTTCGAAGGCCGCAAGCGCATGCAGATCGCCGACGAAGGTATCCGTCTGCTGTCTGAAAGCGTCGACTCGTTGATCACCATTCCCAACGAGAAGCTGCTGACCATCCTTGGCAAGGACGCAAGCCTGCTGTCCGCATTCGCCAAGGCCGACGACGTACTGGCGGGTGCCGTTCGCGGTATCTCCGATATCATCAAGCGTCCGGGCATGATCAACGTCGACTTTGCCGACGTACGGACCGTGATGAGCGAAATGGGCATGGCGATGATGGGCACTGGCTGCGCCAGCGGTCCGAACCGTGCACGTGAGGCCACCGAAGCGGCCATTCGCAACCCGTTGCTGGAAGACGTGAACCTGCAAGGTGCACGCGGCATCCTGGTGAACATCACCGCCGGTCCTGACCTGTCCCTGGGTGAGTACTCCGACGTGGGTAGCATCATCGAAGCCTTCGCTTCCGAGCACGCGATGGTCAAGGTCGGTACCGTTATCGATCCGGACATGCGCGACGAGCTGCACGTGACTGTGGTTGCTACCGGTCTGGGCGCGAAAATCGAGAAGCCTGTGAAGGTTATCGACAACACCATGCACACTTCCGTGGCTTCCCAGCCTCAGCAGCAGGTGTCCGCTCGTCAGGAAGCTCCTGCCGTGAACTACCGTGATCTGGACCGTCCGACCGTCATGCGCAACCAGGCTCAGGCCGGTGCTGCGACTGCCGCGAAGATGAATCCGCAAGATGATCTGGATTACCTGGACATCCCGGCATTCCTGCGTCGTCAGGCTGATTGATGGAATGTATCAGGGCTATGAAGGTGATTGGTGTTCAGCAAAGGTCTGGTCTGCTATTATCGCCAGCCTTTGTTGATACCAGTTCGCAATTTGCGCTGAAGCGGCCCAAGCCATGATTAAACAACGCACACTGAAAAATATTATCCGTGCTACAGGTGTAGGCCTGCACTCCGGGGAAAAGGTTTACCTGACCCTCAAGCCTGCACCTATCGACACCGGCATTGTGTTTGTTCGTGCCGACCTCGATCCGGTCGTGCAGATTCCTGCCCGCGCGGAAAACGTTGGTGAAACCACGATGTCGACCACATTGGTCAGTGGTGACACCAAAGTGGATACGGTGGAGCACTTGCTCTCGGCCATGGCTGGCCTGGGCATCGATAACGCCTACGTCGAGCTCTCCGCGTCTGAAGTCCCGATCATGGATGGTAGCGCTGGACCCTTCGTATTTCTGATTCAGTCGGCGGGCCTGGAAGAACAGGACGCCGCCAAGAAGTTCATCCGGATCCTGCGGGAAGTGACAGTGGAAGACGGCGACAAGCGCGCCACTTTCGTCCCTTTCGAAGGTTTCAAAGTGAGCTTCGAGATCGATTTCGATCACCCGGTTTTCCGTGACCGCACACAAAGTGCAAGCGTGGATTTTTCCAGCACTTCGTTCGTAAAAGAAGTCAGCCGCGCCCGTACCTTTGGTTTCATGAGTGACATCGAGTACCTGCGCAAGCACAACCTCGCACTCGGCGGCAGCGTTGAAAACGCTATTGTGGTCGACGCGGATGGTGTACTGAACGAAGACGGCCTTCGCTATGAAGACGAATTCGTGAAGCACAAGATCCTCGATGCAATTGGTGACCTCTACCTGCTGGGCAATAGCCTGATTGGTGAGTTCAAGGGCTTCAAGTCCGGACATGCATTGAACAACCAGCTGCTGCGCAAGTTGATTGAGCAGACAGATGCTTGGGAAGTCGTGACTTTCGAAGACGCCAGCACTGCACCGATCTCTTACATGCGTCCCGTTGCGGCCGTGTAAGTAAAAAAACCTCTCTAGTTTTTAAAGGCTGCCTTCGGGTGGCCTTTTTTTATGCCGATCGTTCCCACGTCGAGGCGTCGAACCGTCTGCGTGGGAATGCAGCCCGGGACGCTCCGCGTCCCATTCAGAGCCGAACGCAGAGCGTCCGTTGAGGCATTCCCACGCAGAGCGTGGGAACGATCAAACTGAGTCCCCCTGTGGGAGCGGGCTTGCTCGCGAAGAGGCCAGCCCTGACACCACAAAAACGTCAGGTAGAAGCAACCACCCGATTCCGCCCACCTTCCTTCGCCTGATACAGCGCCTTGTCCGCCGCAAACAGCAAACTCTCCAGGCTGATATCAGTCGCCGTCGTCCAAGTGCTGATCCCGATACTGACAGTCATCGGCGACTCGGCACCCTCAACCATCGGCAACTGCTCAACCGCCTTGCGGATGTTTTCGGCAAGCTGCCGCGCACCTGCGCTATCGGTTTCCGCCAGGATCACCGAAAACTCTTCGCCGCCGTAACGGGCAGCCAGGTCCGCCGGTCGTCTGACGTGGGCGGTGATGACGTTGGCCAACGAACGCAGCGCTTCGTCGCCGGCCTGATGGCCATGGAGGTCGTTGAACGCCTTGAAATGGTCAGCATCGACCATCAGCACCGACAACGGCATGCCGGAACGCTGGGCGCGGAACCATTCGTGGCGCAGGGCTTGATCCAGCGTTCGGCGGTTGGCCAGCCCCGTCAACGCATCGGTGGCGGCCAGTTGCGCCAGCTCGTGTTCGGCGTGGTGACGCCTGCGTAATTCCCGGCGGAGCAACCACGTCAGCCACAGCAGGCTCACGCACAAGGCAACGGTTGCAGAGCTGACCACTACAGCGGTGCGCTTCCAGGCCGAAAAGACTTCATCACTGGACAGCGCAACGATGACGATCAACGGCAAATTTCCGACCTTGGAGAAGGTATACAGGCGCTTGTCGCGGTATCGATCGGACATGCTGGTGAAGCTGCCGTTGCCTTCTTTGACGATGCGCTGGAAATTGGGGCGGTTACTGAAATCCTTGCCAATCAGCTCTTCGGCCAGGCGGGGTTGCTGGGCCAGGAGAATCCCGTTCTTGCTGATCAGATTGACTGTGCTGTCGCGGCCGATGCTCAAGCTGTTGAACAACTGATCGAAGTAACTCAACCGCATGGCGGCTTCCGCGACCCCCAGAAACTCACCCTGGGAGCCGCTCACCCGTCGACTGAAACTGATACGCCAATCCTGTTCGGGCAACCTGGCTCTGAAGGGGGGGCTGATGAACATCCCCGGGTCCGGGTTGTTCACGTGAGACTGAAAGTATTCGCGGTCGGCGAAGTTGCCTTGCCTGGGTTCCACCGACGCCGAGTCGGCGATCACGTCGCCCTTGTTGTCGAGCAACAAAATGTTGCCCTTGTACGGCGCGGCAGTGGCACGGTCGAAATAGGCCATATGGCGAATGGCTGGAGAAACGCTCTTGAGATCTTCTCGCTGGGAGGCGGCGATCAACCCCAGCAGGGAAATATCATAGAGTTCGACATTGCGCAGCACGTCGGCGTCGATCAATTGCACGATATTGTTGGCGGCACGAGCGGCGGACAATTCGGCGTTGGCGCGCTCACGTATCAGCAGGAAGGTCACGATGCTGAGTATCGCAATCACCAACAGCACACTGCCGAGAACCAGAAGTCGCTCCGATCGTGTCGAGACGATCGGGTCTTGAGATTTCACACTGCTCACACTCATGGTTCTGACTTCTGCAAATAAGGCGTTATGAAAGTTTTTTACAAGAATCGGGCAGAGTCCCAGAAACCGGTTGCGTCCAGAGCGCTTGTATAAATGCCGGATAAAAAAAAGGCCAGCAAAACATGCTGGCCTTTTGCTTAATAAAGCTTAGAAGACATTCAGTGGGTAGTCGACGATCACCCGGTATTCATCGGTATCCTGATCCAGCGCGCCGTAGCCATTGCCGCCACGGTTGGTGGCCCATTGCAGGCGAACCGCCAGGTCCTTGGCCTTGCCGCCCTGGACCACGTACTTCAAATCAATGTCGCGTTCCCAGTGGCTGGCGTTTTTGCCGTCGGCGCTGTACCACGAGGCGTAACCACGGCTGTCCGGATCAACTTTGGTCAGGTCCAGTTCGCCCCTGGAGTAGGACAACGCCGACGTCAGGCCGGGGAGGCCGAGGCCGGCAAAGTCGTAGGCGTACTTGAGTTTCCACGAGCGCTCGTTCGGGCCGTTGAAGTCCGAATACTGCTGGGAGTTGTCGAGGAAGACGCTGTCACCTTGGCTGATGTAGTCGAATGGGGTGTTGCCGTTGACCCGCTGATACGCCGCGGTAACGCTGTGATTGCCCACGCCAACGGTGAAATGCAGGCTGTACGTGTCGTTGTCGATGTTGCCCAGCAGCGCATCGCCGGTGTCCTGCGTGTGATAGAAGTGCAGGCCCGGGTTGAGGCTGACCAGATCGTTCAGCGCGTAGGTGTAATCCAGGTCGTAGTAATACTGGTTCCAGATGTCCTTGAGCTCGGAAGCGTAGAGACTGCTGGTCAGTCCCGGCAAGCCGCTCCAGGCCACGCCGGCCCAATTCAGGTGCTGACTGTCGTCGCCGTCTGCCAGGCTGCCGTAGGAGGTGCCGATGCGGGTGTGACCGCTCTGGTTGTACGGTTTGGTGAAGCTCGCCTGGCCACCTTCGATCAGGAAGCCGTCGAAGCTGTGGTTGGTCAGGCTGACGCCACGAAAGGTCTGCGGCAGCATGCGGGTCTCGCCACCGGCAATCACCGGGTTGGCGAGGAACAGGTCGCCGGCCTTCAGTTCGGTATCAAAGGCGCGCATTTTCAGCGTGCCACCCGCCGTCGAGAACGACCCCGGCGCTTTGCCATTGCCATCGCTGATCGGCAGGATGCTCGAGCCATCCGTGCCGCCACCGCCGTCGAGCTTGAGCCCGAGCATGGCGTGGGCATCAACGCCGAACCCGACGGTGCCTTGGGTGAAACCCGATTCAAAGATACCCAGGAAACCCTGGCCCCATTCGATGTTGTCGTCCGCCTGCTGCAGACGGTTACGGTTCATGTAGTAGTTGCGGGCATTGAGGTTGAGGCTCGAACCTTCCACAAAACCTTCGTGGCTGGATTCGTCGGCAGCGTGGGCGGCGGCGGGTATCGTTGCAGCGATTGCAATGAACAGCGGGGTGAAGCGGAGAGGGAAACGCACTTGCGGTAAAGCTCCTTGGGTCAACCAGGCACTTCATGTTCTTGAAGTGCAAAATGTTTCTTGTTAGTGAAGACGAATCGGACGGCGTTTAAACCACAACGAAAAAAAGCCGCTGATAGCAGCGGCTTTGAAGACAACTTTTCAAAGGAAAGAGCCAATGAAAAGTGTCGAGGGAAAAGAAGCGAATACGCGGGATCAGCTGTCTTTCTCAACCTGTGGCCGGGTGGCAGAGGTGGACGCTTGAGGGGTTTGCGCAGCGTCCTGAGCCTTGGCCGTCATTTCGCTCTGATATTCTTCATACGCAGAGGCGCGCGCTACATTTTGCGCGACGAAGGCCGGCGATTCTTCAGCCATGGCGAACGGAGACAGGAACAAAGAGGACAAAACGAAAGCGCTGGCAATACCCATAGTGTTGGACATCTTTAAAACCTTCTTGCTTGGCAAGTGCTGTTTGGTGCGGCAACGATAAGGGGGATTGGAGAGGGGAAAAAGAGCGGATTCTTGAAAGGACTGTTGCGCTTAAAGCAACAGTAGCCAGGGCGACGCAATACATGTAGCAGCTGTCGAGCAGCGCGAGGCTGCGTTCGGTGCGGGCCGCGGTCGGACGAAGCCGTCGTGAAATCAGGCGATGCGGTCTGTCAGATAGACCGCGTATTCAGGGTTTACGACTGCTTCGCAGCCGAACGCAGCCTCGCGCTGCTCGGCAACTGCTACAGGGACCGCGTGCAGTCCAAATGCCGGGTTGGGTCAGACGGGGAGATGGATGCCAAAGGTGTTCATGCCGTGATCACTGCGCACAAACACATCCCCGCCATGCATCAACGCAATCGCCTTGACGATCGCCAGACCCAACCCATGGTTGTTCCCACTGTTGCTGCGCGACGCATCCACCCGATAAAAGCGCTCGAACAACCGCGGCAAATGCTCGGTGGCAATCGGCGATCCAGGGTTCGCCACCCCGATGCTGACCTGATGCTCCTCAACCTCGATCCGCACCTCGATCACTTGCCCAGGCCCGGTGTGCTGCACCGCATTGCTCAGCAAATTGATCAACGCCCGGCGCAGATGAGCGATCTCGATCCGCACCTGCGCATCACCGCTGACCTGCACCTGAACCTGCGCGTCTTCAAGAATGAAATCCAGATATTCCAGGGTCGTGGCCACTTCATCGGCCAGCGAGGTGGAGGTCAGTTTGGTCGCCTTGCTGCCCTGATCCGCACTGGCAAGAAACAGCATGTCATTGATGATCGAACGCAGCCGTTCCAGCTCTTCAAGGTTCGATTGCAACACTTCGAAGTAGTGTTCCGCCGAGCGTCCGCGGGTCAGCGCGACCTGGGTCTGGCCGATCAGGTTGGTCAGGGGCGAGCGCAGTTCGTGGGCGACGTCGGCGTTGAACGACTCAAGACGCGAATAGGCCTGCTCGACCCGCTCCAGTGTCGAGTTGAACGAATTGACGAACTGATTGAGCTCCGGCGGTAAAGGCGATAGGCGCAAGCGCCCGGAACGCAACGGCGGCGCCAGGCGCTGGGCCTCTTGAGACAACTTGATCAACGGCTTGAGGCCAATCCGTGCCACCCAATACCCCAGCGCCGACGCCAGCAGCACACCGACAATTGCCAGGCTGATCAGCGCGATCAGCAGATGATGCTGGGTCTGGAAAAACGTCTCGGTGTCGATGCCGATCATGAACCGCAGCGGCGGACGCTGGTCCTTGGCCGGGAACTGGCTGACCAGCACTTTCAGCGGATAAGGCTGGTCCGGCAACGTCATGTCGCGCATCCCCAGCGGCCCTTCGGCAAAGGCGCGGATCTGCGGCGTCAGGTTGCCGTATTCGTAGTGCGGATCGCCGCTGATGATCCAGAAACTGATGCGCTTGTCTTCTTCGCCCAGCAGCTTGAGCTTGTTGTTGATCTTCACCCAATGCTCGGGCGTGCCATAACGCCCGACCGTGGATTCGAGCACGCTGTAGCGCGCGTCCAACTCAGCCTCAGGCAACAAACCCAGCCCCTTATCGACCTGCTGGTACAAGGCCCAGCCGATCAACAGAAACACCAAAAGCGCCACCAGCGTAAACATCCCGCTAAGGCGCAGAGCAATCGAATTACTGGACACCGCGGCTCTCCAGCACATAACCCATGCCCCGGATCGTGTGCAGCAGTTTTTCGTCGAAAGGCCCGTCGAGCTTGGCCCGCAGGCGTTTGATCGCGACTTCGACGACGTTGGCGTCGCTGTCGAAATTGATGTCCCAGACCATTTCGGCGATGGCAGTTTTCGAGAGGATTTCACCTTGCCGACGAGCCAATACGCTCAGTAGCGAGAACTCCTTGGCGGTCAGGTCCAGACGGGTGCCGGCGCGGGTGGCTTTGCGGCTGATCAAATCGATCCACAGGTCGGCGATGCTCACTTGCACCGGCTCATGACCGCCGCTGCGCCGGGTCAACGCTTGCAGGCGCGCCACCAGTTCGAGGAAGGAGAACGGTTTGCCGAGGTAATCGTCGGCACCATCGCGCAGGCCTTTGATGCGGTCTTCGACACGCTCGCGGGCGGTGAGCATGATCACCGGGGTTTGCTTGCGCGCACGCAATGCGCGCAATACGCCGAAGCCATCAAGCCCCGGCAGCATCACGTCGAGGACGATCACCGCGTAGTCGCTTTCCAGCGCCATGTGCAGGCCTTCGACGCCGTCGCGCGCGAGGTCCACGGTGTAACCCTGTTCCGTCAGGCCGCGGTGCAGATAATCCGCGGTTTTTTCTTCGTCTTCGATAATCAGAACGCGCATGACCCCGCCTCAGTCTGTGGTTGCCAGCGCCGGCATCGGTGCGGGTTTGGGCTTATGGAACAGCCGCTCCAGCCACAAGTATATGACCGGAGTGGTGAACAGCGTCAGCGCCTGGCTCACCAGCAAGCCACCAACGACCGCGATCCCCAGTGGCTGGCGCAGTTCGGCGCCGGTGCCGTAACCGAGCATCAGCGGCAGCGCGCCGAGCAGGGCGGCGAGGGTGGTCATGATGATTGGCCGAAACCGTGTGATACAGGCCTGGTAAATTGCCTCTTCCGGCGGCAGGCCGCCCTTGCGTTGGGCTTCAAGGGCGAAGTCGATCATCAGGATGCCGTTTTTCTTCACGATCCCGATCAGCAACACCAGCCCGATCAGCGCCATGATTGAAAAATCCTGGCCGCATATCCACAGCATGATCACCGCCCCGAGCCCCGCCGACGGCAGGGTCGAGATGATGGTCAGCGGATGCACGAAGCTCTCGTAGAGCACGCCGAGAATGATGTACACCGCCACCAGCGCCGCCAGGATCAGCCATGGTTGGCTGGCCAGCGAACTCTGGAACGCTTGCGCCGCGCCCTGGAAGTTGCCGCTCATGGCCGCCGGCATGCCGATCTCGGCCTTGGCCTGGTTGAGCATGATCACCGCATCGCCCAACGCCACGCCGGGCGCCAGGTTGAACGACAAGTTGGCGGCCGGGAACATGCCGTCATGGGCGATGGACAGCGGGCCGACGGTCGGCGCGTCGAATTTCGCCAGCGCCGACAGCGGCACCATTTCCCCGCTCAGGGGCGAGCGCAGGTAGAAATAGTTGAGGCTTTCGGCCTTGCCGCGTTGTTTGGTGTCCAGTTCCAGAATCACGTTGTACTGGTTGATCTGGGTCTGGAACTCATTGATCTGCCGCTGGCCGAAAGCGTCGTACAGCGCTTCATCGACATCGCTGGCGGTGAGGCCGAAACGCGCGGCGGCGCTGCGGTCGATGCTGATGTGGGTGATGCTGCCGCCCAGCTGCAGGTCGTTGGAAATGTCACGGAACGCCGGGTTACTGCGCAGTTTTTCCGTGAGGCGCTGGGTCCAGGTGCTGAGGGTCGCGCCGTCGTTGCTCTTGAGCACGTATTGGTACTGCGCGCGGCTCGGGCCAGAGCTGAGGTTGATGTCCTGGCCGGCGCGCAGGTAGAGGACGATGCCCGGGACTTTCATCAGTTGCGGACGGATCCGGTCGATGAACTGGCTGGCCGAGACGTCGCGGTCTCCGCGTTTTTTCAGGGAAATCCAGAAGCGGCCGTTGGCGATGGTCTGGTTACTGCCCGACACGCCCACCGAATGGGAAAACGCCGCAACTGCGGGATCCGCGGCGACGATTTCGGCCATCGCCAAGTGTTTTTTCACCATGTCGCCGTAGGAAATGTCGGCAGCGGCTTCGGTGGTGCCGAGGACAAAACCGGTGTCCTGCACCGGGAAGAACCCCTTGGGGATAAAGATGTAACCGGCAATCGCCAGGCCCAGCGACACGCAGAACACACCGATCATCAATTTCTGATGGTCGAGGGCGCGGCGCAGCAGTTTTTCGTAGCCGGCCAGCAAGCGTTCGCCGAACGTGGGTTTGCTGTGGGCGTGGTGCACCGGCGCGCGCATGAACAGCGCGGCCAGGGTTGGCGCCAATGTCAGCGAGACCACCACCGAAATCATGATCGTCGAGGTGGCGGTCAGGGCGAACTCCTTGAACAGCCGCCCGACCACGCCACCCATGAACAGCAGCGGAATGAATGCCGCCACCAGCGAGAAACTGATCGAGACCACGGTAAAACCGATCTCGCCGGCGCCTTTGATCGCCGCTTCGCGCATGCCGTCGCCGGCCTCGAGGTGACGGTGAATGTTCTCCACCACCACAATCGCATCGTCGACCACAAACCCCACGGCCACCACGATCGCCACCAGCGTCAGGTTGTTCAGGCTGAAGCCCATGATGTACATCAAGGCGAAACTGGCGACCAGTGAAACACCCAGCACGGCGGACACGATCAGGGTCGCCGACCACTGGCGCAGGAACAACGCCATCACCGCCACCACCAGCATGATCGCGATCAGCAGGGTGATTTCCACCTCATGCAGCGAGGCGCGGATGGTCTGGGTGCGGTCGACCAGCACCTTGACCTGAACCGAGGCCGGCAGCATCGCTTCGAGGCCGGGCAGGGCGGCTTGAATACGGTCCACGGTTGCGACGATGTTGGCGCCCGGTTGCCGGGATATCACCAGGTTCACCCCCGGTTTATCACCGGCCCAGGCTTGCACGTAGGCATCTTCCGAACCGTTGACGACTTTGGCGACATCCTTGAGGTGAACCGGAGCACCGTCCTTGTAGGAAACGATGAGCTGGCTGTATTCGTCCGGGTGGAACAACTGGTCGTTGGTCGACAACGTCGAAATGCTCGACTCACCGTACAACGCACCTTTGGCCAGGTTGAGGCTGGTGTTCTGGATGGCCAGGCGAATATCCGCCAGCGTCAGGCCAATAGCAGCGAGTTTGTCGGCCGAGGCCTGAACGCGGATCGCCGGACGTTGCTGACCGGTGATGTTGATCTGGCCTACGCCGTCGATCTGACTAATCTGACGCGAGAGCAGGGTTTCCACCAGGTCGCTGAGTTCGGGACCGGGCATCAAGGTTGAGTTGATGCTGAGAATCAGCACCGGGCTATCGGCCGGGTTGACCTTGCGCCACGTCGGCAGGTTCGGCATGTCCTTGGGCAGTTTGCCGGCGGCGGTGTTGATCGCGGCCTGCACTTCCTGGGCGGCGGTGTCGATGCTTTTGTCGAGGGTGAACTGCAGGGTCAGGTTGGTCGAGCCGAGGGCGCTGCTCGAGGTCATCTGGGTCACGCCGGGGATGGCGCTGAATTGCACTTCAAGCGGCGTGGCCACCGAGGAAGCCATGGTCTCGGGGCTGGCGCCGGGCAATTGCGCGGCGACCTGAATGGTGGGGAATTCGGCTTCCGGCAACGGCGCAATCGGCAGGCGCGGGAAGGCGATGACGCCGAGCAATACCAGAGCAAAGGTCAGCAGGATCGTCGCTACAGGATGATCGATGCACCACGCCGAAACCCCACCGTGGGTCTTCATGGCTTCGACTCCGATTGCACCACTTGCGGCGGTTCGGTCAGCACCTGCACGGTCGAGCCGGGTTTGAGCCGCGATTGGCCGTCGCTGACCAGCACATCGCCCGGTTTCACGCCTTTGATGATGTCCTGGCCGCTGCCTTGGTGGACCATTTGTACGGTGACGGTTTCGACTTTGTCGCCGTTGACCCGGTACACGAAATGTTGATCGAGACCACGCTGTACGACGGTGGGCGGGACCACCAGCGCATCTTTATCCAGTGCTGTCTGAATTTTTACCGTTACCAGCAGGCCCGGCCAGAGTTTCTGCCCTGCGTTATTGAATTCTGCCTTGGCGCGGATGGTCCCGGTGTTAGCGTTGATCTGGTTGTCGATCAAGGTCAGGTGCCCTTCGCCCAGCAGGTTGCCGGTTTCACCGTCGGTGTCGGCGCCGATGTAGGCTTTCACTTGCGCCCGTTGCGGGTCGCCGATCAGGCCTTGCAGGGTCGGCAGCATTTGCTGCGGCAGGGAGAACTCGACGGCGATCGGGTCGATCTGGGTCACGGTGAACAGGCCTTGGGCGTCGGTCATGCGCAGGAAGTTGCCTTCGTCGACTGTGCGAATGCCGACGCGGCCGGTGACCGGGGAGCGAATCTGTGTGTAGGAAAGCTGCACCTGAGCGGCATCGATTGACGCCTGATTGCCTTGGGCGGTGGCTTTGAGTTGATTGACCAGGGCTTGTTGCTGGTCGTAGGTCTGTTTGGATACGCCGTCGTCGACGCTCAGCAGTTTGTATCGCTTGAGGTTGACCAGGGCGACTTGCAGTTGCGCCTGGCTTTCGCCCAATTGGGCCCGGGCCTGGTCGAGGCTGGCGCGGATCGAGCGGTCGTCGATGGTGGCGAGCAGGTCGCCTTTGTTCACCAGTTGGCCTTCTTTGACCAGGATTTTGGTGAGGATGCCGTCGATTTGCGGGCGGACCACTACGCTGTGCAGGGACAGGACCGAGCCGATGCCGCTGACGTAGCGGGGGACGTCTTTTTCGGTGACGCTGACGACTCGGACCGGGATTGCTGTGGGCGCGGCGAGTTTGGCGGTGGCGGGTTTGGTGGCGTACCACGCGCCTCCCGCTGCCAGGGCAATCAGCAGACCTGCGATCAAGGCGGTTTTTTTCTGAATTCGCATGCGAGTGGGGCGCCGGGCTGGGTGGTCGGGAGTCGGGTCTGGTTTGTACCTTCCTTTATAAACCTGTTCGGCCGTCAGGAAGGTGACTGCTAACTGACGGCGCTGTCAGTTTGGGGCTTTAGTCTGTGATGTTTTTGACCTTGGCGGCCTGACAGCCGACCAGTCTCCCCCAGATGTACACCATCCAACTGTGGGAGCGGGCTTGCTCGCGAAGGCGGCCTGACAGCCGACCTATCTCTTTGAGGTGTACATATCCATTTCTGCGGTAACGGCCGCTTAGGGTTTCGCCCTTACGGCGAGTCCCTTTTGGCAAACGCCCCAAAAGGAACCAAAAGGTCTCGCCCCAAGCGTCCGGCCCCTCGCTTAGGCTCGGCGTTCCTTCGCTCCGGTATCCATCCGGGGACACTGCCCTCCGGTTGGCTTCGCTGCACCTACATGCAGCGTGTTCGACTGCGTCGAACGGCGCTGCGCGCCACTCCCCGGATGAACACCTCCACTCAGCCTCCCGAAAGGGGCGGGTGGATCAAGATCAAGAGCTGCAGGCGAGCTAACGCTCGGCCTGTTGAGTGGTGAGAAGCGAATGGTGTACGCCGATCCCTTGTAGGAGCGAGCCTGCTCGCGATGGCGGCCTGATAGCCGACCAATATCTTACGGATGTACAAAATTCCCCTGTTGATCGTTCCCACGCTCCGCGTGGGAATGCCGCCAGGGACGCTCCGCGTTCCATTTTTGTGTTGAACGATGTGTAAAAAAACACAGCGTTTTCCCACGCATTTTTCAGGTTGCCGGGTAGGAAGCGTGTTCTCTAACCTTTGGCTGTCGCTGAAAACTCAGCGACCGGGAGTGAGATTCCGGCTGAACAATTGGAAACCAGCGCAAGGCCCCCCATAATTGCCGCCAGCTTATCCGCTGCCTGCAAGTTTTTTATGGCGGCTGTGTGCGGGCAGACTTCGGTCTGGCCGGGTTCCTTTTGCCGGTAATCTCACACCGCACATAGCTGCCACCTCTGCTCCGAGTGAGATCGGAAATTGATGGCTCCAACATCAAAAGGAAATTTGCATGGATAAGTTAATCCCCGATCCACCCATTGACACCACCACTCCCAGCGACGAGGTCACTCCGACCGAAGCGCTCATCAAAGACCGAGAAGCCATAAAACGCGCCCTCGATTATTACCTCGATCCACCCGAGCAATACGCCGCAAAACCCCGTCGCCCCAGCACCATGTTTATGGTGGCTCCCGATATTGATTCAGAAAGTCTGTTGGCGCATGCCTGTGAGTCTTTGGCGTCGGCGAGTGTGATGAGCAGTGATTTTGCGACGAGTCTGGAGGGGCCGCAGCGCCACACGGTGATGGCGATTCAGCAGGTCATCATGCTGGCGGAGTTGGCGGTGAATCGGGTGTTGGACAGGTTGGAGCTTCCGGCTTAGGGAATGTCCGGTCAGGTCGACCGAGTCATCGTTCATCGCGGGCAAGCCCGCTCCCACAGGTACAGCGGTGTCCTTGTGGGAGCGGGCTTGCCCGCGATGACGTCTGTTCAGTCAACACAAAACCCGACGGACTCGCTTGCGGCGTGAAGCTTGCGGCTCTGGACACAGGTATACTGCCGCCTTTCGCGGCTCGCTGACCGGGCCCGACTCTTTTGCATCACCCGGAGCTTTCATGACTTCCCCGACACAACCGCCGGTTGCCGACGCTTTGAGCGACGACCAGGCAGATCTGCCAGACAGCGTCGACTCCAGCGCAGACAGCGAAGCCAAAGCCGCGATCCCTGCGTTCAAGTTCCCGTTCAAACCGGGTGATCTGGCCGCAGCGAAGAACGCCAGCCAGCCTTGGTACAAGAATGGCGCGAAGAATGGCCATACCAAGACGCCGGGGGCTGCGCCTCCTGGTACTCGTCGTTCGATGGGCAAACGCTGATCGTCGGACAGCTTGTCGCTCGGTAATTGTTCCTTCAGTCATTGGGACGGTTCCCACAAGGATCAGCGATTTGTCCTCTGGGAAACCCGGTAGCCGCTCATCAAGAATTCATGCCCGATGAATCCTTGATGAAGGCCTCCCAATGTCTGTGCTTAAACCCCTTTCTCTGCTGTCACTGATGGCTCTGGTAACCGGCTGCGCAACCCCTGCAGTCAATCCGCAGATCCGTTTCGGGGTCGAAGCCCTCGTTCCACCGTTCGAGAGCCGTAACGACAAAGGTGAGCTGGTTGGATTGAACATAGAGTTGGGCAATGCACTGTGTGCAGAACTCAATTCCCGTTGTGTCTGGGTCGATCAGGATTACGCCACCAACCTTCAGGCCCTTGAAACCAGGCGTTTCGACGTGATCATGCCGATGACGGCTACGCCGGCGCGTCGCGAGCGGGTGGATTTCACCGATAATCTTTATCCCTTGAGCAGTCGCCTGGTGGCGCGGAAAGGCGCAACGTTGCAACCGGATGTGCAATCGCTCAATGGCAAGCGTGTCGGCGTCCTGGCAGGCACCAGCCGTGAGGCGTTCGCCAAGGCGCGCTGGGCGGAAGCGGGCGTAACGGTGCGCAGTTTTCAGTTCAACGACCAGTTGATTGCCAGTCTGCGGGCCGGCGAAATAGATGCGACCCTGCAGGACTCCATCGAAATCACCCAGGCGTTATTGAGCCTGCCGCAAGGGCAGATGTTCGATTTTGCCGGTCCCGCCCTCAACGATCCGATGTTGGGCAATGGAGTCGCCATGGCTGTGCGCAAAAGCGACACTGCACTGCGCGATAACCTGAACGCAGCGCTTGAGCGTCTTAAGCAAAATGGCCAGTACCAGGCGATTACCCAACGTTACCTGCCACCGGCTGCACCGGCCTCGCCACGCTACTTCCCTAATGAAGAAGGCCTGGCATTTTCCGATGCGGTACAGCTCGGCAATACCGTTTAC
The DNA here is from genome assembly GCF_059716065.1 of Pseudomonas sp. LBUM1656. NCBI lineage: Bacteria > Pseudomonadati > Pseudomonadota > Gammaproteobacteria > Pseudomonadales > Pseudomonadaceae > Pseudomonas > Pseudomonas sp. LBUM1656. Next base: position 5,287,083 of record NZ_CP166800.1, on the reverse strand, counting down.
TTCTCCGGTGTGATCGGTCTGGGAGCGGATGGTGAGTTGGTTAAGGGCGGCATCCGGGCACAGACGGCGCAGGCCATGGAGAATTTGAGTACCGCAGTGCAGCGTCAGGGTTTGTCGCTGACTCAGGTGGCGAAATGCACGGTTATCCTTGCCGATATCAAGGATTTCGCTGCCATGAATGCCGTATATCGCAGTTATTTCCCGGCGGACCGCTTACCCGCTCGCACGACATTTGCCGGCAAGCTGGTCGCTGACGCGAAGGTTGAAGTGGAATGCCTGGCAATGGCGGCCAACTAACCGTTCAAGATCGAGCCACTGCGCGATGCGATTGCGCAGTGGCAACACCGGCATTTCAAGCCCCCCGCAACGATATAAACGCATAGTTCACCGGCGCTTCAGTCGCCACTTGCGCCCCGGCTGCCTGCATTTGCCCGGCGATATCGTCGCCCGACACATGAAATTGCCAGTCACTGCCTGAGCCTGCCAGTGTCTGCCCGACCACTTGATCGATAACCGTGGCAAACGCGTTCATATCCGGCAGGTAAGCCGTGAACCCATCCCCCTTCAACGCTGTAGTCCGAATCCCCAACAGCCCGCAAATCGTATCCTTTGCCTGAATGTCATCGCGATCCGCCTGACGTGAGCGCTGGATCAACCCTGCCAGTTCCTGATCCACCAGCTCACCACCGATGATCAAGTCCGGGCCCTGTTCCCACGACTCCGGCGGGCACTCCTTCACCGCCGTGTTCAGCGCAATGTGCGGATTGATTTCCATCGGGTAGATACGGCACACCAGCGGGCGGCGTTCGTAGATGCGGCAGAGGTTGTCTTCGTCAAGATTCCGGCAGGGGCCGACGTTGTAGGCGGCGAAGGTGATCGCCACGTAGGCCTCGGACGTGCCGCTTCGAACCATCACTGAACGGCGTTCGGCGTGTTCGCGTTGCTGCGTTGGCAGGCCCAGGCCGTTGCCCAGGAAACCTTCCACCAACACAATCACTTGACCGCCGTCGGCCGCCCACATGCGGGCTTCGGCCAGGGTCAGGGGCACGTGGTGGTCGTTGCAGCATTTGCCGCAACCTACGCAGGAAAAAGTCGTATTCATTGAACGGCCGGTCGCTTCCGAAGGCATGAAACGGCGCCAGAAAGACACCGCGAAGGTGCGCTTCGAAGCAAGTTATGCGCCAGTCACTGGGCTTTGGCGGTGGGGCGGATGGCGTCCCATTCGGTCACGTAGGCGGTTTTGGTCTTTTTGTTATAGAGGCACAACTCGGTGCCTGGCTGGCCTTTCATGTGTTTTTGCGGGTATTGGCCTTGCAACAGGAGCGCGGTGTAGCCGACGCGGTCATCGAATTGTGCGGCGTTGCCGACGGGTTTGGCGTTTTTCAGGCCGCTGGCTTTGGTGCAGCTGGCGAGTACGGCTTTGTCGTAGGCGGCCCAGGCGTCGGGGCTGGAGGCGTGGGCCTGGGTGGCGAGGGCGGTGAGGCAGAAAAAGGTCAGGGTGGCGGCTTTCATGGTTCAGGCATCCTTGGGCAGTGAGTTGGCCGAGGAGGGAGTATGCCTGATGGTTTGACGGTGAATGTGTCGGCCTCTTCGCGAGCAAGCCCGCTCCCACATTCGACCGAGTCATGCCTGGGAATGCGATCAAATGTGGGAGCGGGCTTGCTCCGGGCGGCGTTCCGACGAAGGCGGTGTATCAGACTGGAACCGGCTCCTTGCGGACCACATACATCCCGGCACTTTCATACAACCGCTGTGCCCGAAGGTTGTCTTCCACTACCTTCAAATCCACAAAACCTTCCCGGCGATCCTGAAACACCTTGAATGCGTGCAGCAGCAACGCACGACCCAATCCAAGGCCTTTAGCCCGAGAATGCACCACCAGGTTCTTGATGTACGCGCTGGTCCAGCACTGGCATACACCCACGATGCCTTCGGCATCCAGTGCAATAAAACACAGGCTCGGGTCGTATTCCGGATCGGTCTCAAAGCGCTGTTGCCAGACATCCAGTGCCGGCACACGACCGCCACCTTCCTGATAACCCAGCTCCATCAAACGATGAACATCTTCAGCCAGTTCGGGTCGGTATTGGACGAGGTCTATCCCTTGAGGCCAAGTGATCGCGGGCACAACCTCAGCGAGGTTGCGCCGCATCAAGAAGCAGAATCGCTCGGCCAAGACTCAGTGACCTTGTTCGGCGACGGCCTTGGCCGCCTCGATCAGGCATCGGGTCAGTTCCGGCGAGGAGAACTTGGTTAGCACCGCGTTGGCCCCGGCCAGGCGCGCTTTCTCGCTGTTCATCGCGCTGTCCAGGGACGTGTGCAGCAGCACATAAAGGTGCGAGAAGTCCGGCGTCTCGCGCAGGGTGCGGGTAAAGGCGTAGCCGTCCATCTCCGACATTTCGATGTCCGAGACGATCAGGTTGATCTGTTGCGCGGTGCCTTGCAGGTCCAGCAGGCAGTCGATGGCTTCCTTGGCGCTGCGGGCGGTGTGGCATTGCAGGCCGAGGTTGCGCAGGGTGTGTACCGATTGCTGCAGCGCGACCTGACTGTCATCGACCACCAGAATCCGCGCGTTACCCAGCACTTCGGCGTCTTCCATGCTCAGTTCGGTCGGGGCCGTTTCGATCTGCGCCGGGGCGATGCCGTGAATGACCTTTTCGATATCCAGCACTTGCACCAGCGTGCCGTCGACCGAGGTCACGCCGGTGATGTACGAGCGCACGCCGCCTGAACCGAAGGGCGGCGGGCGGATGTCGGTGGTCAGGCAGTGGACGATTTTGCTCACGGCCTGAACGTGCAGGCCCTGCTTGGAGCGGCTGACGTCGGTGACGATCAGGCAGCCACCGTTCGGGTCTTCCAGCGGCCGCTCGCCGATGGCGCGGCTGAGGTCGATCACCGACAGCGAGGCGCCGCGCAGTGTGGCTATGCCTTTGACGTGGGGGTGCGACTCCGGCAGCTTGGTCAGCGGCGGGCAGGGGATGATTTCGCTGACTTTCAGCAGGTTGATTGCCATCAGCTTGCCGCTGCGCAAGGTAAACAGCAGAAGCGAAAGTGAGTCTGCGCGGGCTTTGGTGGTGGACATAAAAACCTTCTGTGGAAAAAGGTGATGGGCGAAGAAAAAGTCGCCAAAAGCTATTGATGCCGGGTTATCGACTTGTTGGGGGCAGGCTTTAGGGGCATTCCGTCGCCATGTCGGTGAACGCGGTCCCTGTAGCAGCTGCCGAAGGCTGCGTTCTGCTGCGCAGCAGTCGTAAATCCTGAATCCCTGGTACGTCAGACACAACGCGGTGAATGGTTTGGCGAGGACTTCGTCTTCGGACGTCCGAACGCGGCCCGAGCCTTCGGCAGCTGCTACAGGGGTTGCGTTATTTCATGCCCAGTCGCTTGGCCATCCGCCCGAGATTCGCCCGGTCCAGGCCTAGTTCACGGGCCGCGCTCGCCCAGTTGTCGTGATGCCGTTCCAGGCAAGCGCTGATCAATTGTCGCTGATAATTTTCGGTCGCCTCCCGTAAATCCCCTGACACCAGCGCCGCCGGGGCCGCAGTCGGTTGCTCGGTGGCGGCGATTTCAACGCTGCCACTGGGCAAATCCAGATCCGCCGCACTCAAACTGAGAATCTTCGGCCGTTCCTTGCAGTTACCCAGCGCCTTCAACGCGCTGCGACCAATCAAATGCTCCAGCTCCCGCACATTCCCCGGCCAACCATACGCCAGCAATGCCGTCTGTGCGTCGCTGTTCAAGCGCAGGCTGTTAAGGCCCATCCGCGAGCGGTTCTGTTCCAGGAAGTAACCGCTGAGCAGCAACACATCCCGCCCGCGATCACGCAGAGCCGGCACCAGCAGCGGGTAAACACTCAGGCGATGATAGAAGTCGGCGCGGTAGCGGCCGCTGCGCACTTCTTCGGCCAGGTCGCGGTTGGTCGCGGCGATGAGGCGCACGTCTACCTGATGTTCTTTATCCGACCCCAGGCGCTGCAACTGACCGCTTTGCAGCACCCGCAACAACTTGGCTTGCACGGTCAGCGACAGTTCGCCGACTTCATCGAGAAACAGCGTGCCGCCATTGGCCAGTTCGAACTTGCCGCGCCGATCGTTCATGGCGCCAGTGAAGGCGCCGCGCACATGACCGAACAATTCGCTTTCCACCAGCGTGTCCGGCAGGGCGGCGCAGTTGAGGCTGATGATCGGCTTATCCGCCCGGGGGGATGCCGCGTGAATCGCCTGCGCCACCAGTTCCTTGCCGACCCCGGTTTCACCAGTGATCAGCACGGTCAGGTCGCTGCCGCCCACCAGGTTGATCTCTTCCACCAAGCGTTTGTGCGCTTTGCTCTGGCCGATCATCTCGCGGTTCTGCTGGCCGCTGGCCTGACGGTAGACCTCGGCGCGCTGATGTTCGTCTTCGGCGCGATTGGCCAGGCGTTCGATGCGCTCGGCGGCGTTGACGGTGGCTGCCGCGAGGCTGGCGAAGGCCTGCAGGGCGTCCAGTTCGATGGGTTCGAATTGTTCCGGGTCGAGGGCGTCGAGGGTCAGCAAACCCCACGGACGTTCGTCGATAAACAACGGGCAGCCCATGCAGTCGTGGACTTCCAGATGATCGTCGAGGCCGTCGACCAGTCCGTCGTAAGGGTCGGGCAAGTCGCTGTCGGCGGCGAACCGCGTCGGGCCGTGGCTGCTGAGCAACGCTTCGAAGCGCGGGTGTTCGCTGACTTTGAAGCGTCGGCCGAGGGTGTCGGTGCTCAACCCGTCGACGGCCAGCGGCACCAGCCATTCGCCGTCAAGGCGCAGGAGGGCGGCGGCATCGCAAGGGAGCAGGGCGCGCATGGCTTCGAGCAGGCGTCGATAGCGCTCGCCTTCGGGCAGTTCGCGGGACAGGTCGGAGACCAGCGGCAGTAGGGCAGTGAGCAATGATTTTGCAGTCATAGTGACTCCGTGTAGTCGGTATGACTATAAGTCAGTTTGTGTCGATATGACTACTCTGTTTATAAGTTGTTGATTTTTAATGTTTAAATTGTTGGCATGGAAAGTGATATGCATAGGGCAATCAGATAGTAATCAAAGTAGCCCAGGAGTCACTTTATGCTTAGCGTTCAAGACCGTGCCATCGTCAAATCCACCGTGCCGCTGTTGGAAAGCGGTGGCGAAGCGCTGATCACTCACTTTTACCGCATGATGCTCTCCGAGTACCCGGAAGTCCGCCCGCTGTTCAACCAGGCCCACCAGGCCAGCGGTGACCAGCCACGCGCTTTGGCCAACGGCGTTTTGATGTATGCGCGCCACATCGATCAGCTCGACCAGTTGGGCGATCTGGTGGCCAAAATCATCAACAAACACGTGGCCCTGCAGATCCTTCCGGAACACTACCCGATTGTCGGCGCTTGCCTGCTGCGCGCCATCTCCGAAGTACTGGGCGAAGAAATCGCCACCCCTGAAGTGATGAGCGCCTGGGGCGCGGCCTACGGTCAATTGGCGGAGATCCTGATCGGTGCCGAAACCAGCATCTACGATCAAAAGGAGCAGGCACCGGGCGGCTGGCGCGGGGCGCGGGAATTCATCGTTGCGGCCAAGGTCGAGGAAAGCGCGGAAATTACCTCGTTCTACTTCGAACCTGCTGACAAAGGCGCGATTCTGGCGGCTGAGCCGGGCCAGTACATCGGTATGAAACTGATCCTCGACGGCGAAGAAATCCGCCGTAACTACTCGCTATCGGCCTTGGCGAACAAGGGCCAGTATCGCATCAGCGTCAAGCGTGAAACCGGTGGCCGCGCGTCTAACCACTTGCACGATCAGCTGCATGTCGGCTCGAGCATTCAGCTGTTCCCGCCATCGGGCGAGTTCACCCTGACCGCCAGTGACAAACCGCTGGTGCTGATCAGCGGCGGCGTCGGCATTACCCCGACGCTGGCGATGCTGGAGGCGGCATTGGCGACCGAGCGGCCGGTGCACTTTATCCACTGCGCACGCAACGGCAGCGTTCACGCCTTCCGTGACTGGATCGATGGCTTGGCCGAGCGTCACCCGCAACTCAAGCGTTTCTATTGCTACGCCGAAGATGACGGCGTGAGCCCGAAGGCGGACAAGGTCGGGTTGTTGAGTCAGGAACAGCTGGGCGAATGGTTGCCCGCGCAGCGTGATGTGGATGCTTACTTCCTGGGGCCGAAAGGGTTCATGGCGGCGATCAAGCGTCACCTCAAGGCCTTGGGTGTGCCGGAGAAGCAAAGCCGTTACGAGTTCTTCGGGCCGGCTTCGGCGTTGGAATAAGCAATGCGGCGGCTCGGGAGACCGAGTCGCCTTCTTCGCGAGCAAGCCCGCTCCCACATAGGATTTGCGTACGTCGCGGTCAAGTGTGGGAGCGGGCTTGCTCGCGAATGGCCGCACCACGGTCTTACTTCCTAAAAATCCTTCGAAAGTTAATCCCTCCTTAACCGCTTTATCGTCTATTCCCCGATCATCACCGGTACTCGCCGGGCTCTCAAAGGTTGGAGCCTGCGTGTAGACTTCCGGGCAATCGATCTTTACAAGGGAAACGCGATGAGCGAGGAAACGATGCGGTTGGGACGTGAACGGCGCTATCTGGTGTTACTGGGCTTCATCTGCCTGGCGCTGATCGGCGGCGCGCTGTACATGCAGATTGTGCTGGGCGAAGCACCGTGCCCGTTGTGCATCCTGCAACGTTATGCGCTGTTGCTGATTGCGCTGTTTGCCTTCATTGGCGCGGCGATGCGCACCCGTCGCAGCATCACGGTGCTGGAAACCCTGGTGGTGATTTGCGCACTGGCCGGCGTCGCGGTGGCCGGGCATCACGTCTACACGCAGTTTTATCCTGCGGTCAGCTGTGGCATTGATGTGCTGCAACCGATCGTGGATGGCCTGCCGCTGGCGAAGATCTTCCCCCTGGGCTTCCAGGTCGATGGCTTCTGCTCCACGCCGTACCCGCCGATCCTCGGTTTGTCGCTGGCGCAGTGGGCGCTGGTGGCGTTCGTGCTGATCGTGGTGCTGGTGCCGCTGCTCACTTCACGTAACCGCAAAGCGCTGCGCTGAGGCTATTCGCCGTACCGTTGAGTGAAACCTGAAACGCCCCGGCCTTCGTTGAGAAGGCCGGGGCGTTTTGCATTTCAGTCCACAGGTAAAAGACCTTGATGCCCGACAAGAATGGCTGCGACACATGTGCGACATGTTGTCACAGCGGGACTGTCGCAAGGCATTTCACGGGGCTGGATCGGTGCATAGCCAGGCAACGAAATTGGTCTAGTCAGGCGATCGGCGTTTTAAAGGCCATAGCGCGCAAGCAGGCAGTTTTAACAGGGCCTGGCGAATCGCCAGAGCCCTTGTCTCATAGGGGCTAGGGCATCGTCGAAGTGTCTGCACAAGCACTGATAGCTGTCTGAACTGCGTTCGGTAGACCTACAAATTTTGGTGTTTTTGTTGAGAATGAATTTCGATAAGATGCCGCACTTTTGCAAAAACCGTGAATGATTGTTGCTGGAATGGATAAAAATTATTTCGGGATGAGACATGGTTTATGAATCGTTACGTATCTACAATCGCCCGCACTGAATTCCGGCACTGCTCACCTTGAGCAGGAAAACGGGGCGTCGGGGGGCTTGAACGCTTCATGCGACTCCCAGGTGTCGGAGCCTTCCAACTATCCGCACCAAATGGAATTGGTCTGTAACAAGGCCTTTGACCACGAATTCGAATAAGAACTTACCGCTAGCCCAGGATTTGTCGAACAGCGTCTGACGCGCGACGGGCAGCCCTTATTCAATCCAAGAAAAATGCCAACCCTTGGCAGGGTGAAGTGTTGGCGATCAAAACCCAACTGCATTGCGCAAGCTGCTTTAGAGGTCGTGAGATGAGTAAAAACAGGTACCCCAGACTACTAGGCTTATTGCCGCTGCTCGGCACGTTGTTGCTGTCAGGCTGCAACATGACCTTGCTCGATCCCAAGGGCCAGGTTGGCCTGGATGAGCGAAACCTGATCATCACCGCAACGCTGCTGATGCTTCTGGTCGTGGTACCGGTCATCGTCATGACCTTCCTGTTCGCCTGGAAATACCGCGCGTCCAACCAGGATGCCGTCTACACACCGAAGTGGTCGCACTCCACCAAGATCGAAATCGCCGTGTGGACGATCCCGGTACTGATCATCATTGCCCTGGGTTACATCACCTACAAGTCGACCCACGCGCTGGATCCTTACAAGCCGCTGGAATCCGACGTCAAGCCAATCACCATTGAAGTGGTCGCGCTGGACTGGAAGTGGATGTTCATCTATCCGGAGCAAGGCATCGCCACCGTCAACAAGATCGTGTTCCCGGCGCACACGCCGATCAACTTCAAGGTGACGTCGGACTCCGTGATGAACTCGTTCTTCATCCCGGCCCTGGGCGGCCAGATCTACGCGATGGCCGGCATGCAGACCAAACTGCACCTGATCGCCAACCAGAACGCTGAAATGGACGGTATCTCCGCCAACTACAGCGGCGCTGGTTTCACTGGCATGAAATTCAAGGCTGTCGCCACTTCCCAGGAAGATTTCGACGCCTGGGTAAGTGAAGTCAAAAAGGCACCTAAACAGCTTGAAGAAGCTGAATACGCAGCCCTTTCCAAGCCGAGCCAGAACAACCCAGTCGAGCTCTACTCCTCGGTCACTCCGAACCTGTTCCAGATCATCGTCGACAAGTACGAAGGCATGAAACCGGGTCCGAAGGTCAAGCACGAGAAGAAAGAGAAAGAAGTGGCCGCTACGCAAGGAATGGACATGAACTCGCATTCAGCTGCCGGGGCAGAGGAGTAAACGATGTTTGGTAAATTAAGTTGGGAAGCGGTCCCGTTCCACGAACCGATCGTGATGATAACCATCGCCATGATCGCGCTCGGCGGTCTGGCGCTGTTCGCTGCAATCACTTATTTCAAGAAGTGGACCTACCTGTGGACCGAGTGGCTGACCTCGGTTGACCACAAGAAAATCGGCGTGATGTACATCATCGTCGCCATGGTCATGCTGCTGCGCGGTTTTGCAGACGCCATCATGATGCGTACCCAGCTGGCCATGGCCACCGAGGGTTCGCCTGGCTACCTGCCACCTGAACACTATGACCAGATCTTCACCGCTCACGGTGTGATCATGATCATCTTCATGGCGATGCCATTCTTCACCGGCCTGATGAACCTTGCAGTGCCGCTGCAGATCGGCGCGCGTGACGTTGCCTACCCGTTCCTGAACTCCCTGAGCTTCTGGTTGCTGGTGTCCGGCGTGGTGCTGATCAACCTGTCCCTGGGCGTCGGCGAATTCGCCAAGACCGGTTGGGTTGCCTATCCGCCGCTGTCGGGTCTGCAATACAGCCCTGGCGTGGGGATGGATTACTACATCTGGGCGCTACAGCTATCCGGGTTGGGTACGACGCTGACGGGGGTCAACTTCCTGGCCACCGTGCTGAAAATGCGTACGCCTGGCATGAAGCTGATGGACATGCCGATCTTCACCTGGACCTGCACCTGGGCCAACGTCCTGATCGTGGCTTCGTTCCCGATCCTGACCGCTACCCTGGCACTGCTGACGCTTGACCGTTACATGGATTTCCACATTTTCACCAATGAACTTGGTGGCAATCCGATGATGTACGTCAACCTGTTCTGGGCCTGGGGTCACCCCGAGGTGTACATCCTGATTCTGCCGGCATTCGGGATCTTCTCCGAAGTCATCTCGACCTTCACCGGCAAGCGTCTGTTCGGCCACCACTCGATGGTCTACGCATCGGGTGCGATCTCGATCCTGGGCTTCATGGTCTGGCTGCACCACTTCTTCACCATGGGTTCGGGTGCCAGCGTCAACGCCTTCTTCGGTCTGGCGACGATGCTGATTTCGATCCCGACGGGGGTGAAGCTATTCAACTGGCTGTTCACCATTTACCAGGGCCGTCTGCGTTTCACCAGCCAGGTTCTGTGGACCCTGGGCTTCATGGTGACCTTCGCCATCGGCGGCATGACCGGCGTATTGCTGGCCATCCCGGGTGCTGACTTCGTCTTGCACAACAGCCTGTTCGTGATCGCTCACTTCCACAACGTGATCATCGGCGGCGCGGTATTTGGTTACATCGCAGGCTTTGCCTTCTATTTCCCGAAAGCGTTCGGCTTCAAGCTGCACGAAGGTTGGGGCAAGGCAGCGTTCTGGTTCTGGATCTCGGGCTTCTTCGTCGCGTTCATGCCGCTCTATGCACTGGGCTTCATGGGCATGACCCGTCGTCTGAACGCCACCACCAACCCTGAGTGGGTGCCGTACCTGTACGTCGCCATGTTCGGTGCGGTGATGATCGCTGTGGGTATCGCTTGCCAGCTGATCCAGCTCTACGTGAGCGTGCGTGATCGCAACAAGCCAGAAAACATGTGCGAACACGGCGACCCGTGGAATGCCCACACGCTGGAATGGTCGACCTCGTCGCCACCACCGTTCTACAACTTCGCTGTGCTGCCAAAAGCGGAAACCATCGACCCGTTCACCGAAGCCAAGGAAAACGGTACCGCGTACCAGGCTCCGGCCAAGTACGAACCGATCCACATGCCAAACAACACCGCGACCGGTGTGGTCATGGGCGCTCTGTTGACCGTGTTCGGTTTCGCGATGATCTGGCACATCTGGTGGCTGGCCATCGTTGGCCTGGTTGGCACCGTGGTCTATTTCGTGATCCACGCTGCACGTGATGACCAAGGCTACATGGTGCCGGTCGAGACAATCGAACGCATCGAAGCCGAGCAGCACAAGCGTCTGGTAGCGGCCGGGAAAGTCCCAGCCACCGCCACCCGTGTTGAAACCTCGTTGGAACAGGCTTAAACCATGTCGAACTTAGTGACCAATGCTGGACACACCCATGTCGATGGACATGGGCACGATGACCATCACCACGACTCGGGCGAGATGACCGTATTCGGTTTCTGGCTCTACCTGATGACCGACTGCATCCTGTTTGCGTCGATCTTCGCGGTCTACGCGGTACTGGTTAACAACGTAGCGGGTGGCCCGTCGGGCCACGACATCTTCGAACTGCCCTACGTACTGGGCGAAACCGCTCTGCTGCTGTTCAGTTCGATCACCTACGGCTTCGCCATGCTGGCGTTGTTCAAGGGCAAGAAGAATCAGGTCCTGGGCTGGCTGGCCATGACCTTCCTGTTCGGTGCCGGCTTCATCGGCATGGAGATCAACGAGTTCCACGTGCTGATCTCCGAGGGCTACGGTCCTAGCCGCAGCGGCTTCCTGTCCGGGTTCTTCACCCTGGTCGGCACCCACGGCCTGCACGTGACCAGTGGTCTGATCTGGATGGCGATCATGATGTATCAGGTGCAGAAAAACGGCCTGACGGCGACCAACAAGACCCGTCTGAGCTGCCTGAGCCTGTTCTGGCACTTCCTGGACGTGGTGTGGATCTGCGTATTCACCGTTGTTTATCTGATGGGGACTATGTAAATGGCTAACGCTCATTCCCACGATAGCCACGACGCCGGCCACGGCAGCGTCAAGTCTTACGCTATCGGTTTCATTCTGTCGGTGATCCTGACCGTCATTCCTTTCGGCCTGGTGATGTACCCATCGCTGCCGAAGTCGCTGACTCTGTGGATCGTACTGGCTTTCGCCGTTATCCAGGTGCTGGTGCACCTGGTGTACTTCCTCCACCTGGACCGTTCCGCCGCGCAGCGTAACAACGTGATTGCGTTTGTTTTCGCCGCGATCGTGATTGTCCTGCTGGTTGGCCTGTCGCTGTGGATCATGTTCAGCATCCACACCAACATGATGGCGAAGTGAGGTAAGTCCGAATGTCCTTAAAGCACTTTATCCAAATCACCAAACCGGGGATCATTTTCGGTAACGTGCTTTCAGTGGCAGGCGGATTTTTCCTGGCCTCGAAAGGGCATGTCGATCTGGCCATTTTCCTGGCAGCAATGATCGGCACCTCCCTGGTAGTGGCTTCCGGTTGCGTGTTCAACAACTGCATCGACCGCGACATCGACTTGAAGATGGAACGCACCAAGAATCGCGTGCTGGTCCAGGGCCTGATCTCCCTGAAACTCGCGGCGATTTTCGCGACCGTCCTCGGTGTTGCCGGCGTTGCGTTGTTGTACAAAGTGGCGAACCCGTTGGCCGCGGTGTTCGCGGTGATCGGTTTCGTCATCTACGTTGGCTTCTACAGCCTGTACCTCAAGCGCAAGTCGGTTCACGGCACGCTGGTGGGCAGTCTGTCGGGCGCCATGCCGCCAGTGATCGGTTACGTCGCTGTGACCAACAGCTTCGACATGGCCGCACTGACGTTGCTGGTGATGTTCAGCCTGTGGCAGATGCCGCATTCCTACGCCATCGCGATCTTCCGCTTCAACGATTACCTGGCCGCATCGATTCCGGTGTTGCCAGTGAAGCGCGGGATTCAAGTGGCCAAGAAGCACATCCTGCTCTACATCCTGGCGTTCCTCGTGGCGACCTTGATGCTGACCTTCAGCGGCTACGCCGGCATGAGCTACCTCGCCGTCGCCGCGGCCATGGGCATGTACTGGTTGTACATGGCCTGGACCGGCTACAAGGCAGTGGATGACACGGTCTGGGCACGCAAGCTGTTCGTGTTCTCGATCTTCACCATTACCGCGTTGAGCGTGATGATGTCCCTGGACTTCAAAGTGCCGAGCGAGTTGTTGCTGACGTACGCGCCTTAAGCGTCGGATGCTGTAAAGAAAAGCCCCGCCTTCGAGAGAAGTGCGGGGCTTTTTATTGCATGCTTGCTGGTGGATCGTGTCGCCCCTTTCGCGAGCAAGCCCGCTCCCACAAGGATTGGGGCTGCCGCCAGTTGTGTGATCGACGCCGAACCCCTGTGGGAGCGGGCTTGCTCGCGAAGGCCGCACCGCGGTGAATCAGGAAAACTCAGCGATCAAGCAACCTAAAGAACCGCTCGCGCACCTGCGGGCTATCGCTATGCGCGACATTGAAGCGCAGGAAGCTGCTGGCATCGGCTGCTTTGCTCAATAGTGTGCCCGGGGCAAGGACGAAGTCGTTTTCCAGGCCTTTGCTGGCCAGCGTTTCGGCGTGCAGGCCTTCGGGCAATCGTGTCCAGATGAACAGCCCTTCACCCGGTATCGACGAAACCGAGCATCCAGCCTCTACCAGCCATCTCGTCACGCGACTGCTCGATTCATACAGGCGATCAACCGTGCGCCGGATGTGTTTGGCGTAGCTGCCGTTACTGAGCATGGTGCAGGTGATCTGCTCCGCCAGTTCCGAGGTCACACCGCCGCAGGCCATCTTCAAATTGATCAGCCGCGCGGCCAGTTGCGGGGATAACGCGGTATAGCTGACCCGGCTGTTGGCGGTCAGGGTCTTGGAGAAGCCGGACACGTAACTGACATTGTCCAGACCACTCGCCGCCAGGCGCGGGGTGCGCCGTTGCTGGATGTCGCCGTACAAGTCATCTTCAAGGATGTGCACGCCATAACGGTGGCTCAGCTCCAGCAATCGATAAACCTGGGCTGCGGAGAACGAGTGCCCGGTCGGGTTGTGCAGCGTGCTGTTGGTCATGTACAGCACGGGGCGATGGGCGATCAGCAATTGCTCGAACGCTTCCAGATCCAGACCGTCGCAACCGCGGGCGATGGTGATGACCTTGGCGCCGTGCAATGCCAGGTTGGTGTGCATGTTGAAGTAACACGGATCGTCGAGCAGCACGGTGTCGCCGGGTTTTATCAACAGGCGCATCAGCAGGTCGATGGCCTGCACGGTGTTGGCGGTGGTGATGATCTGCTCGACCGGCACCTCGATACCGACGGTCGACAGCTTCACGCGCAACGCCTCGCGCAGCGGGAGGTAACCACCGACCTCACCGTATTCGCCCATGCGCAGCGCGGTCGCGCGAAGGGTGCTGCGCACGGCTTTGAGCAATTCGTCAGCGGGCAACCACGAGGCGGGCAGAAACCCGCAGCCGGGGCGCAGCGCGCCGTTGTTCAGCAGCAAGGCGCGGCGGACCCGGCTGAGTGTGTCTTGGGGTTGCAGATCCGGGCCCGCTGTATTTTGGGGCTGGATGCTTGGGCGATGAATGTAATGCCCCGAGCCCTGGCGAGAGACCACCAACCCCTTGGCCCGCAGTCGGTCGAGGGCGTCGACCACCGTGGATTTACCCACGTTCATCAACTCGGAGAGTTCGCGAATCGGCGGCAACTTGGCCCCGTTAGGCAAGCCGCCCTGGCTGATTGCCACAGACAACTGATCGACGATCTGCTGTACCAGCGGCACTCCTGGCTGGAACTCGATGGCGGCGATGACGGCGCGCTGCATTTTACTGGTCTCCCTGGCAGTAAAGTTTGTTGGATCTTATACGAAGTTGCCCTGATCAAGACACGTATCTCTCTCTACCATCACCTTCGCGTGTGCATGATTGATTAAGAGGGTTCGATTAATGAGTAATCAAATGAGTCGCGACGAACGCTTCCTCGCGATGGCAAAAGAACTCGGCTTTGATATCTACGACGAGAACTCTGCCGGCGGGCGTTACGCGCCGGTGATCCGGCACGATGATGAACTGTATGTCAGCGGGCTGGTGCCGCGGATGAACGGCAAAATCCAGTACCCCGGCCGGGTGGGACTGGAACTCAACCTGGCCGATGCCCAAGAGGCTGCCGGTATCAGCGCGATCCGTGGACTTGCACTGATCCGTGAGGCGATCGGTTCATTGGATAACGTCAAGGCACTGCTGCGCATCACGGTCTATGTGAAATCCACGTTCGACTTTGTGGACCTCAGCGAGGTAGCCAACGGCGCGTCGGACGTCTTTACGCATGTGTTGGGTGAGGCCGGGAAGCACACCCGAACGACCGTCGGTGTTTACCAGCTGCCGAAAAACGCGCCGATTGAAGTGGATATGATCGCGGCCCTGCATCCGTCAGCGCGGTAAATCTTCCGACAATAAAAAGCCCCGCGCTTCAATGGCGGGGCTTTCAGGTCGATCGTGTTACTGCGCGGCGATGCTGTAGCCGTCGAACGCGGTTTGCTGCTGAAGTGCGGTGATGATGTTCTTGCGGTTAACGGCCTGCTCGGCCCCGGTGTTGTCCAGGAATGTTTCGTTTTCAATCGCCGCGTCTTCACCTTCACCGACGAAAGTGAAACCGAGGAACTCCAACGCTTTGCGATCCACGTTCAGGCTCGAACGTGGCGTGCGCAGCGGCAGCGTGACGCTTATGCCGTCCTTGCTGATGGTGAACACTTCGAGGTCTTTCTTGGCGCGAGCAACTTTGCTCTTGCCGCTGCTCGGGTTGCTGATGGCCTGGTGAGTCTGGTTAAGCACCTTCAAGGCCAGGCCATAGACGATTTCCTGAAACGCCGAGTCGTCCTTGAAGCTGGACAGAATACGGCTGATCGGAAACTTGCTGCTCAGGTCTTCCAGCGCGGCAATGTCGGACGCTTCGGCGTCTTTCAGTTGTTTGAGCTCGCCCATCAATTCATAGGCTTTATCGTCGTCGAAGCTGTCGTGAGCCTGGCGAATCGCGGCGCGCAGCTCGCGGATCTGGTCGCTTTCCCGGGTGGATTGAAAAGCGTCCAGGACCATCTCGCTGATGGTCTTGGCCTGTGGCACATGCTGTGAAAGATTGATGGAGTTTTCGTATTCCGCTTTGGACGACAAGGTGACTACGGATTCAGCGGTATTGGAATCGGACATTGAAATTTCACTACTTCTTTTAACTTGGGTTTAGGCGAGAAAGCGCGGGGCCTTTTCAGGCCGCCTAATCTATTGGACCTGACCTGAGTTGTCACGGATGAACAGGCGGTTGGTCATCATTTTTGGCGGGGAAGTGTCATTCGCTGAAGCTCCAGCGCATTGGCCGTCGCCGCGCCACTGGCGGTATTGTCGAAGATGCACCAGGTGGGGACGCCGTCGGTTTGGGTTTGTATCTTTTGAGCCAGGTGTTCAAGCCATGGCATCTCGTAGCTTGAGTAGTAGATTCGCGGTGACCCGTGCAATCGGTAGTAGCGGATACCCGACCAGGCACTGGGTACGTCACCTTCGGGCAGCGGCGAAGGATCGGCTGCCACTTGACCGATTCGATGCTCAATCAGTAGCGCCTGCGCCTCAGGTGTTTGCCAGCTGACATGCCTGGGTTCAAGCACTGCAAATCCTTCGTATCGCTCACGGAGTGTGGATAAGAAGGTTTGGGTTGTTTGTCTTTCAAAGGACAACGAAGGGGGGAGCTGGATAAGTAGACAACCAAGCTTCTGACCCAGATGGGAGCATTGCTCGATAAAGTCATCGATCAACTTCGCGCAATCCTGAAAACGAGCTTCGTGGGTGATTTGCCTGGGGACTTTCACTGAAAACCGAAAACCCTCCGGCACACTCTCGGCCCATCGTGCATAGGTCACCGGGCGGTGAGGACGGTAGAAGGAGCTGTTGATTTCCACGCACGTCAACTGTGCCGTATACCGTTGCAGGTGTGTGCCCGCGGCGGGAAATACCTTCCAATGTTCACGGGGCAGGCTCCATCCGGCGCAGCCGATATACAGGGGCGTAGTGGCAATCATCAGCGTTTTTCGCCTCAGCCTCAGGTTCAAAGCTGTGACCGCTGAAACCTCGCTATTTCCCCATCGAATTCAGGTTCATGGATCGAACGGCCCATTTTTCTGCCGTTTGTTCATCCACCGGCAAGGAAAAACGGAAGGTCGCGCCACGACCCGGAACGTCGATCAACTGGATCTCGCGACCGTGCAATTGCAGGATCCGATGCACGATCCGCAGCCCCAGTCCGCCATCGCGCCGGGCACCGCCAATGTTGAACGGACGCAGGAACAAACCTTCGCGCAACTCGGGCGCGATGCCGGGGCCGGTGTCGCTGACGGTGACTTCGATAAAGGGTCCCTGTGGGCGCAGGCTCAGTTCGATTTCTCCACCTTGAGGCGTATCACGCAGGGCATTGTCGAACAGGTTGGTCAATACGCGCTCGATCAGACCCAGATCGGCGCAGGCGGCCGAAACATTGGGCGCGAAGGTGGCCTTGAGTTCGATCTGTCGTGCTTCGGCCGTGAGTTCGAATTTCTGGAAGATGTCCTGCACTAGATCTGTCAGGGAGAAACGCTCCAGCACCGGTTGCACGAAACCGTGTTCCAGCCGCACCAGTTCCAGCAGCGATTGCGCCAGGCCACCCACTTTGCGGCTTTGATCCAGAGCGATGCCCAGGTAACGACGGCGGTCGGCGGGGGACAGCGTGGCGTCTTTGAGCGACAGGGTTTCCAGATATCCGTGCAGCGAGGCCAGCGGTGTGCGCAGGTCGTGGGAGATGTTCGCCACCAGTTCGCGGCGTTCCTGGTCCTGGCGAGTCAGCGAGCGCCATTGTTCGCTGAGGCGGGCTTGCATCTGGCGGAAAGCGGCGTCGAGTACGGCTATTTCATCGTGGCTTGACGCTTTTTCCACCGGGTCCGAGATGGGCGATGTGGAGGGGACGCCGTCGATGTCGAACTGGCTGACTCTTTCGGTCAATCGACGCAACGGTCGGGTGATCAGGGCAAATGCGGTGAGGCCGGCGATCAGGCACAACAACGCCACCAGACCGATGGACAGCAGCGCGGTATCGAGCGCGGCGCTGGTGGCACCGCGTTCGGCGAAGCGGTCGTGTTCTTCACTGAGCAACACGACATAGAGGTAACCCTGCGGTTTGCCGTTGACCTTTAACGGCGCGGCGCTGAACACCTTGCGTCCGTCGACGCTGCGCGGGTCGTCACCGAGAATCGGCAGCGTGTCGCCTTTGAGCAAACGCTGGATGGGTGCCAGATCAATCCGCTCCCGGCGGATCCGGCCTTCGGGGGCGGCGCTGCCGACAATGTGCCCCTCGGTGTTGAGCAGATAGACCTCGACACTGGGGTTGACCAGCATGAGTTTGCTGAACAGTTCGCGCACGGCATTGGGCATCAGGCCGTTGGTGTCCATCAGTACGGTGTCGCGGGCGATGTGTTGGGCGAGATCGCGCGACAGCCCTTGAACCACTTCCAGTTCGTGCATCTTGTTGGAGCGCACTTGCATCCAGGCCGAGGTGCCACAGCACACCAGCAACAGAACGGCGAACACCAGCGACAGGCGCTGTGTCAGGGTCAGCCTCATGGCTGCTCCTCCCTGGCCGCGAATTTATAGCCGCGCCCCCACACCGTGAGGATGCGCACGGGTTGCGCCGGATCGGCCTCGATCTTGGCCCGCAGGCGGTTGATATGGGTGTTGACCGTGTGTTCGTAGCCTTCGTGGCTGTAGCCCCAGACCGCGTTGAGCAGGTCCATCCGCGAGAACACCTTGCCAGGCTGGCGGACGAAGAAATACAGCAGGTCGAACTCGCGTGGAGTCAGGTCCAGGCGACGACCGTCGAGAGAGACGTCGCGGGTGATCGGGTCGATGGACAGGCCGTTTGTGATCAGGCTGCCAGCGTCCATTTTCAGGTTACGGGCCATGGCGTCGACTCGTCGCAGCAGGGCTTTGACCCGGGCGACCAGTTCCAGCATGGAAAAAGGCTTGGCCAGGTAATCGTCGGCACCGAGCTCCAGCCCCAGGATCCGGTGCATTTCACTGGAGCGGGCGCTGGTGATGATGATCGGTGTGTAGCGGGCCATGGCCCGCGCCCGACGGCAGATTTCCAGGCCGTCGACGCCGGGCAGCATCAGGTCGAGGATCAGTGCGTCCCAGCTTCCTTGCTGCAGCAGTCGCATGCCTTCATCACCGTCGGCGCAGTGCACCACCTCGAACTGCTCATCACGCAGATGCAGGCAGATAAGGTCAGCGATGTGCAGGTCGTCCTCGACCACCAGGACACGTTTGGTCTGTTCCATAAAGCTCAATCCTTTGTAGCGCAATGGGCACATTGTGCGGGTTTTCCTCGGGCCGAGTTATCACGAATTGTTTAACTGTCCGTGAGGATTTGGCGATCAACCCAAGCCTAGGCTGTGTTCCCTATCAGGCATCTGGAATTTTGGAGAAGGCCATGTTTTCACGGCGACAGTTTCTTGTAGCGAGCGGCGGGCTGGGCGCTGCAGCCCTGGTGGTCGGTGTGTTGCCAAAATTTGCCGCACGTACTGCGCTGGTCAGCGACGCCAGTGCGTCGGCGGTGTTCGAGGTCACTCACACCGATAGCGAATGGCGCGCCAGGCTCAGCGCCGAGCAATACGAAATCCTGCGGGAAGAGGGCACCGAGCGGGCCTACAGCAGCCCGCTGAACAACGAGCATCGCGAGGGTGTTTTTGCCTGTGCCGGTTGTGCCTTGCCGCTGTTCTCTTCCGACACGAAGTTCGATAGCCGCACCGGTTGGCCCAGCTTCTGGGCACCGCTGGACAAGGCGGTAGCGACTCGCCAGGACCGATCCTTCGGCGTGCTGCGCGAAGAAGTCCACTGCCGACGCTGTGGTGGTCATCTGGGCCATGTCTTCGACGACGGGCCCAAGCCCACCGGCCTGCGTTACTGCATGAACGGTCTGGCGATGACCTTCGAGCCCCAGGCGGCGTGACCCATGGGCACTTCCTTTCACTCATTTAATGCAGGTCGATGCTATGTGGCTTCTGGTTCTCGCTTATCTCGGTGGTGTGCTGACGATTGTCAGCCCATGCATTCTGCCGGTATTGCCCTTTGTCTTCGCTCGCACCGGGCAGCCGTTTATGAAAAGTGGCTTGCCGCTGCTGGCGGGGATGGCGCTGACCTTCGCGCTCGTCGCCTCGTTGGCAGCGGTGGGCGGCGGCTGGGTGGTGCAAGTCAATCAGTACGGTCGCTGGCTCGCGTTGCTGTTCGTGGCACTGTTCGGGCTGACGCTGCTGCTGCCTCGATTGGCCGAGCGCCTGACACGTCCACTGGTGGCGGCCGGCAGCCGACTGTCGGAAGCCGCGGGCGCCGATGCTCGTCCGCGTCCCGGCGCTTCGTTCCTGATCGGCGTCGCCACGGGTCTGCTCTGGGCACCGTGTGCAGGGCCGATTCTCGGATTGTTGCTGACCGGCGCGGCGCTGCAAGGGGCAAGCATCGCCACCACGTTGCTGTTGCTGGCCTACGCCGCGGGTGCCGCCACTTCTCTCGCCGTGGCGTTGTTGCTGGGCGGTAAAGTCTTTGCGGCGATGAAGCGCTCGATCGGTGCCGGTGAATGGGTGCGCCGAGGTTTGGGCGCAGCGATGTTGGCCGGTGTCGCGGCCATTGCCCTTGGGCTGGACACCGGGATTCTGGCGCGGGTGTCGACAGCTTCCACCGGCGGCATCGAGCAGGCCTTGGTGGGTCGATTGGCCGGTAAGTCACCGAACAACAGCGCAGCGATGATGGCCGCTGGCGGGGCAATGAAAATGGCGGCGAAAGCGCCGGGCGCATTGCCGATCGAAGGTAACCTTCCTCCGCTGGACGGCGCCGTGCAGTGGCTCAATTCACCTCCTCTGACCGCGCAAGCATTAAAGGGCAAAGTCGTGCTGGTGGATTTCTGGACTTACTCCTGCATCAACTGCCTGCGCACCTTGCCGTATGTGAAAGCCTGGGCCGAGAAGTACCGCGATCAGGGCCTGGTGGTGATCGGTGTGCATGCGCCTGAATTCGCCTTCGAACGTGATGTGGGCAATGTCACCAAAGCCATGAAAGACCTGGGCATCAATTACCCGGTGGCGATCGATAACGACTACAAGATCTGGCGTGCTTTCAACAATGAATACTGGCCGGCTCATTATTTTGCCGACGCGCAGGGGCGCATTCGTTATCACCACTTTGGTGAAGGCGAGTACGCCGAATCGGAACGCGTCATCCAGCAGCTGCTGCGTGAAGCGGGCGCCCCAAGGGTCGCCGACGGGCTGATCAAAGCCGACGCCACCGGGGTTCAGCTCGCCCCTGACATGAATGAAGTCCAGTCGCCGGAAACCTATGTCGGCTACCAGCGGGCGGAGCACTTCGTACCGGCAACCGGTCTGGTGCCAGACAAGGTGTCGGCGTACAGCACGCCAGCGCAATTGGCACTCAACGATTGGGGCCTGGACGGTCAATGGAACGTCGGTTCTGAACGCGCGACCTCAAGTGCGCCGGCCAGCCGCATCGTCTATCGCTTCCACGCTCGCGATTTGCACCTGGTACTGGGCCCCGGCGCAGACGGCAAACCGGTGCGCTTCAAGGTGCTGATCGACGGAAAAGCCCCCGGAGATGCCCACGGGACCGACGTGGCGCCGGATGGCAGCGGCAGTGTCACCGAGCAACGGCTGTACCAATTGGTGCGCCAGAACGGTGGCGTGACGGACCGGACCTTCAGCATCGAGTTTCTCGATCCGGGTGTATCGGCGTATGCCTTTACGTTCGGTTGATAGCCCTATCATTTGTTCAGGAGTCAGACTCATGAAGATCCCAGTTACCTGGCGCCGCACCTTGTTGGGTTTGGCGGCAGCCGGCGTCATCGGTCAATGCTCGGCGTTCTCTTTCGGGGCCGCCGAAGAGGGGGTCATTATCCCGCCGCCGGCCCTGGATGAAACCACCCAGGCCCACAGTGAAACCGCGGTCTTCGCCGGCGGTTGCTTCTGGGGCGTCCAAGGGGTGTTCCAGCACGTCAAAGGCGTGACAAAAGCCGTCTCCGGTTACGCTGGCGGTGAAGCGAACACCGCCCAATATGAGCGCGTCAGCGATGGCGATACCGGTCACGCCGAATCAGTCGAAGTCACTTTCGATCCGTCGCAGGTCAGTTACGGCACCTTGCTGCAAATCTATTTCTCAGTGGCGCACAATCCCACCGAGTTGAACCGCCAGGGACCCGACAGCGGCACGCAGTATCGGTCGGCGATCTTCCCAGCGAACACTGAACAGCAGCGCGTCGCCCAGGCCTACATTGCCCAGCTCGACGCCGCCCGTTCGTTCAACAAACCCATTGTGACCAAGCTGGAAACCTACAACGGTTTCTA
This sequence comes from Pseudomonas sp. LBUM1656, assembly GCF_059716065.1. Taxonomy (NCBI): domain Bacteria; kingdom Pseudomonadati; phylum Pseudomonadota; class Gammaproteobacteria; order Pseudomonadales; family Pseudomonadaceae; genus Pseudomonas; species Pseudomonas sp. LBUM1656. The sequence continues at coordinate 5,265,192 of NZ_CP166800.1, read as the reverse complement.
CCCGGCGGAGGAGGAACATCAGGACTTTCTGACCGAGCACCCGACGTATCCGTACATCGTGATCAACGACCTGCCGAAAGTGGCTGCGCTCAAGCAGCTGTACCCGGATCGGTATCAGGAGAAACCGGTGCTGGTGAAGTCGGGGATGTGAAGGGCGTTTTGGCTATCGACTGCGCGGGCGCTCCATCGCGATGGTTGAAGGTTCAAAGCCCAGGTGCGAGAAGAAATCCGAGGCACCTTCACGGCCTGCGCGCAAAACCCAGGTGATGTCGGTGTTCTCGCCCATGACATGCTCGACCAGTGCCCGACCAACGCCTTCACGTCGATGCTGCCCGGACACGACAACCATCGACAGATAGCCGTTGGACAGTCCGTCGGTGATACCACGGGCAAATCCGACGATGTGGGCGTCTTTCACGGCAAGCGCTGTGCGTTGGGAGTTGGCGATCAACTGTGCAAAATATTCAGTTGATCCCAGGCGGTGAGCCCATCCGTTCTGCTCAAGAAACAGCCGCACGGATTCCACTTCCGAGGGCAGTACATCGCGGACATCCAGGACGGCGCTCACCCGGAAATCACATTCTTGCCCGCGACTTTTGACCGATACAGCGCCTGATCGGCCCTGGCCAGGAGCCCGGTCTGCTGCTCTTCTTCAAAGCGCTGGACCACGCCAAAGCTCATGGTCACTTGAAACTCTCCCACACGCGGAAGGTTCGACAGACCATGGCGGATTTGCTCGGCGAAGGATCTGGCGTCGGCCAACGACGTATTGGGCAGGATCATGATGAACTCGTCGCCGCCCCAGCGCGCCAACAGGTCGCCGTAGCGAACGCAGCGTTTCACGCTCTTGACGACCTGCACCAATGCCGCATCGCCCAGGGCATGGCCATAGTGATCGTTGATGTTCTTGAAGTCGTCGATGTCCATGGCAATCAGTGACAGCGGCTGCCGAAAGCGTTGGGCACGGTCGCATTCCTGGGGCAGGGTTTTTTCCAGGCGATAGCGATTGGCGATCGATGTCAGCGCATCGGTTTCCGCCAGTTTGCGGTTTTCTTCAAGTTGAATTTGCAGCTGCTGATTGACCCGCGACAATTCCCGGGTGCGTTCTTCGACGATGGCTTCCAGGGATTGATTGCGCCGTTCCATCTCCTCGAAGAGACGTTTCTTGTCTTCGATACTGCGGTGCGCGCCGACCATTCGCGCGACCGATCCGTCGGCATTGCGTGCCAGCACGTAGCCACGATCTTCGATCCAGATGTAACTGCCGTCCTGCTTGCGGCAGCGATACTCGGCTTGGTAGCCCGGCGCGCGTTGATTCAGGTAATCATCAAAGACCGTCATCACCCGCGGGTAGTCGTCGGGGTGAATCACGTTTTCCCAGGTAAACACGGTGTTGTCCAGGGAGTGGGCGGCGTAGCCGAGCATTTCGTACCACCCGGGATTGCGGTAGACGAACCCGGTGTTGGCGTTCCAGTCCCATATGCCGTCACTGACCAGTTCCAGAATGGTGTGCAACATGTCCTCGTTCAAATCCGACACATTGAATTTCAACGGCTCGATATTTGATGCTTCACCCATCACCGCTCTCCCTGCACTGATATCAAAGTGACCCGTCAGTCGGGGAGATTAGTGCATGGTGTATTGCTCCGGCTAGTGCTTGGCCCACAACTGCATGGCGAAGTCGACGAAGCGACGTAATTTCGGCAAGCGGTAGCGATCCTGGGCGTACACCAAGTGCATTGGCCGGCTCGGCAATTGATAGTTCTGCATCAACGCCACCAGTTGTCCGTTCAGCAAATCCTGCTCGACCAGCGCATCGGGCAACATCACGATACCCATCCCGGTTCGAGCCGCCTGATGCAGCCCGGCCGAACTGTTGATCAGCATCGGGCCTTTGACGGCCACCATGACTTCGCCTTCCGGCCCGCTCAGGCGCCACTGTTTTTCCACGGATTGCCAGTCATCGCCGACCGGGTAGGCGAAGGACAAGCAGTCGTGATGTTGCAGGTCTTCGGGTTTTTCCGGTGTGCCCCGGCGCGCCAGATAGTCCTTTGAGGCGCACATGGTCAGCGTGTAGTCGATGAGCGGGCGGGCGATCAGGTTGGACGGTTCGATTGCGCCCAAACGAAACGCCACGTCGAGACCGTTTTCGAGAAGATCGGGTCGCCCGTTGGTGAGCACCACGTCCAGTTTGACTTGCGGGTAACGCAGGGTGAACTCGCTGAGCGCCGGCGCAAGCTTTTCAGTGCCGAAGGTCAGCGGTGCCGTGATGCGCAAGGTCCCGCTCGGCGTGTCCTGGCTCTGTTCGGCCAGGCGTTCGGAATCGGCCACCAATCCCAGTACCTCCAGACAGCGCTGGTAATAAGCGGAGCCAAATTCCGTCAGTCGCTGGCGTCGTGTCGTCCGGTTCAACAAGCGCACACCCAAACGTTGTTCCAGCGCGCGAAGGTGATTGCCGACCATGGTCGTGGACATTTCGCACTGCTGCGCGGCCGCAGTCATGCTGCCGGCTTCTACCACTCTGACGTAAACCGTCATTGCCTGGAACAGATCCATTATCAAGCTCAGCTTTAAGATGATTGAAGTGTTACAGCATTTATCCAGCTCAGGTGGCTAACCATACTGCAAAAACACCGACAATTGATGGAGCTTGATGTCATGAACGCCGCCTGCCTGATGACCACTTACCAACCTCTGGCCCTGAGTTTCAGCAAGGGCCTGGGCACGTGACTTTGGGATCAGGCGGGTCGTGAGTACCTGGATGCGGTGGCAGGTGTGGCGGTGACCAATGTCGGCCACTCTCATCCCAAAATCGTGTCGGCGATCAGCGAGCAGGCCGGGCTGCTGTTGCACACCTCCAATCTCTACAGCATCGACTGGCAACAGCGGTTGGCGCAGAAACTGACGAAGCTGTCGGGCATGGAGCGGGCGTTCTTCAACAACTCCGGTGCCGAAGCCAATGAAACCGCGCTGAAACTTGCGCGACTTTACGGCTGGCACAAAGGCGTCGAACGGCCGTTGGTGGTGGTCATGGAAAATGCCTTCCACGGCCGGACGTTGGGCACCTTATCCGCTAGCGACGGTCCGGCCGTACGCCTGGGATTCAACGAGTTGCCCGGCGACTTCGTCAAAGTGCCCTTCGGCGACCTCAACGCCCTGGAAAAGGTGCAGCAAGCTCATGGCCCGCGCATTGTGGCGATTCTGATGGAACCGATTCAGGGCGAAAGCGGCGTCCAGTTAGCGTCCGCCGGTTACCTGAAAGCCGTGCGCGAACGGTGCAACCGGCGCGGCTGGCTGATGATGCTCGACGAAATCCAGACCGGCATCGGTCGTACCGGCCAGTGGTTCGCCTTTCAGCACGAAGGCATCGTCCCGGACGTCATGACCCTGGCCAAGGGACTGGGCAACGGCATCCCCATCGGTGCCTGTCTGGCCCGGGGCAAAGCCGCCGAGCTGTTCACCCCTGGCAGTCATGGCAGCACCTTCGGCGGCAATCCGCTGGCGTGCCGTGTCGGCTGCACAGTGCTGGACATCATCGAAGAACAAGGCTTGCTGGAAAACGCCAGACTGCAGGGCGAACGCCTGCTGGCCAGACTGCGCGCCGAACTGGCAGACAACCCGAACGTCCTGGCGATTCGAGGCCAAGGCTTGATAATCGGCATCGAACTCAAACAGCCGATCCGCGACCTGACCCTGATCGCCGCCCGGGATCACGGCTTGCTGATCAACGTGACACGGGGCAAGACCATTCGCCTGCTGCCACCGCTGACGATTGATGAGCGGGAAGTGGAGATGATTGTCAGAGGGGTTTGTCGGGCGTTAATCACGGCCTAGTAGAAGGATCGTTCCCACGCTCTGCGTGGGAATGCCTCAATGGACGCTCTGCGTCCGCTTCTGGGACGCGGAGCGTCCCGGGCTGCATTCCCACGCAGAGCGTGGGAATGATCTTGCTCGGGGTAATGGTTGTTGCGACCTCAACAGCCTGGCAAACAAACCCGCTCCCCCAAATTTTCCACCAACCGAACCAGATACCCATCCGGATCTTGCACCAGAAATTCCCGTTGCCCGACTTCCACCGCATCGGCGCGATACCAGACATCGGCGCAGGGACGAAACAGCGGCCATTCAGCAGCCGCCAATCGCTTGAGTATCGGTTCGACAAGATCAACAGTGATTTGAAAGTTGATGCCCCGACCAAACGGCGCTTCCAATGCCCCGGTCATCCACTGGCCTTCGTCCGGCGCGTATTGCTCCAGCATGATCTGCACGCCGTTTTTATCGAGGTAGGCGAAACCCGCTTCCGGACGCTCGTAGGCGATCTCGAAACCAATTAGCGAGGTCCAGAAATGCAGGCTTTTCTTGATGTCAGTGACCATCAGTTCGGGCACCAACTTGCTCCGTGCAAACATACAAATCCTTGTTAAACGCTGTGAGATGAGTCGGGAAGGTTGTTCACGAAGGCCGTGATGTCACTTTGATCCATGAGTTTGATTTTTGAACCGCTGAACCCTCCAAACAGTTGCCGATGCACAGAAAACCCACTGGAGTCCTCGCGAACACGATAACTGACAGCCCATTCCAGCAACGCTATCAGCAACTCGTCGTTGTCCTGCCGGTTTTCTCGCTGGCAAATATTGGCGACGCAGTTCTCGTCGTCAACACACAGCCAGACAAGCGCTGTTGCTCTGTGGATAACTTCGCTGACGATCCAGCCGTAAACACCCTCGATCACCCAGTACTCTTCATCGGCCAACATTCGTGCCATGCCCAACGCTTCGGAGCGAGGGCGGGCGATGCTGCATTCGTCTGACACCCAGTGAACCCGATCAAGATCGGTCAACGGCGCATGCAGTTGTTCAGCCAGTCGTTTAGCCAGCCAACTTTTGCCTGCGCCAGAGTTGCCGATGATCAGGGTTCGGGTGAGGTTCATGGTGACTCACACTTTCAGTCGTCATTCTCAGGCGCAACCATCCGCGTCTTCGGCGCGCCGTTTGAGTTGTGCTGATAGATTTCCTGCGGTTGCCCTTTCTCATTGAAGAACACTTGGCCGATTCCCGCCGAATTCCACAACCGTTCACCTGCTTCAGCATGTTCAGGGGTGTGCGGGATGATGCGCATGCGGCGGCGTTTGGTCAGCCAGTTGAGCGGCGAGCGCGGTGAGTAGAGCCAGCGGTTGAGGCGGTCGAACCACTCAAGCAGCGCGGGCGGGAATTCGTTTTTTATGCCGCTGCTGGTGATCTGCCAAATCCTCGGACCGGCCTTGCGGTGTCGGATCAGGACTTCGTAGACGAAGGAATAATGCACATCCCCCGACAGCACCACGTAGTTCCCCGGTGTACGCGAGTGTCGGAAAATGTTCAGGATCACCTGGGCCGCGCCGCGATGGGCCATCCAGTTTTCCGCATCCACCAGCAGGGGATAACCGCACCAGCTAAAGACGCGTTGCACGGTTTCGATCAGTTTGACGCCAAAGATCGGCGCCGGCGATACGATGATCGCCGACGGATGATCGAGCAATTCCTGTTGCAGCTCGCTGAGCGCTTCCCAGTCCAGCAGGCCTGAGGGTTGCTTGAGGTTCATCTCGCTGCGCCAGCGTCGGGTTCGGGTGTCGATGACGACCAGCGCCGGGGTGGTGGGCAGCACGTAATGCCAGTGTTGAAAAACCAGCAACTCATCGATCAGGGCGTCCTGGACGTCGCTGTCGAGATAGTGGTCGTGCCCGGTGGCACTCAGCAAACAGGCTTTTTCCAGTACACCGCCGAACGCATCCGGGTTATTGCCCCAGCCCTGGCACAGCATGTAGGCGAGCAGCGCGTTGCCGATGATGCGCTTGGAGAACGGATGGCCGTAGGCCGTTTCCTCCCATTGCGCGGACAGATTCCAGTCGTCGGTAATGTCATGGTCGTCGAAGATCATCAGGCATGGCAGATGCGCCATCGCTCGCGCAACGCCGCCCAGACCTGCCTTGAAGTCATCGATACGGGTTTGTTCAAGGGCATAACGCTTTTGTCTTTCGGGCGTCAGCGCCGGGGGTTGTGGCGCGATCAGCGTCCAGGGTGTCGGCGACCAGACCAGCAGGTACATGGCCATGACTTCGGCGAACGTCACCAGATGGTTATCGGCACTGCTGCTGGTGAAAATCGGCTTACGCGCGCCGCCGAAAAATCGCTCGCGCAAGGTTTTGTTGCTCTCAAGCGCCGGTAACAAATCCGCACGATGGTAGTAACTGGCAGGGTGTTCGTAGAGCTTGGCACTGTCGCTGACCACCGCGCCTTCGAGGTGCTCTTCGAACAGCCCCAGTTGCTTGATCAAGGCGTGGATCGCCCGCAACGTCGGCCCGGCGACGTCGTCGGCATACACCTGGTCACCGCTCATCATCAGCAGGGCCGGGCGCTCTGTTGCGGTATGTTCCGTCGCCAGAAAACGATCGACGCACAGCAAGCCGTCGGCTGCCGGGTGGTGAGGTTTACGGCAGGAACCGTGCATTAACTGATCGATGCGCGAACGCAAAACGAAATTCGGGCAACGGGCTTCGCCGTACAGAAGATGAGGCGCCCAGTCGGCAATACCGGTCGCCGCGTCATCAATCAGCAGGTCATAGTCGATCCGGGTGTCGCAGGGCAGGGCGGTCGCCAGCGGCACATCGATCAGATGAACGAAGGCATGCTTGCCAATCGGGATGACCGTGCATTGCCCGGCGTCGAGGCGAATGTCGCCGACACCTTGCAGGCGCAAGGTCAGCGACAAGGCCCGGGTTCCTACCAGCCAGAGCACCAGGCGCGTGGGCTCCAGACGCCGCAACAGCGGGCCGGCGAGGACCGGTGGCAGAGAGCGATGGCTGTCGGGGAATGGCGAAGACATGGGCATGCAGGTTCAAGACTCTTGGTGCACAGAGCGCGCGATGATAGCGCAGCCAGCGCCCAGAATTATCTGATGGCCACTGGCTTGCCGCTAAAGGTGTGCCGTCGAAGGGTGAAGGGCTGGGCAGTACTCATTTGCCATGAAAGATCAGTGCGCATATCACAAATGTGAGGAATGCCGTCACCAGACTGCCAGTTCCGGCGATCAAATGACGCCCGACCGGATACTCATCTCGCTTGAACCTGGCGACTATGAAGAGCCATGTCCCGATGAAGACGCCAAGGGTCGACATGATCGTATAAAAAATGACAGCGGGTCGTACTTCTGTCTCAACGGGGCTCGCGAACACCAGCACGACCGTGGCGACAATCAAGCTGGCCAGAGCACCTGCGAGGTTGGCGAACCACAGATTGAAGCTGCCACGGTTTCTCACTATCCAGAACCAGATCCCCGCTGACGCAGCCAGGAACACCAATATTGCGAAGAGGACCATTCATTCTTCCTTGTTAACAATGGCTTCCATTGTTCGTTGAGATGAGGCGATGGCGCGCACGATAGCAAATCAATGGCATGGTGTTGAAGTGAGACGGGCGATTCATCGAGGCAGCGAAAGGCTGTCCGCTGTCATGACACTGGTTTCCCCATTGGCCACGAGCCAGCGAAACAAATCGCTCACCGACACCGTATGACTGCGCTCGATCCAGCGCACCACCGCCGGACCGTAGTGTTCGGTGTAGCGGCTGAGCACCAGTTGGCGACAGTCCGGTGACAGACGCAGGGTAATTTCCCGACAGTGCAGATTGGCGGCGTCGTCCCGGGTCACCCGTTGTTGCAGCGTCAAATGATTGCTTTCAGAAACCATCGGCCGGTGCTCCTTCGCATTGAGGTTTGGTGGTTTGCGCTGAACCTTGTTTGCCATCCGCCACATAAGCGGCTCGATGCTCGGCGACCACGTTGCGCAAGGCGCTGTAATAATCAGGCAGTTTTTGCAGGCTGTCGGTCAGTGGTAACGCTTCTGCGCGACCATCGACGATGCCGCCGACGGTGTTGATGGTGGACAACGTGTCCACGGTATCGCTGTTACTGCCGAAAGGATCGACCACAAAACTCAGCACTCGCCCGGCCGCATCGCGGCTGTTCGAGGTGCCGAACAATGGCAACTCGACGATCGGACCGTTGCCAATGCCCCACACGCCAAACGTCTGGCCAAAGTCCGCATCGTGACGCGGGACGCCGGCCATGCCGGAAACGTCGATCAAGCCCACCACGCCGACCGTGGTGTTTAGCGCGAAACGCCCCAAGGTGTTGACCGAGCGCATCGGGTTGCCTTGCAGCAGGTCATTGATAAAAACCTTCGGCTCACCAAAGTTCGCCACGAAGTTATGCACACCCGTCTGGAAAAAGTCCGGCAAGTCACGATAACCGCGAGCGACCGGCGCCAGGGCGTAGTCATCGACCACCCGATTGAACGCGAAGATGCCGCGGTTGAACGGTTCCGCCGGGTCGTCCACTGAATAGCTGATTTCGGCGCAGGTCACGATGGCGGGCGAGGGCGGTTGGCTGCTGCAACCCGCCAGTCCTGCGGCGAACACGGCGATCGAAGTGTTGCGGGCCAGCCAGGGAGCACATTTGAAAGGCGACATGGACGCGAGTCTCGGGGGAGGAATTCGCCGAGATGCTGAGCCCCGAGCCTTGCGCAAAGATGTCTGGTTTGTTGCGACGCTGACGCTTTATTGCAGGATTGAAATATATGACGCGCCGCCGTGAATGGTTTTAGATGGCGGTTCCATTCGCCCCCTCAAGTGACCTTCGGTGAACAGCCTTTTAATTGTGGACGACGACCTTGAAGTCCTCGATCTGCTGAAAAAATTCTTCGTGCAGCAGGGCTACAGCGTAGAAGTCGCCACCGACGGCGCGTCGCTGTGGGCGGTCATCGAGCGACAGCCGCCAGACCTGATCATTCTCGACGTAATGTTGCCGGGGGACAGTGGACTGATCCTGTGTCAGCAACTACGGATTCGCTACGCGATGCCGGTAATCATGCTGACCGCCATGGGCGAACTCAGCGACCGGGTCGTCGGCCTCGAACTGGGCGCCGATGACTACCTGACCAAACCCTTCGACGCCCGTGAGTTGCTGGCCCGAGTGCGCGCCGTGTTGCGCCGCGTGGACGAGCGACGCCCGGTGTTGCAGGAGCGCCCACGGCCGCTGATCGACTTTGCCGACTGGCACCTCGACGTCACGCGCCGCGAATTGCGTTCGCCGGACAACGTGATGATCCCGCTGTCGGCCGGCGAGTTCGACTTGCTGCTGGTCTTCGTCGAACACCCCCAGCGCATCCTCACCCGCGAGCAGTTGCTGGACCTGGCGCGCGGGCATTGCCATGACGCGTTCGATCGCAGCATCGATGTGCAAGTCAGCCGCCTGCGACGCAAACTCGAGTCCGACAGTAAACGCCCGGCGATGATTCGCACGGTGCGCAATGGCGGCTACTTGTTCACCCCCAGCGTGACGCGGCGATGAGCTGGCTGAAGCGGATTCGCCGGGACACGGTGGCGCGCTGGATCGCCTTGACGATCATCCTGGCCATGCTCATTTCACTGGCGCTCAACGGGCTGTTTATCCAAGTGGCCGGCGTGTGGGCGCGCCCGCCACTGACCGAAACCGGGTTGCTGGAAAAAATGGCCGCCATCACCCGTATCATTCAAGCCGCCCCGGCGCCACTGCGCAGCCAACTGGCGCAATCCGTCAGCGATGAAGGTTTCACCGTCAGTTGGCACCTTGATCGGCGCGAGCTCAATCTTCCGACAGTGGAAGATCTGGATTCTGAGGTCGGCTCGACCGTTCTGCAGCCGTTGCTCAAATTCGCCGGTCGAATCCTGGTCTATGAGCCGGCCGACTGGACGGAAAACTCGGCGGACGCGCATTACGCGCTGCTGATCGAGCTGCCGGACGCCTCCTGGCTGATGTTCGCCGCCCACTCGCGCAATTGGGGCCTCGACGATACGCCACGCTACCTGATCGTCGTCTTGCTGGTGCTCATCTCCACCGCCCTCGTCACACTGATCGCCACCCGCCGCCTCGCCACACCCTTGCAACACTTCGCCGAGGGCGCCCGACGTTTCGGCGTGGATTTCCGCGCCCCGCCCATCGAACCCCTCGGCCCCCAGGAAATCCGCCAGGCGATCCTCGCCTTCAACGCCATGCAGGCCCAGTTGCAACACTTCATCCGCGACCGCACCCAAATGCTCGCGGCCATCTCCCACGACCTGCGCGCGCCCTTGACGCGGATGCGCTTGCGCGGGGAATTCATCGAAGACAGCGAGCAACAGCAGCGGCTGTTTCGCGATGTGGATGAAATGCAGGCGATGATTAATTCGGCGTTGGAGTTCTTCCGCGATGATGCCCGGCTTGAGCCGGCGACCCAGTTTGATCTGGCGGAATTGCTGCAAACGTTGCTGGATGATTATCGGGATCAGGGCGTCGACATTGCGTTCAGTGGGCCGTTGCGACTGGTGTATTTCGGGCGACCGTTGGGGCTTAAGCGGGTGATGACCAATCTGCTGGAAAACGCGATCAAGTACGCAAGTGAGCCGGCAATTGAGCTGATTCCGGACAGTGGGGAAGTGCGGATCAAAGTACTGGATCATGGGCCGGGAATTCCTGAGTCGAGTCATGAACAGGTATTCACGCCGTTCTTTCGCCTGGAAGGATCGCGTAACAAAAGTACCGGGGGCGTCGGGTTAGGGTTATCGGCGGCGCGGGCTATTGTGTTGGAGCATGGCGGCGAGCTGAAGCTGCGTAATCGGTCGAAGGGTGGGTTGGAAGCGTTGGTGGTGTTGCCCGTGCATCCGGCTTAGATGTTCATTTGATAAACAGGGAATGACAGATGATTGATTTCAACAACAAAGGCTTCTTCAAACTCAAGCAAAACGATGAATACGCCGAACGCGTTACTTCGCTGCTTCTGGATGGGGAGCAGGTAATCGACTCCTACAAATCCATGCGCGATGGGGTGGTGTTTACCAATAAGCGGATCATCGCGGTGAACGTGCAGGGCCTCACCGGCAGCAAGAAAGACTTCACCTCGTTGCCGTACAAAAACATCGTGGCGTATTCGGTGGAAACGTCCGGGACGTTTGATCTGGATTCCGAGTTGGAGATTTATTTTTCTTCGCTGGGGAAGGTGAAATTCGAGTTCACCGGCAGGACATCGATGGTGGAGATCTCGAAGCTGATCTCTCAACATCTGCTCTAAACACGCACTCCATGTGGGAGCGAGCTTGCTCGCGATGAGGGCCGTACATTCAGCATGAGTGCTGACTGAACTGACGCTATCCCGAGCAAGCTCGCTCCCACAGGTTTTTTAGCCAGCAGGCCAATCCCGGGACTAAGCCTCCCAACCCGCCCCACTGACCGCCGCCTGCGCCAGCGGATGCAAGTCCGCCCCTTGATGCTCCGTCTGCCAGGCCAGCAATTCCTTGCGCATGCCCGGCGTCCAGTACATCTTCAGATGATTACGCACTCCGAGCACGGCCGCTTGCTGGTCCGGTTCGGTGGCGAAATACAGGGCGATCTGATTGACCATCTTGATCAGGTTCTCAGTACTCATCGGCGCACCTCCGCTTTAGCGCCACGGGCCTGACGGCGTTCCTTGAGCAAACGGTCCTGTTCGTCGCTGAAGGCCTGATAGCGTTTTTGCCACTCGGAAGGGTGGTAGACGCGGCTGACTTCCACGGCGGTGACCTTGTACTCCGGACAGTTGGTGGCCCAGTCGGAGTTGTCGGTGGTGATCACGTTGGCCCCCGATTCCGGGAAGTGGAACGTGGTGTACACCACGCCGGGGGCGACCCGTTCGGTGACCCGCGCACGCAGTACGGTCTGCCCGGCGCGGCTGCCGATGCCGACCCAGTCGTCTTCGTTGATGCCACGGCTCTCGGCGTCGGTCGGATGGATTTCCAGACGGTCTTCATCGTGCCAGGCGACGTTTTCGGTACGCCGTGTCTGAGCGCCAACGTTGTACTGGCTGAGGATGCGCCCGGTGGTCAGCAGCAGCGGATAGCGATTGTTGACCTTCTCCTCGGTGGGTACATAGCCGGTGAGCATGAAGCGCCCCTTGCCGCGCACGAATTCCTCGATGTGCATGGTCGGCGTGCCGTCCGGTGCGGCGGCGTTGCACGGCCATTGCAGGCTGCCGTGGCTGTCCAGCGCGGCGTAGCTGACGTTGGTGAAGGTCGGCGTCAGGCTGGCGATTTCATCCATGATTTGCGACGGATGCGTGTAGTTCATCGGGTAGCCCAAGGCGTTGGCCAGCGCCACCGTGCCTTCCCAGTCGGCCTTGCCGCCCAGCGGTTCCATGACCTTGCGCACACGCGAAATGCGCCGCTCGGCGTTGGTGAAGGTGCCGTCCTTTTCCAGGAACGAACTGCCCGGCAGGAACACGTGGGCGAACCTGGCTGTTTCGTTGAGGAAAATGTCCTGCACCACCACGCATTCCATGGCCGACAGCGCTGCGGTGACGTGCTGGGTATTCGGATCGCTCTGGGCGATGTCTTCGCCCTGGCAATACAAACCCTTGAAGGTGCCGGCCAAGGCCGACTCAAACATATTGGGAATGCGCAGGCCCGGGTCAGGTTGCAAAGTGACGTTCCAAGCCTGTTCGAACTGCGTCCGTACCACCTCGTTGGAGATGTGCCGGTAACCGGGCAGTTCGTGGGGGAAGGAGCCCATATCGCAGGAGCCCTGCACGTTGTTCTGTCCGCGCAGCGGGTTCACCCCGACGCCCTCGCGGCCGATGTTGCCGGTGGCCATGGCGAGGTTGGCGATGCCCATGACCGCGGTGCTGCCCTGACTGTGCTCAGTGATGCCCAGGCCGTAGTAGATCGCCGCATTGCCAGCGCGCGCGTACAGACGGGCGGCGGCACGGATGTCGGCAGCGTCTACACCGCAAATGTCGCCAAGCACATCCGGCGAGTTTTCCGCACGGCTGACGAACTCGCTCCAGCGGGCGAAATCGCTGCCCTCGCAACGGGCGTCGATAAAGTCCTGGTCTTGCAGGCCTTCGGTGATGATCACATGGGCCAACGCATTGAGCATGGCGACGTTGGTGCCCGGACGCAGGGCCAGGTGCAGTTCGGCGCGGGCGTGCACCGAGTCCACCAGATCAATGCGCCGTGGATCGATGACGATCAGCCGCGCGCCTTCACGCAGACGGCGTTTGAGTTGGGAAGCGAACACCGGGTGGGCGTCGCTGGGGTTGGCGCCCATCACCAGAATCACGTCGGCCTGCATCACCGAGTCGAAACTCTGGGTGCCGGCGGACTCGCCCAGGGTTTGTTTCAGGCCATAGCCGGTCGGCGAGTGGCAGACCCGCGCACAGGTGTCGACGTTGTTATTGCCGAACGCCGCGCGCACCAGTTTTTGTACGAGATAGGTTTCCTCGTTGGTGCAGCGGCTGGAGGTGATGCCACCAATGGAATCGCGGCCATATTTTTGCTGCAACCGGCGGAATTCGCTGGCCGCGTAGGTCACCGCTTCATCCCAGCTGACTTCCTGCCACGGGTCGTTGATGTGGCTGCGGATCATCGGTTTGGTGATGCGATCCGGGTGAGTCGCGTAGCCCCAGGCAAATCGCCCTTTGACGCACGAATGGCCGTGGTTGGCCTGGCCGTTCTTGTCCGGAACCATGCGCACCAGTTGGTCGCCTTTCATCTCGGCGCGGAACGAACAGCCCACACCGCAATAGGCGCAAGTGGTGATCACGCTGCGTTCCGGCTGACCCAATTCCACCACGCTTTTTTCCATCAGCGTCGCGGTCGGGCAGGCTTGCACACACGCGCCGCAAGACACGCATTCCGATTCGAGGAAGTTCTCGCCACCGGCAGCCGCGACCCGGGATTCAAAACCGCGTCCGGTAATGGTCAGCGCAAAGGTGCCCTGGGTTTCTTCGCAGGCGCGCACGCAGCGGTTGCAGACGATGCACTTGCTCGGGTCGTAGTCGAAGTAAGGGTTGGAGGTGTCTTTCACATCCTCCAGATGGTTCTCGCCTTCATAGCCGTAACGCACTTCGCGCAGGCCGACCTGACCGGCGACGGTTTGCAACTCGCAGTTGCCGTTGGCCGAGCAGGTCAGGCAGTCCAGCGGGTGATCGGAGATGTACAACTCCATGACGTTGCGGCGCAGGGTGGCGAGCTTCGGTGTCTGGGTGTGCACGCTCATGCCTTCAGTGACCGGCGTGGTGCAGGACGCCGGGTAGCCGCGCATGCCGTCGATCTCCACCAGGCACATGCGGCAGGAGCCGAAAGCCTCCAGGCTGTCGGTGGCGCACAATTTGGGAATGGTGGTGCCCATCAGCGCAGCGGCGCGCATCACCGAGGTGCCTTCGGGCACGCTGATGCTGCGACCATCGATGTTCAGCGTGACCTGCACGTCGCTGTCGCGGGCCGGGGTGCCCAGATCGATATCGGTTTTCGGGTCGAAGAGAGTAATCATTGCTCGGCCTCCGAGGCTTGCAGACCGAAGTCGGCGGGGAAGTACTTGAGGGCGCTGGTGACCGGAAAGGGGGCCATGCCGCCCAAGGCGCACAGCGAACCGTATTGCATCGTGTCGCACAGGTCTTTGAGGATGATCGCTTGCGCATCGCGATCGCTCTGGTCCGGCGCGGCCAGCATCCGGTCTATGACCTCCACGCCCCGGGTCGAGCCAATGCGGCAGGGCGTGCATTTGCCACAGGATTCCTCGGCGCAGAATTGCATGGCGAAACGGGCCATTTGGGCCATGTCCAAGGTGTCGTCAGCCACGACCACACCGCCGTGACCGACCATCGCGCCGATGCCGGCGAAGGCCTCGTAATCCAGCGGTGTATCGAATTGCGATGGAGGTACCCAAGTGCCGAGCGGGCCGCCCACCTGCGCGGCTTTCAGCGGTCGGCCACTGGCGGTGCCGCCGCCGTAGCCTTCCACCAATTCGCGCAGGGTCAGGCCAAACGCCCGCTCCACCAGACCGCCGTGGCGAATATTGCCCGCCAGCTGAAAAGGCATGGTGCCCAGCGAACGGCCCATGCCGTAGTCGCGATAGAACTGTGCGCCCTTGGCTAGAATCAACGGCACCGAGGCCAGCGTCAGCACGTTGTGCACCAGCGTCGGCAGGCCGAACAACCCTTGTAGGGCAGGGATCGGCGGCTTGGCGCGAACGATCCCGCGTTTGCCTTCGAGTGAATCCAGCAACGCGGTTTCCTCACCGCAGATATAAGCGCCGGCACCGACCCGCACTTCCATATCGAAAGCCTGCCCGCTGCCGCCGACATTGGCGCCGAGGTAACCGGCGGCCCGAGCCAAATTCAGCGCCTGGCGCAGGGTGGCCACGGCGTCCGGATATTCCGAGCGCACATAGATGTAGCCGTAAGTGGCACCGACGGTGATGCCGGCAATGGCCATGCCTTCGATCAGCAGGAAGGGGTCGCCTTCCATCAACATGCGGTCGGCGAAAGTGCCGGAGTCGCCTTCGTCGGCGTTGCACACAATGTATTTCTGCGCAGCCTGGGTGGCGCGCACCGTGCGCCATTTGATCCCGGCCGGGAACGCCGCGCCGCCACGGCCACGCAGGCCTGAATCGAACACCTCCGTCGCGGTTTGCTCACCGCCAACGGTCACGGCCCTCGTTAACCCCTCGAAACCGCCATGGGCCCGGTAATCGTCCAGCGACAGCGGCCGGGTAATACCGGCGCGGGCAAACAGCAGGCGTTGTTGAGACTTCAGATAAGGCAATTCTTCCACTAGGCCCAAGGCCAGTGGATGTGCGGACGGCTCACCTTGCAAGGCTTCGAGCACGGACGGCACATCGGCAGCGGTCAGCGGGCCGAAGCCGATACGGCCTTGCGGGCTGTCCACTTCCAACAGCGGTTCCAGCCAATAGAGGCCGCGAGAACTGGTGCGCTGCAACTCCAGGGGCAGATTGCGTTCCTTGGCCTGAGTGATTAGCGCTGTGGAGACCTCATCGGCACCCACTGCGCGGGCCAGCGAATCAGTGGGCAGATAAAGAGTCGGCATCATGCGTCCTCCCGACAAGCGTCGAGCAACGCATCCAGCCGTTCAGCACTCAGCCGCGCATGCACCCGGCCATCCAGTTCCAGAGCGGGCGAGCAAGCACAAGCGCCGAGGCAATAAACCGGCCGCAAACTGATGCTGCCATCGGCGCTGCTGCCGTGATCATCCAGTTGCAGACGTTCACGCAACTGCGCGGCAAGCTCCTCGGCACCGCGACTCTTGCAGGACTCAGCCCGGCACAGCCGCAGGATATGCTTGGCCGGCGGCGCGGTACGGAAGTCATGGTAAAAACTGATCACCCCGCGAACCTCCGCCTGACTCTGATTGAGGGCGTGAGCAATCTCGGGGACGGCCGCATCGGGGATGTAACCGATGCGTTCCTGAATATCATGAAGAATGGGCAACAGTGCGCCCGCAGAGCCCTTGTGGCGCTCCAGCAGGGTGTTGACCACAGGCAGGTGCAAACTCTCATCAGGCATTCAGCAATCCTCACGGTCACGGACAAACCAGATGGTCGTCGGTCGTCCGAAAGTGTCGGCTGCGGCACTCACACCACGTCACGGAATCGTGGCAATTTCAGGCCGGTGGCCAGGGCACCCTGAGCGGGCATCTTGTTGTGCCCGACGCGGTCTTCGCCGCACCTCTACTGGGCATAAAGGGCAGCTTGCCACGCCGCTTTTGATTGAACTGCACCAAAGCGACGTGTTCGGTTCTGCCTACGACTATCCATTAAGTCTAGATGAGTGTGGTGTGGGGTGTTTGCTCACTGGCCTAATGCCCTGAGGGCTTGTCGATGGGGGATGTATAGCAAGCATTGCAGGTGAGAAACAGCATCAGATTCGTGGGCAAATCAGGGAGCAGATGCGTTGATCTATCCCGCTGTAAACCGAAAGCCATTCACCCCGAGCCAAACAATAAAAAGCCCCGAAAACCTCGAGGCAAATCCAAAATCCCAGCCACCCCACAAACCCCCTGTGGGAGCCAGCCTGCTGGCGATAGCGCCAGCCCAGCCACCATCAATGCTGAAGCTGCACCGCAATGACAACCCAGCCACCTAGTCGGGCGAAATAATGCCTGTTCGCTCACCACAATCCCTGTGGGAGCGGGCTTGCCCGCGATGGCGTCAGCCCAACCAAGATAAATGCTGAATTAGCCGCCACCATCGCAAGCCACCCACACCCCACAGGCCTCAAACACTAAGCTTCAGCCTTCGCCCCCGCCCGCTTAGAAGCCACCTCATTATCCCGATCCCGATTCAGCACCTTCGCCACATCATCAACCACCGCCTTACCCATCGCCGTCAAATAATGCGCAGCCCAGGCATGGCGGTCGGTGTCTGTGGCGTAGGCAGCATCTTCGTTCAGCTTCTTGGCGAGAAACAGAAAGTCAGAAGCCATGGATAACGCATCGCCGAGGGGAACGCCGCGAGTGACATGGAACAGGGCTTGATCCGCGCAGTAGATGGCGGGTGTCAGGCCGATGGTTTTCAGCTCTGATTGATCAGTCATTTGCCACCTCCGATGACGGAGAGGCGGTGGGAGAGGGTGGACAGTGGAGCGTTACGCAACTGGGAGTCGCGTTGAGGGAAAAGCCGAATTTTGTACGGATTGATGCTGCGCATTATCAGACTCCTTGATATATGGAGCTGCCATATCCGTTTCCACACGAATGGGTGACAGCTGTGCGCGGGGTGGAAAACCGGGAATCAAGGAAACCGGCACGCCCGAAGACGTCCCACGCACAGCCGCCATAACTCACGCCACAGGCATAAAAAAAGCGCCGGCAGACGTGATGGGGGCGCTGTTGCGCCTTGAATTACACGGGTTTCCACACCCGGTCGCTGAATTGGCAGCGACGGTGGGAGGGTAGCGTGCAAGCTTCTTTCCTGCAACCTTCGACGACTTCAGTCCCTTCTTTATACAAGACAATTTAGCCACCATTGAGCATGTGGCGAGCGGGGGACGTCAAACCGATGGCTCTGAAAAGCGATGTGGCAATGATGGCTACTGGCTTGTATCGAAAGAGTTAACAAGCGATGATCGCTGTAGCAGTGACAGCCTATCCATCGAAGGAATGAGCAATGACACAGGGAACGAAGTCAGTAGCACTTCCTATAGTTTTGTCGGCACTAATCGGCTGTTCAGCCGTCGGGGTGCTAACCAGCTTCAACACCAGTCATAAAGAGGCAGATGCCGACGTACTGCCTGATCAAAACGTTCGTCTTCCGCCTAAATGCCTGGCTGTCAAAATATTGTCATGGTGCAAGATACCCCAAGATCGATGCTGCTTTGGCGATGCACGTCGCACCTACATTCAATTTTTTATTTCGCGGACGTTGAAGAAATTAACAACTACCGATGACACCAATATCCTTCTGGTTGTTAAAGGATGATGGACGCATGGTCTTTATTGCACCAAGAAAAGTCCAGGTATTTTGCGTTAACTTCTCATGTTAGGAACATGGCTTTTGGGTACGAATAGAATATTTTTCGATGTAAGCTTTTTGCAGGATAATCGGGAAAATAGAAGTTTATTAATAATAAAGTAGGGTTATAATTTTGAGTGCTATTGAGTTTGATCAGTCAGGTTATCTTTCCAATAAAATTCATCAAATGGATGTAGATGCTTTTATCGAAGCTTTTTGCGCTCCATCGGATGAGGCGTCAATGTCGGGAGGTGTGAGATCCGGCTATGGTAGCGCGTTGAGATCCCTGTATCGTTGGGCTGACGAAGTTGGCGCTACCTCTCTGATTATTGGTGGCTCGTTTGTAACTAAGAAAACCACGCCTTCTGACATGGATGTGTTAGTGGCTTTTTTAAAAAAATCAGATATTCCTGTCTCTCCAAAGTTAAATCTTGTTGATGATGTTGTTTTGGATGTTCAATTTTTGGCCGAAGATGAACCGGAGTTACTGCAGGCTTACATTCAATTAGTTGGGACGGATCGGAGATCCATAGGTCGCGGAATTGTTCAAATAAAACTTCATCCGGATGTCCTGGAGCATGAGAAGGACGACACGCCGTCAAGCAAGCTAGGAGTGGCCGTGCTCTCTTACGTGCACAGACATCTCATTCAAGATTTTACCTATTCTAAGCTTGTCATTCCTATTCACGGAATTAGGTCTAATTCTGAGTGGATTCCAAAGTTTACGTTTCTCGCGTCTACCCACGGTTGGTGTGTGGCACCTTTTTTCTATGGTTTTGAAGATGGGACAATTTTAGTTGACAAGGCTGCGCAGTCTGAAGTGGTTGACCAGTTCAGGTTATGGTTGGCCGAAATTCGAAAGACCTATAAGGGATCTATATCTATTGTCGCTCATTCCTTTGGTTCCTATGTTATAGGGCGCTATTTGGAAGAGGCCGGAGATTTGGCCGAGCCGTTTGGTGGTATTGTACTGACAGGGTCTATTTTAAATTCAAATTACGACTGGAACTCTGTTTTTTCGCGTGAAAATGCCAGTATGGTACTTAACACTCGGGCTCCTAGGGATGGTGCAGTTAAGTTTATGCCTAAAATTCGAATCCCATTTATCAAGGATGAAAGAATGGGGCAGGCTGCTATAGAAGGTTTCACACAGAAAAACCCACGTCTAATTGAGCGATCAAGTGATCTGCTGAGACATTCTAATATGTTTGAGGATGATGTAATTACAGGTGTTTGGCTACCTTTTTTAAGACTTGCTGTGAGAAGGTTTGATAATGCAAATTCGCTTTTTGATGATCAGATGGATGAATTAAGATTGAGGCTAGGAGCAGATCGGATAAAGCTTGTCTGATTAAATATGGTGCAGTTATTTCTAGAGGAAAAGGGAGAGTATTTACTTTGCCAGACTCGTGGCTCAAAGGGGGCGCTTTTTTTTCGGCTAAGAGAAGTAAGTCTGTCCCCTTTGTCTATATGATAAAAGGTGTTCAATGCAATTTTGCTGATAAGTAACAATCTCACGTCGTACATTAAAGTACCACCGAATACCAGCTTGCCGGCTTTCGGGTTATCGCCATGGCGAACAAACTGAAAAGTCACTTATATTCGCTGAAATCCTGAAATTTATCGGTGTATTAGGCTGGGCAGGTTGTGAAGCGTTTCGATTTACAAGGCTTGTGCGTAGATTTTGAAGATTGAGCAAGAAACGTGCTACATATTTAATTGGTGAGTGATGGAGCTATAAAGGGGCTGATGTTACATGGGGTGAGTGAGGGCGCTGAAGCGATTAAGGTAGCGGGTTTAAAATCTAGTTTGTTTCTGTTTTTGGAGGATTAATGCAGTTTTCATATGGGTTAAAAGATGTTGGGCGAGGTCGAAGCATCGAAGGAGTGCTAGTTGATGGTGCGCTTGAAAAGATAACAAATTATCTCTCTGATCCTTTTTCCAATGGTCTCTATAAGCTGACGTTTGATTGGGTTTCAGAAGGCGGAATTTCGAAAGATGTAATGAATATGGTTTATAAGGAGACTAATGGAAAAGACTATATTGTTTTGGCCAGTGGGAAGCGCAAGAGAAAAATCAATCTTACGAAAGAGTGGAATGATAGTGTTGTTCAGTTTGTAGGAGATAAGATCTCTTTTTTGCTATCTCTTTTTGATTTTATGGTTCGCCGAGATGAAGATATAAGTGAGGATGATGGCGGTGAGTCTTCTCGCCATCATGAGATAGTAGAAATGGTTCTCGATCTCCTTGATTATGACATTCTTCGGCGTGAATATGACAAGGCATACACCTACTTTTTTGAGAATATATGGGATGAAAAATTTAGAACGCAACTGCCTCGTGGAATAATTCATCGTAATAAGTCTGGAAACTTTTTTATAGTTAGTGGGCCTCAGCACAAAACTAATTGTACGGTTGTCGCTTGGGAGGAAAAGCCACTCAAAGCTTTTATAGATTTTTTGGTGCTAGTGGGAAAGGCAGAAAGCTGTACACTTATGCCTGTCTTTTCTCCGGAAGAGGAATTGTTTGAACCATATCCGGACATATTGTCATTGGTTTATTCGAAGGTGTTCACGCAAGAACATTTGCTTCCTACAATTAGTAAAGGTTTGGAACGATATGCTGAACACAATTATCTCGATTGTGTGGGTTCGATGGGTATTGCAGGAGAAGACATCTTAACTCAAATATATGAGACGCTTTTTCGCGAGCAGTTAGATAAAGGGTTGACGACCGGGCAGCTGCTGGATGAAATACAAAGGAGAGTGAGTATGTTGTTCAAGTCTCCTGAGCCGGAGATATCGGATGTCTCAAATTTTTATCTGCAAATAAAAGATGGGTTGGCGAGCGATAGAGATAAGGGAGAGGTTGCATTGCATATAATTCGCTCGCTGATTGGGGATTTGCATAATGCAGATAAGATGTTGTTTAATAAGATTGATAAGGCAAATAAGCCTGAGAAGAAGTACTCAATATTTCCAGGTCGGATTCAAAATTTACTAAATGACCTGATTCGATATAGGAATGCGGCTGCGCATAAGTCAAGAGTTCCTATAGGTCCTTATGAGGCTCGACGTTCAACTTATTGTTTGGTGGTATTATTTATGTGGTGGAGCTCAGAAAAATCAAAGGTGAACTGGAGTAGTGATGCACAACAAGTTATTAAGGATTTCGTACTTCGAAATAATCCAAGACCTAATCAGTAATCCGTGTAAAAGGTCGAAAAACCAGAATATGGGAGGGGCGAAAAAAGGAGAAGTTTTTTCTTCGTATTACATGGCTGTCGGTGAGCCTTCGGGCGAATCTGGTTGTCGGGTAGCCCTATCCATACATTCATTGAATGTCTTTCAAGTAGTTCTTAAGAGGGAGGAGCGTGGCATCAAGCTGCTCCATCGTTCGAGCAGAGTTGAAATCTGCCGCCAATCTATGCAATTCGCGGCCCAGAACGGTATCAACTCCGCCGAGGGCGCCCAGCGCCAAACCCACACTACGCGCCACTCTAAACTGAATCCCCTCAACATCCCCCCGCCGCACCAACAACCCAAAAACCTCCCGCTCATAATCACTCATGATCGGGTCATCCCGCAGAATCGGGCTTTCCCCCTCCCGCTCGTACGCCAGCTTGAGAGCGAAAAGGGCGACTGTTTCCAGCGGAAATTCCATGGGTAGAGTCCTTAGGACGCCTTGGCGTCAAGGTTATTTCACATCTCTTATTTGATTGGCTGCAGCGCTTCAATATGCCTAAGCCATGCGTCGAAACGGGTGCACTCAGTACGTATGGCGGCCAGTCCGATTTCAATCGCCGCGAGGGAACCATGAAGCGGCTTATCGTAGCCCTCGTAAAGCTTAAGGAGTCGTTTGCTCGGTGCCGTCATTGGGCTGTTGTTAATGGTTTCCGGTGTATCAAATTCGTTTCGTATGTGCAGAAACTTGTCTTCAAGGGAGGGCTGGTTGATTCCCACTGCAAGTCGATTAGGGCAACTGAATAGCAGTCCCTCAAATTCGTACATCTGGACATACGGAATGAATCGGCGCATTGCCTCATCGCCCAATTTTTGTCTTAACTTGCCTGCCATAGCCTCTAACAGGCAGTCGGCCTTTTCGTTCATGGTGTTCCTACTGCCAGCATCGACTTTTCCAGGAAAATCTTCGGGTAGACCGTAGAAATCAAAAAACGTGGTGCAGTAGGCTTGGCGATCACCTAAAAGCCTTTTTTCAACATCAGTAAGCAGTCGCTCGAAGCGGAAATTACCGCCTTTGTGGCCAGGTTTTCCGATCAGTGCGGGTGTCAAATAGATGTCTAGGGGGTGAAAGGCCTGAGCAAGCACCTCGTTGATAAACATTTCTTCGGTCTGACCCTCGCAAATGACATGCACTCGAATCATTTACGTGGCCTCCCACCAAGAATGTTCTTTTCCCACAGTTCTCCGACTGAATAATCATCCAGCCATGACTCAAATGCTTTCTCGTCGAGACGTTTGAAAACCGTAGCGCCCTTTTCACGTTCGACAATGATCAGATCGTCGATGGAGAACTCATTAACTAGCGGCACGGACTGCGTTGAGACGATCACTTGCATCCTTGTCGATGCTGAGCGAAGCAGTGAGCCCAACAATGTGATGGCGTAGGGATGCAGGCCCAATTCAGGCTCATCAATAATGATGGTCGAAGGAGGGTCGGGTTGCAGCAGCGCCGTCACCAAGCACATAAAGCGGATCGAACCGTCCGAAAGTTGGCTAGGCCAGAACACGTAGTCACTGTCTTTTTGTCGCCACTGTAAATTGATCAGTTCTTCTTCCGTATCCAAGCGACGGGGCTTGAGCACAAAATCATCAAAGAACGGGATGGCCAGCTGGATTGTTTTGCGAATCTGCTCGTAGGTATCTGGTGTCTCTGTGGCTAATCGATAAAGGTAAGCCGCCAGATTAGAGGCATCGGGCCGCAGATAGTCGTCAATGTGTGCGGGGCCAAAACGCTTGACGCTCGCCATGTCGCTGGTGTCATGGAAGTGGAATACTTTCCAACTGGAAATCGATTCGTAGCAGTACGCCACTACGTTGTTTTTATATGGTGCGTGAAATTTTTTTGAATCGAATGCTGCTTTGAGCTTGGCTTCCTGATGTCCGGAGCCGAGCGGAATCCATTCTTGCCCATACATAGGACCATCGAAGAAAAGTCGCTCATTGGCAAATACAAAATCTCCGTCCACCGTTGGCTCTAGCTCGAAACGGTAGCCATTCAAGCCGAACTGTACGAAGGACTCTATTCTCTGCGTTTCTTTCACGCCGAAACTGACAATGCGATCAGCAGAACCTTGTTGAGTGGTCCACTTTTTCAGGCGCAGTTCCATCATTTCGCCAAGCATACGAAAGTAAGAGACGAAGCTGCTTTTGCCGGCACCATTGGCACCAAGCAGTACGTTCAAGCTGCCAAGGTTCAGGTCATCCAGACTCTTGATCGACTTGAAACCCTTGATCGTGAGCCGGCTGATGGGGTTCTTTTTGCTCATTGATGCCTGATTCCTTAAAGCAGCACTGTCTGTTGAGCCTCAGGCCGCTGTCATTGATACGTGTTCAGAGTTTGCCACTAATTCCAGGTGGGGTACGCGTCGTGACCGTTTCATCCTAACTCTAATCATTTCCTCGTAATACTGGCTCTTTCACGCAGTTCGATGTGATCATCGGTGGTGTCAGAGTGATTGCGGGTCAACGATTGGAGCACGGTTTCACTTTTCTACAGACGAAAAAAAAGGCCTTGCCAAAGCAAGACCTTTCTTAATTTTGGTGCCCCGAGGGAGACTCGAACTCCCACTTCTTGCGAAAACGGATTTTGAATCCGCCGCGTCTACCAATTCCGCCATCAGGGCTCAATGGCGGCGAAGTATAGAGATGAGATTACCGTCGGTCAATCAGGTACATAGAGAATTTTCACTATTTCGGCTAGACTTCCGGCCCCTGCTAGACGAACCCCATCATGCGCGTTGCTGACTTTACTTTCGAACTCCCTGATTCGCTGATTGCTCGCCACCCTTTGGCCGAGCGTCGCAACAGTCGCCTGTTGACCCTTGATGGGGTCAGCGGCGCCCTGGCACACCGTCAATTCACTGATTTGCTCGAGCATTTGCGCCCGGGCGATTTGATGGTGTTCAACAATACCCGGGTGATTCCGGCGCGGCTGTTTGGCCAGAAGGCTTCCGGCGGCAAGCTGGAAATCCTGGTGGAGCGGGTGCTCGACAGTCATCGCGTGCTGGCCCATGTACGGTCCAGCAAGTCGCCGAAGCCCGGTTCGAAGATCCTGATCGACGGTGGTGGCGAGGCTGAGATGCTGGCGCGGCACGATACGTTGTTCGAGTTGGGGTTCGCCGAAGAGGTGTTGCCGCTGCTCGATCGCGTTGGGCACATGCCGTTGCCTCCTTATATAGACCGCCCGGATGAAGGCTCGGACCGCGAGCGTTATCAGACGGTGTACGCCGAGCGCCTGGGCGCGGTGGCGGCGCCGACGGCGGGGCTGCATTTCGATCAGCCGCTGATGGAGGCGATTGCCGCCAAGGGCGTCGAGACGGCGTTCGTGACCTTGCACGTGGGTGCGGGTACGTTCCAGCCAGTGCGTGTCGAGAAGATCGAAGATCACCACATGCACAGCGAATGGCTGGAAGTCGGCCAGGACGTGGTCGATGCCGTCGCAGCTTGCCGCGCTCGTGGTGGTCGGGTGATCGCCGTGGGGACCACTAGCGTGCGTTCCCTGGAAAGCGCCGCGCGCGATGGCGTGCTCAAGCCGTTCAGTGGCGACACCGACATCTTTATCTACCCGGGCCGACCGTTTCATGTGGTCGATGCCCTGGTCACCAACTTTCATTTGCCCGAATCCACGCTGTTGATGCTGGTTTCGGCGTTCGCCGGTTATCCCGAAGCCATGGCCGCTTATAAAGCCGCTGTCGAGCATCAATACCGCTTTTTCAGCTACGGTGATGCGATGTTTATCACCCGTAACCCCGCACCACGTGGCCCTGAGGACAAAGAATGAGTCGCCAAAGTCGTATGTCGTTTGAGTTGCTTGCTACTGACGGCAAGGCTCGTCGCGGTCGCTTGACCTTCCCGCGCGGTACCGTCGAGACTCCGGCGTTCATGCCGGTCGGTACCTACGGCACCGTGAAGGGCATGCTGCCGCGGGACATCACCGCGACCGGCGCGGAAATCATTCTGGGCAACACCTTCCACTTGTGGCTGCGTCCTGGCACCGAAGTGATCAAGAAGCACGGCGACCTGCACGATTTCATGCAGTGGAAAGGCCCGATTCTGACCGACTCCGGCGGTTTTCAGGTGTTCAGCCTGGGCGCGATGCGCAAGATCAAGGAGGAGGGCGTGACCTTCGCCTCTCCGGTCGATGGCGCCAAAGTCTTCATGGGTCCGGAAGAGTCGATGCAGGTCCAGCGTGATCTGGGCTCGGACATCGTGATGATTTTCGACGAATGCACGCCGTACCCGGCTGATGAAGACGTCGCGCGGATTTCCATGGAGCTGTCGTTGCGTTGGGCCAAGCGTTCGAAAGAAGCCCATGGCGACAACACGGCGGCGCTGTTCGGTATCGTTCAGGGCGGCATGCACCAGGATCTGCGCATGCGTTCCCTGGAAGGCCTCGACAAGATCGGTTTTGATGGCCTGGCCATTGGCGGTCTGTCGGTGGGCGAGCCCAAGCACGAGATGATCAAGGTGCTGGATTACCTGCCGGGCCAGATGCCGGCTGACAAACCTCGTTACCTTATGGGCGTTGGCAAACCGGAAGATCTGGTTGAGGGTGTGCGCCGCGGTGTGGACATGTTCGATTGCGTGATGCCAACCCGTAATGCCCGCAATGGGCATCTGTTCATTGATACAGGCGTGCTGAAGATCCGAAACGCGTTCCATCGCCATGATGATTCGCCGCTCGATCCGACCTGCGATTGCTATACCTGCCAGAACTTCTCCCGCGCTTATCTGCATCACCTGGACAAGTGCGGCGAAATGCTGGGGAGCATGCTCAATACCATCCATAACTTGCGTCATTATCAAGTGCTTATGGCTGGTTTGCGCGAGGCTATTCAACAGGGTACATTGGCCGCCTTTGTCGATGCCTTCTACGCCAAACGCGGGTTACCTGTTCCGCCTTTGGACTGAGTTTTCTGACCCCAAGATTCAACATTTGCAACTGGAGTGCTAAATGAGCTTTTTTATCTCTAATGCCATGGCTGACGCTGCTGCACCGGCTGCTGCCGGCCCAATGGGTGGTGGTTTCGAGTGGATTTTCCTGGTCGGTTTCCTGGTCATCTTCTACCTGATGATCTGGCGTCCACAGGCCAAGCGCGCCAAAGAGCAGAAAAACCTGCTGGGTAGCCTGCAAAAAGGCGACGAAGTTGTGACCACCGGTGGTATCGCCGGCAAGATCACTAAAGTGGCTGACGATTTCGTGGTTCTGGAAGTTTCCGACACCGTCGAAATGAAGTTCCAGAAAGGCGCCATTGCCGCCACGCTGCCAAAAGGCACGCTCAAAGCGATCTAAGTTTCAACTTCTACTCAATCGACGGGGCGCGCAAGGCGCCCCGCGTCATAAGCGGGCGGCGTGATGCTGAACAAATACCCTCTGTGGAAATACATTCTGATCCTGGCGGTGCTGGCGGTCGGTCTGATTTATTCCGCTCCCAATTTATATCCTGATGACCCGGCCATTCAGGTCAGCGGTGCAAGTACTGCACTGCAAGTCAATCAGGCTGATCTGGATCGTGTGAGCACTGCGCTCAAGGAATCCGGGATCAACGTCAAGGCGGCCACGCTGGCTGCGAATGGCAAGGGCGGTCTGATTCGTCTGACCAAGGCTGAAGACCAGCTGCCGGCCAAGGACGTCGTGCGCAAGGCGTTGGGTGATGACTACGTCGTCGCGCTGAACCTGGCACAAACTACCCCGCAATGGCTGCGCAACCTCGCTGCGCATCCGATGAAGCTGGGTCTGGACTTGTCCGGTGGTGTGCACTTCCTGCTCGAAGTGGACATGGACAAAGCCCTCGACGCACGCTTGAAAGTGTACGAAGGCGATGTAAAGAGCCTGTTGCGTAAAGAGAAACTGCGCTATCGCAGCCTGCCGCAACTCGACGGCGCCATTCAGCTGGGTTTCAGTGATGAAGCTTCCCGCGAACAGGCCCGCGCACTGATCCGCAAGAACTTCAACGATTTCGACATTGTTCCGGCCGACCTCAATGGTCAGGCGGTGCTGCGTCTGGCGATGACCCCGGCCAAGCTGGCGGAAATCCGCGAATACTCCATCAAGCAGAACTTGACCACAGTACGTAACCGCGTCAACGAGCTGGGTGTTGCCGAACCGATCGTTCAGCGTCAGGGCGCCAACCGCATCGTGGTTGAGCTGCCGGGCGTGCAGGACACCGCAGAAGCCAAGCGTATCCTCGGCAAGACGGCCAACCTTGAGTTCCGTCTGGCTGCTGAGCCGGGTGCTTCGAAAGCCACTTCCGAAAGCTTCGAGTTCCGTGAAGGAAATCGTCCGCCGGCACAGATCGAACGCGGCCTGATCATCACCGGTGACCAGGTTACCGACGCCAAGGCTGGTTTCGGCGAGCACGGCACGCCAGAAGTGAACATCCGTCTGGATGGTCACGGTGGCGAGCTGATGAGTCGTGCGACGCGCAGCAACGTCGGTCGCAGCATGGCGGTGATCTTCATCGAGCAACGTCCGGTCACCACGTACACCAAGCAAATGGTGAACGGTGTCGAGAAAGACGTAGCGGTTCAAACGTTTAAAGAAGAGAAGAAGATCATCAGCCTGGCGACCATCCAGTCGCCGCTGGGTGCTCAATTCCGCATCACTGGCCTGAACGGTCAGGGCGAGTCGTCTGAACTGGCGCTGCTGCTGCGTGCTGGCGGTCTGGCTGCACCGATGTACTTCGCTGAAGAACGTACCATTGGCCCGAGCCTGGGTGCAGACAACATCATCAAGGGTGTCGATGCATCGCTGTGGGGCATGCTGTTTGTCTCGCTGTTCATCATCGCCATCTACCGCTTCTTCGGCATCATTGCCACTGTCGCTCTGGCAGTGAACATGGTGCTGCTGCTGGCGTTGATGTCGCTGCTGGGTGCAACGCTGACCCTGCCGGGTATCGCCGGTATCGTATTGACCATGGGTATGGCGGTCGACGCCAACGTACTGATCTTCTCGCGGATTCGTGAAGAGATCGCGGCGGGCATGACCGTACAGCGGGCAATCAACGAAGGCTTCGGCCGGGCATTTACTGCGATTCTCGACGCCAACCTGACAACGTTGCTGGTCGGCGGGATTCTCTTTGCGATGGGCACCGGTCCAGTCAAAGGTTTCGCAGTGACCATGTCCCTCGGGATCTTTACCTCGATGTTCACGGCCATCATGGTGACCCGCGCGATGGTCAACCTGATCTTCGGCGGTCGTGACTTCAAGAAGTTGTGGATTTAAGGGGCTGCCATGTTACGTACAATCAACTTCATGGGCGTTCGCAACTTTGCGTTCGGCGTCACATTGTTCCTTACTGCGCTGGCATTGTTCAGTGTCGCCACCAAGGGCATGAACTGGGGCCTGGACTTCACCGGCGGTACGCTCATCGAGCTGACCTACGAGCGTCCGGCCGATGTCACCAAGGTGCGTGAGCAGCTGGTCACTTCGGGTTATCACGAGGCAATCGTGCAGAGCTTCGGTGCAACCACCGATCTGCTGGTACGCATGCCGGGTGAAGATCCGCAGCTGGGCCATCAAGTGGCAGAAGCGCTGCTGAAGGTTGGCGGCGACAACCCGGCGACGGTCAAACGCGTCGAGTTCGTCGGCCCGCAGGTGGGTGAAGAGCTGCGCGACCAGGGCGGCCTCGGCATGCTGATGGCGCTGGGCGGCATCCTGATCTACCTGGCTTTCCGCTTTCAGTGGAAGTTCGCGGTCGGCGCCATCGTTTCGCTGATCCACGACGTGATCGTGACCATCGGTATCCTGTCGTTCTTCCAGATCACCTTCGACCTGACGGTGCTGGCGGCGGTACTGGCGATCATTGGTTACTCGCTCAACGACACCATCGTGGTATTCGACCGGGTTCGTGAGAACTTCCGTGTGCTGCGCAAGGCCAGCCTGATCGAGAACATCAACATCTCGACCACGCAAACCCTGCTGCGGACCATGGCGACGTCGATCTCTACCTTGCTGGCGATCGCGGCCCTGTTGTTCTTCGGTGGCGACAACCTGTTCGGCTTCTCCATCGCCCTGTTTATCGGTGTTCTGGCGGGTACCTACTCGTCGATTTACATCGCGAACGTGGTGCTGATCTGGCTGAACCTGAGCACTGAGGATCTGATTCCTACAGTGGCTACCGACAAGGAAGTCGACGACCGTCCATAACGGCCATCGCTTCTCCAGCTGTCAGCCGAAAAAGGCGCGAGTTGAACTCGCGCCTTTTTTTATGCTCCAAGGCTGGGAGAAGCGCGGACATGTTCCGCGGGTGATGGTCAGGAGGTTCATGTGAACAAGTCGTTGCTGGTTGGTGCGGTATTGGGTGCTGTCGGTGTAACTGCCGGGGGTGCTGTTGCCACCTACAGCCTGGTTAAAAGCGGCCCTGAGTATGCGCAAGTGCTAGCCGTTGAACCGGTCAAGACACAAATCAAGACGCCACGTGAAGTGTGCAAGGATGTAGCGGTGACCCGGCAGGCGCCGGTGAAAGATCAACACCAGATCGCCGGTACGGTGGTGGGTGCGCTGGCAGGCGGTCTGCTGGGTAACCAGATCGGCGGCGGCACCGGCAAGAAAATTGCCACGGTTGCGGGCGCGGTTGGCGGCGGATATGCCGGCAACAAGGTTCAGGAGGGCATGCAGGAGCGTGACACCTACACCACGACTCAAACCCGTTGTAATACGGTGAATGACATCAGTGACAAGGTCGTAGGTTACGACGTTCGTTATTCGCTGGACGGCAAGGAAGGCAAGGTGCGGATGGATCGTGATCCCGGTAACCAGATTCCGGTCGACAAGGAAGGCAAGCTGGTCCTGTCGCAGAACGAACAGGCTCACTAAGTAGCTGACATTCAGATTCAAAAAGAAGCACCCTGCGGGGTGCTTTTTTTGTGCCAGCTATTTATGCCTCACCACCATTCCACTGTGGGAGCGGGCTTGTTCGCGAAGGCGGTTTCACATTCAATACTGATGGTGACTGACACGCCGCATTCGCGAGCAAGCCCGCTCCCACATTGGATTTTGGTGTTCTTGGAGGCAAACTCCAGGCATAAAAAAAGCACCCCGAAGGGTGCTTTTTTGTGGGCGTTCGCTTAGCGTTTCAGCGAAGCCGGCAGGTGCGGCTGGATGGCCGTCAGCACTGCTTTGAAGCACTTGGTGTTGCCGGCAACGATGTGGCCTTTCTCAAGGAAATCGTGACCGCCGGTGAAGTCGCTCACCAAACCGCCGGCTTCCTGGATCAGCAGGGCGCCTGCAGCCATGTCCCACTCGGACAGGCCCGACTCCCAGAACGCGTCGAAACGGCCGGCAGCTACGTAAGCCAGGTCCAGGCTCGCCGAACCTGCGCGGCGGATACCGGCGGTCTGGCCCACCAGGGCGCGGAACATGCCCAGGTAGTTGTCGAGGTTGTCCATCTGGTCGTCACGGAACGGGAAGCCGGTACCCAGCAGGGCGCCGTCCAGGCTGGTGCGGCCGCTGACGCGCAGACGACGACCGTTCAGTTGAGCGCCGCGACCGCGGCTGGCGGTGAATTCTTCCTGGCGAACCGGGTCCAGAACAACAGCGTGTTCCAGGCGACCGCGGTATTTGCAGGCGATGCTGACAGCGAAGTGAGGGATGCCGCGCAGGAAGTTGGTGGTGCCATCCAGTGGGTCGATGATCCACAGGTATTCATCGCCTTCGATCCCGGTGCCTTTGTGCAAACCGGTTTCTTCACCGAAGATCGAGTGGTTCGGGTAAGCCTTGCGCAGCGCGTCGATGATTTTCTGTTCAGCGGCGCGATCCACCTCGGATACGTAATCCTTGGCGTCTTTTTCGTCGACCTTGATGGTATCCAGGCGCTCGATGGAGCGGAAGATCAATTCACTGGCGCTGCGGGCGGCGCGCAGCGCGATATTCAGCATGGGCTGCATGGATGTGTCACCTAAGGTTGTTAAAGAAAGCCGGGCATTCTATCAGAACTTTTCTACAGGTGAAGGATGACGTTCGCTTTCGTGGCTTAACGGTAGGATGCGCTGTAAGATTCGGCTCCCCATTTCTGTGTTCGAGAGCGCCTCCCTTGCTGCATAACATTCGTGTCGTCCTGGTCAATACCAGCCACCCCGGCAACATCGGCGGGGCTGCGCGTGCCATGAAGAACATGGGCCTGTCGCGGCTGGTGCTGGTCGAACCGCGGCTGTTCCCGCACCACGAAGCCGATGCTCGCGCTTCTGGCGCCGGGGACATCCTTGAAAACGCGCAGGTCGTCGCCACCCTGGAAGATGCCTTGGTCGGCTGCAATCTGGTACTTGGCACCAGCGCCCGTGACCGTCGCATTCCCTGGCCGCTGCTTGATCCCCGCGAATGCGGCGTGAAAGTAGTCGAGGAAGCCGCGTCGGGTGCCGAGATTGCCTTGGTCTTTGGTCGTGAAGATTCCGGCCTGACCAATGAAGAGCTGCAGCGATGTCATTATCACGTGCACATCCCATCAGACCCTGAGTTCAGTTCGCTGAACCTTGGGGCGGCGGTGCAGGTGTTGAGCTATGAAGTGCGCATGTCCTGGCTCGCGGCCCAAGGCCAGCCGAGCAAGGTCGAGAAGGATGAAGTGGCGTCCACCAAAAGTGGTGAGCTGGCGACCATGGATGAACTGGAGCGATTCTATGAACACCTGGAGCAAACCCTGGTGGCCATCGAATTCCTCGATCCGGAAAAGCCACGGCACTTGATGGCGCGCCTGCGCCGGTTGTACGGTCGCAGCTCGGTGAGCCGGGCGGAAATGAATATATTGCGTGGCATCCTCACGGAAACCCAGAAAGCGGCCCGTGGCGAGCTTCTTAAGCGGAAGGATTAAAAATGTTCGAGCGTTTGCGTGAAGATATCCAGAGTGTTTTCCATCGTGACCCGGCAGCGCGCAACGCCTTTGAAGTTCTGACCTGCTACCCGGGCATGCACGCCATCTGGATCCATCGCCTGTCGTCGGCCCTGTGGGGCATGGGCTGGAAATGGCTGGCGCGGCTGGTGTCGAACTTCGGTCGCTGGCTGACCGGGATCGAGATCCATCCGGGTGCCAAGGTTGGTCGTCGCTTCTTTATTGACCATGGCATGGGCATCGTGATCGGCGAGACCGCCGAGATCGGCAACGATGTCACGCTTTATCAGGGCGTGACCCTCGGGGGCACCAGCTGGAACAAGGGCAAGCGGCACCCGACACTGGAAGATGGTGTGGTAGTGGGCGCGGGCGCCAAGGTGCTCGGCCCGTTCACGGTGGGCGCCGGCGCGAAGGTCGGTTCCAATGCGGTGGTGACCAAGGCTGTGCCGCCGGGTGCGACCGTGGTCGGGATTCCGGGGCGGATCATCGTCAAGTCCGACGAGGAGACAGACGCCAAGCGCAAGGCGATGGCCGAGAAGATCGGCTTCGACGCCTACGGTGTTGGTGAAGATATGCCCGACCCGGTGGCGCGAGCCATTAATCAGTTGCTTGACCATCTGCAGGCGGTCGATGGTCGCCTGGAGGGGATGTGCGGGGCGTTGAAGGATCTTGGCAGTAATTACTGTGCGAAAGACCTGCCTGAGCTGCGTGAAGAAGACTTTGCGTGTGTGAAGGACAAGGATCAGAGTCAGGCCAGCTAAGCCGAGTTGGCCCCTTCGCGAGCAAGCCCGCTCCCACAGAGGTCTCGGTGTTCACACAATGTGTGTTTCAACCGAGACCTCTGTGGGAGCGGGCTTGCTCGCGAAGAACGATAACGCGCAATTGCTGGCTGTAACCGACCAGCCTTTGCTATGATGCGGCCGCTCTTTTGCGGGTAATCCTGACTAAAGTACTAGGTCTTATAGTTGACTTAAATACTCGGGAATTGCATACTCGCCCCATTCCGAACTCCGTGGTAATTGTCCATGCGACTGACTACAAAAGGCCGATACGCCGTAACCGCCATGCTCGACCTGGCGTTGCACGCGCAGCACGGGCCGGTGTCCCTGGCCGATATCTCCGAGCGCCAAGGCATCTCCCTGTCCTACCTCGAACAGCTCTTCGCCAAATTGCGCCGCAGCAATCTGGTTTCCAGCGTTCGTGGGCCGGGCGGTGGCTACCAACTGTCCCGCGACATGCAGGGCATCCAGGTCGCCCAGGTGATCGATGCGGTGAACGAATCGGTCGATGCCACCAAATGCCAGGGCCAAGGTGATTGCCATCAAGGCGACACCTGCCTGACCCACCACTTGTGGTGCGATCTGAGCCTGCAGATTCACGAATTTCTGAGCGGTATCAGCTTGGCTGATCTTGTCACTCGCCGTGAGGTACAAGAAGTAGCCCAGCGTCAGGACCAGCGCCGTTGCAACAGCAAGGCGCCACGCCTGGACAAGATTGAAGCGTCCGCCGTCGAATGACAGCCAAAGAGCTAGCGGCACGCCAGCCAGCCTGATTTAGGAGATAGTCCATGAAATTGCCGATTTACCTTGATTACTCTGCGACCACCCCGGTTGATCCGCGTGTAGCGCAAAAAATGAGTGAATGCCTGCTGGTCGACGGAAACTTCGGTAACCCGGCGTCCCGTTCCCACGTGTTCGGCTGGAAAGCTGAAGAGTCCGTCGAAAACGCTCGTCGTCAGGTCGCTGACCTGGTCAACGCCGACCCGCGTGAAATCGTCTGGACCTCCGGTGCCACCGAGTCCGACAACCTGGCAATCAAGGGTGCGGCGCATTTCTACGCGACCAAAGGCAAACACCTGATCACCACCAAGATTGAGCACAAGGCTGTCCTCGACACCATGCGCCAACTGGAGCGTGAAGGCTTCGAAGTGACCTACCTCGAGCCTCAGACCGATGGCCTGGTGACGCCAGCGATGATCGAAGCCGCCCTGCGCGACGACACCATCCTGGTCTCGGTCATGCACGTGAACAACGAAATCGGCACCATCAACGACATCGAAGCCATCGGCGAACTGACCCGCTCCAAGGGCATTCTGTTCCACGTTGACGCTGCTCAGTCCACCGGCAAGGTCGAGATCGACCTGTCGAAGCTGAAAGTCGACCTGATGTCGTTCTCTGCCCACAAAACCTACGGCCCTAAAGGCATCGGCGCGCTGTACGTCAGCCGCAAGCCGCGTGTTCGCATCGAGGCGACCATGCACGGCGGCGGTCACGAACGTGGCATGCGTTCCGGCACCCTGGCGACCCACCAGATCGTTGGCATGGGCGAAGCGTTCCGCGTAGCCAAGGAAGACATGGCGGCCGAGAACATCCGCATCAAAGCCCTGAGCGACCGTTTCTTCAAGCAGGTCGAAGACCTGGAAGAGCTGTACATCAACGGCAGCATGACCGCCCGCGTTCCGCACAACCTGAACCTGAGCTTCAACTACGTTGAAGGCGAGTCGCTGATCATGGCGCTCAAGGATCTGGCGGTTTCGTCCGGTTCGGCCTGCACCTCGGCGTCCCTTGAGCCTTCGTACGTTCTGCGCGCCCTGGGCCGCAACGACGAACTGGCACACAGCTCGATCCGCTTCACCTTCGGCCGTTTCACCACCGAAGAAGAAATCGACTACGCCGCGCAGAAAGTCTGCGAGGCCGTTACCAAGCTGCGCACTCTGTCGCCGCTGTGGGACATGTACAAAGACGGTGTCGACATTTCGAAAATCGAGTGGGCGGCACACTGATTTCAAGTCGCCGCAAACCGGCCCTGCAAAACCGCGGTTTTCGGGGCTCAAGAGCGACTCTCTGATGAGTGAGGATTAAGAACCATGGCTTACAGCGAAAAGGTCATCGACCACTACGAAAACCCGCGCAACGTCGGCAAGATGGACGCGGAAGACCCTGATGTCGGCACCGGCATGGTCGGCGCTCCGGCGTGCGGCGACGTGATGCGTCTGCAGATCAAGGTCAACGAGCAAGGCATCATCGAAGACGCCAAGTTCAAGACCTACGGTTGCGGTTCGGCAATTGCCTCCAGCTCCCTGGCGACCGAGTGGATGAAAGGCAAGACTCTGGATGAAGCAGAGACCATCAAGAACACTCAGCTGGCCGAAGAACTGGCCCTGCCGCCAGTAAAAATTCACTGCTCCGTACTCGCTGAAGACGCTATCAAAGCGGCCGTTCGCGACTACAAGCAGAAGAAAGGCTTGATCTAAGCATTAAGCGACGAGTAAGGAGTCAACGATGGCTATCAGCATGACAGAAGCGGCTGCTCGACACGTGCGACGCTCCCTTGACGGGCGCGGCAAAGGTGAGGGGATTCGCCTGGGTGTTCGCACCACGGGCTGTTCCGGCCTTGCCTACGTGCTGGAGTTTGTCGACGAGGTGGTTGCAGAGGATCAGGTGTTCGAAAGTCACGGCGAGAAAGTGATCATCGACCCGAAAAGCCTGTCCTACCTGGACGGCACCGAACTCGATTTCGTCAAGGAAGGGTTGAACGAAGGCTTCAAGTTCAACAACCCCAACGTACGCGGTGAATGTGGCTGCGGCGAAAGCTTCAACATCTGAGGCTGCTCGTGGGTACTCCTTGTCATTACGCTTTATTTGAACTGCAGCCGAGCTTCCGTCTGGATCTCGATCAGTTGGCCACGCGCTATCGTGAGTTGGCGCGAGGTGTTCATCCGGACCGTTTTGCGGACGCTTCCGAGCGCGAGCAGCGGCTGGCGCTAGAGCAATCCGCGAGCCTCAACGAGGCCTACCAGACGCTCAAAAGTCCCCCAAAGCGCGCGCGATACCTGCTCGCCATGGGCGGGCGCGAGCTGCCGCTGGAGGTCACGGTGCATGATCCGGAGTTTCTTCTGCAGCAGATGGAATTGCGTGAAGAGCTCGAAGACCTGCAAGACAGCGCCGACCTGGCGGGTGTTGCAGTGTTCAAGCGTCGCCTGAAGACGGCTCAGGATGAACTGAACGAAAGCTTCGCAGCCTGTTGGGATGATGCAGCGCAACGTGAACAGGCCGAACGCCTGATGCGGCGCATGCAGTTCCTCGACAAGCTCACCTACGAAGTGCGCCAGTTAGAAGAGCGCCTCGACGATTAACCCAGTGCCGCTCCGGTCGCACGCCTGATATACAGATAAGTCCTGATAACGATGGCCCTACTGCAGATCGCCGAACCCGGCCAAAGTCCTCAACCGCACCAGCGTCGTCTGGCTGTGGGGATCGACTTGGGCACTACCAATTCGCTGGTCGCTGCGTTGCGCAGTGGTCTTTCCGAGCCTCTGGCCGACGCTGACGGGCAGGTCATTCTGCCGTCCGCCGTGCGCTACCACGCCGATCGCGTCGAAGTCGGCGAGTCAGCCAAGCTGGCGGCCGCGACCGATCCTTTGAACACCGTGCTGTCGGTCAAGCGCTTGATGGGTCGTGGTCTGTCCGACGTCAAGCAATTGGGTGATCAACTGCCGTACCGCTTTGTCGGCGGCGAGTCGCACATGCCGTTCATCGACACCATTCAGGGCCCCAAAAGCCCGGTCGAGGTCTCTGCCGATATCCTCAAAGTGTTGCGTCAGCGCGCTGAAGAGGCATTGGGCGGTGAACTGGTGGGTGCGGTGATCACCGTTCCGGCCTATTTCGACGATGCTCAGCGTCAAGCCACCAAGGATGCGGCCAAGCTGGCCGGTCTGAACGTGCTGCGTTTGCTCAATGAGCCGACCGCTGCTGCGGTGGCTTACGGTCTGGATCAACACGCCGAAGGCCTGGTCGCGATTTACGACCTGGGCGGCGGTACCTTTGATATTTCGATCCTGCGCCTGACCGGCGGTGTGTTCGAAGTGCTTGCTACCGGTGGCGACAGCGCCCTGGGTGGCGATGACTTTGACCACGCCATCGCGGGCTGGATCATCGAGAGCGCCGGTTTGTCGGCTGACCTCGATCCGGGCGCCCAGCGCCATCTGCTGCAAACCGCTTGCGCCGCCAAAGAAGCCCTGACCACTGTCTCGTCCGTTGAAGTTGCTTATGGTGACTGGAAAGCCGAGCTGACTCGCGAAGCCTTCGATGCGCTGATCGAGCCAATGGTTGCCCGCAGCCTGAAAGCCTGCCGTCGCGCAGTGCGTGATTCCGGCATCGAGCTGGAAGAAGTGCACGCGGTGGTCATGGTCGGCGGCTCGACGCGCGTGCCTCGCGTTCGCGAAGCCGTCGCTGAAGCCTTCGGTCGTCAGCCGCTGACTGAAATCGATCCGGATCAAGTGGTGGCCATTGGTGCTGCGATCCAGGCCGATACATTGGCTGGCAACAAGCGCGATGGCGGCGAATTGCTCTTGCTCGACGTGATTCCGTTGTCCCTGGGGCTGGAAACCATGGGCGGCCTGATGGAGAAGGTGATTCCGCGCAACACCACCATCCCCGTCGCCCGCGCCCAGGACTTCACCACTTACAAAGATGGCCAGTCGGCCATGGCGATCCATGTGTTGCAGGGCGAGCGTGAGCTGATCAGCGACTGCCGTTCCCTGGCGCGCTTCGAGTTGCGTGGCATTCCGGCAATGGTCGCCGGTGCCGCGAAAATCCGCGTGACGTTCCAGGTCGATGCCGACGGTCTGCTCAGTGTCTCCGCTCGCGAGTTGGGTTCGGGTGTCGAGGCCAGCATTCAGGTCAAGCCCTCCTACGGCCTGACCGACGGCGAAATCGCCAAGATGCTCAAGGAATCGTTCCAGCACGCCAACGACGACAAAGTTGCCCGTGTACTGCGTGAGCAGCAGGTCGATGCCCAGCGCCTGATCGAAGCGGTCCAGGCCGCCCTTGATGTCGACGGTGAGCGCTTGCTCGACGCCGAAGAGCGCATGGTGATCGAGCTGCAGATGCAGGAACTGACCGAACTGATGAAAGGCACTGATGGTTACGCCATCGAGCAGCAGACCAAGCGTCTGTCGCAAGTGACCGACGCTTTTGCTGCCCGCCGCCTGGATTCGACGGTGAAAGCCGCGCTGGCGGGGCGCAACCTGAATGAGATTGAGGAATAACGATGCCGCAGGTCATTTTTCTGCCACACGAGAAGTTTTGCCCGGACGGCATGGTTGTGGAGGCTGAACCCGGCATCTCCATCCTCGAACTGGCGCATGAGCACCATATCGAGATGGAAAGCGCTTGCGGTGGCGTCTGTGCCTGCACCACTTGTCATTGCCTGATCCGCGAGGGCTTTGACTCGCTGGAAGAGGCTGACGAGCTGGAAGAAGACTATCTTGATAAGGCTTGGGGGCTGGAAGCCCAGTCGCGCCTGGCCTGTCAGGCTAAAGTCGGGACTGAAGACCTGACCGTCGAAATTCCGAAGTATTCGCTCAACCATGCGGCTGAAGCGCCGCACTGATTCAAGGAAGCGTCATGAGTCTGAAATGGGTTGATGTGCTGGAAATCGCGATCCAACTGGCTGAATCCAAGCCGGAAGTGGACCCGCGTTACGTGAACTTCGTCGATCTGCACAAATGGGTGCTGGCATTGCCGGAGTTCAGTGATGATCCGACCCGCGGTGGCGAGAAGGTGCTTGAAGCCATTCAGGCCGCCTGGATCGAAGAAGCAGACTGAGTCTGCGCCGTACGCAGTTAGGCAATACTAAAGAACCCGCGTATAATTCGCGGGTTTAATTTTTCGCAAATTACCGTTTCTGGAGTTACACCATGGCTGTTCAACGTACTTTCTCCATCATCAAGCCTGACGCTGTTGCAAAAAACGTCATCGGCGAGATCACCACTCGTTTCGAAAAAGCAGGCCTGCGCGTTGTAGCTTCGAAACTGAAGCAACTGTCCAAAGCCGAAGCTGAAGGCTTCTACGCTGAGCACAGCGCTCGTGGTTTCTTCGGCGACCTGGTTGCTTTCATGATCTCCGGTCCGGTTGTCGTTCAGGTTCTGGAAGGCGAAAACGCTATCGCTCTGAACCGTGAGCTGATGGGCGCTACCAACCCTAAAGAAGCTGCTGCCGGCACCATCCGTGCTGACTTCGCTGATTCCATCGACGCCAACGCTGTGCACGGTTCGGACTCCGAAGCCGCTGCTGCTCGCGAAATCTCGTACTTCTTCGCAGCTACTGAAGTAACCACTCGCTAAGCATTGGCTTAAGAGTGAAGGTGAATCCATGACTACATCGACTGTTAAAACTAACCTGCTGGGTCTGACTCAGCTGGAAATGGAAAAATTCTTCGACTCAATCGGGGAGAAGCGTTTCCGTGCCGGTCAGGTAATGAAATGGATTCACCACCTTGGCGTCGATGATTTCGACGCCATGACGAACGTCAGCAAGGCCTTGCGCGACAAGCTCAAGGCGATTGCTGAAGTTCGCGGTCCTGAAGTCGTCAGCGAGGACATCTCCACCGACGGCACCCGTAAGTGGGTGGTGCGCGTGGCGTCCGGCAGCTGCGTCGAGACTGTCTACATTCCCCAGGGCAAGCGCGGCACTCTGTGCGTTTCGTCCCAGGCAGGCTGTGCCCTGGATTGCAGTTTCTGCTCCACCGGCAAGCAAGGTTTCAACAGCAACCTCACCGCCGCCGAAGTCATCGGTCAGGTGTGGATTGCCAATAAATCGTTTGGCAGCATCCCGGCCACCGCCGACCGTGCCATCACCAACGTGGTGATGATGGGCATGGGCGAGCCGCTGCTGAACTTCGACAACGTCGTGGCCGCCATGCATCTGATGATGGATGACCTGGGCTACGGGATCTCCAAACGCCGCGTGACCCTGTCCACTTCGGGCGTGGTGCCGATGATCGATGAGCTGTCCAAGCACATCGACGTCTCCCTGGCGTTGTCCCTGCACGCACCAAACGACGCATTGCGTAACCAATTGGTGCCGATCAACAAGAAATATCCGCTTAAGATGCTGCTCGAGTCGTGCCAGCGCTACATGTCCTCCCTGGGCGAAAAGCGCGTGCTGACCATCGAGTACACCTTGTTGAAAGATATCAACGACAAGGTCGAGCATGCCGTCGAGATGATCGAGTTGCTCAAGAACATCCCGTGCAAGATCAACCTGATTCCGTTCAACCCGTTCCCGCATTCCGGTTATGAGCGCCCGAGCAACAACGCGATTCGCCGGTTCCAGGATCAGCTTCACCATGCAGGCTTCAATGTCACCGTACGCACCACCCGTGGTGAAGACATCGATGCCGCGTGTGGCCAATTGGTAGGGCAGGTGCTGGATCGCACCCGTCGCAGCGAACGTTATATCGCCGTGCGCGAATTGAGCGCCGAGAACGATATGGCGCAAAACGCCGCGAAATAAATCAAGAGAGGATCTCTATGTCCCTGCGCTTCGCGCTGCTTTTGCTATTGGCCAGTCTTTGCACTGGTTGCGTCCTGTCGGGCGATTTCAACCCGATGAAGACCAGCAAGGGTCGCGATGAAGCACGCACGGCCTACGTGCAGCTGGGCTTGGGATACTTGCAGCAAGGCATGACCGAGCGGGCGAAAGTGCCGTTGAAGAAGGCTTTGGATCTGGATGATTCGGATCCGGACGCCAATGCCGCGCTGGGTCTGGTGTTCCAGGCCGAGATGGAACCTGAGCTGGCCGACCAGCACTTTCGCAAGGCGCTGTCTTCCCGTCCCAACGATGCACGAATCCTGAATAACTATGGCAGCTTTCTTTTCGAAGAAAAACGCTATAAAGAGGCGTACGAGCGCTTTGAACAGGCCGCCGCCGATACCCTGTATCCTGAGCGTTCGCGGGTGTTCGAGAACCTGGGCATGACCGCTTCGAAGCTGGGCCAGCGTGATCTGGCGCAGCAGCAACTGGAAAAAGCCCTGCGTTTGAACCGCCAACAACCGCGTGCATTGCTGGAAATGGCTGAGTTGTCCTTCGAAGACAGGCATTATGTGCCCGCGCGTGACTATTACGATCGTTTTAGCCTGCTCACCGAGCAAAATGCACGTAGTCTATTGCTCGGCGTTCGGCTGGCAAAAGTGTTTGAAGATCGCGACAAGGCCGCCAGTTTTGGCCTGCAACTAAAACGACTCTATCCCGGTACGCCGGAATATCAGCAATACCTGTCGGAGCAATGATGAAAGCGGCGCATCCCGAAGTTGTAGCAGCGAATCGCGTTAACCCCGGTGAGACTTTGCGCCAGGCCCGCGAAAGCAATGGCTGGTCGCTGGCCGAAGTGGCTCTCAAGCTCAACCTCACCGTGAACTCTTTAAGCAACCTGGAAGCCGGCGCTTTCGACAAGCTGCCTGGGCACACCTTCGCCCGCGGTTACATTCGCGCGTACGCCAAGTTGCTGGGCATGGACCAGACCGTTCTGGTTCAGCAGTTCGACCAATCCACCGGCACCGACTCCCAGGGCAGCAACGTCCACAGCCTGGGTCGTATCGAAGAACCGGTTCGGGTTTCCCACACTATTTTGCGCATTGTCAGCCTGCTGTTGCTGATTGCAGTGATTGGTGGTGGTTTTGTCTGGTGGCAGGATCAGACCTC
Organism: Pseudomonas sp. LBUM1656; assembly: GCF_059716065.1. Taxonomy (NCBI): domain Bacteria; kingdom Pseudomonadati; phylum Pseudomonadota; class Gammaproteobacteria; order Pseudomonadales; family Pseudomonadaceae; genus Pseudomonas; species Pseudomonas sp. LBUM1656. Next base: position 5,223,312 of record NZ_CP166800.1, on the reverse strand, counting down.
CCTGCGCACCAAGGACCTGATCAGCCCGAGTCCGGAGCACGTCGAAGTCGAAGGCGCTGATGGCACCACTCAGATCCATCCGCTGGACGAGCCTGAAGACCAGGCTGTCGCGGAAGGTCAGGCTGACGGCGCAACCGCGCTTGCGTTGCCACAGGCCCAGAATTCAACTGAAGCACCGGCCGAGACTGAAGCCACTGCACCTGCCGCCGCCCCGACTGCCCCTGCTACCCCAGCGCCTGCTGCTCCGGCGCACAGCGCTGCGCCGGTTGTCGCGACTCCAGTTGCGCCAGCGCCGACTGCGCCTGTTGTGTCGACGCCGCCTGCAAGCGCTTCGGTGACGCCGACCATTCCCGCTCCAGCCGCTGCTCCGGTGGCCGGCCAAGGCCAGGTTCAGCTGCAGTTCACCGCCGATTGCTGGACCCAAGTCACCGATGGTACCGGCAAGGTGCTGTTGAGCGGTCTCAAGCGTAAGGGCGAAAATGTTTCCGTCAGCGGCAAACCGCCGTTTTCCGTACGTCTGGGCTTCGCCCGTGGCGCGCAGGTCAGTTACAACGGGCAGGCGGTCGATGTCGCTCCGTTCACCAGTGGCGAGACTGCTCGCCTGAAGTTGGGTCAATAAGTCATGCACGGCGAATCTCCAATCAAACGTCGCGAATCCCGCAAGATCTGGGTCGGTAACGTGCCTGTTGGCGGCGATGCGCCCATCGCTGTCCAGAGCATGACCAACAGCGACACCAATGACGTGGCTGCCACCGTGGCCCAGATCAACCGTCTGGAAGCGGCTGGCGTCGATATCGTGCGCATTTCCGTACCGGACATGGACGCCGCCGAAGCCTTCGGCAAGATCAAAAAACTGGTCAAGGTACCGCTGGTTGCCGACATCCACTTCGACTACAAGATCGCGCTGCGCGTCGCCGAACTGGGCGTTGACTGCCTGCGGATCAACCCGGGTAACATCGGTCGTGAAGACCGCGTGCGTGCGGTAGTCGATGCCGCTCGTGATCGCGGGATCCCGATCCGCATCGGCGTCAACGCCGGCTCCCTGGAAAAAGACCTGCAAAAGAAATACGGCGAGCCGACCCCAGCAGCACTGGTGGAGTCGGCCTTGCGTCACGTCGAGCACCTTGAGCGTCTGAATTTCCAGGACTTCAAGGTTAGCGTGAAGGCCTCCGACGTGTTCATGGCCGTCGCCGCCTACCGCCTGCTGGCCAAGGAAATCGTCCAGCCGCTGCACCTGGGCATCACCGAAGCCGGTGGTTTGCGTTCAGGCACAGTGAAATCCGCTGTGGGCCTCGGTATGCTGCTCGCCGAAGGGATTGGCGATACTATTCGCATCTCGTTGGCGGCCGACCCGGTCGAGGAAGTGAAAGTCGGCTACGACATTCTCAAATCCCTGCACCTGCGTTCCCGTGGCATCAACTTCATCGCCTGCCCGAGCTGCTCGCGGCAGAACTTCGATGTGGTCAAGACCATGAACGAGCTGGAAGGGCGCCTCGAAGACCTGCTGGTGCCACTGGATGTCGCGGTCATCGGTTGCGTGGTCAATGGGCCGGGCGAAGCCAAGGAAGCCCATATCGGCTTGACCGGCGGCACGCCAAACCTGATTTACATCGACGGCAAGCCGTCGCAGAAACTGACGAATGATAATCTGGTGGATGAGCTTGAACGCTTGATCCGCCAGAAAGCGGCCGAAAAGGTCGAAGCCGACGCGGCAGTCATCGCCCGCGGCTGAGCCCGACTGAAGAGCCGAACGAATTTAAGGATTTAAAGTGAGCAAGTCTCTGCAAGCCATTCGTGGCATGAACGACATCCTGCCCGAACAGACGCCCCTGTGGCGTCATTTCGAGGGCACCGTCTCGCGTCTGCTGGATAACTACGGTTACAAGCAGATCCGCATGCCGATAGTCGAGTTCACCGAGCTGTTCAAGCGCTCCATCGGTGAAGTGACCGACATCGTCGAAAAAGAGATGTACACCTTCGACGACCGCAACGGCGACTCCCTGACCCTGCGCCCTGAAGGCACAGCGGCCTGCGTGCGTGCGGTGCTCGAACACGGCATCACCGGCGGTGGCCAGGTGCAGAAACTCTGGTACATCGGTCCGATGTTCCGTCACGAACGTCCGCAAAAAGGCCGTTATCGCCAGTTCCACCAGATCGGTGTCGAGGTGTTCAACCTCGACGGTCCGGACATCGACGCCGAGCTGATTATCCTGACCTGGCGCCTGTGGGGCGAGCTGGGCATCCGTGATGCGGTCAAGCTCGAGCTCAACAGTCTGGGCACCAGCGAATCCCGTGGTCGTTACCGCGAAGCGCTGGTCGAATTCCTGTCCGCTCATCTGGACAAGCTGGACGAAGACAGCCAGCGCCGTCTGAAGACCAACCCTTTGCGGGTGCTTGATACCAAGAACGCCGACACTCAAGCAGTGCTGGTCGACGCGCCAAAAATGGCCGACTACCTCGACGAAGAATCCCGCGTGCACTTCGAGGGCCTGAAGGCTCGTCTGGACGCCGCCGGTATTCCGTACGTGATCAACCCGAAGCTGGTTCGCGGGCTGGATTACTACAGCAAGACCGTTTTCGAATGGGTCACCGACAAGTTGGGCGCCCAGGGCACCGTCTGTGCCGGCGGTCGTTACGACGGTCTGGTGGAGCAGATGGGCGGCAAGCCGACCCCGGGCGTTGGTTTCGCCATGGGTATCGAGCGCCTGGTGCTGTTGCTTGAAACCCTGGAGCAGATCCCGGAAGAGATTTCCCGTCAGGTCGACGTCTACCTCTGTGCCTTCGGTGAAGCCGCGGAGCTGGCCGGTCTGACCCTGAGTGAACGTGTTCGTGATCAATTGCCCAACCTGCGCCTGCAAGTCAATGCCGGCGCCGGCAGCTTTAAAAGCCAGTTCAAGAAGGCCGACAAGAGCGGTGCGTTGTATGCGCTGATCCTCGGTGACGACGAAATGGCCCAGCAAGTGGTAGGTTTCAAACCCCTGCGTGGCCAGGGCGAACAACAAAGCATTGCCTGGGATGCGCTTGCTGCACACCTGGCCACCTGCGTCGTGCAGGGTTGAAGCTGTCATAAACAGCCGATTTAGCGATTAAGGAGTATTGGGGTGTCGAGTACCGAAGACGAAAACCTGGCGGATTTGAAGGACTGGTGGACACGCAACGGCAAGCCCCTGGTCACTGGCGGCCTGTTGGCGCTGGTCATCGTGTTCGGCTGGCAGGCCTTTCAGAAGTATCAGAGCAATCAGTCGCAAGGCGCCTCGATTCTCTATCAGCAATTGCTCGAAACCACGTTGACGCCTGACGGCAAGCCTGATGCCGCCCGTGTTTCGGACTTGGCCGGCAAGCTCAACAGCGAGTTCGGCGGTAGCGCCTATGCGCAGTACGGCAGCCTGTTCGTGGCGAAAGTCGCGGTCGACAGCGGCAAACTGGACGACGCAGCCAGCGAGCTGAAAGCCATCGTCGACAAACCGGCCAACCCGGCGCTGGGCGAAATTGCCCGTCAGCGTCTGGCGCAGGTGCTGGCCGCGCAGAACAAGGTCGATGAAGCCCTGAAGCTGCTCGAAGGTGATGCCGACAAGGCATTCCTGGCCACTCGCGAAGAACTCAAGGGCGACCTGCTGGTGCAGCTGGGTCGTACTGACGAAGCAAACGCGGCGTATCAAAAAGCCAAGGCGGCACTGTCGGATGAAGCGGCGGTCGGTGGCCTACAAATCAAGCTGGACGATCTGGCCAAAGGGGATGCGTGACGTGATCCGTTGGAAACATGCAGCATTGCTGGCTCTGGCCGTTTTGGCCGCGGGTTGCAGCAGCAACAGCAAAAAAGAATTGCCGCCGGCCGAGTTGACCGACTTCAAAGAAGAAGTGGTTCTGCAAAAGCAGTGGAGTCGTTCGATCGGTGACGGTCAGGGCGAAACCTACAACATGCTGGTGCCGGCAATCGATGGCGATACCATCTATGCCGCCGACGTCACGGGTGAAGTCGTGGCGATGGATCGCAGCAATGGCGACGTCAAATGGAAGAAAGATCTCGACCTGCCTGTTTCCGGCGCCGTTGGCGTAGGATACGGTCTGCTCACGATCGGTACTATCAAGGGCGAAATCGTTGCCCTGGACGCGATCAACGGTGAAGAGAAATGGCGCGCTCGCGTGTCCAGCGAAGTTCTCGCACCACCGGCCAACAACGGTGACGTTGTGGTGGTTCAGACTCAGGACGACCGTCTGATCGGTCTGGATGCCGCTACCGGCAACCAGCGCTGGTTGTATGACAGCACCCCTGCGGTCCTGACTTTGCGCGGCACCAGTGCGCCGATCGTCACCAACCGCCTCGCGGTGGCTGGCCTGTCGACTGGTAAAGTGGTCGCTCTCGATATTTCCAACGGTGTGCCGGTGTGGGAACAACGGGTCGCGATTCCACAAGGTCGTTCGGAACTGGAGCGTGTGGTCGATATCGACGGCGGCTTGCTGCTGTCCGGCGGTACCCTGTACGTCGCCAGCTACCAGGGTCGCGTTGCGGCACTGGACCTGGAAAGCGGTCGTCAGCTCTGGCAGCGTGATGCTTCCAGCTATGCCGGTGTCGCCCAGGGGTTTGGCAGCGTTTACGTGAGCCTGTCTTCGGGCACCGTTGAAGGCGTCGACGAACGTTCCACCACAGCGTTGTGGAGCAACGATTCGCTGGCCCGTCGTCAACTGTCGGCTCCGGAAGTGTTCTCCAGCTATGTTGCAGTCGGTGATATGGAAGGCTACCTGCACCTGCTGAGCCAGGTTGACGGTCGTTTCGTCGGCCGCGAGCGCATCGACAGTGACGGCCTGCGTGCCCGTCCGCTGGTGGTGGGTGACACGATTTATGTATATGGCAACAGCGGCAAACTGGAAGCCCTGACCATCAAGTAAGAACTATGCTTGGGGTTAACACCCCAGGCTGCTGCACTTGTGGGAGCGGGCTTGCTCGCGAAGGACGTCAACAATGACGCGTACAGCCTGAATAAACGCGGTGCTGTTACGGTTTTTCGCGAGCAAGCCCGCTCCCACAGTGTTGCCCCGAGCACCAGCCGCTGCCTCGCAGCGGCTTTTGTATTTTCTGAAATAACGAAGTGGAGAGCCGCATGGTTCCCGTAATCGCCCTGGTGGGCCGACCGAACGTCGGCAAGTCCACCTTGTTCAACCGCCTGACCAGGACTCGTGACGCCATCGTCGGCGACTTGTCCGGTCTGACCCGTGATCGCCAATACGGTGAGGCCAAGTGGCAAGGGCGTTCCTACATTCTGGTCGACACCGGCGGTATCTCCGGTGACGAGCACGGTATGGACGAAAAAATGGCCGAGCAGTCGCTGCTTGCCATTGAAGAAGCCGATGTCGTTCTGTTCCTGGTAGATGCCAAGGCCGGTTTTACCGCCGCCGACCAGATGATCGCCGAGCATTTGCGCAAACGTAACAAGCGTTCTTATGTGGTTGCCAACAAGGTCGACAACATCGACCCTGAAATGGCCCGCGCCGAGTTCGCCCCGTTGGGCATGGGCCACGCGATTCCGATCGCCGGTGCTCATGGTCGTGGCATCACCCAGATGCTGGAAATCGCCCTCAGCGACTTCCCGAAAGACGATGACGAGCTGGAAGAAGGCGAGGAAGAGATCGTTGCCGAAGGCGAGGAAGCGAAGCGCATTCCTGGCCCAAGCGAAAAAGACGGGATCAAGATCGCCATCATCGGCCGTCCGAACGTCGGCAAGTCGACCCTGGTCAATCGCATGCTCGGTGAAGACCGGGTAATCGTGTATGACGAGCCTGGCACCACCCGCGACAGTATCTACATCCCGTTCGAGCGTAACGACGAGAAGTACACGCTGATCGACACCGCCGGTGTGCGCAAGCGCGGCAAGATCCACGAAGAAGTCGAAAAATTCTCCGTGGTCAAAACCCTGCAAGCGATCAAAGACGCCAACGTGGTGATCTTTGTAATGGACGCCCGCGAAGGCGTGGTCGACCACGACCTCAACCTGCTGGGCTTCGCCATTGAGTCGGGTCGTGCGCTGGTGATCGCGATCAACAAGTGGGACGGCATGACGCCGAGCGAGCGTGACTTCGTGAAGGTCGAGCTGCAACGTCGACTGTTCTTCGTTGATTACGCCGACATCCACTTCATCTCGGCCCTGCACGGCACGGGCGTGGGCAACCTCTACGCCTCCGTCCAGAACTCGTTCAAGTCTGCGGTCACCCGCTGGCCAACCAACCGCCTGACCACGATTCTGGAAGATGCGGTGGGTGAGCACGCGCCACCGATGGTCAACAACCGTCGGATCAAGCTGCGTTATGCCCACTTGGGTGGTGCTAACCCGCCGATTATCGTGATTCACGGTAATCAGATCGAGAAAGTGCCGAAGTCCTACGTTCGTTACCTGGAAAACACTTACCGTCGTGTCTTGAAGCTGGTCGGTACGCCGATCCGCATCGAGTTCAAGGGCGGCGAGAACCCGTACGAAGGCAACAAGACCTCGCTGACCGACCGTCAGGTCAACAAGAAGCGCCGCATGATGTCGCACCACAAAAAGGCCGACAAAAAGCGCCGCGACAAGCGTTGATCCACGACTGCCGATGATCGTTCCCACGCTCTGCGTGGGAATGCCGCCATGGACGCTCCGCGTTCACCGCGTCTGTGACGCAGAGCGTCACGGGATGCATTCCCACGCAGAGCGTGGGAACGATCGAACAGGATCGGGTTTCACAAAAAAGGGCGCTTTATGCGCCCTTTTTTTATGGGCGCCGGATGGGCTATCCTCGGGCTCTCCCGCGCCGCCGTTAGAGCCGGGTGCAGAGCAGGGAATCACCGATGATCACCAGTAAGCTGCCGAATGTCGGCATCACTATCTTCACTCAGATGTCTCAGCTCGCGGCGCAAACCGGGGCGATCAATCTGTCCCAGGGTTTTCCCGATTTCGATGCCCCGCAAGCCCTGTGCGATGCGGTCGGTCGGCACATCGCCAGTGGCCACAACCAATATTCACCGATGACCGGCCTGCCGGCGCTGCGCCAACAGATTTCGGCGAAGATCGCCCTCAGCTACGGCGTCAATGTGGATGCCGACCATGAAGTGACGGTCACTCCCGGCGCCACTCAAGCGATTTTTTGTGCGATTCAGGCGGTTATCCACAGCGGCGACGAAGTGATCGTGTTCGATCCGTGCTACGACAGTTACGAGCCGTCGGTTGAGCTGGCGGGTGGCCGTTGCGTGCATGTGCAACTCGGTCTGAATGACTTCGCCATCGACTTCGAAAAGCTTGCCGAAGCGATTACGCCGCGCACGCGGATGATCGTTCTCAATTCCCCACACAACCCGAGTGGCGCACTGATCAGTCGTGCCGAACTGGATCAATTGGCGGCGTTGATTCGGGATCGCGACATCTACATCGTCAGCGACGAAGTCTACGAACACCTGGTCTTCGACGGCGTGCCTCACGTCAGCGTGCTCAATCACGAAGAGCTGTATCAACGCGCCTTCGTGGTCAGTTCCTTCGGCAAGACCTATCACGTCACCGGCTGGAAAACCGGCTACGTGGTCGCACCGCCGGCGCTCACCGCCGAGCTGCGCAAGGTGCACCAGTACGTCAGCTTCTGCGGCGTGACCCCGCTGCAATACGCCTTGGCCGATTTCATGGCCGAACACCCTGAACACGTCGAAGAGCTGCCAGGTTTCTACCAGGCCAAACGCGATCTGTTCTGCGATCTGCTGGCACCGTCGCGTTTCAGCTTCAAGCGGGTGACCGGCACGTATTTCCAGCTGGTCGATTATTCGCAGATTCGCCCGGACCTCAATGACGTCGAGATGGCGCTGTGGATGACCCGCGAACATGGCGTGGCGAGCATCCCGATTTCGGTGTTCTACCAGACGCCACCCGAGGGCCAGCGTCTGGTGCGCTTGTGCTTCGCCAAACGCGAGGAGACGCTGCGTGAAGCAGCGGCAAAACTATGCGTGATCTGAGTGCGCTGCCCAATCTGAACGTCGCGCTGATCCAGACCACCCTGGCCTGGCACGACCGTCAGGCCAACCTGGAGCATTTCGAGCAATTGCTTGAACAGGCTCGCGGGGCGGATCTGATCATTTTGCCGGAGATGTTCACCACCGGTTTTTCCATGGAATCGGAAACCCTCGCCGAAGCGGAAAATGGTCCGACCAGCAAATGGCTGCGCGTTCAAGCGGCAAAACTTGATGCGGTGATTACCGGCAGTGTCATCGTCCAGGCCGCTGACGGCAGCCATCGCAATCGTCTGCTGTGGGCGCGGCCGGACGGGGAAGTCTGGCACTACGACAAGCGTCATCTATTCCGCATGGCCGGCGAGCACAACCACTACACGCCGGGCGAGCGTCAGGTGCAGTTCGAACTCAAGGGTTGGCGAGTGCGGCCGCTGATTTGCTACGACTTGCGTTTCCCGGTATGGAGCCGCGATGCACAGGACACCGACTTGCTGCTCTACACCGCCAACTGGCCCGGCGCACGTCGTCAGCACTGGAACCGTTTACTGCCGGCGCGGGCGATCGAGAACCTGTGCTACGTGGCCGCAGTGAATCGCATCGGTACCGACGGCAAAGGCTTTGCGTATACCGGTGACAGTCAGGTGTTGGATTTCCAGGGGGAGACTTTGCTCAGTGCCGGCGAAGCTGATGGCGTGTTTCAGGTCGTGCTGGACGCGGCGGATCTGCAAGCCTATCGCACACGCTTCCCGGCCAATCTCGATGCCGATACGTTCGAGTTCACGTAACCGATCGTTCCCACGCTCTGCGTGGGAATGCCTCTACGGACGCTCTGCGTTCGGCTTCAGATGGGACGCGGAGCGTCCCGGGCTGCATTCCCACGCAGAGCGTGGGAACGATCAACACACTCCAGGCAAACAAAAAGGCCCCGAGGTTTTCACCTAGGGGCCTTTTGCATTGCAGCGAACGCTTACGCCGCTTTCGCTTCCGGCTGGCTGAGGGAGCGGTTCAGCGCGCTGAACAGGGCCTTGAAGCTCGCAGTGGTGATGTTTTCATCGATGCCGACGCCATGCACCGCGCGTTCACCGTTCACACGCAGTTCAATGTAGGCTGCGGCCTTGGCATTGGTGCCCGCGCCGATCGCGTGTTCGTTGTAGTCCATGATCTCCACGGGAATCGGCAGACCGGCCACCAGGGCTTCCAGCGCACCGTTGCCCTTGCCGCGCCAGTGCAGGTTGGTTTCGCCCTGGCCTTTGCCCGAGACTTCCACTTCCACGGCGCTGTGACCGTTTTCTTCCTGCAGGCGATGGCTGACCAGCGCGTACGGGGTGTTGGCCTGCAAGTACTCGCTGTGCAGCAACGCGTGGATCTGCTGAGCCGTCATCTCAAGGCCCAAGCGATCGGTTTCCCGCTGTACCACCTGGCTGAACTCGATCTGCATGCGACGCGGCAAGCTGATGCCGTATTCCTGTTCCAGCAGGTAGGCGATACCGCCCTTGCCCGACTGGCTGTTGACGCGAATCACTGCCTCGTAGCTGCGGCCGATGTCGGCCGGGTCGATCGGCAAGTACGGCACTTCCCACAGCGTGTCCGGTTTCTGCTGGGCGAAGCCCTTGCGGATGGCATCCTGGTGCGAGCCGGAGAATGCGGTGTGAACCAGGTCGCCTACGTACGGGTGACGCGGGTGCACCTGGATCTGGTTGCACTCTTCGACGACTTTGCGCACGCCGTCGATGTCGGAGAAGTCCAGCTCAGGGTGAATGCCCTGGGTGTAGAGGTTCAACGCCACGGTCACGAGGTCGACGTTACCGGTACGCTCGCCGTTGCCGAACAGGCAGCCTTCGACACGGTCGGCGCCGGCCATCAGGCCCAGTTCGGTAGCCGCAACGCCCGTGCCACGGTCGTTGTGGGTGTGCAGGCTGATGATCACGCTGTCACGACGGTTGATGTGACGGCCGAACCATTCGATCTGGTCGGCATAGATGTTCGGGGTCGCGCATTCGACGGTGGCCGGCAGGTTGAGGATCACCTTGTGCTCAGGCGTCGGGTTCCAGACTTCGATCACCGCGTCGCAGACTTCCTTGGCGAATTCCAGTTCGGTGGCGCTGAAGGTTTCCGGCGAGTATTCGAAGGTCCATTCGGTGTTTGGCTGCTGGGCCGCATATTTGACGAACAGCTTGGCCGCGTTCACGGCGATGGCCTTGACCCCTTCCTTGTCCTGGTTGAAGACAATGCGGCGGAAGGAAGGGGAGGTCGCGTTGTACAGGTGAACGATGGCTTTCTTCGCCCCACGCAGGGATTCGAAGGTGCGCTCGATCAAATCCTCACGACCCTGGGTCAACACCTGAATGGTGGTGTCGTCCGGGATGTGGTTGCCTTCGATCAGGGTACGCACGAAGTCGAAGTCGGTTTGCGAAGCGGCCGGGAACGAGGCTTCGATCTCTTTCACACCGACCTGCACCAGGGTTTTCCAGAAGCGCAACTTCTTGACCGCGTCCATTGGCTCGATCAGCGACTGGTTGCCGTCACGCAGGTCGGAGCTGCACCAGATCGGCGCTGCGGTGATGGTCTTCGATGGCCAGGTGCGATCCGGGATATCGATGGTCGGGAACGCGCGGTATTTCGAAGACGGGTCTTTGAGCATGCTCATCGGGAAATCCTTAATGTGTGGGCCGAAAAAAGGCGGCCTGCCGGTGGATCAACTGTTCTTGGGGAAAAGCGTGGGGCGAGGCACCGCAATTCAGCCCGGCAGTCGTGCGCTGACAAGGCACAGGCTGCGGTGCTGGCGAAGCTGAATGAGGGTATGAGAGGTTTTCATGCCTTCAACCCTAACCTCGGGGGTGGAGGATGGCAAGCAGTCGAAAAAAATTGAGAGGAATACTCGAATCGGGATAATTATCGAGATTTTATTGCGGTGAAAGAGAGTGATCTTGTGGATGTTTGCGCGAGGTTTGAGCGATGCGCAATTGAGGAAATCGAGCTGTGTCGATGCAAAGACGCAAGATGTCGGGGATGCTTCGGTGATTTTGAGGCCGTCTTCGCGGTCAAGCCACGCTCCCACAGTGGGCGGTTGTGGATCACACATTTGTAATCCAACTCGGAACCTGTGGGAGCGGCTTGCCCGCGAAGAGGCCTGTCGCCTCAAAAAAGATTCAGGGCTGGAAAGCACCAATAAAAATCGCCGGATCCACACGCGCATCATTCAAACTGACGTTCCAGTGCATATGCGGCCCGGTCGCCCGCCCGGTAGCGCCAACTTTCCCGACCACGCCACCGCGAGCCAATTGCTGTCCCACCTTCACATCAATCTTCGACATGTGGCAGAACATGCTGATAAAGCCCTGCCCATGGTCGACAAATACCGTGTTGCCATTAAAGAAGTAGTTGCCGATCAGAATCACCTTGCCCGCTGCCGGGGTCTTGATCGGTGTGCCGGCGCCCACGGCGAAATCCAGGCCCGAATGCGGATTGCGCTCTTCGCCATTAAAGAAGCGGCGCACGCCGAACTTGCTCGACAGCGGCCCGTTGACCGGTTTGTCCAGCAGCAGGTTGCTCGGTGTGTTCGGGCTGAAAGTGCGGTAGGCGGCGATTTGCTCGGCCAGCTCGCGCTCGATGCGCTTGAGGTTGTCCGGGTCTGGATTGACCTGTTGGGTGTTTTTCAAGGTGATGCGCTGTTCCGGGTATTTCTTGTTGCCGACCGTGAAACCCAGGTTACGACCGCCGCTGCTGATGGACTGCGCCCCCGGCTTGACGGTCAACGGCACGCCGACAATCGCCAGCCAATTGTTCTGTTCCTTGACCACCAATACCGGTTTGCCTTGATAACTTGCTTTTGGCGCCTGAGCAGAGGCGCCCAGATCCACCACGGCCACGCCCCCCGGCACCGGTTTGTTCAACAGGCGGGTGATGTAGCTGTCAGCGTGGGCATTGAAGGTCAGGCACAGCAGCAACAGCGGAGCTAAAAAACGCGGCATGGATCAATCCAGTAGAGAAAGGGTGACAGGCGTCAGGTGATTGTCTTCGACTCGGACTTGCAGCTCGCCGTTACCCAGTTTGGCTTTCAGCCGTTGACCGGTGTGGGTTTGCTCGGCACTGCGGATCGCGTTGCCGCGTTCGTCCAGCAGAATGCTGTAACCACGGGCGAGGGTGGCCAAAGGGCTGACCACTTGCAGCGTCTGCACCTGACTTTGCAATTGCAGGCGACGGGCCTTGAGCCCTTCGCGCATGGCGCGCGGCAGGCGCTCGGCGAAGCTGTCGAGGCGCTGACGAAGCATCGCCAGTTGCCGTCCCGGATGTTGCCCGGCGAGGCGGGTTTCCAGACGAATCAAGCGTTCGCGGCGGGTGTTGAGACTGCGCTCGAAGGCGCGGCGCATGCGCATGTCCAGGTCATCGAGACGTTGCGCTTGTTGGCGCAGACGTTCGCCAGGATGACGCAGGCGACGGGACATGCCCTCCAGGCGCAGCCGATCGCGCATCAAGCGGTCGCGGATTCGCATCACCAGGCGCCGATGCAGGCTTTCGACCCGGCGCACCAGGTCGTTGGAATCCGGTGCGAGCAGTTCAGCGGCGGCGGACGGCGTCGGGGCGCGGATGTCGGCGACGAAGTCGCTGATCGAGACGTCGGTTTCATGGCCGACGGCGCTGACAATCGGTGTTACGCAGGCATCCACGGCGCGGGCCACGGCTTCTTCGTTAAAACACCAGAGGTCTTCCAGCGAGCCGCCGCCACGGGCGAGGATCAGCGCATCGAAACCGCGAGCGTCCGCCAGTTTCAGGGCGCGGACGATCTGCGCAGTCGCTTCGCGGCCCTGCACGGCGGTCGGGATCAGCGTCAGTTGGACCTGCGGCGCGCGGCGGCGAAACACGCTGATGATGTCGCGAATCACCGCGCCAGTCGGCGAGCTGATAATACCGATGCGTTGCGGATGCGCCGGCAACGGCACTTTGCGCTCGGCGCTGAACAGGCCTTCGGCGCTGAGCTTTTCCTTCAATGCATCGAAGGCCAGGCGCAACGCACCGTCACCCGCCGGCTCGACGGTGTCGAGGATCAACTGATAATCGCCGCGCCCCTCAAACAGCGAAACCTTGCCGCGCACCTTGACCGCCAGACCGTCCTTCAGCGCCTGACGAACCCGCGCCGCGTTCTGCCGGAACAGTGCGCAACGCACTTGGGCGCCGCTGTCCTTGAGCGTGAAATACACATGGCCGGACGCCGGCCGGGCGAGGTTGGAGATTTCGCCTTCGACCCAGATGTTGCTGAACACGTCTTCGAGCAACACCCGCGCGCGGCCGTTGAGCTGGCTGACAGTCAGGACTTCACGGTCCAGGCCGAGTCTTGCAAAGGGATCTTTAATCATGGGGCGCAGTTTAAAGGCATTCGATGATCAATCTCCATGACCCAGCGAAAATCCCCTTGTGGGAGCGGCGGTGCGGCGATCCGACTTGCTCGCGAAGGCGTTTTAACATTCAGCATTTATGTCGACTGACACACCGCCTTCGCGAGCAAGTCGAATCGTCGCACCGCCGCTCCCACAGGGAGTTGTGCAGGTTTTGATGAAGTGTTCGACCAATGCGCTGGGATGCTGCCGACAAGCGAGGGCGACGGTGCTGTGGCAATCCGGATCAGCCAGGGGCAGGAATTGGATGTCGGGCGGCGCAATGTCCTGCATCGACTCCGGCAGCAGGGCGATGCCGAACCCGGCCTGAATCAATTGCAGTTGCGTGGTTTTGCGCGACACCACCCGCGCCGCTTTCGGGAAGAATCCTTGACGCATGCACAACTCGGCGGACAGATAACTCAACCCGCCACGCTGCGGATGAGGAATCGAGATAAAGGCTTCATCTTTGAGTTGCGCCAGGTCGATGCCTTGCGCGGACTTATCCACAGCCAGCTTGTGATTGGGGGGAACGGCCAGCAGCAAGCGCTCGTTATATAAAGGAACAATCTGCACGCCTTCACGTTGGCGCAACACCGGCAGGCGCAGCAGTCCGACATCCAGCCGATTTTCGGCCAGCGCTTCAAGTTGCGCTTCAGAGGACAACTTGATGATGTCCATGGACACGCCGACATGCCGGTCCAGATAGTCGCTGATGCCTCGCAGCAAACGGCCACTCATGGGCACGGTGCTGGAATGGCTGAGGCGCAAGGTGCCGAGCTCTCCGTTACCAACTTGAGTGGCCATTTCGCTGGCCTTGTTCAGTTCAATGAGCAGGTTTCTGGCACGGGGCAGGAAAGCTTCACCGGCCGCCGTCAGCCGGGGTTGGCGTGCGGTGCGTTCGAACAATGGCGTTTGCAGCCGGGTTTCCATGTCCTTTATTTGCCGGCTCAGGGCTGACTGGGCAATGAACAGTCGTTCGGCCGCGGCACTGAAACTCCCGCAGTCGGCGATTTCCACGAAGTAACGCAATTGGCGGGTAGAAAGCACCAGTCATGCCTTTTTGAGATGGGTGGGTGGCTTTGAAGATATTAGTCGCAAGACTCGGCGCTGGCTAAAGTCATCACAGGTATTCAAGGAAACCGTGCAGATGAATGTGCTTGAGTTGTTGAACCAATGGCCATTCGGCGCCACGGAATGGCTGGTGATCGCATTGGGCATCGCCCTGGCCTACATCGTCTTTGGCATCGCCGGGTTTGGCACTGCGTTGGTGGCGGGGCCTATTCTGATTCTGTTCCTGCCGCTGTCGAAGATTGTGCCGTTGCTGGTGTTGCTGGATTTTGTCGCAGCGTTCGGCAATCTGCTGCCTTCGCGGCGGGATGTGGCGAAGCCCGAGTTGCTGCGGCTGCTGCCCTGCATGGTGGTGGGCTGCACGCTGGGGGTGATCTTTCTGCTGAACCTCAAATCCGATGTGTTGTTGCTGTTGATGGGTTTGTTTATCAGCGTCTATGCGATTTACAGCTTGTGGGTCAGAACCCGACCGACGCAATTGTCCGCCGGTTGGGCCGTGCCGATGGGGGCAGTGGGCGGAATGTTCGGGGCGTTGTTTGGCAGTGGCGGCTTTTTATATGCGATCTATCTGAACAGCCGGTTGCCCAAAGAGGCGGCGCGGGCGACTCAGAGCGCGCTGATCAGTTGCAGCACCGTGGTGCGCTTGAGCCTGTTTGCCGTCGCGGGTGTCTATGCCGAGCTACCCTTGTTGGTATTGGCGTTATGTTTATTACCGGCTATGGCGCTGGGGCTGTGGATCGGCCGGCGGTTGACCATGAGATTGTCCCGCGAGGCGTTCGTGCGGCTGGTGACCTGGCTGGTGCTGGCCAGCGGGATTGCCTTGATCGGGCGATATTTGAGTACTTGACCGGATTTCGTCAGGGATTAAGCTGCCGGCCGCTCCGACGCCTTCGCGGGCAAGCCCGCTCCCACAGTGATTGGGGTGAACATGATTCGTATGTACGCCTCCAATCCTTGTGGGAGCGGGCTTGCCCGCGAAGGCGTCAGTACGACCGCCGCAGAAACATCCATTTGACGCAGCAGGCTTGCACCATGAATTCGCAAAGCATCATCGTCCCGAAAATCTCCACGCTGCCGGTGCACGAACCCCGGGCCCGGGCGGTCGTGCGCTGGCTGGTGCGCAAGAACATCATCAAGGAAGAGCTGACCACCTGTGGTCGTACCGGCAATCGCATGGCCCACGCCATCGGCGACGGTGCCCGCGCCGTAGTGTTGCACCCGGAAGCCCTGCCATTCGGCGAGCCAATCAATGGCCTGGAGATCATCACCAAGCGCTGCATCTATACGCCGGCCAAGGGATTCCTGGAGGAGGCGGGTTGCGCCGAGTGCCGCAAGGAGGTCGGCGAAGCACTGTTCGATAGCCTGGAAGACTGGATGCCGGGGCGCACCGATAACTTCACCTGCCCGGAGTGCGGGCATGAAGACGACATCAACGGCTTTCTTTTCCTGCAGGAATGCGGGTTTTCCAACCTGGGGTTCATCTTCAACAACTGGGCCGAGGCCGGGTTCAAACAGAGCTTTATCGATGAATTTGCCGATTGGCTGGATCAGCCCGTCAGCTGGGTGAAAGTCGAGTTGTAGGAAGCGACAATCCCCGTATATCAGTAATGCTGATAATAGACAGAGTTTTACATTGAACCCGAGGGGGTGTCTGACTATAATGGCGCGCTTCCATTTTCCCGCTCGGGAGCCCCCGCGATGCTGCGTATCAGCCAAGAAGCTCTGACATTCGACGACATTCTCCTAGTGCCTGGTTATTCCGAGGTGCTTCCTAACGAAGTCAGTCTCAAGACCCGCCTAACCCGTGGCATCGAGCTGAATATTCCTCTGGTTTCTGCCGCCATGGACACCGTCACTGAAGCCCGTCTGGCAATTGCCATGGCTCAGGAAGGTGGCATCGGCATCATCCACAAGAACATGACCATCGAGCAGCAAGCTGCCGAAGTCCGCAAGGTCAAGCGTTACGAAGCCGGTGTGGTCAAGGACCCGATCACGATCGAGGCCGACGCCACGGTTCGTGAACTGTTCGAACTGACCCGCCAGCACAACATCTCCGGCGTTCCGGTTTTGCACAATGGCGACCTGGTCGGCATCGTCACTTCCCGTGACGTGCGTTTCGAAAATCGTCTGGAAGCCACTGTCCGCGAAGTGATGACGCCTAAAGAGCGTCTGGTCACGGTCAAGGAAGGCGCCGACAAGAACGACGTTCGCGAGCTGTTGCACAAGCACCGCATCGAACGCGTCCTGATCGTCGACGACAAATTCGCCCTCAAAGGCATGATGACCGTCAACGACATCGAAAAAGCCAAGGCTTACCCGCTGGCCAGCAAGGACGATCAAGGTCGTCTGCGCGTTGGCGCTGCTGTCGGTACCGGTAAAGACACCGGTGACCGCGTCGCTGCCCTGGTCAATGCCGGCGTTGACGTGGTGGTGGTCGACACCGCACACGGCCACTCCAAAGGCGTGATCGACCGCGTTCGCTGGGTCAAACAGAATTTCCCTGAAGTGCAGGTCATCGGCGGCAACATCGCCACCGGCGCTGCCGCCAAGGCCCTGGCCGAAGCCGGTGCTGACGCCGTCAAGGTCGGTATCGGCCCAGGCTCGATCTGCACCACCCGTATCGTCGCCGGTGTCGGCGTCCCGCAAATCAGTGCCATCGCCAACGTCGCCGCTGCCCTTGAAGGCACCGGCGTTCCGTTGATCGCCGACGGCGGCATCCGTTTCTCCGGTGACCTGTCCAAGGCCATCGTAGCCGGTGCTTCCTGCGTGATGATGGGCTCGATGTTCGCCGGTACTGAAGAAGCGCCGGGCGAGATCGAACTGTTCCAGGGTCGTTCGTACAAGGCTTACCGCGGCATGGGTTCGCTGGGCGCCATGTCCCAGGCTCAAGGTTCCTCCGACCGTTACTTCCAGGACTCCTCCGCGGGTGCCGAGAAGCTGGTTCCGGAAGGCATCGAAGGGCGCGTTCCGTACAAGGGCAGTCTGAGCGCCATCATCCATCAACTGATGGGCGGCCTGCGTTCCTCGATGGGCTACACCGGCAGCGCCGACATCGAAGAAATGCGCACCAAGCCTGAGTTCGTGCGGATCACCGGAGCCGGCATGGCCGAGTCCCACGTCCACGACGTACAGATCACCAAAGAAGCGCCAAACTACCGCGTAGGTTGAGGCTTCAAGCAAAAAGTTAAGTAACCGGGGCTGTTTTCAGCCCCGAGTTGTTTCTGATTCTCTTCACCGAACTGCATAGACGAGACTGACCACATGGCCCTCGACATTCACGCCCACCGCATCCTGATCCTCGACTTCGGTTCCCAGTACACCCAGCTGATTGCCCGCCGCGTGCGTGAAATCGGCGTGTACTGCGAACTGCATCCGTTCGACATGGACGACGAAGCGATTCGCGAATTCGCTCCAAAAGGCGTCATTCTCGCCGGCGGCCCCGAGTCCGTGCACGTCGCCGACAGCCCGCGCTGCCCGCAAGCAGTGTTCGACCTGGGCGTACCGGTCTTCGGTATCTGCTACGGCATGCAGACCATGGCCGAGCAGTTGGGTGGCAAGGTTGAAGGTTCCGAGCTGCGTGAGTTCGGTTACGCCCGTGTCGACGTGGTCGGCAAGAGCCGCCTGCTCGACGGCATCGAAGACCACATCGACGCCGACGGCCTGTTCGGCCTCGATGTGTGGATGAGCCACGGTGATAAAGTCACCAAGATGCCGCAGGAATTCCACATCCTGGCCAGCACCCCGAGCTGCCCGATCGCCGGCATGTTCGACGATGCTCGCGGCTACTACGGCGTGCAGTTCCACCCGGAAGTGACCCACACCAAACAGGGCGGTCGCATCCTGTCGCGCTTCATCCTCGACATCTGCGGTTGTGAAGCGCTGTGGACACCGTCGAAGATCGCTGAAGACGCCATCGCCCAGGTTCGCGCCCAGGTCGGCACCGACAACGTCTTGCTCGGCCTGTCCGGCGGCGTTGACTCCTCCGTGGTTGCGGCACTGCTGCACAAAGCCATCGGCGACCAGCTGACCTGCGTCTTCGTCGACAACGGCCTGCTACGACTGCACGAAGGCGAGCAAGTGATGGCCATGTTCGCCGAGAACATGGGCGTCAAGGTGATCCGCGCCAACGCTGAAGATCAGTTCCTCGACAATCTGGCAGGCGAAAGCGACCCAGAGAAGAAGCGCAAGATCATCGGCCGTACCTTCATCGACGTCTTCGATGCCCAGTCCAACAAACTGGACAACATCAAGTACCTCGCCCAAGGCACCATCTACCCGGACGTGATCGAGTCGGCTGGCGCCAAAAGCGGCAAGGCTCACGTGATCAAGTCGCACCACAACGTGGGTGGCCTGCCGGAAGAAATGAACCTCAAGCTGGTTGAACCCCTGCGCGAGCTGTTCAAGGACGAAGTCCGTCGTCTGGGCCTGGAACTGGGTCTGCCGTACGACATGGTCTACCGTCACCCGTTCCCGGGCCCGGGCCTGGGCGTGCGGATCCTCGGTGAAGTGAAGAAGGAATACGCCGACCTGCTGCGTCGCGCCGACCACATCTTCATCGAAGAATTGCGCAAGGCCGACTGGTACCACAAAGTCAGCCAGGCCTTCGTGGTGTTCCAGCCGGTGAAATCGGTTGGCGTTGTCGGCGATGGCCGTCGTTACGCCTGGGTGGTTGCCCTGCGTGCCGTGGAAACCATCGACTTCATGACCGCGCGTTGGGCACACCTGCCTTACGAACTGCTGGAAACCGTCAGCGGCCGCATCATCAATGAAATCGAAGGCATCTCCCGCGTCACTTACGACGTGTCGAGCAAGCCGCCAGCAACGATCGAGTGGGAGTGATCCCGGTCTGACTGATCGCCGGTAACACCTCAAAGGCCCCGTGAATGTGAGTTCACGGGGCCTTTTGCGTATCAGGCAGCTACAGCGGGCAGGCGCCCTTCCAGTGACAGGCCTATGCGATAGAGGTCGTGCGCAAGGCTAAGCAGATTTGCGTAGGTCACCTGGTGAACCGCAGGCCAGGCCGGACGGTTGATCCGAAAGCCGCTATCCATGGTTCGCTCGATTGTCGTTCGCACAATCTGGTTAGTGCGGCTGCGATGAATCAGCGTGTAGGTTTCCTCCGACCTTTCAATGGTGAACATGCCTTGGCGGAACAGCAACTGATTGATCTGCTCGGGCGTTCGTTGAATGAACGGCGTCGGCATCTGCAGGCTGATGTCGGCGTACAGGGTGTTGGAATTGCCGCGCATCTGGAAAGTTAATCCCGCGACGTCATGGCCTACTTCGATGCCATGGTCGATGTCCAGGTGCAGCCTCTGGTCGGGTCGCACTTCTTCGATGCGCAAACCGATACCACCCTCCGTTTCGCTGATACCGGCCATTCCCCTGAACGTGTTGGTACTCTCCTGGTCAGTGAGTACCAACCATTTTCCACCGCCGTTGCGGGCCTGAGTGGCCTGCATGATGGTGTGGGTGAGGTAGGTCTTGACGGATTGCCGTGACATGGCGCCCAAGGTCGTTTCTGTGTAGCGATAACTGGCCAGGCAGTCAGTGGCCTGGATTCGAATGCCGTTCTGTTGGGCCGATTTGACGACCTCCAGCGGTGTGAACTGTCCCGCAGGATCGCCTGACAGCTTTTTCAGGTACTTCTCCAGCATGGCATGCATCTTCCCGGTCTCGGCGAAGTTGTTCAGGTCGACTTGATTGAAGTCGTTGAGCAGACGATGCATGTAGATCGTCTTGACGCCCTGCCTGGCCAGTGTCGGCATGTTTTCGATCAGGAACCGGATGCTGGCAATGCGATCCTGACTTTCACCGACCACCAGCCCCGGTGCTGCATCGAATATCTTCTCGATGAGGTCGGCAACCGTCGTGGATGGCGTGATCACGGGCTGGACCGGGCGGGGAGGCAGCGAAGCGAAAAAGTTCTTGGGCATCTGGAATCCGGTTGCGTCCCTGACCAGTGTCGAGTGATGTCCGGCGACAAACTCTTCGTAGTGGGAGAGTCCTCTGATTTGCCCACCAGGCATGTTGATGACTTTTATATGGGTTTCCGGTTTGCCCAACGCCAGGGAGGTCAGTGATCGGCCGTTGGGGGCATCGTATCGGGTCAAGTGCGAGAGATCATTCACTTTGGGCGGCACTGGCGCGGTGGACTGCACTGGAGCAGCGGACCGGGAGGGTCCGGGAACTGGCTTGCTGAGACCTTTGCCGCCAGCGGTCAATCGGAGTTTCGGCGCCAACTCCCATTCACCTTCGGCATTCAGGCGTACCGGAATCGACCCGGTGAAGGCATGCGGGTTTTCTGGGTCGATGATTGCCCAGGTTCCGCCGCCATTAACGTCTGCCTCATAACGCACGTAGTAAGCCTTCTCGTTTATCAGGATGGCGTTGGATGGCTGTGAATCGAGTGTGTAGACACCCTGGAATTTCCCACGGGTGGCTATGGGGTAGCTTTCAAGGATTTCATTGCTTTGCCAGTGCTCTGGCACTTCAAACGCTTGCGCGGTTTCATCGGGCGGACCTGGTAACTTTCCAGGTTGCAGGGTGACTTCCTCCAATTCGTCGGGCGCCTGCGGATCTTGCGCGCCGACAGTTTCTTCTGCATCGAGCGTCTTGTTCAAGTCCGCCATCTCGGCCGCTTCTGCCGCCTCAGCCCCGGCTTCGTCCAATACACTGGCGTCCTTGAGCAGCGGAATGTTGAACAGCACATTGATGGCATCGAGCACTGCACCGATGATGCCAGCCTTGCGTTCCGCCGCGGTTTTACCATTCACTGCCTTGTCGATGTTCAAGCCCATCGCAGCGATGCTGGCCCCGATCACCGGCAACGCAACTGGCCAGCCCAGAACCGCTAATGGACCAAAAACATGCAGCCCGGCAGACAGGTAACCCAGCCAAAGCTGTTTGCGCATTTGGCCGTGGGTTACCAGCGTCAGATCGGCCTCTTCCAGCATCGTGCTCTGGACCGCCCGGCTCTGCCAGGTGAAGGCATCGCCGTTGATGGTGATGTTTTTCTGATTGATCAAGTGGTGGTCGTATTTTCCCCAGGTGCCGACCAACTGGTTCATCAGCGGGGTGATGTTGTCGTGGACGTCTTTACGGACCGACAGCGGGAAATGGGTCATGAACTCGGTGCGGGGCTGCTCTTCATTCATTTGCAGCAAGATCCACCAGTGCATGTCCGTCAGTGTCGGATGCACGTGGAAGGGCTGTGCGGCGCCGGGGACGTAAGTGATCTGCCGATCTTTTTGGTCGACGATGCGCAGAATATCGGTGGCGACATGCCCTGCGACATCCAGGGCGCAGACACGAAGATCCGCGGGCGAAGAGGTTTGCGACTGCAGGGTCGCCAGGCTGATGGGCCAGGACGCGCCGCCGATGACGGCTCTTACGACAGTCTGGAAATCCTCCTCTTCCAGTTGACCGTTTTGTCGGGCCTCGACAGCTTTGCTGAGGTAGTTACATTTGGCCAAAGCTCGGAAGTCATCGAAATGAGTCGTCCAGAAAGCGTTCAGTTTGTTCAGATAGCGTTCGCTGAGGTTCATCTCCCACAGATCCGTGAGGACTTTGCTGGGGTACATCCGCACTTCATTGGTTTCATTGAAAATACGGGCGTTTGCATCCTCGGTGTAAAAGCCGCCATTACTGTTCAGTTCGAGGGCGTCGTCCTGATCGGTCACGCGGTACCCATGGATGACCAGTTGCGTCAGGGTCAATGATTCACAGGGTTTGGGGGCGTGCTCCCAACTCAGAAAGGCTTTGGTGCTGCTGGCCGAAACGTTGTCGAACCGATGCCACCAGACCTGATCCGGGTCAATGTCGGTGATGCCGTATTTTTTCAGGATTTCGCTGGCCACAGCTTGGGCTTCATCGTGTATGCCCGGGCAGGCTGCCACGATGACAGGCGCGATTATGTTTAGTCGCTCCTTGTCCGCAGCATTGGGTAACGCTTCAGTATTTTGATCAACACGCATGCTCTCGCTCCTTGAGAAATGGGCTGTGAGGATTACCCATTTGCTCAAGGCAAGTGCACTACATAGTTATGCCCATCTGCATTTCGCGACCGTGTAGGGTCAGCGCCGGGCCACATCCGAAAAGTAGAACTTGTCGAGGGTATGGCGGGATTCGGTGTACTCGAACTGCCGACCGTCCTGCAGGAAAGTCTGGTTGCTGACCACGATCACATGGCTCTGGCCGTCGAGGTCCAGGTGGTGCTGGTCGTCCTTGCTCCGGGGCACCGCTTCGATGGTGCGCTGGGCGTAGGCAATTTGCAGTTGCAGGGTCTGTTCGATGAAGGCGTAGATCGATTGCTCGGCGATGTCGCGGGACAGGCCGGGAATCACGTCGCTGACAAAATGGTTGATGTCGAGGATCACGCGTTTGCCGTCGATCCGCCGCACACGCTTGATCCGCGTGATCAGGCTGCCTTCTTCAGCCTTGATGTGTTCGAGCAGCGGGCCTTCGAGGGTGATTTGAGTGAACTCGACTACCTCGGTGCTGACGTCGTTGCCCAGTCGCGGGTAGGTCTCCTGGAAGCTGACGATGCCGCCCAGCTGGAACTCGATCGGGTTGGTCGACAGGACGAAGGTGCCTTTGCCGTGGACTTTCTGGGCGAAACCGCGCTCCTGCAATTGCTCGATGGCCTTGCGCACGGTGCCACGACTGGCTTGATAGCTGTCCATCAATTCGGTTTCGGAAGGCAACCGGGCGCCGCGTTCCAGACGTTCGGTCGTGATGCTGGCAAGCAGATCGCTGTAGATCTGGTTGTATTTACTCATGGGATGGCTCTGTGCCGCGATGTACTCAAGGTTTCGAACCTTAAGGGCAGGGTAGGGGTTTGTCCATGCGGGTTTAGGTTTCATCGTTTCGGTAGGTAGGAATTTTCGCCGGCTGTCGGTTTGAAATAAACAAAATCAAACTCGTCTGTACGAGTTGTTGCTTTAACTCGTACAGACGAGTACTTTTCGCTTCGGCGTGCTGCCAAAAACAAAAAACTACAGCGGAAGATCAAGCATGAGCCACGACTATCCGAATATTGCCAGCGAGCTGTTGAAAAGCCTCGGCGGCAGCGACAACCTCGAGCAGGCCGCGCATTGCGTCACACGCCTGCGCCTGGCCCTCAAGGACCCGAGCCTGGTCAATAGCGCCACGCTGAACCAGATCGACCTGGTCAAAGGCTCGTTCTTCACTGGTGGCCTGTTCCAGGTGGTCATCGGCCCCGGCGAAGTTGAAAAGGTTTACGCCGAACTGCGCCGTCAAACCGGTCTCGCCGCTTCAACCATCGCCGACGTTAAACAAAAAAGCGCCGACAAGATAAACGCCATGCAGCGTCTGGTGCGGGTGTTTTCCGACGTGTTCATGCCGATCCTGCCAGCGTTGATCATTGCGGGGCTGTTGATGGGCATCAACAACCTGATTGGCGCCAAGGGCATGTTCATCGAGGGCCAGACCCTGCTGGACGCCTACCCGAAACTCGACGGGCTCTGGAGCCTGATCAACCTGATGGCCAACACTTCGTTCGTGTTCCTTCCGGCGCTGGTCGGCTGGTCGGCGGCCAAGCGGTTTGGCGGCAGCGAAATCCTTGGCATCGTGCTCGGCCTGATGCTGGTGCATCCGGACCTGCTTAACGCCTGGAACTACGGCAAAGCGGTGGCCGGGCTGGACGGACAAAGCCTGCCGTACTTCGACATCCTCGGGTTGTTCCAGATCGAAAAAGTCGGTTATCAGGGGCAGATCCTGCCGATCCTGCTGGCGGCCTACGTGATGAGCGTCATCGAGAAATGGCTGCGGGCGCGGGTGCCGAACGCGGTGCAATTGCTGGTGGTTCCGATCACCACCATAGTGGTCACCGGCGTGTTGGCACTGGCTGTGATCGGTCCGGTGACCCGCCACCTGGGAATTCTCATTACCGAGGGCGTGGTGATGCTGTTCGACCTCGCGCCGATGGTCGGCGGGGCGATTTTCGGGCTGCTCTACGCGCCGCTGGTGATCACCGGCATGCACCACATGTTCCTTGCGGTCGACTTGCAGCTGATCTCCACCCAAGGCGGCACGTTCATCTGGCCGATGATCGTCATGTCCAACCTCGCCCAGGGCAGCGCGGCACTGGCGGTGTTCTACATGACCCGCAATGTGCGCGACAAAAGCATGGCCTCGACCTCGGCAATTTCCGCTTATTTCGGCATCACCGAACCGGCCATGTTCGGGGTCAACTTGCGCTACAAGTTTCCGTTTTATGCGGCCCTGTGCGGCTCGGCCCTGGGCTGCATCTTCCTGTCGATGAACAAGGTCCAGGCCTCGGCCATCGGTGTCGGTGGCTTGCCTGGTTTCATCTCGATCATTCCGCAGTTCATTCCGATGTTCGTGATCGGAATGGTCATTGCGATGGTCGTGCCGTTTGTTCTGACTTGCGGGTTGAGCATGAAGATTGTTCGGCCAGGGTATCGGGTTGCCTGACGGTCGCCACATCAATTTGTTGAAGGAATAGCGCCATGCAAGACTGGCAACGTTCAGTGATCTACCAGATCTACCCGAAGAGTTTTCACAGCCACGCCGGCAACCCCACGGGTGATTTGCTCGGCGTCGTGGCCAAGCTCGATTACCTGCACTGGCTGGGTGTCGATTGCCTGTGGATCACGCCGTTCCTGCGTTCGCCCCAGCGCGACAATGGTTACGACATCAGCGACTACTACGCCATCGACCCGAGCTACGGGACCATGGCCGACTGTGAGTTGCTGATCGCCGAGGCCGGCAAGCGCGGGATCAAGCTGATGCTCGACATCGTGGTCAACCACACCTCGATCGAACACACCTGGTTCCAGCAGGCCCGCAGCAGCCTCGACAACCCGTACCGCGACTTCTACATCTGGCGCGATCAGCCCAACAACTGGGAATCCAAGTTCGGCGGTTCGGCCTGGGAATACGAAGCGCAGACCGGTCAGTACTTCCTGCACCTGTTCGATCACACCCAGGCCGACCTGAATTGGGACAACCCGAAAGTACGCGGCGAAGTCTTCAAAATGATGCGTTTCTGGCGCGACAAAGGCGTGGGCGGTTTCCGCCTGGATGTGATCAACCTGATCTCCAAACCGGCGGATTTCCCCGAGGACAACACCGACGGTCGACGCTTCTACACCGACGGCCCGAACGTGCATGAGTACTTGCAGCAAATGCACCGCGAAGTCTTCGAAGGCCACGACCTGATCAACGTCGGCGAGATGTCCTCCACCAGCCTGGAGCACTGCATTCGCTACTCGAAGCCGGATTCGAAAGAACTGTCGATGACTTTCAACTTCCATCACCTGAAAGTCGATTACCCGAACCTGCAAAAGTGGATTCGTGCCGACTTCGACTTCCTCCAGCTCAAGTGCATCCTCTCGGACTGGCAGACCGGCATGCAGGCCGGCGGTGGCTGGAACGCACTGTTCTGGTGTAACCACGACCAGCCGCGGGTGGTCTCGCGTTTTGGCCATGACGGCGAGCATCGCGTGGTATCGGCGAAGATGCTTGGCACCGCGCTGCATTTTCTTCAAGGCACGCCGTTTGTGTATCAGGGCGAAGAGCTGGGCATGACCAATCCGGGGTTCAATCACATTGATCAGTACCGCGATGTCGAGACGCTGAACATCTTCCGGCTCAAACGCGAAGCCGGTGCGAGCGATGCCGACAACATGGCGGCGATCATGCAGAAATCCCGGGACAACGGTCGTACGCCGATGCACTGGAACGCCGAGCCGAACGCAGGGTTCAGTGCCGCTGAACCCTGGATTGGTGTGCCGGCCAACGCGACGCAGATAAACGTCGCCACCCAGTTCGACGACCCGGACTCCGTGCTGCATCACTACCGTCAGTTGATTGCCCTGCGCCGCAGTGAAGCGCTGATCTCCGATGGCGTCTATCGACAGTTGTTGCCCAAGCACGCGCAGATCTGGGCGTATGTGCGTGAAGGAAAAGGCGAGCGTTTGCTGGTGGTGAACAACTTCTATGGCACGCCGTGCGAAGTCGAACTGGCGGATGACGTGATCAGCGAAGGAATGGCTCAACGCTTGGTCATCAGCAACTACCCGGACTGTCCGCCGCGAAACCGGCTGATTTTTCTAAGGCCCTATGAGTCATTCGTTTTGCACCTGACCGACTGACCGGCCACTAAAAAACACCGACTTAAAAAACACGCAGAACGCTGCGCGGGGGAGTTTTGCGCGCCGAATTTGCGGAACAACACAATAAAAATAATGGGGTGGTTCTTGAAAACAACACTAAATCGCAGCCTTGCCGCCGCGAGCGTATGCCTGGCGTTGCCATTGTCGGCGCAGGCCCTGGAATTTGGCGGTTACTTGCGCAGCGGCGTCGGAACGTCGGTTAACAGTGGTAAACAGCAGTGTTTCCAACTGCCCGGCGCGCAGACCAAATACCGCTTGGGCAACGAGTGTGAGCAGTACGGTGAACTCGAACTACGCCAGGACCTGTACACCCTGGACGACGGTTCGGTGCTGAGTGTCGACGGCATGGCTTCGCTGTATAACCAGTACGACAAGGACCTGACGTTCAACGGCGATAACGGCTCGGTGCGCTTGCCACAGCTGTACGCGCAATGGTCGAACATGCCCAGTCTGAACGGCGGCTCGTTGTGGGCCGGTCGGCGTTACTACAAGCGGAACGACATCCACATTTCCGACTTCTACTACTGGAACCAGAGCGCCAGCGGCGGCGGTATCGAGGATGTGCTGATCGGTGATCTGAAGTACAGCTACGCCTTCTCGCGCAAGGACAACCTGTACCAGAAGGACTACATCAACCGTCACGATTTCAACGTCGCCGGTTTCCAGACCAACCCCGGTGGTGAACTGGAACTCGGCCTGAGCTACATCGACAAACCCGACAGCCGCAATGCACACCGCGGCTGGGCAATCACCACCCAGCATGTGCAGAAAGGCTTTCTGGGCGGCAAGAACAAACTGGCCTTCCAGTATGGCGAAGGCCCCGGCACCGGATTGGGCTATACCGGTAACGTAAAGCTGGACGACAGCAACAAAAGCTATCGGGTGGTGGAGTTCTTTGACTGGCAAGTGACGCCACGGTTTGGCGGGCAAGTCGAGGCGGTTTACCAAAAAGACATTCGCCCGGACGGTGCCGACCAGAACTGGATTTCCCTGGGGATTCGCCCGGCCTACGCGATCACCGAGCAGTTCAAGCTGGTGACCGAACTGGGTCACGATCAGGTCGAAGCCGAGGGCGGCACACGCAAGCTGAGCAAGTTCACCTTTGCCCCGACGTGGTCGCCCAAAGGCCCGGAATTCTGGGCTCGGCCCGAGGTGCGTCTGTATTACACCTATGCCAGCTGGAACGAGGCGGCCAAACGGGCGGCCAATGAACTGGCGGCGGGTTCTGCGTTATCCGATACCGGCGCCTTCGGCACGGCGCGGCATGGTTCGAATGTCGGATTGCAGGTCGAGTACTGGTGGAAATAAGCGATGCTGTCGGAGCCTCGCGCTCCATCGGCACTTCAAAGAACAAAACAGCAGGTGACGTCATGGCCACACCCCAACAACTGCAACTGCACGCCCCCCTGTCCGGCGTATTGATGCCACTGGACCTCGTGCCCGATCCGGTGTTCTCCAGCCGGGTAATCGGCGACGGCCTGTGCATCGATCCGACTTCAACGACCCTGTGCGCGCCGCTGGCCGGGGTTGTCAGCAACGTGCAGGCAAGTGGGCACGCCGTCACCATCGCCGACGAAAACGGTGTGCAGGTCTTGATGCACATCGGCCTCGACACGGTGAATCTGGCAGGGAAGGGGTTCACGCAACTGGTGGAGGAGGGCCAGCGGGTTGACGTCGGGCAGGCGCTGATCGAGTTCGATGCCGATTTTGTGGCATTGAATGCCCGCAGCCTGTTGACGTTGATGCTGGTGGTCAGCGGGGAGCCGTTCACCTGGCTGACGCCGGAAACGGGTCTGGTAGACAGTGGCCAGCCACTCCTGAGTTTGAGCCCGGTCGAGCAGACAACCGATGTGCCGCCATCGGAAGAAGCCGAAGCAGTGTTTTCCAAACCGGTGACACTGGCCAACCCGAACGGCTTGCACGCCCGTCCGGCAGCGGTGTTCGCCCAGGCGGCGAAAGGTTTTTCGGCGAGCATTTACCTGCATAAACAGCAGGAGGCCGCGAACGGGAAATCCCTGGTGGCGATCATGGCGTTGCAAACGGCTCACGGTGACCTTTTGCAAGTCAGCGCGGCCGGCCTTGATGCCGAAGCGGCGATCAAGACACTGACCGAATTGCTAATGACGGGATGCGGCGAAGCGGTAGTTGTTTCGGCTCAGATGGAGACGAATGCGATCGAGGCTTCATCGTCGACGGTGCTGCGCGGGGTTTGCGCATCGCCCGGATCGGCGTTTGGCCAAGTGGTGCAGATCGCCGAGCAAAACCTGGAAGTGAATGAGCTCGGCGCCACACCGCAGGTTGAACGCGATCATCTGTCTCGTGCCCTGGCCGAGGCGCTGGTGGCCCTGCAACAATTGCGTGACAACGCCATCGGCGACGCGCAAGCAGACATCTTCAAGGCGCATCAGGAACTGCTCGAAGACCCGGGTTTGCTGGAAGTGGCTCATGTGATGATCAACGAAGGCAAAAGTGCCGGGTTTGCCTGGCGCGCGGCCACCGAGTCGACCGCTACTTTGTTCAAAAGCCTGGGCAATGCCTTGCTCGCGGAGCGGGCGGCGGACCTGGCCGACGTGAGCCAGCGCGTGCTCAAGCTGATCCTCGGCGTGAGGGATCAGGCGATGGAGCTGCCGGAAGGAGCGATCCTGATCGCCGAACAACTGACACCGTCACAAACCGCCGGGCTCGATACCCGCAAGGTGCTGGGTTTCGCCACGGTCGGTGGCGGTGCCACCAGCCACGTCGCGATCCTCGCCCGGGCGTTCGGGCTGCCAGCGATCTGCGGGCTGCCGGTGCAAGTGCTGGCGCTGGTCAACGGCACCCAGGTGTTGCTCGATGCTGACAAGGGCGAGCTGCAGCTGGATCCGGATCTGCAGGCCATCGAACAGTTGCAAGCCAAACGGCAGTTGCACCAGCAACGCCAGCAGCATGAGTTGGCGCACGCATCGCTGGCAGCCTGTACTCGCGATGGTCATCATTTTGAAGTGACCGCCAATATCGCTTCGCTGGCTGAAGCCGAACAGGCTGTGGCGATGGGAGGCGAGGGCGTCGGATTGCTGCGCTCGGAGTTTCTTTATCTGGATCGCAATCACGCGCCGAGCCATGACGAGCAGGCGTCCATCTACATCGCCATCGCCAATGCACTTGGGCCGACGCGTAATCTGGTGGTGCGCACCCTGGACGTCGGCGGCGACAAACCGCTGGCCTACGTACCGATGGACAGCGAAACCAACCCTTTCCTGGGGATGCGCGGGATTCGTTTGTGCCTGGAGCGTCCGCAGCTGTTGCGCGATCAGTTCAAGGCCATCCTGAGCAGCGCCGGGCTGGCCCGGCTGCACATCATGTTGCCGATGGTCACGCAGCTGTCGGAGTTGCGTCTGGCCCGGCAAATGCTGGAAGAAGAGGCGCTTGCGTTGGGGCTCACGGAACTGCCCAAGCTGGGGATCATGATCGAAGTGCCGGCGGCTGCGTTGATGGCAGACGTGTTTGCGCCCGAGGTAGATTTCTTCTCGATCGGCACCAACGATCTCACGCAATACACCCTGGCGATGGACCGCGATCACCCGCGTCTGGCCAGTCAGGCCGACAGCTTTCATCCGGCGGTGCTGCGCTTGATTGCCAGCACCGTGAAGGCTGCGCACGCCCACGGCAAGTGGGTCGGTGTCTGTGGCGCCATGGCTTCCGAGACACTGGCCGTGCCGCTGTTGCTGGGGCTCGGAGTCGATGAGTTGTCAGTGAGTGTGCCGTTGATTCCGGCCATCAAAGCGGCGGTTCGCGAAGTGGATCTGGTGGACTGCCAGGCCATCGCCCAACAGGTCCTGGGTCTGGAAAGTGCTGGCCAGGTGCGCGAGGCGTTGCGGCTGTATCACGAGGCGACGGTCGATACTTCACTGGTTCTGGAGAACTGAACATGTTCGAGAAAATGCAGCGAGCGTTCTGGAAAGCGTTGACGCCTGATCTGGTGATGGATGAGCCGAAGGTGGTTGCTCAACCTGTTTGCGGGCTGACGCCGGATGTCGTAGCCGCGCTGGGCGGCGTGGAAAACCTCAAGTCGCAGCAGCCTGTGGCGCTGACCCGGGTTCGAGTGGAGTTGCGGGACGTGGCGCGGATGGATCGGCAGGCATTGAATGTAGCCGGTGTGCCGGGCGTCATGATGCTGGACGAAGGCGTGGTGCATTTGATCACCGGCCTCCAGCACTGATCGTTCCCACGCTCTGCGTGGGAATGCATCCTGTGACGCTCTGCGTCACGCCAGCGAAGGGACGCAGAGCGTCCCGGGCGGCATTCCCACGCGGAGCGTGGGAACGATCACCTCTCCTGCGGCCATCCGCCGCGCCGGCCTTACCGTTTCTCAACCGCAGGTGTATCGTATTCGCCTTTTACAGGCCCACGGGTCTGTCGCTGATACGTGAGGTAGTTGAGTTCATGTCCTTTACCCGTCGCCAAATCCTCGGTGGCCTGGCCGGTCTTGTTGTCGTTGGTGTCGGAGCGGGCGGCGCATCGCGGTACTGGCTGGGCAAGATGGCCGATGCGGACGCCGGCCATGACTACGAGCTGATCGCGGCTCCGCTGGACGTCGAACTGGTCGCTGGGCACAAGACCCCGGCCTGGGCGTTCGGCCCGTCGGCGCCGGGCACCGAACTACGGGTTCGTCAGGGCGAATGGCTGCGGGTGCGCTTCATCAACCATCTGCCGGTGGCGACCACCATTCACTGGCACGGCATTCGCCTGCCACTGGAGATGGACGGTGTGCCCTACGTATCGCAGCTTCCGGTATTGCCGGGCGAATACTTCGACTACAAATTCCGGGTGCCGGATGCCGGCAGCTACTGGTATCACCCGCACGTGAACAGCAGCGAAGAACTCGGCCGTGGCCTGGTTGGCCCGCTGATCATCGAAGAGCGTGAGCCCACCGGTTTCAAGTACGAGAAAACCCTGAGCCTCAAGAGCTGGCACGTCGATGAAGAGGGGGCTTTCGTGGCCTTCAGCATTCCTCGCGAAGCCGCCCGTGGTGGCACCGCAGGACGCCTGTCGACCATCAACGGTGTCTCGCAAGCGGTGATCGACTTGCCTGCCGGGCAAATCACCCGCGTGCGTTTGCTCAACCTCGACAACACGCTGACGTATCGCCTCAACATTCCCGGCGTCGAAGCGCAGATCTACGCGCTGGACGGCAATCCCGTGGAACCGCGGCCAATGGGTAAGGAATACTGGCTCGGCCCGGGCATGCGCATCTGCCTGGCGATCAAGGCACCGCCCGCCGGTGAAGAATTGTCCCTGCGCAACGGCCCGGTTCGCCTGGGCACGTTCCGCTCGGTGGCAAACACAGAGGCCCCCACCGAATGGCCGCCCGCGTTGCCCGCCAACCCGGTGGCAGAACCAGACCTGGCCAATGCCGAGAAACTCAACTTCAATTTCGAATGGGTGGGCTCGGTGTCGGTCAACGTCGACAACGGCAAACCGCCAAGCCTGTGGCAGATCAACGGCAAGGCCTGGGACATCACTGACAAGACCTGCGCCGACCGCCCGATTGCCAAGCTTGAGAAGGGCAAGAGTTACATTTTCGAATTGAAGAACATGACTCAGTATCAGCACCCGATTCACTTGCACGGCATGAGCTTCAAGGTGATCGCCTCGAACAGGCACAAGGTCATACCGTACTTCACCGACACCTACCTGCTGGGCAAGAACGAGCGCGCGCGAGTCGCGTTGGTGGCGGATAACCCCGGGGTGTGGATGTTCCATTGCCATGTGATTGACCACATGGAAACCGGCCTGATGGCCGCCATCGAGGTGGCCTGATGCGTCAGATTCGTCCCGCCGCGATCATCGACCGCAGCCGCGACCGCGACTTCATGCGCGAAGCCCTGGCCCTGGCCGCACAAGGCGCGGCGCTCGGTGAAGTGCCCGTGGGCGCAGTGCTGGTGCAGGACGGCGAAATTATTGGTCGCGGCTTCAACTGCCCGATCAGCGGAAACGACCCGAGCGCCCACGCCGAGATGGTCGCGATCCGTGCCGCAGCGTTGGCGGCCAGCAACTATCGCCTGCCGGGCAGCACGCTGTACGTAACCCTTGAACCGTGCAGCATGTGCGCCGGGCTGATCGTGCATTCGCGGATTGCGCGGGTGGTGTATGGCGCTCTGGAGCCGAAAGCGGGGATTGTGCAGAGTCAGGGGCAATTTTTTACCCAGGGCTTCTTGAATCACCGGGTGCTCTATGAGGGCGGGGTGTTGGCGGAAGAATGTGGGGCGGTGCTGAGCAAATTCTTCAAGGCCCGAAGAGCCAAACCAGCAGACTAAACACCGGCCTAATGTGGGAGCGGGCTTGCTCGCGAAAGCGGTGGATCAACCGATATTGATGTCGATTGACACTCCCTCTTCGCGAGCAAGCCCGCTCCCACATTTGATCTTTATTGGCAGGGAAACTGGGGACTATTTACGGGCAACAATCACAGCCCGCATCGGCGCCGGCAACCCTTCAACCGTCTTGCTGTGATCCTCGGGATCCAGAAAATCACTCAACGACTGATACTTCATCCACTCCGTCCCACGCTGTTCCTCGACCGTGGTCACGCTCACGTCGACGCAACGGACATCCGTAAACCCGGCACGTCGCAGCCACAATTCCAGCGCCGGCACTGACGGCAGGAACCACACGTTACGCATCTGCGCATAACGGTCTTCCGGCACCAGCACCTGCTGCTGATCGCCTTCGATCACCAGCGTCTCCAGCACCAGCTCACCGCCCTTGACCAGGCAATCCTTCAGTGCCAGCAAATGCTCGATCGGCGAACGACGGTGGTAGAACACGCCCATGGAAAACACGGTGTCGAAGCCTTCCATGTTCGGCGGCAGGTCTTCGAAAGGGAACGGCAGGTGCCAGGCGTTGGGCTCGGACAGATAACGCTGCACCGCCTGGAACTGGCAGAAGAACAGCCAGTTAGGGTCGACACCGATCACGCTGTCTGCGCCGGCACCGAGCATGCGCCACATGTAGTAACCATTGCCGCAACCGACATCGAGGATGCGTTTGCCCTTCAGGTCCAGGTGCGGAGCCACCCGCGACCACTTCCAGTCCGAACGCCATTCCGTGTCGACGTGCACACCAAACAGGTCGAACGGCCCTTTGCGCCACGGCGACAAACCCATCAGCGCGGTACGCATCTGCGCACGAGTCTCATCGTCGCAATCGGTGTCCAGCGTCAGACCGTTGAGCAGGTCGACTTCGGTCGGTTGAATCTTCGGCAGAGCATCAAGCGCACTTTGCCAGCGCTCAAGGTCGCCGTGACCCTTTTCCATTTTCTTGTCGAGTTGCGCTTGCAGGGTGTTGGCCCAGTCGGCCAGCGGTGTGCCAGCCAGGCGGCGGGCGAGGGGGGACAGATCAATCATGGCAAGGCAATCAACGAGGCAAAGTTAAGACACTGGAACCACGGCACGACTTTCGAGAACCCGGCGGCCAACAGGCGTTCGCGGTGTTCTTCGAGGCTGTCGGGCTTCATGACGTTTTCGATGGCGCTGCGCTTCTGGGCGATTTCCAGTTCGCTGTAGCCGTTGGCGCGTTTGAACGCGACATGCAAATCAGTGAGCAGTGCGTGTTCTTCGAGGTCGTTGAAGCGCAGCTTCTCCGACAGGATCAATGCGCCGCCGGGCAGCAGCGATTGGCGGATGCGTGAGAGCAACGCGGTGCGCTGGTCGGGGGCGATGAATTGCAGGGTGAAGTTCAGCGCCACCACCGAGGCGGGCTGGAAGTCGAGGGCGAGGATGTCGCCCTCGATCACTTCCACGGGCAGCAACTCCTGGAACATCGAGTCTTGACCGTTAAGGTATTCGCGACAGCGCTCGACCATTGCCGCAGAGTTATCCACAGCGATGACACGGCAGCCATCGGTGCGCACGTGACGGCGCAACGCCTGGGTCACGGCGCCCAGGGACGAGCCGAGGTCGTAGAGCACGCTGTTGGGCTGGGCGAATTGCGCGGCGAGCACGCCGAGGTTCTCAACGATGGTCGGATAACCCGGCACCGAGCGCTTGATCATGTCCGGGAACACCCGCACCACGTCCTCGTTAAAGGCGAAGTCAGGCACCTGGGCCAAAGGCTGGGCGAAAAGGCGATCGGGGTCTTTGCTCACGGCGGTTCCAGCGGCGTAGGTGGAAAAGGCCGGCATTTTAGCCAAATTGACGGGGGGATGCGCGGGTTGTCTGATAAACCGCCGGCAGGATCCGAGGTCTGCGTGTTCAGTCATACCGCTTTCGCGAGCAAGCCCGCTCCCACAGTGGTTCTGAGTCGGACACAAGAAATGTGTTCAGCACGGATCAAATGTGGGAGCGGGCTTGCTCGCGAAGGATTCAGCGCGGTTTTTGAGCGAACGCCGAAGCCGCAATCCCCCATTGCCCCAGCCAGTAACTGAGGATGATCACGTAAGGCGCGGCGTTAAACGGCAAGACAAAACGGTTGATGCCAATCACGCTGTCCGAAAACACAAACGCCACGGCGCCAGCCGCCGCCAAGAGCGCCGAGCGTTTGGGCACGTCAGTGCCGAGTCGAGCCAGCGCCCGCCACAGCATGGCGCTGATGGCCAGACCGTAGACGATCACGGGGATGAGCAACGGACCCAGTCCATTGGAAATCAAGATCCCCAACAATATCGCGCCGACGCCTAAAGCGATGACCAGCGGCAACAATGCCAACCGCCGGCAATCGCTCAAGTAGGCTTTCAGATACGCCAGGTGGGCGACCAGAAACGCCCCAAGGCCAAACACAAACAAATCCCCCGGCCACGCCAGCAACACATCGCCGAGCAGGGAGAAAATCAGTCCCAGGCTGATCCAGCGCCGATATTCGCTGGGCGGTGCATCGTGCAACCAGCCGAGCAAGGCCAACACCGGCAACGGCTTGACCAGCAGGCAGAGCAGCGCGGCATGCACACTAAGACCGTAGAGGAACGTCACCGCGCCCATCAGCGCCAGGATCAACCAGCCCATGTCAGTTAACCGAGATCGCGCAGTCGAACGTTTCCGCTGGCAGCACTTCCGGTGCCCAAGGCTGTTGGGATGTCAGGCGCAGGCGCCCAGTCCCGGCCGCAAACGCCTGAAAGCGCCACGTGGAGAGGCCGGCGCTGCCGACGATCCCGGCGTCTTCCGGATTACTGTAGACCTCGGGGCTAAGCGCATGCAGCACGCCACCGGCCGAATCCTGGATTGCCCAGCGGTAACCCGTAGTCGGGTTGCTTGGCAGGGTCAGGATCAGGTTTTGCCCGCTGTGCAGTTTCACCGGGCATTCGCTTTGTTTTTCCACGGTCACGTTCTGTTTCGGTTGCGTGGCGCAGGCGGCCAGCAAGGAGAGGGCGAGGGGGACAAACAGGCGGGTGGGGGACATGAGGTCAGTGGCTCCGGCATTCACGACGAACGGCGAGCATAACTGAAGATGAGACAAAGTGTGACAGCAGCGGAAGTCAGCGTTGTGAGTGCCGACGCAATCGCGGGCAAGTCGAATCGTCGCACCGCCGCTCCCACAGGTTATGTACAAACCCTGTGGGAGCGGCGGTGCGACGATTCGACTTGCCCGCGATTGCGTCAGAGCAGGCGCTATATGACTGTCAGAACAGAATCTTTGCCACATCCGCAAACCGCTTGGCAAAGTGCACGGTAATCCCTTCCTTCAGATAGTCCGGCAGTTCATCAAAGCTTCCACGGTTAGGCTCCGGGAGGATCAACTCAAAGATCTTCTGCCGCCGCGCCGCGATCACCTTCTCACGTACTCCACCAATCGGCAGTACATGCCCGGTCAGTGTCAGTTCGCCCGTCATGGCCACGCCTTTTTTCGGCGCCTGGTTGCGGGCGAGCGAGAGCAGGGCGCTGGCCATGGTCACGCCGGCGCTTGGACCGTCTTTCGGGGTGGCGCCTTCCGGGACGTGCAGGTGGACGAAGGCTTCGTCGAAGAATTTCGGATCACCGCCAAACGACTTCAGGTTGGAGCTGACGTAGCTGTAGGCGATTTCCGCCGACTCTTTCATCACATCGCCCAGTTGCCCGGTGAGTTTGAAGCCACGGTTAAGCGTGTGGATGCGCGTGGCTTCGATCGGCAAGGTCGCGCCGCCCATGCTGGTCCAGGCCAGGCCGGTGATGACGCCGGTGCCGGACAGCACTTGCTCGTTGCGGAATATCGGATGGCCGAGCGAGGCTTCGAGGTCTTTCGGGCCGATTTTGATCACCGCTTTCGGCTCGTCGATCAACTTCACGACGGCTTTGCGCACCAGTTTGCCCAGTTCTTTTTCCAGGTGGCGCACTCCGGCTTCACGAGCATAACCGTCGATCAAGGCTTTCAAAGCGCTGTCGCTGATGCTCAAGCTGCCCTTGGACACGCCGGCCTTTTCCAGTTGCTTGGGCCACAGGTGACGCTTGGCGATGGCGATTTTTTCTTCGGTGATGTAACCCGACAGGCGAATCACTTCCATCCGGTCCAGCAAGGGTCCGGGGATCGAGTCCAGGGTGTTGGCGGTGCAGACAAACAGCACTTTCGACAGATCCAGACGCAGGTCCAGGTAGTGGTCGAGGAATTCGACGTTCTGTTCCGGGTCGAGGGTTTCCAGCAGCGCCGAGGCCGGGTCGCCCTGGTAGCTTTGACCCATCTTGTCGATCTCGTCGAGCATGATCACCGGGTTCATCACTTCGACGTCTTTCAACGCCTGCACGAGTTTGCCCGGTTGTGCGCCGATGTAGGTGCGGCGGTGGCCCTTGATCTCGGCTTCATCGCGCATGCCGCCGAGGCTGAAGCGGTAGAACGGTCGGCCCAGGGATTCGGCAATGGATTTGCCGACGCTGGTTTTACCCACGCCCGGCGGGCCAACCAGCAAGACGATGGAGCCGCTGATTTCGCCTTTATAGGCCCCGACCGCAAGGAATTCGAGGATACGGTCCTTGATGTCGTCGAGGCCGGCGTGGTGTTTGTCGAGCACCTTGCGCGCGTGTTTGAGGTCGAGTTTGTCCTTGCCGAACACGCCCCACGGCACCGAGGTCGCCCAGTCGAGGTAGTTGCGGGTGACCGCGTATTCCGGCGAGCCGGTCTCGAGGATCGACAGTTTGTTCATTTCCTCTTCGATGCGTTTTTGCGCCTGGGGCGGCAGCACTTTGCCCGTGAGTCGTTGCTCGAACTGTTCGATGTCGGCGCTGCGGTCGTCCTTGGTCAGACCCAGCTCTTGCTGGATGACCTTGAGTTGTTCCTTGAGGAAGAATTCGCGCTGATGCTCGCCGATCTTGCGGTTAACTTCGGCGGAAATTTCTTTTTGCAGACGCGCGACTTCGACTTCCTTGCGCAGCATCGGCAGGACTTTTTCCATGCGCTTGAGCATGGGCACGCAGTCGAGCACTTCTTGCAGTTCGTTGCCGGTGGCCGAGGTCAGGGCGGCGGCGAAGTCGGTCAGCGGCGACGGATCGTTGGGGCTGAAGCGGTTGAGGTAGTTTTTCAGCTCTTCGCTGTACAGCGGGTTGAGCGGCAGCAGTTCCTTGATCGCGTTGATCAGCGCCATGCCGTAGGCCTTGACCTCGTCGGTCGGCTCGGTGGGCTGGTGCGGGTATTCAACTTCCACGAGGTAGGGCGGACGGTGGTGTTTGAGCCAGGTTTTGATTCGTACGCGGGTCAGGCCCTGGGCGACGAATTGCAGTTTGCCGTTTTCGCGACTGGCGTGGTGCACCTTGACCAGCGTGCCGTACAGCGGCAGGACGGAGGTGTCGAAATGGCGCGGATCTTCCTGGGGCGTGTCCATGTAGAACAGGGCCAGGGAGTGGTGATCGGATTTGCTGACAAGGTCGAGGGTTTCGGCCCACGGTTCTTCATTGACGATGACCGGCAGCACTTGGGCCGGGAAGAACGGGCGGTTGTGGATCGGGATGATGTAGACCTTGTCCGGCAGGTTCTGGCCGGGCAGAGCAAGGCCTTTGCCGGTGGAGTGGTGTTCGGCGTTCTCTGGGTCGGCGTATTCGCTCGGGTCTTCGGGGAATTCTTGCTGGTCGCTCATGGGGCACCTGCGCAATGGGGTATGGGTCTTAGATGGGGCAGGTGGGGGGTGGTTTCAATGGGGCGGGATATTTCTGGGTGTGTGTTCAGAGTTTTGACAGGTGCTTCTTTTGATCTTGGCGACCTGACAGCCGACCAATGACTTGCAGGTGTACCCCGAACCCTTGTGGGAGCTGGCCTGCCAGGGTAGAAACCGGAGACATCCTTTACGTTTTAAACCGGAGACATCGTTTACAGGTATGAAATACGGTCAGGAGGTGCCTGACCATGCCCTGGAATCGAGAGTCCCCAATGGATCAGAGAGTGAAACTCGTAGGCGACTGGATGTCCGGCGCCTACTCCAAATGTGAGCTGGCACGGCATTACGGTGTCAGCCGGCCCACTTTGGACAAGTGGTTGGCTCGCTATGCTGAATGTGGCATCGACGGGCTCAAAGAGCTGTCCAGACGTCCGCACCACAGCCCCCATCAAATCAGTGAGCATGTCCTTGAGTTGTTGATCGCTTATAAGCGCGAGCATCCGAGTTGGGGGCCTGAGAAGTTGGTTCACAATCTAAAAAAAGCGCACGCAGAGCTGTCTTGGCCGGCGCTGAGCACCGCTGGCGAATGGCTCAAGCGTGCAGGTCTGGTGCAAAAGCGACGATTCCTTAATCGCCCACCGACGGGCCCTATTCCGTTACGCGAAGCCACGGAGCACAATCAAACATGGGCGGCGGATTTCAAAGGCGACTTCGCCCTGCAATCAGGTCAGCGCTGCTTTCCCTTGACGATCTCCGATCATGTCAGCCGATTCCTGTTGCTTTGTCGGGCGCAAAGCAGTGTGGCTGGGGCGCGTGAAGGATTTGACTGGGCCTTTCGAGAGTATGGGTTGCCCAATGTCATTCGCACGGATAACGGCTCACCCTTTGCCTCGACCGGCGTGTCGCGCATCTCCAGTTTGGCGGCCTGGTTCATACGCTTGGGCATCTATCCTGAGCGTATCCAGCCCGGACGTCCTGACCAGAATGGCCGCCATGAACGAATGCACCGAACCCTCAAGGCTGCGCTGCTTAAGACACCTGAACATAACTTGGTACAGCAGCAGTTGGCGTTTGAACGGTTTCGCCACGAATACAACTACGAGCGCCCTCACAAGGCACTGGCAATGAAGGTTCCAGCGGATGTTTACGTGCCATCCAGCCGCCTCTACGACGGACATGTGCCGGAGGTGAATTACCCTTCACAGTTGCTGGTCAGGAAAGTCCGGCAAAACGGCTCAATGAAGTGGAAAGGCAGAATGGTATTTGTCAGCGAATCGCTGGTGGGTGAGGCACTGGGGCTGAAGGAGGTGGAAGATGAAGTCTGGGAAGTGTATTTGTGCGATTACCTTTTAGGTCGTTTGAAAAGCGGTGAAAACCGCCTTTCAAACTCACAAAAACGTAAAGGATGTCCCCGGTCTCGATTGTAAAGGATGTATCCGTTTCTACACAGCGAAGGCGGCCTGACAGCCGACCAATATCTTGCTGATGTACCTAATTCTATTGTGGGAGTGAGCCTGCTCGCGATTGGGTCTGGCATCCGGCATTGAAGTCGTCTGACACTCCGCCATCGCGAGCAGGCTCACTCCCACAGGGGAATGGTTCCTACAGGGGGATTAGCTGTGTGGCGAAGGTTTTGGTAGGGCGACGTTATCCAGCATCCGGTTCACCGCCAGTTCGGCCAGCATGACGATCTGTTGAATGGCCATCGCCTTGTGCCGGTGCGGGCCTTCCAGATAGTCCGCGAAATCGCTCGCCATCACACTGGCCTGGGCCAATGACTCGCAGGTGTGGGCCAACAGGTCTTCGTCTTTGATATCCGGGGCAATCAAAAACATCGTGCTGGGTTTGCGGGTGGCAGGGGATTTGAGGGCGGCGGGGTTGAGGTAGTGATCCAACGCGCGCTCGGCAGCGTCGTTGAGTTTTTTGGAATCGAGGGATTCGTAGGGGGAAACGTCGTCGGTTTGCGGGGGATTTGGTGTTTCTTTGAACATGGTGAAGCTCCATTCGGGGACAGGGAGTTCGCCACGACTGCGACCAAGCAGTTGGGTGGCGAACCGTACGCAGGTTGGTCGACCAGGGAATGGAACCCGGCAGGGCCGAAGCCCTCCCACGCACAGCTCGCCATGAAGCAAGCACGAAAAGTGCGCCATTCTAAACCTGGGCGACCAAACCCGGCCGCTGAATTTGCAGCGACCCCGAAAGCCTATCGCCCGGGCTTCCGACACGACAACCGCTAGAACCTGTCGGAATTCTCCTCCGGAACAGCCACAGCTGTAGGACGTCGGCAAAAAAATTCAGGTCCGACGCGATCCAATGTGGGAGCGAGCCTGCTCGCGATTGCTGTTTAACTTTCAACATCCAGGGTGGCTGACAGTCCGCCGTCGCGAGCAGGCTCGCTCCCACATTTGTTTAGTGGTATGGCAACCAAATCGGCACCCACAAAAAAAGGCGACCCCCTCGCAGGAGTCGCCTTTCCTTTAACCGCCGCTAAACCTTACTCGGACAGTTTGTACGCAATCACATAGTCACCTTGCTTGGTGCCCAGCGACCCATGACCGCCGGCAACAACGAGCACGTATTGCTTGCCGTCCTTGCCGGTGTAGGTCATCGGCGTGGTTTGCGCGCCGGCCGGCAGGCGGCCTTCCCACAGTTGCTTGCCGTTTTTCACATCATAGGCACGCAGGTATTGGTCGAGGGTGCCGCTGAGGAAGCCAACACCACCGGCGGTGGTGAAGGTGCCGCCCAGGCTAGGCACGCCCATGCTCAGCGGGATCGGAACCGGTGAGCTGTCGCGCACGGTGCCGTTTTTGTGTTTCCAGATGGTTTTGCTGGTAGTCAGGTCGACCGCGGCCACATAACCCCACGCGGGCGCCTGGCACGGCAGGCCCATTGGCGAGAGCAGGGCTTCGAGGACGACGCCGTACGGCGCGCCTTTGTTCGGCTGCACGCCTTCGGTTTCGCTTTTGCGCGGGCCTTGGGCAGCGATTTCGGCGGCCGGGATCATTTTCGATTTGAACGCCATGTAGCTCGGGTTCACGAACGCGATCTGACGCACCGGGTCAACCGAGATGCCGCCCCAGTCGAACACGCCGAAGTTGCCTGGATAAACGATCGAACCCTGCAGCGATGGCGGAGTGAACGGACCGTCGTAGCGCATGGATTTGAAGTCGATCCGGCAGATCAGTTGGTCGAACGGGGTCACGCCCCACATGTCGCGCTCTTGCAGCGGCGGCGGCATCAGGTTGAGGTCGGATTTCGGTTGGGTCGGCGAGGTGTGATCACCTTCGACAGCGCCTTGCGGAACCGGCACTTCGTTGATCGGCACGATCGGCTTGCCGGTGCTGCGGTCCAGCACGTAGATGCTGCCTTGCTTGGTGGACGCGAGCACCGCTGGCTTCACGCCGTCAGCGGTTTTCAGGTCCATCAGGGTTGGCTGGCCACCGACGTCCATGTCCCACAGGTCATGGTGGGTGAACTGCATGT
This sequence comes from Pseudomonas sp. LBUM1656, assembly GCF_059716065.1. Classification (NCBI taxonomy): domain Bacteria; kingdom Pseudomonadati; phylum Pseudomonadota; class Gammaproteobacteria; order Pseudomonadales; family Pseudomonadaceae; genus Pseudomonas; species Pseudomonas sp. LBUM1656. The sequence goes on along the minus strand of NZ_CP166800.1, from coordinate 5,181,237 downwards.
GCCAGCGCACCTGGCCGGTTGCGATGTCGAGGGCGGTCAGGCCGGCGGCGTGCAGTTCCGATTCAGGGGTGCGATCGCCACCGAACTGGTCCGGGGTCTGGTTGCCCATCGGCAGGTAGAGCATGCCGAGTTTTTCATCGACGGCGAACATGGACCACATGTTCGGCGAGTTGCGGGTGTAGACCTTGCCTTCGGCAATCGGCGTGGTGTCGTCCGGGTTGCCGCTGTCCCAGTTCCACACCAGTTTGCCGGTGTGTACGTCGAACGCGCGGATCACGCCGCTTGGCTCGTCGGTGGAAACGTTGTCGGTGACGTGGCCGCCAATCACCACGAGGTCTTTGGTGACGGCAGGAGGCGAGGTGGAGTAGTAACCGCCGGCATTGAAGCCGCCGATGTTGGCGGAGAGGTCAACCTGGCCTTTGTTGCCGAAGTCTTCGCACATCTTGCCGGTGTCGGCATCGAGGGCGATCAGGCGTGTGTCGGCGGTCGGCAGGAAGATCCGGCGTGGGCAGACCGTGCTGACCGGCGCAGGGCTGGCGGTGCCCGTCGGGCTCTGCTCGGACGCGTAAGCGGCGTCATCGTGATACGTCACGCCACGGCAGGTCATGTGCGCCCAACCCTTGAAGTTCGCCGCGTTTTGCGTGGAGAGCTTCGGATCGAAACGCCAGATTTCCTTGCCGGTGTCCGGGTCAAGGGCTATCACCTGGCTGTGCGGCGTGCACACGTAGAGCATGCCGTTGACTTTCAGCGGGGTGTTTTCGGCCGTGGTTTCACCCGGGTCGTTCGGCCCTGGCAGGTCGCCGGTGCGGTAGGTCCAGGCGGGAACCAGTTTGTTCACGTTCTGCGGGGTGATCTGCGCCAGTGGCGAGTAACGATCGCCGTGGGCGCTGCGGCCGTAGGAGTTCCAGTCACCGTCGGGCATGGCCGGGGCGGTGTTGGTCATGCCCGGCACGCTGTCGCGGTCCAGTTCGCCTTTGATTTCACCGGGGTTGGTGAACTGGCTGGCCAGTGCAGTAACGCCAGCGAGTACCACCGCCACGCTCAGTGCGCCAGTGCCCATCGGCGCTGGGCCGGTGATCAGCAGCGGACGGCGGAACCACGGCAGCAACATGACGAGGCCCAGCGCAAACAGCATGGCCAGGCGCGGCACCAGTTGCCACCAATCGAGGCCGACTTCCCACAGGGCCCACACGGTACTGGCGAACAGCACCAGTGCGTAAAGGCCCAGCGCCGCGCGGCGGGCCAGGATCAGCAGCACGCCGGTCAGCGTCAGGCCGATACCGGCCAGCAGGTAATACAGCGAGCCGCCGAGCAGGCTCAGCTTGATCCCGCCGGCCAGCATGGCCAGGCCCATTAGCAGAAGCAGAATGCCGAGCAGGGTCGGCAACAGACGGCTTCGACTCAAAGCACCATCAGTGCTCATAGTGTGGTTCTCCGTGACGTTTCAAGTAGTCCCGCGCAAGTTCACTGTAGATGACGATGCTTTGCGGGCATGGTTCAGATAAAAAAGGTTCGGTTGATCGGGGCCTTGTAGGAGCCGGCTTGCTGGCGATTGCGGTGTGTCAGGCAACAAATGTGTTGGCTGACACTCCGCCATCGCCAGCAAGCCGGCTCCTACAGGGTCTTTCGGTGTTGGTTAGAACGATGACTGGATCTTTATCCCGCCTATCAGCGCGTCATCGACCTTGTCCACGCCACCGGGGTGACGGATGTATTGCAGGTTCGGGCGCACGGTCAGCCAATTCGTGACGTGCACGCCGTAATAGAGTTCGGCGCTGTATTCGGTGTCTTGGGGCGGCAGAAACGAGGGGTCGTCGTAGTCGAAGACGGCGCGGGCCTGATTGGTCGCTTCGGCGTTCTTGCGATAGGCCGGGTTGACGTGAACCCGGGCGAGCGCGAAGCCGATGTCGTCCTTGGTGCGAGCATCGAACAGGCCTTTATAGACGACGCCTGCCTGGACGTAGTTGTCGATGGCGTTGGTCTTCTTGTCGTGCATCGTGCCGTTGGCAAACACGCTCAAACCGCGAGAGTTGTCGCTGGCGCGGCTGGTGATTTGCTGTTGCACACCCAGCCACACGCCGTGCTTGCTCGACGCGCTGCGGTAAGCCTCACCACTCAGGGCGGCGGGCTGACCATTGTTGTCCTTGTAGGCATCCGTGGCCTTGGCGTTGCTGTAGTAATAACCGGCGCGGTATTCGCCCGGCAGGCCGTTGAGCTTCGGCGACCACACCAGCTCGACCGGCAAAATAGCGCCTTGGGTGCCGCTGCCGCTGAGCTTGAAGCCGTTATCGCGATCGAGGTTCGACGGGTTTTGCTCATACGCGCCAATTTGCGCGTACAGCTCAGGCGTCAGGTGATATTTGACGCGCATCGCCCACTGGCTGACCGGCCAGTTGTACCAGATGCCGCCGACCCAGTTGCCGACCTGCGAACCGCAAAACGCCAGGTTCTGGAAGTCGCACGGGAAGCTGTTGAAGTCCTCGCCTTCGCCAAAGCGGCCGACCTTGATGTCGAGCTTCTGGTTGAAGAATTTCTGCTGATACCACATCTGCGTCAGGCGCCAGGTTTGCCCACGGCCCCAGACCTCCTGCGCCGACGTGAAGCCGCCAACGCGCGGATCATTGATCCGGTCGTTGCTGATGTTGTTGCCACTGCGCTCGGTAATGGTCAGCTGAAATTCAGCGTCGTCCCAGCCGAGGATTTTCTGCAAGTCCAAGTGCGTGCCGAAAGCAAACTGGTCGCTGTAGCGCGCGGTGCGATTGTGGTCGTAGCCGCCGTGCAGATTGCTGCCCATTTCTCCGGTGTAATCGACTTTGAAGTCGTAGCCTTTTTCCGAAATCTCGGTGCGCGTGCCGTTCCAGTCGCCAAGCATCCAGGGCGATTCACTATCGAAAGCGGGAGCGGCCTGGGTGCAGGTGGCAAGGCCAAAAGCGCTGAACCCAGCGATGAGGTTCAGGGCTTTTCGGCTGACAATAGCGGTGAAGACAGCGCTGTCTCGCGGAACTGGGAAATCAGGCATAGAGAAGGAATTCTTGATCTTTTTCTGGGGGAGTGAAATGAAAGCGGCACTATGTCGCGGGCGGATGAAGCGTTTCAGCTTGACGGGCGCAAGGATAATGTCCTGTTACAAATAGAGAAAGCGCTTTTGCTGACATGGAGCGTTTCGGATTTGGTAACAGTCGGTGGGAAAAGATCGCAGCCTCGTTTCACTCGACAGCGCCTACAGGTGAACTCCAATGCAGGAGCTGTCGAGTGAAACGAGGCTGCGATCTTTTGCGTTTCACCTACATTTACCTGACAGCACACAGATCGCTTCCCCCCAACGAAGCCCTCGGCTAAGGTGCGCGGCTTCCCATCCTTACATCGCTCGAAGGCCCGGCATGACCGAACAGAACAACAACCCGCTGCACGGCGTGACGCTGGAGCAAATCCTCAACGCCCTGGTTGAACATTACGAATGGTCGGGGCTGGCCGAGCGCATCGATATCCGCTGTTTCAAGAGCGACCCGAGCATCAAGTCGAGCCTGACCTTCCTGCGCAAAACCCCGTGGGCCCGGGAGAAGGTCGAACACTTGTACGTGAAGCTGATGCGCACCAAGCGCCCGCTCTGAACATGATCAGCCTATCGACGCCAGGTTCTGCCGCGAGGCGTCGTTTTGTTGCGGTGGCTGCGGTGCTGGGTTGGTCGGGACTGGCCATTCAGCTGTACCTGATCCTCTACTCACGCTGGACGCTGGAAGCCAGTTTGCTGGGTGGGTTGATGAGCTTTTTCAGCTACTTCACCGTGCTGACCAATACGTTGGTGGCGGTGGTGCTGACCTGTGAGTGGACCCCTCGCGAATCGGCGGCGCGACGCTGGTTTTTGCAACCGTGGGTCAGCAGCGCGATTGCCGTGAGCATCGTTGTCGTAGGCTTGGCCTACAGCCTGTTGTTGCGCCACTTGTGGCATCCAGAAGGCTGGCAGTTTTTGGCTGACGAGCTGATGCATGACGTCATGCCGCTGCTGTTTCTGGCGTATTGGTGGTTCTGTGTGCCCAAAGGCACATTGCGCTTGCGGCATATCGGCTTGTGGGTGATTTACCCGCTGGTGTACTTCGCCTATTCGCTGCTGCGCGGGCATGAGTTGGCGGTTTATCCCTATCCGTTCATTGACGTCGGCTCGCTGGGTTATCCACAGGTGTTTTTGAATGCGGGGGGATTGTTGGTTGGGTTTGTGGTGATCGCTCTAATTATTATCGCGTTGGATCGGTGGCGTGGTCAGTGAACACTGATGGTGATGTGAAGGGCTTTTGTGGCGAGGGAGCTTGCTCCCGTTGCGCTGCGCAGCAGTGCTTAAACCTGCAACCGGGTTTTAACTGAGTCACCACGCAGGCTGATTTTACGACTGCTTCGCAGCCGAACGGGAGCAAGCTCCCTCGCCACACTATCGAGTTGCAGTTATTCCTCGTCGCTGCCATCGGCCCGCCAGTAACCCACGGCTTTGACAAACTGCTCATTCAAACCATGCACATCAAGCAGCACTCGACGAATCTGCCGTGACACCTTGGTCTCGGTCGCGATCCACGCATACAGATCGCCGCTGGGCACTTGCAGTTGCTTCACGGTGGTCAGCAAATTGTCTTTGCCACCCTCGCGCAAGACCCAGATCACATTGACCTGTGCGGCGCTTTCCAGGCGTTGCTGCTCGGCGCCGTTCTCCACTTCCACGATTACCAGCGCACGCCGATTGGCCGCCAGGCCTTCGAGCCGGCGGGCGATGGCGGGCAGGGCGGTTTCGTCGCCGATCAGCAGGTAGCTGTCGAACATGTCCGGCACGATCATCGAGCCCCGTGGCCCGCCGATGTGCAGGAACTGGCCGGGTTGGGCCTGCTCGGCCCACGTCGAAGCAGGGCCGTCGCCGTGGAGGACGAAATCGATGTCCAGTTCCAGGGCATCGAGGTCGTAACGACGGGGCGTGTAGTCGCGCATCGCTGGCATCGGCCCATTGTCTTTACCGGCGCCGAGCACCAGGGTTTCCAGTGCTGCTTGCTCCGCCGCGTTTTGCGGGAACAGCAGTTTGACGTGGTCGTCCGTGCCCAGGCTGACGAAACCGGCCAGTTCCGGGCCGCCCAGGGTAATCCGGCGCATCCGTGGGGTCAGGTCGACCACGCGCAGCACTTCCAGACGACGGCGTTTGATCTCATGGGTGACACGGTGAATGGATTGCACGATCACTTCAGTCATTCGGCTTTCTCCTGAACGGGTTGAACGGCGGGGCCATCGACGATGGCTTTGGCGGTGTTGTTAAGCAGGTCGCGCACCCGCAGGATTTCTTCAGGGCTCCAGCGGCCGTGGTGCATTTGCAAGGCGTGACGCAAGTTGTGCACAGCCTCGTGGATCTCGGCCGGACGATCCTGGCCGCGCAATGAGCGCTTGCTGACCTCGATGCGCATCCGCACGCCGTCCAGCGCAATCGCCTGATCAGTCAACGACAGCCGTCCGGCGTCGGTGATGCTGTAGCGTTTTTTTCCGCCCTCGGCATCGCCCAGGATCATTTCGCTTTCTTCAAGAAAGGTCAGGGTCGGGTAAATCACACCGGGGCTGGGGCTGTAGGCGCCGTCGAACATGCTTTCGATCTGGCGGATCAGGTCATAGCCGTGGCAGGGCTGCTCGGCGATCAACGCCAACAGCAGCAGTTTCAGGTCGCCGGGGGCGAACACCCGGGGGCCGCGTCCGCCGCGCTCACGGCCGGGGCCGGGGCGTTTTTCGAAACCGTCGCGGCTGTCGTTGTGGTCTCGATGGGAATGATGGTCTCTCATTTTTGCGTCTTCTCTCGTCGTGTTTAGATACAACTTAAGATATATCTTTAGGCTTGTGCAAGCGTTCTGGACCAACGGTCGAGAATCATGTCTGCCTCGGTCACTGCTGGGTGCCTGGCGCAATGAGCGACGAGAGATGAAGCATTGGTTGCTCTTTTAGAGTAATTGAACTAATTGTAGGGTCTCGCCGATAGATATTTATTACATTGTCATGAGATAAGTAGTCCGGGTCTTACGGAAGTTTAATTAGTTCTGGTCTGTGTGCTTTTTCAGGTAGAACTGTGTGTAGTATTTCTCTGAGAGTAAAACAATAAAATTATTGTTTTACTCTTTTTTTTCCTGCACTTCGAAAGCCATCGTTACTACATGTTCTTCGGAAGTTGCGTACTTACTTTCTCAAAGGATTGGACGATCATTCTCCGGCGTCGAAAGTTAAGCGAAATCGCCAACACAGGAGTGAATGGCGATGGCTTGTTCATACTTTCCTCGGCCCAATCCTTTGAAAAAGACAGGTACTCAATAATGTTCAAGAAGTTTGCAATCGCCGTTCCGATGACCCTCCTGGCCCTGAGCGCTTCGATGGCGTTCGCTGCGGAAGAATCGCGCACCTCCATCAACATTACCGCTGAAATCCCGAGCAAGGTTTTCCACGCTCAGCCTGTAGACAAAGACTTCGGTAAAGACGAGAAAATGCAGTACGTCGTCGGTACCGGCGTCCTGTCGGAGGTCCGTGGAACCTTTGATATTCAACACACCAATGGCTCGGTAGGCGCTTACGTCGTCGGCGGTCCTACGCCGCTGTTCAACGGCAATGCGACCTTGAACATTCCCCTGACCTACACCTTCAACGGCAAGGAATTGACCGCCGATTCTCAGGAAGTGGTCGGTGACGTAGAGTCCAATGGTGGCATGCGCGCAGACCTGGTCATTACTGCAGCTAAACCGGGCAACAATCAGGTGGGTGTATACACCGCCAACCCGGTCGTCATGTTTGATGCCATTCCGCGCATTTAAACCAAAGCGCGTTCTGTAAGTCAGTTCTGGCCTACTTGATAACGCTCACCGATCGATAGGGGTCATCCCTGTCGATCGGGTTTCAACGAATTCATCTTCAGAGTATTTCGTTCATGTTCCCGATGACTCCCATCGCGACGGCACTTGCCCTATGTTTTTGTGCAACTGTCCTGGCCGCGCCAGCGGATAACGGTACTACACCACGAAGTCTGCTGGCGCAGGCAAAGGGTTTGCCGAGCGAGTTCGAAGAGCATTTCTTCGATGTGCCGCTGGCGGTGCGCGTGGAACTTGATCAACAGTTTCTCGGTGAGGCGATGGTCGTGTTGACCCGCGACGATCGCATCACCCTCGTTGACTTCTCCGATGTCAGCGACAGCACGATCAAGCCCGGTGAACGCGACATCTGGGCCAACTATCTGAAACAGGGCGGGGTGCTGGGAGCCTGCCAGGCCAACTGCCCCGAGCAACTGTTGGCGGTGCACTACAGCCTGGAAAATTCCCTGGTATCGATCCTCACGGAAAACGCGGAGCGCGATGATCAGGTTCAGCTGTATTACAACCAGCCAGAAGGCGGCAGTACCGGGTTGATCGTGCGCAACCAGTTGAACCTCAATGGCGGCCAGAACCAGGACCTCGGTGGTCGTTACGGTCTGGAAGCCAGCAGCAGCCTGGGCAACTGGACTCAAGCGGTCAATTTGCAGTTGTCCCGCCTGGGCGGTGTGGACAACCAGACCTATCACGCCGTGCATGAGCTTTTTACCCAGCGCGAACTGGAAGGCAGCTTTCTACGTCTGGGCCTGTTCACACCCAACTCGGAAGGCCTGACCCGTCAGCCGCGCTCCTTTGGCGCCAGCCCCGACACCGCGGTGGGCGTCATGTACGGCAGCTCCGACAGCCTGGCCATCAACAACCCGAAACCGGCGGTCTACCCGATCTACGTCACGGCCAATCGCCAGGGCTCGGTGGAAATCTATCGCGACGGTTTGCTGATCAACACTCAGTCGATGCCGGCCGGTCTACAGACCCTCGATACGCGGCCCCTGCCGGGTGGCATCTATGAAGTGGAAGTGCGCCTGATCGAAGACGGTCAGATCACCTCCAGCACTCAGGAACTGGTCTACAAACCCAACAACTGGCGCAATCATGACGAGCGCTGGCGCTACAACCTGTTCGCCGGGCGTGAATCGAAAGTGCTCAGCAATTGGGATGAACAGGTGGACGGCGACATGACCGCCGGCGCCGCATTCAACTTTCTGCTGCATCCGCGGGTGATCCTCGGCCTGTCGGGTCGACAGGTGAAAGACGCCCTGCAATACGGCACGTCGGTCGACTGGGCCATCGTCAACAACGCCAGCGTCTATGCCAACGTCTACAAGACCCAGGACTACGGCACCGGCCTCGACGTGCAGGGCCTTTATTCCTACGGCAGTGGCAGCATCGTCGCCAGCCATAACCGCAGCTGGCTCGACACCACCCGGCTCTACGACACCCTGCCCGACGGCACGCGAGTGCGGCAGCGCAACGTGTTTATCGGCCAGACCAGCAACTCGTCGTTGTCGGTGAATCACCGACTCACCAGCAAAAGTTCGGTCAATGCCCGGGTGTCCCACAGTGAAGGCAACACTGAAGGCGTCGGCGTTGATCTGGGCTGGACCCAGCGCACGCAACTGTTCGGCAGCGACGCCAACTGGCGCCTGTCGCTGTTCGACCGTCCGGGCAGTTTCAGCTCGGGAGATGATCGAAATCGTGGCCTTGATTTGAGTGTGAACATCGCCCTGGGTGGCCCGGGAGAGCAGCTGTCCGGCAGCCTCGGCACACGTACCGATCGCGACGGCGGGCGCGATAACAATGCCTCGATCACCTACCGCAAAAGCTTGCAGGATCACCTGCTGCAAAGCGTTTCCGCGACGGCTATCACCGACACCTATGGCATCGGCTTGAATGCGCTGGCGACGATGCAATCGGACCGGGTCAACGGCGATGGGTTCGTCCAACGCTCGTCCTACAACAACGACCTCACCGGCGGCCTGAACCTCGATAGCACCGTCGCCGTCGGCGGGCAAAAAATGATCATGACCAGCCAATACCACCGCGACGGTGCGGGCATGATCATCGATGTCGAATCGGACATCGACGACATCACGTTGCGCGCCGACGATTTGAGTGGCGGCAGCGCGGTACTCAAACCCGGGCGCAATTTCGTGCCGATCACGGCCTACAAAAGCAGCTCCGTCAGTTTCGATTTCGAAGGCAACCACGTTCCAGCCGCGACCATCCAGCCGGCCCGTTCCAGCTATCACCTGAACAAGGGCGGCGTGGACTATCGCCAGATTCGCGTGATGCGAACCCTCACCGTACTCGGCCGCCTGATCGATCCTCAGGGCAACCCGCTCAAGGGCCACCACATCATCAACCACGCCAGTCGCGGGGTGAGTGAGGTGGACGGCTTCTTCTCCATGGAAATGAACGCCGGTTCACCGACCCTGGAAGTGCGCTACGGCAACCAGTTGCTGTGCCAGTTCCGACTCGATCCGGGCAGCGGCCGCACGGAAAACAACGTGCTGATGATCGGCGATCTGCGTTGCACGCCGGATACGTTGGCGGACCTGACGCTTGAGACGTCGACGGCAGGCTGATGCCCGGCACAACGCACTTTTTCTATGAGGTAAATGACGATGAAACGGCGGTTGGCACTGATTGGTTTTTGTTTGTTCACCCAGACGGCGCACGCCGGGCCGAGCATCAATATCGGTACGGTTTACGACTATCTGGATGGCGACAAAAGTACGTTTTTGAAACGCGTCTTCAACGGCGGCGACAGCACCGCCTTCGTCAAGGTCAACATCCTTGAAATCCTCTACGACGCCGAGGGCAAGTCGCAGGAGGTGCCGCTCAAATCCAGTGCCGACGGCACTGCCCGGGACGGCTTGATGGCCAGCCCGGCGCGGCTGATCGTGCCCGCCAGTGGCATGCAAGGCACGCGATTGCTGTACATGGGCGCCCGCGACAAAGAGCGCTATTTCCGCGTGCGTTTCGTGCCGGTGGTGCCCGAGAAAGAAGACGAATTCGCGGTCTCCGGCGAGGAGCGTGAGGAATACAAGAAAACCCTCTCCGCCGGGGTCACGGTGCTGGCCGGTTATGGCGCGGTGTTTTTCGTCCGTCCCAAGGACACGCGTTACGTCAGCGTGATCGAGAACGAGGCGGCCAGGTATCGGATCCGCAACAACGGCAACACCGTGGTGGTGATCGATGAGTTCAAGGATTGTTCGGCAAAGAACGAGCAGGACTGCCAGCCCACCACCAAGCACCACATTCTGGCCGGGCGCAGTTTCGAGTTCGAGAAACAGGCTGGTCGCGAGTACCGCTTCACGCTGGTTGAAGGCGAGAGCAGCAAGAAACTCGATGTGAAAGGCTGATGACCATGTTCAGAAAACTCACGGTTCTGATGGTGTCGGCAATGGCCTGCCATTCAGCATTTGCCGCCCGCGAAGTGCAGCACTTCGAAGTGTTCGTGACGATCCCGAGCCAGGCGTTCTACGTCATTCCCGCAGACCCCGACTGGATTCACCGTGAACAGCCATTGCCGTGGAATCTGGCGACCTCGACCCTGGGTGGCTTGCGCAAGTATTTTGATGTGAAGAATGAAGCCGGCTCCATCGAAGCCCGCCTTGAGGGCAGGCCCTACTTGTCCAACGGGACTGCCGCCCATGACATTGGTTTGCGGGTTCTGTTCAACGACAAGGTGTTGAGCGAGGGGGAAAGCCGCGAGGTGGTTTCGCTGAGCGAAGCGGCGCAGGGCAAGCGGGTTTTACTGCAAATCGTGCCGGTGCCACCTGCCGATGGGGTTTATAGGCCCGGCAATTATTTTGGCAGCGTCAACCTGGTTTTCAACGCGGTGCTGCCGGGTGAGTAATCAGGGCAATGTTCGGAAGATAGAAAACCGGGATGAAGCCACTGGCGCAAAGGGAGCAGATAGATCATGAACATACTCAGGAGGGCGAGCCGACTTTGTGTGCTGGTTTTGGCTGGGTCATGCACGATGTCGGTCGAGGCAGTAACCCTGGAGATGACGGCCGTATTCCGGCCGGATCCGGCCAAACCGATGCAAAATGCCTTCGAAAATACAACGCCTCCTGGAGGGTATTGCAAGGATCATCCTTCCTATTGCGAAAACGGTGTTTTCAGCATCGCGTTACCCATTCGTTTCAGGTCCGTTGCCCCTATTGCGGCGATGCATGATGAACGTCAGGGGCCGATGTTCCGGGTGCCTTCGTACTGGAAGGACGTGACGGTCATTCACGAAGCAACGGGTGAAGCCGAGACGGTGAAAATACGCATAAACGGCATTGGAGCGGCCTATACGATCAAAACGCCTCTTCCTGGAGGGGTCTGGTCAAGCACCTGGGTTTATGCACCTGCTCCCTGCACCTACGGCGGTGTGGGTTATGGCTCTAGCCTGTATTACGCGTTTTTCTGGAGGGTTCCGGCCAATGCGGGCGTGTGTGCCAAGCAGGCTCAAAAGGACATTACCGACGCCCACCAGTTTGCTTATCAGGACGCTGGTTTTTCCTACCAAATGATCACGCCCAACCCGCTCACCATGTCGACGGGCACGTACCGCGGAACAATGAACTACACCGTTGGACCGCATCGTGATTTCGACATGGGTGACGTCATGTTGCCTGACGATGATTTGATCACGCTCAACTTCACCCTGAACGTCCAGCACACGCTCAAGGTTGATATTCCCCCTGGTGGCAACCGAGTCGAACTGGTCCCGCAGGGCGGCTGGCAGGCCTGGCTGACCCAGGGACGCAAGCCGACGCGGCTGTTCCGGGATCAGACGTTCAATATCTCTTCGTCGAGTCGTTTCAAGATGAGCCTGGACTGCCAGTACAGCCTGGATGGCAACCGCTGTTCGGTGCGCGATCCGGTTTCAGGTCATGTCGTGCCGCTCGACGTCAGCCTGACCCTGCCCAACGGCCTGGTAGATGCCGCCGCCCAACCGGTCAGTCACCGACCGTTGCGGCGCGACGGCAGTAGCACCGAGCTTTTCCAGCCGCGCTTTTATGTCGATCGCAAACCGGGAACGTTGCACTTCGATATTGCGCAGGATGAGGTCGGTGAAATGCTCAAGCCCGGTGTCGCCAGATCTTACTCGGGCAATGTCACGGTGATCTGGGATTCGGAGGTTTAGCCAGCGCCTGGAGGACCCGTTCAGAAAGGCTGAGCATCAATATGGAACTTGAAGGAATGACAATGCGCTTTCTACGTGGGAAATCAGTTCGACTGGTGAGCAGCCTGGCGTGTGCTGTGCTTGCACTTCCCGTCCAGGCAGCCGTTATCGAGATCGAAGCGGTATTCGAGCCCGACTCATCGAAGCCGAATAAAAACGTATTCGTCAACATGACGCCGTCCGAGGGTTTTTGCCGGCAGATACCGCAAGCCTGTGCGCCCTATAACCTGTTCAGTCTTGGGGCGCCGATTTCATTCACGGCCAATGCGCCAATCCTGGCCAACCATGCGGACCCGCGGCAGGGGGGGATGGCCCGCGTACCCTCGGACTGGAGAGACGTGGTGGTCACTCATGAATCGGGTGATACACAAATCCTTTCCATACGCATCGGCGGGATTGGGCACGAAGCCGCAACTCCCCGTCCTGTCACTGAGTTGACCGGGGGAGGATGGTGGGACGACTTATGGGTAGGGGGTGGTTGGGTCAATGCGCCCGTACCCTGTTCGAGTGTTGGCTGGTATTCGGCGGGGCCCTCCGGTTACAACAGTTTTTGGAGAGTCGGCAGAGGGGCGGGGGTGTGCAGCAAGAAGGCAAAATTCGATATACCGCTTTCGTTTCGTTACTTGTACTTCGTTTTTGCTTACGAGCTGCGTACGCCTGACCCCCTGGCCATGAAGTCCGGCAAATACACCGGCACCATGCCATACACGGTCGGTCCTCATCAGGACTTCGACATGGGCGATGTCATGATTCCCAGTGACAACCAACTGACCCTCAACTTCTCTCTGGATGTTCGGCACACCCTCAAGGTCGAGATACCGCCGGGCGGCAATCGCGTCGAACTGGTCCCGCAGGGCGGTTGGCAAGCCTGGCTGACGCAGGGGCGCAAGCCGACACGGCTGTTTCGTGATCAGACATTCAATGTGTCTTCGTCGAGTCGCTTCAAGATGAGCCTGGACTGCCAGTACAGCCTGGATGGCAACCGCTGCTCGGTGCGCGATCCGGCTTCAGGTCATGTCGTGCCGCTCGACGTCAGCCTGACCCTGCCCAATGGCCTGGTGGATGCCGCGGCCCAACCGGTCAGTCGCCGGCCGTTGCGGCGCGACGGCAGTGGCACTGAGCTTTTCCAGCCGCGCTTTTATGTCGATCGCAAACCGGGAACCTTGCACTTCGAGATTGCGCAGGACGAGGTCGAGGAAATGCTCAAGCCTGGTGTCGCCAGATCTTACTCGGGCAACGTAACGGTGATCTGGGATTCGCAAGTGGGTTAAGGGTTGAACCCTGATGCATCAGCCGATGCATCAGGGGTCGTCGATTACTGCTGTGCGTCTTTTTTCAGTGCTGCGCGGGTCAGCGTTCTGCTCAGCTCTTTTTCTTCGTAGCCCATGTCGTGAAGCAATCTGCCGTAGACCTCGCCGGTCATGACTTCGTCGGTCAGCACCAGGCTGTCATTGACATTCAGTCGCCGGGCGAGGTCTAGCAGGCGTTGTTTAAGCGCTCGTCGCTGTGCGATCTGCAGGCTCTTGGAGCCGGCCCAGGCCTGTTGTACCTCGCGTAACTCATCCAGCAAGTCATTCTTGGTTTCGTACAGCCGGGCATTGCGCCTGAACTCGTTCGGGTAAGTGTCCTGCAAGTATTTCTGCCAGAACGGCAGATCGATCATGTCGTTGACCAACCCGTCGCCGGCTTCCATCGATTTCACCGTGTCGAAGGCCGTGTCGAGGGTTTTGGCGCTCACGTTGGCCAGGGGGCGAAACAGCATCGATTCCGATTGCCACGGCAAGCCGAGGCGTTGAGCCAGGCCGGTTTCGTAAGCGAGATAGACTTCCACCTCATCGGGATTGCCCGCACGGCTGCCGAAGTCGGTACGGGCAATGTCATCTACGCGCGAGAGGCGCGCGGCACCTTTTGCCAGATTCACCAACTTGCTTTCAAGCACTGCATTGGACGTCGACAAGGCATAGGCTTCGGATGCGAGCACCTTGATGCCCATGTGGTTGAACACCTGAGCCCCGGCATCGGCGCAAGTGGTGGGCGCCCTGGCCATTTCGAACAATTCCTTGCGCAACTCGGTGTCCAGGTCGATGGCTTCGACCATGCGCCATACCCGGCTGCTGAGCTGTTGACGCAAATCACTACCGGCTTGGTAATCGGCCGAGCGTGTCTGTTTCTGGATCAAGGCAAAGAAATCTTCGGAGCCAGGCTCGGTCATCAGATCGTGCCAGGCTTCCTCCCGGAAAGTACCCAGCCCTGAGACCTCGGCACTCCACCAGACAGAGTCGTCGTTCATTGGCCACAGGTTCATCGCGTCTCTTGCAGCGTCGGCGTAGACCTGCCTGGTAGCGATGCCGACTGACCGACGATAGGCTTTGAAAATGACCAGGTTTTTGTCCGAGAGCTGTTTTTCGTACAAGCGGGTCCGCGCCAGGAGGAAGGCATCCTCCGAGCCGGGTGCGACCGTCGGAATGACGCTGATCGGGTTCTCCTGCAAATCCAGAAAAAAGCCACGCGGTCTACGCTTGTTGAAGGGCCCGAACAGGCCATCGGGCCAAGTGGTGGCTCCGGTGTTGCTCAAGCTCAGGATTCTCAGTTTGGGCATGCGGCCGACGTCCGGGAGCCTGCCCAGTTGCCTGTTGTCATCGAGCCTGAGGGTTTCCATGTGGGTCAGGTTGCGCAGTTGCTCGACCGCCGAGGGGGTCAACGTGATTTCGTTGTTCGTCAGCCGCAAGGTTCGCAGGTAGTGCATCTTGCCGATGGTTTCGGGGAGTCGCGTCAACCCGCAGCTTCGGGCGCTCATTTGCCGAAGATGAGGGAAGTCGCTCAACAGGCCGGAGGAGGTTTCGGAAAAGTTCGTGCGGTCCAGATTCAAGGTGTTGATCTGATCCAGGTAGTGCTTCATATCTGGCAGCTCCTTCCACCAGCGTTCGAGATCGAGCACGTCGTACTCGGTGGAAAGGTCCAGCGCATAACCGCCGTCGACAGTGATATTGCGCTCACCGAAAACGTCGGGTGTTCTTGAGAAACACTCGATAAGCCGTATGGCAATGTGCTGCCCGCCACCGTTTACGAACCCTTGTCGATCAGGCCCCCACGTATCGATTCGCTGGTTTTGCCAGCGACCGATCAGCTTGTGAAGGTCATGTAGTTCTCGATCCAGCCTCGTCAGTGTCTGATGCCCTTGTTCTTGCGAACCCAGGGATCGAACGAAGGTATTGACCTCTCGTTCATTGAAGTGGGGGTACAAATCCTCCACCCGTTCGGTGAGCGTGGCGGCGGTGGTCGAGAAACCGGGACCGCGCAACAGCGTCATGTCTTCATGGTCCGCCATCGGACGGACTGGCGGTGCGGCGAGGGCGGTGCGGCGCTGCGCAGGTGTCGCGGTCTTTGCCATCACCCATTGCTTGAAAAACTCACCCTGGCCCGGCCGATAACCCAGCTGCGCGCGTTTGTTTTTCGGCATGGCGTTGAGGACGGCTTCGTAAAAATCATCGGCTTCGTACAGCTTGTGGTTGTCGGCGTCCCAGACTTCGAACCGGTTCCCCTCAGCCTTGACCAGAATCCGAACCGTCGAGGCATCCTGCGCGCCCACGCTGCTGCGCACGGGGCCGGCATCGCTGCCTTCGCGAACCTCGATACGCAACTCAGCGAACGCGTCGGTATGAATCCTCAATGCGTTCAGCACCAGGCTCTCAGTTTGCGCTGTCCACTGCGCACCGTCGTGAAAACCTTCATAGGCATGGTTCGTCCGGGCCTCGAAGACGGCTTCACGCGCACGGCTTTTCAGGCTCAATGGTAGACGCTGCTCCTGATTCATGCGCTGGAGGTCGGCCGCGTCGGCACTGTTGAGCAGCGTCTCTGCCGCACGGGTGGGCAGCTCGGGAAATGTCTGGCGGATGAGGCGGATCTGCGGATCGTCGGACGCTTCTGCACCGTGGTAAAGCTGGTTGAAGATGTCAGCGCTCATTCGATTCGCTTCGTCTGCCAGTCGATTACGCAGCACTTGCACCCGTTCACTTTTGGCAATTGACCGGCCGAACAGGGCTTGCAGCTCTTCTTCGCTGAGAAACTCGGCAAGGTCTGGCGCAAATCGGTCGCTCATGAGGTTCGAAAAACTGGTGGACAGTGTCTGCTCGTCGGTCGCATCGGGATTGCCATACTGGCGGAACCGTCCACTCAAGTCGGCTTTTTCATAGACCTTCAGGGCTTTATCCGCAGGCCAGCCATCCAGGTAAGTCGCCAGCGGTTCAAACCAATAGGAGGAAGGATCGAGGGGCTGACCCGATCGAATCCTTTCGATGGTCTGGCGAGACTGGCGCTGGAGTTTCAGGCGGGTGAGGCTGTCGTCCAGCAGCGGTGGTGGCGCGGTATTGTCGACGTACATCCGGCGCAACGCACCGTCGTCGGTGCCGCTGATGATGCGAACGTCTTCGAGTTCGACGTCGCTGAAGCCGTCCACGGAGTGGCCGAGACGGCGCATCAATGTCGGGCGATCCCAGGCTCGAGGGTTCTCGGCTTCATGAGTCCAGGCACCGCGGCCGTTGTGTTTCAACTCGGGTAAATAAGCATTCTCGCGATGCGGGTGCTTGACGCGATAGTTGCCGGTTTGCGGGTCCTTTTGCACGGCGTAGTGCTTGTCATCCAGTGGCAGAGTGTCCTGGCCTTCGTGGGCATGCAGTCCCAGCGCGTCGGGGCTGGAGTCAGTCGGTAACTGCACATCGGGCAGCTCATAAGGTTTCAGGTCGGGATTCCACAGCCGGGGTTCGCCGTTGGGCAGGGTGACCGGTTTCATGCCTTCGATCAGCGGCGACAGTTTCAAGCGCGCCAACTCGCCAATCTTCGCGCCGGCGGCAAACGCCACCAGGGAAAGAAAGTCCGAAACCGCACCGGCGATATGCTCGCCGGCTTCGGTCCACATTCCCATGGTCATGTCGACAATGCCTTCGATGACGTCGCTGGCCATCTGATACACCGAGTAGACCATCATCATTTCACCCAACCCTGGAACGAACGGCGTGACGACCATCAGGGCGATGTTGAAGATGTCGGAGACTATTTTCTTGAAGTTTTCCCACCAGGCCCATCGGGCATTGGTATCGGCATCGGCGGTGGACACGGCGATGTGTCGGGCGTCGTTGAGGACCTTGTTGAGCTTTTGCTGAAAGAGGTACTCCCAGAGTTCGCCGGGGATCGGTGCGGCTTTGAAATGCAGGCTGGGATGGGTGACGGCCACTTCCCGCCAGCTCGGCCCTTGCTCCAATAGCTCTTTCTGATGCCATTTCACTTTGAACAGACGTTGTTGCAGTCCGCCGAAAAAATGCCCTCGGTCTGATTGATCGACGAACCGGCTGAAGTATTGCTGGTAGGTCATGCCGGTGGACGACACGATTTCGTTGTCGCGCAACTGGCGCGTCAGTTCGTCCATGAAGGCGACGGTCGAGGGGTACTCTTTCAGTGGGTGCTCAGGGTCTTGCGGGACGTAAACGATCACCGGTGTCACGTCACGAATGCGTTGTTCCGGCCTCGGTGTGATCAATACGATTCCGGTCAGCAGGCTGTCGAGGATGGACAGTTCGGCGAATTGCATCACCCGGCCTTTACGGGTGAGGTTGCGCTGGCCATCGAGCATTTTCAGAATCATGTCACTGGCATCGGCGTCGATGTCGCCCGTCAGAACAGCCAGTTGAGCCGCCGCTTTAAACGCGGCTTTTTCGCTCTCGACGATTTTGAGTTTCAAATACCCTTGGGCAAGGCCGTCTTTAGGCAACAATTGTTCTTCAAGGTATTTCGTGTAGCGCGCGCCAATATCCAGATTGCGACACAGGGTCTGGAACTGGGCGATGGACATGTTGCGTTTGATCGGCAGGATATCGAAATGCCCGAGCGCGTCGGGCTGGCTGATGAAGTTAGAGTCTGCCTCGCAGGTTTCTGTGCTCGCGAAGTTGTGCAGGGCCGCATCCAGCAGTGAAACGGTTCGCGTAACCACACCGCCCAGGTCGCTGGCATACCAGGGCAGCTTTTTCGGTAGATAGAGATACAAGTAAGTTGTCGTGACATCGACGTTGACCCCGAACTGTTCCAGCAACGCGTCGGTCAGTAACGGTTCGGCAAACTCATAAACGCCTTGTACCTTATCCAATACACGGTCGACTGTATTTTGAGCGGACCAGAGTTCAAGGTTGGCTTCTTGTAACGGCGTGTGATCGAAATCTTTGGTGGTCTGTACCCAATGCCCTGAAGCCGTTTGTGTGAGGCTCAGCTCCCGAATCCGTCGCAGTGAGGCGCGCTTGAAAGTAGGGTGGATGCGGCTCTTGATGAAATCGTAGTGACGACTTTTATAGTCGTCCCCAGGTGTTGGTAGCGCTGATATACGTCCGTGTAAGTCAGTCATGCGTTGAATAAACCTTGAGCGTTAAGTGGAGTCACCAGCCTAACGCCCGAGGCTCAAAGTAAAAGTCGCAATTACCGCTGCTTAACAAGTGTTCGTCCGCGCAACGCATTGGAATTACCAATGCCGAAAATAATTAATTACCGCCCTCGTTTATCAGCGTCGCGCTACCTCCACCGGCAGGCATTGCGTATGCGTACCTGGTTGCAGATACGGCGTGAGAATCGGCGCCATGCCCTTGAGTACTTGCACCGGCAGCGCCGAGGTGAACTTGAACGCTTCAGCCGTACGCCCGGGTACAAACGCGGTCAACGTGCCAAAGTGGTTATCACCGATGAAGAACACGAAGGTCGCCGTGCGGTTGATCGATTTCGAACTCAGGATACGCCCGCCGGAACCAATGGCTTCGATGCGGTTATCCCCGGTCCCGGTCTTGCCGCCCATGGCCAGGGGTTTGCCATCGGGGGTGATGAAACTGCCGGAAACACGTTTGGCGGTACCGGCGTCCACCACCTGCGACAAAGCCTCGCGCATGGCAGTGGCCACTTCGGACGGCATCACCCGTTTGCCGGCAACCGGGTCATTGATCAGCTTGGTTTCGTACGGGGTATTCGCCGCGAAATGCAGGGTGTCGATGCGCAATGTCGGCATGCGCACACCGTCGTTGAGGATGGTGCCGATCAGCTCGCCCAATGCCGCCGGACGGTCGCCGGAGCTGCCGATGGCGGTGGCCAGCGACGGCACCAGGTGATCGAACGGGTAACCGACTTTCTGCCAGCGTTGATGAATGTCGAGGAAGGCTTCGATCTCCAGCATCGTGCGTATACGGCTGTCACGGGCGCCCTTGTGACGACTCTTGAACAGCCAGCTGTAGACTTCCTGACGCTCGAACTGGCTGGCTTTGACGATCTGGCTCCACTTGGCATCCGGGTTGTTCAGCAGGTAACCCATCAGCCACAGGTCCAGCGGGTGAACCTTGGCGATGAAGCCCTGGTCCGGCAGATCGTAGGCGCCGGGGCTGTAATTCTCGTAGAGCCGCTGCAAGCGTTCGTCGGTGAGTTTTTCGGTGAGCTTCGCGCCTTTGAGGTGCGAGCGTACGAAGGTGTTGAAGCTTTCCTGACTGGCCTGCGGCAGCAGATAACGATGCACTGCTGCCATGCGAATCGGGGTCGGGCGCATGCTGTCGAGGAAGGTGTCGAGCCGCGCCTGGGTATCCTTGTTTTTGTACTTTTTCCAGAATTTGAGGAGGAATGAAGTGCCTTCGCGGTCGGCGAAACTGGCCAGGTATTCCTGACGCCGTGGGTCGCGATCGTCCTTGAGCAATTCGGCGCTGTTGTTGGGGCCGGAATACGTGGTGTAGCGCACCAGGTCACGCATCAGCCGAATGAACGGCAGGTTGATCGATTCTCGCAAGGCATCGCGCAGGGTTGGAATGCGGCCGTTGTCTTCCTTGCGGAAGTTGACGAAGGTGTGCAGCCCGCCGCCGGTGAAAAAGGCTTCGCCAGGGCTGGCGGAATATTTGCGGTCCAGCGCGGCGCCCAGCATGGTCGACAGATTGCGGTCCTTGTTTTGAATCAGGTAATCAACGGCCCAGCGGCTCAGGCGATCCTGATCCGGGATCTCGACTTTCTTCAATTCAGGGATGGTCATTTCGGCATATTTATCGTGCAGCTCGGCCATGATCTGCAGGTAGGTGGTGAGCACGCGCATCTTCGCGGTTGAACCCAGCTCCAGCTTGCTGCCTTCGTTGATGTCGAACGGCTGATCGGTGCTGTCGGTCTGCACCCTTACGCGGGCGCCGTCCGGTGTCTGTTCAAACAGCGTGAAGCTGTAGCGCACCTGGGTGGTACTGGTGGGGGTGAGCAAGCGTTCGCCCATCAGACCGATTTGCGTGGCAAACACCGGGTCGGCCAGGTGTTTGAGGTATTCGGTGGCTTGGGTTTGCAGATCGCCTTGCAGGGTGCTGGTGGCCGACAGGTCGAGACGGTCGAGGTCGTACAGCGGACGGTTGAGCAACCCGCCCAGACGGCTGCGCGCCACACTGATGCCTTTGTTGGTTTCGATCGGCTGGATGGTTGGCTGGGTCTGCCAGTCGCGGTAGGTCACCTTGCTGGCCAGGGCGGCGGCGGCGAAGGGCGCGTCGATCACGCCATTCGCCGCCAGCAGGCGAATGTGGCTGTCAGTGAGGTCGGCCAGTTCATCATGACCCTTGGTCAGGTAATGAGAAGGGCGGCGCTGGGCGATCATCAGCGAGAGCATTTCCCGCAGGGCCAGGCCTTTTTCAGCCATGCTCTTGGGATCCGTGTCGGTGCTGGCCAGCCGTTCGTTGGCCTTGTTGAAATCGGCGCCGTACCAGACCCGCAAGCCCTCGGCCATGCCATGCACTTCACCGTGACCCGGTACTGCCGACAGCGGCACGCTGTTGAGGTAGTCGCGCACCACGTTTTGCCGGGCCTGCAAGGTTTCCGGGCCCGCCTGATATGCCCGCACCGTGGCGGAGATCATCTGCCGGATCTTTTCCGCGCCAGACACCGTCAGGCCATCGGGCGAGTGCCGATACTTTTCAAGTTGCGTCGCCAGCGTACTGCCGCCCGCCGACTGGCCCGGCACGTGAATCAGCTTGGCAACCTGGGACCAGATCGCCATGCCGAACCGCGGCCAGTCCACGGCGGGGTTGGCCAAGGGTTGCTTGGGATCGAGCAAAAAGCGGTTTTCGATAAACAGCAGGCTGTTGACCACCACCGGCGGGATCGCGTCGAAGCTTGAATACAGCTGTTGCGGGTATTTGTACTGATAAAGCGGTGCGGCACGGCAATCGGTGATCGACAACCCCGCCTGGATTTTTTCCGCGTAGGGCACGAAAAAGCCGTTGTCGGTGTAGTCCATCAGCTTTTGCGAGAAGCGGGTCTGTGACGCAATGACGTAGTCACGCTTGAGCAACCGCGGCAAAAACTCGCCCATCGAGCTGTAGCCCAGACGAAGGTCGAAAGGGCCTGCGCCCGGATAGCGAATGGCGTCGCTGGGGCCGGGTTTCATTTCGTAACTCAGGGAGGCGGCGAATTTGCTCGCCTCGCGGGATTGAAACTTCGAGGTGCGCATTTCCTTGGCAGCGGCAAGCCCCAGGACAATCAGAATAATCACCAGCAACAGCCAAAACGCCCCCCAACCGTGCGTCGTACGACTGCCAGGAGGTTTTTCAGGTATAGGCGCTTCATCCACACGTTCAGTCGGAACCACAGTTTTACTCGTATCGGTTTGCCATAACGCGCCCATAGTCGACTGATCCATTCACGCAGATTGATCGGACTTGTCTGAAGCTTAGTCGGTGGTTGGCGATGGTGAAAAAATTGTGGCAGCAAGAATCTCGAATATTTCCCATAACCTGTGGCGAGGGAGCTTGCTCCCGCTCGGCTGCGAAGCAGGCCCAAATTTGCCATCTCGGTCTTTCAGTAGAACCGCGATTACAGGTTTTGCGACTGCTGCGCAGCCGAGCGGGAGCAAGCTCCCTCGCCACAGGGGCGTGCCTGCCTGAAATACCTTTGCTAGACACGTCGAGCGGTAAATAAGGCCAAGGCAGGGGCATGACGATGCACCAATGCTGTGCAATACTCGGCGCCGTTTCAGCTGTGAAAAATCCTACAAAAGCCAGGTAATGCCCCTCCGCAAACCGGGCTTTTCCCGAGAGTTCTGGCTGAATGTTGGGGTTTATAGAGTGAAAAACCCTGTACGAAGCTTTTTATACTGCACGCCCCGCTGATCTTGCAGGTGTTGTCCTGCAAGACGGGTTTGCTCACGAAGCAGGCCCGGTTTCTCAGAAGCAATGGCTTACCGGTCAGCGCTTTGTTACTCGGTGGTCATACCCAATAACAAGACGAGGTTGTACCCCTATGCCAGTCGGCAATCACCTGCCCCACGGCGAGACCGCTCAGGGCGGCCCGCTTAAACGCGAACTCGGCGAACGGCATATTCGCTTGATGGCGCTCGGAGCCTGTATCGGCGTCGGTCTGTTCCTCGGCTCGGCCAAGGCCATCGAGATGGCCGGTCCTGCCATTATGCTGTCCTACATCATCGGTGGTCTGGCGATCCTGGTGATCATGCGCGCCCTCGGCGAGATGGCCGTGCACAACCCGGTCGCCGGCTCCTTCAGCCGTTACGCCCAAGATTACCTCGGCCCGTTGGCGGGCTTCCTGACTGGCTGGAACTACTGGTTCCTGTGGCTGGTGACGTGCGTTGCGGAAATCACCGCAGTGGCGGTGTACATGGGCGTCTGGTTCCCCGATGTGCCGCGCTGGATCTGGGCGCTCGCCGCGTTGATCAGCATGGGTTCGATCAACCTGATTGCAGTAAAGGCCTTCGGTGAATTCGAGTTCTGGTTCGCCCTGATCAAGATCGTCACCATCATCGCGATGGTGATCGGCGGCATTGGCGTGATCGCGTTCGGCTTTGGCAACGACGGCGTAGCGCTGGGGATTTCCAATCTCTGGGCCCACGGCGGCTTCATGCCCAACGGCGTGCAAGGCGTGTTGATGTCGCTGCAAATGGTGATGTTCGCCTACCTCGGCGTCGAGATGATCGGCCTGACCGCCGGTGAAGCGAAGAACCCGCAGAAGACCATTCCCAATGCGATCGGCTCGGTGTTCTGGCGGATTCTGTTGTTCTACGTCGGCGCGTTGTTCGTGATCCTGTCGATTTACCCGTGGAACGAAATCGGCACCCAGGGCAGTCCGTTCGTGATGACCTTCGAGCGTCTGGGCATCAAGACTGCGGCCGGCATCATCAACTTCGTGGTGATCACCGCGGCGTTGTCGTCCTGCAACGGCGGCATCTTCAGCACCGGGCGCATGCTCTACAGCCTGGCGCAGAATGGCCAGGCCCCGGCCGGTTTCGCCAAGACCTCGAGCAATGGCGTGCCACGTCGCGCGCTGCTGCTGTCGATCGGTGCGTTGCTGTTGGGCGTGCTGCTCAACTACCTGGTGCCTGAGAAAGTCTTTGTCTGGGTGACGGCGATTGCCACCTTCGGTGCGATCTGGACCTGGGTGATGATCCTGCTGGCCCAGCTCAAGTTCCGCCAAGGCCTGAGTGCCAGCGAACGTGCCGGTCTGAAGTACAAGATGTGGCTATACCCGGTCAGCTCGTACCTGGCGCTGGCGTTTTTGGTGCTGGTGGTCGGCTTGATGGCGTACTTCCCGGAGACTCGCGTGGCGTTGTATGTCGGCCCCGCGTTTCTGGTGCTGCTGACGGTGTTGTTCTACGTGTTCAAGCTGCAACCGACCAATGTGTCGCAAGGTGCGGTGCGTTCGGCTTCATAAGCCGTAACGCCTGAAACGCAAAAGCCCCGCGCTCTTTAAAGAGGCGGGGCTTTTTACGTTTTGACTTTAAGCGGCCACCACCGAAATTTGCCTATTCAACCGCTTGTTGAAATCCAGCCAAACCCCCAACAACGCCATCAATCCCGCCCCCACCAACGCCGTAAAGATTTGCATGGCAAACGCATCATCGGTCAGGGCATTGACCATATCCGCCAACGGCGCCAACAACACCCCGAGGCAGAACACTTCCAGCGAATAACGCCCCATGCGACTGCATTGCTGCGCCAGCCAGTTCTGCGTCCAGCCAGTGTCCGGCAACAGTTTTGCCGTGACATACGCCAGCGCCAGAAAGTGCAGCAGGCGCACCGGTGACAGGTCGGTCTTGCTGATCGGGTACAACAGATTGCTCAGGCTGGTCGGCACCACCGCATCATGCAGTTGCGGCCACCGCCACAATACGGTCAGTACACCGGCAACGCCTGCGTATAACGCCGCACTCACAAACACTGGCTGGCGCAGCAACGAACGCCTGTCGGGCAACCGCGGGCGTTGCCCATGAATTGCAGCGGCACCGCCGAGTACAAACAACAGTTGCCAGGCGACGGGGTTGAAGTACCACACGCCGTCCTTGATGGCGGCCAGGTTCCAGCCGAACAACGGCACCGTCAGGTACACCGCAAACGACATCGCCACCACCACCCAGGGTTTGCGCACAAATATCGGCAGCACCAGCGGCAAACCTGCCAGCAGCACGATGTAGAGCGGCAACGGATCCATCAGGTTCGGTTTGAAGCGCAACAGCAACTCATCGATCAAGGCTTGCTGCGGGTTGCTGATGAAGTGGTGCATGCCCATTTCCTCTACCAGATCGCGGGTCTCCACGTGGCTGTTGGCGAAGAACACGATGCCCATCAGCATCGCCAGCAGGAAGATATGCACCACATACAGCACCCAGGCCCGGCGCAGGATTTTCACGCAGGCAATCAGGTAACCGTCGCGCGCAAGGATTTTGCCGTAGGCCAGGACCGCCGCGTAGCCGGCGAGAAACACGAAGACTTCGGCTGCATCACTGAAACCGAAATTGCGCAGGGTGATTTGACCCAAAGGGTTGTGGGGCACGTGATCCCAGAAAATGAAGATCAGTGCCAGGCCCCGGAAAAAGTCGATCCGGTGATCGCGTTCAGTCGTCATGGCGGCGGGCTCTTGAACGGGTTTTGAAGTAGGCGCGGCCGGCGACACAAAAGGTTGCGCGCCGCACATCGGCGGCGCGCAGGGTGCAGGGATTCGCCGGCAATTGCAAAGTGTGGATATTACGGAATGTCTCTGCGCATCGCCGAGGGACGCAACCGCCTGTCTAAAAGCCGCGCAGGTCCACGATCTCTAACTACCGTCGGGGTTCAAAGCTTTATCGATTGAAGGCGGAAGTCCCCCAGAGGCGCCGGAATGAAGATCAGCGAATGGCTCGACAAAGAGCTCACAGGCCGCCAGGTCGGGTTGATGTTTCTCTTTGCGACGCTGCTTTACATCCTGCCGTTGATCCTCGCAGATTTCCCTTACATCGATGACAACTGGCGCGCCTTGGCCGCCGGCACAGGCTGGGCGCAGGAGGGCCGGTTGTTCGCGCAGTGGTTCTACAACCTGCTGACCTTCAGCGGTGCCGCGCCGAATATCTTCCCGCTGCCGCTGTTGATTGCCACGCTGGCGATGAGTTGGGCCCTGACCCGGCTGACGTTTCACTACTTCCCCGAACCGACATTCACCCATTGCCTGGTGGTGCTGCCGCTTTGGTACAGCCCGTTTTTCCTGCAAAACCTGTCGTACCAATACGACGGACCGACCATGGCGCTGAGCCTGGTGGCGGTGATCTACGCGATCACCTTCCAAAGCCCCTCACGCATCCAGCAACTGCTGATACCCGCCGCGCTGATTGCATTGGCCATCGGGCTGTATCAGGTCAGCTTCAATGTGTTTCTCGGGCTCTGTTGCCTGGAGTGGCTGCGGGGAGCGAGCGACAAACTGGCATGGCCCGCGTGGTGGCGATTGATCGGCTGCAAAGTGGTTCAGATAGGCTTGGCCGGCTTGATCTATTACGCCACTGCCTATGCCTTCATGACTCAGAGCCGAACCTCGTTGTTGAATTGGGCGGCGGCGCCGCTGCTGCAAGTTGAAACCAACGCGAGCCGGGTGCTGGAAAAAATCGTGCTGCTGTTCCATGGCGGCTTTGCCTGGGTGTTCGCCGCGCTGTTGCTGTGCGCTGTCGCCGGTGCCGTACGGGTGGGACGGCGCGTGGTGGAGCGTGCGGGCACAGGCCTGGAAAAAACCATCATCGGCCTGCTGTGTCTTTTGCTCTTGCCCGTCCTGATAGTGCTGGTGCCGGGGGCCTCATTGTTTTTCCGCGACTTCAATGAAGGCGCCCGCACCTTGATGGGTTTTGCTGTGGTGCTGGTGCTGCTGTTCTACCTGAGCCATCGGGCGCTGGCGCGAGTACATGGAAAGCTGCCATTGCTGTTGCTGGTTCCGCTGTTGGCGATGCTCTCGCTGTCCTTCGCCTATGGACGGGTGCTGACATTACAAAAAACCTTCGCGACGAATGCACTGTCTGCCTTGAGCGCAGACATTGCTTCGCGCCCGGCATTGCGCGAGGCCAAGCGGATTTATATGTCGGTGACTTATTCGGATCATTGGCTGGTGAGCGCTGCCGGGTCGTTCAAGCAGATGCCGGTTTTGCATTACCTGCTGAACATCGACTTTTACATGCTTGCTGAAAACCTGCCCAAGGCAGGCATTACCAATGTGGTCAGGGAAAAGGAGCGGCGCAACGCCACGCTGGTGGGATACCAGGGTTATCCACCGCTGGTAGACAGCCTGTTCTATCGCATTTATCTGCTGGGGGATTACGGCTTTATCGTCATGAAAGAACCCGTCCGGAAATCCACTTTGCAGTGGTGAACCCATGACCGTTGATCTGGCGTGCCACGCTACCTGTTAGTTCTTACAGTAGACGCGCACCTGCCCATGACTTTAGGTTTGACCCGCACCTGAAACGGAAACAGTTCAAGGATCGGACATGAAAGCCTTATGGAAAGCATTCTCCACTTACGCGATCGTTGGCGTGGCCAATACGCTGATTCATTGGCAGATATTTTACGTACTGACTACAGCGGCCGAGATTAGCCAGGCGGCCAGTAATTTTTCGGCGTTTTGTGTGGCCGCGACGTTCTCATTTTATGTGCATGCGCTCTACACGTTTGAGGCCGGAGCGTCGGTTCTTCGTTATCTGATGTTTGTGTTGTTTATGGGGGGCATGAGTTTCGTGGTCGGACATTATGCCGATGTCTGGAAAATCCACGGGCTGGTAACCGTCGCTTCGTTCTCGCTGTTGAGTCTGGTCTGCGGGTTCTTCTTTTCCAGATTTGTCCTGTATGGCGAGCGCGAAGCGTGAAGGTGTCGCTGATGCCAGCCTCTCCATAAGGCTGGCATACAGAGCAATCCTTACGCAGCAATCACCTCATTTGGCTCAAAACTATCCGCCCGCGCCATCTGCCACATCCGCGAGTAAAACTCGCCATTCACCTCACCGGTGAGCAATTCCCCCGGTTTCAAGAACACATGCAGCTGCGAGAACAGCTTGATCTCGGTCGCCGACATGCGCCGCACCAGATGCTTGGCCGACAGTTGTGAAGGGTGATCGAGGCCGGCGGCCGCGAGCATTTCCGCGAGGGCCTTGAGCGTGTTGCGGTGAAAGTTGAAGACGCGCTGGGCCTTGTCCGGAACCACCAGCGCACGCTGGCGCAGGGTGTCTTGAGTGGCGACGCCGGTTGGGCATTTGTTGGTGTGGCAGCTTTGCGACTGGATGCAGCCAATGGCAAACATGAAGCCGCGCGCCGAGTTGGCCCAGTCGGCGCCGATGGCCAGGACGCTGGCGATGTCGAAGGCACTGACGATCTTGCCGCTGGCGCCGAGTTTGATTTTGTCGCGCAGGTTCAGTCCCACCAGCGTGTTGTGGACGAACAGCAGGCCTTCACGCATCGGCACGCCGATGTGGTCGGTGAATTCCACGGGGGCGGCACCGGTCCCGCCTTCCTTGCCGTCGACCACGATGAAGTCCGGGAGAATGCCGGTTTCCAGCATGGCCTTGGCGATGCCCATGAATTCCCACGGGTGACCGAGGCAGAACTTGAAGCCCACCGGTTTTCCGCCGGACAGCTCGCGCAATTGCTGGATGAAGTGCATCAGTTCGATCGGCGTGGAAAACGCACTGTGTCGCGACGGCGAGATGCAATCTTCGCCCATCAGGATGCCGCGGGTTTCGGCGATTTCCTTGGTGACTTTGTGCTTGGGCAAAATGCCGCCGTGGCCGGGTTTGGCGCCTTGCGACATCTTGATTTCGATCATCCGTACCTGCGGCGTCTGCGCCTGGGCGGCAAAGCGCTCCGGGTCGAAGCGTCCGTCCGGGGTACGGCAACCGAAGTAGCCGCTGCCGAGTTCCCAGGTCAGGTCGCCGCCGTTTTCCCGGTGATACGCGCTGATGCTGCCTTCGCCCGTGTCATGGGCGAAGTTGCCGAGTTTGGCGCCCTGGTTCAACGCGCGAATGGCGTTGGCGCTGAGCGAGCCGAAGCTCATGGCCGAGATGTTGAACACCGAGGCCGAGTACGGCTGGGTGCACTGTGGACCGCCAACTATTACGCGGAAAGCACTTGGATCGCTCAACGGCGCCGGGCGCATCGAGTGGCCGATGAATTCGAAACCTGACTGGTACACATCGATCAGCGTGCCGAAGGGTTTGTCGGCGCTTTCATTCTTGGCCCGGGAATAGACCAGCGAGCGCTGGGCCCGGGAGAAGGGCAGGGCGTCGCTGTCGGATTCGAGCAGGTACTGGCGGATTTCCGGGCGAATGCCCTCCACCAGATAACGGATATTGCCCAGGATCGGGTAGTTGCGCCGCACCGCGTGAGGACTTTGCAGCAGATCGAACAGGCCCACGAGGCTCAAGACGCCGGTCACGGCGGTGATCGGCCAGAGCCATTCGTGTTCCAGGAAGGGCAGGCTGGCGAAGGTGAAGATCACGCAAGCGGCAAAGAAGGCGTAGCGGCTCAGGAGTGACAGGCTCATACGGGTTCCTTGGGTTCGGACTCGGTTGTGTTCAGCACAGTGCATTGCCTGGATACACCGATCCCTGTGGGAGCGGGCTTGCTCGCGAAAGCGGTTTGTCAGCCAGCATCAATGTTGAATGTGATGGCCTCTTCGCGAGCAAGCTCGCTCCCACAGAAAAGCAGTTCACTGCGCAAATCAGGCATTCTGCGCCTGGAGGAATATCGAAAACAGCTCGGACTGGGATTTGATCCCCAGCTTGCTGTACATGTGTTTCTTATGGACTTTCACGGTTTCAGCAGAGATTTCCAGCTTACGGGCGATTTCTTTACTGGAGCAACCGCTGAGCATCAATCGGCCGACATCCAGCTCCCGGGCGGTCAATTGCGCGCCCTTGAGTTGTTGCACCGAAGCTTCCAGCTGAACGCGCCAGTCGCCCTGGACCGGCGCCGGCGCGAGGGCCACGGCTTCGTTGATTTCGTAGGGCAGGCGCTGGCGCAACAGGCCGAGCACCCAAGGCTGGATCAGCGACAGCAAGGCAATCTGCTGGCCGCTGAAACGCTGCTTGCTGCCCAACGACAGGCACAGCGTGCGGTCGCCTTCGAGCTGGCAATTGAACTGGATTTCATCGGCCACCACATTCAGACGAAAGTAGCGTTGGTAATACTCGGTCAGCTCGAAATGCTCCGGCGCCACTTCCGACAGGCGATACAGGCCGGTACGCGATTGCTCGCGGCAGGCGATGTAGAACGGATCGAGCAAGTACAAACCACGCAGGTAATCCTGGAACAACTGATCAGGGCTGCCGTCCTCGCCCGGGCATTCGGCGAACACTTGCGGGTGCTGGTCAGCGCTGAAAAGCAACGCCACCCAGCTGTCGAAGGTCACGTACTGGTCCAGCAGGCGCACCAGCTGCGTCCAGAAGTTGGGCTTGTCCAGGGCGTCGATCAGTTGCCCGACCGAGCGGTGCCAAGCGATATCGTCTAATGAAAGTGTCATGCCTCTACCCCTATCGGGTTACCCCAGCGGCGTGATTCCCCGGCCGGTGGCTTGCTGCGCATACTGGCGCACAGACACAGACCGGGCAATCTTTCTGCCGTCCGGCCCAATAACAAGGACTCCCCATGAAAGTCGAACTCGCCCAGTTGGCGGGCCGTGACAACGGCACCGCGTACAACCTCGAACGGGCCTTGGCGGCCATCGATGCCTGCAAGGCTGACACGCAGCTGATCGTCTTCCCGGAAACCCATCTGATGGGCTTTCCATCTGCCGACACCGTGGCCCGGACCGCCGAACCGCTGGACGGACCGACGGTCAGCGCCATCGTGGTGGCTGCCCGTGAGCGCAACATCGCCGTGGTGATCGGCATGGCCGAGAACGACAACGGTCGCTTCTACAACACCACACTGCTGATTACCCCTGAAGGCATCGCCCTGAAATACCGCAAGACGCACCTGTGGGCGTCGGATCGCGGCGTGTTCGAGGCCGGCGACCGTTACGCCACCTGCGAGTGGAACGGCGTGCGGGTCGGCCTGCTGATTTGCTACGACATCGAATTCCCGGAAACCGCCCGCGCCCTGGCACAACTGGGCGCCGAATTGCTGATTGTCACCAACGGCAACATGGACCCTTACGGCCCGACTCACCGCACCGCAATCATGGCTCGCGCCCAGGAAAACCAGGCGTTTGCGCTGATGGTCAACCGGGTGGAAGAGAGCGATGACGGGTTGGTGTTTGCCGGTGGCAGTGCGCTGGTGGATCCGCTGGGTACTTTGTTGTTCGAGGCCGGGCGGGAGGAAGGGCAGTTTGCGGTTGAGCTGGATTTCAGCCGGTTGGAGGCGGCACGCAAGGACTATCGGTATCTGGATGATCAGCGGCTGAAGTTGCCGGGTGAGATTGTCGAGCGGGCTTCTGGCGTGCGGGAGTTGCTGATTCCTTCGCGCTGACCACCGATCGTTCCCACGCTCTGCGTGGGAATGCATCAACGGACGCTCTGCGTCCGCTTTTGGGACGCGGAGCGTCCCCGGCTGCATTCCCACGCGGAGCATGGGAACGATCACGCAACACCCGAAATTTTTGCGCCGAACTCGGCTCTGCCATAAATCTAATAAATTCGGAGTAGTCGCTCATGGCTCGTTTGCAACGCACCCTGTCATTGGGTTCGGTGGTGCTGTTCGGCATCGCCTACATGACGCCGATCATTGTGCTCGGCACGTTTGGCATCCTCGCTCAATCCACCGCCGGCATGGTCCCGGCCGCGTATCTGGCGGCGCTGGTGGCGATGTTTTTCACCGCCATGAGCTACGGCCGAATGGCCTCGGCGTTCCCCGTCGCAGGCTCCGCCTACAGCTATGTACGCAAAGCGATCAGCCCGAAACTCGGGTTCATCGCCGGTTGGGCGGTGCTGCTCGATTACCTGTTCCTGCCCATGGCGATCTGGCTGATCGGCGCCGCCTACCTCAACTCCGCGTTCCCGGCCGTGCCGCAGTGGATCTGGGTGCTGGTGTTTATCGGTATCACCAGCGCGATCAACATCGTCGGCTTGAAACTGGCCAACGGCATCAACGCCTTGCTGATGCTGGTGCAGTTCCTGGTACTGATTGCCTTCGTCGCGCTGTGCGTTCACTACGTCGGCGGCGACGCGAGCACGCCGTTGTGGTCGATCAAACCGTTCTTCAACGGTGACATGCAGATGCCGCTGATCATGAGCGGCGCGGCCATCGCCTGTTACTCGTTCCTTGGTTTCGACGCGGTCAGCACCCTGACCGAAGCAACCCGCGACCCACGTCGCACCATCCCGCGGGCGATCATGCTGATCACCCTGATCGGCGGGCTGATCTTCGTCAGCGTCTCGTATTTCGTGCAGATCGCACATCCCTCGTTCCAGTTCGACAGCGTCGACTCGGCAGCCTATGAAATCGCCCGCAACATCGGTGGCGACCTGTTCGTGTCGATCTTCCTGATCGGCCTGATCGTCGGCCAGTTTGCGTCGGGCCTGTCGGCTCAGGCCAGTGGTTCGCGCCTGTTGTTTGCGATGGGGCGCGACGGTGTGCTGCCCAAATCGTTTTTCGGCAGCTTGCATGAGCGCTTTGGCACCCCGGTCAACAGCATCCTGTTGTGCGCAGTGGTGGCGTTGCTGGCACTGAAACTGGACGTCACCACCTCGACCTCGTTCATCAACTTCGGCGCCTTCCTGGCGTTCAGCCTGGTGAATTTGTCGGTGATCTTTCATTACTGGATCGGCGGTGAGAAAAAAGGCCTGCGTGAGTTCGTGTTGTTCCTGCTGTTCCCGTTCATTGGCCTGGCGGCGGATCTATGGCTGATGGTCAGCCTCGATCACCTGGCGATCTATCTGGGCCTGAGTTGGCTGGCGATTGGCGTGGTGTACCTGGCGGTGTTGACCGGTGGTTTCCGCCGCCAGCCACCGGAGATGGATTTCCAGGAAGCTACATAATCCCCGAACACTGAAGAACCCTGTGGGAGCGGGCTTGCTCGCGAAGGGGTCGTGTCAGTCACCATCACTAAGGACTGATACACCGCATTCGCGAGCAAGACCGCTCCCACATTTTTGAAGGGTGTTCAGGCTGGTTTTGTCTGGTGCACGGGCAACTCGACCCGGAACGTGCTGCCCACGCCCAACTCACTGCACACCGAAATATCCCCCCGATGCTTCTTCACAATCCCATAAGACAGGGACAACCCAAGCCCTGTCCCCTGGCCCACCGGTTTGGTGGTGAAGAACGGGTCGAAGATCTTCTGCAAGCTGTCCGGGGCAATACCGGACCCGGTGTCTGCCACCTCGATCCACACCCGTTCACCCTCAACCCCGGTACGCAGGGTGATGGTGCCCCGTTGCGGGCCCATCGCCTGGGATGCGTTGACGATCAGGTTCATGATCACCTGGTTGATTTGTGACGGCAGGCATTCGATGTCGGGCAGCGGTTGATACGCCTTCACCACATCGGCCTTGTACTTGAGCTCATTGGCAACGATGTTCAGGGTCGATTCGATGCCCTGTTGCAGATTGGTCCACTGCCATTCCAGGTTGGAGTCCACCCGGGAGAAGTCCTTCAGGTCCTTGACGATCTGGCCGACCCGGTTGATGCCCTCCTTGGATTCCTTGATCAGCAACGGAATGTCCTCGCGCAGAAACTCCAGTTCGATCCTTTCCCGTAGCTGCCCAAGCCGTTCGATCACCTCGCTCGAAGCAATCGCCTCTTCGGCCTCGCGATAGGCGTCGAGCATTTCCTGCAGTTGCTTGAAGTAGCCATCCAGGCTGCCGAGGTTGGAGGAAATGAAGCCGATGGGGTTGTTGATTTCATGGGCGACACCGGCGGCCAATTGCCCAAGGGAGGCGAGTTTTTCCGATTGCACCAGTTGCGATTCAAGCTGTTTGCGCTCGTCTATTTCCCGCTGCAATGCCTCGCTGGCCTGTTTGAACTCGGTGGTGCGCTGGTCCACCAGATGCTCCAGGTGACTCATCTGCACAAAAGCGCGTTCGGTCATTTCCCATTTGGTCAGCAGGGTGTTGGCCATCTGCTGGACTTCGATGTTGTCGAACGGTTTTTTCAGGATCAGCAAGCGATCATGGGCCTGTAGCCGGTCCAGCAGCTCATCCCATGAATAGTCCGAGTACGCGGTACACACCACCACTTGAAGGCGCGGATCTTCCTGCCACAGGTGTTCGATGGTCTGCGCGCCGTCCCAACCCTCAGGCATGCGCATGTCCACGAACGCGAGGGCGTAGGGACGACTTTCTTGCAACGCCTGAGTGAGTTTGCCCAGGCCTTCCTGGCCGCCATACGCCGAATCCAGTTCGAACAGGGCCGTGGTGGCTTTGACTTCACTGCCAAACAACGTGGCTTCCATTTCTTCCAGTTCGACGTGCTGCACCGAAACCGGGGTGAGGATCTTGCGAAAGTCATCGTGAATGGACGGCGTGTCGTCGATCAGCAGAATGCGCCGGTTTGAATGCGCACTCATGCCTCCTCCGGGACGGTTTTCAGCGGGATTTGCAGGGTGAATTGCGCACCCTTGCCTGGCCCGTCGCTGTGGGCGCTGAGATGGCCGTTCATTTCGATAGCCGCCAGTGCGCAGCTGTGCAGACCAAAGCCGTGGCCTTCCTTGCGGGTGGTAAAACCGTGGGCAAAGATGCGTGTCATGTTCTCCGGCGCGATACCCTCACCATCATCCTTGACGCTGATTTGCAGGGTGGAATCCTCGACGATTTTCACCCCCAGGGTCATTTGTCGCGGCCGGTTGCTGAGGTCGGACATGGCGTATTTGGCATTGCTGATGAGGTTGATCAGGATCAGCAGCAAGCGATGCTTGTCACCCATGACCCGCGGTACTTCGTTGTACTCCTTGACCACCGTGACGTGATGCCGGGTCAGGGCGCCGGAGTTCATGCGCAGGGCGTCCTCCAGCAGTTCACTGATGTGCAGCGGTTCCATCAGGTTGTTGGCGCCGGCGTAGGACTGCTGGGTGGCGACGATGTCCTTGATGTGGTCGACGCTTTTGGTCAGCTGGGCCAGTTCATCGGTCATGCTCTGTTGTTCGAGCGCAATGGCGTCGACCAGTTGATTCAGGTAGCCGGGCAGCAACTTGCCTTTCTCGTCCAGGGTAAGAAAAGTGCCCAGGTCGCCCGGGTGTTCGTTGATCAGCTGCATCGCCTTGCCCAGCCCCTGGGCCTTGCTGGTGCGCAGTTTGCGGCTGACCAGGTCGGCAGAGATGTTCACGCTGTTGAGCACGTTGCCGACGTTGTGCAACACATTGGTGGCGATTTCCGCCATGCCGGCCTGGCGCGCGGTGTCCAGCAGTTCGCTCTGGGTGTCCTTGAGCTCGCGGGTGCGTTCTTCGACCCGTTTTTCGAGGTCATCATTGGCGGTTTTCAGGGCTTTGTTGACGCGATTGATCACCGTGAAACTGCGCATCAGGTGAATCGCCAGGTACACCAGCAACAGCACCAGCAATACCGAAAACACCAGCATGTAAAAGTGATAACGCTGATCGACCGCATCGGTGCGCTGCTGATCGTTGTTCAGCAGATCGGTGATACCGTCCAGTCGTTCGGCCACGGGAATGGCCTCGATGTTTTCCAGCAAGCGGTTGACCACCGGCTGTTCACGCAGAATCAGCTCAATGTGGTTGTTGAGAACATCCAGCGGACTGTGAAACTCCTCCGGCAGTCGCACTTTGTTCACTTTCAGTTTGCTCAACCCCACCAGGATTTCGGCGGCCTTGTCGTCAGAGGTGACCATGGCGAACTCCATGGTGCTGAGGACCAGGTCATAGGTGTCGTTGGCGATGTTTTGCAGCTGCAGTTTGTCGACGTCCTGCAACTGGGCGAGGGGCTCCTGGATGTCGTCTTCGGCGGTCGGCAGAAACGCCAGTGAGTTGCGCAGCACGGCATTGTGGGATTTGAACTGCTCCACCAAACGGATCTTTTCCTCGAAGGCGCTCAGGTACGCATCATGGCTGGTCAGCCAGACAGGCGAGGCGTTGCGGCCGTGATTCGACTCCATCGTATCGAACCGTTCCCACAGCTGCGTCATCTCGGTCAGCGGCGTGACCAGCGGATCGTAGTTGTGGTTGATGGCAATCCTGGCCTTGAGAATTTCCGTCTCCCATTGCGCGTTCAACTGTTTCATCCGGGAAATCAGATCCCGGGATTCGGTGTAGGTCGATGTCTGGTCCGAACTGGATTTGAGGTACAGAAACAGCAGTATCGAGGCCAGCATCAGGGCGACGATACCAAGGAGTGTCAGGCTGCGTCGGCGGGACATTTTCATAACGGCTTGCCCTCCCATTCACCGGTCAGGGTCTTGAGGAATTTGATGATCAGCACCTTGTCCTCGTCGGAGGGAATGCGCCCCAGCTGGAACTTGAACATCACGTCGACCGCCTCTTCGAGGGTTTTGGCCGAACCGTCGTGAAAGTACGGCGCGGTCACGGCGACGTTACGCAGGCTCGGGACCTTGAACACGTTGCGGTCTTCTTCGGCCTTGGTCACCAGGTATCGGCCCAGGTCGGTTTCGGTACGGTTGCCTCGAGTTTCGAAGTAATCGCCCATCACCCCGAACTTCTGGAACATGTTGCCGCCGATGTTGATCCCCTGATGGCAGGTGATGCAGCCGTAGTCCTTGAAACGTTGGTAACCGTACTTCTCCTCGCGGGTGAGGATGTCGGTGTCGCCCAGCAGGTACTGGTCGAAACGCGAGTTAGCGCTGATCAACGTTCGCTCATAGGTGGCCAGGGCGTTTTGCACATTGATCATGGTCACACCGTCCGGGTAGGCATTGCCAAACGCGGTTTGATAAGCCGTATCGGCGGACAGCGTTTGCACCACGTGTTCCCAGTTGCTGCCCATTTCACTGGGGCTTTGCACCACGGCGTGGATCTGGGTTTCCAGCGTGTTTGCGCGGCCGTTCCAGAATTGCCGGAAGTTCAGGCTGGCGTTGAACACGCTCGGGGTGTTCACCACCACTGGCTGGCCGTTGAAACCGATGGAAAACGCCTTGTTATCGGCGCCACCGCTTTCAAGGCGATGGCAACTGGCACAGGACAGGCTGCCGTTGACCGATAAACGTGGCTCATTGAACAACTGGCGACCGAGTTCAACGCGCAGAGGGTTTTGCTGTGGCACGGCCGGCAGCGGTTTGAGTGGTTCGTCCAGTGGCGCACCGCTGGCCGTCAGGCACAGCCCGAGCAAAGGCATCACGAGCAAGCGGTAGAGAAATGGCGACATCTTTTAATTCCTTGGCTGATAGCCCGTGTGTCGCTGCATATCGATCATGTGGCTGCAGGGGGAGGGGATTTCACCGACGTCAGGTATTGCACAAACGCATCCGGCGCCACGGCTTTGCTGAAGTAGTAGCCCTGGCCTTCCTCGCACTGATGGGCCTTGAGGAAATTCAACTGTTCGAGGGTCTCCACCCCTTCGGCGATGATGGTCAGCTTGAGGCTCTTGCCCAGGCTGATGATGGCGCTGACCAGGGCCGCGTCGTTGATGTCACGGCTCAGGCCGCGAATGAACGACTGATCGATTTTCAGCACATCGATGGGAAAACGTCGCAGGTAACTCAGGCTGGAATACCCGGTGCCAAAGTCATCGATGGCCA
Source organism: Pseudomonas sp. LBUM1656 (assembly GCF_059716065.1). Lineage (NCBI taxonomy): Bacteria > Pseudomonadati > Pseudomonadota > Gammaproteobacteria > Pseudomonadales > Pseudomonadaceae > Pseudomonas > Pseudomonas sp. LBUM1656. The sequence continues at coordinate 5,144,284 of NZ_CP166800.1, read as the reverse complement.
GCCGCACGCCCATTGCCTTGATGCGGTTCAGGGCGCTGACGGTGGCATCGACGTTCTGCATCAGCACGCCTTCGGTGATTTCCAGCTCAAGCAATGACGGGTCCAGACCGGTTTGTGCGAGGACCTGTTCAATGCCCTCCACAAAACCGCGCTGGCGAAAGTCGATGGCCGACACATTCACCGACATGCACAGCCTCGGCAATCCCGCCGCTTGCCACGCGCAGGCTTGTCGACAGGCCTGGGCCAGCACCCATTTGCTCAACGGTACGATCAGGCCACTGTCTTCGGCCACACCAATGAAATCCGACGGGTAAACCCAGCCATGCCCCGGTTTCAGCCAGCGAATCAAGGCCTCTGCCCCCACCACTTCACCGGTGCCCAGGTCGAGCTTGGGTTGGTAATGCAGGACAAATTCGTCACGCTCCAGGGCCAGGCGAATACCCGACTCGATGGTCTGCTGGTCCCGGGCGCGCTGGTTCATTTCTTCAATGAAAAAGCGGAAGTCGTTAGGGCCGCTTTCCTTGACGTTACGCATCGCGGTCTCGGCTTTCTTGATCAGGGCGATGGCATCGAAGCCGTCATCGGGATAGATGCTGATACCCAGGCTGGCGGTCACGCTCAGGTCATGGCCGGCGATGTGCTGGGTCGCGCCGATGGCGTTCAGGAGTTTTTCGGCGATGCCTTTGGTCTGCAACGGATGTCGGATATCGGCGAGGATCACCACGAATTCGTCAGAGCCGTAGCGAAACACCGAGTCGGACTCGCGTACCGCGGACACCAGGTTTTGCCCGACCCGTTTGAGCATCTCGTCGCCGGCCGGATGGCCCAAGGCATTGTTGATGCGCTTGAAGCGATCAAGGCCCAGAAACATCACCGCCAGCTGCTTGTCATGGCGGCGGGACAACGCCAGGGACTGGTTCAGCCGATCACCGAGCAACGTGCTGTTGGGCAGCTCGGTCAGGACATCGTATTGCAACAGGTGAGACACCTTGAGCAGTTCATGGACCCGCGCCTCGATGGTTTGCTCCAGGCTCTGTACTTTGGTCTCCGCGTCCTGGGTCATCTGCCATTTCCAGGTCAGGGCACTGGCCATCTGGCGGATCTCCAGACTGTCGAAGGGTTTTTTCAACACCAGCAACTGGTCGCCAAACTCCAGCCGTTCAGCCATGTCTTCCCAGCTGTAATCCGAATAAGCGGTGCACAGCGCGATTTGCAGGTGCGGGTCGATCTTCCAGAGCTGTTCGATGGTTTCCAGACCGTCCCAACCCGGCGGCATGCGCATGTCGGTGAACGCCACGGCGTAAGGACGCCCTTCGGCCTGGGCCCGCTTGACCATTTCCAGCGCTTCCTGGCCCTGGTAGGCGGAATCGAGCTGGAAGGTCAGCCGAGTCGGCTGTTGCGTGCCGAACAGTGCCTCTTCAGCACCGGCAAGGCTCTGCTCACCTTCGGTATCGGGGCCGAGGATTTTGTGGAAGTCCTGATGGATCGAGGGCGTGTCGTCGATGATCAGGATGCGCCGGTTGGTCTGGACGGACGGAGTTTTCATTCCTTGTCCTCCGTGGCGTGCGGGTTGTCCAGGATCGGCCCGGTGTGGTGTTGTAGGGGCACAATGCTGCCGGCCTTGAGCAACTGGGCGGCCTGTTGGCTGCTGACGGCTTTACTGAAAAAGTAACCCTGTGCGTTCATTGGCGAGCCTGTGGCCATCAGCGAACTACGTTGTTCCTGAGTTTCGACACCTTCAGCGATGATTCCGATCCCTACCTCACGAGCGAAGTTGATAATTGCGCGCAAGGTGTTGGCGCTCTCCGGGTCCCGAGCCGCGGTGTCGATGAAGGCCTGGGCGAGTTTCAGGTGATTGACCTGGTACGTCTTGAGGTAATCGAACGAGGAATATTCGGTGCCGAAGTCGTCGATGGCGATCTTTACTCCCAGCTCCCGCAGGCGCGGCAGCACGTCGTTGTGGGTCCATTTGGTCTGGGCCAGGGTCGCTTCGGTCACATCGAAACGCAGGTCCCAGGCGCACAGTTCCCAGCGTGCGGTGGTGCGCAGCACGTCGTAGATCAGCTCGGGCCCGCTTTTCAGCTGGGCCAGGGACAGCTTGATGGCAATCACCGGCGGCGCCATGCCGTCGTCGCGCCACTGGCGCATTTGCTGGCAGGCGCGATCCAGCACCCAGTGACCCAAGGCGATGATGGCGCCGGTTTTTTCCGCGGCCGGCAGGAACGCCGGCGCTTCCAGCAAGCCGCGCTCGGGGTGGTTCCAGCTGACCTGGGCTTCCATGCCGAGGATCTTGCCGCTGCTCAGGTCAACTTCGGGCCAGTAATTGAGTTCGAGCTCTCCGTGTTCAATGGCGGTTTTCAGATCGTTGGCGATGGTCATGCGCTCGACCACCTCCTGATTGATCTCCTCGGAGTGGAAGTGATACTGGTTGCGGCCCTTTTCCTTGGAGCGATAGAGCGCCATGTCGGCCTGGTTCAGCAGGCCGTCGGCGCTGGTGATGAGCGGCGAATAGCTGCTGATGCCGATGCTGACCGAAACGCGCACGTCATTGCCGGCCAGGGAGTAGGGCAGCACCAGCGCATCGCGGACCTTGCCGGCCAATGACGCGGACTGGGTCGGGTCGCTGACGTCCAGTTGCAGGATGGCGAACTCGTCGCCGCCGAGGCGGGCGACCACATCGTTTTCGCGCACGCAGGCCTTGATGCGCCGGGCCACTTCCTGCAGCAACAGATCGCCCACCGGATGGCCGAGGGTATCGTTGATGCGTTTGAAGTGATCGAGGTCCAGGTAGAACATCGCGAACGGGGTCGCACCCCGACGCGCGGCGGCGAACGCCTGGTGCAGGCGTTCGATCAAGGTGGCACGGTTGGCCAGCCCCGTCAGCCCGTCGGTGCGGGCCAGCAGGGCGATTTTCTCCTCGGCGACCTTGCGTTCCGTGACATCGATGATGATGCCTTCGACTTCCAGCAGGCGTCCTTCCTCGTCACGCACCGGAATGTAGCGGTTTTCGACCCAGCGCCAGGCACCGTCGCCGGTGCGCATCCGGAACTCGATGGACGCGCCCGCCGCATGGCGGTCCAGCACCCGGGCCATGGCCGTGTCGACTTTCGATTGGTCGTCGGGATGAATCAATTCCCGGGCCCAGTTGGCCGAGGCGACCAGATTCGCCGCAACGTGACCGTACTTGGTGATGTTGTGGGAGATGTACATCAGCGGGAACGACGGTTCGCCCCGCAGGCGATACAAGATGGTCGGGCTGTTCTGCACGATGATGTTGGCGTCGGACAGCTCCCGGGTGCGTTCTTCGACGGCCTGCTCCAGCAGCGACATCTTCAGTTCGGCGTCTTCGGTCATCTGCCATTTGGCGGTCAGTGCGCTGGCCATCTGCCGGATTTCGATGGCATCGAAGGGTTTTTTGAGGATCAGCAGGCGATCGCCCAGTTCGAGGCGTTCGTCGATGTCTTCCCAGGAATAGTCGGAATAAGCGGTACACAGCGCCACTTGCAGCTTGGGATCGACCTGCCACAGCCGTTCGATGGTTTCCAGGCCATCCCAGCCTGGCGGCATGCGCATGTCGATGAAGGCCATCGCGTAGGGCAAGTCGTTAGCCAACGCTCGCTCGACCTTGTTCAGTGCTTCAATACCCTGAAAGGCCGAATCGAGCAGAAAACTTTGCAGTGTTGCCGTCGCTTGCATCCCGAACAGGGCTTTTTCGGCGCTGATCAGCTCGTCGTCTTCGGTCGAGGGCGGGCTGAGGATCTTGATGAAATCCGCATGAATCGAAGCGGTGTCGTCGACGATAAGAATCCGACGGTTGGTACGCGCCAGCAGCGTATTCATAGGCATACGCCGGGAGCGGTGGCAGTGTGGAGCGGTGTGCTCATAGGGGCATCCTTTCCCTGATCACGTGGCAACGGTACAAAAAGTGGATCCGAGTGAACGGAGCATAGTCGCCTGTGCAGCACTTCGCCCGATCGACTGAGACGAATCATTTCCAGGGGCCCGGCTGGAAATCATCTAGCCTGTAGCTCAGGCAAGGCCAGAAACGGAATGTTTTGGCTGATGCCTGACGCAACGACGCCCGTTTTGCTTGAGGTAATGCCATGGAAGAGCAACTCCCCACGACTGTCACCTGGAAACCCAAGATTCTGCTGGTCGACGATGAGGAATCGATCCTCAATAGCCTGCGCCGGCTCTTGCGCGGCCAGCCCTACGACGTGCTGCTCGCCACCAGCGGGGCCCAGGCGCTTGAGATCATGGCGAAACAACCCGTCGACCTGGTGATGAGCGATGCGCGCATGCCCAACATGGACGGCGCCACGCTGCTGGCGCACATCCACCAGCGCCATCCCGAGACGCTGCGTATTCTGCTGACCGGTTATGCCGACCTGACGATGATCGTCAAAGCGATCAACGAGGGGCAGATAGACCGTTACATCAGCAAACCCTGGCACGACGAGGAATTGCTGCTGACCTTGCGCCAATCCCTGGCCTACCAGCATTCCGAGCGCGAACGCTTGCGTCTGGTGCAGGAGACGTGGGATCGCAACGAGGAATTGAAGCTACTCAACGCGACCCTGGAAAAACACGTCGCGTCCCGCACCGCCGAGCTGCAGCAGACCGCCGACATGCTTGACCTGGCCTACGAAGAGCTCAAACACAGTTATGTCACCGGCACCGAGGTGTTTTCGCTGCTGGCCAACCTGCGTTTGCCGCCGGCCAAGCAGACCAACCGGCAAATCATCGAACTGGTGCGGGTGTACTGCAAACTCCATGACCTGGACGAAGGCAGCACCCGCGACCTGACCATGGCCGCAGCGCTCTACAACATCGGCAAGCTGAGCTGGACCGACAGCATGATGACCGCGCCTGCCGATCTGCTGCACCACAGCGATCAGGAGCGCTATCGCGGGTATCCGAAGCAGAGTGAATCACTGTTGATGACCCTCGACCCGATGAAAGATGCCGCTCGCCTGATACTTCACCATCAGGAGCGCTGGGATGGCAGCGGTTTCCCCGACCGGCTCAAGGGCGAGGCGATTCCGCTCGGTTCGCGGTGGCTGAAACTGGCGGTGGACTTCATCGAGTTGCAGCGCGGGCTGATCCTTGAGCGCCAGATGAACAGCGATGAAGCCCTGGTCTATATCCGCCAGTACGCCGGTCGTCTCTATGATCCTGACCTGGTCGAGGACTTCATTCAGGTCTGCGCCGCGTACTTGAGCGACGTGTCGCTGGCCGATCCAACGGTCAAGGTACTGACCACCCGGGATCTGGCGGCCGGGATGATTCTGGCGCACAACCTCAATGCCGATAACGGCATGCTGCTGCTCAATGCGGGCAAGGTGCTGAGCGGGCCGCTGGTGGAGAAGCTGATCGCGTTCGAGGCGATGGAAGGGGCGAAGTACGCCGTTTTTGTGAAAGTGCCGGAGGAAGAGGGGGGGCTTGAGCTGGCGGCGAGTTAGGGGCCAGGATCAAAAGATCGCAGCCTCGTTTCACTCGACAGCTCCTACAGGGGATCGCGATTTCCTGTAGGAGCTGTCGAGTGAAACGAGGCTGCGATCTTTTGATCTTATCCCACGCCCATGTGATCCTCTGCGCCCGTCACCCAATTCCATTGCAGACCCATGACCCTTTCCACCACCAATTCCCCCCGCATCATCCGCATCGCCGCCGCCCTGCTGATCGGCCCCGACGGCCGCACGCTGCTGGTCCGCAAGCGCGGCACCGAAGCCTTCATGCAGCCCGGCGGCAAGATCGAGGCCCACGAACAACCGGTTCACGCCCTGGCCCGTGAATTGGAAGAAGAGCTTGGGCTGGTCATCGACCCCGCGCACGCCACCTACCTGGGACCTTTCTCGGCACCGGCCGCCAACGAGCCGGGTTTTGTCGTACAGGCCGAACTCTTCCAGCTGGCCATCGATTCAGACGTATCGCCTGCCGCAGAGATAGAAGAGGTGCGCTGGATCGATCCGGCCACCGACGGCGATCTCACGCTGGCGCCATTGACACGAGACCTGATCCTGCCGTTTTATCGAGCTTCGCTGACCGCGACCGACTGATCATCCACGGACCAGGACTGCCCCCATGATCCCGCTTCAAGATTTGTTGATATTCGCCGCTGCCGCGTTGCTGATGGTGCTGACGCCAGGGCCGAACATGATCTACCTGATCTCCCGTTCGATCTGCCAGGGGCGCAAGGCCGGCGTAACATCGTTGCTTGGCGTGGTCGCGGGGTTTTTCGTGCATTTGTTCGCCGCTGCGGCCGGATTGACCGCGGTGTTCCTGGCCGTGCCGATGGCCTACGAAGTGCTGAAATGGGCCGGCGCGCTGTACCTGCTGTGGCTGGCCTGGCAAGCGGTCAAGCCCGGCGCGCGTTCACCGTTTGAAGCGCAGCAGTTGCCGCCGGACTCGTCGCGCAAACTGATCACCATGGGCTTTCTCACCAGTGCCCTGAACCCGAAGATTGCGGTGTTTTACCTGTCGGTGTTTCCGCAATTCATCACCCCTGAGCATGGCTCGGTGTTCACCCAAAGCATCGTGCTGGGCCTGACCCAGATCAGCGTCAGTTTCTGCGTCAACCTGCTGATCTCGATATTCGCGGCGGGTATCGCGTCCTGGTTCGTCAACAATCCGACCTGGCTGGCGCTGCAGCGTTATTTCATGGGGTTTGTCCTGTCAGCGCTGGCGGTGCGGCTGATGCTTGAGCAACGACGGACGGCTTGATCATGTGGATTGAACGACTGGATGCCAGCCATGCCCTGGACTATCGGGCACTGATGCTCGAAGCCTACGACCTGCATCCTCAGGCCTTCACCTCAAGTGTGCGCGAACGCGCCGCGATGCCGCTGAGTTGGTGGGAATCGCGCCTGACCAGCAAACTGGATGTGGTGCTCGGGGCGTTTGATGAGGGCAAGTTGGTGGGCATCGTCGGCTTGGCCTTCGAACCCCGGGAAAAGGCCCGGCACAAGGCGACGCTGTTTGGCATGTACGTGTCCGGCAAGGTCCGGCAGCGCGGGTTGGGTCAGCAACTGGTGCAGGCCGTCCTGGCCGAAGCGCAGAACCATCAAGGCCTGCGCTTGATCCAGCTGACCGTCACCGCTGGCAACGAGGCGGCGTTCAACCTGTACAAACGTTGCGGCTTTGTACAGTACGGCCTCGAACCCATGGCGGTACGCGTCGGCGAAGACTATTTCGACAAAATCCACATGTGGCGAGAACTCTAAAGATCGCAGCCTCGTTTCACTCGACAGCTCCTACAGGTGTACACAAAACCCTGTAGGAGCTGTCGAGTGAAACGAGGCTGCGATCTTTTGATTTTTGTCAGCGAACGGCGCTAACCCCATCCAGTGTCGAGAACGATGTGTCCTTGGCCGTCAGCAAGAAATCGCGCATGTACGGCGCATCCAGCATGTCCGCGCGAATCCCCGCATACAGCGTCGCAAACAATCCCTTCTCGCCCAGCCGCTTGGCCTTCACGTAACCCCGTGAGCTGTATTCATGCAGCGCCCAATGGGGCATACCGCACACGCCGCGTCCGCTGGCCACCAACTGCATCATCATCACCGTCAGTTCCGAGGTGCGGACCTGCGCCGGTTCGATGTCGGCCGGTTCCAGGAAACGGGTGAAGATGTCCAGCCGATCGCGTTCCACCGGGTAGGTGATCAGGGTTTCCGTGAGCAGATCTTCCGGAACGATGTAAGCCTTGCTCGCCAGACGGTGCTGGTTGGCCACCGCGAGCATCGCTTCATAGGTGAACAACGGCACGTAAGTGATCCCCGCCAGTTCCAGCGGATCCGAGGTCACCACCAGATCCAGATCGCCACGGGCCAGGGCCGGCAGCGGGGCGAAGGAGAACCCTGAGGCCAGGTCCAGTTCGACTTCCGGCCAGGCATCGCGGAACTGGTCGATGGTCGGCATCAGCCACTGGAAGCAACTGTGGCACTCGATCGCCATGTGCAAACGCCCGGCCGTGCCACCGGCCAGCCGCGCGATATCGCGCTCGGCGCCACGCAGCAGCGGCAAGGTCGCGTCGGCCAGTTGCAGCAGGCGCAAACCGGCGCTAGTGAACCGCACCGGTTTGGTCTTGCGCACGAACAGCGGCATGCCCATGCGTTCCTCCAGTTCCTTGAACTGGTGGGACAGGGCGGACTGGGTCAGGTGCAGTCGGTCGGCGGCATCGACCAGGCTGTCCGCTTCGCGCAAGGCGTGCAGGGTCTTCAGGTGACGGATTTCAAGCATCGGATGGCTCCATGAGGAAAACTTGTGATCAACACGAAAAGGTTGAGTTTGTCTCATGTTGGGTTGGCTGTCGACAATAGCGCCATCTTTTACAGGGAGAAACTCACCATGGCTCTGGCCCACACACTTGGTTTTCCGCGCATCGGCGCTGACCGCGAACTGAAAAAAGCCCTCGAATCCTACTGGAAGGGCGACCTCGATCAGGACTCGCTGAAAAGCGTCGGCCGCCAATTGCGCGCCACCCATTGGCAATTGCAGAAAGACGCCGGCATCGATCTGCTGCCCGTGGGCGACTTCGCCTGGTACGACCAGGTGCTGACCCATTCCCTGACCTTCGGTGTGATCCCCGAGCGTTTCGACAGCGCCAAGGACTCCCGCGGCCTGCCAACCCTCGACACCCTGTTCGCCATGGCCCGAGGCGCCACGGCTGCCTGCTGCGGCGGTGAACACAGTAAAGCGCAATACGCCCAGGAACTGACCAAGTGGTTCGACACCAACTACCACTACCTGGTCCCGGAATTCAGCGCTGACCAACAATTCAAACTGAGCTGGGAACAGCTGTTCGACGAAGTCGACGAGGCAAAAGCCCTCGGCCACAACGTCAAACCCGTCATCATCGGCCCACTGACTTACCTGTGGCTCGGCAAAGCGAAAGGCAACGACTTCGACAAGCTCGACCTGCTCGAACGCCTGCTGCCGATCTACGGCGAAATCCTCGGCCGCCTCGCCGCTCAGGGCGTGGAATGGGTGCAGATCGACGAACCGATCCTGACCCTCGACTTGCCGCAAGAATGGAAAAACGCTTTCGAACGCGCCTACCACATCCTCCAGTATTCGCCGCTGAAAAAGCTGGTGGCGACCTACTTCAGCGGCCTGCAAGACAACCTCGGCCTAGCCGTCGGTTTGCCAGTGCAAGGCCTGCACATCGATGCGGTGCGCGCGCCCGACCAACTGCTGCACGTGCTCGATCGTCTGCCGACCTACAAGATCCTTTCGGTGGGTCTGGTCAATGGCCGTAACGTCTGGCGCTGCGAACTGGAGCCGGTACTCGCACAACTGCAATTCGCTCAGGAACGTTTCGGCGACAACCTGTGGGTCAGCAGTTCCTGCTCGTTGCTGCACAGCCCGGTGGACCTGGAACGCGAAGACAAACTCGATCCGGAACTGAAAAGCTGGCTGGCCTTTGCTGTACAGAAGTGTGGAGAAATCGCCGTGCTGCGCGATGCCCTCAACGACCCGCAATCGCCCAAGGTGCAAACCGCCCTCGCCGAGAGCCGAGCGATTCAGGCCAGCCGCGTCGAGTCACCGCGTATCCACAAAGCCGAAGTGCAGGCACGGATAAACGCTATCAGTGACAAGGACAGCCAACGCCATTCGCCGTTTACCAAACGCATTGCGCAGCAACAGGCCCGCTTGAAACTGCCGCCATTCCCGACCACCACCATCGGCTCGTTCCCGCAAACCGGGTCGATCCGTCTGGCACGCCAGGCCTTCAAGCAAGGCAAGCTGTCGGCCAATGATTACACCGACGCCATGCACAGCGAAATCCGCTACGCGGTGCAAGTCCAGGAACGCCTGGGCCTGGACGTGCTGGTACACGGTGAAGCCGAGCGCAACGACATGGTCGAATACTTCGCCGAGCAACTGGACGGCTACCTGTTCACCCGTTTCGGCTGGGTGCAGAGCTACGGTTCGCGCTGCGTCAAACCGGCGATCATCTACGGCGACCTGAGCCGCCCGAAAGCCATGACCGTCGACTGGATCACGTATGCACAGAGCCTGACCGACAAGGTCATGAAAGGCATGCTCACCGGTCCCGTGACCATGCTGATGTGGTCGTTTCCGCGTGAAGACGTCTCGCGCAAAATCCAGGCGCAGCAGTTGGCGTTGGCCTTGCGTGATGAAGTGGTCGACCTGGAAAACGCCGGCATCAAAATCGTGCAGATCGACGAAGCCGCCTTCCGCGAAGGCTTGCCGCTGCGCCGGGCACAATGGCAGGAGTATCTGGACTGGGCGGTGGAAGCCTTCCGCCTCAGCGCCTCCGGCGTGCGCGACGAAACCCAGATCCACACCCACATGTGCTACAGCGAATTCAACGACGTGATCGAGTCCATCGCGGCGATGGATGCCGACGTGATTACCATCGAGACCTCGCGTTCGGACATGGAATTGCTCGAGGCTTTCAAAGCGTTCGACTACCCGAACGACATCGGCCCGGGTGTTTATGACATCCACTCGCCACGGGTGCCGGACACGGCCGAGATGGTCAAGTTGATGAGCAAAGCTGTGCAGCGCATTCCGGCGGAGCGTTTGTGGGTGAACCCCGATTGCGGGTTGAAGACCCGGGCGTGGCCGGAGACTGAGGCGGCGTTGGTGAATATGGTGGCGGCGGCGCGGCAGTTGCGCAGTCAGTTGGCCTAAAGTTCTGCGGCGCCTGTTCTGGCGCCTTCGTCTGAACGCCGCCCGGAGCAAGCTCGCTCCCACATTGATTGGTGTCGTATACAAATTCTGTAGTCGACAAAAATTCAATGCGGGAGATTCGTTGTGGCTCGGCAACCCGGAATTCTCAGGTCGAGGGATCGAGGTTGTCGGGAGCCCGCTGGGCCAATGGCGCCCAGGCTCCCCCGATCGAGAATCGGCTAGTAAATTCGGAGGGTGGGAAGGTTCTCTCTACCGGGTGAGTGCTGAAAGCCGTTGCCATTGGTAAAGTTGAATGCCCATGCCACATCTTGGACGTAGTCGTTATTGGTGGATGTCCAGTAGGCCGACTGGGGCCAACCGAAATATGCAGGAATGTTGCCAACCGATGCATACGTTTGCCAAAACGTCTGGAACTGCTGCACCGTCATGCAAAATGGGCGCCATTGCGCTTGTAAATCGGGGATCCAGTTTACATACCCCCAAAGTGCCACATTTCTGATACCGGATATGGTCAAGTTATAGGAGGCCTTCTGCCCGGACTGATCATTCACGGTAATGGTCGCAGTGCCATTGCCTAAAGCGGCGACCCTGCCGTTGCCATCGAGTATCTTCGCGATACCGGGGTTGGAAGAACTGTAGGTGTAAGGACCGCTGCCACCCGACGCCGGCTGCGTGTGGATGCTGCCCGCTGGGTGGGTGATTGGCGGTTTCCCTAGCACCAGAAACAAGGGCAGAAACAGCGAAGCGTTGTTGCCGATACTCAGGTCGTTGGCAACGTTCACGATCCATACGTTAGACGTGAGTTGGCCATTCGGTGTTTTCGCGACAAGTCTGTGTCGGCCGAATCCGATATTGACGTTGGCCCTCCAGATTCCATTGTCGTCTGCCGTTGCTTGAGCAATTTTCTTATCGTTAGCGAACAGTTCGACAATGGTTTTTTTGGTTGCAGTACCCACAAGCTGAGGCGCGGGATCATCGCATGTACCGCCATTGGCAATTGAGCCAGTTTTGGGCGGCTGATTATCAATCAATTGGGTGATGACCGGTTTAGCCAGCATTTCCGATTTGATCGTCAGGTCCCGCATCGGGAAGACCGTATCAACGCCGCCCTTGTCGCTGAAATTGGCGATCGACAATCCATAAGCCTGCGTGCCGTCCTTGAACAGTTTGAGCTGTTCCCTGGAGATGACGCCGCTCAATCCAGTGCTCACATGGTTGGCGGTGATCACCCCATCAAAAAGCATGATGACGTATTCGCTGCCATCGGATTTTTGCCCACTCAGGGCCACCCGCATCCGGGTGCCGATGGCAATGAACAGCCAGGCAATCAGCGTCCAGTGGGCATCGCCCGTGAAGTTGTTGAGGTTCAGGACCTTGTGATCCTTCGCCTCCTTGATGGTCATGCGCGGGTAGTTGATGTCTTCATTGGCAATGGAGGTGACTTCATATTTGGTGGGCGCAGAGCTTTGATCCTGTATGCCTTCCTGCGTCACGACATACCAGAAGGACATGAATGTACCCATGTTGGCGGGGACGGCGGTCAGTGGCAGAGTGAAGGTCAGTGTTCCGCTGGCGCTTCCTTGAAGTGTCGCAAGCACCGGGCTGCCAAAGCCATCACGTCCTTTGACGAAGAGGGTGACACGATGGGAGGGGGCCATCCCGGTGTAGGTGACTTTGACCGTGGCAAGTTTCTGAGTGTTTAGCGGATTGATAATGTTGCCAAGTGACGCCTGCTCAAGCTTGGGCGGCGGCAGCATCAAGGCTTTGGCGCCGATTCGCAGCACCAGTTCGGGGGCGGTCAGAGGCAGGTCCCGGTTGCGTTTGATGTACCAGTCCACCGTGATCACTCGATTGATCAGTGAGTTGATGAGCTCGTAGGCCAGTCTGAATTCAATGTCTTTGTCGAGGTGGGCCGCGGTAATGGGCAGCGAGTCTGCAAAAACAAGATTGCCGTCTGGCCCCCGTACTTCCAGGTGAACCGTGTCGCCGATGCGCGTGTGGCCTTTGGCCGGGCAAATGGCGGGTGTGCCGAAAGGTATATCCTTTGGGTCGAGTACGCCGTTTTCGTCTTTACCGACATCGACGACGTTCAGGGTATTGGTCACTTGCCCGATACGCAGCCGACTGACGCAGGACTCCAGAGGCGCGGCATGCCCGATGCCGGTGACGATATAGGACAGCTGGACCGAACCGTCCTGATAGGTACCAAAGTGTTTGCTTTCCCAGATGAATGGTACGACGTAGCCTACCGTAGGAATCAGCATGCCCGGGGTGACAAAGCGTTCGTAGGTTTGCAGGCGGGTAGTGCCGCCGGCGCTTGTACTCAGGCAGGTCAGTGTCACCTTGTCTCCGACCGCCAGGCCTTCGATTCCTGGTCCGGCATAGACCACCGTCTCTGCCTGATCTGGCAACAGGACCGCCCCGTGGGCTTGCGGCGCAGTAGGCGCTGGAGCCCGGTATTTTTCGCCGATCAGTTCCAGGAAACAGGAGTAGGACGGGGTGCGTTTCTCTGTGCCCGCCACGATTCTTATGCGCTCGTAATAGATCTCGATGGTCGCCCGGGCCAGATTCTTCACTGTTTCGTAAGGCACCTCGACCGTGACGATGCCTCTTTTGTAATCAATCGGACCATAGGACTGAGTGAGTCCGGTCTCTGGGTTATAGATAAAGCATTCCACTTTATCTCCAGAGATGGCATCGGCACGCTCCACGAAGATTTCAATTTCCATGGGCTTGCCATTGAGATCGTCGATTTTCAGAACATTGCCGTTCGAGCCAACCACTGAAGGCGCTTCAAGATAGGTGAGATTCGGATCCAGTTTTCCTTCACCTGTTTTGGAGGTGAGACTGCTGTTGTGTACTTGGTCACGGATCTTGTAACTCGCCAATAACGGGTCTGCGGGACCGATCAACTTGAGGGCGGCAGACGACACAAATACCACGATGTTCTGACCGATCTCTTCATGCTTGAGGATGTACTCGACGATTTGATTGCCGAACATAAGGGTAATAACGTCACCGGCGGTCATGATTGGCCAGGCAGGAATAGTGACGTCCACACCCACCTCAACCATCGCCTCATCAATAATGGCCGGGAAACGAGGGGCTTCCAGAGGCACACGCTCGCGGGTGTTGCCGGTGGGGTCGCGGCTGTCTGGAAAGGTTGGCTTGAACCATACGGTTATCTCTTCTGCACGTTCGGGTCCACTGCCACTGGTGCGTTCGACGGTGTACCACATCCGATGGATACCGGGTTTTTCGACAGCGATTCTGGAAATGACGCTGACGATGTTCTCGTTTTTGGGATCCTGGGGGACGATTTCAGTCTTGATCAGTGTGCCTCGATCCGTCGGGTCCGGGACCTCACCGGGCTCAAGGCGTTTGCCCATGTACAGGCGCAAGGTGTCAAACGCCGCCATCAGGGTATAGGAGGGGAAAAGAACCCACCATCCCAGTCCGGGACCTGCGGTCTCATCCGCGTTGACCCCATGTGAGGCGGGGGAGTTGTCGACCAAGTGCCAGCCGAGGATCAGGATGGGGTATATCCGAAGTACACCATTTTCTGTGAACAGACCCTGCGACTTGACTTCGGCACACTGGTCGATCAGTTGTTGCGGGCTTTCTTTATCCAGCGAGTCAAGTAGCTCTCGTGGGAAAATAGATAAAGCAGTCATAGATGTTCTCCGACTCGCACGAAAAGCGCACGAACCGGGGCGGCAAGGCGCGTCAGAGACTGATTGAAAGCTCAAACTTGCGGGCTGGCTACTGTCAGAAATAACAGGTTCAGACTGTTTTCTGACCAGCGGTAGTCGTCGATGCTTCACACGACCGTTCAGCACTCTTCATCAAACTGTCACGTAACTGTGGCAGCGCGCTTGATCAAACTTCATCAGACTCGCGCTCTACTGGGGTTCTGCGTTTCGGTGTTTTTCATGCGTGCACGATTTTTATCAACAGCGGCCTTCCTGGCCGCGTTGTTGTTTGGATTACCGTCTTTCGCGGCGTCTCGTTGCGACGTAAACGTTCCAACCGAACATGCCGATCTGGCGCAGGTGAGCCTGGCGTACCAGAGCATCGGCCGTGCGTCCGACCCGGCGTTGTTGTTGGTGATGGGCCTGGGCGGGCAATTGATTCACTGGCCGGATGAGGTGGTGGTCGCGCTGTGTCAGCAAGGTTTTCGGGTGATTCGTTATGACAATCGCGACGTCGGCCTGTCGACCTGGCGACAAGCGCCGGTCGACGCCAACCTGACCTTTGAGGTGTTGCGCTACAAGCTCGGTCTGCCGGTTGCGGCGCCGTACACCCTGACCGACATGGCGGACGATGCCTTTGGCCTGATGGATGCGTTGAAGGTCGAGCAATTCCACGTCTTGGGCGCGAGCATGGGCGGGATGATTGCCCAGCACATGGCGGCGATGGCGCCGCAGCGGGTCGAGAGCCTGACCCTGATCATGACCACCTCCGGGGCCGAAGGCCTGCCGGCGCCGAGTTCGGCGTTGGTGCAGTTGTTGTCCCGTCGTGGCGCACCGAATCGCGAAGTGGCGCTGGAGCAACAGGCTGATTTGCTGGCGGCGTTGGGCAGCCCGACCGTGAGCGATGATCGGCAAGCGTTGCTGCATCAGGCGGCGCTGTCCTATGACCGGGCGTTCAATCCTGAGGGCGTGAAGCGCCAGATCATGGCGATCCTCGCTGAGCGCAGTCGTGTGGCGTTGCTTAACCAATTGCGCGTCCCGACGCTGGTGGTTCACGGCACGGCCGATCCGCTGTTGCCGGTGATGCATGGCGTGCACTTGGCGGCGCACATTCGCGGTAGCCAGTTGAAGCTGATTCCAGGACTGGCGCATCGGTTCCAGGAAGCGTTCAAGGCGCCGTTGCTGGCGGCGGTGTTGCCGTACTTGCAGGCCCATCGCGAAGACACTTCGCATTGGGCGCAGATTGATCCGGTGCCGGTCCCCAATCTCCTATAACCCCCAATCCCAATGTGGGAGCGGGCTTGCTCGCGAAGGCGTCGTGTCAGTCGACATCTACTTGACTGATACACCGCTTTCGCGAGCAAGCCCGCTCCCACATTCGATCTTCGGTGTTTGTGGAACCTCGTCAGCCAATCAGGTCGCGGCGCTTGGTGGAACAAAGTTATCCAGCATCCGGTTCACCGCCAGTTCACCCAACATCACGGACTGCTGAATGCCCAGCACGGTGTTGCGCTGCGGGCCTTCCATCAATGCGGCGAAATCACTGAGCATCACGCTGGCTGAGGCCAGGGATTCACAGGCGTTGGCCAGCAGGGTTTCGTGATCGATGTCGGGGGCGATGGTGTAAATGGTACTGGGCCGGCGGGGGAGTGTCTTTGGGGATGACCGGTTTGAGGTAGTAATCGAGGGCGCGGTCGGCGGCTTCGTTGAGTTTTTTGGAGTCCGGGGCTTCGTAGGGGGAAACGTCGTCGGTATCCGGTGGGTTCGGAGTAAGTTTGAACATAAGTAAATCCTCAGGTTGAGCCGCATTCATCTCGCTACTAAACGAAGAGGGAGGCAGCTGTGCGCAAGTTAGTAGACCGGGAGGATTCAAAACCGGCGCGCCCGAGGGCGCCAAGCGCACAGCCGCCATCGAATGCAGGCACAAACCTGACTGAATGACACTTGTGCAGCCGTCAAAACCTACCCGGGCTACTAAACCCGATCACTGGGAATCAGTGACACGAACCAAGTTACCGACGGCCCCCCAGGCGCACAAGCCGGCGGATTCTGACGTGGTTGTAGGCGACGGCGCAAGGCGCTGTAGCTTTCAGGAAGTAACCTTAAACAGAACTAAACACACTCTCCAAAACACCCTAAATCCCTGTGGGAGCGGGCTTGCTCGCGAAGGCGGAGTATCAGACAAGCAGATGGCGACTGACACGTCGCCTTCGCGAGCAAGCCCGCTCCCACAGGATATGTGGAATGGCTGGCACCTCTGTTCTACAGGGATTAGTGGAATGGCTGCCGCCTTGGTCTTTCAGGTGTATCGTTCAAACTTTCCGGCGCGATCCAGCCCTGCGAGGTGAATGATGAGTACCCCTTTGAAAATCGATTTCGTCAGCGACGTGTCCTGCCCGTGGTGCGTGGTCGGCCTGTATGGCCTGACCCGGGCGTTGGAAGTGCTGCGTGATGAAGTCCAGGCCGAGATCCGTTTTCAGCCGTTCGAACTGAACCCGAAAATGGGGCCGGAAGGGCAGAACATCACCGAACACATCACCGAAAAGTACGGCTCGACCCCTGAGCAATCGCAAAAGAACCGCGAGATGATTCGCGCCCGTGGCGCCGAGGTCGGGTTTGCGTTTCGCACCGATGGCAACAGCCGCATCTACAACACCTTTGATGCGCATCGGTTGCTGTTCTGGGCGGGGCTGGAAGGGTTGCAGTTCAATTTGAAGGAAGCGCTGTTCAAGGCGTATTTCACTGATGGCGGTAATCCGTCCGATCATCAGCAATTGGCGCAGATTGCGGAAAGCGTCGGGCTGGACCGGCAGCGGGCTGCGGCGATTCTGGCGTCTGATGAGTTTGCCAAAGAGGTGCTCGAAGAAGAGCAGCTGTGGCTGTCACGCGGGGTGAGTTCGGTGCCGACGGTGGTGTTTAACGGGCAGTATGCGGTGAGTGGCGGGCAGCCGGTTGAGACCTTTGTCGGGGCGATCCGGCAGATCATGAGTGAGTCAAAAGGCGGCACCGTTAATAACTGAACCCTCTGTAGGAGCTGTCGAGTGAAACGAGGCTGCGATCTTTAGATCTTAAAAAATCAAGATCAAAAGATCGCAGCCTCGTTTCACTCGACAGCTCCTACAGTAAGGGTGAGGAAGAGGGGCGGGGATTAGCGGACGATTTTGTCGACGTGGATGCCCAGTTTCTTCAAGCGATACCAGAAGCTGCGCTCGGAGATCCCGATCAACTGCGCCGCCGCGGCCTGCACGCCATTGCTCTGCGCCAGTGCCGCCAGAATGTAAGCCTTTTCGACCTCAGCCAACGCCGCTTCCAGATCCGCCGGCACATTGCCTTCAGTGATCACAGCACCACTGGCGTCGGAACTTGAAGCAAACAAATAAGCCGGCAAATCCTCCTCTTCAATTACCGCCCCCGACGCCACAATCGTCGCCCGCTCCACGCAATTCTGCAGTTCACGAATATTCCCCGGCCAAGAATAATTGGCCATCGCCTGCAAGGCTTCCGGGCTGAACCCGGTAAAACGCTTGCCCGCTGCGCCGCCCAGAGTGTGGGCAAAATGCCGGGCCAGCGGCGCGATGTCTTCCACCCGTTCACGCAGGGCCGGCAGCGGAATCGGGAACACGTTGAGGCGGTAGTAAAGGTCCTCGCGAAACTCCTTGTTGGCCACCGCGTCCAGCAGGTTCTTGTTGGTCGCGGCAATCACCCGCACATCGACCTTGCGCTCGCGCGGATCGCCCACCGGCTCGATCACCCGTTCCTGCAAGGCCCGGAGGATTTTCGCCTGCAAGGCCAGCGGCATTTCGCCGATCTCATCGAGAAACAGCGTGCCCTTGTCGGCCTGCATGAACCGTCCGACGCGATCCGCCACGGCGCCAGTGAACGCGCCTTTGCGGTGGCCGAACATTTCACTTTCCAGCAGCCCTTCGGGGATCGCCGCACAGTTCACCGCCACAAACGGTTTGTCGGCGCGGTTGCCATGTTTATGGATCGCCCGGGCGACCATTTCCTTGCCGGTGCCGCTTTCGCCGGTCAGCAGAATAGTCGCGTTACTTTCGCGCACCGAATCGATGGCGTGCAGCACCCGACGGAAGCTCGGGCTGTCGCCGATCAGGCTGTCGATCTGCTGATGCTCATCGAGCTCAGCGCGCATGCGCTGGTTGTCTTTGAGGATGTCGCGAAATTGCAGGGCCTTGCTGACGGTAATATCCAGTTCGTCAATGTCGAACGGCTTGGCGATGTAGTCGAAGGCGCCGTTGCGCATCGACTGCACCGCGTTTTTCACCGTGCTGTAGGCGGTCATGACAATCACCGGCAGCTGCGGAAAACGGTTTTTGATTTCCGCCAGCAGTTGCGGGCCGTCCATGCCGGGCATGCGCCAGTCGCTGATCACCAGGTCGATGTCCTCGCACTCCAGCACCTTGAGCGCGTGCAGGCCATTGCCGGCGGTGAACACCTGAATGCCGTTCTGACTCAGGGCCGATGCCAGCAAGTCGCAGAGCTTGGGCTCGTCGTCGACCACCAGTACGTTATGCGTCATCGCTGCCCTCGTCGAAATCTTCACCGTTGGCCGGAATGTACAGCGTGAAGGTGGTGCCGGCATCTTTTTCACTGACGCATTCGATGCGCCCGTCATGACTTTCCATGATCGAGAACACCTTCGCCAGCCCCAGCCCAGTGCCCGAGGCCTTGGTGGTGACGAACGGTGTGAAGATCCGTTCGAGCATGTCCGGTTCGATGCCCTGGCCGGTGTCGCAGACGCTGATCACGGTGTAGTGCTCGTCGCTGCTGATCCCGACCGTCAGCCGCCCGCCGTCGGGCATGGCGTCGATGGCGTTGACGATCAGGTTCAGGCCGGCCTGCTTGAGTTGTCGGGCGTCGGCGTGAAGGGTCGCGCCGGGTGCCTGATCGTCGATCCGCACATCGATGTTGTGGCTGGCCAGTTCCGGGGCGCAGAAGCCGATCAGTTCATCCACCAGCGGTCGCGCTGCCTGGGTCGAACGCAGCGGTGCGCTGGGCTTGGCGAAGTCGAGGAAGTCGGTGATCAGGTCATTGATGCGGCTGACTTCGCTGACCACGTATTCCAGGTGACGTTTGTCGGTCTCGGGCAAATCGGCGCGCCGGTGCAGCAATTGCGTGGCGGTCTTGATGATGCCCAGCGGGTTGCGGATTTCATGGGCCAGGCCCATGGCGACTTCGCCCAGCGCATGCAGTCGGTCGCGGCGGCGCAGTTGCGATTCCAGGTGCTGCAATTCGGCGAGGCGTTCGCTCATGTGGTTGAACGTGCTGCTCAGTTCCGCCAGTTCATCGCCGCCAGTGACCACCAGGCGCTGGCGATAATCCCCGGCAATCACCGCTTGCACGCCTTTGGACAACCCGCGCAGGGGCTTGGTCAGGCGTTGCGAGACAATCCAGCCGACCGCCAGGGACGCCGCCGAGCTGAGCAGGAAAATCAGGATGAACAGGTTGCTCTGGTTCACCAGCCCGACCAGGCTGGTGTGGCGCAGCAGTCCGCTGAAGATCACGCCTTGCAGCTCACCGTTTTCGTTGAGTATCGGCCGGTAAATACCGCTGTAGCGATTGGTGAATTGCTCGATCGGCTGCTTGGTGTTGCGCAGGATCTGTTCGATTTTCTCCGGCACGGCGGCCGGGTGATCTTCGAAGCGCTGGGTGGAGAAGATCTCTGAAAAATCATCGGCCTTGGCCAGGTACAGGCGCAGGTCGAGGGAATGCACATCGGCGACGCTGGTGAGGAAACTGCTGTCCAGGTACGTGGCGATCACCAGTTTGTAATCGACGCCGTCCTGATCGGTCTCGAAGGTCGAGACAACGGTGCCGGTAGGGACGCCGCCGACTTGCAGGGTCTGCAACACGGCTTTGGGCTCGGTGCTGATCTGCCGGACGACGTCATCGGCGGCGGTGCTGAACACCACTTTATGATCGCTGTTGCGCACCAGCGCCACGACGTCGATGCCCATTGAGTCGGCGATGTCGCTGGTCAGTTTGTCGTGCTTGCTCGACAGGCGATCCGTGGGCGGGCGGGTGTAGCGCAGGAACAACTGCGCCGCCCGGGCGTTGTCCCGCAGGATTTCGGTGATCTCGTCCTCGACGATCTGGGTCGATTCCTGCAGCCAGATCCGCACGTTGCTATCGAAAATCTGCGACAGGGTGGTGGCCGCCAGTTCAGCCGCGATCATGGTCGGGATCACGCTGACCAGCCAGAACGCCAGCACCAGTTTGCGCTGCAGGCTCCAGCCGGAGAGGGCGAAAGGTCGGGCGGTGGCGGGGCGGTCTTTTATCATTGGGTTTCGCTTATAGCAGCAGCCATGGCGGAATCGGAACGGTCCGGTCGAATGAACATTTTCACCAATCGCAACAGACCGTCGAGCACCCGGTTGCGATGGCGGAAAAACACGGTGTTGCCGGTAAACGAGCAACCCAGGCGCAGCTTACTGGCATAGCCGGCCTGACCGCACGCGTAGATCGCGATGCCGTGTTCAATACAGTAGTCGACATTGGCCAGCCAGCTGCGCACGTACAGGTTGTGATCGCGGGTTTTCGCGAGGTCGTGGGCGAAGAATTTATCGACCAGGCGTTGCTCGTCCAGCAGCACCAGGTTGAACGCCACCAGTTCTTCGCCGACCCAGTAGAGCACGCACGCGGCGCGTTCATCGAGGTGTTCGAGGACCTGGTGAAAGTAGTCCGGTGGCAGGCGTTCGAAGGTCAGGTCGCTGCGTGAAAGGGTGGCTTCGTACAGCGCCATCATTCGCGGGAGCAGGTCTTCGACAGAACGCCGCCATTCGATGCGCGGACCTTGCCCGCGCAAGGTACGGCGCAGGTCTTTGCGGGTGGATTTGCCGAGGGTGCCAAGGTACGCGTCCACCGAGCCAAAACGGATCGGCAGTTCGGCGCTGGGCAGGCCGGGCATGCTTTGCAGGCCGGCCTCCTGGCACACCTTCAACCATTGCGGATCGCGGTGCGACGCGTCCTTGACCGCCAGCAGACCGATGCCCGCCTGATCGGCGTCGTTTCGCGCAAGGGTCAATAATTGCTCAAGCAAGGCCGGACGGCGGACGGGGTCGATCTGGCGTGCGGTTCCGACATGGCATTGCTCGGCCACCGGCGAACCGAGGGCGTACAGGCGCACCTCGAACAGTCCCGGCCACCAGCGGCGCAATTGTTCGGTGACGCGTTTGCCGGGACCCTGAACCGTGGTGTCCAGCGAATACGCGGTGGTGAACGCCACCGCCGCCGCGACCAATACCTCGTCTTCGTACAGCGCCAGATAACGCCACTGAAAATCCGCAATACCCGCCTGTTCAACGGCCCGGTAATAATCCCAGCCCTCCAGTTCAGCAGGGAAACAGTCATTCCAGGCAGCGCGGTCGATGGCTTCGATCGTCGAAAAGGCAAGGGCAGTGATCACATTGGTTCCTTAAAATTTCTCTTGCTTGCGGGCCATTTCCGATCCGTACATCTTTGCGCCATCGCACAATCCCTGTAGCAGCTGGCGAAGCCTGCGTCCGGCTGCGCAGCAGTCGTGAAATCAGGCACTGCGGTGTTTCAGGCAAACCGCGTGAGCAGGGTTTACGACTGCTGCGCAGCCGGACGCAGGCTTCGCCAGCTGCTACAGGGATCGTGTGAGGTTCGCCTGTCAGGCCAGTTGCCGGTAATCCTGGCGCACGGGTTGCGGGGCGCGGACTTGTTGCATGAACCGGTGCTGGATGAAGTCCGCGCTCAGCTCCACGACCCGACGGTATTGCAAGTCGACGGTGATCATGTGGTAGCAGTCGTCGAGGAGGATTTTCACCACCGGGCCGCCGAGTTTGCGTTCCACGTAGTCGGCGTTCCAGCGGCTGGTGATGTCGTCTTCCCGTGAGTGCAAAACCAGCGCCTGGG
Source organism: Pseudomonas sp. LBUM1656 (assembly GCF_059716065.1). Taxonomy (NCBI): domain Bacteria; kingdom Pseudomonadati; phylum Pseudomonadota; class Gammaproteobacteria; order Pseudomonadales; family Pseudomonadaceae; genus Pseudomonas; species Pseudomonas sp. LBUM1656. The sequence continues at coordinate 5,122,037 of NZ_CP166800.1, read as the reverse complement.
TGGTGATCTGCGGCATGCGTTTTTTCACTGCAGCCACCAGTCGATGCAATTCCCGGACACTTACGCCGGACATGGTCAGCAGTCCGGCATTGCTGCTTTCACCTGCCTTCATCTGCCGCTCGACGATGGCGCGCAAGCGTTCGTCCTTGATGCCGAACGGTGATTTTTCGTTGAAGCGGCACAGGTGCACGCCATACGGAATCGCCATCAGCAACGGCGTGAGCACCGCGACTTTGGGCATGTTCCAGCCGTCGTAGCGCAGGGTGGTCGAATACAGCAGCAAGCCTTCGATCTGGCCCGGATGCTCGGCGGCCAGGTACATCGCCAGCACTGCGCCCATCGACAAACCGCCGACGAACACGTGCTGGTGTTTGCGCCGAACACCGATGAAGGTGTTGCGCGCGCTCTCGTACCAGTCGCGCCAACCGGTGGCTTGCAGGTCGGCGTTGTCCCCGCAATGGCCGGCCAGGGTCGGCACGTAGACCGTGCACCCGGCCTTCGCCAGGCCCATGGCGACCCGGCGCAACTCGGTCGGCGTGCCGGTGAGGCCGTGGATCAACAACACCGCGACCTCCCCGTTGCCGAGAACGAAACCGGCGCTGCCTTCGCCCATATCGATCTCAGGCTGGCTCATCTTTTCATCGCCCGATGCAGCAGACGGTCGAGCAACGCGATGCCCAGGTCGATCTCCGGATAACTGATCTCCAGCGACGGCGCGAGGGTGATCACGTTCTTGTAGTAACCGCCCACGTCGAGGATCAGGCCCAGGCGTTTGCCGTCGATTTCGATGTCGCCCTTCATGCCTTCTTCGACCATGAAATCGAGGGTGGCCTTGTCCGGCGTGAAACCGTCCGGTCCGCAGATTTCACAGCGCAGGGCCAGGCCCAGACCGTCGACGTCGCCGATGATCGGGTAGCGTTTCTGCAAGTCCTTCAGGCCTTCGAGGAAGTACTTGCCCTTGTTCATGACCATCGAGCCGTAGTCGACTTCGCTGGTCATCTTGAACATCTCCAGGCCCACCGCCGTCCCCAACGGGTTGGAGGCGAAGGTCGAGTGGGTCGAACCTGGCGGGAAGATTTTCGGGTTGATCAACTCTTCCTTGGCCCAGATGCCGCCCAGCGGATTGAGGCCGTTGGTCAGTGCTTTACCGAAGACGATAACGTCCGGTTTGACGTCGAAGTGTTCGATCGACCACAGCTTGCCGGTGCGATAGAAGCCCATCTGGATTTCATCGACCACCATCAGGATGCCGTGCTGGTCCAGCACATGCTTGAGCTCGCTGTAGAAGTTCATCGGCGGAATCACGTAACCGCCGGTGCCCTGGATCGGCTCGACGTAAAACGCGGCGTATTCGCTCTGGCCGACTTTCGGGTCCCAGACGCCGTTGTATTCGGTCTCGAACAGGCGGGCGAATTGCTGCACGCAATGGCTGCCGTACTCTTCCTTGGTCATGCCTTTCGGGCCACGGAAGTGGTACGGGAACGGGATAAAGTTGGCGCGTTCGCCGAAGTGGCCGTAGCGGCGGCGATAGCGGTAGCTGGAAGTGATCGACGAGGCGCCGAGGGTGCGACCGTGGTAACCGCCCTCGAAAGCGAACATCAGGCTTTTGCCGTTGGTGGCGTTGCGCACGACTTTCAGCGAGTCCTCGATGGACTGCGAACCGCCGACGTTGAAGTGCACACGACCGTCGAGGCCGAATTTCTTCTTGGCGTCCACGGCGATCATTTCCGAGAGCTCGATCTTGCCTTTGTGCAGGTACTGGCTGGCGATCTGCGGCAGGGTGTCGATCTGTTGTTTCAATGCATTGTTCAGGCGCGGGTTGGCGTAACCGAAGTTGACCGCCGAGTACCACATTTGCAGGTCGAGGTAGGCCTGGTCTTCGGTGTCCCAGACATAGGAGCCTTCGCAGCGGCTGAAGATGCGCGGCGGATCGATGTAGTGAACGGTGTCGCCGTAGGAGCAGTATTTGGCTTCCTTATCCAGAAGGATTTGGTCTTCAGGCGTAGCGATTCGAATATCAGACATGGTGGAAGCGTTCCTGTGTTTCTACGTTGAAAGAGGTGGCGTTGGCGGCGCTGGCGCTTGGCAGCAGGGCGAGCAACGCAGGCAGTTCGGCGAAGCTGTCAAAGCGTGCGTAGGCGATGCCGTTACGCTCGCAGTGCTCGGCCAGGCGATCCTTGGCGAACACGAAATCGGCGGTGGCGGCCACGCACATGTCGGACTGGCCGTCGCCGATCACCAAGACCCGTTTGGTGCTGGGGGTGGACTTGCATTTGCAGTTGCCAGAGGCGGCGCGGCAGGCGTCGCTGGCATGGGGGAAGTCGATGCGCCAGCTCTGGTGGTCGAGCTGGCGCAAACGGTTGGCGAGGATCGGCAAGAGGCTGACGTAGTTGCGCGCCAGGATCCTTGCAATGCCTTGCTCGATGCCATCGCTGACCACTTCAAGGGAGGCGCCGAGGCCGATCACGTGGTCGACGAAGTCGGGGAAGTCCGGGTCGATCTCGATGGTGTCGAAGAACCCGAGCAGTTCGGTGGACGTCGCCTTGACCAGCGCGAGCTGGCGGCTGAGGCATTCACGCGAACCGATGTCGCCCGCCAGCCACTCGTTTTCGATTGCTTCCCAGCTTGGGTCAGCGAACCGGTGGAGGATGCTGTCGATCACGTCGGTGCGGGTGATGGTCCCGTCGAAATCACACACGATATGCCAGTCAATCATCTCAATACCTATTGGGCAGGTTGCGCTGTTTGCGCTTGCCATGGGGGTAGAGCAGGGACTGTGCCAACCGGGTCTGGCCCAGCGGGGCTGGGGTTCAGGCGTGTGTGTGGGTCGGCGAAGCTACAATTTTTGTAGGTCGCTACAAACAACATGAGTGCTTGCGTGGGAGGTGTGATTCGGGGATTGATGCGCGCACATCCAGTTCAAGGAATTGCCTCATGTCGAGGATTACGGTTGCTCTCTTCGCCGCGCTGACGTGCCTTTCGGGCAGTGTTTTAGCGGATGGCATCACCGGTGAAGCGGGGGGTGGCCTCAGCTATCAGCCACACGATCCGACTGGCAGCCGCTACGAAACCCGGCCGGTGCCGTACCTCGATCTCGACTGGGGCGATGTCAGCCTCGGTACGGACGACGGGCTGACCTGGGACGCATTGAACGCCAAGGGTTTCAGCGCCGGACCGTTCGTGAATTACCTGCCGGGGCGCACGTCCAACGGCGAACTGCAGGGGTTGCGCGACGTGCCGGATATGGGCGAGGTGGGCGGCTACGTGCAGTACGCGCCGGCTGATTTCTGGCGAGTGTTTGCATCGGTCGGGCAAGCGGTTGGCGGGCGCGGCGGGCAGGGCGGGGTGTTGGGGCGTGTTGGTGCGGAGGTGGGTTATCCGCTGGGTGGCGGGGTGATTGGCAGCTCCAATCTGACTGCGCATTTTGCGGATGCGCGGCAGAGTCAGACGTTCTTCGGTGTCAGTGCCAATGAGTCACAAGCCTCAGGGATTCGGCCGTACAACGCTGGTGGTGGTTTGCAGAATGTGGCGTTGACCCAGAGTTTTGAGTTCCCGTTGGCGCCGCAGTGGTCGTTGTTGACCAGTGCCAGTTGGATTCACCTGACAGGCTCTGCGGCGAACAGCAGCATTGTCAAAGAGGTGGGGGATACCAACCAAGGGGAAGTGCAGGCTGCACTGGCCTATAAATTTGAATAGTCCGCCGATCGTTCCCACGCTCTGCGTGGGAATGCCTCTAGGGACGCTCCGCGTCCAGTGACGCGGAGCGTCACGGGCTGCATTCCCACGCAGAGCGTGGGAACGATCAGTGTGCGCTGTCGCCATCGGCCAGCAACGCAATCCCACCCATGATCACCGCCACACCTACCCAGTGCAGCACGCTGATCTGCTCGCCCAGCCCCAGCCACGACCCGAGCAAAACCCCGACAAATACCAGCGAGCTCAGCGGAAACGCCAGGGACAAACTGCTGCGCCGCAAGATCAGCATCCACACGAAAAACGCGCCGATGTAGCAGGCAATCGCAAACCACACCCCCGGATTCACCGCCACGGCCAGCAGCCATTGCAGGTTGAAATCCATCTGCCCCAGCTGATCGCCACCGACCTTGGTGGCGATCTGGCCGGCGCTTTCAAAGCAGATCAACAACGCCCACAGCACCACCGTGCCGAGGCGTTCATGCAGCCAGTCGGTCTTGCCTCTGATTATCGATTGAGCCTCATGCATGGGCGACACACACGAGCATCACGCCCGCCGTAATCACTAACGTTCCAAGCCAACGCCGACGGCTGACGGTCTCGCCGAGGATCAGTTTGCCGGCCAGCACCACGCCGCAATACGCCAGCGCCGCCGCCGGGAATAACAGGCTCAGGGGCGCCCGGGACAGGGCTTCCAGCCAGACGAAAAATTCGATCACGTAGGCGCCGATCCCGCACCACAACAACGGCGCGTTGAACACCTGGCCCCAGAACGCATTCAGCCGAAACCCGCCTTCGAGTTCCGGCAAACGGTCCAGGCCGAGCTTGAAACAGAGCTGGCCGATGACGTCCAGCACGATGGAAAACGCCACCAGCACAATCACGGTGAAGGTCATGGAAACAGCTCCTCGAACAGATCGATCAACGCCTGATTGGTCGCCGAGTTGCGCAGCAGATCCGCTTCGCTCCAGCGTTCGGCCGGAGGCTGGTCAGACTTGGCTTCCCAGCGTTTGAGGGCGTTGCTGAAGGCCGGGCGGGCGTACTCGCCGCAGATGTCGATGCCAATGATTCGCTTGCTGGCCGCCAATGCTCGAATGGCTTGCAGCAAGTGGCTCAGGCGCATGCCGCCCTGGTCCCAATTGGTCGCCGCGTCTTCACTGGCCAACACGTCCTTGTCGACGGTGATCCACACCGCGCGGGTCGGCAGGCTGGCGATCATCTGTTCGAGAAATACCGGCCAGTCGAGCTCCGCCAGATTGCGCCAGTGCAGCAGGTTTTCCTGCTGTTGATGGCCGGCGCCGTCACCGACCCGGCCCCACACTTTCGAGGGCGCGTGCTGCCACGGAAACAGCTGCAATACGCCGCGTTTGAGCGCCCGCACATTGCCGCCCTTGAGCTGCGGATTTTGCAGGTCATCGCTGCACGGGCCGAGGGTGACAATGCGCTGGATGTTCGGCAGCTTCAGCGCCTGATTGACCCACGAACCGCAATGCCGGCGCGGGGCGAAGCGGACCCAGTCGGGGTGGTTGTCGAAGTGGATCAGGCTCACCGGCTCCGGCAAATCGGTCAGGAAGGCCGGGGTCAGATGATGGTAATCACCGGAGCCGACGAAGAAGATTTCCGGTTGCGGGCCGCTGTGTCGGGGCCGTTGCTGCAAGCGTTCGGCGAAGCGGCGCCAGGTCCGTTCGCTGGACCACAGGCGCAATTTCGGGCCGAGGTCGAGCAGGTCGAGGCGTTTGGCACGGCCGCTTTCCAGCAGCCGCGAGATGGGCGCCTGCGCCGTCAGGCTGTGGTCGAGATCTAAAATGTTCAAGGTTGCAATTCACCCCTTGGCAGACCCTCCCAGACACCGGCTTCATCGATCATGAAGGCCGGCCGAGGGGGCTTTTGGGGGTAAATGCAAGGGACGGGCCAGCACCTTCCCTGTGGGAGCGGGCTTGCTCGCGAAGAGGTCGGCACATTCAATATTGATGTCGACTGACACGACGCCTTCGCGAGCAAGCCCGCTCCCACAGGGATTGGGGATGGTCAGGCGTGGAGGCGGACCCAGACGGTGACGAGGAGGGTGGCCGCCATCAACCACGCCACCGCCGCCACGGCGAGCGAAGCCTCCAATCGCATCCGGTCGACCATTACATACAACGTCGCCAGATAAACGAAGTACGGAATGATCGACCACATCCCGAACACGATGGTGGTCTTCAAATCGTCCAGCGAGCGCCCCTTGCCGACGATGTAATGCGCAATCAGCGCAAAGGTCGGAAACAGCGGCACCAGGCCTGCGATGTAATAATTTTTGGTCTTCGCCAGCGCCGCAAGAATGACGACCACTGCCGCACCGAGCGCCGCTTTCAACAACAGATCCATCAGTGGCTCAACCCGTATTTTTTGACTTTGTCGAACAGCGTGGTCTTGGCCATCCCCAGTTCCAGGCTGGCCTGGGTCAGGTTGCCACCGCTACGTTGCAAGGCGTCGCTGAGCAAATTGCGTTCAAACGCTTCAACCGCTTCGGCGAAGGCCAGGCCCTGATTGCTGCCGCTGGCGCCGGACTTCTTGAACGCGGGCAGGCCGAGGGCATACCGCTCGGCGACGTTGCGCAGTTCGCGCACGTTGCCGGGCCAGTCGTGGCTCATCAGGTTCGACAACGTCTGGTTGTCCAGCTCCGGCACAGCGCGGTCGAAGCGCAGGGATGACTGCTGCAGGAAGTGTTCGAACAGTTGCAGGATGTCTTCGCGACGTTCGCGCAGGGGCGGCAGTTCCAGGGTCACCACGTTCAGGCGGTAATACAGGTCGCTGCGAAACTCGCCGGCCTTGCTTGACTCATCGAGGTCGGACTTGGTCGCCGCAATCACCCGGCAATCCACGGCCACGCTTTGGTTCGAACCCAAACGTTCGAGGGTGCGCTCCTGCAACACCCGTAGCAGTTTGATCTGCAAGGGCAGGGGCATGCTTTCGACTTCGTCGAGAAACAACGTGCCGCCATCGGCGTGTTCGATCTTGCCGATCCGCCGTTTGCCGGCGCCGGTGAAGGCGTTGGCCTCGTGGCCGAAGATCTCGCTTTCGAACAGGTTCTCCGGCAGGCCGCCGCAGTTCAACGCGACGAACTGCTTGGTGTGCCGGCGACTGAAGTCGTGCAGGCAACGCGCGACCAGTTCCTTGCCGGTGCCGGTTTCGCCTTCGATCAGCACATTGGCCGACGTATCGGCGACGTTGGCGATCAATTCCCGCAGGTTCTGCATGGCCGGCGAGCGACCGATGATCCGACCTTCCAGGGAATCACGCTCCGCCAGTTGCCGGCGTAACGAAGAGACTTCCCGGGCCAGGCTGCGTTGCTCCAGGGCGCGGCGTGCCACATCCACCAGACGTTCCGGGGAGAAGGGTTTCTCCATGAAGTCATAGGCGCCTTTTTGCATCGCGCCGACGGCCATGGAGATGTCGCCGTGACCGGTGATCAACACCACCGGCAAGCTGCGATCCCGGGCCTTGAGCCGGGTCAGCAGTTCCAGGCCATCGATGCCCGGCAGGCGAATGTCGCTGATGACGATGCCGGCAAAGTTGTCGCCAACCCGTTCCAGCGCTTCTTCGGCACTGCCCACACCCACGCAGGGAATGTCTTCCAGGGTCAGCGCCTGCTGGCAACCGAGCAGCACATGGGGGTCGTCTTCGACGATCAGCACACTAAGGTCGTTGTTCATATTGGCTCGGCGTGAGTGGGGCTTACCAACGGTAAACTGAGGACGAAGGTGGTGCCACCGCTGGCCGGGTGCTCGACACCCAAATGCCCGCCGGTGGCGGCGGCCAGACTGGCGGAAAGGGTCAGGCCGAGGCCCAGGCCTTGTTCGCCGGGTTTGGTGGTGAAGAACGGTTCGAACAAATGCTTGCGCGCTTCGGCATCGATACCGTGGCCGTTGTCGCGCACGCGCAGGCGATATTTGCCATCGAACTCCTCGCCTTCCAGCCACAACTCGGGCAACGGTTGCGCCTGCATGGCGTCGAGCGCGTTGCCGATCAGGTTGACCAGGATCTGCTCGAGGCGGGTCTGGTCGATCTGCACCTGCCTGTCTTCGAATTCGCGGTGCACTTGCAGATGGACGCCTTCGACTCGCCCACCCAGCAGCTGCATCGCGGCGTCCACGGCTTTACCGAGGCAGGCCTGGCCCTTGTCGTCACCGCGACGGGCGAAGGAACGCAGGCTGGCGGTGATCCGGCCCATGCGGTCGATCAGTTCGTTGATGGTCTTGAGGTTGGTGCTGGCCACGTCCAGCTGACCGCGCTCGAGAAAGCGCACGGTGTTGCCGGACAGCGTACGCAGCGCCGCCAGCGGCTGGTTCAGTTCGTGGGCGATGCTGGTCGACATCTGGCCGATGGCCGCGAGTTTGCCGGCCTGCACCAGTTCATCCTGGGCACGACGCAACGTCTCCTCGGCCTGGCGCCGTTCGCGGATCTGGCCCTTGAGCCGTTCGTTGCTGGCGCGCAGGTCGGTGGTGCGTTCGGTAATCCGACGCTCCAGTTGATTGTTGGCTTCCTGCAAGGCTTCTCGGGCAGCGAGGCGGGTGGCGATTACCTTGCGACGCTCGTTCCAGGCAATCAGCAGGAAGGCTACGAGCGCAAACGCCACCGCCACCAGAATCCCCTGATTGATCGCCTCGCGACGCAAATCCTGCAAAGGCGTGAGCAGGGTGAAGTTCCATGGGGTGTCGCTTAGCGGGCGGGTTTGCGAGAGGTAACTGATGTCCTCTTCGTCGGACTCCACTTCGCTGTTGGCGGGGAAGGTCAGTTTTTCCTCGCCTTCGGCCAGCTGTTCCCGGGCCAGCGGTTGCAGTTCGTTCAGCGGGAACCAGTAGTACTGCAGGCTGCGGGCCAGTTTCTCTTTGGTTTCGTCGCTCAACGGAACGACTGACTTCAGGCGTCGTGCCGGATCGCTGGAGAGAATGATGATGCCGTTCTCGTCGCTGACGAAGGCTTCGAGGCGTGCGCGCTGCCAGCGTTCTTCCATGGCTTCGAGGCGCACTTTGACCACGGCGACGCCGATGATCTTGCCGTGTTCTTCCAGGCCGTGGGCCAGGTAATAACCGGGTTCGCCGCTGGTGCTGCCGACGCCGTAGAAGCGTCCCGGCTGACCGCGCACGGCGTTCTGGAAATAGGCACGAAAGGACAGGTCTTCACCCAGGTAACTGTCGACATCGCGCCAGTTGCTGGTGGCCATGACGCGACCGGTGGTGTCCATCACGTAGATGGCCCGACTGCGGCTGCGCCGGTTCAGGCCTTCGAGGTAGTCGTTGACGGTCTGCCGGTGTTCCGGTGACGGGTCGGCCAGCAGTTTTGAAACACTGGATTCGAGTTCCAGCAGGCTGGGCAGGTAGGTGTACTTGCTGATCTCGCTCTCGACGGCGCGGGCATGCAGTTCGAGCTGACGCTGACCGTTCTCGCTGAGGCTGCGAATCCCGTAGTGTTCACTGACCCAGAAGCCGAGGAAACCCAATCCGATCATCAGGGCGATGACCAGCGGCGGCAGGAACAGATGGCGAATCAGACGGGGTTTCACGGCGAGTGATGGCGGCGCAGCGCGATAGAGAGTGGGGTCGCATTTCATCACAGATGCCTTGGGTCAACCACAACACAAATCTCAAGCCACCACCGACCCTCTGTAGGAGCCGGCTTGCTGGCGATCGCATCACCGCGGTTAACCTGAAACACCGCGTTATCGTTGATCGCCAGCAAGCCGGCTCCTACAAGGGGAGCGGTGTTTTTCTTAGTGCTGCAGAATCTTGTTAAGGAAATGCTGTGTACGCTCGGCGCGGTGGCTGATGTCGCCGAAGAACTCTTCTTTCTTGCAGTCTTCGATGATCTTGCCCTGGTCCATGAAGATCACGCGGTCGGCCACTTTGCGGGCGAAGCCCATTTCGTGGGTCACGCACATCATGGTCATGCCTTCGTGGGCCAGTTGCACCATGACGTCGAGTACTTCGTTGACCATTTCAGGGTCCAGCGCGGAGGTCGGTTCGTCGAACAGCATGACGATCGGGTCCATCGCCAGCGCACGGGCAATTGCCACACGCTGTTGCTGACCACCGGAGAGTTGGCCCGGGTGCTTGTGGGCGTGAGCCGAGAGGCCGACGCGCTCAAGCAGTTGCAGGCCTTTCTGGGTGGCTTCTTCCTTGCTGCGGCCCAACACCTTGATCTGCGCGATGGTCAGGTTTTCGGTGATGGTCAGGTGCGGGAACAGTTCGAAATGCTGGAACACCATGCCGACGCGCGAACGCAGTTTCGGCAGGTTGGTCTTCGGGTCGGCGATGGACGTGCCATCGACCACCACGTCGCCCTTCTGGAACGGTTCCAGGGCGTTGACGCATTTGATCAGGGTGGATTTTCCGGAGCCGGACGGCCCGCACACCACGATCACTTCGCCTTTTTTGACCTCGGTGCTGCAGTCAGTCAGTACCTGGAAGTCGCCATACCACTTGTTGACATTCTTGATAGAGATCATACGGCAAACCTTTTTTGCAGACGCTTGACCAGCAGCGAGGCGGCAAAGCTGATTGTGAAGTACACGAGACCTGCGAAGATCAGGAACTCATTGGAGCGACCGATGATGTCGCCACTGGCACGCGAAGCATTGAGGAAGTCCACCAGGCCGACCGCATAGACCAGCGAGGTGTCCTGGAACAGGATGATGCTCTGTTGCAGCAACAGCGGGGTCATCTTGCGGAACGCTTGCGGCAGGATGATCAAACGCATCATCTGGCCGTACGTCATGCCCAGGGCCTGGGCAGCACCCATCTGGCCCTTGGGAATCGACTGCACACCGGCCCGGACGATTTCGCAGAAGTACGCCGCTTCGAACATCATGAAGGCCACGATGCAGGAGGCGAACGCGCCGATCGGGGTGTCTTCGCCGGTGATCCAGCGCAGCACGAACGGCACCGCCAGGTAGAACCAGGTGATGACCAGCAGCAATGGAATCGAACGGAAGTAGTTGACGTAGGCACCGGCGATGTTCGACAGCAGCTTGCTGTGGGACAGGCGCATCAGGGCCAGGATGGTGCCGAGGATGATCCCGCCGACAACGCCCAGCGCCATCAATTGCAGGGTCATGACCATGCCGTTCCACAAACCTGGCAGGGACGGGATGATGCCCGAGAAGTCGAATTCCATCATTTACCTCCTACGGAGATCAGGCCCGGTACGGCGACTTTCTTCTCGACCATGCGCATCAGCAGCATCAGGCTCATGTTCAGGGTGAAGTAGATCAGTGTCGCCAGGGTGAAAGCTTCGAACAGGTTCGCGGAAAACTCGGCGGTCTGTTTGGTCTGTGCGAGCAATTCCATCAGGCCGATCAGCGAGGCGACGGAGGTGTTCTTGAACACGTTCAAGAATTCCGAGGTGAGCGGCGGAATGATGATGCGGTAGGCCTGGGGCAGCAGCACGTTCCAGTAGATCTGTGGCAGCTTGAAGCCCATGGCGCGAGCGGCGGCTTCCTGGCCTTTGGGCAGCGCCTGGATGCCGGTACGCACTTGTTCGCAAACGCGGGCGGTGGTGAACAGGCCCAGGCAGACAACAACGCTGAGGAACGCCGAGGTAGTCGGGTTCAGGTCCTGCTTGTACCAGTCCTGCAGGTTTTGCGGCAGCAGATCGGGCACCAGGAAGTACCAGATAAACAGCTGAACCAGCAGCGGCACATTACGGAAGAGTTCGACGTAGCAGGTCGCGATGCCCGATACAATGCGATTCGGCACGGTGCGCATGACGCCCAGGATCGAGCCCAGCGTCAGCGCGATGATCCAGGCCACGATGGCGATGGCGATGGTCCAGCCCAAACCGGTGAGGTACCAGTCGAGATAAATCTCGCTGCCCACGCCGGTGGACTTGAAGAACACGCCCCAGTCCCAGTTGTAATTCATTAGGGTCTCCCCTCAGATCGATCGATGTACAAGTGCCCGCCTGGGGAAGCTCCGTTCCCGCCCAACCATAGTAGTCAGGCACACACGAGCGGCTCGACAGCCACCGGTTCGAGTGTTTCCAAAAAATGCCAGCAGGGAGTGACTATCTCCTGAAAGGGCAGCGGCCCTCTCAGGAGATAAGGTTAGTCAGAAATCAGGATTTCTTGTCGTCAGCCGCTTTATCGGTCGGATTGGCGATCAGGGCCTTGAGTTCGTCGCTCATCGGGAAGTTCAGGTTCAGGTTTTTTGGCGGGATTGGCGACATGAACCATTTTTTGTAGATTTCGTTGATCTCGCCCGACTTGTAGGTCGCAACAATTGCGTCGTCCACGGCTTTCTTGAACGGCGCGTCGCCCTTGCGAACCATGCAGCCGTAGATTTCGTAAGACTGCGGATCACCGGTCACTTCCCAGTCACTCGCCTTCTTGGCTTTGGCCGCTTCACCGGCCAGCAGCGCGTCGTCCATCATGAACGCTACGGCGCGGCCCGATTCCAGCATCTGGAAGGATTCGCCGTGGTCTTTGGCGGAGATGACGTTCATGCCCATTTGCTTGTCGGCGTTCATCGACTTGAGGATGCGCTCGGACGTGGTGCCCGCGGTGGTCACGACGTTCTTGCCTTTCAGGTCGTCGAAATTCTTGTACGTGGAGTCTTTCTTGGAGAGAAGACGCGTACCGATTTCGAAGATACCGACAGAGAAGTCAACTTGCTGCTGACGTTCAACGTTGTTGGTGGTGGAGCCGCACTCGACGTCCACGGTGCCGTTCTGCACCAGCGGGATACGGGTTTGCGAGGTCACGAGGTTGTATTTGACCTGGAGGTTGGGCATGTCCAGGTCTTTCTTGATGGCTTCTACGATTTTCAGCTGGATATCGTGGGAGTAGCCGACCGGTTTGCCGGAAGCGTCCGCGATATAGGAAAACGGGATGGAAGCGTCACGATGCCCGAGGGTGATGGTGCCGGACTCTTTGATCTTCTTCAGTGTGCCGGTGAGTTCGGCAGCGAAAACTGGAGTGCTAATCAGAGCGGCAGCAATGGCTGCGCCCAGGATATGGGGAACGATGCGCATCAAATTTTCCTCGACATTGTTTTTATATGGAGCCAGTTCATCGGCCCTTTTTGTGCTTCGAATACCTGACGGCTCCTGAAGTGGGGTGCATCAGGCATTCGTCCAAGAGTGTAGAGCATGACTCGTGCCAGGCCAGGCGATATAGATCAAGTTATTGATTTATAAGGGTATTAAATATTTATGGCGCTGATTTTCGTGAAAGATAATCCGGTTAACCGAATCGACCGACAGGTCGCGTTCGGGAAACCGAATGGTGTTCGAGGCCGCTAACGCCACACCGGCAACAAGTCCAGTGAGAACAGCACATGTGAAATCGCACTGATCAGCCCGAAAAACAACACCAGGGCAATCATGGGCTGGCCTCCCCAGACGCGATACCGCGGGCTGCCAAAGCGTTTGCGTGATGCGCTGGCCAGCAATGCCGGGGTAATGACGGCCCAGAGGGTCGCCGCCAGTCCGGCGAAACCGATGGCATGGATAAACCCTTCGGGCCACAACAGCCCGCAGAGCATAGGTGGTAAGAAGGTGGTGGTCGCGGTTTTCAGGCGACCTCGCGGGCTGTCGTCAAACCCCAGCACATCGGCCAGATAATCGAAGAGTCCCAGGGTCACGCCGAGAAATGAGCAGGCAACGGCGAAGTTGGAAAAAAGGCTGAGGAATACATCGATTTTCGCGCTGTTGAGCATCGCCCCCAACGCGCTGATCAGCACGTCGATATTGCCGCCACGCTGAGCGATGTCCTTGAACCCGTCCCGGGGAATGTTGCCCATGCTGCAAACCATCCAGACAACGTACAGCCCAAGCGCGATGAGGGTGCCGCTGACCAGGCAGGCACGGATACGCTGCGGGTCTTTGCCGAAGTGTTTCATCAGGCTGGGAACGTTGCCGTGAAAACCGAAGGACGTCAGGCAGAAGGGCAAGGTCATCAGCAGGTAAGGAAGGTAGTGGCTATCCGTGGCGTTTCGATTGAGCAGCGTCGCCGGTTGCACATGTTCGAGCAGTCCGCCGAAGGTCAGGAAGAACGCGATGATTTTTGCGCCGAAAATCACCGTGGTCACCCGGCTCACCGCTGCCGTGCTCAGCCACACGATGAGCGCGACCGTCAGGGTGAAATACAAGCCCCCGGCGCGTGCCGACAGATTCAAGCCCAATGATTGGGCGCTGTGAAGAATCACCGAACCGCTGGCCGAGATGTAGGCGTAGGTCAGCGTGTACAGGACAAAGACGATGCTCAAGCCGTTCAACACGTTCCAGCGACGACCCAACAGGTCTTTGGTGATCGTTGAAAAACTGGCACCGGGGCGATAATTAAGGTTGGCCTCAAGGATCATCAGGCCGGAATGCAAGGTGCAGAACCAGGCAAACAACAGGACCGCGACGGAGCCATAAAACCACAGGCCGGACATGACGACCGGCAGCGAAAACATGCCGGCGCCGACGATGGTGCCACCGATCATCATGGCGCCACCGAGTACCGAGGGCGATCGTTCAAGTGCGACGGGGGTCGCGGAAGTGGGCGTAGAAGTGCTGCGCATGGCAAGGCCTGCATCTGAATTATTAGAGGGCTGTTCTTTCGGCGGGCCAGGTTGCAGGCGCGCGCGAGAAAGGATCAGCGCCATTCAGTGAATGGCGCCGACGGCGCGTTTAGCGCATGGCCAGCAAGCGTGATAGCTGACGGGCTCTCTCTAGCAGCAGGCTGTCCTGCCCGGGCAACGCGTCGAACGAGAGACCCACCGGCAGTGAGTGTTTTTCCGCTACCGGAACGGTGACACTGGGGGCCGCCAGGTTGCTCGCCGGGTCGGTGTTGCGCACAAACGTCTCGAAGTTGCTTTCTGCCTCGCACTCCGTGAGCAACGGAGCCGTGCAGCTGACGGTGGGGTAGGCAATCACATCCAGTTGATGTGCGTTGAACAGACGGCTGTATTCACGACCCAGCTGCAGTTTGCTCATCAATGCCTGTACATAGTCGGTGTAGGAAATCGCCGGGCTCTCGAGTTGCGCCGTCAGTATTTTCTTGATGCCCGGGTCCTGGATCTGCGCCAGGATGCTCAGGAATTGGTCGCCCCAGCCTTCTTTCATCAAGAAGCGCGGGAAGTCGATAAAGAACTCATAAATCGGCAATGGGAACTGAATGCTCTCATTGATTTCCCCGATCAACAGGTCATCGACCGGAACCAGCTCGACGCCCCGATCTGCCAACAACTTGATAGCCGCGAAGCAATCGCGTCGGACTTTTTCGTCGAGGTCGGCCCAGAGGAATTTTTCCGGTATGCCCACCCGTAGCGGTCTGTTGTCGCCCGGGGCCGCGGGACCGGCCCCGGTCAGGTGACGGTGGATGTACTGACAGTCTTGCAGTGTGCGGGTCAGTAGCCCCGGCGTGTCCTTGGTCTGGGAGACGGGCACGATGCCGTCCACCGGGTAACATCCCGTGGTGGGGCGAAATCCGACGATCCCGCAGAACGCTGCGGGTATGCGCACCGACCCGCCGGTGTCGGTACCCACGGCGCAGGGCACAAGACCGGCGGCCACCGAGGCGGCACATCCGCCGCTGCTGCCGCCTGCGCTGTAGCGTTCGTCAGCCGGATTGACCACGGCGCCATGAGTTCGGTTGGCCGACGTCACCCCGAACGACAGCTCATGCATGTTGTTCTTGCCAACGACCCTTGCGCCCAGCGTCTTGAAGCGCTCGACAATCCCGGCATCGGACAGCGGGTAGTAAGCGGCCAGCCCCGGCGTTCCTGCGGTGGTCGGCATGCCGCTGACATTGATGTTGTCCTTGAAGGAAACGGGAATGCCAAACAGGCCCGCCTCCCGGTCGGCCCCGAGGGCGCCCTCGAACGCCGCCGGGTCGAATGTGATGAAGCTGTTCAGGTGTTGATGATCAAACTGTTTATCGCGCAGGGATTGGTGCCAGGTGTCCAGGCAGTGGCGACCACTGCGAAATCCGCTGACGAGTTCTTCAATTGAAAGCTGGCTGTACATAAAACGGTCTCGGCGATAAAGAGGAGGCTTGCGATGAAGGCATCAGCAATAGCGGTATTGAGCGTGCAGTCCGTCCAGCGGATTGTCGGCAATCAAGTCGCCACCCAGACTGCTGATCACCGCACAGGCACCGTTGAGCGCTGTTTGAATGGCGCCTTCGGCCCAGCCACCGGTGAAAGAGCAGCCGCACCCGGCGAGGTACAACCCTGTGTCCTGTTGTGGATCGAGGGCCGTTTTGAATTGATAGAACAAGCGCTCCGAGTAGATATCGTCACCCGGAAAGTTGAGTTTGAAGGCGCCCAGCGAATGCTTGTCGGTCAGCCAGTCATACTCCAGGACATAGCGCTGGTAGTTGCCATTGAGCGGTAGAAGGTGACTGGCAAACTCGGGTGCGCTCATGGCGAGTTCATCGACAAGGCGCAGGCAGCGTTGAACTTTGTCGGTCATTGAAACCATCTTGTGGGAGTCGTCTTCCCAGGTGTAACTGATCAATACCACGCCCCAGGACTCAGGGTCCTGCGGTGCGTAATCGAGGCAATACACGCCCTTCACCAAGGTGTCTGTCTGGATGTTTTGTGGCAGCCCGTGTTTCAACCAGAACTTGTCTTTGGTCAGGATGAACAGCTTGGACGAACCGACCATGTGGGTTTCGTTGATCGCCCGGGCCACGTCACGATTCACGAAGGCCTGGTTCTGCGTGAGCTTCATGTTCACTTGCAGCGCCCGGGTGGTGGTCGTGGTAATCACCCGGTCGCAGGCATAGGTTTCACCATTGCTGCCGGCCAGCAGGATTTCGCCGTTCTTGCCCTTGTTGATGGACTCGATGCGGGTGCGGCAGATTCGGTCGCGCAGGGGCATGCCGTTGAATGACGTATCGGCAATCAACTCCGACAGCGATGAGATACCCATGGGCACCAGCCGTTGATTGACTTCGAGGCCATTGACCACGAGCCGCAGAATTTCGGTAAAGGAGGCGCGGTATACCGATTGGAAACCGCCCGAACCGATCCCCAGCGAACCGAACAGATGAAAGTCTTCGGGTTTGCGCCACGGTTGTCCGCCGGGCGGTTTGCTGCCGGTGAAAATCTGCACCATGGCCGAATAGAACGAGCTGTCACCGAAGTAATCCAGATAGCGTTGCCATTCCGGCTGCACTTCTGCGTAGTTGTGTTGCTTGAGTAACTCGGTCAGTAACAACGGTGGCGCCAGGCAGGTGCCGTCATCGAAGGTCACGCCCTCTTTCAAAAACGCACTCCAGCCCCGATGGACCGTGCTGAAAATGGCCGGTGGCGGCTGCATGGCCGCCCAGTGATGAGTCTCACCGCGGTAGTGGATTTCGGTGTCGACGACACCGGGGTCAGGAAACGCTTCGGTGGTTTCGATGCCGAAGCGGTTCAGGTAGTGAAACAACCCGACCTCGCTGGGAGGAAAGCGCATCGCGCCCATTTCGGCGATGAATTGCGGGTGGTCATCGTCAAAGCGCTGGGTCAGCAAGCGACCGCCCAAGTGTTCTTCGGCGGCCTCGAACAGCGTAACCCGACGGGCGCCGGCACGGAGCAGTTCGTAGGCGGCGACCAGCCCGGTCAGCCCGGCGCCGACAATGCCAATGTGTTTGTTGGCCGCTTCGGGTGGCAAGTCACCGATCGCATCGATGGCATTGCGCAAAAACTGGCCGTAGTCGTACAACAGGTCGACATACGGAAAGGAACCGGGAAATGTGGCTTCGTCGAAGCCGGTACTCATAACGTTCACGTGTGATTCTCGATAAATCAGATGATTAACTGCAGGCTTTCAATCGCTCGGGAGGGATTGAGCAGAAGTACTTTTTTGCCTTTGATTTTCCAGATGCCTTCGACGTTAATCAGTTGGTGCTCGACGGTGACCGGGTAATGCCATTCGCTGTCTCCTCGGGCTTCGCAATAGAGCATGTTGGTGCTGCTCGATGCGCTCAGTTCGTCGTCTTCCATGCGGATCAACGAACACTGGGCAATATGCAAACTGCGACTCTTGGGCTGTTGCGAGTAGTTACGCGCGTTGGCCAATCGGTTGACGCGCAACGTGGTCAGAAACCGGTCTTCATACAGCAGCGAGGACTCATGAAGGGGGCTGGTCTGTTCTCGTCGCAACGGTATCCAGTAGGTGTATTCGGGGGTCAGCAGTTCTTGCCAGGCACTGAAATCCTGTTGGTCCAATAGCTGGATTTCGCTGGCGATCAACTGTTCGATGGCGTGTTTATTGTTCTGATCGAGTTGCATGGTTATCCCGCATCAAGTGCTGCCAGCTGTTGTAAAAGTTGCGCATCGCCATTTCGCTGGTGCCCGAAACCACCTGGGTCCGCTCATAGGATTCGTTCGGTTCGAAGAGTCGCGCCACGTTGACCCACTCGTTGGAATCACTGCGTAGCCCTTGTGTTGCCCGCTCGTACATTTCCACATCGTCGTGGGCGACCATCGAGCAGGGGGAATTGATCAGGTTGTTGTACTGGACGGTTCTTTCCAGCAACTGGATGGGGGCGCCCACCAATTCAAAGATCCACGACTCGACCACCGTCTCCTGAGCGCTGATCGGCTTGATCACCCGCAACGTCTGGATCGGGCCCTTGACCATCAGGTTCGGGAAATAGACGGTGTTGTGTCGGGTGTCTTCGAGAATCTCGGTGGCCTGGCGTTCGCCATAGCTCTGGACCATCAAGTCCCAATAACCCGGAATATCGGCATAGGCTTTATGGATTGAGTTGCTGACGCCGGTATGCCCGTGGCCGTTGGGCCAGATGCGAATACCCATGTTGGCGAAGAACTCGTAGGACGCCATGAACGGTGAAAACAGCTCGACCGCCATGGGCGAAGGGCTGGTCTGGTCGCTGGTTTCCTTCCACAAGCGAATCGCTTCGCCCGCCGAGGACTCATGGGCAATCATCGGGTGACAGGTGTCGGTCTGGTTATCGACGACCATTTTCCAGTTGCAGCGATGGCGGTGCAGGAGTGGCTGGCCAACGACGCGCAGCTGGCCCAGGGGCGAGCGCAGCACCATGTTGTCCAGTGTCGACAATGACTCACCGAAAAAGGTGTTGAAGTCGATACCTTTCGCCTGGAGGCGGACAAACACAAAACCGCGATAATTCTCAACCGCCGCGACGGCTTGCATGCCTTTGTGGGCGGAACAGGCGCTGAGGTCGCAATCGTCGTATTCCTTTTTCACCGGAATGCTCAGCAGTTCTCCATCAGTCTTGAATGTCCACGCATGGTAGGGGCAGCGGATAAACCGGCCGACATTGCCGCGAGGCTCGGCCAGCACTTTCACGCCTTTGTGCGGGCAGCGGTTGTGCAGGACAACGATGTCGCCATTTTTTTGCCGGACCATCGCCAAGGGTTGCTGTGCAATGTCGGTGGTGAAAAAGTCGCCGGGCTGCGGGATCAGGCTGTCGTGCCCCACGTAACACCAGCTGGCGGCGAAGACGCTGTGTTGTTCCTGGTCGAAGAGCTGTTGATCAAGGAAGAGCGATTTATGCACTTCTCTGCCGTTGAAGTAATTGTCCAAACGGTGTTCCTCGTTAGATCGCCAGCTTCAGGCGTTGGCTTTTGGCCCGGGAAACGCAGGGATAAATCCTTGCGCTACAGGCAGCTTCTTTTTCGCTCATGATGAAATCGCGATGGTCGACTTCGCCCTCAACGACCTCCAGCGCGCAGACACCGCACTCACCGCGTCGGCAGTCGAAGAGCGGGTCCAGGCCGGCCGCCTCCAGCGCCTCCAGCAAGGTTTGGTCTTGATTGACGTTGACGCTGATACCCGACTCGACGGCGTCAATCACAAAGGCCGACGCATCGTCTTCCCGGACCACATTGAAGATTTCAAAATGGATGCGCTCGCGCGCCAGGCCGTTGGCCTCGGCATGGCAAAACACGTCGTTGAGCATCGACTGCGGACCGCAGACGTAGAGCCGGTCGTGTGGTGCCAGATCTGCCAGCACCTGACTGACAGAAGGGCGGCCATCGGGCTGGCCGGAGAAGTGCAAGTGCAGGCGTTCTTGCAGCAGTGCCTGCATGGGCAAGGCATAGGCCGCGTCGTCGTCGCTTCTGGCGAAGTAGTGCAGGTGTGCGCTTCGATTCAATGACGTCAGGTGATGAAGGATCCCGGTCAGCGGCGTAATGCCGATGCCGCCGGCAATCGCAATGTCCCTGCCGACGCCTTCAGTGAGCGGGTAGGTGAACGTATTGAACGGGCCATCGAGCTGCACCGTGTCGTTGATTGCCAGCGAACGAATGTAGCGACTGCTGGCCGAGTCGGCCGTGAGCCGGATGGCAAAGACGACGCTGCCTTGCGGCGTCATGCGGTCCGCCAGTTGTACCGCCGAGTAGTGCCGCCATTCATTCAGTTCGGGGATGAACCATTTGAAATGCGCGCCCGCGTCCAGCGCCGCACACCCGGGTATTTGCGGGCTGACGGTGATTTCTTTGATAGAGGCCGAGAGCATTCGGCAATCAGTGATTGTGTAATTCATACGAAAATCAGCTTTCCTGGCTTAACGGCGTTTCATGCAGGTAGATCCATTGGGCGTTGTGGTGATGCAGGCCAATGATCGCCACCGAAATCCGTGAGCTTTCGCGCTGGTCGAGGCGATGGGTTTCCTTGTAGCGGATCGCCACGCTGGCGCCTTCTTGCCACACCGTCTGCAGGTCGCTGATGACGATTTCCAGGCCTGGTTTGGCGCCGATCGCACCCTTGAACATCTGTTCGACCGTCGCCCGGTTGACGATGGCGGCCGAGGTGGTGACCATGGTGAAGTGCTCGGCGAATGCCGACATCAGCGGTTCGAGCGCAGCCTGCCCCTTGCCGTTGGCGTCGGTGAACAGGGTGTGGATCAGCTCGTGCACGTGATGAATGCTGTGGTGCGCCTGTTCAACTATTTTGTTGTGCATGACAGTCCTTTTGAGTGTTCAACTGACTCAGTTGAAAGAGTGGGAACAGGCCCACCAGCGCGGCGATGGCGAACGTCACGTGGTAGGCCTGGGTGGTATCGAAATGCTTCAAGAGCAGGTTGAAAACCATCAGGAAGAGGGCGGCGCCGATGCTGAATGACATCTGTCGGTTGATGTTCCAGATGACGCTGGCCTTGTGAGTGTCACTGCCCTCGAAGTCCATCAACGACGTGGTTTGTGCTGTGTTGGCACCAATGCCGCCGCCAATCCCCATCAAGCTGTAGGCGATGACAATCACTAAAAGGTCTGAGGGATTGTTCACCAGTAACAGGGTGGCGATGCCGGCGCTGTGCAACAGCATGCCGAGGGCAAACAGGCGCTTTGCACCCATCCGGTTGTAGACCCGGCCACAGATCAGCATCGCGATGAACGCGCCGATGGCGTAGAGGATCATGAACATCCCTGTCAGGCGGGCGCTGAAGTGCAGGGTGTTTTGCAGGAAGAAGATGCTCATCAAGTTGACCCCCGTGAACACACCGGGGATCGCGTAATAGATAAAGATGGAGGTGCTGAGTTTTTTGCTTTTGAGCAGGCTCAGTTCAATGATCGGGTTTTTGCAGATGCGGTAATGCAGCCCGTACAGCACGACGAAAGCAACGCCGGCCATGACGAAGAGGGCGGCCACCCATGCCGGAGCATCGCCGCCGTACAACGACATGCCCATCAGCAGACTGCCGAGTGCCGCGCTGACCAGCAGCAAGCCCTTGATGTCGGGCCGGGGCAAACTCGTTGGCCGCGCTTCGTTGATCCAGAACCAGGACAGCAATGCCGCGATCAGCGAGAACGGGATGTTGCTGTAGAACACCCAGCGCCAGGAGCTGCTGTCGACGATGACTCCGCCGATGGTTGGTGAAATGGCGGGCGCTATCAGGGCAACGGCCATGACCAAGGTGGATATTTTCGCCCGCTGCTCACCCTTGAACAGGTTGAACGTCAGCGCCTGGCCGACTGGAATCAACAGGCCACCGCCAATCCCCTGGACGAAGCGCCAGATCACCAGCTCGTTGAAACTGTCGGCCAGCCCGCACATCCACACGGAAGCTGTGAACACGAGCATCGAGGCGGTGAGGATTTCCCGGCTGCCAAAACGACCGGCCAGCCAGGTGCTGACCGGAATGATCAGCGTCAGCCCCAGAATATAAGCATTGGCCACCCAGGCAACGTCTGAAGTACTAACGTGCAACGCCGCCGATATACTCGGTAATGCGACCGCCGACATAAAGATGTTAATACAGTCTATAAAAAAGCCGATCAGAAATATCAGTGCAACTTTGTAGCGATAGGTCATGGTGTTTCCCCTTTGCCGCAAAGCATAGGGGCGGTGGACTTAAACTGTCGATACGACTATCCTTGAAACAATGTTTGACAGGATTTAACAGTGAGCCATATTGCTATGCACACTCATCTTAATCGGGTCCAGACATTTCTGGCCGTGGTCGATTTTGGTTCTTACACCAAGGCGGCCAATTACCTGAGCATCAGCAAAGCCATGGCCAGCCTGCATGTCAAGGCGCTGGAAGACGTACTGTCAGCGACTTTGTTGATTCGAAATACCCGAAATATATCCCTCACCGAAATCGGTCAGGACTTTTATGAAGAGTTCAAAGGTATTGTCGCGGATATCGATAATGCCTTTGATAATGTATTAAAAGGGCATGATCGAGTCTCCGGAAAGTTGCGCTTCAGTTCCACCAGTGAATACGGTGAGGCGTATATTCTGCCGTTGATTCCGCAGTTCATAGAGCGCTACCCGGAGATAAAAATTTGTTATAATTTTAACTCGTCACTCAATGATCTGGTGGCGGAAAAGTTAGACCTGGTTATCCGTTTAGGCAACCTGGCGGACTCGGCATTCAAGAGTCGTAAACTGGCGGATTATGAAATTGTCCTGGTGGCTACCGAGGCGTTTCTTGCGCGTCACCCGGTGCAGAATCCTCAGGACCTGAATTCGCTGCCGTGGATTGCCAACAGCAACTTGCAGGCACCCACCCAGTGGACGTTGCGCCATCCACACTTGGGGACTGTCGAGATCAACGGGATCAATCAGTTTGAATCCAACTCGTCCACGGCCATCCGCTCCATGACGTTGTCGTCCCTGGGCGTGTCCGTGCTGCCCGCGTGGGTGGTCAAGGATGACATCACCAGCGAGCGGCTGATCCGCCTGTTGCCCGACTATTCGCTGCCCTCGCAGTCCGTCAACGTGGTGTTCCCCAACAGCCCGCATCTGCCCCATAAATCGAGGGCGTTCATTGATTTCCTGCTGTTGCATCTGGCGCAATGAGCCCCTGCAAAAAAGCCCCTGAATCGTGAGATTCAGGGGCTTTCGTTCAAGCGGATCGGTGATCAGGCCGCTTCGATCTTGCTTCGGTTCTGCTCGACCTTGCTCAGGTAATCCGCGAGCTTCTGTTGTTCCGCCGGGGTGGTGAACAAGCCCAGTTTGCTGCGACGCCACAGAATGTCATGCGCGGTGGTCGCCCACTCTTCGCTGCACAGGTAATCGACTTCGCGGGTGTAAAGACCGCCGCCGATGTGTTCGCCCAGGTCGCTGAGGTTCTGCACGCCTTCCAGCATGCGCCAGGTACGGCTGCCGTAAGTGGTGGCCCAGCGGCGTGAAATTTCCGTCGGGACCCAGTCGAACTTGTCGCGAATCAGCGAGCTCAACGCTTGCGGGGTGGTCATGTCTTCGCCGCCCGGCAGAGTGGCGCTGACGGTCCAGGTTGGCTTGATGTGCGTGAAATACGGTGCCAGTTGTGCCAGCGCCGACTCGGCCAGTTTGCGGTAGGTGGTCAGCTTGCCGCCGAACACCGACAGCAACGGCGCTTCTTCGCCAGTGCCCGAGAGCGCCAGGGTGTAGTCGCGGGTAACGGCCGACGGGTTGTCGGATTCGTCGTTGCACAGCGGACGAACGCCGGAATAGCTGTGCAGGATATCGTCGCGGCTGATCCGTTTCTTGAAGTGGGCGTTGACCACTTTCAACAGATAATCGGTTTCGCCTTCGGTGATCGCCACTTTGGCTGGATCGCCGGTGTACTCGCGATCGGTGGTGCCGATCAGGGTGAAGTGGTTCAGGTACGGAATCGTGAAGACGATGCGCTGATCTTCGTTTTGCAGAATGTGCGCGTGTTCGCCTTCGTACAGTTTCGGCACGATCAGGTGGCTGCCCTGGATCAGGCGAATGCCGTATGGCGATTCCATCTTCAGGTCGTCACGAATGAACTTGGCGACCCATGGGCCAGCGGCGTTCACCAGCGCTTTGGCGCGGATCGAAAACAGGCTGCCATCGGCGCGCTCCAGGTGCAGATGCCACAAACCCTTGGTGCGGCGGGCGCTGACGCAACGGGTCTGGGTGTGAACGTGGGCGCCTTTTTCGCGGGCAGCCATGGCGTTCAGCACCACCAGGCGCGCATCGTCGACCCAGCAATCGGAGTATTCGAAGCCTTTGGTGATTTCGCTTTTCAGCGGGCTGTCCGGGCCGAACTTCAGGCTTTTCGAGCCTTCGAGTTTTTCCCGCTTGCCGAGGTGGTCATACAGGAACAGGCCGGCGCGAATCATCCAGGCTGGACGCAGGTGCGGACGGTGCGGCAACACGAAGCGCATTTGCTTGACGATGTGCGGCGCCTTGGCCAGCAGCACTTCGCGTTCGGCGAGGGCTTCTCGCACCAGGCGGAATTCGTAATGTTCGAGGTAGCGCAGGCCACCGTGGATCAGCTTGCTGCTGGCCGACGACGTGTGGCTGGCCAGGTCATCCTTTTCGCAAAGGAACACCGAGAGGCCGCGACCGGCGGCATCCGCTGCGATCCCCACGCCATTGATCCCACCACCGATGACGGCGATGTCGTAGACCTCAGCGAGAGGGGGCGTAGGCAAGGTAGAAGTGGGCATCGGCTGGCCTCGGGCTCTTTTGATTTTCTGTATTGGAATACGAACATTAATGTTCATTTGCGAAAATAGTAGCCCATTAAACCGCCCACAGCCAGTCAACTTCGATTGAAAATACTGATCGAAGGGCCATTAAAGGAAAATTTACGAACATTCGCGGGGAAGAAGAGCGAATTGCGGGGGCACATTCTGTAGGAGCCGGCAAGCCGGCTCCTACAAGGAGGGTGTTTAGCGGTTAGGGGGGTTAAACGACTTCGAGCCGAATCTTGTGCTGACTCAACAACTGCGCCAACGCCGGCACAGGCTGCTGATCGGTTACCAGGCAATCAATCAGGCTGATCGGCCCCAGGCGAATCATGGCGTTGCGCCCGAATTTGCTGGAGTCAGCCGCGAGAATCACCTTCCGGGCATTGGCGATGATCGCCTGCGACACCCGCACTTCCTGGTAATCGAAGTCCAGCAGGCTGCCGTCTTCATCGATACCGCTGATGCCGACCAAGGCGAAATCGACCTTGAACTGGTTAATGAAGTCGACACTCGCCTGACCGACCACACCGCCGTCGCGCCGCACATTGCCACCGGTCAGCAGTACGTCGAAGTCGTCCTTGGCGCTGAGCATCGAGGCCACGTGCAGGTTGTTGGTGATGATCTTCAGGTGATTGTGATTGAGCAGCGCCCGGGCAATCGATTCGGTGGTGGTGCCGATATTGATGAACAGCGAGGCGTGATCCGGGATCTGAGCCGCAATGGCTTCACCGATACGCTGCTTTTCATCGCGCATCTGGTCGGCGCGCATGGCGTAGGCGGTGTTTTCGACACTGGAGTCGTAGGCTGCGCCGCCATGGTAGCGACGCAACAAATTGGCTTCCGCGAGCTGATTGATATCGCGGCGGATGGTCTGCGGTGTAACGACGAACAGCGTAGCCATTTCCTCGATGCTGACATAGCCGCGTTCGCGGACCAGTTCGAGGATTTGCTGCTGACGGGGAGGCAGATTCATGGGGCTTCCTTTGGCTGCCGTGCAAAATTTGCCCATGATGCCGCAGGAATCCGCTCCCTACCAGTTACAACCCTGCTGTTGGTTTATTCAGCGCCTTCATGCGGTTCCCAGTCGCGGGTGCGGCTGACGGCTTTTTTCCAGCCAGCGTAGAGTTTTTCCTTGGCGGTTTCGTCCAGGGTCGGCTCGAATTCGCGTTCGATCACCGCCTTGCCACGCAACTCATCCAGGCTGCCCCAGAAGCCGCACGCCAGGCCGGCCAGATACGCGGCGCCCAGTGCAGTGGTTTCGCGCATTTGCGGGCGTTCGACCTGAGTGCCGAGGATGTCGGCCTGGAACTGCATCAGGAAATTGTTCGCGACCGCACCACCGTCCACGCGCAGGGATTTCAGGCGTTCGCCGGAATCCTGTTGCATGGCGTCCAGAACGTCGCGGGTCTGGTAGGCAATCGACTCCAGGGCTGCACGAATGATGTGATCCACGCGCACGCCGCGGGTCAGACCGAACAGGGCACCACGGGCATACGGGTCCCAGTACGGCGCGCCCAGACCGGTAAAGGCGGGCACCAGGTACACGCCATTGCTGTCCTTGACCTTGTTGGCGAAGTATTCGGTGTCGTGGGCGTCGTTGATGATCTTCAGTTCGTCACGCAGCCACTGAACAGTGGAGCCACCGTTGAACACAGCACCTTCGAGCGCGTAAGCCACTTCGCCACGCGGGCCGCAGGCGATGGTGGTGAGCATGCCGTGCTTGGACTTCACGGCTTTGTCGCCGGTGTTCATCAGCAGGAAGCAGCCGGTGCCGTAGGTGTTTTTCGCCTGGCCTGGCTCGACGCACATCTGGCCGAAGAGGGCCGCTTGCTGGTCGCCGGCAATACCACCGATGGCGATGCCGCTTTTGGTGTGGCCGTAGATTTCCGATGAGGATTTAACTTCCGGCAGCATCTCGCGCGGAATATCCAGCACCTCCAGCATCTTCGCGTCCCACTCAAGCGTGTGGATGTTGAAGAGCATGGTGCGCGAGGCGTTGGTGTAGTCGGTAACGTGGACCTTGCCGCCGGTAAATTTCCAGATCAGCCAGCTGTCGACGGTGCCGAACAGCAGTTCACCTTTACGCGCACGCTCGCGGCTGCCTTCGACGTTGTCGAGGATCCACTTGAGTTTGGTGCCGGAGAAGTACGGGTCGGTCACCAGGCCAGTGGTTTCGCTGATGTATTGCTCGTGGCCATCGCGCTTGAGCTGCTGGCAGATCTCGGTGCTGCGGCGGCACTGCCAGACGATCGCGTTGTAGATCGGTCGGCCGGTGGTCTTGTCCCAGACCACGGTGGTTTCGCGCTGGTTGGTGATGCCGATGGCCGCGACCTGGTCGTGATGCAGGCCGGCTTGCGCCAGGGCCTCGACCATCACGGCACTTTGGGTGGCAAAGATTTCCATCGGGTCGTGTTCGACCCAACCGGCTTGCGGGTAATGCTGGACGAATTCACGCTGGGCGGTGCAGACCACGTTCGCGTCACGATCGAAAATGATCGCGCGGGAGCTGGTCGTACCCTGATCGAGGGCAATGATGTAGTTCTTATTCTGAATGTCGGTCATGTCGATTGCCTTGGACGAAAAAAGGGAGAAAGGTCCGGCGCGAGATCAAATGGGCAGGATCACGCGCCTACGGTATCAAGAAGTTCTTGGTTTGCCGTCAATGGCCGGTGTTACGTCCTTTGTAGCAGGTAAGGCGCTGGGCAGATGACGGGCAATCAGCCCGCGATACGCGGCAGCGCCGAGGCAGGCACCGACAATCGGTGCAAAAATCGGAATCAGGAAATACGGGATATCGCGGCCGCCGGTGAGGGAAATTTCACCCCAGCCGGTGAAGAAAGTCATCAGCTTGGGACCGAAATCGCGCGCCGGGTTCATCGCAAAACCGGTCAGCGGACCCATCGAACTGCCAATCACTGCGATCAGCAAACCGATCAGCAGCGGTGCCAAGGGGCCTTTTGGCAGACCGTTGTTGTCGTCGGTCAGGGACATGATCACGCCCATCAGGATGGCGGTGATGATCACTTCAACCAGGAAAGCCTGGGCGGTGGACAGGGCCGGGTTGGGGAAGGTGGAGAACACCGACGCCAATTCAAGACTGGCCTGGGTGCCACGAACCATATGGTGAGTTTGTTCGAAATCGAAGAATAGATTGCTGTACAGCGTGTAGACCAAAAATGCGCCGCAGAACGCGCCAGCAATTTGAGCGAGGATATAAAACGGCAGCTTGCGCTTTTCGAAGTCAGCGAAAATGCTCAGGGCGATGCTGACGGCAGGATTGAGGTGAGCCCCGGAAACGCCGGCGGTCAGGTAGATCGCCATGCTTACGCCGACGCCCCAGATGATGCTGATTTCCCACAGGCCAAAGCTGGCACCCGCGACCTTGAGCGCAGCAACGCAACCGGTGCCGAAAAAGATAAGCAGTGCAGTGCCCAGAAATTCGGCCATGCATTGGCTTGAGAGCGACGGTTGTTGTAAAGCAGTTGTCATTGGAGACCTCGTTTTTGTTGTTGTCTGGCGCTTCTTTCGTCATGGCCAAAGCGCGTTTTCCACCGAGGCAGAATCCCCATCCTGTTCTCGGCCTGCTGCTGGGGTACTGCGATGACACATTCGTACAGTATTCAGATTCGAAAAAATATAGACAAGAAACGCTGCTGTCAAAGGTCGAAAGTGAACCATCAGTCACAATTCAACTATTAGTCACGTGAATGATCATATCGTTCATGCCTCGGAACGGGCGCGGACGAGCGGCAGGTGGCGCTGCCGAACCTTTGAAACAGTGGCGCAATAGAGCCTTTTGCCGATCAATGTCCTAGAATCCAGCGCAGGATTTTTCTACTGCCGCCCAGTCTGGAGCTGCCATGACCCCCGCATTGGATTTGTTGAAAAAAGTTCGAGCCGAACATCGTGTGCACAGTTATGAACATGATCCGAAGGCTGCGTCCTATGGGCTGGAGGCCGCAGAGAAACTGGGACTGGACCCCGTGCAAGTGTTCAAAACCCTGCTGGCAGCCAGTGAAAAAGGTGAATTGCTGGTGGCGGTGGTGCCGGTCGTCGGAAGTCTGGACTTGAAGCATCTGGCGCACGCGGCGGGCGTGAAAAAAGTCGAAATGGCCGACCCTGCCGCGGCGCAACGTGCGACGGGTTATCTGTTGGGCGGGATCAGTCCGCTGGGGCAAAAGAAGCGTTTACGCACGTTTATCGATAACTCCGCTCAGCCCTTTGCGACCATTTTCGTCAGCGCCGGTCGACGTGGTCTGGAAGTAGAATTGGCGCCGGCTGTGCTGGCCGAACACACTCAGGCAAAGTTTGCTGACATAGGTCGCAGTTGAATCAGGGATGGGTAAGTCGAGCCTAAGCGCTTATCAGTGCTCGAAACGAGGCGGGGAGTTGTTCTGCCGGCTGGAAGGCGATCGGGTGAAGATTGGCGGGAATGCGACGTTGGTTGCGAGCGGAACGTTGATGTTGGGGTGACGAAAATCCAATGTGGGAGCGAGCAAGCCCGCTCCCACATTTAGTTTTTATGCATCAGCTAGCAGTGCTGTAACGACGGACGCCGGACTCTAAAACCGGAATCTGCGCCGCCGTGCTGCCTGACGCCTGGAACAGCACCAAGTGTTCAGCCGCGACGCGAATACCCACTTCGGCACCCACCTGATGATCGACATGGCTCGGGAAAATCGACTCCAGTTGCGCACCGGTCGGGAGCTGCAAACGGTACAACGTCGACGCACCCTGGAAGGACTTGCCGACAATCCGCGCCTTCAAACTACTGTCGGGCGCATAAACGATATCGTCCGGGCGCAGCAACACGTCCACCGCGCCGCCCACTGGCCAGGTGTAGGCGCGATTACCGCGTAACTCTCCCAACTCAGTCTGCACCGACTCCGGGCTGCTCAACTGGCCGCGGATGAAATAACCCTGGCCAATGAAGCTGGCGACATAAGGCGTCAGCGGTTCGTGATACAGGTTGTAGGGCGTATCCCACTGTTCCAGCCGGCCTTCCTTGAACACCCCGACGTGATCGCTCACCGCGAAGGCTTCTTCCTGGTCGTGGGTCACCAGAATTGCGCTGGTGCCGCGGGCCTTGAGAATGTCACGCACCTCATGGCTGAGCTTGCGCCGCAGTTCGCCATCGAGGTTGGAGAAGGGTTCGTCGAGCAGCAGCAGTTGCGGTTCCGGTGCCAGTGCGCGGGCCAGTGCGACACGCTGTTGCTGGCCACCGGACAGCTCGTGCGGGAAGCGCTTGCCAAGGTTTTTCAGGTTGACCAGTTCCAGCAGTTCTTCGGTAACGCGATCCTTTTGCGGATGCTTGCGGATCCCGAAAGCGATGTTTTCGGCCACGCTCAAATGCGGGAACAGTGCGTAGTCCTGGAACACCATGCCGATCCGGCGTTTCTCCGGGGCGAGGGTGAAGCCGGCGCGGGAAATGGTCTCGCCCGCCAGCGTGATTTCACCTTCGTGCACCGGTTCGAAACCGGCAATCGCCCGCAGCGTGGTGGTCTTGCCGCAGCCCGAAGAACCCAGAAGGCAACCGATATCGCCGGCATTCAAATGCAGGTTGAGGTTCTGCACCACTCGCTGGTCTTGATAGCCACAGGCGAGGTTGCGCAAGTTAAGCAGTAATGGATTGCTCATGCGTGATGGTACGAAGGCGGGACGAGAAACTCGAGCAGGGCCTTTTGTGCGTGAAGACGGTTTTCCGCTTGATCCCAGGCGACGGAGCGCTTGTCATCGAGCACGTCGAGGCTGATTTCCTCGCCACGGTGGGCCGGCAGGCAGTGCATGAACAGCACATCCTCGGCCGCCAGGTCGAGCAGGGCGCGAGTTACCTGGAACGGCGCGAACAGCTTCAGGCGCTTGGCGGTTTCTTCTTCCTGGCCCATGGAGGTCCAGACGTCGGTGCTCACCAGGTGGGCGCCGCGCACGGCGTCCTTCGGATCGCGGACGATGGTCACGCGATCACCGGCCATGGCCAGAAATTGCGGGTTGGGTTCAAAACCTTCAGGGCAGGCGATACGCAACTGGAAGTCGAACTGGATCGCCGCTTCTATATAGCTGTTGCACATGTTGTTGCCGTCGCCGATCCAGGCCACGGTCTTGCCCTGGATCGAGCCGCGATGTTCGAGGAACGTCTGCATGTCGGCCAGCAACTGGCACGGGTGCAGGTCATCGGACAGGCCGTTGATCAGCGGCACGCGCGAATTGGCGGCGAATTCGGTCAGGGTGCTGTGGGAAAACGTGCGGATCATTACCGCATCGAGCATGCTCGACATGACAATGGCGGCGTCACCGATCGGTTCGCCACGGCCCAGCTGGGTGTCGCGCGGTGACAGGAAAATGGCCTGGCCGCCGAGCTGGATCATGCCGGCTTCGAACGAAATTCGGGTGCGGGTCGAGGACTTCTCGAAAATCATCCCGAGCACGCGGTTTTTCAGAGGCTCGAACAGTACGCCGCGGTTACGCAGGTCCTTGAGCTCAACGCCTCGACGGATCACGCTGACCAGCTCTTCGGGCGTGCAATCCATCAGGGAGAGAAAGTGCCTTGCGCTCATCATTGACTACCTTTTGCAACAGACCGCAGATACTCAAAGCCTTGTTTAACTGAAAAACGGGCGAGACCTGCGGCGTAAGCCGCACGGGGCGACGAAATAGGGGAAGGCGCGATATTGACATTAAATGTCGCGTTTTTCCAATAGGCTACGGTGTTGGGGATTTCAGAGGGGCTACGGGGTGACCGCAGTAGCGCTTTTGAAGCCGGTTTCCTGACAGCAGCCCGTCATTTGTACACTGGGCTCCTTGGGGTTGGCAATCAAACCGGGCGGGGATCGCATGGCCACGAGTCGGTTTCTGACCTGGTATTCGCGACGGTGGCTGGCGATGTGCCGGGATGAAACATTTGCTAATGCAAAGTGCTGGGTTATAACTAACTCACGAGTGATGCAGGAAGCCTTCGGAATGGAATCGAAAGAACAGCTGTTAATGGATTTACTCGGCCTCACGGCCCGTTCCTTGACCCACCTCACTGCTTCCATGACGTCAATGTCCTTCGAATTGATGCGCAGTGAAGACGAAGTGACCAAAGCGGCCGGTCGACGCATGATCGACCGCATGGCAACCATCAGCACCGGGCTCGACGAACACTGGCGACTGATCGGCGAGCTCACCGGCGTACATGTCGCCCAGGAACAGATCGAAACCGTTCAGGAGATCCAGTTGCAGGCGCCGCCGCCCAGGTTGCCGCCGAACTGATCGTGCGCGGCCATCGGCTGGCCTGATGGTCGCCGATTCACAAGACGAACGTCGCTGGCGCAGTCGCGGGTCAGGCGCCATAGTTTTGTTCCCGCGGCCGATATTGCCCGCCCAGAACAAAACAGAGACTGGCCATGACCAAGACTCTCCATCACCGTGCCTGCCACCTGTGTGAAGCCATCTGCGGCCTGACCATCGAGACCTCTGAGGTCGAAGGCAATGGCGTGCAGATCACCTCAATCAAAGGCGACTCGCTGGATACGTTTAGCCGTGGGCACATCTGCCCCAAAGCGGTTGCCCTGCAAGACATTCAGAATGATCCGGATCGCCTGCGTCAGCCGATGTTGCGAGTGGGCAGCGAATGGCAGCCTATCGAATGGGAAGACGCGTTCAGCCTTGTCGCTGAACGCCTGGCCGCGATTCAGGAGCATCACGGGCAGAATGCAGTGGCGGTTTATCAAGGCAACCCCAGCGTGCACAACTATGGGTTGATGACCCACAGCAATTATTTCCTGGGCCTGCTGAAAACCCGCAACCGGTTTTCCGCGACCTCGGTCGATCAGCTGCCTCATCACCTCACCAGCCATTTGATGTACGGCCACGGCTTGCTGTTGCCGATTCCGGACATCGACCATACCGATTTCATGCTGATCCTCGGCGGTAATCCGCTGGCCTCAAACGGCAGCATCATGACCGTGCCGGATGTGGAAAAACGCCTCAAGGCGATTCAGGTTCGGGGCGGTAAAGTGGTGGTGGTCGATCCGCGTCGCAGCGAAACGGCGGCGATCGCCGATCAGCATCTGTTCGTGCGTCCCGGTGGCGATGCGGCGCTGTTGTTCGGGTTGCTCAACACCTTGTTTTCCGAAGGCCTGACCTGTGACAGCCATTTACCGGTGGACGGTCTGGATGAGGTGCGTCAGGCGATCGCAACATTCACCGCCGAAACCATGAGCCCCTTGTGCGCGGTGCCGGCAGAACAGATTCGCCAACTGGCCCGGGATTTTGCGGCGGCGCCGACAGCTGTCTGCTATGGCCGGATGGGCGTCTCGACCCAGGCCTTCGGTACGCTGTGTCATTGGCTGGTGCAACTGATCAACCTGGTCACCGGCAACCTCGACCGCGTCGGCGGTGCGTTGTGCACCGAACCTGCGGTGGATCTGGTGGCGTCGACGTCGGGCGGGCATTTCAATCTGTGGCAGAGTCGCGTGTCCGGGCGTCCCGAGTACGGCGGCGAGTTGCCGGTGTCGGCCCTGGCGGAAGAGATGCTGACGGGCGGGGAAGGCCAGGTCCGTGCGCTGATCACCGTGGCCGGCAATCCGGTGCTGTCCACACCCAATGGCCGGCAACTGGAACAGGCGCTGGACGGGCTGGAGTTCATGGTCAGCATCGACCTGTACATCAATGAAACCACGCGCTATGCCGATCTGATCCTGCCGTCGACTTCGGCGTTGGAAAACGATCACTACGACACCACCTTCAACATGTTTGCGGTGCGTAACGTGACCCGTTTCAACCGGGCGATCCTGGGCAAACCTGAAGGCGCGTTGCATGACTGGGAGATTTTTGTCGGCCTGGCCCAGGCTTTTGCCGCGAAGACCGGCAAGGAGCTGAAGCCGACCATTCCACCTGCGCAGATGATCGATCGTGGTCTGCGGATGGGGTTTTATGGCGACGCTTCGTCACACAAGCTTTCTTTGGCGACTTTGTTCGATCACCCGCACGGCGTCGATCTGGGCTCGCTCAAATCCAACCTGGCCCCGCGCCTGAAAACCGCCAACCAGCGAGTCCAGGCCGCGCCGGCGGCGATCCTCGCCGACCTGGCCCGGTTCTCCGCACTGCAAGCACCGGCCGCCGATGAATTGTTGATGATTGGCCGCCGTCATGTGCGCAGCAACAACTCGTGGATGCACAACTATCACCGTCTGGTGAAGGGCAAGCCGCGTCATCAATTGTTGATGCACCCGGACGACCTGGGCAGTCGTGGACTCAGCGATGGGCAGCGTGTGCGGGTCACTTCGCGGGTCGGCATGATCGAAGTTGAAGTGGTCGCCAGCCTGGATATGATGAAAGGCGTGGTCAGCCTTCCTCATGGTTGGGGCCATGCGCGCCCGGGCGTGCAGATGACGATCGCCAGTGGTCAACCCGGCTCCAGCGCCAATGACCTGACCGATGAATGTCAGCTCGACGAGTTGTCGGGGAATGCGGCGCTTAACGGTGTGCCGGTGACTGTGGCGGCGGCTTGATTGTGTCTGTCGGGGAGACCGAGCATGGCGCTCGGGTTTCCGTTACAATGCGCCACCGTGCCGACCCTTGAGTCGGAAAGTTCAGCCGAGGTGCTCCATGGATATCATCGAAACGATTAAAGAGCAGATTGCTAACAACACCATTCTGCTTTACATGAAAGGTTCGCCGAATGCCCCGCAGTGTGGCTTCTCCGCGAAAGCTGCGCAGGCCGTGATGGCATGTGGTGAAAAGTTTGCGTACGTGGACATCCTGCAGAACCCGGAAATCCGCGCCAACCTGCCAAAATACGCCAACTGGCCAACCTTCCCGCAATTGTGGGTCGGTGGTGAGCTGGTCGGCGGTAGCGACATCATGACCGAGATGGCTGCTGACGGTTCGTTGCAGACCACGATCAAGACGGCTGTTGAAGCGGCTGCTGCCAACAAGACCGAAGCCTGATCCACCCTGTAGGAGCTGGCTTGCTGGCGATGAACGAACACGCGGTTAATCAGATAAACCGCGTGTTGTTGTTCGCCAGCAAGCCGGCTCCTACAGGATTGCCCTGCGAATCTCGGGCATAAAAAAGCCCTGCCTCTATAAAAGAGAGCGGGGCTTTTTATTGTCTCGAATTTAGCGGGTGCTAACTTACTCGTCTTCGCCCATCTGCGATTGCAGATAGTTCTCAAGACCGATTTTATCGATCAGGCCCAGTTGGGTTTCCAGCCAGTCGATATGTTCTTCTTCGGATTCAAGAATGTCTTCGAGCAATTCACGGCTACCGAAGTCGCCAACGGTTTCGCAATGAGCGATGGCAACCTTGAGGTCGGCATGACCGGTTTTTTCGATACGCAGGTCACACTCAAGCATTTCCTGGGTGTGTTCGCCGATCTGCAGCTTGCCCAGGTCCTGGACGTTCGGCAGGCCTTCGAGGAACAGGATGCGCTTGATCAGCTTGTCCGCGTGTTTCATCTCGTCGATGGATTCGTGGTATTCGTGCTTGCCGAGCTTGTTCAGACCCCAATCTTCGTACATGCGCGCATGCAGGAAATATTGATTGATCGCGACCAGCTCATTGGCAAGGATCTTGTTGAGATGCTGGATGACTGTAATGTCGCCTTTCATGATGGGGTCCTGCCCTGTATTAGCTGTCTATAAGGCTGAGTTTGAGCCGCACAACTAAGAGTGTCAAACCTAAGTTATTGAAACTTAAGTGAAAATTAATCGGAATAAGAATGTTTGTGTTCCGCGTCTAGAGCGTAAGCAGTTGATTTTCAGACATAAAAAAACCGGACATCAAGTCCGGTTCTTTGAAATACGGTATTTACGCTGCTGTAAATTCTACAGGATAAGGAATCGCGGCCTGTGCCGATTGCAATTTGGTCAGGGTTTCACGCACCACTTCCTTGGCAAGGCAGGCGCATTTACCGCATTGGCTGGCTACGCCAGTCGCCTGACGGACTTCTTTGTAGCTGCAGCAACCTTCATAGATTGCATCGCGGATTTGACCGTCGGTGACGCCAGTGCAGAGGCAGACATACATAAGTGAAAACCGTCGCTGGTTGTGACTCAATTGCGATGGATCTTAATGTTAACGAGAATGATTGTCAAAGTGGTTTCTGAAAGCTTTGCGTTATAAGCGCCTGTGACTGACGAACGGTTTTCATCTAGCGATCTGCCATTACCTGCCGCGACGGCCTATTTGGTGCATCGGTGAAAAACCGTTGAGGACAGCTCAAAAACGCCGTGTATGATGGTCGGTCCTTGCGAAGGGGGTCGTGTCACAGGGCTGTCGCCTGAGGGTGGCAGGCTGACGCGAACCCAGTTCTTCACGTTAATAGACCAGGAGATATTCAATGAGCGTACTCGTAGGCAAACAAGCCCCTGACTTCACCGTACCGGCCGTACTCGGCAATGGCGAAATCGTAGACAGCTTCACCCTGTCGTCGGCCATCAAAGGCAAATACGGCCTGGTGTTCTTCTACCCACTGGACTTCACCTTCGTTTGCCCGTCCGAGCTGATCGCTCTGGACAACCGCATGTCTGACTTCAAGGCACGCAACGTTGAAGTGATCGCTGTTTCGATCGACTCGCACTTCACCCACAACGCCTGGCGCAACACTCCGGTCAACAATGGTGGCATCGGCGAAGTTCGCTACACCATGGCTGCCGACCTGAAGCACGAAATCGCCAAGGCCTACGACGTTGAGTCCGAAGGCGGTGTGGCTTTCCGTGGCGCGTTCCTGATCGACGACAAAGGTGTTGTCCGCTCGCAGATCATCAACGACCTGCCGCTGGGCCGTAACATTGAAGAGCTGATCCGTCTGGTCGACGCGCTGCAATTCCACGAAGAGCACGGCGAAGTCTGCCCTGCCAACTGGAAAAAAGGCGACAAAGGCATGACCGCTTCCACCGAAGGTGTCGCGGCTTACCTGACCGAGAACGCTGCTGCGCTGTAAGGCACGTTCGAGGCATAAAAAAACCGGCCGTTGAGGCCGGTTTTTTTATGGGCGGGATAAACGCAGGTTCCTGTAGGAGCCGGCTTGCTGGCGATGAACGATGACGCGATCTTCATGTTAAACCGCGTCGCCTGCATCGCGAGCAGGCTCGCTCCCACATCAGTCGTTGAAGTCTTCCCAGCCGCCCATTTGTTTCCAGCGATTGACAATGCCGCAGAACAGCTCGGCCGTCTTCTCGGTGTCGTAGCGAGCCGAGTGCGCCTCACGACCGTCAAAGTCGATGTCCGCTGCCTGGCAAGCCTTGGCCAGTACGGTTTGACCGTAAGCCAGACCGGCGAGGGTTGCGGTATCGAAGCTGGAGAACGGATGAAACGGATTACGTTTCATGTCCAGACGCGCGACAGCGGCGTTAAGGAAGCCCAGGTCGAAGCTGCTGTTGTGCCCGACCAGAATGGCCCGTTTGCAGCCGTTGGCTTTCAGGGCCTTGCGGATGCCACGGAAGATGTCGGTCAATGCTGCTTCTTCGCTCACCGCCATCCGCAGCGGGTGATCGAGTTTGATCCCGGTGAATTCCAGCGCAGCCGCTTCAATGTTCGCACCTTCAAAAGGCTCGACACGGAAGAAATAGGTGTGATCGGGATACACAAACCCTTTTTCATCCATGGCGATAGTGGTCGCGGCGATTTCCAGCAAGGCGTCAGTGGCAGAGTTGAAACCACCGGTTTCAACGTCGACAACAACTGGCAGGTATCCACGGAAGCGCTCAGCCATCGGGTGGCGCGAACCACCTCCGCCGCCTTGACCGTCCTGTTCGTCGTCGAAATGGTCTTCACTCACGCGTGTTCCTCCAGCAGGCGCCAGCGCAGTTTTTCACCGGCGCGCAGCGGGATTACGGTCAGCTCGCCAAATGGCAGGCTGGTCGGGGCGGTCCACTCATCGCGGACCAGGGTGATGCGATCGGTGTTTACCGGCAGGCCATAGAAACGCGGGCCGTTGAGGCTGGCGAAGGCTTCGAGCTTGTCCAGCGCGTTGCGTTGTTCAAAGGCTTCAGCGTACATCTCGATCGCTGCATAGGCGGTGTAGCAACCGGCGCAGCCGCAGGCCGCTTCTTTGGCGTGCTGGGCGTGGGGCGCTGAGTCGGTGCCGAGGAAGAACTTGTCGCTGCCGCTGGTGGCGGCGTCGAGCAGGGCTTCCTGGTGGGTATTGCGCTTGAGGATCGGCAGGCAATAGAAGTGCGGCCGAATCCCGCCCACCAGCATGTGATTGCGGTTGTACAGCAGGTGATGCGCGGTGATGGTCGCGCCAACGTTGGCCGAAGCCTCGTTGACGAACTGCACGGCGTCGGCGGTGGTGATGTGTTCGAACACCACTTTGAGCGTCGGGAAACGCTCGACCACACGACGCATGTGCTCATCGATGAAGAGTTTTTCGCGGTCGAACACATCGACATCGCCACGGGTGACTTCACCGTGAATCAGCAAGGGCATCCCGACGTCGGCCATGGCCTCAAGTGCAGGGAAAATCTTGTCGATACTGGTGACACCCGAATCCGAGTTGGTGGTCGCACCAGCCGGGTAAAGCTTGGCGGCGTAGACGAAACCGCTGGCCTTGGCCTCGCGAATTTCCTCGGGCTGGGTACGGTCGGTCAGGTACAGCACCATCAACGGTTCGAAACGACTGCCGGCCGGGCGCGCAGCGAGAATCCGCTGGCGATAGCCGTCGGCTTCAGCGGCGTTACGCACCGGAGGTACCAGGTTGGGCATGATGATGGCGCGACCAAAGGTGCGCGCGACATCCGCAACGGTATTGGTCAACACAGCACCATCGCGAAGATGAATATGCCAGTCGTCGGGACGCAGCAGGGTCAGGCGGTCGGACATGAGGGGATTCCAGGCGGGTCAAACTCTGGGGAATGCTACCGGAAAAGACTCTCTCAGGCACTCGCTATCAAGTTTTGGAGGAAGCTTCCGATATCCAACAGGTATGCCGTAAATATGTGTATCGGTCTTTTTGTTGTAGAAGCCAGTGGAGCCTCCCGTGCGCCAGCGTTATTTAGCCTTGCTCAGTGTGTTTGCCAGCCTCCCTGCGATGGCGCTCACTTTCCAGACGCGTCTGGAGAGCATCGAGTGGACGGTCGAAGGTGACAAATTCGAATGCCGCCTGACTCAACCGATCACCGATTTCGGTTCGGGTGAGTTCGTGCGCCGTGCGGGCGAGCAGGCGACGTTCCGTCTCAAAGCCTACAACGCAATGATCGGCGGCGGTTCCGCGACCCTGCTGGCGGCCGCTGCGCCGTGGCAGCCGGGACGTGGCGACATCAACCTGGGCTCGGTGAGAATCGGCAGTGGCAACGTATTGTTCAACAGTTCGCAAGTTCAGGCCGGGCGCCTGATCAGCGGGCTGATGGACGGCCGCAGCCCAGTCATACGGCACTCCTCTGGTGACGGTCGCGTGTCGGAAGTGCGTCTGTTGCCGGTCAAGTTCAACAAGGCTTTCAACGATTATCAGAGTTGCGTCGCGAAACTGCTGCCGAAGAATTTCGAGCAGGTCAAACAGTCCGAGATCGGCTTCCCGGGTGAAGGTGTGGATCTCGATCCACAAGCCAAGGCGCAGTTGCAGGTGATGCTGGAGTTCATGAAGGCGGATCCGACGGTCAATCACATCGAACTCGACGGGCACTCCGACAACAGCGGCAATCGCCTGACCAACCGCGAACTGTCACGCCGCCGGGCCTTGGCGGTGATGGACTATTTCAAGGCCGCCGGCATCCAGGAATCGCAGATCACTATGCGCTTCCACGGTGAGCGCTATCCTGTGGCGCCGAACACCAATGCCAGCAACCGCGCGAAGAATCGCCGGGTCGCCGTGCGCCTGGAGCGGGTGGCACCGACCGAGAAAGTCGCGCCTCAAACCACCACACAGGGAAGCGCTCCGGCGACTTCCTGAACCCGCTGAAATCGTCGCGCGTTCGACAGAATCTGTCGCTTCGTCGTCATAAGCTGTCGCGCCTCTGTAAATTATTGCGTATGACCGGTAGACTTCACGGCTTTCCGTAGAACCCCGTGGAGTGATGGCATGGCGGACGTAAACAAGGTCGTTCTGGCGTATTCCGGCGGCCTGGACACTTCGGTGATCCTCAAGTGGCTGCAGGATACTTATAACTGTGAAGTGGTGACCTTTACCGCTGACCTGGGTCAGGGCGAAGAGGTCGAACCTGCACGCGCCAAGGCTCAGGCCATGGGCGTGAAAGAGATCTACATCGACGATCTGCGCGAAGAATTCGTGCGAGATTTCGTTTTCCCGATGTTCCGCGCCAACACCGTTTACGAAGGCGAGTACCTGCTGGGTACTTCCATCGCTCGTCCGTTGATCGCCAAACGCCTGATCGAAATCGCCAACGAAACCGGCGCTGACGCCATTTCCCACGGCGCCACCGGTAAAGGCAACGACCAGGTTCGTTTCGAACTGGGCGCCTACGCACTCAAGCCAGGCGTGAAAGTGATCGCCCCTTGGCGCGAGTGGGACCTGCTCTCCCGTGAAAAGCTGATGGATTATGCTGAAAAGCACAACATCCCGATCGAGCGCCACGGCAAGAAAAAATCCCCGTACTCGATGGATGCCAACCTGCTGCACATCTCCTATGAAGGCGGCGTGCTGGAAGACACCTGGACCGAGCACGAAGAAGACATGTGGAAATGGACCGTCTCCCCGGAGAAGGCTCCAGACAAGGCGCAGTACCTGGAACTGACCTACCGCAACGGCGACATCGTGGCACTGGACGGCGTCGAAATGACCCCGGCCACCGTGCTGGCTACACTGAACCGTATCGGTGGCGAACACGGTATCGGCCGTCTCGACATCGTCGAGAACCGTTACGTGGGCATGAAGTCCCGTGGCTGCTACGAAACCCCTGGCGGCACCATCATGCTGCGCGCTCACCGTGCGATCGAATCGATCACCCTGGACCGTGAAGTGGCTCACCTCAAAGACGAGCTGATGCCTAAATACGCCAGCCTGATCTACACCGGTTACTGGTGGAGCCCTGAGCGTCTGATGCTGCAACAGATGATCGATGCGTCCCAGGCCCACGTGAACGGCGTTGTGCGCCTGAAGTTGTACAAGGGCAACGTAATCGTCACCGGTCGCAAGTCCGACGAATCGTTGTTCGATGCCAACATCGCGACCTTCGAAGAAGATGGCGGCGCCTACAACCAGGCCGACGCGGCGGGCTTTATCAAGCTCAACGCCTTGCGCATGCGCATTGCTGCAAACAAAGGCCGGAAGCTCTTCTGAGACCTGTGATGCCGCAACGACGGTAATGGAAATGTGGCCTTGTCGGTGACAAGGCCACACATCTGAAAGAGGGAATATTCCTGCGAGGCATTCTGTTTCAGCTTTCTTGTTGTTGTTACCAATACGATGTCGTTTGCTTTTGCTCTCCGATCGTCCCTCGAGTGCTGTCTTCTGCTATCGCTTCTCAAGCCATAGTCGTCATGCCGTGTGAGCTCAAATTGTAAGCAACCCAGAACGCAGCGCCGTGGCGTTTCTTTGTCTGTTTCGAATGCTTGTGCGCGCCTTCCTTCAGCCATGCCTCTGAGTCGGTACACGTGAGAAACACGATCACGCGTGCAGGGTTTTCCTGTGGGTGCTGGACCTTCTCCATCAAGGTGTTGAAATCCATTTTGCTGCTCATCCATCGTGCATCGACGATGTGCAGATCCTTCAGCGACACCGTTGAGCGTACGTGATGCTCAATCAAATGCTCTGGTGTGTTGCCTTGCGAGTGTTCTGCATCGGTCATGACCTTTATAAAATGCTTTCCTTTCTCAAAATCAGAGGGCGCGTAAAGCGATCGATAGTTGAAGTTGAGTGTGGCGAAGAACAGGAAGAGCAAATAAAAGGGAAAACTTATAAGGAACCAGATATAGATCTCTCGTTCCTCATTGTCGAGAAAGGGAAGAGAAATAGCAGCCGAAGTTTCAGACAGCGT
Organism: Pseudomonas sp. LBUM1656; assembly: GCF_059716065.1. NCBI lineage: Bacteria > Pseudomonadati > Pseudomonadota > Gammaproteobacteria > Pseudomonadales > Pseudomonadaceae > Pseudomonas > Pseudomonas sp. LBUM1656. The sequence continues at coordinate 5,080,551 of NZ_CP166800.1, read as the reverse complement.
CGCAAATATCGCAATGATTGTCATGGGGTTGGAGATTCTTGTTTTGAATTTTATCATGTTGTTTGCTCATGAAAGATTGTCTTTTCTCGATTGGTTCATGGAGAGATTCCGGGGGTTGGTAAGTTAGGGTGTTACAGAGAACGGTGTCTAAGTTTGGTAGTATCCTTTTAGTGTGTTTGTTGGTGATTTCATAGTAGCTGTATTGTTCGCAAATTGGGCGATTTTGTGGGTGTTGTTTTAATAGGTATGAGGTTGATTTCTGTTTCTGAAGTATTGCTTTGTGTGAAATTTGTTGTGATTGGTTTGGGTGGTAATTCAGGGTTCTAACATGTCTCATGTCAAAGGTGGGTTGAAAATATCGGTTACTTTTTAAGCGTAGCTCAATCGTCAGCGCTTGACGGATCCCTCGGTCAGCCTCTGGTTTCTTTGATTTCATGATGTAAATCGATACAAAACCAGTTTTAAAAGCATTGCGGTAACTGGACGGTAAAATTTAAGACACACAGTAATCGTCTGATTTTTGTAAGACATATCCTGCTTGTTTGTAGGGAATGTCTCTCGCTGCGGGTGGCCGAGGGGGGCGGCATGCCATGGATGAAACGACTAGGCTATTGTGCGGGCTCTAAAAATTCGAACAGCGAAATTGGACTTGCCCATGAATAAAGTGCTGATCGTGGATGATCACCCCGTCATTCGTCTTGCGGTACGTATGCTGATGGAGCGTCATGGCTACGAAGTCATTGCAGAAACAGATAACGGTGTGGATGCGTTACAACTTGCCCGCGAACTTATGCCGGATATTGTCATTCTGGATATAGGAATACCGAAGCTGGACGGGCTGGAAGTTATCGCGCGCCTGACCTCGACGGCAATGCCTCTTAAAGTGCTGATACTGACGTCTCAGGCGCCCGGGCATTTTTCCATGCGTTGCATGCAGTCGGGTGCCGCCGGATATGTTTGCAAACAGCAGGATCTCACTGAATTGCTCAGTGCGATAAAAGCCGTGCTGTCTGGCTACAGCTACTTTCCCAATCAGGCGCTGCATACCGTTCGCTCCAGTCTCGGGAATGCCAGTGAAGCGGACATGGTGGATCGTTTGTCCGGGCGCGAAATGATGGTGTTACAACAATTGGCCCGAGGAAAGACAAACAAGGAGATCGCCGATGGAATGTTCCTCAGCAATAAAACGGTAAGTACTTACAAGACTCGCCTGTTGTTGAAGCTCAATGCCCGGTCCCTGGTCGACCTGATTGAGCTGGCTCAGCGCAATGGACTGGTATGAGTGCACTGGCGATTGAGGGATTGGCACTTAGTAAAAAGCCTCCGTTTCGGGAGGCTTTTAGGTGTCACAGGTCAAAATCGTAATCGGCCAATTGCTTTTGCAGTCGGCGCTCCTCCAGCAGATTGTCGATGGTGCGGCGTTTGCTCAGGTTGGTCTTCGCCACTTCAACCACCGGTTCAGCGTCATCGGCCTCAACGGGTGTGAAGTCGTCTTCTACGTCCAATTGCTCTTTGCCAGTGCTCATAAGGTTAACTCCAGGCTAAGACTGCCTTTGGCGCTCCTTATATCGACAAACTCCCGGCGGGTAAAAAAGATTTTTTCAATCGATGGATCAATAAATCTAATAGCGCCTCAATCGTCCGAGGTCTTTTGCTTGTATTCGCACAGGTCTTCGATCCGGCAGCTCCCGCAACGAGGCTTGCGCGCCAGACAAACGTAGCGCCCATGCAGGATCAGCCAATGGTGGGAATCGAGCAGGTATTGCCTGGGGACAAACTTCATCAGCTTCATCTCCACCTCGACCACGTTCTTGCCTGGAGCAATGCCCGTGCGGTTGCTGACCCGGAAAATGTGAGTGTCCACGGCCATGGTCAGTTGGCGAAAAGCGGTGTTGAGCACTACGTTGGCGGTCTTGCGGCCGACGCCGGGCAGCGCTTCCAGTTCTTCTCGGGTTTGTGGTACTTCGCCGCCATGGCGCTCTACCAGTAAGCGGCACGTTTCGATCACGTTTTTCGCTTTGCTGTTAAACAGGCCGATGGTCTTGATGTACTCCGACAACCCTTCAACGCCCAGGGCATGAATCGCCGCCGGCGTATTGGCCACCGGGTAGAGTTTGGCGGTGGCCTTGTTCACGCCGACATCCGTCGACTGGGCGGAAAGAATGACGGCAATCAGCAATTCGAACGGCGAGGAATAGGCCAGTTCGGTCTTCGGTTCCGGGTTGTCTTCGTGAAACCTGCGGAAAATTTCCAGGCGTTTTGCGGCATTCATGAACAGTGCGTTTCCTCGAAATAGGTCAGTGTGAGGGAGTCGGGCGGTGCCAGGCCTGCCAGATGGCGATCAGCAGTCCCAGGAGAATAAATCCGCCCGGGACCAGCGTGGCCAGGTGCAGGCCGCCGTTGCCGACGAACTCGCGCAGCAGGCCAAGGCCCACCATCAGCACGCCAAACAGGCCACACAGGCGCAGGCGATCAAGTCGTGGCGCCTGGAAAAAGCCGTTGTGTTCCAGCACCAGGCATTGCACGGCGATCAATCCTGCATAGATCCCCATGTGTTGATGCCATTGAAGCGACAAGACCTGCGCGGCAAGTTCTGCGCAACTGGTCAACGTGGCCGCCAGCAGGATACTGGCAAGCAATCGGGTGGACGGGATCAGCCGTGATCGCAAGGCCGCCATGCTGACGTCATAAGCATTGATCACCACGAAGAACATCAGCCACAGGCCCAGGGCCGTCAGCCAGGCGTCCGTAGCGCCGATCAGAGGCGCAAGCATCAGTGAGTTGCGCAGCGTTGCTGACTTATTCATGAGCGCTGCTCCCGATCAGCTGTTGCGGATGCTCATCGAAGTAGCGCAACGCGTCATGGACGGCGCTGATCACCGCTCTTGAAGTAATGGTCGCGCCCGCTATCTGATCGAATTGCCCCTGGTCTTTTTTCAAGGCCCAGCCCATGTCACCCGGGTCGGCTCGGGACTTGCCGGTAAATGCCTGAAGCCAGGCATTGGGCCAGTCCGCGATCTTGCCACCCAGCGCCGGGGTTTCCGACTGCTTGAGGGTTTTGACCCCCAGCAACTTGCCGTTTGCGCCGATGGCAATCAGCAGCTCGATGGAGCCCTCGTAACCTATGGCCAGGCTGCGCAGCAACACCGCGCGAGGTTGGCCGGTCTGGGTTGCCAGATAACCACCCAGCAGCGTGCTATTGGGCAGCCGGATATTTTCGAGGGCGAGCGGCTGGTCCAGTGGTTGATTGTCGTAGCTGTCCGGCGGTAGCACATCCAGCAGGTTGCGGCTGTCGATCAAGCGCTGTTGTGCGCTGATGCGCGGTTCGCTGGCGTGTTGCACGAAGTACGTCGCACTAATCCCCAGCGCGGCCAGGAGCACCAGCATTACAACACTCGTCGCCCGGTTCATGGTGCAACCTGCTCCTGCCTGGACGCGACAAACCGCTCCAGCGCCGGGACACAAAGGTTCATCAGCAGCACGGCAAACGCCACGCCGTCCGGATAACCACCCCAGGTTCGAATCAGGTAGGTCAGCAATCCCACGCCAGCACCGAACAGCAGTCGGGCGCCGGGGCTTTTCGCGCCGGACACCGGCTCGGTGGCAATAAAGAATGCCCCTATCATGGTCGCGCCGGTGAGCAGATGAAACAGCGGCGAGCCATGGGAGTCGGAGCCCGAACCGTTCCAGCACAGCAGGCTGATAACGAACAGGCTGGCGAGCATGCCGACCGGGGCGTGCCAGGTGAACACCCGCCGTTGCAGAAGGAACGCGCCACCGGCGAGAAAGGCCAGGTTGACCCATTCCACGCCGCGTCCGCCGAAATGGCCGAACGCCGGGTTACCGGCGAAGAGTTCGTCCATGGTCAGGCTTTTGTTGATCCGCAGGCTGTCCAGCGCCGTGGCCTGGACCCAGGCATCTGGCACCTGGCCGAAGCCGAAGACCTGTTGCAAGCCACCGAGCAGGTTCATGCCATGCGATGACGGCCAGAGGGTCATCTGTTGGGGAAAGGCCACCAGCACGAAGGCAAAACCGAGCATCGCCGGGTTGAACGGATTTTTGCCGACGCCGCCGTAGAGGTGTTTGCCGAGTAACGCGAATGCCGTCGCACTGACGGTCAGCCACCATGGGCAATAAGGTGGCAAGGCCAGTGCCAGTAGTGTCGCGCTGACCAAGGCGCTGCCGTCGCTCAAGGTCGGTTTGATGGCTCGCTTGCGCAGTCGCAACACCGCGGCTTCAACGGCCAATGCGCTAACGGCTGCCAGAATCAGGTTGATCAACACGCCCCAGCCATACAGCCAGAACAACACCAGCATCCCCGGCACGGTGGCCAGCAATACCAGCTTCATGGCCTGCTGAAGGCGTTCGTCCACCGACTCAAGGGGCAGCATGGGCATCCACCTGGCGCTCGGCGTCCTTCACCGCGAGTTCCAGCGCTGCCACTTGTTCAGCCGCTGCTTCGCTGGTTCGCGCTTTGTTGAGTTCGGCGCGTCGCATGGCCAGCTGGATCTTCGCCCGTTTCAGCTCGGCGTCCTTCGGTGGCGCGACCGGCGCCGGGGTGGGCGGCGCGCTGCTTTCCAGTTTCGCCAAGGCTTGCTCCGCCACTTCGAACTGCTGTTGCAGCACGATCAATTGCGATTGCTGCTCGAAGGTTGGCGGATGCCCGAAGGCCTTGAGCGACTTGTTCAGTTGCGCGCGACTCATCGCCACATCGATCTTGGCTTTTTTCAGCGCTGCATCGGCGTTGGCCGCTTTCTGCGCACGCACGCGCTCAAGCGCAGCCTGAACCGGGTCGAGTGTCGGCACTTCGTTGTGCGGCACGGCACGTTGAGCGCGTGCCTGGCGTTCGGCGAGTTTCTGCTCTTCTTCCCGACGCAAGCGGGCGTTGCGCTGTTCGAAACGACGCCGCGCATGGTTGCGTTTGGCGGTGCGCGCCCGTTGTTCCTCAAAGCTGAACGCCAAGCCACCGACAATCGGCAGCACCGTGGCCAAGGGCAGTGGCCGCATCTCGATGCAGTCCACCGGGCAGGGCGCGACACACAGGTCGCAACCGGTGCATTCGTCGACGATCACCGTGTGCATCAATTTCGCCGCGCCGACGATCGCATCCACTGGGCACGCCTGGATGCATTTGGTGCAGCCAATACACTCCGCTTCCCGAATATAGGCGATCTGCGCCGGGGCCGAACCGCGACTGACGTCCAGTTCCAGCACTGGCACTTTCAGCAAATCAGCCAGTGCGGCGATGGTTTCGCTGCCACCCGGCGGGCACTTGTTAATCGGCTCGCCGCTGGCAATGCCTTCGGCGTACGGCTTGCACCCGGGGTGGCCGCACTTGCCGCATTGGGTCTGCGGCAAGAGGGCATCGATGCGTTGAATCAGACTCATGTTTTGATCAGCCCGCTGAATCCGAGAAAAGCCACTGCGGTCAATCCGGCACCGATCAGCTTGATCGGCAGGCCACGAAAGGGCAGGGGGATATCATTTTCGATGGTGCGCTGGCGCAAGTCGCTGAACAGGCTCAGCACCAGCCAGAAACCCAGCCCGGAGCCGAGACTCAGGGCAGTGGCGTGAAAGAATCCTTTGTCGTTCTGGGCGTTGAGCAATGTCAGCCCAAGCACGCCCGCGTTGCCCAGCAGCAACGGCCAGAGGCCATCGAACGCAAGCCTGGGCAGTGACCGGGAAAGCACCTTCAGCAGCGGGCCGATCAGCAAAACGCTCAAAGGCAGGAACACGAAGAGGCGCAGTGACGTCACTTCCAGCGGCACCAGCAGCCAGTGCCAGGCCGAGTAGCTCAACGTTCCGACCATCAGCATCAGGCACGTCGTCGCAATGCCCAGGGCATGAACCTGATCGCGCTCGCTGCCCAGCAGCGGATCGGCGCCCAGCGGCCAGTGCAACACGAGGTTGTTGATCAGGGCAGCGCTGATAAGCGTAAGCAGAATCTCGGTCATGATCGTGCCGGTTGAAATAGGGCTTTTTAACGCAGCGGTCTAAAAAGCTTAGGCATTATCCGGCAAGGACGGAGGGTGGGGCCAGATATGAAAATCCCACAGCCGCGACAGGCACGACTGTGGGATCGATTTACCGCACACCCTTACTTGATGCGCTGACCCGGCTTGGCGCCGCTGTCGGGGCTGAGCAGGTAGATTTCTTCACCGCCAGGGCCGGCGGCCATCACCATGCCTTCGGAGATGCCGAACTTCATTTTCCGCGGCTTGAGGTTGGCGATCATCATGGTCAGACGGCCATCGAGCTTGGACGGATCCGGATAAGCGCTCTTGATCCCGGAGAACACGTTGCGTTGCTCGTCACCGATGTCCAGGGTCAGGCGCAGCAGTTTGTCGGCCCCTTCCACGTGTTCGGCCTTGAGGATCAAGGCCACGCGCAGGTCGACAGCGGCAAAGGCGTCGAACTCGATTTCCGGCGACAGCGGATCCTTGGCCAGTTCGCCGTTACCGGCAGGCGCAGCGTCACCGGTATCGGTTGCACTGGCGGTCAGGTCTTCTTTCGAGGCGTCGCTCATGGCTTGCACTTTCACCGGGTCGATACGGGTCATCAACGGCTTGAACTCGTTCAGCTGATGATTGCTGAGCAAAGTGGCGTGGTCGTCCCAGGTCAGCGGCGCGACGTTCAAGAACGCCTCGGCATCGGCGGCCAGCAACGGCAGGACCGGCTTGAGGAATATCACCAGTTGGCGGAACAGGTTGACGCCCAGGGCGCAGATGGCCTGGACTTCGTCCTGCTTGCCTTCCTGTTTGTTCAGCGACCACGGCGCCTTGTCGGCGATCCAGGCGTTGGCACGGTCGGCCAGGCCCATGATCTCGCGCATGGCACGGGCGAAGTCGCGAGCCTCGTAGGCCTCGGCGATGCTTGGCGCTGCGGCGAGGAACGCTTCGGTCAGTTCCGGCGCGGCGTTGCCGGCCACCAGCAAACCGCCGTTACCCTTTTGGATGAAGCCTGCGCAACGGCTGGCGATGTTGACGACTTTACCGACCAGGTCGGAGTTGACCTTCTGCACGAAGTCTTCGAGGTTGAGGTCAAGATCGTCGACGCCACGGCTCAGCTTGGCCGCGTAGTAGTAGCGCAGGTATTCCGGCGACAGGTGATCCAGGTACGTCCGGGCCTTGATGAAGGTGCCGCGGGACTTGGACATTTTCTGGCCGTTGACGGTCAGGTAGCCGTGCACGTTGATGCCGGTCGGCTTGCGGAAACCGGCGCCTTCGAGCATCGCCGGCCAGAACAGGGCGTGGAAGTTGACGATGTCCTTGCCGATGAAATGGTACAGCTCGGCGGTGGAGTCCTTGCCCCAGAACGCGTCGAAGTCCAGCTCCGGCGTGCGATCGCAGAGGTTCTTGAAGCTGGCCATGTAGCCGATCGGCGCATCCAGCCAGACGTAGAAGTACTTGCCTGGCTCGTCGGGGATCTCGAAACCGAAGTACGGCGCATCACGGGAGATGTCCCACTGTTGCAGGCCGGCATCCAGCCATTCGGCGATCTTGTTCGCGACGGCTTCTTGCAACGTGCCGCTGCGGGTCCAGGTTTGCAGCATTTCCTGGAAATCCGGCAGCTTGAAGAAGAAGTGCTGGGAATCCTTGAGCACCGGAGTGGCGCCCGAGATGGCCGACTTCGGATCCTTCAGGTCGGTGGGTGCGTAGGTCGCACCGCATTTTTCGCAGTTGTCGCCGTACTGGTCTTCAGTGCCGCATTTCGGGCAGGTGCCCTTGATGAAGCGGTCGGCCAGGAACATTTTCTTTTCCGGGTCGAAATACTGGGTGATCGAGCGCTGGGCGATGTGCCCGGCGTCGCGCAGCTTCAGGTAGATCTGGCTCGACAGCTCACGGTTTTCTTCGGCGTGAGTGGAGTGGAAGTTGTCGAAGTCCACCAGGAACTCGGCAAAGTCGGCGCTGTGTTCAGCCTGGACGTTGGCGATCAGTTGTTCCGGGGTGATGCCTTCCTTTTCCGCGCGCAGCATGATGGCCGAACCGTGGGCGTCGTCGGCGCAGACATAAATGCATTGATTGCCGCGGTGCTTCTGGAAGCGCACCCACATATCGGTCTGGATGTATTCCAGCATGTGGCCAAGATGGATCGAACCATTGGCATAGGGCAGGGCGCTGGTGACGAGGATCTTGCGTGGCTCGGACATGGGGCTCGGCTACTTGATGAAACGGAGGTCGGCCACTATAAAGCGCCGGCGCATATTTTTCACCCCCGCGACTGGCCATCACGGTCCCATGTAGCAGCTGGCGAAGCCTGCGTTCGGCGGCGAAGCCGTCGTGAATCCGGGCAACAGGGACTACCTGAAACACTGCGGTGTCTGGTTTTACGACGGCTGCGCCGCCGAACGCAGGCTGCGCCAGCTGCTACAGGTCTGGGTTATTTGTCACATCCTGAAAGCATGCCGTCCGTGCGTGAGAACAGGTACGATACCCGCCTGATTTTCCAGTCTTGCTATCGGAGTTGCCCATGAGCGTCGTCAATCGCGCAGCGGTGGAAGCCGTCCTTCGCCAATACACCGACCCTTACCTGAACCAGGACCCGGTCAGCGCCGGGTGCGTGCGCGGCATCGACATCCAGGGTGATCGCGTCAGCGTCCAGCTGGAGCTGGGTTACGCCGCCGGTCTGTTCAAAAGTGGCTGGTCGCAGATGCTGCAAATGGCGATCGAAGGCCTCGACGGCGTGACGAGCGCTCGCGTTGACATCAGCAGCGTGATCGCCGCGCACAAGGCTCAGGCGCAGATTCCGGGGCTGGCCAACGTCAAGAACGTGGTGGCCGTGGCGTCCGGCAAGGGCGGCGTGGGCAAATCCACCACCGCTGCCAACCTCGCACTGGCCCTGGCCCGTGAAGGCGCCAAGGTCGGGATTCTCGACGCGGACATCTACGGTCCGAGCCAAGGCATCATGTTCGGCATCCCGGAAGGCACCCGACCAAAGGTCAAGGATCAGAAGTGGTTCGTGCCGATCAAGTCCCATGGCGTCGAAGTGATGTCCATGGCCTTCCTGACCGACGACAACACCCCGATGGTCTGGCGCGGGCCGATGGTCTCCGGCGCGTTGTTGCAACTGGTCACGCAAACCGCCTGGGGCGATCTGGATTACCTGGTCATCGACATGCCGCCAGGCACCGGTGACATCCAGTTGACCCTGGCGCAGAAAGTCCCGGTGGCCGGGGCCGTCATCGTCACCACCCCGCAAGACCTGGCGCTGCTGGACGCGCGCAAAGGCGTGGAGATGTTCCGCAAGGTCAACATCCCGGTGCTGGGCGTGGTGGAAAACATGGCCGTGCACATCTGCTCCAACTGCGGGCATGCCGAGCATCTGTTCGGTGAAGGTGGCGGGGTGAAGCTGGCCAATCAATATGGCGTCGAACTGCTGGCGTCGTTGCCGCTGGCAATGGCTATCCGCGAGCAGGCCGATGGCGGCAAGCCAACGGTGATCGCCGAGCCGGACAGCCCGATTGCGCTGGTGTACCAGGAACTCGCCCGTCATGTTGGCGCGCGGATTGTGCTGCAGGAAGCGGTGTCGCCGGCGATGCCGAACATCACCGTCAGCGACGATTGATGGCCTGAAACTCAATCAACTGTGGGAGCTAGCCTGCTAGCGATAGCGGATTCACATTCAGCAAATATGTTGGCTGAACCACCGCAATCGCTAGCAGGCTAGCTCCCACATTGATCTATGGGGGCCTTAGATCCGCAACCCGCCATCCATTTCCAGAATCCGGCCGGTGTAGTAGTCGTTCTCGAAGATGTACGCCGCCGAATGGGCGATCTCTTCCGGTTTGCCCATGCGCTTGAGCGGAATCCCGGCCGTCATCTTCTCCAGGGCTTCAGGCTTCATGCCCAGCGTCATCTCGGTTTCGATAAAGCCCGGCGCAATGCCCGCCACGCGAATGCCGTAACGCGCCAGTTCCTTGGCCCAGGTCACGGTCGCCGCAGCCACGCCAGCCTTGGCGGCGGAGTAGTTGGTCTGGCCGACGTTGCCGGCACGGGAGATCGAGGAGATATTGATGATGGCGCCGCTGTTGTTCAGCTCGACCATTTTTGCCGCGACTTCACGGGTGCACAGGAACACGCCGGTCAGGTTGACGTCGATGACCGCCTGCCATTGGGCCAGGCTCATCTTGGTCATTTCACCATCCTTGACCTTCAGCAGCAGCCCGTCGCGCAGGATCCCGGCGTTGTTGATCAGGCCATGAATCGCGCCAAAATCCCCGGCCACCTGAGCGACCATGTGCGTCACTTGCTCTTCATTGGCGACGTTGCACAGATAAGCCCGCGCCTCGACGCCCTTGGCTTTGCAGGCCGCGACGGTGTCGTCGAGCTTTTCCTGGTTCAGGTCGACCAGCGCCAGCTTCGCGCCTTTACCGGCGAAATACTCGGCCATGGAGCGGCCTAAACCCTGGCAACCGCCAGTGATAATGATTACTTTGTCAGTGAGTTGCATTCGCATGCCCCAATAGCAGGTTCAGAGTGGTTTCCTTCCTAGAGGGCCTCTCGATCTGCACCTGATGTGGCCTGGTTGCACATGAGAACTGCCCCGATGGCGTACTGGAACTTATCCCCAGGCGCCTGTCCGTTTTTTCGACGGATTCTATATAAGGAGTCATAAATTGAGCGTTGAAGCGGCCAAGAATGCCCGAGAATTGCTTCTCAAGGAATACCGTGGAGTGCTGTCAACGCACTCCAAGGCGATGCCCGGTTTCCCGTTTGGCTCCGTCGTTCCTTACTGCCTGGACGAGCAAGGACGGCCGCTGATCCTTATCAGCCGTATCGCCCAGCACACCCATAACCTGCAGAAAGATCCGAAATGCTCGCTGTTTGTGGGCGAGCGTGAGGCTGACGACGTGCAAGCCGTTGGTCGCCTGACTTACCTAGCCGATGCCGCCAAGCTCGAAGACGAAGCCGCGATCGAAGCGGCGGCCGAGCGTTACTACCGTTATTTCCCTGATTCACAGAGCTACCACAAGGCCCACGATTTCGATTTCTGGGTGCTCAAGCCTGTGCGTCACCGCTACATCGGCGGTTTCGGCGCGATTCACTGGGTCGATCATCTGACCCTGGCCAACCCGTTCGCCGGCAAAGCCGAATTGAGCATGGTCGAGCATATGAATGCCGATCACGCCAAGGCCATCGCCCATTACGTCGAACTGGCAGGCCTGCCGAAAACCGAACCGGCGCAACTGGCCGGCATCGACAGCGAAGGCATGCACCTGCGCATTGGTCAGGCCCTGTACTGGCTGCCGTTCCAGGCAACTTGTAATACGCCGACACAAGTGCGCGAAGCCTTGGTTTTCCTGGCTCACGCCGAGCATTGGCCAAAAAATGAAGTGGCCGACGCTTGAATTCACGAAACGGCGACGTCATCTAGGGAAGACTGGCAAGGCATTCTTGCGTTGAGGAACCATTTGATGCGCCCTTTTTTATTGCTCTTTGTACTGTTTCCGGTGTTGGAGCTGTTCGTATTCGTCAAGGTCAGCGGGGCCATCGGGTTTTTCCCGGCCCTGCTGCTGATCATTCTCGGCTCGATGCTCGGCGTGTTCGTGCTGCGTATCGCCGGTCTGGCCACTGCGTTGCGTGCTCGTGAAAGCCTGAACCGTGGCGAGCTGCCGGCCCAGACCATGCTGGAAGGATTGATGCTGGCCCTGGCGGGTGGTCTGTTGATCCTGCCGGGCTTCGTCACCGACGTGCTGGGTCTGATCATGCTGCTGCCGATCTCCCGCCGATTGCTGGCCAATAAAATGCGCCAGCGTGCTGAAGAGGCGGCGATCCGTCAGCGTGCGTTCGCCGACGATCTTCAACCACGTGGCGGTCCTGCTCCGCAGCCGCCGCTGGGCCGCGAGCCCAATGTGATCGAAGGCGAGTACGAACACCGCGATACCAAGTAAAGCGTTTCAGCTGCACGGCACCTTCGGGTGCCGTGTTCGTTTTCGGGGCATTGATGCAAAAAATTTCGATCCCCACCCTTGTAATAAGCTTATGCGCCCTTATGTAACGGTCACCGCAAGGTTTCTGGCGATCACGCCAGACAGACTTCCGCGGTTCGCTTGACGAACCGCACCCGGCACCGCCGGATTTGTTAAACCCGCCGGGAATACACCGGCCGATGAAAACCACAATTAGGAGAGATCGACAATGAAGCTTCGTCCTCTGCATGACCGCGTCGTCGTCCGTCGCAGCGAAGAAGAAAAGAAAACCGCTGGCGGTATCGTCCTGCCAGGTTCGGCTGCTGAAAAGCCAAACCAGGGCGAAGTCCTCGCTGTAGGCCCGGGCAAAGTCCTGGACAACGGTGAAGTGCGTGCGCTGTCCGTGAAAGTGGGTGACAAGGTTGTGTTCGGCCCTTACTCCGGCAGCAACACTGTGAAAGTTGACGGCGAAGACCTGCTGGTCATCGGCGAGAGCGAAATCCTCGCTGTTGTCGAAGGCTGATTCCCCGCTCATTTTCCCGCTACTACAAAGTATTTAAGGAATATCGATCATGGCTGCTAAAGAAGTTAAATTCGGCGATTCCGCCCGCAAGAAAATGCTCGCCGGTGTCAACGTCCTGGCTGACGCAGTAAAAGCGACCCTGGGCCCTAAAGGCCGTAACGTGATCATCGAGAAGAGCTTCGGCGCTCCGACCATCACCAAGGACGGCGTGTCCGTTGCCAAAGAAATCGAGCTGAAAGATCGCTTCGAAAACATGGGCGCGCAGCTGGTCAAAGACGTTGCCTCCCGTGCCAACGATGACGCAGGCGACGGCACCACCACCGCTACCGTTCTGGCTCAATCGATCGTCAACGAAGGCCTCAAAGCCGTCGCTGCCGGCATGAACCCGATGGACCTGAAACGCGGTATCGACAAAGCGACCATCGCTATCGTCAAAGAGCTCAAAGCCCTGTCCAAGCCTTGCGCTGACACCAAGGCCATCGCTCAGGTCGGCACCATCTCGGCCAACTCCGACAGCTCCATCGGCGACATCATTGCCGAAGCCATGGAAAAAGTCGGTAAAGAAGGCGTGATCACCGTTGAAGAAGGCTCGGGCCTGGAAAACGAACTGTCGGTTGTTGAAGGCATGCAGTTCGACCGTGGCTACCTGTCCCCGTACTTCGTCAACAAGCCAGAGACCATGACTGCCGAGCTGGACGGTCCGCTGATCCTGCTGGTCGACAAAAAGATCTCGAACATCCGCGAACTGCTGCCAGTGCTGGAAGCTGTTGCCAAAGCCGGCCGCCCACTGCTGATCGTGAGCGAAGACGTTGAAGGCGAAGCCCTGGCGACTCTGGTTGTGAACAACATGCGCGGTATCGTTAAAGTGGTTGCCGTCAAGGCTCCAGGTTTCGGCGATCGTCGCAAGGCCATGCTGCAAGATATCGCCGTTCTGACCGGCGGTACCGTTATCTCCGAAGAGATCGGTCTGAGCCTGGAAAGCGCTACCCTGGAACACCTGGGTAATGCCAAGCGCGTCACCGTGACCAAGGAAAACACCACCGTGATCGACGGTGCCGGCGTTGAAGCTGATATCCAGTCTCGCGTTCTGCAAATCCGTCAGCAAGTGGCCGACACTTCGTCCGACTACGACCGTGAAAAACTGCAAGAGCGTCTGGCCAAACTGTCCGGCGGCGTTGCAGTGATCAAGGTTGGCGCTGGCTCCGAAGTTGAAATGAAAGAGAAGAAAGCCCGCGTTGAAGACGCCCTGCACGCAACCCGTGCAGCCGTTGAAGAAGGCGTGGTACCTGGCGGCGGCGTGGCACTGGTTCGCGCTCTGCAGGCAATCTCCGAGCTGAAAGGCGACAACGATGACCAGAACGTTGGCATCCAGTTGCTGCGTCGCGCTGTTGAAGCGCCACTGCGCCAGATCGTTGCCAACTCCGGCGACGAGCCAAGCGTAGTGGTCGACAAGGTCAAGCAGGGTTCGGGTAACTACGGTTACAACGCTGCGACCGGCGAATACGGCGACATGATCGAAATGGGTATCCTGGACCCGGCTAAAGTGACTCGTTCGGCTCTGCAAGCGGCTTCGTCGATTGCCAGCCTGATGATCACCACCGAAGCCATGATCGCCGAGATCAAGGAAGACGGCCCAGCTGGCGGCGGCATGCCAGACATGGGCGGTATGGGCGGCATGGGCGGCATGATGTAAGCCAGCCTTACCCCGTACATAAAAACCCCGCAGGCGATGAGCCGGCGGGGTTTTTTATTGCCTTCAGGTTCACCCCGATTAAATGTGGGAGCGGGCTTGCTCGCGAATGCGGTGTGTCAGACAGCATTGATGTTGACTGACACCCCCTCGTCGCGAGCAAGCCCGCTCCCACATTTGGATCTGTGTGTATCAGGCGTTGATCGGTTGTGCTTTCGTCACCTGCTCAACTTTGGAAGCCGGTCGGTAAAGGATGTAGTAATACGACCCCAGGCAAATCAGCCAGCAAAAAATCGCCGTCCACACGTTGTGCGAGAAGAAGTGCGCCCCCTGCATCATCCTGCTCACCGAAAATACCGTCCCCAATGCGAACGCAAACACAAACGCCTGGCGCGCCAGTCGCGGACGCCGGTCACGCAGTACAAAGAACAACGCAAACAGCGTAAACCCGGTCGCCGCATGACCCCCGGGCCAGCAGCGGCCAGGCTTGTCGGTGGGCGGGCGTGGGCTGAGCAGTTCGCTGTAGGTTTCGTGGCCGCCGAACTGCTCAAGACTCCACGGGCATTGCACTGCTGTCACTGCTTTGACCGGCGTCACGAACGAGGTCGCCAGCGCCAGCGACAGCACCAGACAGCCCAGTTCCCGTTTGAACGGTTTGAGCCTGTCCACGAAAAAGGCGCCAATGAGCCCGATAATCGCAAACACCGAAAATGCGATCACCACTTGCTTGGCACGGTCATGCAGTATGTTTTCAAGGAAGTAACTGTGGCGCCCGATGAAATCCCCGGCGACCGGGTCGTAGAACAGTTTGGCCAGGTCCATGTCCAGGGACGTCAGTTCAAGCAGCACCAAAATGATCGCCGTGATAGCGGGAACCCCCAGGCACACCCAAAAGTTGAGGGGCCTGGAAGCGGGGCGGGCAGCGGTCGAAGCCATGGCAATTCCTTGGTCGGTGAAGGGTTCTGGAGAGCGCATCCGCGCGGAGTCTGTCCCTTGCACTGTCGTCGGCGTGTGAATCGAGAGTGAAAAACTTGTCAATCCGTCATCGGTTTTTCTATCGGATTGACAACTGCACGCAGTCCTAGCCGTGAGCCACACTTGGCCTTAAGCTGCGCGGGCCATGACGGCCGTTACTGTGTGCGGAGGAGGTGCCCATGCGAATTCTATTGGTTGAAGACAACCGCGATATCCTGGCCAATCTGGCCGATTACCTGGGGCTCAAAGGCTACACCGTGGATTGCGCGCAGGACGGTTTGTCAGGCCTGCACCTGGCGGCCACCGAGCACTATGACCTGATCGTGCTCGACATCATGTTGCCCGGCATCGACGGCTACACGCTGTGCAAACGTCTTCGCGAAGACGCCCGTCGCGATACGCCGGTGATCATGCTCACCGCGCGCGATCAGCTGGACGACCGGCTGCAAGGCTTCAAGTCCGGCGCCGATGACTACCTGATCAAACCGTTCGCCCTGTCCGAGCTGGCGGCGCGTATCGAGGCGGTCATGCGGCGTGCCCAGGGTGGCGGTCGTCGAACCTTGCAGGTCGGCGATCTGAGCTACGACCTCGACACCCTGGAAGTGACCCGCGAAGGTCGCCTGCTCAAACTCAACCCGGTCGGCCTGAAGTTGCTGGCCGTGCTGATGCAGAAAAGCCCGCATGTACTGCGCCGCGAAATTCTCGAAGAAGCCCTGTGGGGCGATGACTGCCCGGACAGCGACAGCTTGCGCAGCCACGTCCATCAACTGCGTCAGGTGATCGACAAGCCCTTCGCCAAGCCCTTGCTGCAAACCGTGCACGGTGTGGGTTATCGCTTGGCCGAGGGCCGTGATGGAGTTTAAGCAGAGCCTTGCCCAGCGGATCATCATCGCCTTTGCGCTGATGAGCGCGCTGGTGGCGGGTGCCTTCGCCATGGGCATTGTGGCGACCGTGCACCTGGTGGAAGAAAAGCTGATTTCGGCGGGGCTGGGCGGCGACTTGCAACGGCTGTTGCTGATGGACAGCGTCTCGGACTGGAGCCATCGCCCCGAGCCGGACCAGTTGTTCTATTTCAGTGGCGGGCCGGGGGACTTCGAGTTGCCCAAGGATTTGCGGCACCTGGATTCCGGTTTCCACGAGGTCTTTCGCGAGCAGCTGTCGTATCACGCGATGGTCGAAATCGTCGATGGCCGGCGTTACGTGTTGCTTCAGGACCAAAGCGATTTCGAAGAGCGTGAGCGGGTGCTGTTTGCCGTGGTGCTGGTGGGCTTCGTGCTGAGCCTGGCGTTGGCGGTCTTTCTGGGTTGGGTCCTGGCGCGCAAAGTGATGGCGCCGGTGGTGCGACTGGCTCGTCAGGTGCGTCATCGTGATCAATTACTGGGTCTGGCGCCTCCTTTGGCGCCGGATTATGCCGCTGACGAGGTGGGTGAGTTGGCCGTTGCCTTCGACGCCACCCTTGGGCGTTTGCGTCAGGCGTTGACCCGTGAGCGACTGTTTACCAGCGACGTCAGCCACGAACTGCGCACGCCGTTGATGGTGTTGGCCAGTTCCTGTGAGTTGCTGTTGGAAAACCCCGGTATCGACCAGCGTGGCCGGGCTCAGGTCGAGCGAATTGCCCGCGCCTGCGCCGAGATGCGCGAGCTGGTGCAAACGTTCCTGATGTTGGCCAGGACCCAGCGAGAGGACGTCAGCATGGCGCCCCAGCAGACGCTGGGGCAGGTCGCCGACGGGTTGCTCAACCAGTGGCGCGAACCGATTGAAGCCAAGGGCCTGAATTTGATCTTCGAGCCAGGCAATCCACTTGGCACCTGCTACAACGCAACGCTCTTGCACGCCGTCATGGGCAACCTGTTGCGTAACGCACTGCATTACACCGAACACGGGTTCATCCGCTTGACCCTCACGGCGACGGGTTTTACGGTAGAGGACAGCGGCGTGGGCATTCCCGAGGAAAAACGCGAGGCCATGTTCGAGCCCTTTGTGCGCGGCAGCGAAAAGCGCGGCGAAGGCCTGGGGCTGGGGTTGTCTCTGGTGCAGCGGATCTGCGAGAACCAGGGCTGGAACGTCAGCCTGACCAATATGGAACCTAATGGCTGTCGTTTTCAGGTGGCATTGAGCCACGGATAGCGCAGCTCAATGATCGAATCCGCGAATCATGACTGTCACGCTGAAAAACCTTGAAATGATTGGGTATTTACATAACAATTTTTTCACAAAGGTATGACCTGACGCTGACACTACGCTACCTAAGGTAGGTGTCATCAGAAGTTCAGGAGACCTTAATGATGGACGGCCCGATCAAACTAGATTTTTCCGAAAAGTACGACGACCAACACGCGCAACGTTACTTGCGCAAGCATCAGGACGGCCTCGGCCGTCGACTGTCCCACTGGCGTGACGAGCAGATGGCGCGAAAGGCGCTGGCGCTGGTCGGTGAGCCCGGGCTGGTCCTTGATTTGCCTTGCGGTGCGGGGCGTTTCTGGCCATTGCTGGCGGAAAAAGCCAATCGCGCGATCATCGGGGCCGACAACTCCGAGTCAATGTTGAAGATTGCCACCCAGGCGCAACCGGCCGACGTGGTGAAACGGGTACAACCCTTGCACACTTCCGCATTCGACATTGCCTTGCCCGACAATGCCGTCGACAGCATTTTCTGCATGCGTTTGCTCCATCACATCGGCGAAGCCGAGCATCGACTGGCCATCCTGCGCGAATTTGAACGAGTCACGCGTGACAGCGTGATCCTTTCATTGTGGGTGGACGGCAACTTCAAAGCCTGGAAACGCAAACGCTCAGAGCAACGGCGTGGGCAGGAAGGTTACCAGAACCGATTTGTGTTACCGGCTGCCACGGTAGAAAAGGAGTTCGAACAGGCGGGGTTCCGTATTCAGGAACAACTGGACTTTTTACCGCTCTATGCCATGTGGCGAGTTTACGTATTACGCAAGAGGTAACAGGATGGCAGTGCAATGTGCAGCAGAAACGGACGTCGCTTCTCAGGACCGCTTCGACTACTTCTGGAATCAGCGCGGTGAATGGGTAGAAGAACCCAACGTCCGTCGCGGTGGAGAAAGTGGCGTGGAGCGTGTCATGGGCAGCGATGGACAACTGCTCTACGCCAAGCGGCAGACCGGGCATATCTATCGCAGCTGGCAGCACCCGTTCGGCCGCCCTACCGTGTTGCGCGAGCGTGATGCGCTCATAGGCCTTCGCGCGCTTGATGTGCGCGTGCCGGAAATCGTTTTCTGCGGCGCACAGCGCGACCCTGTGCACAAATGGCGCGCCTTGCTGGTGACCAAGTCGCTGGACGGCTTCGAGGAGATCGAACACTGGTACGCCGGCGGCGGTCGCGAGCGCCACGGCGAAGTGGTGCATGATCGCGTCTTGAAGGAACTGGCCGCCAATCTGGCTCGCATGCACAAGGGCCGTTGGCAGCACAGTTGCATCTACATCAAGCACGTCTTTGTACGGGTCACCGGCGAAGACGACTCGGCCAAGGTCGAGATCGCCTTGATCGATCTGGAGAAATGCCGGCAGCGCTTGACCGCCTATCGCGCGGCTGCTCATGACCTGAAGCAACTGCGCCGCCACTCGTCGTTCAACAAGGCAGACTGGCGCAAACTCGTCTATTTTTATGAGACGGCGTTTGGCAGCGCTATCAAAGGTTTAAAGCAATGAAACTAGAAATTGCACGAGGTGTGTTCTTGATAGGAGCCTTGGCAGTTGCTTCATTGGCGGTGGCGGCGTGGGAGCAGCCCCGCACGCAAGTCCTCAGTTCAGTGAGCGCTGAAGCTCACTGTCCGTTGCCCCGGGTAGCCAAGGCGTCCGTGGCATCTCAACCCGATCATGATTTATTGCTGTTCATGTTCGGACTTTCTCAAGGAATGAGGCCGCAGAGTTGAACAGATTGAAGCCAAAATAAAAGGCCTCGCCAAAATGCGAGGCCTTTTTTTGTGCCCGAACTTCAGCCTGGCACCGCCGCTCCCACAGGGGTTATGGGTGTTCTTTAGCATCAGGTTTGGCCAGCAGGGTGTAGATGCATGGCAGCACAAACAGCGTGAACAACGTCCCGATCGACATCCCCGTTGCGATCACCATGCCGATATCGAACCGGCTGACCGCGCCCGCGCCGGTGGCGATGATCAACGGCACCATGCCGAACACCATCGCCGCCGTGGTCATCAACACCGGACGCAGTCGGATCGCCGCCGCTTCTTCCACGGCCTCGCGCGGTGTCAGGCCTTTCTCTTTGCGAAGCTGGTTGGCGAACTCGACGATCAGGATTCCGTGCTTGCTGATCAGTCCGATCAGCGTCACCAACCCGACCTGGGTATAGATGTTCATGCTCGACCACCCCAGGAACAGCGGAATCAAGGCGCCGCAGATCGACAGCGGCACGGTCACCAGAATCACCAGCGGATCACGGAAGCTTTCGAACTGGGCCGCCAGCACCAGGAAAATGATCGCCAGCGCCAGGGCGAAGGTCACCCACAGCGCGCTGCCTTCCTGCACGTATTGCCGCGACGCGCCGGCGTAATCCATGGCAAACCCGGCCGGCGCTTCTTCCAGCGTGATCTGGCGCACGGTGTCGATGGCTTCGCCCATGCTCACCAGCGGAACCCCGGACAGGATGGCCGAGTTGAGTTGCTGGAACTGGTTCAGCTGCCGAGGACGGGCCCGGTCGGAAACGGTGATCAGGGTCGACAGGGCCAGCAATTCGCCTTGGGTGTTTTTCACGTAATAGTTGTTCAACCAGTCCGGGTTGTCCCGGAAAGCTCGCTCGACCTGAGCGATGACTTTATAGCTGCGACCTTCAATGGTGAATCGGTTGATCTCCGCCTGACCCAGCAACGTCGCCAGTGTCCCGCCCAGGTCCTGCATGGACACGCCCATCTGCGCGGCCTTGGCTCGATCGATGTCCACGACCACTTCGGGTTTATCGAAAGCCAGGTCGACGTCGACGAAGGCGAACTTGCCGGACTCCATTGCCCGTTTTTTCACCCGGTCCATCACTTGCAACAGCGCTTCGTAATCGTTGGCGGTATTGATGACAAACTGAAACGGCAACCCTTCACCCGTGCCGGGCAGGGAGGGCAGGTTGAAACCGAAGATCTGCAAACCCGAGATGCTCTCCAGTTTGCGCTGGACCTCGGGCAGGATTGCCATCTGCGTGCGGTCGCGTTCGTTCCACGGTTTGAGCAGGAAACCACCGATCCCCGATTGCACGCCGCTGAATCCATTGATCTGGAATGAGGAGTAGTACTCGGGAAACTCCTTGAAGATCGTGATGAATTCGTCGGTGTAGGTGTTCAGGTAGTCGAGGTTGGCCGGTTGCGGGGCATTGGCCAGCATGAAGATGATGCCCTGATCCTCGTCGGGCGCCAGTTCCGACTTGGTGAACTTGAGCAGCACCGGAATCAGGCACAGCACGATCACCGCAAACACCAGCACCACCGGCCGGGTGTTGAGGGTGCCGTGGAGCATGCTTTGGTAGCGGCGCTTGAGGCCTTCGAAAATCAGGTCCAGGCGATGGGCCAGGCCGCTGGGGTTTTCATCGTGGCGCAGGAGCAGGGCGCACATCATCGGCGACAGGGTCAGCGCGACCACGCCAGATATCACCACCGCCCCGGCCAGGGTCAGGGCGAACTCCTTGAACAGCGCCCCCGTGAGCCCGGTCAGGAAGCCGATAGGTGCATAGACCGCCGCCAGGGTGATGGTCATCGAGACCACCGGCATGGCGATCTCCCGGGCGCCTTCGAGGGCTGCATCCAGTGGCGTCTTGCCTTCCTCGATGTGCCGGTGGATGTTTTCCACCACCACGATGGCATCGTCCACCACCAAACCGATCGCCAGCACCATCGCCAGCAAGGTCAGCAGGTTGATCGAGTAGCCCATCATCTGCATGAAGAACATCACGCCGATCATCGACAGCGGAATGGTCACCACCGGGATCACCACCGAACGCAGCGCCCCGAGAAACAGGAACACCACCACGATGACGATCAGCACCGCCTCGAAGAGAGTTTTCACCACTTCGTCGATCGAGGCCTGAATGAACAACGTGGCGTCGTAGGCGATTTCACCCTTGAGGTTCGGCGGCAGCTGGGCTTCCAGCTCCGGCATGATCTTGCGCACTTCCTTGATCACGTCCAGCGGGTTGGCGCCTGGCGTGGCCTTGATGCCGATGTACACCGACGGCGTACCACCGAAGGAACTGATCGAGTCGTAGTTTTCCGCGCCCATCTCGACCCGCGCCACATCGCTGAGCAGCACGCGACTGTCGCCATCGACCTTGAGTGGAATCGCGGCGAACGCTTCGGCGGATTTGAGTTCGGTGTTGGCGTTAATGCTGGTGACAACGTACTCGCCTTTCACCTCACCGGCGGCGGAGAGGAAGTTGTACTGGCGCACCGCGTTGGTCACGTCGCTGGCGCTCAGGCCGAAACCGGCCAGCTTCACCGGATCCAGCCACAGGCGCATGGCGAACACCTGGTTGCCGAGAATCTCGGCTTCCGCCATGCCCGGCAGGGTCGCCAGTTTCGGCTGGATGACCCGCGACAGGTAATCGGTAATCTGCGGGTTACTCAACTCCTTGCTGAAGAAGCTGATGTACATGAGCGCCGAGGCGTCGGCGGCTTCCTTGCTCAGCACCGGATCTTCGGCGTCCTGCGGCAGCTGGTTTTTCACCTCGTTGGCCTTGGCCAGCAGCTCGGTGAACAAGCGGTCGCTGTTGGAACCGATGCGCGCGTAGATCGAGATCACCGAGAAGTTCTGGCGACTGACCGAGGTCATGTAGTCGATGCCCTCGGCGCTCGCCAGGCTTTGCTGCATCGGTTGGGTGATGTAACCCTGAATGGTTTCGGCGTTGGCCCCGGGGTACGCCGTGGTCACCGTGATCAGGGCGTTTTCCATTTGTGGATATTGGCGCAGCGGCAGCTTGCTCCAGGCCTGGAAGCCCAGCAGTACAATCAACAGGCTGACCACGGTGGCGAGCACCGGGCGGCGGATGAACGGGTCAGTAAAAGCCATGTGGATTCCTTGATCAGTCAACGCGAGGCTGACTGCTCTTCTCGGCTAGGGTCTTGTCGTCGCTGATGGCAATGTGTGCGCCGTTGTCCAGTTTGATCTGACCGGCCGTGACCACTTTTTCGCCGTTCTGCACGCCTTTGGTAATCATCACCAGCCCGTCGCGGCGCTCGCCGGTTTCGATGAAACGCCGTTCGGCGATCAGGATCGGTTGGCCCTTGTCGTCTTTTTCGAGGCTGCCGTCTTCGGCTTTTTTCTGCGCGACGACGTAGAGCGAGTTGCCGTACAGCGTGTAGGTAATCGCGCTTTCCGGCACGACGATGCGCAGCTGCGGGTCGGGCAGCATTACTTGCAGGCTGGCGAACATGCCCGGCAGCAGTTTGCCGTCAGGGTTGGCCAGGGTCGCGCGGACCTGCACGTTGCGGGTGCTGTTTTCGACTTTCGGGTTTATTGCGCTGATGGTGCCGGCGAAGGTCTGTGCCGGATAGGCCGAGACAATGATCTGCACCGACTGACCGATGCCGATCTTCGGCACCGACTGCTCGGGCACAAAGAAGTCGACGTAGAGGCTGCTGAGGTCTTGCAGGGTGGCAATCATGGTGCCGCTGGCCACGTAGTCGCCGACGTCCACCTGACGAATACCGATGGTGCCGCTGAACGGGGCGAGAATGCGCTTTTTCGCCAGCGACGCCTTGAGCTGGTTAACCGTGGCCTGGTCCTTTTTCCTGATCGCCGAGAGTCGGTCGAACTCACCTTTGGAGATCGCCTGGCTGCCCACCAGTTGGCTGCCGCGGTTGTAATTCACGGTCGACAGCCCGAGGTCCGCCATCGCGGTTTCCAGCAACGCCTTTTCCACGTCGCTGTCGAGCTGCACGATCGGCTGACCGGCCTTGACCTGCTGCCCGGACTCGAACTGCACATCCATGACGGTGCCGGCGATTTCCAGGCTCAGGTCGACCCCTTGCAGCGCCTTGAGCGTTCCAACGGACGGCAGACGGGCCTGCCACGGGCGTTCGGCGGCCGTGGTCGCGGCGACATTGATCGGCGGTTTCGGCGCGGAAAAGCCTTGAATCATCGTGTAGATGGAGAAGGCTTTGTAACCGGCCAGGACCAGCACGATCAGCAGAACAACACCCAACATGATCAGCATGCGGCGACGCAGCATATTTCCACTTCCTTGGAGAAAATCAGGTGAGACAGTGGGGCACATTACTCTGAGTCGGAGGGTGATTCCAACTGGTAGAAATTACAGGCAGACGGCGCCACGACCTGTAGCAGCTGGCGCAGCCTGCGTTCGGCGGCGAAGCCGTCGCAAATCCTGACACCATGGTTAGCCTGACACACCGTGGTGCATGATTTCACGACGGCTTCGCCGCCGAACGCAGCCTTCGGCAGCTGCTACAAGGGACCGTGTTTAGATGAGGTGAAGGTGGTTGTCCCAGAGCCCTGCGGGAAGCTCCAGCGGTTTTGCAACCAGATCTGTCTGGCGGCAATCGTAGTAACGGCAGCGGCCCTGACCCGAGGTCACGACAAACCCGTCGGCCACCGCGCCAACCCCGGCGCAATCGGGAAGCGGCGCATCCAGGCGTACTTCGCCACTGTCCATGTCCCAGATAAAAAAGCGGTTGCCCCGTGGTGCGGTCAACGCGATCAGCCGCAAGTCACTGTGGACCGCCACGCTGGCGGTGTAATGCCCCATCGCCTGCAACTGATGTTCAGGCACCGGAAAGGCCACGAACGGTTGGCCGGGACGCTTGATCGCCAGCAGCTCCGAAGACTCATGGGACGGCCCCATGAACTGCTGACCGGCGACGATGGTGCCGTCGCTGGCGATCCCCAGATGCCGCACGCTGTTCATCTGCTGGGCGAGGGTTTCCTTGCTGAGCAGGGTGCCGTCCCGTTGCATCAATACCAGGCTCGGCTCCATGGCGTTGAGGTTCATCTCGACCCGGCTTTCCGCCTCGGTGCGAATACCGCCGTTGGCCACCACCAGCGTTTCGCCATCCGGCATCCACGACACCTGGTGCGGGCCGATACCATGGGTGGAAATCTCGCCGCTGTGCACCAGCCGCTCACCTTCGAACTTGTACACACCCAACAGTCCGCGACCCGGATCGGAGGTGTCGTTCTCGGTGGCGTACAGCCAGTCGCCGCTCTTGTGAATCACCGCGTGACCGTAGAAGTGCCGGTGCGGCAGCGAGGCCACGGTTTGCAGCAGCGTGCCGTCGCGCAGGTCGATCAGGTAACTCTCGGTGCCCGGACGCCGGGCGACGAACAGCGCAATCGGTAGCGTCGGGTGGTTGATGATGTCGTGGCAACGCTGGCCGACCTGGGTGGCGAACCCCCGGGTGCCGTCCAGCCGATAACCGACGGCGTAGTGCTTGCCGTCGCCATCGTCCCGCGCCGAAAGCAGCAGCGGGCTTTTGTCCTTTTGCTTGAACAGCGTCCAGCCGCCCAGTGTCACTGCTCCCAGCAGCAAACTACCTAAAGTCAGAGCCTGACGTCGCAGCATGGCACTCGCCCTCATCAGTCACCGTCGTTGGCGTTGAAGCCCAGTTGGATGCCCAGCGCCTTGGCCAGTTCGCCTTCGTGCAGGCGATGGACGACGTTGAGGCTGTCGTAGATGTCGTTGAGTTGCTGGCGACCGGCGTCGTCGTTGAGCATCTCGGTCAGCGGACGCTGATTGCTGGCGAACAATTTCAGGGACGCGGCGTAAGCGGCATCGATCTTGTCGGCCAACGGTTTCTGCTCGCTTGGCAACAGGCCGCGCAGGCCTTTGTTGTCGACGCCTTCCCACACGGTTTTGGCGGCGGCGAGACTGGCTTCAAGGCCGGTCAGGGACGACTGGCTGCGCCAGGCATCGGCCTGGAACGGTTGCGGCACGCCCTTGCTCTGGCGGCCCATCGGCGTGCCGAGTTTTTTCTTCAGGGTGTCGAGGGCGGTGACCTGTACTCGCAGAAGATCGGCGATGGCTTCGTGGGAGTCGGCGTAACGCTGGTTCGGGAATTTACTCATTTGCGCGAGCATGCCGTCGGTGTTGTTCCAGCTTTGCAGAATCTCTTCGGCCAGCAGTTTCTGACGCTCGCCAATCGCCTTCAGCAGTGGGCAGTACTTGGCTTTCTGCGCGTCGTTGGTCACGTCCGGCTTGCTGTCGAACAGGATGTATTCATAGGCCGAGAGGCCTTGCACAACGACGCTGGACTTGGCCAGGGCGGCGGCATCGATTTGCGGCTGCGCGGTGACCAGTTGCTCGACCTGACGGCCGACCAGGTTTTTCTTGTCCGGCCAGAACTGCACCTGCCAGGCGCGATTGCCTTCGGCCAGCGGCCCGATCAGCAGCGGTTGCAGCTCGGCCCAGGCTTTCTGCGCGTGCAGGAAGTCAGCGCGGGCGGTCTCGAGGTTTTCCTTGCCTTCGCAGTAGGCGAGGGCGCTGATGGCCAATTGGCGGTCGGCTTCAACCCAGCGGGTGTACGTCGGCAGGATCACCGATTTGGCGATGGCGGCCGAGGTGACGGCTTGCGGGTCCTGTGGCGAGCAAGCGCCGAGGGCGAGTGCTGCAAGGCTGGTGAACAACAATTTGGGACGGAACATGTCGGGCTCCCGCTATGGAATACGGTTTAAAGGGAATTCAAAAACGCCAGCAACGCAGCGCGCTGCTCGGCATTGAAAGACAAAACCTGTTGCTGGGCCGCTTTCGCTTCGCCGCCATGCCAGAGCACGGCCTCAAGCAGATTGCGCGCGCGGCCGTCATGCAAAAACTGGGTGTGGCCACTGACCGCCTGCGTCAGGCCGATGCCCCACAACGGCGGGGTGCGCCAGTCGCGGCCACTGGCCTGGAATTCGCTGCGGTTGTCGGCCAGGCCGTCGCCCATGTCGTGCAGCAGCAGATCGCTGTAAGGGCGAATCACTTGATTGGCCAATTCAGGTTCGGCGGCGTTGGCGGCGGTGGTGTATTTCGGTGTGTGACAGGACTGGCAGCCAGCCTGGAAAAACAGGTTTTTGCCGGCCAGCACTTCGGGTGCGTTGACGTCACGGCGGGCCGGTACAGCCAGGTTGCGGCTGTAGAACAGCACCAGGCGCAGGATGTTATCGCTGACTTCCGGCTCGCCATTCGGGCCGTTGCCATTCGGTGCCTGTTTGCAGGCGGTTTGCGCATCGGTGCAGTCGTCGAAGGGGCGCAGGCTGGTGGTCAGGCCCATGTCACCGGAAAACGCGTGAACGTTCTGCTGATTGAGGTTCGGTTGCCCGGCTTTCCAGCCGAATCGACCAAGCACGGTCTTCTGCTGCACGTCGTCCCAGACCCGGTTCGGGCGTCCGGCGATGCCGTTTTTGTCCTTGGCCTGCGCTTCGGCATTGGCGAGGATCGCTTCGTCGGGGATGGCTTCGAGCAAGCCCAGGCCAATCATCGGCGGGGCAACGCGGGCCGAGAATCGGGTGTCGGGGTGCATAGGGCCGTAACCCAGTTGGGTGATGTTCAGGCTGGGCTTGCGCAGCTCGATTTCGGTGCCGTCCTTGAAACGGACCGGAACGGGGGTGTAATCGACGCGCACTTTGCCTTCCGGGGTAACGCCGGGCACGGCCATGTCCTGGAACTGGCCGCCGTAGACCGGCTCAGGGACCACGCCGAGCTGCTCGATGACCTTGGCATACGCCGGCGCATTCGGGATCGACAGGCGCACCAGCATCGATACTGCGTTCGCCGCATCAGGCGTTGGCGGATGACCGCGACCGTCCTTGATGTGGCAGCCCTGACAGGCGTTGGTGTTGAACAGCGGGCCGAGGCCGTCCCGGGCAGTGGTGGTCGAGGGAGCGATCACCCAAGGGTTGCGGAAGAAACTGTTGCCGACGCTGAAATCCACACGCCGTGAAGGCGACAGGTTGGCGGAGGGCAGGGAGAAAGCGTTCTGATCGGTCTTGCGCACGGTCGCTGCGCCACCGGACCGGGCTTCACCGGGTTCGGCCTTGGTAAAACGCGGGGCGTCATCGCAGGCACTCAGGCCCAGGGCCAGAAACAGTGCGGACAAGCGAAGAAGCAGCGAGGGCATCAGACATCCTGCAAGACGAGCAAAACAAGGGCGCAAAGTCTAACAGGGCAGGGGGGATTGAATAAGAGGAATTATCGTTTGGTTGATGTGCATCAGTTGATCGTTCCCACGCTCTGCGTGGGAATGCAGCCCGTGACGCTCTGCGTCACATCAAACGCCGAACGCGGAGCGTCCGTTGAGGCATTCCCACGCAGAGCGTGGGAACGATCGGCGACCCGAAGGTCGCCTCTTTTGTCACTCAGCCAGCGTTGATCAGAACTCGTGATCAGCGTTGTCCGGGTTCAGGTCGCTGATGCCCAGTTTGCCAGCGGCGGCTTCGATCGAACCGGTCTGCTTGACCAGGGATGCGATGGCGTCACGGACGATCTGGTTGCCAGCGGTGTTGCCGGCGGCGATCAGCTGGTCGTAGTGCTCACCCTTGTTGGCGTGATCGACGATGACCTGCATCTTGGCTTCGGTGGCAGCCAGGTCGGCTTTCAGCGCGGTGTCGGCCGCCGGGTCGGCCTTGGCCACCAGGGACGACAGGCTGGCGCCGGTCATTTTGGTGCCGTCGACACGGGTGTATTCGCCCAGGTAGACGTTACGAACACCCTTGGCATCGTAGAACTGCGAGTTATGGGTGTTGTCGCTGAAGCAATCGTGTTCGTCTTCAGGAGAGTTGGCTTCCAGGGAAACCTTCATGCGCTCGCCCGCCAGTTCGCCCAGGGACAGGCTGCCCATGCCGAACAGCATTTTGCGCAGGCCGGTATCAACCGGTTCGGCTTCCAGAGTGGCGCGGTAGTTGTCGGCCACGTTCGGCTTCCAGTTACCGACCATTTCTTCCAGGTCGCTGACCAGCAGCTGGGTCACGGACTTCAGGTAAGCGCGACGACGATCATTGTGACCGCCGGTGGCGCCTTTGCCTTCCAGGTAATCGGAGGCTGGGCGGTTGCCGGCGCCAGGGCCGGTGCCGTTCAGGTCCTGGCCCCAGAGCAGGAATTCGATGGCGTGGTAGCCGGTGGCGACGTTGGCCTCGGAACCGCCCAGCTCGTTCAGGCTGGCGAGTTTTTCCGGGGTGATGTCTTTCACATCGATTTTGTCTTCGCCGACCTGAACCTGGGTGTTGGCGATGATGTTGGCCGTGGCGCCCGGGTTACCCAGTGCGTGTTCGTAGGATTTGTCGACGTAGTCGATCAGGCCTTCGTCCAGTGGCCAGGCGTTCACCTGACCTTCCCAGTCGTCGATGATGGTGTTGCCGAATCGGAACACTTCGCTCTGCAGGTAAGGAACGCGGGCAGCAACCCAGGCAGCCTTGGCGGCTTTCAGGGTGTCGGCGTTCGGCTTGGCGAGGAAGGCGTCGACGGCGGTTTGCAGGGTCTTCGCGGTAGATTCGGCATCGCTGTAAACGGCGTAGACGATGTCAGCGTAATGCGCGACAACGGCTTTGGCGGCGGCTTCGTCGACTTTGCTGGTGGCGGCCGGTGCGGTGGCTGGAGCCGGCGCGGTCGTGCTGGCGGCCGGCGTAGGCGCTGGAGCTGCAGCTTTGTCTTTGCCTTCGCCACAACCGGCGAGGGAAATAGCGATGGCCAACAGACTGGCGGTAGCCAGAGGCATACGAATCATGGCGAACATCCTGCTTCGAGAGGGGGTGGTATGGCGCAGCAAGTGCGCAAAACTGCGACATAATGCAAATCTTTCGCATTATGTGTAAAGGGTTGTAGCTGGAAATATTTCTTATTCACACGAGTTGTGTCGTGGATCAAAAAGATCGCAGCCTCGTTTCACTCGACAGCTGCTACAGAAGCACACGGACCCGTAGCAGCTGTCGAGTGAAACGAGGCTGCGATCTTTTGATATCTACAAAATAGCCGCGTTGGTGCGTTGCGCCTGTTTCAGGTAGGCACTCAATTCCCGCGCCGGCAGCGGTTTGCTGTAGTGGTAGCCCTGACCTTCGTGGCAACCTTCGGAGATGATGTAGGCCTCTTGCTCGGCGGTTTCCACGCCTTCGGCAATCACCTGCATGCCCAGGCTCTTGCCCAGCTGGATGATCGCCCGAACGATGGTGGCATCGTCGTCGTCATCAAGCAGGTCCTGCACGAAGCTCTTGTCGATCTTGATCTTGTCCAGCGGCAGGCTTTTCAGGTAGCTCAAGGACGAATAGCCGGTGCCGAAATCGTCGATCGCAATCAATGCGCCGGAGCGACGCAGGCTCAACAGATGCTGGGCGGCGGTGCTGATGTCTTCCATCAGGCCGGTTTCGGTGACTTCCAGTTCCAGGCTGCGCGGCGGTAGGCGATACATCTGCAGCAGGTTGTTGACCACTCGCGGCAGCTCGGCATGGTGCAGTTGCACCGTCGACAGGTTCACCGCCATGCGCAGGTCGATGAAACCCTGGTCATGCCATTCGCGCAGTTGTTTGCAGGCCTGATCCAGCACCCATTCGCCGATGGCGATGATGGTGCCGTTCTGCTCGGCCAATGGGATGAACAGGTCGGGCGGCACCAGGCCATGTTCGGGGTGCTGCCAGCGTATCAGCGCCTCGACGCCCACCACCCGGTGATCGCGGTAGCTGATCTGCGGTTGGTAGACGAGGTAGAACTGGTCCCGCCGCAGGGCGTCACGCAGGTCTTTTTCCAGCTCCCGGCGGCGGCGCATCTCGGTGTCGACGCTGGCGATGTAGAACTGATAACGGTTGCGCGAGCGGGTTTTCGC
Source organism: Pseudomonas sp. LBUM1656 (assembly GCF_059716065.1). Lineage (NCBI taxonomy): Bacteria > Pseudomonadati > Pseudomonadota > Gammaproteobacteria > Pseudomonadales > Pseudomonadaceae > Pseudomonas > Pseudomonas sp. LBUM1656. The sequence goes on along the minus strand of NZ_CP166800.1, from coordinate 5,050,693 downwards.
CAGCGTCATGGTCTGTTCGGCTTTTTGCAGCAGTTTCTCGGTGCTGTCGCCGTCCTCGGGAAACAGGGTGATGCCGATGGTTGCGCGCAGGCGGATTTCCTGATGATCGAGGGCAAACGCCGCTTCCAGGTCATCGAGAATGCTTTGCGCCAGTTCGGCGGCTTCATAAGGTTGTTCGATATCGGCCTGGACCAGGGCGAATTGATCGCCACCGAGACGGGCGAGGGCGCCAAGGCGACCACTGTGAGCGCGCAGGCGATCGGCCAGGGCCAGCAGCAACTGGTCGCCGGTCTGATAGCTGAACTGTTCGTTGATGCCTTTGAAGTCGTCCAGACCTACCACCAACACCGCAACCCGACGTTGCAATTTACCGGCGTCGACGAGGATCTTGTCCAGTTGCTGCTGCAATTGCTGACGGTTTGGCAGGCCGGTGAGGAAGTCGTACTGGGCCATGCGCAGCAGGCTGTTTTCTGCTTCGTGACGCAGGTGAGTGTTGCGTTCGATGGATTCGAGCAACTGGTTGGCGGTGTTGATCCAGATACCCAGTTCGTTCTTTTCGTGGCCCCTGATCTGCGGAATCTTGTGTTCGCTGGGGCGGTCCGGATTGATTTCGGTCAGGTGTTCGATGATTCGCGACAGCGGTTTGGTCAGCAGCCAGTGGTAGACCAGGTACAAAACCAGGCCCATGGCCAGGGCGCGTAACACGCCGGAGATGAAGATGATTACCGAGCTGACGATGAAACCCTGCCCGTAGGTGGCGGTGTCGAGGGTGATGCTCAGGTCGCCGTAATATTCGCTGTAGGGGCCGCGGCCTACCAGTTGGGTAGTAAAGGTGCGCTCTTTGCCGAGGATCAGGTCGGTCAGCCAGCGGCTGTTTGAATGCTGCAATTCACGGGATTTTTGCGCGAGCATGGCTTCGTTGGGGTGGCCGATGGAGGCCTGGCGCACGGCGTCGTCCTGGAACAGGCCTTCAATCACCTGCATGCCCATTTCCCGGTCCAGGCTGTAGACGGCCTGTGTGGAGGGGTCGCGGAACATGTCGAGGATGCGCTCGGCATCGCTGGCCACGGCCTGGCGTGTTTTATAGGCATCGAAGACGATCTGCGCGCAGCTCAAGACTACGCCGACGATCAATGCCGACAGGAGCACGACCCGGAGCAACTTCACCGACAAGCTGTTCTTGAGTTCCAGCTTCAAAGGGTTATTCCTTGTTCCGTGCGGGTAGCATCAAGTTGCCATGAGTATTGGCAATCCCGTGATGGCAGTCAAAGGGACAATCAATCTCAGGGTTTTTTGCCGGTAGCTTGGCAGAAATGCTGTTGTTTTGAGTATTTGCCCTATTAGTACTGTGTCGGTTGTTGGGTCCTTCAACTTGAGCGGGATTGGGACTATTTTTCCATTTGATGATGGTAGCCTGCTGTGGCGTGGGGGCAAGGGGCTGAACGCTGGTTTCATTGTCGGAGATTGGCTTGGTTGCTTGGCGGCCTTATAGCCGACCATGTTCTTGTGGGGTGTGTACATATCCATTGCTGCGGTAACGGCCGCTTATGGTTTCGCCCTTACGGCGACTCCCTTTGGCAAACGCCCCAAAGGAAGCAAAGGTCTTCGCCCCAACGTCCGGCCCCTCGCCTAGGCTCGGCGTTCCTTCGCTCCGGTATCCATCCGGGGACACTGCCCTCCGGTTGGCTTCGCTGCACCTACATGCAGCGTGTTCGACTGCGTCGAACGGCGCTACGCGCCACTCCCCGGATGAACACCTCCACTCAGCCTCCCGACGGGGCGGGTGGATCAAGATCAAAAGCAGGCGAGCTAACGCTCGGCCTATTGAGTGGTGAGAAGCGAGTGCACGCCTAATCCTTGTGGGAGCTGGCTTGCCTGCGATGGCGGCCTGACAGCCGACCAATTTCTTGCAGAGGTACACCAACCCCCCTGTGGGAGCTGGCCTGCCAGCGATGGCGGCCTGACAGCCGACCAATTTCTTGCAGGTGTACACCGAACCCTGTGGGAGCTGGCTTGCCTGCGAAGGCGGCCTGACAGCCGACCAATTTCTTGCAGGTGTACACCGCACCCCTGTGGGAGCTGGCTTGCCTGCGAAGGCGGCCTGACAGCCGACCAATTTCTTGCAGGTGTACACCGAACCCTGTGGGAGCTGGCTTGCCTGCGATGGCGGCCTGAGAGCCGACCAATTTCTTCCTGCTTCCCCCCGATTGATCGTTCCCTACGCTCCGCGTGGGAATGCAGCCAGGGACGCTCCGCGTTCCATTTTCGTGTGTTGAAAGATGTGTAAAAAACACAGCGATTTCCCACGCATTTTTCAGGTTGCCGGGTAGGAAGCAGTCTCTCTAACCTCTGGCTGTCGCTGAAAACTCAGCGACCGGGTGTGAGAACCCGGTAAGCCTGTTAATACAACACCAGTACCACCATAATTGCCGCCAGCTTATTCGCTGTCGACAATGCTCTATGGCGGCTGTGTGCGGGCGGACTTCGGTCCGGCCGGGTTTGGGCTCTGACCGGTTTCTCACTCCGCACATAGCTGCCACCCCTTCGTCGCGTGAGAAACGGCAAGTGATGGCTCCAACTGAGAAGAGCATCCAATGAATAAGCTGATTCCCGATCCACCCGTCAACACCACCCCCACCTCCGAAGCCCCCGAAGCCGAAACGCTCCTCAGAGACCGCGAAGCCATAAAACGCGCCCTCGATTACTACCTCGACCCGCCAGACCAATACACCGAAAAACCCCGTCGCCCCAGCACGATGTTCATGATCGCCCCAGACATGGACAGCGAAAGTCTCCTGGCCCAAGCCTGCGAGTCCCTGGCCTCGGCCAGCGTCATGGCCAGTGATTTCGCCGCGAACCTGATCGGTCCGCAGCGGCACACGGTGCTGGCGCTCCAGCAGATCATCATGCTGGCGGAGTTGGCGGTGAACCGAGCCTTGGATAACGTTGATCCGGCGTAGTAGTTCAAAGACCGCGTTATCGTTCATCGCGAGCAGGCTCGCTCCCACAGGAGATCGAGTGGGTTTCATAAAGGGTGTGTCCACCCGTACCCACTATAGGAGCGAGCCTGCTCGCGAGGCGGCCGGACAGCCGACCCATTTTTCAAGGCCGCTCAGGGCTCTCTGACTTTTCTCCAGCGCATAAAAAACCCGGCATAAAAGCCGGGTTTTTTGTCTGGCATCGATCTTAAGCCTTGAAGGTTTTGCCTTCAAATTGCTCAGCCACGAATTTCCAGTTGACCAGGTTCCAGAACGCTTCGACGTATTTCGGACGAACGTTGCGGTAGTCGATGTAGTAAGCGTGTTCCCAGACGTCGCAGGTCAGCAGCGGGGTGTCGCCGTTGGTCAACGGGTTGCCGGCGCCGATGGTGCTGGCCAGGGCCAGGGAACCGTCAGCCTTTTTCACCAGCCAGCCCCAACCGGAACCGAAGGTGCCGATGGAGGTTTTGCTGAATTCTTCTTTGAACTTGTCGAACGAACCGAAGGAAGCGTTGATGGCTTCAGCCAGCGCGCCGGTTGGTTGACCGCCGGCGTTTGGCGCCAGGCAGTTCCAGTAGAAAGTGTGGTTCCAGACCTGAGCGGCGTTGTTGAAGATACCGCCCGAGGAAGATTTGACGATTTCTTCCAGAGTCTTGCCTTCGAACTCGGTGCCTGGCACCAGGTTGTTCAGGTTCACGACGTAGGTGTTGTGGTGCTTGTCGTGGTGGTATTCCAGAGTTTCCTTGGAAATGTGCGGCTGCAGGGCATCGTGTGCGTAAGGCAGCGGCGGCAATTCGAAAGCCATGATGATTCTCCTAATCAGGTCAGTTGCGGTGAGCGCAAGGCCGATCACGGGCGGCCAGACAAGCGCCGGGGAGTTTGTACTCTTTGCGGCGCATCGGATCGGATCATAGCACCGGGGGTGCGGCATAACCACGCAACAACTGTGTGGAATAGAGGTTCCAGAGCCTTTTGGAATAATCAGGGCGCGACGATTAATTGAAACGCCACTGCAAACATCATCACGGCAACCAACAGATCGAGAATCCGCCAAGTGCTCGGCCGCGCCAGCCACGGTGCCAACCATGCGGCGCCCAGTGCCAAGGTGAAAAACCACAGCAACGACGCACTCGCGGCCCCGACCACATAAGCGCCGGGCTCGGTTTGTTGCGCGCCGAGTGAGCCGATCAACAGCACCGTATCCAGATAAACGTGCGGGTTGAGCAGGGTCACGGCCAAGGCGCTGAGCATCACCGCGCGCAGCGAGCGCACCGTCTGGTTTTCACCTTGTTGCAGACTTTGTTTAGAGCACGCCCGACGCAGCGCCTGGCTGCCATACCAAATCAGAAATACAACGCCACCCCAGCGGGCGATCGCCAGCAGCGTCGGGTTTTGCGCCAGCACCGTCGCCAGCCCGAACACCCCGGCGGCAACCAATAAGGCATCGCAGGTTACGCACAACGCCGCCACCGGTAGGTGATGTTCACGCCGAAGGCTCTGCGCCAGCACAAACGCATTCTGCGTGCCGATCGCCATGATCAGCCCCGCGGCCACCAGCAGGCCGTTCACATAGCTTTGCCACATAAGGTTTACTCCGCGTTGGCTGCCAGATCTCGCAGCACTTGAAGGGCGTGTTGGGCATCGGCTTGACCGACGAATAAGTGGTCGTGGTAGTAACCGGCGATCACGTTGCAACTGATGCCGGCCTGGCCCAATGCCGTGGCGAAGGCGGCGGTCAGGCCGACGGCTTCGAGGGCCGAATGCACGTTCAAGGTGATCCAGGCCGCGACGTAGTCGAAGCTGAAACCGGCCTGTTCGGCGTGGGAACGTTCCAGAATCACTGTCAGGCCTTCCTGCTCGCGAAAGCTGCCGACGATCTCGAGACCGGCAGGCAACTGGCCGTCGCGCAGCGTGCAGAACACGTATTCGCCGTCGTTGAGCTGCGGGCTCATGCTGCGCAGCAGCGTTGCCAATGAAGTTTCGCCAGCCATGTCGGTGATCCTTGTTCAAGAGTTCATGCTGGCCATTCTCCGGTGCAACGCTGTATAAGAAAAACCAATCATGCTGATCGCTCATTAGGAAAACTGATGTTCGACTATAAATTGCTTTCTGCCCTGGCCGCCGTGGTCGAGCAGGCCGGATTTGAACGTGCCGCGCAGGTGCTGGGTTTGTCGCAATCGGCGATCTCCCAGCGCATCAAGCTGCTGGAGGCGCGGATCGGCCAGCCGGTGTTGGTGCGGGTCACGCCGCCAGCCCCGACTGAAATCGGTCGACGGTTGCTTAACCATGTCCAGCAGGTCCGTTTGCTGGAGCGGGATCTGCAGACGCTGGTGCCGGCGCTGGATGAAGAAGGTCTGCCGGAGCGTCTGCGCATAGCCCTGAACGCCGACAGTCTGGCGACGTGGTGGGCCGCTGCCGTCAGTGATTTCTGCGCCGAGCAACACCTGCTGCTGGATCTGGTCGTCGAAGACCAGACGGTCAGCCTCAAACGCATGCGCGCCGGCGAAGTGGCTGCGTGCATTTGCGCCAGCGAGCGTCCGGTAGCGGGTGCCCGCAGCGTGTTACTGGGCGCCATGCGTTATCGAGCGCTGGCCAGTCCGGCGTTCATCGCCCGGCATTTTCCTGAAGGCGTGCGAGCTGATCTGCTGGCGAAAACCCCGGCGCTGGTGTTTGGCCCGGACGATTTCCTACAGCATCGCTACCTCGCGTCCCTCGGTGTCGATGGCGGTTTCGAACACCATTTATGCCCATCGTCTGAAGGCTTCATTCGCTTGACCGAGGCCGGACTTGGCTGGGGCCTGGTGCCGGAATTGCAGGTGCGCGAGCAACTGGAACGCGGTGTTTTACTGGAGCTTTTGCCAGATAAGCCCATCGATGTGCCGCTGTACTGGCATCATTGGCGCAACGGCGGTCAGCTGCTGGGGTTGTTGACCGATCAATTGGTACGCTCATCCAGGCAATGGCTGGTGCCGTTGGACTGACGGGCAGCGTCAAGACTCACGCATTACGCAAAACGAAACACATCGGAGCTCTACATGAAAATTCTGGTCACCGGCGCAAGCGGCTTCATTGGCGGACGCTTTGCGCGTTTCGCCCTGGAGCAAGGCCTGGACGTGCGGGTCAACGGTCGCCGGGCCGAAAGCGTCGAACATCTGGTGCGCCGTGGCGCCGAGTTTATCCCGGGCGACTTGAGCGACCCGGAACTGGCTCGCGAGCTGTGTTCCGATGTCGAAGCGGTGGTGCATTGCGCCGGCGCGGTCGGTGTGTGGGGGCGGTATCAGGACTTTCATCAAGGCAACGTGCAGGTCACCGAAAACGTGGTCGAGGCCTGCCTGAAGCAGCGCGTTCGGCGCCTGGTGCATTTATCGTCGCCGTCGATCTACTTCGATGGCCGTGATCACCTGGGGCTGACCGAAGAACAGGTGCCTAAACGTTTCAAACATCCCTACGCCGCCACCAAATTCCTCGCCGAGCAAAAAGTCTTTGGCGCACAGGAATTCGGTCTCGAAACCCTGGCCCTGCGTCCGCGTTTCGTGACCGGGGCGGGTGACATGAGCATCTTCCCGCGCCTGCTGAAGATGCAGCGCAAGGGACGCCTTGCGATCATCGGCAACGGCCTGAACAAGGTCGATTTCACCAGCATGCAAAACCTCAATGAAGCGTTGCTGAGCAGCTTGCTGGCCAGCGGTTCGGCACTGGGCAAGGCCTACAACATCAGTAACGGTACGCCGGTGCCGTTGTGGGATGTGGTCAATTACGTCATGCGCAAGATGGAAGTCCCACAAGTGACGCGCTACCGTTCCTACGGTCTGGCCTACAGCGTTGCGGCGCTTAACGAAGGGGTGTGCAAACTCTGGCCGGGGCGTCCCGAGCCGACGCTGTCGCGACTGGGCATGCAGGTGATGAACAAAAATTTCACCCTGGACATCAGTCGCGCCCGGCATTATCTGGACTACGATCCGAAAGTCAGTCTCTGGACGGCCCTTGATGAATTTTGCGGCTGGTGGAAGGCCCAGGACATTCGCTGACTTTCCAGTCCCCGTCTGCCATCACTGAACCGAGTTTGGCGTTGAGGGTCAATCGGTGCGGCAGTAGGGGTTTATACTCGCCGCATAAAGCCATCACCGCGTTCCACAAAGGTTGACTCAATGTCCATGCGTAACGATGCCAACGACGACTTCGATTTACCGAGCCTGCGCGCAGACGTCCCCGATGACGATGATTTTCCGGCCACGACTCGCACCTCCGTGCATTCGCGGACGGCGCCGGTGGTCAAAGTCAAAAGCGCCAGCACCGGTCCTTTGTGGGCCTTGGTCGGCGCCTTGTTCTTTGCCTTCGCCGGCCTTGCCTGGTGGAGCTTTCAGCAGATTTCGCTGATGGAACAGCAACTGGTGGCCACCCAGGAAAGTTTCGCGCGTATCAGTGAGGACGCGGCGGGGCGCTTGCAGGATATTTCCGGCAAGGTGGTCGCTAGTCAGACCAACGTCACCAGCGACAGCGAAGCCTTGAAGCTGCAAATCAAGCAGCTGGAAACCCAACTGTTGGATCAAAGCAAGCAGCAGCAGGGTGTTGTCGGTCAGACCAGTGATCTGGACAAGCGTCTGGCACAGATGACCGCGCAAACCACCGATCTGGACAAACGCCTGGCGCAAATCACCACTCAGAGCAGCGAACACCAGACCGCCAACACGCAATTGGAGGCGCAGGTCAAAGCCTTGAGTACCGAATTGGCCGCGCTGAAAAATGCCCCGGAAGACACCAGCAAATTTGACGCCCAGCTCAAAAGCCTCGGCGCCGACATCGTGGCGCTGAAGAAACAAGGCAACCCGAGCGCCGCCATCGAGCGCCTGGAACAAGACATGATCGTGCTCAAAAGCCAGCAGGACAACCGCCCGTCTCCTGCGCAAGGCGCCACCAATACGGCGGAGTTCGACGCCTTCCGCGGTCAAACCACCCGCAACATCAACACCCTCCAGGCGCAGATCCAGAATCTGCAGCAACAACTCCGCGCAAGGCAGTAAACCTTAAACAGGCCGATGTAGCAGCTGTCGAGCCCCAGCGAGGCTGCGTTCGGCGGCGAAGCCGTCGTAAAATCAGCCAACTCGGTATTTCAGGTAAACCGAGTTGATTGGATTGACGACTGCTTCGCAGCCGGACGCAGCCTCGCTGGGGCTCGACAGCTGCTACAGAGCCCAATGCAGGCCTGTGCTTTCCTGAATATTCGTACATATCCCCAACCCGTCTACGCTCTTGAAACACCGACAAGAACGAGGGGATGCGCTATGGGGGTTCTGCACAAGTTGGCCGTGCTGGGCGGGATGCTGTTGCTGTGCGTGGGGCAGGTTCAGGCTGCCACGGCGGAAAAGGACGACAGCCAAGCGGCCAAAGCCTTGCTGGAAAAAGCCCTGGCGTACTACCACGACAACGGCGACAAGGCCTTCGCAGCCTTCAGCCGTCAGGGCGAGTTTGTAGACAAGGATCGTTACGTCTTCGTGGTCGACACCAAGGGCGTGATGCTCGCCAGCGGCGGGCCGTCTTCGGCGTTGATCGGGCGTGATGTGTCTGAAACCCTCGGGCCGGATTTGCAGAAAGCCTTCAAGGACGCCTTGAACGTGCCGGAGGGCAATGGCATTCAACAGGCGGAATACCGCTGGCAGAACTGGTCCGACGGCAAGGTCGAGCGCAAGCACGTGTTCTATCAGCGCGTTGGCCAGCGAATCCTGGCCGTGGGTTACTACCTGCCACGGGCGTCGGCGGAGCAGGCGATGGCCTTGCTGAACAAAGCGTCAACGGATCTGGCCAAGGACGAGAAGGGTACGCTGAACGCGATCAACTCCCTCAAGGGCGGCTACTTGCAGGATGACCTGTATGTGTTCGTGGTCGACCTGAACACCCAGCGTTACGTGGCCCACGGCACCAACCTGCGGCTGATCAATACCGACTTCGGCAAGATCAAGGACCCTGAAGGCAAACCGGTGGGCGAGCCGATCCTGGCGCTGATTGCCAAACAGGATTACGGCGAATACGAATACCGCTGGAAAAACCCGGTGACCGGCAAGGTTGAAGACAAGCATGCCTACCTGAAAAAGGTCGGGCATTTTCTGGTGGCTGTGGGGTATTACAGCCCTTGATTATTAGGGATCTGACAAACCGCCTTCGCGAGCAAGCCCGCTCCCACATTTGATCTCGGTCGTACACAAAATCTGTGAACACTGGAGATCTACTGTGGGAGCGGGCTTGCTCGCGAATGCAGGCGACTCGGTCTATCTATTGAACCTTGTCTTCCCGCCCCCGCAGCAACATATTCGGCATCGCAACCGCCGCCGCCAACCCCAGCAGCGAAACCGCCGCACTGACCATCAACAAATGCTGGAAGGTCAGTAGCAACTCGGCGCGCAAGGCGTTCTGCGCCTCCCCCGGCGCAGCGTTCAAACCATCCAGCAACACGTTCCCCGAACTGCCCTCGGCAATCATCGACGAGCCGGCCAGGTGGGCGAAGCTCGAATCCTGCAGCAACGCCAGCAGCAGCGCCGACATCAACGCCACCCCCACCGCGCCGCCCAGCGAGCGGAACAGGTTGGTGGTGCTAGTGGCGACGCCGATATCCCGTTGCTCCACCGAGTTCTGCGTCCCGACCAGAGACGTCGGGAATTGCATGCCGCCGGCGATCCCACTGAGCAACATAAACAGGCTGCTGAGGACGAAAGCCTGGGGCGGACTGAACGCCATGCCGAGAATCGAGATCGGCATGAGGATAGCGCCGGCCAGGATCATCGGTTTGTAGCGTCCCGTCACCGACGTGCGGCGTCCGGCGAAATAAGCCCCGATCGGCAAGCCCATGGCCAGTGGCAACAGGTGCAGCGCGGCGCTGTCGGCCCCGGCGCCGGTGACGCTCTGGAAGCGCAGCGGCATCAGCACGATCAGCGAGATGGCCTGGAAACTGGTGAAGAAAATCGTGCACCAGCACAGGATCGCGTTGCGGTTGGCGAACAGGTGCATCGGCAGCAATGGCTCCCGCGCCCGGCGTTCATGCCAGACAAACAGCGCCAACACCAGCACCGCACACCCGAGCAGGCCCAGCACTTCGGCGCTGCGCCACGAGTGGCCCTGACCGACTTGGGTGATGCCCAGCAGCAATGCGGTCAAACCGATGATCATCAGCAATGTGCCGAGGTAATCGATGATCGGTTTGCGTTGTGGCACGGGCAAACCCACCAACGTGCGATTGGCCACCAGCCAGGCACCGAGGCCCAGCGGCAGGTTGATCAGGAACACCCAGCGCCAGGACAGGTATTCGGTCATGTAGCCGCCGAGTACCGGGCCGGCGACACTGGCCACGGCGTACATGCTGCTGAAATAACCTTGATAGCGACCGCGCTCCCGGGGCGGGACGATGTCGCCGATGATCGCCTGGCTGACCGAAATCATCCCGCCTGCGCCGATGCCTTGAATGATCCGCGCCAGCACCAGTTGCTCCATGCTCTGGGCCATGCCGCAGAACAAAGAGGCGAGGGTGAACAGCCCCATGCCGAACAGCATCAACTTGCGTCGGCCGTACAGATCGCCGAGTTTGCCGTAGATCGGCACGGCCACGGTCATCGCCACCATGTAGCCGAAAATCACCCAGGCCAGCAGGCTGACGTCCTTGAATTGCGCGGAGATGGCCGGCATTGAAACGGCGACGATGGTCTGGTCCAGTGCGCCAAGAAAGATCGCCAGCATCAGGGCGATCAACACGCTGCGAATGGCCGGTTTAGGCGTTTCAGGCTGGTTGAGATTGGTCACGGGTAAAACCTGCGGACAGTGATTGACCCGCAAGGAGCAAGGCGAGCGGGGATGCTCGCCAGTGTAAGTCGGTAGCAGGCTATTCGATAGCCTCATAAGGAAGCCCGACGTAATTTTCTGCAATGGTTTTTCGACCCGCTTCGGAGTGTACGAAGTAATCCAGTTCCGACTCGCAGATGCGCTGACTGAAGGCGTCGTGATCGTCGAAACGGTGCAGCATCGAGGTCATCCACCAGGAAAACCGCTCGGCTTTCCAGACCCGGCGCAGGCAGATTTCGGAGTACTTTTCCAGCAGATCCAGACGCTCTTCACGGTAAATCTTCAGCAAAATCGTGAACAAGGTGCTGACGTCGCTGGCCGCCAGGTTCAGGCCTTTGGCGCCGGTGGGCGGGACGATGTGCGCGGCGTCACCGACCAGAAACATGCGCCCGTACTGCATCGGCTCGACGACAAAACTGCGCAGCGGCGCGATGCTCTTTTCGATGGACGGCCCGGTCACCAAGGCGTTGGCCAGCGCAGAAGGCAGACGCGATTTGAGCTCTTCCCAGAAGCGCTGATCCGACCAGTCCTCGACCTTCTCGTCCGCCGGCACCTGGAGGTAATAACGGGTGCGGGTCGCCGAGCGCATGCTGCACAAGGCAAAACCGCGTTCGTGGCGGGCGTAGACCAGCTCTTCGTGCACCGGCGGCGTATCAGCGAGAATCCCCAGCCAGCCAAACGGATAGACCCGCTCGAAGACCTTCAAACACTCGGCAGGAATCGACTGCCGCGCCACACCATGGAATCCGTCGCACCCGGCGATGTAGTCGCAATCGAGGCGATACGTCTCGCCATCCTTCTCAAACGTCACAAACGGTTCTGCGGTTTTCATCCCGTGCGGTACGACGTTGGCGGCCTGGTAAATCGTCTGCGCGCCAGCCACCCGACGAGCGGCCATCAGGTCCCGGGTGACCTCGGTCTGGCCATAGATCATCACGGTTTTGCCACCGGTCAGGGCGTGCAGATCAATGTGGACCCGGCGCCCGTCGAGGGCCAGTTCGAAACCGCCATGGACCAGCCCTTCGGCGTCCATGCGCTGACCCACTCCTGCCTGGCGCAACAGCTCTACCATGCCTTGTTCGAGGACACCGGCGCGGATTCGACCGAGCACATAGTCCGGGGTCTGGCGTTCGAGAATCAGGGTGTCGATTCCGGCGTTATGCAGCAACTGACCGAGCAGTAAACCGGCGGGACCGGCGCCAATGATGGCGATTTGGGTTTTCAGCGTTTTCATTGTTTTTATGACTCGCAAGCTTCACGCGACCACGGCCGGTGAATGATTTTTATGGATCGAGTGCTTGCATTTTTCCCTTGCGGGTCTGTCAATTGAAGGTGAAAACTGAGCCGATACCTGTACATTCTGCCAATCGGTGCGATTATCGCCCGAAACCCTTTGAGGCCTGGATTGAAGTGATGAACAAGCCTGACCTGCCTTCGATTCCAGTGTTCAAGCTCTACGGTGAAAGCCTGGACTGGCCGACCCCCGACTTGCTGCACTGTGAAACCATTTCCAAACGCAGCCGCGAACACCAATGGGAAATCAAACCCCACCGTCACGCCGATTTGTGCCAGTTGCTCTTCGTATTCAAAGGTCAGGCAGAGCTTGAAATCGAAGGCAAACACACGCAACTGACAGAACCGGCCATCCTGATCCTGCCGCCGTTATCGGTGCATGGTTACCGGTTTTCCGAGGACGTCGAAGGGTTCGTTGTGACCCTCGCCGCGCCGCTGATTACCCATCTTCAGGCGCAACTGGGCAACTCGGTGAACGCGCTGGCCCAGGCCGAAAGCTACCCGGCGGGCAAGGAAAGCGAGTACCTCAACAGCCTGTTCTCGGCGCTGCAAGACGAATACACCGGCCACCAGCCCGCGCGCGAGATGCTCATGCATTCGCTGGTCAGCGTGATCATGGTCTGGGTCAGCCGTCAGGTGATTACACGCCGCGCCGCCAGTCAGCGTCCACAGCGGGCCCGGGAATACCTCAATGGTTTTATCCAACTGGTGGAAGAGACGTACCGCCAGCACGTCAAGGTCGAAGATCTGGCGCATCGGCTGGGGATTTCCGTGTCGCACCTCAACGGCACCTGCCGAGAACTGGCGGGGCAACCGGCGTTGCAGATCATGCACGAGCGTCAGTTGCTGGAGGCCAAGCGCTTGCTGACCTACACCAGCATGACCATTTACGAAATGTCCGACGTGTTGGGGTTCTCCGATCCGACCAACTTCACACGCCTGTTCCGACGTCGGGTGGGGATCTCGCCCAAGGCGTTTCGCGACCGCTTGAAGGCCGATCAGGACAACGAGGCCTGACCGCCTTCGTTACCGAAGGGCGTTGAGGGTCGCGTTGTGGGGAATGCAGCGCTCGAAGTGACAACTCGCGTAGTCGCGGGGCAGTTGCCGCAACTGCTCGACACGCCAGGCAGCAGTGCCGTACAGCGCCAGCGTCGCCGCGCAGGTGATGAAAATGGCGAGGTATCTTCTTGTTTTGGTGTTCATGGCGTTGACCTCTGAACGAATACCCTTCGGTATTCCTTTCAGCATAGGTCAGCGCGGGTGAGTTGCCAGTCACGCATCCTGCGTATGTAACCCGCCATTCAGAACACTGATATCCCCCTGTGGGAGCGGGCTTGCTCGCGAAGGCGGTGGGTCAGTCGACATCTTTGTTGAATGACCCACCGCCTTCGCGAGCAAGCCCGCTCCCACAGTTTTGATTCGGTTACAGGCCGATATCCCACTGCGGTTCTTCGGGGAATCTGAGTACCAGAAAATCCAGCATGCTGCGCAGCGCCGACGGCATGTGTTTGCGTGAGGCATACACCGCGTACACGCTCATCTGCCGCGGCTCGGCGTGGGGCAGCAGGCGGATCAGCTCGCCACTGTGGATATGCACACCCGCCTGATAACTGGGCAGCATCGCCACTCCCGCCCCGGCGAGGGTCGCGCGCAGCAGCGTGCTGGCCTCGTTGGCGCTGATGTTGCCCTGCACCGGCACCGACACCGGCTCGCCGTCCTCCTCGAAATGCCACAGGCTTTTGCCGAAGTAGGAATGGGTCAGGCAGTTGTGCTGGCTCAAATCCTCGACCCGTAGCGGCGTCGGGTGTTCGCGCAGGTAAGCGGGGGAGGCGCAGATCACCGAGCGGCAGACCGTCAGCCGCCGGGCGATCAGGTTCGGGTCCAGGTCGTTGCTGGTGCGGATCGCCAGGTCGATGCGTTCATCCACCAGATTCACCGTGCGGTCGAGCATCTGCATGTCGATGCTCACGCCGGGATAGCGTTTGACGTAAGCCGCCATGGCGTCCGCCAGTTGCGCCTGGCCGAACGAGGTGCTGACGCTGATGCGCAGCAGGCCGCGGGGTGCCTCGTCCGGTTCGCTGACAGCCGCTTGCATGTCCGTGGACAGGTCGAGCATCTGCCGACAACGGGGCAGGATTTCGCTGCCAGCGGCGGTCAGGCTCAATTTGCGCGTGGTGCGGTGCATCAGGCGCGCGCCGACCCAGTCTTCCAGTTCCGCCAGGTAACGCGAAACCACCGGCCGTGACAGGTCCAGATGATCGGCGGCGGCCGACTGGCTGCCGAGGTCGACCACTGTGACGAACACCCGCATTGCTTGTAGACGATCCATGATTTGCCCGCTTTCAGAAACAAACTATGTTCAAGCATCGCATTTTTTGTACTGAGTCAGGCAACTAAGCTCTGTCCCCATCGCCAGACACGGCATTCGGACCACGGAGCAACAGATGATCGGCCTCACCTCTCTCAAACGCATTTTGCTGGCCACCGCCACCCTTGGCTTCGCGGCCCACGCCGCGGCGGCATCGACCCTGACCCTGGACGTGTACAACCCGGGTGACAAGGCGATCTTCCCGGTGACCTCGGTCTTGGTCAGCGGCGAAAAAGAAGCGATTCTGGTGGACGCGCAATTCGGCAAATCCCAGGCCGAACAAGTGGTCGAGAAGATCCGCGCCAGCGGCAAGCAACTGACCACCATCTACATCAGCCACGGTGACCCGGATTACTACTTCGGCCTCGACACCCTGACCGCCGCGTTCCCGAACGCCAAGGTGCTGGCCTCGCAGCCCACCGTGGATCACATCAAGCACACCGTCGACGGCAAACTGGCGTTCTGGGGCCCGAAAATGGGCGCCGACGTGCCAGCCAAAACCATCGTGCCAGGCGTACTCAAGGGCGACAGCCTGATGCTTGAAGGGCAGAAGTTGCAGGTGGTGGGCCTGGACGGCAAGCAGCCGGACCGGACCTTTGTGTGGATCCCGTCGATCAAGGCTGTCGTCGGTGGTGTGGTCGTCGCAGAAAACATCCACGTGTGGATGGCCGACACCCAAACCGCGCAATCCCACGCCGATTGGTTGACTACGCTGCACGCCATCGAAACCCTGAAGCCGAAAACCATTGTGCCGGGGCATTACCTCGGTGAGAGCGCCCGTTCGCTGGCTGCTGTGCAGTTCACCGCCGATTACATCAAGGCCTTCGACGAAGAAACCGCCAAGGCCAAAGACTCCGCCGCGCTGATCGCCGCGATGAAAAAACGCTTCCCGGCAGTGGGCGAAGTGAGCTCGCTGGAGCTCAGCGCCAAAGTCGCCAAGGGCGAGATGAAGTGGTAACCGGATTGAGTGACTGAAGGGCCTTTGTGGCGAGGGAGCTTGCTCCCGCTGGAGTGCGAAGCGCTCCCCTGCAGTGTGTCAGCCACAGAGCATTCTCAGGTTTACGACTGCTGCGCAGCCGAACGGGAGCAAGCTCCCTCGCCACAGGATTGCGTTATCGCACTCGCTGCAAACGTCAGATATACCCAAGCCAACTGGAGAACGTCATGAGCAAAATCGCAATCATCGGTGCCACCGGCCGTGCCGGCAGCCAACTGCTGGAAGAAGCCCTGCGTCGTGGTCACAGCGTCACGGCCATCGCCCGTGACACCTCGAAGATCAGCCAGCGTGCCGGGGTGGAGGCCAGGAACGTCGATGCCCTTGATGCCGAAGCGTTGCAAGCGGCTGTCGCGGTTCATGACGTGGTGATCAGCGCGGCGCACTTCGCGACCCTTCCGGCCAGCGCCGTTATTGGGCCGGTGAAAAAGGCCGGGGTGAAACGCTTGCTGGTGGTGGGCGGTGCGGGTTCGTTGTTGCTGTCGGATGGCTCTCGCGTCATCGACAGCACGGGCTTTCCGGAGGCGTACAAGGCAGAGGCCAGTGCCGGGGCTTTGTTTCTGGAGAACCTGCGGCAGGAACAGGATCTGGACTGGACCTTTCTGTCACCGTCGGCGGAGTTTGTCGAAGGTGAGCGCACGGGGGCATTTCGGGTGGGCAAGGATGATTTGCTGGTGAGCGGTGCAGGGCGGAGCTGGATCACCTTTGCCGATTATGCGATTGCGATGATCGATGAAGTGGAAGCGCCGAAGCACTCTCGGCAGCGGTTCACAGTCGGATACTGATCCCCGCAACACCACAAACCTGTAGCAGCTGGCGAAGCCTGCGTTCGGCTGCGCAGCAGTCGTAAACCCTGTATCCACGGTTTTCCTGGCACACCGCGGTGTATGGTTTTACGACTGCTGCGCAGCCGAACGCAGGCTTCGCCAGCTGCTACAGGGTGCAGTTCAGCGCAAGGCTCAGCGCGATTGAGCCTGCTCCACCAACCACCCCATCAATTCGCGCAACTTCGGCGAAGGCCCGGGTTTTTCCGGGAACACCAGGTAATACGCCAACCCCGTTTTCACCTTCAATTCAAACGGCATGACCAGCCGCCCGGCGCTCAGGTCGTCGCCAATCAACGACCAATCTCCAATCGCCACACCGGTCCCTTGGGACGCCATCGACATCGCCAGGTCCAGGGTTTCGAAATGCTGACCCTTGCCGACATTGCTCAAGCGAATATCGGCGCTGGCCAGCCAGGCTTTCCAGTCGCGTTCGTCGCGGGTCGGGTGCAACAGCATGTGTTGTTCCAGATCCTCCGGCGCCTGCAACGGCACCGGCCCTTCGAGGTAAGGCCGGGAGCAGACCGGCGTCAGTTGCTCATCGAACAGCCGATGGGACGTCAGTGACGTCTCCGGCGGGACGCCATAGATCACCGCCGCATCGAACTGCTCGCGATGAAAATCCACGCCGTGTTTCACCGTGGTGGTCAATTCCACCGGCACATCCGGGCGCTCCCGTTGCCACTGCACCAGGCGCGGCAACAACCAGCGCATCACGCACGTGGGCGCCTTGAGTTGCAGGGTTTTGCGCTTCTCGCCGATCTGCTCGACCGCCTCGTCGATCAAGCCGAAAATCTGCTGGACCCGTGGCAGCCATTCCCGTCCTTCGGCCGTCAGGTCGAGGCCGCGGGCCTGGCGGATAAACAGTTCATAACCCAGATGTTCTTCCAGCCCGGCGATCTGCCGACTCACCGCGCCCTGGGTGATGTACAGCTGTTCGGCGGCCCGGGTGAAGTTGCAGCACTGCGCGGTGATCAGAAAAGTGTGCAGCGCCGGCAGGGGAGGCAATCGTTTCATTGGGATCCAAGGTATGACGTGAGGACATGGCTAGTATGACTTTTTATCCATTGTTGCGGCTACGTGTCGCCCGTTCCAATGAGGCCATCCCTGGACCTGCCCACGCATCATAAACACTGCGCAGGCCCGGCGTCTCAAACGAACAAAAAGGGCAAAGACATGGCGACGTGCGGCGAAGTATTGGTCAAGTTACTCGAAGATTACGGGGTCGAGCAGGTGTTCGGCATTCCCGGGGTTCACACCGTGGAGCTGTATCGCGGGCTGGCCCGTTCGAGCATCAACCACGTCACGCCGCGTCACGAACAGGGCGCCGGGTT
This sequence comes from Pseudomonas sp. LBUM1656, assembly GCF_059716065.1. Taxonomy (NCBI): domain Bacteria; kingdom Pseudomonadati; phylum Pseudomonadota; class Gammaproteobacteria; order Pseudomonadales; family Pseudomonadaceae; genus Pseudomonas; species Pseudomonas sp. LBUM1656. Next base: position 5,033,078 of record NZ_CP166800.1, on the reverse strand, counting down.
CATGGCCGACGGTTATGCGCGCACCAGTGGCAAACCGGGTGTGTGCTTCATCATCACCGGCCCCGGCATGACCAACATCACCACCGCGATGGGCCAGGCCTACGCCGATTCGATCCCGATGCTGGTGATCTCCAGCGTGCAATCGCGCAGCCAATTGGGCGGCGGTCGCGGCAAGCTCCACGAGCTGCCGAACCAGAGCGCTTTGGTCGGCGGTGTGGCAGCGTTCTCCCACACCCTGATGTCGGCGGCTGAATTGCCAGTCGTACTGGCCCGTGCTTTCGCACTGTTCCAGGCCGGTCGTCCGCGTCCTGTTCACATCGAAATTCCGTTGGACGTTTTGGTCGAAGAAGCCGACGACTTGCTCACCAGTCTTCCAGTGAACATCGACCGCGCCGGTGCTTCGCCGAGCGCCATCAGCCGCATGACCGCGCTGCTGGCCGGTGCCAAACGCCCACTGATTCTGGCCGGTGGCGGTGCCATCGATGCGGCCGCCGAGCTGACAGAACTGGCCGAACTGCTGGACGCGCCAGTGGCCCTGACCATCAATGCCAAAGGCATGCTCGAATCCAATCACCCGCTGCTGATCGGTTCGACCCAAAGCCTGGTCGCGACCCGTGCCTTGGTGGCCGAGGCCGACGTGGTATTGGCCATCGGCACCGAACTGGCCGAGACCGATTACGACGTCACCTTTGCCGGCGGTTTCGAAATTCCCGGCGTGCTGCTGCGGGTGGACATCGACCCCGACCAGACCGTGCGCAACTACCCGCCGAAAATCGCCCTGGTGGCCGATTCGCGCAACGCCACGCAAGCCTTGCTCGGCGAGCTGTCCAAACACTCGCTGGCCGAGCGCCGCAACGATTGGGGCCAGGTCCGTGCCGCACGACTGCGCGAAGACCTCGCCGCCACCTGGGATGCGCCGACCCTGGCCCAGACCCGCTTCCTCGAAACCGTTCTGCACGAGTTGCCGGACGCAGTTTTCGTCGGCGATTCGACCCAACCGGTGTACACCGGCAACCTGACCTTCAACCCGGAACGCCCGCGTCGCTGGTTCAACTCGTCCACCGGTTACGGCACCCTCGGTTACGCCTTGCCGGCGGCGATTGGCGCCTGGCTCGGCGGCAGCGCCGAAGGTGGCGCACGTCCTCCGGTGGTGTGCCTGATCGGTGACGGCGGCCTGCAATTCACCCTGCCGGAACTGGCCAGCGCCGTTGAAGCGCGCACCCCGGTGATCGTCCTGCTGTGGAATAACCAGGGCTACGAAGAGATCAAGAAATACATGGTCAACCGCGCCATCGAGCCGGTGGGCGTGGACATCTACACCCCGGACTTCATCGGCGTGGCCAAGGCGCTGGGTTGTGCCGCCGAAGCAGTCAACGGTGTCGAGCAACTGCGCAGCGCTCTGCGCGTCGCCGCTGATCGCCAGGGCCCAACGCTGATTGAAATCGATCAGACCCAGTGGATGAAGGCGGTGTCGAAATGACTTTCCCTACAACCCTGGACGGTCTCTACATCAATGGCCAATGGTCGGCCGGCAACGAACATCTGCGCGTGATCAACCCGGCCACCGAAGCCCTGTTGACCACCGTGAATGGCGGCGATGAAAACGCCGTCGATCAAGCCGTCACTGCTGCCACAAAAGCGTTCGGCGAATGGTCGAAAACCACCGGCACCGAGCGCGGCGCGATCCTGCGCAGAATCGCCGCAGGCGTTCAGGCCGGGCGTGAACACCTGATGAAGTTGCAATCGAGCAACAACGGCAAACCGCTGTTCGAAGCCGCCATCGACGTCGATGACGTGATCGCCACCTTCGAGTATTACGCCGGTCTGGCCGAAGGCCTCGATGCCAGACAAGACAGCAACGTCGAGCTGCCCACCGACGATTTCAGCGCTCGCCTGCGTCGTGAACCGTGCGGAGTGGTCGGCCTGATCGTGCCGTGGAATTTCCCGATGGTCACCACCGCCTGGAAACTCGCCCCGGCGCTGGCGGCAGGTTGCTGCGTGGTACTCAAGCCGTCGGAAGTCACGCCGCTGCCGGAGCTGGAACTGGCGGCGATCATCGCTGAAGCCGGTTTGCCCGACGGTGTGTTCAACCTGGTCTGCGGCACCGGCCTGGCCGTGGGTGCGCCGCTGTCCGCCGACCCGCGCATTGCCAAAATCTCCTTCACCGGCAGCAACGCGGTCGGTGTGCAGGTGATGCAACGCGCAGCGGAAACCGTGAAAGGCGTGAGCCTGGAACTGGGCGGCAAATCCTCGCTGCTGGTGTTGGCCGATGCCGACATCGGACTGGCCGTGGAAGTGGCCTGCGGTGGCGGTTTCTTCAACGCCGGGCAAATGTGTTCGGCCACCAGCCGCGTGCTGGTCGCTGACGAACTGGCGGATGAATTCCTCATTCGTTTGAAGGCCCGCGCCGAAGCCATTCGCGTCGCCGACCCGTTCGACCCTGATGTGGAAATGGGCGCCCTGGTCAATCAGGCGCAATACCAGCGAGTGCTGGGCCACATCGATCGTGGTTTGAGCGCTGGCGCCAAACTGATTTGCGGTGGCAATCGTCCGGCAGACCTGTCGCGCGGGTATTTTTTGCAGCCGACGATTTTCACCGAAGTGCCCCTCGACAGTGCGTTGTGGTGTGAAGAGATTTTCGGGCCAGTGATCTGCGTGAGCAGTTTTGCCTCTGAGGCCGAGGCGATTGCCCTGGCCAACGACAGCCAGTTCGGTCTGGTGGCCAGCGTGGTGACGCGCGACGCCGAGGCGGCTGATCGGGTCGCCAACGCCTTGCAGGCGGGGCTGGTGTGGATCAACGCGCCGCAGGTGATCTTCCCGCAGACCGCCTGGGGTGGCTACAAACAGAGCAGCATCGGCCGCGAATTGGGGCCGTGGGGCTTGCAGGCTTTCCAGGAAATAAAACACGTGATTCGAGCGGTCTGATGGCTCGAAAAGGGTCAGCGCATGCCTCGTCCTGAGGCATGCGCTGGTGTCATGGCTTCGATGAGTTTTTATCGATAGTCAGGTGTTTTGCACGACCTCAGGATGAACTCACTGGTTCAGCCAAACCCCCGAAAATACGAGGGATAACGCTGATCCGGGCGCGCGGATGCAACAGTTTCGACCTGCCTTATACCTACAAAAACAAAGGGAGTCCGTAATGGGCGAGCATGATCTGAACAGACGTCAATTCATCAAAACCGTGGGCGTGGCCTCGGTGGCAGCGGCGGCCATGAGCTTGCCCTTCGTCAAGGCCAACGCCAGCGACACTCGATTCCAGGGCAAGACCCTGCGCTTGCTGACCTGGTCCGATGACACCGGCCTTGCTGCATTGCGTAACATCGCGGCAACTTTTGAAGACAAGTACGGCTGCAAGGTCATCGCTGACCGCACCGGCAGTACCTCGGAAATGGTCGCCAAACTCAAGGCCGCCGGCGATCGTCCGCAGTACGACATCATCACCCTGGCCGGCGTCGGTGCCGAAGGTTTGGCCGCGGCCAACCTGCTGGAAAAACCCGACCTCAACCGCATCCCCAACCTGGTCGACGTGCCGGAGAAATACCGCACCGGCGCCAACGGCCACGGCATCGGTTACCTGCTGTGGTGCAACAGCCTCGTCTACAGCACCCGCACCATCAAGGAAGCCCCGGACAGTTACGCCGCCCTGTGGGACGCCGAGTTGTCGCCGAACATCTTCCTGCCGCCGCCGAACTGGACCGAGGCCATGGACCTGATCATCATCGCCGCAAAACTGGCCGGTGGTGACGAGCACAACATCGAGCCAGGCTTCAAGAAACTCGCCGAGCTGAAAGATCGTGTGGTGACCCTGGGCGAAAACCCGAACCAGATCGCCGAGCTGTTCCGCACCGGCTCCCTGGACATGGGCGGTCTGTACGCGCCGGCGTTCTTCCCGAAACAGATCCGCGATCCGGCCTACGGCCTGGGCGCCACGTTTGGCATGAAGGAAGGTTTCTACACCGACCTGATGCTCTCGGTGATGCCGAAAAATCGTCCGGGCGATACCGATCTGGTCTACGCCTTCATCAACCACTCTCTGGACCCGCTGGTGCAGGGCAAGATGGCCGAGGACATCTACAACGGTCCGGTCAACAGCAAGGCGATCATCTCCGCCGAAGCGCGCAAGAGCCCGTACATCCTCACGCCGGAGCAGATTGCCGAGAAAGCGATCATGCACGACAACGCCTTCCTGGCCTCCGTGCATGACCAATGGATTCGTCGTTACACGGAAATCTTTTCTTCCTGATCGAGTGACGAACACAAGTCTTCAGAACACTGCAAATCCCTGTGGGAGCTAGCCTGCTAGCGATTGCGGTCTGACATTCAGCATTGATGTCGACTGACGGATCGCTATCGCTAGCAGGCTAGCTCCCACAAGGGGCCAAGGTGATTTTGAGGGCTGTGTTTGTCAGCTGCTTTCCATTGACGAGACCCTTTGCTATGGAACACCAACCTCTGACTCATCCGGTCGCCGCCCCCCCCGTGCGCGCCAACCGGGGTGTTTCGCCGACGACGCGAGCCTGGTTTTTCCTCTCGCCGTCGATGCTGTTTCTGGGCGTGCTGATTGCCGCCAGTCTGCTGGTGCTGCGCATGAGCGTGGGCACCAAAGGCGCGGAATGGACCGGGTTCAGCCTGGCCAGTTACGCCCAGCTGCTCGAACCCTATTACCTCAAGTCCTTGCTGCTGACCCTGCGCCTGGCGCTGATCAGCGCGGTGATCGCGGTGGTGCTGGCGATCCCGGTGGCCTACACCATGTCGCGCCTGACCTCGCCGTTTGTGCGACGGATCTTCCTCGCCGCGGTGCTGCTGCCGTTGCTGGTCAACCTGCTGCTGCAAAGCTATGGCTGGCTGGTGATTCTCGGCCCGGGCGGAATGCTCAATCAGGCGCTGATGGGCCTGGGCCTGATCAAGCGCCCGATCATGCTGCTGTACAACCAGAACGGCGTCTTGATGGGCCTGGTGCAAACCGCGTTCCCGCTGGCGGTGCTGCCGATTGCCAGCGCCATGCGCGGCGTTGCGCGGACGTATGAAGAAGCCGCCGCCACCCTCGGTGCGAGTCGCTTTCAGGTGTTCCGCCAAGTGGTGTTGCCGATGAGCATGCCCGGGATCATTACGGGTGCGACGTTGGTATTCGCCTACAACGCCAGCAGTTTCGTGGTGCCGTTGCTGCTCGGCGGCCGCCGGGTGCCGATGCTGGCGGTGATGGTGCATGACCAGATCGCGCCGCTGATGAATTGGCCCGCCGCGTCCGCTGCCGGCGTAGTGCTGATCGTCACCACCCTCGCGATCATGACCTTGTCCGAATTCATCACTGGCCGTCGTCGGCGCATGCTGGAGGCTTCCCAATGAGCACGTTGACCAAAAAGCGTTATGGCCTGCTGCCCGGCGAGACCGGCAAGTTCGCCGGCATCCTCTCGGGCTTCATCCTGTTGCTGGCGGTGTTGCCGATCCTGACGATGATCGTGATGTCGTTCAGCGGTGCGTCGAACCTCGACTTCCCGCCGAGCAGCTACAGCCTGCAATGGTACAAGGCCGCCTGGCACACCTTTGTGTCGCCGGATTCCAGCGATGTGCTGAGCCTGGGCAAAGCCATGACCACCAGCCTGATGGTGGCGTGCCTGACCATGGTCTTCGCGACCATTGTTGCGGTGCCGGCGGCGTACGCGCTGACCCGTTGCGAGTTCCGCGGCAAAGCCGTGGCGCTGCAACTGATGTCGCTGCCGCTGGTGTTTCCGATGGTGGTGTTGGGCCTGGCGTTGCTGCTGGTGTTCGACAGCCTGCCGTTCCAGATGACCACGTCGCGGCTGGTGATTGCCCACGTGATCCTGGCCCTGCCGTTCGTGGTGAAAAACTGCACCGCCGCGATGCTGTCCATCGGCAGCGAAGTCGAAGAGGCCGCGCAAATGCTCGGCGCCTCGCCGCTGCGGGCAATTATCGATGTGGTGGTGCCACTGATGAAGTCGGGGATTCTGGCAGGGATGCTGCTGGCGTTCATCGTCTCGTTCAACGAGTTCACCGTGACTTACTTTCTCTACACCATCGACGTCATGACCGTGCCGATCTGGATGTACAGCCGCACCGTGTCATCGCTCGACCCCACTGTATTCTCGTTTGCCGTGCTGATCGTGCTGATCGACTTCGTCCTGATCTGGGCGCTGGAGAAGCTGGTCGGTGAAGGTGGCGTTTCGTTCTGATTCTTGAGGTGATTCATATGTCTGGTCTGATTCTGGAAAACGTCGAGAAACATTACGGCTCGGCCTGCGCGGTAAAGGATGTGAACCTGCATTTGCCGGAAGGCAAACTGGTGTGTTTCCTCGGCCCGTCGGGTTGCGGCAAAACCACCTTGCTGCGGATGATCGCCGGGCTCGAAACCCTGAGCGGCGGCGAGATTCGCCTGGACGGTGAAGACATCGGCCACACGCCGGCGCACCAGCGCAATTTCGGCATGGTGTTCCAGTCGTTGGCGCTGTTTCCGCACATGACGGTGGGGGAGAACATCGCCTATCCGTTGAAACTGCGCGGGGTCAGCAAGGTTGATCAGCAGGCGCGGGTGGTGGAGTTGCTTGAGCTGATTCAGCTGAGCGAGATGATTGATCGTCCGGTGGCGAAACTCTCCGGCGGTCAACGCCAGCGTGTGGCGATTGCCCGGGCGATTGCCAACCACCCGAAGATCCTCTTGCTCGACGAACCGCTGTCGGCGCTGGACGCCAAGCTGCGTGAGTCGATGCAGGTGGAAATCCGTCAGCTGCAACAGCGCCTGAACATCACCACGATCATGGTGACCCACGATCAGCGTGAGGCGATGACCATGGCCGATATCGTGGTGGTGCTGGGTGAGCATCGGGTGCAGCAAGTGGGCACGCCGATTGAAATCTACCGGCACCCGGCCAACGAATTTGTCGCGGACTTTATCGGCTCGGGCAACATCTTCCCGGCCACGGCGTTGGGCAACGGCAAGATTGGCTTGCCAGGTGGCGATGCGCTGGAAGTGCCGATCTGCAGCAGCATTGTGGTCGGTGAGAAGGTGAAGATGCTGATTCGCCCTGAGGACCTGCAACTGTCCCATCCGCAGGCGACGGCGGGGAACCGCTTGCTCGGTACGGTGACGTTTGTGCGTGATATCGGCGCGACGATTGAAACGACGGTCGAGTGTTCCGGGGTGTCGTTTACGGCGTTGAGCACGCCGTGTCAGGGGTTTGGGTTGAGCATTGGCAACCCGGTGTCGGTGACCCTTCCGGCCGAGGCTTGCCGCGTGCTCGGCGCCTGAACCAGATTTGATGTTGGCCTTGCTGGCCTCATCGCTGGCAGGCCAGCTCCCACAGGTTACATCGGTGTTCACTTGATTGTGTGATCACCCACAATCCCTGTGGGTGCTGGCCTGCCAGCGATGAGGCCATCAATTACACCCTCAATGCTGAATCAGACACTCAACCGCAACCGCGCCAAATCCCGCAACGGCGGCGCCCCGAACAACCGGCTATATTCCCGGCTGAACTGCGAAGGGCTTTCATACCCCACCCGATACCCCGCCGCCGACGCTTCCAGCCCCTCGGCCAGCATCAACCGCCGCGCTTCCTGCAACCGCAACTGCTTCTGATACTGCAACGGACTCATCGCCGTCATCGCCTTGAACCGGTGATGCAACGTTGACACGCTCAGGTTCACTTCCTTCGCCAGATCATCGATGCGCAGCGGTTGCTCATAATTGCCGTTGAGCCACTTGATCGCCTGGCTGATGCGATGGCTCTGGCTATTGGCGATGGCGATTTCATACAGCCGATGGCCCTGCTGGCTGCGCAACAACCGATACAGAATCTCCCGACGAATCAGCGGCGCGAGCATGGCGATGTCTTTCGGGGTATCGAGCAATCGAGCCAGGCGCAGCACGGCGTCGAGCATCGCCGTGTCGATCTGTTCGACATACAAGCCGCGTCCCGTCGGTCGGGTAGGGACGCCGAGGGGGCCGGCGTCGGCAATCAGTGAAGTGATTTCCGCCGGATCAATGTCCAGCCGCACCGCGAGAATCGGCTCTTCAGACGTGACATTCACCACTCGTCCGCTCAACGGCATCGAGACCGACACCACCAGGTAGTTCAGCGGATCGTAATTGAAGTATTCGTCGGCCAGCCGGACTTCTTTGCGACCCTGCGCCATGATGCACAACGCCGGTTGGGCCAGCACCGGGGCAAAGTCATGGGACTTGCTGTGTTTGGACATGAACAGCGATCCGACGGCAGTGGCATAAGTGCCATCTTCCATCGTGTTGCGACGGATGATAGCGGCCAGTTCCGCGCGCTGCTTCTCCATGTCGGCATCCAGCGGGGCTTGAAAGTGATCGAGCGACGACATGCAAGGCATCCTCGGCGGTGCGTTGGTAATGAAGCGAGCTTAAGTTTGTGCAAGACGATGCGGTAGACACATCCTGCCTCAAGCTTGCCTGATTCTGCACGGGGTGAATTAACGGCGCTTCTATGACAGGCCAGCCCAAGGGAAACTTGCTTGAAAGCCGTGTTTCATTGGCACGAGGACTTTTACAGGTTGTTACAGGTTTTGCGAAACGCCGCGCAGGATTGTGCAAAAAGCCGGCAGGAATCGACTAACCGCGCTTCCACCGGCGCGCTTAACCTTTGATCCTGTCGCAGCCCGTCCCACGGCTGCCACTCGACTACCTGGGAGGGTTGAACATGTCTACGCAGATCCCCGTCAGTCACATGGCCTTTGTCCGTGCCCGCGCCGGGCGTTCGGCGGAACTCGGTGTGCGCCTGAGCGCCTTGATCGAGCCGTCCCGCAGCGCACCGGGTTGCCTGAGTTTTTCCCTGCAGCATTCGCAATGCGATCCGGAGTTGTGGCTGGTGTCCGGTTTCTGGACCCACCAGCAAGCGATGACCGCTTATTTCGGCACCCCGGCGATGGAGATTTTCGCCGAGCTGGTGCAGGAGCTGGTGGTCAACAGCCTGGATTTTCATACCTTCAAGGACGTGTCGGCCGAACAGGCGAAGGGGCAGTCCCGGTCGTGGGTACACAAAATGGCGGGTTGAGGGTTTAATGGCTCCATTCTCAATCAGCCAGGATCCGCGCCATGGCACGTAAAGCCTTTGAAACCTTCGAAGCCGTATCCGCCGTAATGCCGGCCGAAGGCGGTTACAACGCCGCAATCGCTGTTAAAGCGCTGGGTGGCTCAGGTGCACCGCGTTTCCACAAAATTCTCGAAGATCAGGTCTTCAAGACCGCCCATGATGCCGATGAAGCCGCTGCGCTGAGGCTGACCAGCCTCAAGAACGTCAGCGACGACGCCGAACTCGTCTGGTAATTACTTGACCGCCCCCGGGCGGAACATCTTGAACAAGGCCTCTGGTCCCAGCTGAAAGTAATCCGCTGGCCCGCCGCCGCGCAGAATCGGTTCTGCCGCGGCGGTGTCGTACACCCCATCCTTCAACAGCCACTTGGCGATATGCACGGCGACCACTTCGCCCAGGATCAGCCAGCTCGGCACCACGTTCCCGTCCGCCCGCTGCAACTGAATGATCTGCGTAACCTTGCACTCGAACGACACCGGGCTTTCGGCGACGCGCGGTACCTGAATGATTTTTGAAGCCGCCGGGGTCAGGCCAGACAGCTCGAACTCGTTGACCTCGGGCGGGACCATCGCGCAGCTCTGGTTCATCTGCTCGGCCAGCGGACGCGTGGCGAGGTTCCAGGCGAATTCACCGGTCTGCTCGATGTTGTTCAGGCTGTCTTTGCGCCCGACGCTGGAGAAACCGATGATCGGCGGAATGTAGTTGAAGGCGTTGAAGAAGCTGTACGGCGCCAGGTTCAAGCGGCCGTTGGCGTCCTGGGAGGAAATCCAGCCGATGGGGCGGGGGCCGACGATGGCGTTGAACGGGTCATGCGGCAAGCCGTGGCCGTTGGCGGGTTCGTAGTAGTGGATTTCGTCGGGCATGGATGGCGTTCCTGGGGCATATTCGGAGATCGCGCCATAGTGCAAGGCCGAACGGGTTATTTCCAGCGATGAGATTCAAATGTGGGAGCGAGCCTGCTCGCGATAGCGGTGTGTCAGTCAGCCAATTTGTTGCTGATACACCGCTATCGCGAGCAGGCTCGCTCCCACAGGTTTTGTGTCGGGGCAATGAAAAGGGGCAGACCCGCTAAGGTCTGCCCCTGTTTTTGTTGCGCTGACGAAATCAGTCCGTCTCGATCCGCGAATGCTTGCGGGTGTCTTTCATGGTGATGTACACCAGCAGCGACACGGCAATACATGCCGTCACATACCAGTAGTAACCGGTTTCCATGCCGATGCTCTTGAACCACAGCGCGATGTATTCAGCGGTGCCGCCGAAGATCGACACGGTCAGTGCGTACGGCAGGCCGACGCCCAGTGCACGAATCTCGGTCGGGAACAGTTCGGCCTTCACCACCGCGTTGATCGAGGTGTAGCCGCTGACGATGATCAGCGCCGCCATGATCAGGAAGAACGCGCCCCACCAGGATTGAATGGTGTGCAGGGTGGTCAGGATCGGCACGGTGAACAGCGTCCCGAGCACACCGAAGGCAATCAGGATCGGACGACGGCCGACTTTATCCGACAGCCCGCCAATGATCGGTTGCAGGCACATGAACAGGAACAGCGTGGCCGCAGAAATGGTGGTGGAGTCGGAGATGCTCATGCCGACGGTGTTCACCAGGTATTTCTGCATGTAGGTGGTGTAGGTGTAGAACGCCAGGGTGCCGCCCATGGTCAGGCCGACCACGGTCATCAGTTCCTTGGGATGGCGCATCAAGGTGCGCATCGCGCTTTCCTTGGCCTTCACTTTCTTGGTGAACGACTCGGTTTCTTCCATGCCACGACGCAGGTACAACGCGACCACGGCACACAGCGCGCCGATGGCGAACGGGATGCGCCAGCCCCAGGCGTACAGTTCTTCGGTGGTCAGGACTTGTTGCAGCACGATCAACACCGCCAACGCGATGAGCTGACCCGAGATCAGGGTCACGTACTGGAAGCTGGAGTAGAAACCGCGACGCTCCTTGGTCGCCATTTCGCTGAGGTACGTCGCCGAAGTGCCGTACTCGCCGCCGACCGACAGGCCTTGCAGCAGGCGGGCGAAAATCAGCAGGATCGGTGCGCCGATGCCAATGGTTTCATAACCGGGGCTCAGGGCAATCAGCAGCGAGCCGAAACACATCAGGTACACCGAAGCCATCAGTGCTTTCTTGCGACCGGCCTTGTCAGCGTAGAGGCCCATCAACCAGCCGCCGATCGGGCGCATCAGGAAGCCCACGGCGAAGATCGCGGCGGTGTTCAGCAGTTGTGCGGTGGTGTCGCCTTTGGGGAAAAAGGCCTTGGCGAAATACAGGGAGAAGGCAGCGTAGACGTACCAGTCGTACCACTCGACCATGTTGCCGACAGAGCCGCTGAAGATCGACTTGATGCGACTGGCAGTGGTTCTTTCTTTGGCAGGCACGGCAGCCGACCCAAGGGGCAGGGCGTTGGAGTTATCCATTGAAGGATCCTTCGTTTAATTGTTTTTGTGGAGCGCGTTGAAACGCAGCCTGACTGGGCTATAGCAGGAGGTGTGCCAGATCAAAGAGGGCCGGGCTAGAGGGGTTTTGAAAGTCGAGTGAGCGGAAATCCGCTTATGCTGGATTGGGCGTGAGCGGAAAACTGCTTATAGGTCATGAGGTGCTTTGTTTTTGCCGGCCTCATCGCGAGCAGGCTCGCTCCCACAGGGGACTGGTGTACACCGTTCAAATGTGGGAGCGAGCCTGCTCGCGATGGGGCCAGTCCAGGCACTGAAAATTCAGCTGTCTTGCAGGAACATCTCCCGCGTCAGTCCATGCCGCTGCATCTTTTCATTAAAGGTCCGGCGCGGCAGTTGCAGTTCTTCCAACACCGCTTTTACATCGCCCTTGTGCCGGGTCAACGCCGAGCGCAAACAATGCGCTTCGAACGCTTCCGCCTGCGCTGCCAGCGACTGCCCGGGATCGATGCCCGCAGGTTCCGGCTCACCCAACCCCAGCACCTGCCGCTCGGCGACATTCGCCAGTTCACGCACATTGCCCGGCCAGTCGTGGCTCAGCAGATGGCTCAGTTGCGGGCCGCTCAATGGTGGAAAAGTCCGCCCCAAACGCTCGGCGGCGTTCTGTGCAAACGACTCGAACAACAACGGAATGTCTTCACGCCGTTCACGCAACGGCGGTAGCCGCAACTCGGCCACATTCAACCGATAAGCCAGATCCTCGCGAAAACGCCCGGCCCGCGCCTCATCCAGCAGATCCGGTTTGGTGGCGGCGATGATCCGCAGATCCACGCGAATGCTCTGGTTGGAGCCCAATCGCTCAAGCTTCTGCTCCTGCAACACCCGCAGCAATTTCACTTGCTGGGCCAGCGGCATGCTTTCTATTTCATCGAGAAACAACGTGCCGCCATCGGCGTATTCAAGCTTGCCGATGCGCTTGCCCGACGCGCCGGTGAACGCGCCGCTCTCATGGCCGAACAACTCAGCCTCGAACAGCTGTTCGGGAATCGCCGCGCAGTTCAACGCCACAAACGGCTTGTCGGCGCGCGGCCCGAAGTCGTGCAGGCAGCGTGCGACCAGCTCCTTGCCGCTGCCGGTTTCACCGCGGATCAGCACGTTGACCGGCAGTGCCGCCAGATCCAGCACCTGCCGACGCAACGTCTGCAAGCCACGGGATACGCCCAGCAGCGTCGCGTCGAGTTTGGCGCGGTTGTCGGCTTGCTCGTGCAAGGCGCGGTTTTCCAGCACCAGCCGGCGCTTGTCCAAGGCCCTGCGTAAACTGCTCAGCAGGGTTTCCGGGCTGAAGGGTTTTTCGAGAAAGTCATAGGCGCCGTCGCGCATCGCTTCGACCGCCATCGGCACATCACCGTGGCCGGTCAGCAGAATCACCGGCAAGTCGGCATCGCGCCGCTGAACTTCGGCCAGCAGCTCAAGCCCGGTCATGCCGGGCATGCGCACGTCGCTGAGGATCACGCCGGGGAAGTGACGGGGCAATTGCGCCAGGCACTCATCGGCGCGGCTGAACAACTGCACCTCGAAACCCGACAGGCTCAACCATTGCTCAACGGCGCTGCGAATGCTGCTTTCGTCGTCGACCACCATCACGGAATTCAGCATGGGCCGGGAGCCTCCAGGTCGATGGGCAAGGTCACGGTGAACACCGCGCCGTTGGCGTGATTATCGGCGCTCAAGCGCCCGCCCGATTCGTGAACGATGGCAAACGATACCGCCAAGCCAAGGCCCAAACCATCACCCACCGGTTTGGTGGTGAAGAACGGATCGAACACATTCGGCAGATGCTCTTCGGCGATGCCGCCACCGTTGTCGGTGACGGTCAGGCGCCAGAGTTGCTCGTCGGCTTCGAGGCGGATTTCCAGGCGTTTGCAGGGTTTGTCCTGCATCGCGTCCAGCGCATTGCGCAGCAGATTAATCAACACCTGTTCCAGGCGAATCGCATCGCCGCGCACCCACGCCGGACGCGTCAGGTGCAGCACGGTGCTGACCTGCTCATCACGCAAACGGGCGTCGAGCAGTTGTAGCGATTGATCCACCACCGTCGCCAGATCAAGACGTTCGCGCAAACCGCTGGGGCTTTTGCGCGCAAAGGTTTTCAGGTGGCCGGTGAGGGCGGCCATGCGCGTCAGCATGTCGTCCACCGGTTTCAACGCCTTGTAGGCGTCGTCGACCCGGCCGTGATCAAGCAGCAGCCTCAGTGTCGCAAGCTGCATGCGCTGGGCGGTCAGCGGCTGATTGATTTCATGGGCGAGGGCGGCCGACATCTGACCGAGGGCCGCGAGCTTGGCCGATTGCACCAGGCCGTCCTGAGCGGTGCGCAGGTCGCGGGTGCGTTCTTCCACCAGTTGTTCGAGTTCTTCACGGCTGCGCTGGCGCATCTTGGCCAGGCGCCAGCGCTGGTTGAGGAACAGCAACAGAAACACCAGCGCCAGCCACAGTCCGGCAGCGGCGAGCGCGCCGTTGCGGCTGTCTTCGAACGCGACTTGCGGGCGCCGCAGCAAGTGCAAGGTCCAGCCTTCCGTGGTCAACGGCAAGGATTCCCACAGATAATTCGCCGTGCCGTCAGGACCGACGACGCGCGCCAGATCACTGTTGTCGTCGAAGCGCTGCAGCGATTGATAGTCCAGCGGTGTCAGCGGTTGTTTGTCGTATTGGCGAGTGACCTTGAGCTCGGCGTGATCGCTGTCGCTCAAGGGCTTCAACAGGCGATAGCGCCAGCCCGGCTGGTTGGCGATGAAGATGATTCCGCGGGCATCGCTGACCAGCAGCGTGTCGCTGCCCTGGCGCCATTCGCGCTCCAGTTCCGGAAACTCGAGCTTGACCACCATCGCGCCGAGGAACTCGCCGCTGTCGCTGGTCACCGCGCTGGACAGGAAATACCCCGGAATGCCGCTGGTGACGCCCACCGCATAAAAACGCCCGGTGCCCTGGGTGCGGGTCTGGCTGAAGTAGGGGCGAAAACCGTAGTTGTGGCCGACATAACTGCTGGGCAAACGCCAATTGCTGGCGGCCACGGCGAGGCCGGTGCGGTCGAGCAGTTCCAGGGTCGAGGACTGCGCAGCACCGTTGATTTTTTCCAGTTTGCGGTTCAGAGCGTCCTGTTGCTCTGCGGTAACCGGGCCATCGAGCGCGGCGCGCAGCTCAGGGTCCAGCGCCAGCACGGCGGGGAGGGCGCGGTAGCGATCAATCAGGGTGTGCAGGGAATTGGCATAGAGCGCCAATTGCTGATTGGCACGAGCGGCGTCCTCGACCAGCGCCTGACGTTCTGCGTGGCGCAGGGCAAAACCGGCCGCCAGCGCGGCACCGGCGACGATCAGCAAGGTGTACAGCGTCAGGCGTAACGTGCGCGAACGAGCAAGCATGGTGTCTGAAACAATCAGCAATAGGGGCGCGCACCATACCATGACGTCGCCCCGAGATTTCAGGGGCGGCGCCACGGTGCAGTCGGTCAGGCTGCTGATTTTTCGATGAGGTACTGAGAGACTCTTCCCACCAGGTTTCTGGCTTGCTTGATCCCGCTTCGTGCGACTTTGAATTCCTGCTCGAGTCTCGACTTATCAAGGGGGCCGGAATTCATCGGCATGTTCAGGGCACCGATCAGCCTGTCATCGCTGACGGCAGAGTCTGCCAGGGTTTCAAAGGCTTCGTGGACTTGCGCTTCTACGTCATTGAGGTAGGTGTCCAACGCATTCAGATTGGCCGTTATCTTGTCGAGATCGCCTTGGCCAAGGGAATCGTTGAGCGCTTCGGTCAGTTGAGAGGCTTGACGCGCGATGGCCAGGGTTTGTTTGAGGTAAGGCACTTTGAGGTGTTTACCGATGACGCGGGCGGTCGTTTCGATCGCCGTTTTGGTCAGGCCAGCCGAATTTTCCGGGCTGAAGCTTTTCGCCACGGCCGTCACACTGAAGGGCTCGGCGCGGGATTTACTTTTGATGTTACTGACCGAGAAGCCTGTCGGGTCCGGTGTGATGGTGTAGCCCAGCCCGGTTTCTTCGCCGATTTTATCCATGACTTTGGCAGTCGCTTCAGCGGCAAAAATACCTCCAACTGCCGCTGCTACTGGCACCGCAACGGGTGCCGCCGGGCCAGTCAGACTGCCGACTCCCGATCCTATCGCCGCTCCAGCTGCCCCAGCATGAAAAGTGGCGGCAAACGACGCGATGCTATAGAGCAATTTCTTGCCTGCGGTTTTGTAGATGTCGCGGGTTCGAGTGAGATTGTAGAGTTGATAATTGAGTTTCTTCATCTCGCTGTTGACGGTTGAAAGCACGTTTGAAGTGTCGATGACCTGCTTTTCTGCAGCCTCCTCCTTTTGCGTGCCGCCGTTGTCCACATAGCGCAGCGGGTTGTTTCCCACAAACGCATACAGGTTCAGCCCGTCCACTGTCCAGGCCGGATCAGCGCTCACCCAACGCTGTAACCACGGCGCGTAGTAACGCGCGCCATAATAATAAAGCCCGCATTCATCCATTTCCTTGCCTGAATACCGAATGGTTTTGTAATCGGCCTCCACCTCTGAACGCGCGGCCCACCACGCCGTAGCACCGAAGGCGTAATAGAACTCAAGGCTGATCAAGGCGCCATGACGATCCAGTTCCAGTGCGCAGGAACCCAGGTGGTCGTCGAGGCTGTAGCGCAGTTGATCAGGTTCCAGATCACCCGGCCCCCCGCTGGCCCAGTGCAGGCATCGGACGCTGCCGAAGGCGAGCGGCAGGGTAATGACGTGCAACACACGGCCGTCGTCGCGGGTGTGAATGTCCAGCCCCGGCAGGTAAAGGACCTCCCGGCTGTGTGTCATTGACCGGGTGTGGGTGACGTGACGTTTGCAGACCCGTTCACCCTGGCTGTAGAGGTAGCTTTCGGTATCGTCCGCCAGGCCATTGTCGTGGGTGAGCAAGGTCACTTTTTTCAGTTGGTCGCGGGCGTTCCAGGTCAGGGGTTGTGCACCGTCTTGCAGATACAGCTGGTTGCCATGGGGGTCGAAATGCTCCTCGAAAACGGGCTCCTGTTCGCCTGTTTTCCAGCGTACGCCACGGTTGCTGCCAGGATCGATGCGCATGTGCAGGGTGAAATTATGGCCGTCGCGCTGATGGCGCTTCTCAGTCAGATTGTTGCCCTGATCGTAGGTGAAGGATTCGATGTAGCGATAGCGGCGGCCCGGGTCGATGGGCTGGATCAACTCTGGCAAACCGGCTTGTGAATGGGGGACTTCTGCCTCGAAACCGCTGGCGCTGATCAGCCTGTACTTTGAGTCATAGGTGAAATCCCGATGGCCATCGACGCGCTGGTTGGCGAAGTACACCGTGGTCAGGGTGTGATCCTCGATGCGCAGGATGTTGCCCATCCGGTCATAGAAGTAGTGAAGATTCTGCTGCAAGGTCTCGTCGGGTTTACCGGACTTGAGCGTGCTGAGGCGACCATCCTCCGGGCAGTACGTCCATTGGCTGATCACACCATTACCGGCCGTTTGCATCGTGATCTGGCCGGCAGCGTTGTACTGCGCATCCTGCAGGACGCATTGCGATTCGCCTGCGCGTAGTTGCAGAAAAACCTGCTTGAGCTGCCCGGCAATGTCGTAGTGCAAGCGCTGCTGATGGCCACCTGCATCGCTCTGGATCAGCACGTTGCCAAGAGGGCCATAAGTACTATTGCTGCAGAAGGTTCCGGCACCGTCAATCGATCGTTTTTCACTCAGCGGCGATCCCTGGAGGCTGAAACTGCTCAATTGGAGTGAGCCTGCTTGATCGACAAGCTTGATCATCTGGCCACGCAAGTTGAAGTCGGGGTCAGCCGATAGGCCGGCATAGCTGAAGGTTTCGACATTCTGCTGATCGTTTTCATCGACGGCAACGACGCGCAACTGGCCATCGTACCGGGTGCGCCAATGATTGCCGCGTGAGTCCCAACGTCGAAGTTCTGCGCCAGCCGGACAAGGCAAGATCAGGCGCTTGCCGCCGTCTACGCTGTGGATGCTGATCGCTTCGCCAGAGAGACGATAGACGTTGCTCAAATTAGGGATGGGCAGCCGCGGATCCCATTCCTCGATCAACTTCCCGGCGGGGTTATGGACCTGCCGGGAGATGAGTGATTCCAAGGCGTCACCGGCTTTCTTGCGCAGATAGGTCACCTGTCGAATCGGCAGGGCTCTGCTGTCATTGGCAGTGACATCAGGGGTGCGTAAATACACGGATTCGGTCATCGCGGTGACCCTGGAGCATTCATCAAGTCACCTCGCCCCCTCAATTGGATGTCATCTGGGCAGTGTGCTTACGGTATCGATTCAGTCCTGCTGTTGTATTGGCAATGCTATCCAACGCTCGCTCTCTGAAAGGTTGAGCCGTTTTTTTATTGACGGTATTCGCTTTGCTGGTGCCTACGCGCCCCAACCCGAGGTCAACCAGATAATCCATGCCGTGGTGGCTTTGGTCGTAAAACTGATTGATGCCCAGTTCTGCATAGTTCGCATTGATCAACGCTGTGGCTTCGTTTACTGCCTGGCCCAGTTGCTCAAGTGTTGACTCGATCTCATCCAATTCGAAATTGAACAAGCCTTCCTCTGCCCTGTTGGCGTCTTCAGCGACTTTGGCCAAGGCAAAGGCCTCTCCGACACCCGGGATATAAGCCCCGGCAGTTTTCGAGACCAGATCAATCGAGTTTTCCAACAATTCATCACCTGAGTAGGCGCGTAACCCGCTGGGACTTTCAGCGTTTGAGAGTCCTGCTCTTTCTCTAAGCGTGTCGGCGCTGAAGGCGGAAGGGTCCGGCACAATAGGGGTATTAAGTTTCGCTTTACTCATCACCTTTGCATAAATCCCGGTGCTTTTATCGGCGACCCTGTTGCCTAACAGCATGCCGGACACGGCACCTGACAGATGAGGGGAGGCAACGCTGAAGTCGGGAAAGGCTTCACCAGCCTTACCTGCGACATAGGCTGAGGAGTACCATCCGACAGCAATGCTGCCCGCCTGATAGACAACGTTTTTAAGGATGTTCAAACGAAATGCGGCGGGGCGAGACAGGTCGCTCAGTTGCTGATTCAGCGTGTTCATTTCGTGGTGCACGGAGGAAAGGAACTTGAAACCGCTGATGATTTCCGACTTCAACTGGCTGGGTGTTTTCTTTTCGCCAATGTCGTCGAAGTAGTTCAGTGGATTGTTCCCAACAAACGCATACATATTCAGCCCATCCACATCCCCCGCCGGGTCAGCGCTCACCCAATGCTGCAACCACGGCGCGTAGTAACGAGCGCCATAGTAATAAAGCCCGCATTCATCCATTTCCTTGCCCGAGTAACGGATGGTTTTGTAGCCGACCACCAGCAAGGAAACCGCGATCAGCCAGGCGGTGGCGCCGAACGGGTAATAACCTTCGTGGCTGATCAGTTGGGCGTTCTGGTCAAGTTCCATGAGACAGGAACCCAGTTCGTCATCGAGGCTGTAGCGCAACTGATCCTGTTCGATACCGTCGGGTTTTTTGTCGACCCAATGCAGGCAACGCACGCTGCCACGGCCCCCCGACAAGGTGATGACGTGCAGCTTTTCGCCGCTGTCGCGGGTGCGGATTTCCAGCCCTGGCAAGTAGACCACTTGATGAAAATGCGTGAGGGTCGCGTGCCACTCATGGCTCTTGAACACCCGTACGCCCTGGCTGTAGAGAAAGATTTCTTCATCGTTGGAGTCGTTGTCACGTTCAACCAGTGTCGCACTGGCCAGTTGATCGCGGCTGTTCCACTGCAGGGGGCGTCCCGGGGCCGAGGCCTTGAGGCAGCCATTGGGGGTGAACAAGCTGTCGAAATCCGGATCGTCACCTTCTTTCCAGCGCACCCCGCGGTTGCTGGCCGGGTCGATGAGCATTTCGTGGGTGTAACCGCCCACTGCACGTTCATGGATCAACTTGATCAGGTTGCCGCCCAAGTCGTACTTGTATTTCTGTGTGTAGTTGAGGTGATTGTTGGGATCACTCGGCGACGGGCGGCCCGGCAGATCAACGCTTGGGGGGGCGTCATGGCCGGTGGCCCTAATCAACTGATAGATCGAGTTGTAGGTGAATGCGCGGTGGCCATCGATGAGCTGATTTTTGAAGTACACACGTTTAAACGTCAGATCGTCGATGCGCACGACGTTACCGACCGGGTCATACAAGTACTTGAAGTGCTGGAGCGGTTCCTGCCCGGGCACACTGGCTTTCAATGTGGTGAGACGGCCATTGTCGTCATCGTAAATCCAGGTGCTGACCACCTTGTTGCCGGCGCGCTGTTCGATGATCTGGCCGGCGGCGTTGTAGCGGGCGTATTCAAGAACCGGCTGCCAGGTTTCGGTGGAAGCGAGCCGTAGCTGGACCTTTTGCAACTGCCCGGCGCAGTCGTAAAACATCTGTTGCTGATGTCCAGCGGCATCGGTCTGGGTCAACATTTTGCCGAGCGGGCTGTAGGTCCGGCTGCCGGGGAAGGTGCCGACATCGGTGATCGTTCGGCTGTCGTGCAACGGTTGGCTGCGCAGGCTGAAGCTGTGGAAAGCAACGATGCCGGAGGAATCGACCTGTTTGATCAACTGGCCGCGCATATTGTGGTTCGGGTCACCCTGCGCGGTGGCGTAGGTCGAGGTTTCGACGATGCCTTGATCGTTCTCTTCAAAGGTGAGCAAGCGCAACAGATTGTCGTAAACGGTGCGCCAATGGTTGCCCTGTCCGTCCCAGCGCCGGAGGATTTCACCGGCCAGCCCGGGGAGGATTGTCTTCTTGCCGGCATCGACGCTGTCGACCATGACCGGTTGCTCGGTAAGGCCATAGACCGTGGTCAGGTTGGGCTTGAGAGCATCGGCCAGTCGCGGGTCCCGTTGCTCCACCATTTTCCCGAGAACATCATGGCATTGCCGGGTGATCAGGGGTTCAAGAGCATCACCGGGCTCATTGCGCAAGTAATCGATCTGGCGCACGGGCAGGCCGCGCGGGTCAATGGACGTTACCGATGGCGTGTTCCAATGGACAGAGGTCGTCATGGCGTGCCGACCTTGCTTGCTTGCGAAGGTCGCGTACCCTCATCAGTGTCATTAAAGTCCAGACTGCTCTTGTACCAGGGATGGATGAATATGCGTGAGAAGTAGCCTTTGGCGTTGATGATCTTGATCAGGCGACCCAGCACATCGTAGAAACTTTTATCGTGAATGCCGAATTCCTTGAAGCAATCGTCGTTGACGTAGCCGTAACGGTTGACGAAATAGGGACGGTAGGTGCGTACAGGTAATCCCTTGTTGTTGTATTCCACGCGTTCGCTGATACGCCAGCGCTCGTCGGCGGGCGCAACCTTTGGCACGCCGTTTTCGATCACCAGTTTGCCGTCTTCAACGACGTAGGCATCGCCAGCCTCTACCCGTTGCTGGGTTTGCAGGGTGCGGCCGAAGCCATCGACGAATGTCAGGATGATGTGGATCTGGCGCAGTTCGGCTATATCGTAGGCGTAACGATCAGCGCTAAGAACGACGCTGTGCACCGGAATCCGTTCGACGCGCAGCAGCAGGTCCCACAACGCCTGCTCGGCCGACGTCCGGGATTTGAGCCTGCCCAGGCGCAGTCGGGCACTGGCGCGGATGTGCAGGCTTGGCAACACGTAACCGTTAGCAATCCATTCGTTCAGCCAGTCGAGTGTTTGCCTGACGGATTCGGGGAGTTGGCCCATCCAGCTGAACAGGTCCTTGCGAAAGGTACTGGCGGCGTCTTGAAGTGCCTCTTTGGGGAGTTGGATCGCCGTGCCTGGGCTTGCGTCGTCGGGGCGGATGTACTCGGCAATGGGCTTGAAGCCGGCGAGAGCGCCGGATTCTGTTCCAAAATAGGTGAAGGTGTGCGGACCGGACGGATCGTAAATGACTTCTTCAACGTTGTCGTTGGCATCGATGATCTGCATCGGTTGCCCAGAGCAGTAGTCGAACACAACGCTTGTGGTACAGCCATCCGGCCGCTTGACGCTGATGAGCATCAGGTTGTAGTCGTCGTATTGCGCCTTCGTAACACCGTGGCTGAGCGTTTCGTTGTATTCCACCACTCTGTGGAAGTGATTAAGGTCTGCGTACGTGGCAAACGTGTATCGGGCGGACCAAAGATTTTGCTGTTTATCCTCTTCTTCGTCGGCTTCTTTGTCCGTACCCAGAAACAGCTTCATGCACAAATAGCCAATTTTCGTCAGCTCTTCCCGGATGTCGATCGGTGGTTCCACATTGCCGTAGACCTCCAGCGCTGCCTTGTTCAGTTGAGCGATTTCCGTCGGCCCAGCCAAGCCTTCAAACTCGGCAGTGCCTTCCTCCAACTTTTCGTTGGCCGTATTGACGTAGCTTTGCACCGATTGTGAGGTTAACTCTCGCTGAGCCACCCATTCGGCTGAGGGGAACAGAACAATGAACTGTTCATAGGAAATCGTTTCCGGATTCAGACCCGCAGGTGTAGCGCCTTTGGGCAATACCAGCGCATTACCGCGTTGTCGCCAAGGCAGGCCGAGCCTCCAGCCTTGTAGATCGACCAGGTGAATAAACGCGGCGAGGGTTTCTTTCAAATAGTAGAACTGCTGAGCCGGATCATGAGCATCAACCCACCATCTCCTTTCATCGACATCGGTAAACGGTGGCTCGTCTGTCTCGGTCCGGCGCCGGGCATAACTGACCGTGATGGTGTGGGTTGTCAGTCCAAAGGCGTCCCGGCTCAAGTTGATGACATGACGGCACAACGGGTCTTCGACGAAACGCTCATAGTGGTAGCTGATTTCTTCCAGCAACGACGCCATCAACACCGCATCGGGATAGTGTTCGCCACGCTCACGCACTTCACGGACGATGTAGCGGTACTCGACAATCAGGAAGGGAAGCGCCGGGCGCTGGTCATTCGCGGCATAGGTTTCCATTCTGCGTACAGACCCGGCGAGGGCGCGGGCGATTTCGTGAGCGGTAGCTTCATCGGCAGGCTTAATGATTTCTTCGACCTTGTCGCCCGGGTGATATCGACAAAACAGCGTGTCGCCCAGCGCATGTGCCTCATTATCAAGATCGAAGTAACCGTCGCGAGGCATGTCGATCTGTTTGCCGGTATGAAACCAGGTGCACACCAAAGCCGGGTCGGTGAAGCTTTCGTCTTCGCCCGAGCCGGTTTCGCTGTCGGTTTGGTGCAGGCATCCGAAGCCACGCAATTCCCGGTCCAGAGGGTCGTACCAGGCCTCGAAATAACTGAAAAACTGATTCAGGCAATTGCCGGTGATTTCATCCCGCTGGGTTTGTTGACTGACGACTTGCATGGCGAAAGGCAGGTAGCAGACGGGCAGGCGCTTGAGCTTGAGAATTTCCTTTTTTTCGTCCAGCCAGTACTGCGCAGAACTCCTGTGCACCACCTCAGTGCTGCAGCCCATGTTGTTATTGCTGGCGATCATCAAGTACGGCTTGTTGCGGACAAAATCATAACGCCAGTGTTGAGGCTTCATGTGCGTTACGGTGAGGATCAGGCTGGCACAGCCGAGCCCTTGCAGGTCGGCGAAAGTGACCTGACACAGGTTGTCGTAACGCACGCCTTCGGGCCAGGGGACCGAAATGGGCTCCAGTTCAAAACCATTGCCACCGTGGTTGAGGTAAATATCGAAACTGTCGGAATTCAGGTAAATGATGGCAGGGGCACCGGACCCGTTCAGATCCGCGATTCGCACCCGCGCTGCGTCGAACGTTTCGTTATTGAAACGCGGGCCTTTGATGGTAAAGCCCGCACCGAATTGTCCGTGGCCCAGGTTTGGCCAGCATTTGATTTCGTCGTGACGGATTCGGCACAACTCGGTCATGTCGCTGCCCAGCAGATTGCTCAAAATCACCAGTTCGCTGCGGGAGTTGCTGAACGATGGAAAACGGTCGCCTGCCAGCTTATGAGGGACATCCTCGCCTTTGGCAAATCCCTCTGCACGATGATTGGCATAAAGGCGCACGGAGTTGGGGCCGATCAGCGCCAGCGAGCTGAGCCCGTTACCCGTCAAATCGCCCAGCTGGGAAAGGGTGTTGAAAAACTCTACCGGGAAGGCCGAAAACGGTATGAAACCTGACCAGGTGCGATCCGGGTTCAGCGTATAAAAACCACACATTCCAGGTTGGGCGATAATCCAGTCCAGACGACCGTCGCCGGTCATATCCATGAGAGCTTGATGCGCCGGTTTATTGCGGTCGCCCACCGGGATTTTCGTCAGCGCTGTCCACGGTCCGTAGTGGATGTCGTCGGGGCCTGTGGTGGCACGCAAGGGCTCGCGGTAGTACCAGCATTGGTCATAACGACACAGAAAGCCCGGCAGGCCTTCACCGAACAGGTCGACGCACTGATAGAACTGGCCGTCTTCGATACCCGGAATGTTCTCGAACGGGAAGAAGCCACTCGGTTCTTTATTGAGTTCGAAAGCCGAATAGTCGAACTCCACCGGTGGCATGTTTTCCACGGTGCCGCTGGCGTCATACGCCTGATAATGCGCCGCTGCGATCAGGCTATAGGACCAGGGGGCGGTATTGGCCGCGTACTCCAGCAGCAAGCGGCGGACCAGCACCGGCTGGGGACCCAAAACCGGGAAACTATGGAACATCAGCACTTGTTGGCATAGGCGGCGAGTGCCTACTTCAAAGCCCTGTCGATAGGACGAAAAGGGGTCGTTACGGATCAGCCAGGGCTTGAGCGTCGGGCCGTCATAAACAGGTTTTTCAGTCAGGTCCCGCGTGCGTTCGCCGTAATCGAACACCAGGTGGAAATGCCATTCAGGCGTCGGCGTTTGCGGCGTGCTCCAACCGTACAATTGGTCGTACGCCGCAACGTTGCCATACAACACACGATGCACGTAGCGTTGGGCCCGGTAGTCATGTGAGGCATGCTCTTCGTCAGGATCCTCGTCTTTCAGGTACTCGTAGCAGATATGCTCGCCCAGAGCATTCATGCTCTCCTGCAACAACCAGGCAGCAATTCGCTCCGGATTCAGAGGGTCAGCCTTGCGCGCACTCTCGATTTTGCCGAACAGGTGCAGGCTGCCATCGGCCCCGTGCACCAGCCAGAAACCGATGGAGCCGGCCTCGGGAAACCAGTACTCAATCAAATCAAAAGTGCTTTCGACACGTGGCCGATATCGCACGACACTGTGCTTGCCTATCGCCAAACCACGGTATTCAGAGACTTCACTTTTCCAGATCTCACCGTTGACGTCCCGCTCAGCCATCAGCTCCTCACCCGTGGGGCCAATGAACACATCACCCTCGGTATAACGCGGCACACCTTTGCTGGTCTGGCGGGTGATGGCGCTGAGGTCCAACAGCCAACCGATGCCAACCGGTCCGTTGCCCGCCTGGCTGCTGTAACTCAATGAGTGGGCGGGGTCAAAGCCGCGTCCGGGGGACAGCGGCAGCGACAGCTTGAAGGAAGCGGCTCCCGTCCAGCCGACCTTGCCCCATTCCTTACCGATGCTGGTGACTGAAGCACTCTTGGTGATCGACGGTTCAACAATACTCAGGGACGCTTGGTCTTCCATGGGGCTGATCCTGTTTTGGCCTGGCGCTCGCCCGTGGCAACGGTGTCGCTTGATGGATCAGACGCTAACAAGATGGGAGACGTACGTAACCTGTCAGATCTGACAGGTCGGGTGGGTTTGTCTAGATCAAATAGCTGTAAGCGGAAGGCTTTTAATGCCATTGTTGTTCTGCCAGGCAAAAAAAACGGCCGGGTCGTCCATTCAGACGAGCCGGCCGTATTTGGCCAGTTAAAGCGCTTATTGCACTTCGATCGCCAGGCTTTCACTGATCTTTTGCTGCCAGATGGCTGGACCGGTGATGTGTACCGACTCGCCTTTGCTGTCCACTGCAACAGTCACCGGCATGTCTTTGACGTCGAACTCGTAGATCGCTTCCATGCCCAGTTCGGCGAACGCCACCACGCGGGATTTCTTGATGGCTTGCGCCACCAGGTAAGCCGCGCCGCCAACAGCCATCAGGTAAACAGCCTTGTGGTCCTTGATCGCTTCGATGGCGGTCGGGCCGCGCTCGGATTTGCCGATCATGCCCAACAGGCCGGTTTGTTCGAGGATCTGACGGGTGAACTTGTCCATCCGCGTTGCAGTGGTCGGACCGGCAGGCCCAACCACTTCTTCGCGCACCGGATCAACCGGGCCGACGTAGTAGATGAAGCGACCCTTGAGGTCCACCGGCAGGGTTTCACCCTTGTTCAGCATCTCGACCATGCGCTTGTGCGCTGCGTCGCGACCGGTGAGCATTTTGCCGTTGAGCAGGACGGTTTCGCCCGGCTTCCAGCTCTGCACGTCTTCCGGGGTCAGGGTGTCGAGGTTGACGCGACGGGCCGACGGGCCGGCTTCCCAGACGATTTCCGGGTAGGCGTCCAGCGGTGGCGCTTCCAGGGACGCCGGGCCGGAACCGTCGAGCACGAAGTGCGCGTGACGGGTGGCGGCGCAGTTCGGGATCATGCACACCGGCAACGAAGCGGCGTGGGTCGGGTAATCCATGATTTTCACGTCGAGCACGGTGGTCAGGCCACCCAGGCCCTGGGCGCCGATGCCCAGTTGGTTGACCTTCTCGAACAGCTCCAGGCGCATCTCTTCGATACGGTTGGACGGGCCGCGTTTTTTCAGCTCGTGAATGTCGATGGATTCCATCAACACTTCCTTGGCCATCACGGCGGCTTTCTCGGCGGTGCCGCCGATGCCGATGCCGAGCATGCCCGGTGGGCACCAGCCGGCACCCATGGTCGGAACGGTCTTGAGCACCCAGTCGACGATCGAGTCGGACGGGTTGAGCATGGCCATTTTCGACTTGTTCTCGGAACCGCCGCCCTTGGCCGCCACGTCCACTTCCACGGTGTTACCCGGAACGATGGAGTAGTGGATAACGGCCGGGGTGTTGTCCTTGGTGTTTTTACGAGCGCCCGCCGGGTCGGCGAGGATCGAGGCACGCAGGACGTTTTCCGGCAGGTTGTAAGCCCGGCGCACGCCTTCGTTGATCATGTCGTCCAGGCCCATGGTGGCGCCATCCCAACGCACGTCCATACCCACGCGGACGAAGACGGTGACGATGCCGGTGTCCTGGCAGATCGGGCGGTGGCCGGTGGCACACATGCGCGAGTTGATCAGGATCTGCGCCATCGAATCGCGGGCTGCCGGCGATTCTTCGCGCAGGTAGGCCTCGTGCATCGCCTGAATGAAGTCAACGGGGTGGTAATAGGAAATGAACTGCAGGGCGTCGGCAACGCTCT
The DNA here is from genome assembly GCF_059716065.1 of Pseudomonas sp. LBUM1656. Taxonomy (NCBI): domain Bacteria; kingdom Pseudomonadati; phylum Pseudomonadota; class Gammaproteobacteria; order Pseudomonadales; family Pseudomonadaceae; genus Pseudomonas; species Pseudomonas sp. LBUM1656. The sequence goes on along the minus strand of NZ_CP166800.1, from coordinate 5,006,304 downwards.
GAATCAGGTCGTCTTGCTTGATCACGGTCATGAGTCGCGCTCCTCTAAAAGACGGGAACATTCAATAAGGTGCTTGCAGCTTGGGTGCATCGGTCGGTTGCAAGCACCTTTCAAGGCACGCCGGGGTAGCTGGCGCGACGCTAAAAAGGCGCGGCAGTATAGCGCGCCTCGGTTCCGGGCACACCCGCCGGTAGTCAATCGTTGGTCGCATAACACCGCGATCCCTGTAGCAGCTGGCGAAGCCTCGGGCCGCGTTCGGACGTTCGGCGGCGAAGCCGTCGTGAAATCGGACACCTCGTTGTGTCAGGCAGACCATAAACACAGGTTTTACGACTGCTTCGCAGCCGAACGTCCGAACGCGGCCCGAGGCTTCGCCAGCTGCTACAGGGACCGTGGCAAGGAGGAGGATCCAGGCGAAAACGGGACATGCTTTTGACGCCAGTTTTCTGCCCCGAAAATTGAATGGTCATTTATCAGACACCCCACTAAAGTGGCATTCGGTCTGTAGAGTAGGACACTCGATCAGCCTCCTTTCCCACGGTGAGTCAACGATTGACCCATAACGCCATCCAACGGCTTCTGCTCAAACGCTTTGCCCTCGCAGCCGGCACCTACGCCCTGGCTTTGGTCTTGCTGTGGCTGGCGTTTTTCACCGGGCATTACGACGAACCGCTGGCCAGCGTGGCCATCGGCAGTGCGCTGGTGGTGATCACTCAGGGGGCGTTGTTCGCGGTGTTTTACAGCGGCTGCAACCTGCGGTTTTCCGATCCGAGCCTGACCGAGGCGCAAGTGTTGATGGGCCTGGGTTGGCAGACATGGCTGATCGCCAATCTGGATGAGGCACGCGGTGCGTTCCTGGTGTTCTACCTGTTGATCATGCTGTTCGGGTTGTTCCATCTTTCCCGTCGTGCGTTTGTACGCTGTGCGCTGCTGGTGTTTTTCAGTTTCAGCTCGATCACGCTGTGGGAGGGTTACCACTTCGAGTTGACCGATCCGGCGCTCGCCGCGTTGCAAGTCTGCGTGTTGTTTATCGTGCTGATCTGGCTGGAGCTCTACGCCCGTTATGTCCAGGCCTCGCGCCAGCGTATGCGCCAACGCCGGTTTGCCTTGCAGGCGCATCAGGACACCCTGCGCGGGATGATGCGCCAGCTCGAAGACCTGGTCGCCACCGACGAACTCACCGGGCTGTTCAACCGCCGGCATTTCCTGCGCCTGGCTTCCCGCGAGCTGAACGCCATGGAGGCGGGCGTGGTGCATGGCTTGGCGCTGATCGACCTCGATCACTTCAAACGGATCAACGATGTGCACGGCCACGCGGCCGGCGATCAGGTGTTGCAAGCCTTCGCCGCCGTGGCCATGGCCTGCCTGCGCGACGGCGATGTATTGGCCCGTTATGGCGGCGAAGAATTCGTGGTGCTGCTGCCCGACTGCAACGCAGAACGCTTGACGTCCTGCTGCGAACGGCTGCGCATCGCCTTCACCGATGTCGAACTGATCGGCCTCAACGTCGCCCACCTCAGCTTGTCCGCCGGCATGACCTTGCTGGAGCTTGGCGATGATCTCGACGATGCCTTGCAGCGTGCCGATCAGGCGCTGTACCGCGCCAAGCGTGACGGTCGCAACCGATGCGCGGCGGCGTGGGAGAACGTCGATGCCTGAGTTGCGCGTCGGCGAGCGTCACTGGTCGGTAGCGCCGGGCAGCAACCTGCTCGATGCCCTGAATCAGAATGGCGTGGCCGTGCCCTACAGTTGCCGTGCCGGCAGTTGCCATGCGTGCCTGGTGCAATGCGTTCAAGGCTTGCCCAGCGACAGCCGCCCCGATGCCTTGAGCGCCGAACAGCGTCAGCAAGGCTGGCGACTGGCGTGCCAATGCCAGGTCATCGAAGACTTGCAGGTGCATACTTTCGATCCACAAGTCGACGGCCGCCCGGCCCAGGTCGCTGCGGTCGATTGGTTGAGCGCCAGCGTGCTGCGTCTGCGCCTGACCACCGAGCGGCCGTTGCGTTACAGCGCCGGGCAGCATCTGGTGTTGTGGGCGGGTAACGTGGCACGGCCTTACTCTTTGGCCAGCCTGCCGGAAGAAGACCGCTTTCTGGAATTCCACCTCGACTGTCGCCAGCCGGGGGAATTCAGCGACGCGGCCCGTCAGTTGAAAATCGGCGACCCGATCCGCCTCGGCGAACTGCGCGGCGGGGCGCTGCACTACGACCCCGACTGGAACACCCGGCCACTGTGGCTGATGGCCGCCGGGACAGGGTTGGGGCCGTTATTCGGTGTGTTGCGCGAAGCGCTGCGTCAGGATCACCAAGGCGCCATCCGCGTCATTCACCTCGCCCATGATGCCAGCGAGCATTACCTGGCCAAGCCCCTGCAAGCCATGGCCGACGGTCGTGAAAACCTCAGTCTCGAATGCTGGACCCCGGCCGAGTTGCCGCAGGCGTTGGCGCAACTGCGGCTTGTTTCCCGGCAAACCCTGGCCTTAGTCTGCGGAGCCCCCGACAGCGTCGACGCCTTCGCCCGGCGTTTGTACCTGGCCGGATTGCCGCGCAACCAACTGCTGGCGGATGTCTTTGTTCCCCGTGGTTGAGCGCTGATCGTTTAACGACGCGAGACTCGCCATGACCGATGCCATCCAGCTTGAACGCGAACGCGGCCTGCTGACCCTGCGCCTGAACCGCCCCGACAAGAAAAACGCCCTGACCCGCGCCATGTACAGCCGTTTGGCCGAGGCGCTGAAACAGGCCGACACCGATCCCGAAATCAACGCCGTGCTGATCGCCGGCAGCGCCGAGTGCTTCACCGCCGGCAACGACATCGCCGACTTTATCCAGCAACCGCCGGGCAACCTCGACAGCCCGGTGTTCCACTTCATGCTCAACTTGCTGGAATGCCGCAAACCGGTGATCGCGGCGGTGGCGGGCGCGGCGGTGGGGATTGGCACGACGATGTTGCTGCATTGCGATCTGGTGTATGTCAGCCGGGATGCACGGTTAAGGATGCCGTTTGTGAATCTCGGGTTGTGCCCGGAGTTTGGTTCCAGCCTGATCCTGCCGCGATTGCTCGGGCATGCCAAAGCGGCAGAATTATTGCTGCTTGGCGAGAGTTTCAGCGGAGAACAGGCCGCCGCTTGGGGCATGGCGACCGAAGCGTTGGGCAGTGGCGAAGCGACGTTAGCCAAAGCGCGGGAGATGGCGTTGCGCCTTGAGTCGTTGCCACCGGAAGCGGTGCGGATCAGCAAGCAATTGATGAAAGCACCGGACCGGGAACAGCTGCGCAAAGTGATCGAAGAAGAGGGCGCGTTGTTCACCCAGCGGTTGCGCTCGCCTGAGGCGATGGCGGCGTTGTCAGCCTTTATCAAACGGCACTGACACCGATCGTTCCCACGCTCTGCGTGGGAATGCAGCCCGGGACGCTCCGCGTCCCTTCAACAGCCGAACGCGGAGCGTCCGCAGAGGCATTCCCACGCAGAGCGTGGGAACGATCACCAAAAAGCCCCGCCATTCACATGGCAGGGCTTTTGTTTTTCAGCAACCGGTCACTCAGACCATCGGGTCGCCAACGTGCAGGATTTTCATCCCGTTGGTGCCGCCGATGGTGTGGTAGCTGTCGCCCTTGGTCAGGATGACCCAGTCGCCTTTCTCTACAACGCCGCGCTTGAGCAACTCGTCGATTGCGGCCTGGCTGACTTGCTCAGGCGGCAGCGATGCCGGGTCGAACGGTACGGTGTAGACACCACGGAACATGGCCGCGCGGGCCTGGGTTTCGCGGTGCGGGGAGAACGCGTAGATCGGCACCGAAGAACGGATGCGCGACATGATCAACGGCGTGTAACCACTTTCGGTCAGGGCGATGATCGCTTTCACACCCGGGAAGTGGTTGGCGGTGTACATGGCCGCTAGGGCGATGCTCTGGTCGCAGCTTTCGAAGACCTTGCCGATGCGGTGGCTGGAGGTCTTGCTGGTCGGGTGCTTTTCAGCGCCGACGCAGATGCGCGCCATCGCCTGCACGGCTTCCAGCGGGTACAGGCCGGCAGCACTTTCTGCCGAGAGCATCACGGCGTCGGTGTAGTCGAGCACGGCGTTGGCCACGTCGGACACTTCGGCACGGGTCGGCATCGGGTTCTGGATCATCGACTCCATCATCTGGGTCGCCACGATCACAGCCTTGTTGTGGCGACGTGCGTGCAGAATGATTTTCTTCTGGATGCCCACCAGCTCGGCGTCGCCGATTTCCACACCGAGGTCACCACGGGCAACCATCACGGCGTCGGAAGCATTGATCAGCGCATCGAGGGTGTCGTCGTCGGCCACGGCTTCGGCGCGTTCGATCTTCGCCACCAGCCAGGCAGTGCCGCCGGCCTCGTCGCGCAGTTGACGGGCGTATTCCATGTCGGCGGCGTCACGCGGGAAGGACACGGCGAGGTAGTCGACCTGCATTTCTGCGGCGAGCTTGATGTCAGCCTTGTCTTTCTCGGTCAGGGCCGGCGCCGTCAGGCCACCGCCGCGACGGTTGATGCCTTTATGGTCGGACAGCGGGCCGCCGATCAGCACGGTGCAGTTCAGTTCGGTGGCGGTCGCGGTATCAACGCGCATCACCACACGGCCGTCGTCGAGCAGCAGCTCGTCGCCCACGCCGCAGTCTTTGACCAGGTCCGGGTAGTCGATGCCGACCACTTGCTGGTTGCCTTCGGTCAGAGGATGGCTGGTGGAGAAGGTGAACTGATCACCGATCTTCAGCTCGATCTTCTTGTTGGCGAATTTGGCGATACGGATTTTCGGGCCTTGCAGGTCACCCAGCAGGGCGACGAAGCGGCCGTGCTTGGCAGCGAGGTCACGCACCAGCTTCGCGCGAGCCTTGTGCTCGTCGGGGGTGCCGTGGGAGAAGTTCAGGCGGGCGACGTCCAGGCCAGCCAGAATCAGCTGTTCGAGAACTTCCGGCGAGTTACTGGCCGGGCCAAGGGTAGCGACGATTTTGGTACGACGGACGGACATGCAAAGACTCCTGAGTTCAAGCGCTGAGTGAGGCTACTATGCTCTCCGGTTGTAGTCATTGTTCATGTGCACTACTTATTCGTTTGTTTATTGAATCGAACATTCCTGAAGATTTTCGCCAACGGGTCGATACAGAGCTCAAGACAGGAGAACCCCCATGCGATTCGTGCCCATTGCCGCCCTTGCCCTCAGCGTCCTCAGCGTCACGGGCTGCACCCGTTGGTCGATGAACCATCATTTGAATAACGCCTACAGCGCGTACGATCGTGGCAATTGCGAGCAGGTGATGCTCGAACTGTCGAAAGTCGAACGCTCCAGCCGTGCGCGGCCTTATGTGTGGCCGGAAGTGTCGATGATGCGCGGCCAGTGCCTGGAACGGCAGAAGCTGTTCATCGATGCGGCGCAGACGTACCAGTACATCATCGCGTCCTACCCGCAAAGCGAATACGCCTACCGCGCCCGCGCGCGTCTGGAAACCTTGCAGAGCCTGGGTCACTACCCGATGCGCAGTGCCGCGGCGGTGCGCCCGACGCGCTTCTGATTGCAGCTGTCATGCAACGGCTGGCCGCCCGGCGGTGGTGAGCTATAGTCCAGAAGATCGGTTTTAGAGCCTTGCCTCTAAACCGAGGTCATACCTGTGATCGGCAGGAGTAAGCGTCAGCGGTTTCATGGACTGACGCACCGGGATCGGGGAGAGCGCGCCAGGCTTTTTCGACAAGAGCAAAAACAGGCACGTTCCGAAGCATTAGTGCGGCCCTGCTTAAGGGCCTAGCTGGGCCATTGCGCATGTTTACCGACCGCCGGATCGAGCGGCATCAACTGCCGTATTTTTTGAAAGTGTTCAACAGCGTCACCGACAAACCCATCGGCTTCCTGGGCAACGTGTCCGCCGACGGGCTGATGCTCATCAGCCAGTTGCCTATGATGGTTGGCGTCGACTTTGACCTGCGTCTGAAAATTCCCACCCTCGACGGCTGCCAGCAGGTCATTGACCTGACGGCGTGTTGCCTGTGGTGCCACGAAGACGAAACCCCCCACCATTACGACGCCGGGTTCAGCCTGCAACGGGCACCGCCGGAGTATGGGCAATTAGTGGAGGCGTTGACGCAGTACTTCAGTTTTCAGCCGTTGCCTGCATCGGCGTGAGGTGAGTCGTCAAAAGCATCGCGAGCAGGCTCACTCCCACATGGATATCGGGTGTTCACAAATGTTGTGGTCACCGAAAATCCCCTGTGGGAGTGAGCCTGCTCGCGATGGCGTCAGCCCAGACAACAATGAAATAAAGGCTGAACGCTACGTCACCTTGATCGCCTTCTCGTTATCCAGCGACCGCTCCACCAGCATCAACCCCAACTCACTTATCCGGTAAATCGCCATCGCCAGATGCCGCGGCTTGTCGTCCAGGCTGTCCGCCAGGTCGAGCAGCAAAGTGCTGACCGTAGAAAAGGTTTCGTAGGTCTCGATGGTCAGGGCCTCGGGATTGGCATCGGGGACAACGGTGAACATTTTCATGGAGCGTTCCTCGGTGGTGCGTTCGTTAGCAAAGCACGATTTGGTATTTTTTTGAGTGAGATAGTGGCTCAGAGCTTTTTGGGCGGCTGCATGTAGTTTTTTTGGATCGAAAGTGGCATAGGGTGAGCACGGAGGCTCGGAAGGGTCAGGTATAGCCGTCGACATCGGGTTAACTCCTTATTGGATCGCTGATGAGCAGCGATAGGAGAACCTTAAATCGGGGTGACCCTCGCTCGCAGTCAGTCGGGGGCATCGCAGGTTGTAGGCAGAAGCGCCTGATTATGTAGCCGTTGTACTGCTGCTTGAATGTACGTGTAGGACCAGAGTGAATGCAGGCTTTAACCATGACCATCAGCCACTGCAAAGCGTTTATCTCCACTGCATCACTCTTAGTTTTGGGCAAAAGGTCTAGAAACTTGAATGCCTACTCTTTGAAGTCAGTTGACACAGAGAGAAGTGCCAAAGAGATAAATTCTTGATTTTGATCCAGTGTTGCTAGCACATCTCTTATGTGACCTGCGACTTCGATCGCACCTCGCTGCTCAGCCCAAATAATGAGCTCATCTATAGCTGCACCCAACGCCAGCTGGTTCTGGTTGATTTTGGTTAGTACAGAGGCGAATAGATATTTATCGTCCATGATTTACTCCTTTATAGGTCTTTGGTTTTTCGGATTTTTATGATCATTGGAAGTATTAACTGCAGCTTTGCTACATCGCCGAGACCTGACATTGCCACCTTTTTTATCACCTAGGGATGGCTACTTACACGACTATCGCTATTACATCGCTCCTGATTTCTTCCAGCCTAGATACCGCGTCACCAACTCGGCCCCCAACTCTGAGGGCCGGGCATCCACCACCGGCACTCCATGAGCACTCAACCGCTCATGGAGCTGCGCTCGGTCATTCAAATAATCCACCGTCCCGCAATAGGTCAGCGCTTCCGGCAAAGTCTGCACCGGCGCGTGTCGCAAATCGTCGAGCAAGTCTTCCCGCAGGCTCGCCACCAACACTCGATGCAGTTTGCTCAGGCGTTTGACGGCGGTGAGCAGTTCTTCATCGTCTTCGTCGCGCAGGTTGGTGACCAGCACCACCAGCGCCCGGCGTTTTTGTCGGGCCAGTAGTTGCGTAGCGGCAGCCTGATAGTCGGCGGGGCGTTGGGTGCTGTCGAGGTCGTAGACGGTGTTGAGCAATACATTGAGTTGGCCCGTGCCTTTGACTGGGGCGAGGTAATGCGCTCGGTCACTGGCGAAGGTGCTCAAGCCCACCGCATCGCCTTGGCGCAGAGCGATGTAACTGAGCAACAGGCAGGCATTGAGTGCGTGATCGAAATGGGCCAGTTCGCCGTCCTGGCTGCGCATCCGTCGGCCGCAATCGAGCATGAAGATGATTTGTTGGTCGCGCTCGTCCTGGTACTCGCGGGCGATGGGCGTGCGTTGGCGGGCGGTGGCTTTCCAGTCGATCTGGCGCAGGCTGTCGCCTTCGCGGAATTCGCGCAGTTGATGGAATTCCAGGCCCAGGCCACGCCGTTGGCGCTGGCGCACGCCGAGTTGGCTGAGCCAGTTATCCACCGCCAGCAGTTCACCGCCGTAGAGACGGGCGAAGTCGGGGTAGACGCGGGTGCTGTCGGTCACGTTGATGAGGCGTTTGCCGGACCACAGGCCCATTGGACTGGGCAGGTTGATTTCGCAGAGTTCGAAGGTGAAGTGACCGCGCTTGAGGGGACGCAGGCGGTAGCCGACAAGGCTCTGTTGACCGGGTTGCAGTTCTGCCAGAAGCGGGAGGTTTTCGAAACTCAGGCCTTCCGGCACATGGTCAAAGATCTGAATGTTCAGAGGTTGAACGAAGTCATGCTTGACCTCCAGTCGCACTTCGCTCCATCGACCGAGCGCGAGGCTGCCGGGCATTTGCCGGTTTACGCGAGGCGAGGGCAGGCGTTTGAGGCGGACGGCATCAAGTGTTGCCAAGGCCAACAGAGCCAGCAGTAATCCCCAGTTGATCGACAACAGGCGCGACGGTACGTCGAACTCCAACGCACGCAATGTGCCCAGCACGATGCCGATGGCCAGCAGGATGGCGAGCCAGATCAGCAACAGGCGAGAGGGTTTCATGACTGTCCGCCTTTTGTGGCAAAAGAGTTTTTTGTGGCGAGGGAGCTTGCTCCCGCTGGGTTGCGCAGCAGCCCCAAAACCATCCGGCGCAGAATGTCAGATAAAACGTGTACTTCTGATTTGCGACTGCTGCGCAGCCGAGCGGGAGCAAGCTCCCTCGCCACAGGGTTTGTGTTCACAGCCGCGGCGCCGGCACTTGATCGAGCAGCTGCCTGAGCACTTGATCAACGTCCAGCCCTTCGATGTCGAGCTCCGGCGCAATCCGCACGCGATGACGCAGCACCGCCAGGGCGCAGCCTTTGATGTCATCGGGAATCACGAAATCGCCACCGCGCAGCAGCGCCCGGGCGCGGGCGCAACGTACCAGCGCAATGGAGGCGCGTGGCCCGGCGCCGAGGGTCAGGCCCGGCCAGGTGCGGGTGGTGCGGGCCAGGCGCACGGCGTAATCGAGGACCTGATCGTCCAGCGGCAGATCGCTGGCAATGCGCTGCAAGGCCATTACGTCTTTGGCTTGCAATACGGTGCGCAGCGGTTGTACGTCGAGCATGTCGGCGCGGGTCGAACGGCTGACCTGACGAACCATGTCCAGCTCTTGATCGGCGTCGGGGTAATCCATGCGCACCTTGAGCATGAAGCGGTCGAGCTCGGCTTCAGGCAATGGATACGTGCCCTCCTGTTCAATCGGATTTTGCGTGGCGAGCACCATGAACGGTTGCACGATGGGCAGGGCGCGACCTTCGAGGGTGACCTGGCGTTCCTGCATGGCTTCGAGCAGCGCGGCCTGGGTTTTCGCCGGGGCGCGGTTGATCTCGTCGGCCAGTAGCAGGTTGGTGAACAGCGGACCTTTGCGCAGTTTGAACTGCTCGGTGTTCAGGTCGTAGACCGCGTGCCCGGTGACGTCGCAGGGCATCAGGTCCGGGGTGAACTGGATACGCGCGAACTCACCGCCGAAGCAGCGGGCGAGGGCACGCACCAGCAGCGTTTTGCCCAAACCCGGTACACCTTCGAGCAGCACGTGGCCGCCGGCGATCAGCGCGGTGAGGACGTCGTCGATCACGCTGTTCTGGCCGATCACGGCTTTCTGCAACTCATTGCGCACGGCCTGGGCCAACTGACTGGCGCGCTGGCGTTGCTGGGCCGCGTGGGTCGCGCTGCCGGGCTCGATCTGTTGACTCATAGCGTGTTCCTCAAGGTTTGCAGGTGCGCGACCTGACGGCTGAAATCAGCGCTGGACAGCCGCTTTTTCGGTCGCGGGCTCATCGCCTGACTGATGGCGCGTGTGGGTTGGCCGGTCAGGCGCGCAAGCACCAGCCATTGCTCGGCAACGCCGAGTTGTTCGAAACCGGGATGACGGTGCCGCACACGCCGCAGAATGTCTTGTTGCAAGGCTTGCAGCAGGTGCTGCTGGCCGTTGCGGCGGAGCATGAAATCGGCGCTGGCGCGCAGATGCTCCTGAAGTTGCCGGCGACCTTTCGCTGCCGGTTCCAGCAGCGGACCCTGGCGCACCGCGACATGCCAGAGCGCAAGACCGATCAGGGCGATGAGGGCGACCAACGCCTGCGGGAAGTTGCGCAACAACAACGTCAGCAGGCTGTCGTGATCGGTGTTGAACAGCAGGGTCACGCTCGTGTCGGCGGTCAGGTACCAGAGCAGCCAGGCGTTGTCGTATTGGTCGATGTCCGGGGTTTTCCACAGGTCGGCATCGGTGACCACAGTGATCGATCCGAGCCCGTGGTTCAGTTGCATCATGTGCGTGGCCTTGCCGCTGTTGGCCCAGGCTTGCGCGAGGTTTTTCGGGTCTTCGAGATGGAACGCGGTATCGAAGCTGGCGTAGGCCGGCGCGTCCTCATCTTCCAGGTACAGCTTGGTCAGTTTGGGGTAAGGGTCGTCGAGAGGGTCCGGCGGCGGGTCCTTGAGGTCTTTGCTCAGCGATTGGTGCAGCTGCACGCGATCAAGCAGCAGGTCATTGCTCTGGCCGGCCTTTTCATCCCACAGCGACTGGGCGACAAACAGCAGACGTCCGCCGGCCCGGGTCCAGTTCATCACCTGATCAATCTGGCGTGGCGTCATGTTGTAGCGATCACCCAGCAACAACAGGCTGTGCTGATGGGGATCGAGGGTGGGCAGCACGTCGAGGCTGTTGGCATGGCCGACGGTCAGGCCCTGTTTACGCAGGAAATGCTCGGCGGCCAGATAGGGATTGGCCTGGGCTTCGGGTGTGGGGCCGTGATCGATTTCTGCCTGATAGGGCGTGGCCTTCAGGTACAGATAAACACTCAGCGCGCCCACCAGCACGGTGATAAACACACCGACCGAAAGCCACAAACGCCGGCTCAACGGGCGGCTCCCGGGCCGAACAATGTTCGCCAGCCGTCACACAGTTCCTGTTGCAAATGCGCGGGTGGCAGGCGATGCCCATAGGCCATGTTCTGCCAGTGCCCGGTCAGGGTTTTGCTGAAGGCGAGCAAGGCCGGTTGCTGCAGTTGCTCGACGCGTTGCAGCACTTCGCCTTCGGTGTCGGCGGGTTTCAGCGCCATGTTGTGGTCGTGCAACAAATGGCTGAGCAGGGCACGGTAAAGCAGCCCGAGGGCCGCGCGCGGATTGGTTTGCCAGAGGCTTTCGGCGCTGGCGGCAATGTCGGCGGGCAGGGTTTCGCGGCTCAGGTCCAGACCGAACGCTTGCTGTGGCAACGGGCGTGCGGCTTTACGGTTTAACACCGGCCGACGGCTGACGAACGCCAGCAACCAGTCGCGGTAACGCCAGATCAACACGCCGACGCCACCGATTAACGCACTCCACAGCAGCACTTCTATCAAGTTGGCGATGAAGCCGAACCGGTGACTGTCGAGCAGGCTGGCCAGCGCCTTCAGCCATTCAGGAGTTTTCCCGTCGTCCGGGGTTTTGCTGTCGGGCTGGTCTTCACCAAATCGATAGCGGGTCACCGTTTCCTTGTTCTTGAACGGCGGTTGATCGAGGAGGGTTTTGATGCTGTCCCTGGAGGCCTGGCTGGTCAGCGGTTGGTCCAGCAGGCGTGGGCTGTCCGGGGTAATGACCGGCTCGGCGGCCCACACGTTTTGCACAGGCACCAGCAGGATTGCCGCCAAAAGCAACGTGACCGCCGTGGTGTTGAGGCGTTGGCGCAATCGGCGGAACACCAGTTCGATGTCCCAGGCTTCGAGCACTGTGCGCCGATTCAGGTAAAGGCTGAAGCCGCAGGCCACGTAAATCGGTTCCCAGACAATCAGCACCAGCACGTAAAAGGCGTTGGTCAGGTGTTCCAGCCATTTCCAGTCCTGTGTGGCGGCGGTGATCAAGGTCTGCCAGCTCCAGTCGAGTTCGACCTGTTGTGGCAGGAACATGTAGAACAACACCATCAAGCCGATCCACAGCGCGCTTTCCAGGTGCACGCCGATGATGGTCAACCACTGCGCGGCACCGGCGTTGCGCTGCAGCAGTACCCGCAAGCGCTGTTGTCGTTCGTCACCCGCCAGGCCTTCGAGTTGCACCACCGGCATCAGGAAACTGCGGCTCAGGCTCAGGCGTCGCCAGGTCAGGCTGGCCAGCAATTGTGGCTTGAGCAGACGCGGCCATTGGCGCAGCGCCTGGGTCAAGGTCGGCGTTTCACCGAACATGGCTTTGGACAGGATGTACAACGGCAGTCGCTCGAACGCCGGTTTCAACCACCAGAAGATGAACACGGCGAGGGAGGGTGAATCCCACAGGAAAAAGGTGAGCAGGGCGAAGATCGGCAAGGTGATGATGGCCCAACTGGTCATCAGCAATCGTCGATGGCGCTGGCTCAGCAGCACGCCCAGGTCCATGGCTTCCCAGGAGGTGCGCGGGCGGATCACCACCGTGGCGTCACTCAGGCGCATGGCGGGTTCGTCCGGCATACAGCAGGTAAGTTGCCACCAACAACCAAAGCGCCACGCCGACCAGGTATTTGGTCATGGGCGCCGGCGCGGTCATCGACGACCAGTAGGCTTCGATAAACGCCGCAATCAGCAGAAACAGCATGACACCGCAGATCAGCAACACGCTTTTACGCGCTGCCAGCCGCAACGCTTCGGCACGGGGCAGGCGCCCCGGTGCGATCAACGCCCAGCCCAGTTGCAGCCCGGCAGCACCGGCCAGGGCGATGGCGCTCAGTTCGAACGCGCCGTGACCGATCACGAACGACCAGAAGGTTTGCCCGAAGCCGATGTGCGTCAGGTGCCCGGCCACCGCGCCAATCATCAAACCGTTGAAGAGCAGGAAAAACGCGCTGCCCAGACCAAACAGCAAACCGCTGGCGAAGGTCTGAAAGGCGATGCCGATGTTGTGCATGATGTAGTAGCCGAACATCACCCAGTCTTCACTGGCGGCGCGTTCCGCCGAGCGGCCCAAATGACCGGCGACCGGGTCGTACATGCTCTGCATCTCAGTGACCTGTTCGGCCGGGATCAGGTTGTAGACCAGGTCCGGGAACAGATACACCAGTAGCGCGAAGCCGATCAGGCTGCCAAAAAACATCAGGCCGGCGGCGAGCACGAAGCGCCATTGTTCGCGCACCAGTCGAGGAAATCCGGCAAGGATGAAGCCCAGTACGTTGGCGCCCAGTCGACTGCGATGCCGATAAAGCTGTTGATGCCCGCGCAGTACTTGTTGCTGCAAGGAGTCGATCAGGAAACTGCTGTAGCCGCGCTCCTGAGCCAGTGCCAAATGCTGGCAGAGCCGCCGATAGTCCTTCGGGAAACTGGCGATTCCGGATGCTTTCCTGCCGCGCTCCAGTTGTACGAGCATCAGGGAAAACTGCTCCCATTCGGCCTTGTGGCGATTTTCGAAAAGGCTTTGTTTCATGCGGGCCCCAACAAACCACGGGCGATGCCGTTGAGTTCAGCCACAGCGCGTGGTTCAGAGACCTGCAACGGTTGGGCAAGGATGGACGCGAGTTCATGGGTCCGCGCCTGGGAGAGTTCACTCTGGCGTTCGGCAAACCCGAGGATGGCCCGTTGTTCGGGCAGCGTCAGGGCAAAGGCCGGGCGTTGAGGCGGGGCGTCGGGCAGTTGTGGTCGGGTCAACGGTTGTTCGCGGTAGATGACCAGCGTGCCGGCGGCCAGGTCGCCGAGGCGTTTGAAGGAGGGGTGTTGCAGGCAGCTGATGGCGCCGAGGAAGTAGCCAAACGGCAACAGGTCGACGAATCGCAACAGGTTACGCAACAGCGAAGCAGACCAACCGATCGGGGTGCCGTCGTCCTGCACGACGCGCAACCCCATCCATTGTTTGCCCGGCGACCGGCCCTGATTGAGCACCTCGAACAGCACCATGTACCACCAGCTCACGCCGAACAGCAGAATCGAGCCCAGCCCGGCGCCGAGTTTTCCGAGAAACGCCAGGACGATAAACAGCACGCCGAGAATCAGCCCGCGCAGTACGAGGTCGATGGAGAAGGCCAGCGCACGCACCATCAACCCGGCCGGGCGCAGTGGCAAGTCGATGCCTTCGGGCGTTTCGACTTGATACCGCGTATCCAGTGGCGGGGACAGCGTCGCTTTCCTTGGCAGTGCTGTGGTCTCGAGCATGGGCAACCTTGATGTGGCCTGTTCGGGATTCGATGTCTGTCCGATGCTAGCAGCCTCTCGGGGGAAAACGACATAACTATGTATTGCACGGTGAGTGGCCAGAGGTGGTTGAATGACAGATTACTGGCCGGGGCGGGATGTGAACGCCTAGACTTTGCCGATCTTCAGTTCAGGAACAGCCCGTGACCTCGATCTTCTGGTACGACTACGAAACCACTGGCATCAACCCCCGATGCGACCGCCCGCTGCAGGTGGCGGGGATTCGCACCGACTTCGATCTCAATGAAATAGACGAGCCGGTCAACCTGTTTTGCCAGCCCAGCGACGACATCCTGCCGCATCCGGCCGCTTGCGCGATCACTGGCATTACGCCCGGTCAACTGGCCGAACACGGGTTGAGCGAAGCCGACTTCATGACCCGGGTGCACGCTCAACTGGCGGCGCCGGGTACGTGCGGGGCGGGTTACAACACCTTGCGTTTCGATGACGAGATGACCCGTTACAGCCTGTACCGAAACTTTTTCGACCCGTATGCGCGCGAGTGGCAGGGCGGCAACAGCCGCTGGGACCTGATTGATGTGGTGCGTGCAGCCTATGCCTTGCGTCCCGATGGCCTCGTCTGGCCAACCGATGATGAAGGGCGGGTGACGCTCAAGCTGGAACGGCTGACCGCCGCCAATGGCATTGACCACGGTAATGCCCACGAGGCGCTGTCGGACGTTCGCGCCACCATCGCCCTCGCTCGCCTGATTCGCGAGAAGCAGCCGAAGTTGTATGACTGGCTGTTTCAGTTGCGCAGCAAACAAAAGGTGATGGATCAGATTCGGCTGTTACAGCCGATGGTGCATATTTCCGGTCGATTCTCGGCGGCTCGCAGTTATGTGGGGGTCGTGTTGCCACTGGCCTGGCATCCGCGTAACAAAAACGCCTTGATTGTGTGTGATTTGCATCTGGACCCCCAGGGCTTGCTCGATCTGGATGCAGAAACCTTGCGTCAGCGGCTGTATACCCGCCGCGATGAACTGGCCGTCGGCGAACTGCCGGTGCCGCTCAAACTCATTCATATCAACAAGTGCCCGGTGGTGGCACCGTTGTCGGTACTTCGCCCTGACGATCAGCAGCGTCTGGGGCTGGACATGGCCCTTTATCAGGAACGTGTACTGCGGCTAAGTGACGCACAACAAGTTTGGCGAGATAAAGTGTTGGCGATTTATGCCGGCGAAGATTTCACCTCGAGCCTGGACCCCGAGCAACAGTTATACGATGGTTTTATCGGTGATCGTGATCGTCGGCTATGTGAGCAAGTCAGAGCCGCCGACCCTGCCCAATTATCACAAGAGCAGTGGCCTTTCGATGACGAACGTTTACCTGAATTATTGTTTCGATATCGCGCACGCAACTTCCCCGATACGTTGAATTTCGAGGAGCAAGAGCGCTGGAGAATATTCTGTCAGCAACGTTTGTCAGACCCCGAGTGGGGCGCGCCAAATACGCTTGAAAGTTTCGTAGAGGCCGCGGCCCAATTGAACATTACTGCTACATCGTTTCAGCGAGAGGTGCTGAATGAATGGCAGAATTATGTCCAGGCATTACGCAAACGTTTGAATCTCTGAAAACGAAAAATGCCCGGTGCTTTATACCGGGCATAAAAAACGCCAGCATCAGCTGGCGTTATTTTTTGTCGCGGATAAGTCTTTGACAACCTGTGGGGATTAGCCCAGCAGGGTAGCCCAACCTTCAACCACGTCACCGCCCCACTTGGCTTTCCACTCTTTCAGAGTCTTGTGGTTGCCACCTTTGGTTTCGATGACTTCGCCGTTGTGCGGGTTTTTGTATTGTTTAACTTTGCGAGCACGCTTGGTGCCAGTAGTTTTTACTGCGCCGCCGCGTGGTGCTTTGGTCTTGGACTCTGGATCAAGCAACGCGATGATGTCACGCAGGGACTTGGAGTATTCGCCCATCAGGGTGCGCAGTTTGCCTTCGAATTCCAGCTCGGTTTGCAGTTTGTCGTCTTGGGACAGGTTCTTCAAACGGGCTTGCAGCTCTTTGATAGCTTCTTCGGTGGCACGATATTCGTTGATCAAGGACATGAGGACTACCTTATGTTGGGCGCTGGATGGCAGGGTGACAGTGCCGCAATAATAGTCAGGGTGTTTCATCAAGTAAACATTTAACCGGTGTTTTATTTAAATTAGTTGCGGTGAATAGGGCGCAAATTGAACGCAGAGTTAAAAGTGTGATGCAGTCATCACAGATATTCACAATTGAACGCTTGAAGATTGACTACAAGAACACCATCGCGCGGGCGGCGAGGGGATGCCAGAACCTGTTCCGCTGACCCGTGTGCAGCTCAATGTGTCATCAATACTGCAGTTTTGCTGCGCAATCGCTAGAATGGCGGCCTTTGCGAAGTTCTGGAGTTTCCCCCTCATGCGCACTTTTCGGCTGGTGATTGCTTGCCCGGACCGCGTCGGCATCGTTGCTAAAGTCAGTAACTTTCTGGCGTCACATAACGGCTGGATCACTGAAGCGAGCCATCACTCGGATAATCTGAGTGGCTGGTTCTTCATGCGTCACGAAATTCGTGCCGATTCGCTGCCTTTCGGTATCGAAGCCTTTCGCGAAGCGTTTGCACCGATTGCCGAAGAGTTCTCGATGAACTGGCGCATTACCGACACCGCGCAGAAAAAGCGCGTTGTGTTAATGGCCAGCCGCGAGTCCCACTGCCTGGCTGACTTGCTGCACCGCTGGCACAGTGACGAACTGGACTGCGAGATCTCCTGCGTGATTTCCAACCACGACGACTTGCGCAGCATGGTCGAGTGGCACGGCATTCCTTATTACCACGTACCGGTCAATCCACAGGACAAAGAGCCGGCCTTCGCCGAAGTCTCGCGTCTGGTCAAACAGCACGATGCTGAAGTGGTGGTACTTGCCCGTTACATGCAAATCCTGCCGCCCGAGTTGTGCAGCGAATATGCACACAAGGTCATCAACATTCACCACAGCTTCCTGCCGTCGTTCGTCGGAGCCAAGCCGTATCACCAGGCCTCCCTGCGTGGCGTGAAGTTGATCGGCGCGACCTGCCACTACGTGACTGAAGAGCTGGACGCCGGTCCGATCATCGAGCAGGACGTGGTGCGCGTCAGCCACAGTGACAGTATCGAAGATATGGTGCGTTTCGGCCGTGACGTCGAGAAGATGGTGTTGGCCCGCGGTCTGCGTTATCACCTCGAAGACCGGGTGTTGGTACACGGCAACAAGACCGTGGTGTTCTGATCGCCACACAACACGGTGCTGATCGTTCCCACGCTCTGCGTGGGAATGCCTCAGGGGACGCTCCGCGTTCCAACTCGCGAAAGGGACGCGGAGCGTCCCGGGCTTCATTCCCACGCAGAGCGTGGGAATGATCTGGTAAAGAGAGGACATGACCATGGCCGATCCACTCGATAAAGCCACCTCCAAGGCCCCCGCTACGTTGGGGGAGGGCTGTTTGAGTCGCTACGACCCGGATGACATGAGCGCCGAGGATGGCACTGAGTTCCCCGGCGCCGCCGAGTTGTGGGAGCAGTTGCAGCAAGAACCCGATGACAAGCCTAAGCCTGTTTGAACTTCATCAACTTCTTGAGCAGCGGCCGCCCCAGCATCAGCAAAAACACCGGGCCACCCACCACCAGGTAGAAGTAATACGTCACCGCCCGCCAGATCAGAATCGCCGCCGCGGCGGTGGATTTCCCCACCATGGGCGCCAACAGCGCCGCCGACGTCAACTCTGCCGCACCGGCACCGCCCGGTAACAGGCTGAATTGCCCGGCACTCAGCGAAAGCATCTGGATCAGGAAACACCAGGCCCACTGTAAATCCGCGCCGAGCCCGCGCAACGCCAGATACAACACGCTATAACGCAGAAGCCAATGCACGCACGTCAGGGCAAACACCTTGACCAACGTCAGAATCGGCAACTTCAGCGTGTCAGTGAACGCCGCCAGAAAGTGCAGGAGTTTGCGTGCCCAGCGCAGGCGCGTGGTGCCTTTGACATTCAGGCGAACGAGCAATCGCCCGCTCAGGCGAATCAGCAGTCGATGGTAGCGGGCCACCACCACGCAGCTGAGCAACCCGCCAAACATCGAGACGGCGCTGACGATCAGCAGCCATTCCAGGCGTTCGCTGAGGTGCTGAAACAACGCATAAATCAGAATCCCGCTCAGCGCGCAGAGGAAAAACAGCAGGTCGCTGAGTTGGTCCATGGCAAACACCGCGCTGCCCCGAGCCGGGCGCACGCCGTTACGCGCCAGCAAGGCCATGATGGTCAGCGGGCCGCCGCTGCCGCCGGGCGTAGCGCAGTAGGCGAATTCGGCGGCCATCACCACGCCCAGGCTTTTCACCCGACCCACCTTGTCGCACTGATCGCCCAGCAACAGGCGCAAGCGCAAGGTGTTCACCACCCAGCACAGCAGGATCATGCCGAACATGATCAGCAGTTCATTCAGCGGGAAATTTTGCAGCCGCGACCACGTCTCGTTGCCGCCCAGCAGCAACGGAATCAGCACCGCGGCGAGCAGGGCGATAAACAGCAGAATCCCCCGGCTCATGCGGCGCAACCGAGACGGTCAGTGTGCCGCGAGAGCCACTGAACCTTGGTCATCGGTACACGCCCCTCATCGAGTAAACGCTTGAGGGTTTGCAGCCAATACCGGCGCGAAAACCCGTGGCGCATGTCCACCGGGTGCAGGCCGAGACGAATCACCGGCGCTTGCCGCCAGCGCTGTTCACGTTGATCGCTGACGAATTTCGACACGCCACGACGCCAGGCACTGCGCGCACTCCAGACCAGCCCCGGCGCATCGATGGCAGTGAAATCCGGCAGCCGATAGAGATGCTGTGAATCGCTGGTGTAGCTCAGCGGCAACTGACGCAACGCCTGACGTGTACCTTCGCTCATCAGCCACGCTGGAGCGACGAAGCCTTCCAGCGGCCAGTGATAGCGATGGAAGACCTCGATGCCGGCACGCAGGCGGGCGAGGGCGGCAGCTTGCGACAAGCTGTAAAACTCGCCTTCGTGGGTATAGATCCGACGCATGAACCAGTCTCTTGGATTGCTGGGAGGAGGGGCTTCATCGCAATGAAAGTAGCCGTGCAACGCCAGTTCGTCACCGCGGGCGACTCGGCGGGTGAGCAAGCGTCTGAATCCCGGATGCTCGTCCAGCTCATTGTGCTTGTGGAAATTCGGCACCACCAGCCAGGTCATCGGCACGTCGCCCAAGGCATCGACGGCTTCGACAAAAGGCTGGTAATCGGCCCAGGTCTGTGGCGCGACGTCGTGCAGCACGAGTAACAGGCTGGGCGGGTTCATGGACTCAACCATTGGCGGTCAGCGGCCATTGGCTGCCGAGTACGGCGTGATAGTGACCCAGAAGGCTGTTGACCACGGTATCCCAGGCGTAATGCTGTTCGACATGGCTGCGCGCTTGTTTGCCCAAAGCGGCGCTGTCCTGACTGAACAGATCGCGCACCGCGTTGGCCATCGCCATGGGATTGTTCGGCGCGCAGAGCAGGCCGCATTGATCGGTCACGATTTCCTGAAAAGCCCCGGCGGCAACCGCCACGACCGGAATGCCACTGGCCATGGCTTCGAGGATCACCAGGCCGAAGGTTTCCTGATCGCCGGCATGCAGCAACGCATCAGCGCTGGCCATTAACCGCGCGACTTGCGTGGCCGGGCAGAACTCATCGACGACGGTGACGTTGTCCGGCACCACGGCGGGCATCGACGAGCCGACCAACAGCAAATGATAACGAGGCCCCAGACGCTGCATGCAGCCAAGCAGCACCGGCAGGTTTTTTTCCTTGGAGCCCCGGCCGGCGAAAATCAGCAGATGAGTGTTTTCAGCGATGCCCAATTCGGCCCGCAAGCCGCTGTCCCTGGCTGCGGGATTAAACGTTTGCAGGTCAACGCCCAGCGGTTGCACAAACACATTCTTGACCCCCAGACCGATCAGCTTGTCGGCCATGACCTGGCTCGGTGCGAGCACCCGGTCGAAGTTGCCATAGAGCTTGCTGACATAGGCTTCGACATTCGGGGTGACCCAATTGCCCATCCGATTGCTCACCAGCAGCGGCAAGTCCGAGTGATAAAACCCGATCACCGGCACATCCAGCTGCCGACGGGCATCCAGGGCCGCCCAGGCGGTGAGGTAAGGGTCGCCGACTTCGATCAGGTCGGGCTGCAGATCCTGCAGGACATTTCGCCAAGGTGCGAGACGGAGGGGGAAACGATAACCCTTGCCGAAGGGCAGGGCCGGGGCAGGAACGGTGTAAACGCCATCCTGTTCACTCAGGTGTGCTCCCGGGATCAGCAAACTGTGGCGAATGCCTGGCTTGATACTCAGGCGACGGTGCTTGGCATCCAGATACGTGCGCACGCCTCCGCTGGCCGGGGCGTAGAACATGGTTATGTCCGCGATATGCACAATGAGCATCCCTCCGGTCCGTTGTTCTCCCTTGGTTGACCTTTATGAAGGATAGATGTTCGGTCGGGGTTTTGTGGCGGGGGGATCCAGCGAGGTTTTTGCGGTGTGTTACAGACCGCCATCGCGAGCAGGCTCGCTCCCAAAGGTTCACACCAGATCCTGTGGGAGCGGGCTTGCCCGCGAAGAGGCCAGTTCAGACACTAAATACGGAAACTACCTACCAACTGCTTAAGACGCGCCGCTTGCTGCTCCAGGTCCGAGCAAGCCCGCAACGTCGACTGCAAGTTCTCGACACCTTCCTGATTCAGCGTATTGATCTCGGTAATGTCGACATTGATCGATTCGACTACGGCCGTCTGTTCCTCAGTCGCCGTCGCCACCGACTGGTTCATCCCGTCAATCTCACCAATACGCAACGTCACGCTGTTCAACCGCTCGCCCGCCAGGTTGGCGATTTCCACGCTGTCCTGGCTGTGGCGCTGGCTGTCGCTCATGGTGCTGACGGATTCGCGGGCGCCGACTTGCAGCTCCTCGATCATGGTCTGCACCTGTTGCGCCGATTCCTGCGTGCGGTGCGCCAGATTGCGAACCTCGTCGGCCACCACCGCAAACCCCCGTCCGGCTTCACCGGCGCGCGCTGCTTCAATGGCAGCGTTGAGCGCCAGCAAGTTGGTTTGCTGGGAGATGCTGGTGATCACTTCGAGAATTTGCCCGATGTTCACGGTTTTGCTGTTCAGCGATTCAATGTTGGTGCTCGAAGCACTGAGCATGCTCGACAGCTGATTCATTGCTTTGATGCTGCGATCCACCACTTGCTGGCCATCTTCGGCGAGGCTGCGGGCATCGCTGGCCTGACTGGACGCCTGGGCGGCGTTGCGGGCGATTTCCTGAGCGGCGGCGCCGAGCTGGTTGATCGCGGCGGCCACGCTGCTGGTGCGCGAGGCTTGCTGGTCAGAGTTGAACATCGACGAGTTCGACGCGGCGACCACACGCAGCGCGACTTCGTTGACCTGGCCGGTGGCCGAGGACACTTCGCGGATCGAACCGTGAATACGTTCCACAAAACGGTTGAACGCAGTGCCGAGGACGCCGAATTCATCGTTGTTGACGATGGTCAGGCGTTTGGTCAGGTCGCCTTCACCGTCGGCGATGTCTTCCATGGCGCGGGTCATGACGTGCAGCGGCTGGATCAGGATGCGGATCAGCATGCCCAGCAGCGCGATGATGATCGCCACGGCAATGATGGTTGCAACGACCGCCGAGGCGCGGAATTCGCTGAGCATCGAGAAGGCTTTGTCTTTATCCACCGACAGCCCGATGTACCAGTTGACCGACGGCAGGCCTTTGATCG
Source organism: Pseudomonas sp. LBUM1656 (assembly GCF_059716065.1). NCBI lineage: Bacteria > Pseudomonadati > Pseudomonadota > Gammaproteobacteria > Pseudomonadales > Pseudomonadaceae > Pseudomonas > Pseudomonas sp. LBUM1656. The sequence goes on along the minus strand of NZ_CP166800.1, from coordinate 4,984,306 downwards.
GGGTGAAGGTGACGATGCGAGTCTTGCCGTCGACCTCCACTTCACTGAAGTCGCTGCTGATGCGCGGGGTGTTTTTCGGGTACGCCTCGCTCAGGGATTTCATCACCAGGGCTTTGTCCGGGTGCACCAGGATCTTGCCGTCGGCGCTGACCAGGAAGGCATAACCCATGCCGTCGAAGTCCCGGGCGCTGAGGGTGTCGATCAGGGTTTGCAGGCTCAAGTCGCCGCCCACCACGCCGACGCTTTGCCCGGCCTTTTTCGAGGCGGTGGCGATGGAGATGATGGTCTGGCCGGTGGCCGCATCGATGTAAGGTTCGGTCAGGGTCGCTGTGCTGCTGCTTTCGGCGCCTTTGTACCAAGGGCGCACCCGTGGATCGAAGCCGGCGGGCATTTTTGCGTCCGGGCGAATCGTGAAGCTGCCGGTGGCATCGCCCAGGTAGGACGCCATGAAGGTCGACGTCAGGGCTTTCTGTTCAAGCAGGCTGGCAACGTTGGCCTGTTCAGGATTGACCGCGATGTTTTGAGCGAGGTTATCGATCAGCAGGATCCGACCGGCCAGCCAGGTCTGGATGTTGCTGGCGGTGACGTCTCCCATCTCATTGAGGTAATTGTCCAGGTCTTCGCGAATGGCGTTGCGCTGTAGATAGTCGTTGTACAGTGTGAACGAGGCGAAGGCGGCAATGACAATGAGGGCGGCGGCAAGCAAAATTTTATGGCTGAAGCGCAGGTTTTTGTTCATGGCTTGGGGTTCCGCTAAGGTCTTAATGTCCTGAGCATGCTTTTATAAAGGCACGCTAAATGGGCAATGTTGAAAAAAAGCTGATATTTCCATCCTCTCCTTAGGGAATTACCGACGCTATTTTCGGATTGGTCTCACAACTGTTTGTATCGGCCATGCAGGATCAAAGATTAACCATGGGTGACAAAATGCCTGACTCATTGCAACTCGTTATCGGCGCCGACCTGACCGGCCAACCTGTCTCCCAGGCCATGCGCCTGGCGAACCGTCACGGTCTGGTCGCGGGCGCTACCGGGACCGGGAAAACCGTCACGTTGCAGCGTCTGGCCGAAGCGTTCAGCGACGCTGGCGTGGCGGTGTTTGCAGCCGACATCAAGGGCGACCTGTGCGGCCTGGGCGCCGCCGGCAATCCGCAGGGCAAAATCGCCGAGCGGATCGCCGGGATGCCGTGGCTGAATCACAAGCCGACGGCTTATCCGGTCACCCTGTGGGACATTCACGGTCAGTCCGGTCATCCATTGCGCACCACCTTGAGCGAAATGGGCCCGTTACTGATCGGAAGCCTGCTGGAGCTGACCGACAGTCAGCAGTCGGCGCTGTATGCCGCGTTCAAGGTGGCGGACCGCGAAGGGCTGTTGCTGCTGGACCTGAAGGATTTGAAAGCGCTGCTCAATCACCTGCGCGACAACCCCGAATTGCTGGGGGACGACGCGGCGTTGATGACCACCGGTTCCAGTCAGGCGCTGTTGCGGCGTCTGGCGACCCTGGAGCAACAAGGCGCCGAAGCGCTGTTCGGCGAACCGGCGCTGCAACTCGAAGACATTCTGCAACCGACGGCCGATGGCCGTGGGCGCATTCACTTGCTGGATGCCAGTCGTCTGGTTCACGAAGCGCCGAAGGTGTATGCGACGTTCTTGCTGTGGTTGCTGGCCGAGTTGTTCGAGCAACTGCCGGAGCGGGGCGATTCGGACAAACCGCTGTTGGCGCTGTTTTTCGACGAAGCGCATTTGTTGTTCGCCGGCACGCCCAAGGCGTTGCAGGATCGTCTGGAGCAGGTGGTGCGGCTGATTCGTTCCAAAGGTGTGGGCGTGTATTTCGTCACCCAATCGCCGGGCGACTTGCCGGACGACGTGCTGGCCCAGCTCGGCCTGCGCATCCAGCACGGTTTGCGCGCCTTCACCGCCAAGGAGCAGAAATCCTTGCGGGCAGTGGCGGAAGGCTTCCGGCCTAATCCTGCGTTCGATGCCTTGTCGGTGCTGACTGAGCTGGGGATCGGCGAGGCGCTGGTCGGCACCTTGCAGGACAAGGGCACGCCGGGGATGGTCCAGCGCGTATTGGTCGCCCCGCCGCAATCGCGGATCGGGCCGTTGACCGAAACCGAGCGCACGATGCTGATCGCCGGGTCGCCGTTCAAGGGACGGTATGACAAGCCGGTTGATCGGGAGTCAGCGTATGAAATATTGATGGGGCGCAAAGGGTTGGCCCCAGAGCCTGACGCCGTTCCGGGTAAACCAGCGGCCGAAGAGCCAAGCTTTACCGACAAGGCCGGGGAGTTCCTCGGCACGGCGGCGGGGCAGGCGCTGAAATCGGCGATGCGCCAGGCGGCCAATCAACTGGGCCGACAGCTGGTACGCGGACTGATGGGCTCGCTACTGGGCGGCAGCAAACGGCGCTAACAAACGGGCACAATGATCGTTCCCACGCTCCGCGTGGGAATGCAGCCCGGGACGCTCCGCGTCCCAAAGCGTGACGCAGAGCGTCACAAGAGGCATTCCCACGCAGAGCGTGGGAACGATCGGTATCGGTGATCTCAGGTTTTGGGTTTGGCGTGCGCCGCCAGGCGTTCCAGCGCCGCCCGCAGATTCGGATCGCTGATGCCATCGGCCGTGGCCTGAATGGTCGCGCCGGCATCGGTCGACAAACTGATCGTATGGCCCGTCGCCCCTTGCTGAACGGTCGGCGGCTGCACTTTGAACAGAATCCGCGTCAGGCTGGCGAATTCGTCGAACATCTGTAACTGGCGTTGCAGACGCTTCTGCTGATAACGCAGGCGGGTGGCCCAATGACCGTCGGTGACGATCAGCAATAAACTGCCTTCGCGCCACGAGGCCACATGGCAATGCTCGCGCGCGGCAGGCTGCAACTGGCTTTCGAGCAGACGTTGTAAATGACCCAGGCGTTGAGCGTGGCCGAAAATGGCTTTCAGCGGTTTGGCTTCGCGAAGCAGAACGGCGGGTGCTCTGGCCGTAAGAGGGCGAAATGCCATGATCAGACACCTGAAGTAACAGAGCCGCCATGGTAGCAGAAAGCGCCTCATGCACCCGACCCATTGCTTTGCGAGCGCTTTACCCATTAAATCAACAAGTAACTTCTGCCGTGAATGGCTTGAAGTTCAGCAAAAAGCCCTTATTTTAAGTGAGCCCCGTAACAGCGCAGTGCATGCATCGTGGAATAACGCCACTTTCCTCACCATCGTTTCCGGGTAGAATGCTCGTTCGCATGCGGCCATGAGGGCTGCACGGGCGACTCACGGGGCCGCCCTCCATCCCTTTAGTGTGGAAGATCCTGCCGATATGTTTGCGCCTTTGTTAAAGAAACTTTTTGGAAGCAAGAACGAGCGTGAAGTCAAACGCATGCTCAAGACGGTGCAACTCGTCAATGCCTTCGAAGAGCAAATGGTGGCCCTTTCGGACGATCAATTGCGTGCCAAGACAGACGAGTTCAAGGCCCGCATCGCCAAAGGGGAAACCCTCGACAAGCTGCTGCCAGAAGCCTTTGCGGTCGCCCGCGAAGCCGGCAAGCGCGTCATGGGTATGCGCCACTTCGATGTCCAGCTGATCGGCGGCATGACCTTGCATGAAGGCCAGATCGCGGAAATGCGTACCGGTGAAGGCAAGACCCTGGTGGCAACACTGGGCGTTTACCTCAACGCACTGTCCGGCAAGGGCGTGCACGTTGTGACGGTGAACGACTACCTGGCCCGTCGTGACGCCAACTGGATGCGTCCGCTCTACGAATTCCTCGGCATGTCGGTCGGTGTTGTCACGCCGTTCCAGCCGCCGGAAGAGAAACGTCTGGCCTACGCTGCCGACATTACCTACGGCACCAACAACGAATTCGGTTTCGATTACCTGCGCGACAACATGGCGTTCAGCATGGAAGAAAAATTCCAGCGCGAACTCAATTTTGCCGTGATCGACGAAGTCGACTCCATCCTCATCGACGAAGCCCGTACCCCGCTGATCATTTCCGGTCAGGCCGAGGACAGCTCCAAGCTGTACATCGAGATCAACAAACTGATCCCGCAGCTGGAATTGCACGTCGAAGAAGTGGAAGGCGAAGTCACCAAGGCTGGCCATTACACCGTCGACGAGAAGACCCGTCAGGTCGAACTCAACGAAGCCGGTCACCAGTTCATCGAAGACATGCTCACCCGCGTCGGCCTGCTGGCTGAAGGCGAGAGTCTGTATTCGGCGCACAACCTGGGCCTGCTGACCCACGTTTATGCCGGTCTGCGCGCTCACAAACTGTTCAACCGCAACATCGAATACATCGTGCAGGACGGTCAGGTTGTCCTGGTCGACGAACACACCGGTCGTACCATGCCGGGTCGTCGTCTGTCCGAAGGCCTGCACCAGGCCATCGAAGCCAAGGAAAACCTGAACATCCAGGCCGAGAGCCAGACCCTGGCCTCGACCACGTTCCAGAACTACTTCCGTCTGTACAACAAGCTGTCCGGCATGACCGGTACCGCGGACACCGAAGCGTTCGAATTCCACCAGATCTACGGTCTGTCGGTGATGGTTATCCCGCCGAACAAACCGCTGGCGCGTAAAGATTACAACGACCTGGTGTTCCTGACCGCCGAAGAGAAATACGCGGCGATCATCAATGACATCAAGGAATGCATGACCCTGGGCCGTCCGGTGCTGGTGGGTACTGCAACCATCGAAACGTCCGAGCACATGTCTGCGCTGCTGCAGAAGGAAGGCATCGAACACAAGGTCCTGAACGCCAAGTTCCACGAAAAAGAAGCCGAGATCATTGCCCAGGCCGGTCGTCCGGGCGCGCTGACCATTGCCACTAACATGGCCGGTCGCGGTACCGACATTCTGTTGGGCGGCAACTGGGAAGTGGAAGTCGCGACCCTGGAAAACCCGACCCCTGAGCAGATTGCCCAGATCAAGGCCGACTGGCAGAAACGTCACCAGCAAGTGCTGGAGTCGGGCGGCTTGCAGGTGATCGCTTCCGAGCGCCACGAATCGCGCCGTATCGACAACCAGCTGCGTGGTCGTGCCGGTCGTCAGGGTGACGCCGGTTCAAGTCGCTTCTACCTGTCGCTGGAAGACAGCCTGATGCGCATCTTCGCCTCTGACCGGGTGAAGAACTTCATGAAGGCCCTGGGCATGCAGTCCGGTGAAGCGATCGAGCACCGCATGGTGACCAACGCCATCGAAAAAGCTCAGCGCAAGGTTGAAGGCCGCAACTTCGACATTCGTAAACAACTGCTCGAGTTCGACGACGTCAACAACGAACAGCGTAAAGTGATCTATCACATGCGTAACACGTTGCTGGCCGCCGACAACATCGGTGAAACCATCGCCGACTTCCGTCAGGACGTGCTCAACGCAACCATCAGTGCGCACATTCCACCGCAATCGCTGCCTGAGCAGTGGGACGTGGCTGGTCTGGAAGCTGCGTTGCAGAGCGACTTCGGTGTGGCATTGCCGATCCAGAAATGGCTCGACGAAGACGATCACCTGTACGAAGAAACCCTGCGCGAGAAGCTGATGCAGGAGCTCATCGCTGCCTACAACGAGAAAGAAGACCAGGCCGGCGCCGATGCGCTGCGCACCTTCGAGAAGCAAATCGTCCTGCGTGTTCTGGACGACCTGTGGAAAGACCACCTGTCGACCATGGATCACTTGCGTCACGGCATCCACTTGCGTGGTTATGCGCAGAAGAACCCGAAGCAAGAGTACAAGCGCGAGTCGTTCACGCTGTTCTCCGAGCTGCTGGATTCGATCAAGCGCGACTCGATCCGTGTGCTGTCGCACGTTCAGGTTCGCCGCGAAGATCCGATCGAAGAAGAGCAACGCCTGCGTCAGGAAGCCGAGGCACTGGCTGCGCGCATGCAGTTTCTGCACGACGAGGCGCCAGGTCTTGAGCAACCGGAACTGCTCGGTGAAGAGGTCGATGTAGCCCTCGCCACCGCACCGGTTCGCAACGAACAGAAGCTGGGCCGTAACGAACTGTGCTACTGCGGTTCGGGCAAGAAATTCAAGCATTGCCACGGGCAGATCCAGTAAACCCCGTTTCAATCGCTGAAATACCCGCGCCGCGACCGGCATCAGCCGTCGCGGCGTTTTGCCATTTACACCACCGTTCTTCCTGAAAGCGGTGCTGACATCATTTATAAGGAGCGCATTCATGGCTGTTGGTCTTGGTCCTTTGCCAACGTTGCACCCGGTTGCCGGTTTTGAACTCGGTATCGCCTCGGCCGGCATCAAGCGCCCGGGGCGCAAGGATGTCGTGGTCATGCGCTGCGCCGAAGGCTCCACGGTGGCGGGCGTGTTCACCCTGAACGCGTTTTGCGCAGCACCTGTGATTCTGGCCAAGCAACGCGTGCAAGGCCCGGTGCGTTACCTGCTGACCAACACCGGCAACGCCAACGCCGGCACCGGCGAACCTGGCCTTGCCGCTGCCGAGCGTACCTGCGCGAAACTGGCTGAACTGACCGGCGTCGACGCCAGCCTGGTGCTGCCGTACTCCACGGGTGTAATCGGCGAGCCGCTGCCGGTCGAGAAAATCGAAGGTGCTTTGCAGGCTGCCCTTGATGATCTGTCGGTCAACAACTGGGAAGCGGCCGCCACCGGCATCATGACCACCGACACCTTGCCAAAAGGTGCCAGCCGCCAGTTCCAGCATGACGGCGTAACCATCACCGTCACCGGCATCAGCAAAGGCGCGGGCATGATCCGTCCGAACATGGCGACCATGCTCGGCTACATCGCCACCGACGCCAAAGTCGCCCGCGACGTGCTGCAAAACCTGCTGCTGGACGGTGCGAACAAGTCGTTCAACCGCATCACCATCGACGGCGACACATCGACCAACGATTGCTGCATGCTGATCGCCACCGGTCAGGCTGCGCTGCCGGAAATCACCGACGCCAGTGGTGAGTTGTTCGCCAAGCTCAAACAGGCCGTGTTCGAAGTGTGCATGGACGTGGCCCAGGCCATCGTGCGTGACGGCGAAGGCGCGACCAAGTTCGTCACCGTCGAAGTCAACGGCGGCGGCAATCACCAGGAATGCCTGGACGTCGGTTACACCGTGGCGCACTCGCCGCTGATCAAGACCGCCCTGTTCGCGTCCGACCCGAACTGGGGCCGCATCCTCGCCGCCGTCGGCCGTGCCGGCGTGCCGAACCTGGACGTGAGCAAGATCGACGTGTTCCTCGGCGAAGTCTGCATCGCCAGCCGTGGCGCCCGCGCCGCGACCTACACCGAAGCCCAGGGCGCGGCGGTGATGCAGCAGGAAGAGATCACCATCCGTATCGAACTGGGTCGCGGCGATTGCAGCGAAACCATCTGGACCACCGACCTGTCCCACGAATACGTGAAGATCAACGCCGAGTACCGTACTTGATCACCTCATAGACCGAGTCGCTGCAATCGCGAGCAGGCTCGCTCCCACAATGGATCGAGGTGTACACAAATCCAATGTGGGAGCGGGCTTGCTCGCGAAGGCGGCCGACCAGGCACTAAAGAGTCTGGACATTACCCTTCTCAAAAGGTCCCGAACATGAGCCTCCACCTGATCATCGGCGACAAACTGCTTTCCTCCTGGTCCCTGCGCGGCGCTCTGGCCCTTGACCTCACCGGCGCCCCTTACACCGAAGAACTGATCAAGCTGAATCAACCGGACACCCGCGAACGGCTGCTCAAGCACTCGCCGACCGGTAAAGTCCCGCTGCTGAAAACCGAACACGGCACCATCGCCGATTCCCTGGCGATTGCCGAATACCTGGCCGAGCAATTTCCCGACGCCGGGCTCTGGCCTAAAGACCCCGCCGCCCGTGCCCAGGCGCGTTCGGCCTGTGCGCAAATGCACGCCGGGTTCTTTGCCATGCGCGGCAACATGCCGTTCGACCTGAGCCGCGACGCACCGCTGTCGCCGACACCTCCTGAGGTGCAAGCGGACATCGAGCGCATGCTGGCGTTGTGGGCTGAATGTCGTGCGGCCGCCACTGAGACCGGTCCGTTCCTGTTTGGCGGTGCGACCCTCGCCGATGCCTTCTTCGCACCGATTGCCGTGCGCCTGCGCACTTATCAGGTGAAGTTGCCGGCAGCGGACGAAGCCTATGTTGAAACCGTCTACCAATGGCCGTCGTTCAAGGCTTGGCAGAAGGCAGGCCTGGAGGAGATTGGGCAGTGAAACGAGTACACGTAGCCGCCGCCGTTATCCGTGACAGCAGCGGCAAGATCCTGATCGCACGCCGTGCCGACACCCAGCATCAGGGCGGTTTGTGGGAATTCCCCGGTGGCAAGGTCGAGGACGATGAGTCCGTCGAAAGCGCCTTGGCTCGCGAACTCCAGGAAGAGCTGGGCATTGTGGTCAGCGCCGCGCGCCCCTTGATCAAAGTCCGTCACGATTACCCGGACAAGCAAGTGTTGCTGGACGTTTGGGAAGTCTCGGCCTTTACCGGCGAACCCCACGGCGCCGAAGGCCAGCCGCTGGAATGGGTGGCTCAGCGTGATCTGCTGAACTACGAGTTCCCGGCGGCCAACCAACCGATCGTTGCGGCCGCCCGTTTGCCCGCACAGTATTTGATTACGCCTGAAGACCTGGAAACCCCGGCCTTGCTGCGCGGTATCCAGAAAGCCATCGCTGGCGGTATCAAGTTGATCCAGCTGCGTGCACCCAACGGTTACGATCCGAAATACCGGGATCTGGCGGTGGATGCGGCGGGGCTGTGTGCCGGCAAGGCGCAGTTGATGATCAAGGGCCCGTTCGAGTGGCTGGGCGATTTCCCGTCCGCCGGCTGGCACATCACCGCGGCACAGTTGCGCAAATACGCGGCAGCGGGTCGGCCGTTACCGGCGTCGCGCTGGTTGGCGGCGTCTTGCCACAATGCTGAAGAGCTGGCGCTGGCCGAGCAGATGGGGGTGGATTTTGTGACCTTGTCGCCGGTGCAGCCGACGCTGACTCATCCGGATGCAATGCCGTTGGGTTGGGAGCAGGCTGCGGCGTTGATCGAAGGTTTCAGCAAGCCGGTTTTCCTGTTGGGCGGTGTTGGCCCGGCGGAGCAGCAAAAGGCTTGGGAGGCGGGGGCGCAGGGTGTGGCGGGGATTCGGGCGTTCTGGCCTGATTCTGTGGTGTAGCCACTGGCCCCATCGCGAGCAAGCCCGCTCCCACATTTGATCGCATTTCTTCTGAAAGAACTCGGTCAAAAGTGGGAGCGGGCTTGCTCGCGAAGGCTGCTTATCTGACGAAAACTATCTTCTGGATTAAATCCCAGGTTTAGCAGCCGGCTGCCAAAGAATCTCGGCAACCCCCTGGCGCTTGGCAATCACCCTCGCCACCACAAACAACACATCCGACAACCGATTGATATATGCCAAGCCAACCCCGGCCAACGGTTCAATCGCATTCAACTGCTGGCACCGCCGCTCCGCGCTGCGCGCCAGGCTTCTGCACACATGGGCCTGGGCAATAAGCATTGATCCACCCGGCAGAATGAAATTCTCCAGCGGTCCCAACTCTTCATTCCACAGATCAATCGCCGCTTCCAGCCGTTCGATTTCCGCTTCATTCAACGCCTGATACACCGGCATCGCCAACTCGCCACCCAGGTCGAACAACCGATGCTGGCAAGGCGCCAACACCTCGATCACTTCGTTCAAACCTGGATAGGCAGCACTTTCTGATGCCAACCCGGCCAGCAGCACGCCTACCTGGCTGTTCAGTGTGTCGACCTCGCCAATGGCCTCGATTCGCGGGTGATCCTTGGGCACGCGGCGGCCATCCCCGAGTCCGGTTTCGCCTTTGTCGCCGGTGCGGGTGTAAATCTTCGACAAGCGAAAGCCCATGGGTTACCTCGATAGCTGATTGAGTTCTTGGGAGATGACGGGGCTGCCCGCCAGCGGCAGGCGCAAGGTGAAACAGGTGCCTTGGCCCAGTGTCGATTGCACCTCCATCTGACCCTTGTGGTTATTGGTGATGATGAAATACGAGACCGACAAGCCAAGACCTGTGCCCTGACCGATTTCCTTGGTGGTGAAGAACGGCTCGAAGGTGCGTTTGCGCACGTTCTCGCTCATGCCGATGCCGTTGTCCTCGACCTGGATCTCGGCCCACGGCGGATTCAGCCGGGTGCGCAAAATGATCCGGCCGGGTTCGCTGTCGTCTTCACGTTGGTGAATGGCCTGGGCGGCGTTTTTCAGCAGGTTGAGCAGCACTTGTTCCAGTTCGTTGGCCGTGCCGGGCACCGGGCCCAGCGCCGGGTCAAACTGACGGATGATCGCCTGACCCTTGAAGTCGAAACCGATGGCCAGGTCAAAGTCGTTACCGGCAATTTCCACCGCCTGATCGATCAGCGCCGGCAGGTCGCACGGGGCCATTTGCCGGGTGCTGCGGCGGCTGAAACTGAGCATGTGCGTGACAATCTTCGCCGCCCGGGCGCCGGCCTGTTGAATGCCATCAAGCAGCTGCGGTACTTCGCGTGCTTGCAGGTATCTGTTGACCGTTTCCAGAGAAATGCCGGCTTGCTCGGCTTGCTCGAGGTTCTTCGGCAGATCAGGCGACAGGCGTCGTCGAATGTTCTGCACGTTGTGCAGGATCGCGCCCAACGGGTTGTTGATTTCGTGGGCCATGCCGGCGGCGAGACCACCGACCGAGAGCATTTTTTCCGACTGCACCATCATTTCTTCCAGCGACAAGCGCTGGGTGATGTCGTCGATGCGGATCACCACACCGCGCCCGGCCCCGCCCATCAGCGGGTAAAAGGTGAGGGCGTAATGCTTGGGTTCATCGTCCTTGAACCAGGTCACACGCTCGATTTTCGCCACCGTATGTTGTTCAACGGTTTGCTTGAGCTGCGGCAGAAACGGTTTCAGCGGCTCGAAGGCAAGGAAGATCGGCTGGTTCAAGGCTTCGTCCAGACGCGTGCCGGACAGGGCGCTGGCCTCCTGATTCCACTGGGTCACGTAGAGCTGCTCGTCGAGAGCGATCAGCGCCGACGGCATGGAGTCGATGATGCTGTTGAGGTAGTTCTGGAAACCGGTGAGTTTCTTCTCGATCTTGCTGCGCACCTGGACTTCGAGTTCCAGTTTGCGATTGGTGTGGCGGGTTTCTTCGGCCAGGCCTTGCGCCTGATCGTAAGCCGCCTGGGAGTCATCCCGGGCACGTTTGAGCTGCTGCTCCCGGGCTTCGATCCGCGAGAGCATGGTGTTGAACGCCTCGGCGAGGCTACCGATTTCATCGTGGTTGCCACGGGAGGCGCGCAGGGCGTAGTTCTCCTCACGGGTCACTTGCCGGGACAACTCTTCGAGCTGATGGATCGGCCGGGTAATCAGGCGTTTGATCTGCCGGGCAATCACCAGCCACAACAGCACACTGAAGATCAGAATGCCCAGGCTGGCGGTCAGGGTCCCGGTGTAGAACGCCACCGGCAATTCGCTGCTGGCCACCAACAACAAATGCCCCGGCGCGGTGCCGGGGCGGGGCAGGGTGATCACCTGGTTACTGCGAAACTCGGTGGCCTGCCAGGATTCGATGTGCCGATAGCGATCGGGCAGGTGCAGCTTTTCGCCATGTTGCAATTGCGCCAGTCGTTCACCCTTGCCGTCATACAGGGCCGCCGCCCGCAGCGGTGAATAACTGTTGAGTTCGTTGAGCAGGCGTTCGGCACTTTGCGGCGACTTCAAGGCGTCGGCCACCAGGCTCGGGTTGGACACCAGTCGGCCGATGGTCTGCAGGGCCTGGGGCGCCATGCTTTCCTGGGAGATGTAATACGCGGCGCTGATAAAGGTCAGGTTGGCGACCAGCAGGATGGTGATCAACAGCACGAGCAGGGCGGCCAGCAGTTTCTGGCCGACGGGGAGGTTTTCGAGACGCTGGCGCAATGGCATCAGGTTCATCGCTGAAAAGGAACAAGTGGCCAGCGTAGCCGCTGCTCAGTCGCTGGGCAATCCAAGGCTTTGAAGATGGGCAATCAGCCGCTGCTGTAATTGATTGAGGTGGGGCAGGTTAAGTTGGTGCCGCGACGCCACTTTGCAGACATGGCCCAGCAGGTAGCTGATTTCAGTTCGGCGCTGGCTGGCGACGTCCTGGTGCATCGAGGAGTAATTGGCCGCCGTGGCATGAATCACCCGTTCGACTTCCTGTTGCAGGTCCCTGGCGGCTGCCGGCTGACCGCAACGTTCCAGCAAGTCGGTCAATTCGCCGCAGAGGGTGGCGACTTCGCAATGGTGTTCCTGCAAGCCGCCGTTGCGGCAATCGTGCAGCACGGTCAGTGGATTGATCGCACAGTTGAGCGCCAGTTTTCGCCACAGTCGGGTCAGGATGTCAGTACTCCACTCGTGAGGAATACCGGCGGCAGTGAGGTCATCCAGCCAGATCGGCGCCACCGGATGGCCGACATCCCCCAGCCAGGTGTAGCCGTGACCGGCGAACACCACGCGCCAGTCGCCATCGCGAAATGCGCCTTCGGTGCTCGAGGCGCACACGCAACGCGCCTGCGGAACCTGCGCGGCGACGGCGTCCTGACTGCCGAGGCCGTTTTGCAACAGGATCAGCTCGGCATCAGGCGTCAGGCGCGGGGCCAGTTGGGCGACGGCCTGCTCGGCATCGTAGGCTTTGCAGGCCACCAGCAGACGGTGGATCGGTTCGCGGCTGTGCGGTGTTTCACCGGGGATCTCATAAGTATTGGCTTCGCCATGCTCCACCAGCGTCAGCCCGCCCGCCGCCTGATACGCCTTTAAACGCTGCTCATCGCGCACGATCAACCGGACCGGCACTCCGGCTCGCGCCAGGCGGGTGGCCCACAGGGTGCCGAGGCTGCCGGCGCCCAATACATGCCAAGTGGTGGACATCAGCTTTTTGCTCGGTTTGGCGCAGGCATGTGAGGCTCGCAGTATCGGTTGGAAAAGACCCGTTATAATGAGCCCGATTTTAACCGCAAGCCAAGCGCGCGCCATCGCTATCGAGCGCGCCTTTTATTGGAGAGATTACATGCCGTCGTTCGACGTGGTATCCGAACTGGACAAACACGAAGTCACCAACGCGGTCGAGAACGCCGTCAAGGAACTCGATCGCCGTTATGACCTGAAAGGCAAGGGCACCTTTGAATTCAAGGAAAAGGACCTGACCGTCAACCTGACCGCCGAGGCTGATTTCCAGCTTGAAGCGATGATCGAGATCCTCAAGCTGGCCCTGGTCAAACGCAAAATCGACGTGCAGTGCCTTGAAGTCAAAGATGCCTACGCGTCGGGCAAGCTGATGAAGCAGGAAGCGGTCCTCAAGGAAGGCATCGACAAAGAGCTGGCGAAGAAAATCGTCGCTCACGTCAAGGACGCCAAGCTCAAGGTCCAGGCTGCCATTCAGGGCGAGCAAGTGCGCATTACCGGCAAGAAGCGTGATGATTTGCAGGAAGCCATTGCGGCTCTGCGCGCCAAGACCTTCGACATGCCGCTGCAGTTCAACAACTTCCGCGACTAAGCTTCGAAACGGGAACCTCTTGGCGTTTTCGGCGTCCGAGGGCCAAGCAACGGCAGAAACGATTGATCCCCAACAGGTTCGATCTTTTCTGCCGCTTATTTTTTCGTGTGCCGGATGGCCGGAAATCAGGAGCAAGTAGATGGATTTGAATACCGAAGTGGACAACCTGGTCAAGGCCTCCCAAGCCTGGGTTCCAATGATCATGGAGTACGGCAGCCGCGTATTGCTGGCGGTCGTGACGCTGGCCATCGGTTGGTGGCTGATCAACAAGGTGACGCAGAAGTTGGGCAAACTGCTGTCATTGCGTAATGCCGATCAGGCTTTGCAGGGTTTTATCAGCAGTCTGGCAAACATCGTTCTGAAGATTTTGCTGGTGGTCAGCGTGGCCTCGATGATCGGCATCGAAACCAGTTCGTTCGTTGCTGCTATTGCGGCGGGCAGTTTGGCTATCGGTCTTGCCTTGCAGGGCAGCCTGGCGAATTTTGCTGGCGGGATTCTGATTCTACTGTTTCGTCCGTTCCGCATCGGCGACTGGATTGAAGCCCAAGGCGTCGCTGGTACCGTTGACAATATCCAGATCTTCCACACTGTGCTGCGTACCGGCGATAACAAAACCATCATCGTCCCTAACGGCAACCTGTCGAACGGCATTATCACCAACACTAACCGTCAGCCAACCCGCAAAGTAGTGTTTGATGTGGGTGTGGACTACGAAGCGGACTTGCAAAAGGCCCGTGAAGTATTGCTGGAGCTGGCCAATGACGAACGTATTCTGACTGAGCCGGCTCCGCAGGCCGTCATTTCTACGCTGGGTGACAGTTCGATCACTGTTTCGCTGCGTGTTTGGGTGAAGACCGCTGATTACTGGGATGTGATGTTCATGTTTAATGAACAGTCCCGGGATCGTTTGAAAACGGCCGGTATCGATATTCCGTTTCCACAGCGGGTTATTCGTGTTGTTCAGGAAGCTGCAGTGCAGTAACAACGTTTTTTACTTGGCTGTTCGGTCAAGTTAAACGCAAAAACCCAAGAGTCGATAAGACGCTTGGGTTTTTTGTGGTCGCCACTAAAGAAATGTTAGCTGCCTACTGTTATTCATGTGAACGTTATTAGCCTGCTTACGAATTTAACACCGGGCAGGCATAAAAAAACCGCCCACCTGGAAGGTGAGCGGTTTTTGATTAGAGCAAAGCTCTACATTACTACCGGTGTGACACCCCGATTACAGGATGCTCAGCGGGTACTCGATGATCAGGCGGGTGTCAACTTTGTCGCTATCGTATGCGGAGTTTGCACGATAGACCGCGTTACGTACGCGGAAAGACAGGTCCTTGGCTGGACCGCTTTGCAGAACATATTTGGTCTCGAAGTCCCATTCGTGTTCTTTGGACTCAGTGTCACCGGTGGTGATGTTGTCGCCACGGATGTAACGAGTCATGAAGCTCAAGCCAGGAACGCCGTAGCTCTTCATGTTCAGGTCATAGCGAGCCTGCCAGGAGCGTTCGTCTTGACCGTTGAAGTCGGAGTATTGAACGGAGTTGGCGAGGAAGATGGTACCGCCGCCGTCAACGCCATAAACGTAGCCGGAATCACCAGTGGAACGTTGGTGCGCCACGGTGAACTTGTGGGCGCCGAGGCTATAGGCAGCGGAGAGAGACCAGATGCGGTTGTCAATATCACCGCTCAGCTCTTGACCCTGGCTTTTGGAGCGATAGCCGTTGAAGTCGAAGTTCAGGGACTGATCTTCGTTGATCGGCAGGGTGTAGTTGGCGTTGATGTATTGCTTCTTGAAGTAGTCATCTACATCGGAAGCAGCCACGCCGGCTACAAAATTGTCGGTGAACTGGTAGGTCGCACCGGCAATGTTGGCACTGGTCAGGCCTGGGTTGTGCGGTCCGTTGATGCTGTCACGGCCCATGCCAGTCTGCGAGCTCAAGGCGCTGAAACGACCTGCGGTCAGCTCCAGCCCTTTGATCTCTTTACTGGTGAGGAGGGTGCCGGTAGCAACTTCTGGCAGCAGACGGCTGTCGTCTGTGGAGAAGACAGGGCTGGCAACGTATTGGTTACCATATTTCAGGACCGTGTCGGACAGACGGAACTTGACTGCACCGCCAGCCTTGGATTGGGTGTCTTCCGGGCGGCCTTCGCTATCACGACCGAACATGCCATTACCGGTGCGGCCACGGCCACTGTCCAGTTTGACCATGGCATTGACCAAGGCATCCACACCGAAACCTACGGTGCCCTGAGTGAAGCCCGACTCGTACGTAGTACGCACGCCGAGGCCAGTCTCTTCGCGATAACTTTGCGTAGTGCTAGGGTTGTTTTTGAAATCACGGTTCATGTACAGAATACGGCTATGAACATTCAGACTCTGATCTTCAAAAAAGCCCTTGGATTCCTCTTGAGAGGACGCCATTGCTAACTGCGAAGTACTGGCCGAAACAGCCAGTGCGATCATGCTCCACTTCATCACGCGCATCGTGATTTGCTCCTTTGGTTTTAGAAGAGTACTGCCGTCCCACCTGTTTTTTTATCTGGGCGGCTCTTTCTTTATTGTGTCGGCGCAAACTTATATCACGCCGATCATGTTGGCGATACTTGCGCATCTAACCTTGCAGCTTCTTTACGACCCTGTCGCAAACAGCTTGGTAGATGTCGCAAATTTAGAGCCTCGACGCAATAGGACTGGCAACTTTAGTGTTGTTTTCCAAGGCGTGTGCGTCGGTAAAAAGAGTCCCTGGTGAAACGTTTGAATCTCCATCGGGCAACCCTGCCGCTGTTTTTATTTGCCTTGAGGCTTCCACTTCCAGCGGAGGCTTTCAAGGCGATGTGGGTGTGAATGCAACAAGCGTGCACAAACTGCAATTGTGCAGCTGTTTTTTTTCTGAAGCCTGCCTGCTGCCGTAAAAACCTCATAAAACCGGGGGCTTCAAGCGCGTTTTTTGTGCGCTTGACGCCATGCGTTGCATGGTGTTGTCACCCGAAGGTGGACAGCGTGACAACAAAAAATGTTACCGGTTCACCCCTCCAGTGAGTACTTGGCGGATGCTGACGAACTCAGCGTAGACGCACTGTGCGGTTTTGGTGCAAAAAATCTTGATCGCTGTGCTGAAATCACACAGTGCGGTAACGGACTCGCCCGGAACTATTCATTGGTAATCAGTCATTTCGGCGTTTTCGGTGTGATCTTCGGTTCTGTGATGGTGCGTCGTGAGCAAAAATGGCACATATCGGGGCATTCGTACGGCGTGAAGGCAGTGGCTTTCACGGGTATGCTGCCGTCCTGTCGCTTGGTTCGCCGCCGCTAGGGAGGCGCGCTAAGCTGAAAAATGATGAATGCGGGAGTGCGCGCGGTGTTCGCTTTAGATCCACGACTTCAACAAGACACGCTACCGATGGGCGATTTTCCGCTGTGCCGGTTGCTGTTATCCAATGATTCGAACTACCCCTGGTTCATCCTGGTGCCACGCCGTGACGATATCAGCGAGATATTTCAGTTGGGTGTCGCAGATCAACAGTTGTTGTGGCAGGAAACGACCGCGCTGGCGCAGTTGCTCAAGGACTCGTTCGGTGCCGACAAGATGAATGTCGGGGCCCTGGGCAATGTCGTCAGTCAGTTGCACATGCATGTCATCGTGCGCAAGCGTGAGGATGCCGCCTGGCCAGCCCCGGTCTGGGGCAAACATCCTGCCGTGCCTTACAGCGCAGCGCAGATCGCATCGATTCGCGAGCGGCTGCGTTTGGTGTTAACCGAAGACTTCACGTTTCTGGAGGGTTGAATCATGAGTCTGGAAGATCGCGTCACTGATCTGGAGAGCCAATTGGCGTTTCAGGATGACACCATCCAGTCATTGAGCGATGTGCTGGCGACGCAGCAGCGCGCTGTTGAGCGCCTGCAATTGCAAATGGCCGCATTGCTCAAGCGCCAGGAAGAAATGGCCGGCCAGTTCGAAACCTTCGAAGAAGAAGCGCCACCGCCTCACTATTGAAACCGCAGGCAATAAAAAACCGCGAACAGCTCAGCTGTTCGCGGTTTTTTTAAGCCTTGAATCAGCGACGCGGCAATGCGGCGATGACGTCTTCGGCTTGCAGCCCTTTGTCACGATTCATGACAGAGAACTCCACGCGCTGGCCTTCGACCAGAACACGGTGACCTTCGCCACGAATGGCCCGGAAATGCACGAAAATATCATCGCCCGAATCACGGGAAATAAAGCCGAAGCCTTTGGAGGTGTTGAACCACTTGACGGTGCCGGTATCGCGGTTGCTCATATCGTAGCTTGGCGAAGCGGCGGCCGGTGAAGATTTGTAGAAGCTGATAGCCAGGTGCAGGAGCACGGCGATCAGTGCAGCCACCAGGCTGAACAGGACGGCAGGTTGACCGGCGATGACAGGCATCGGCGCGAGCAACGTCAGGGTTTGCAGGACGACAGCCAGGACCAGCAGGGCGCTGACCAGGTTTTGCAGTTGATGACGTGGGCCTTTGTTCCAGTAAGGGATAACGGGAGCAAGGGTGAGGTTGAGCAGGCCGAAAAAGGCCAGGTACAGCGCGTCGGGTTGTTGCAGGTAAGGTAGTGCTTCGGATCGCAGGCTAGGGATGAAGGACAACAGCAAAGCTGCTGCGCCCATTAGCAGGTGGACGATTTTCAACATTTTGATTAACTCACGTTAAGACGGATCACAAGGAAGAGCTGATGGAGCACGGTTCGCTTCAGAACAATAAGAGGCGTTGGACACGTACCCGATATCAGCCTATGCGCAACCCCCGGAAAATAGGCGGTCGCGACACCCTGTCTATTTAACAGCAAAGCCTGCAGCTACTCAAATCAGGCAGTCCGGCGGTGCTTCGCGGGGCGATTTGTCGCAGGTCATTGTGCAATCCCGGGCTGCGAGGGGGTGGCAGGCTTGCTAGAGTGGTCCTGCACCTGTTGGATGAACTCATCACCTTTAGGGGATAAACATGGCAATCGATATCGGTATCAGTGAAGAGGACCGCAAGTCCATCGTCGATGGGCTTTCGCGTCTGCTGTCGGACACTTATGTGCTGTATTTGAAAACCCATAACTTTCATTGGAATGTCACCGGTCCCATGTTTCGGACCCTGCACCTGATGTTCGAGGAGCAATACAACGAGTTGGCCCTGGCCGTCGATTCGATTGCCGAACGCATTCGCGCCCTCGGGTTTCCTGCGCCAGGCGCCTATTCGATTTATGCGCGGCTGTCCTCTATTAAGGAAGAAGCCGGCGTGCCGAACGCCGAAGACATGATCAAACAGCTTGTCGAGGGTCAGGAAGCGGTCACCCGTACGGCGCGCGGGATCTTTCCGCTGCTGGAAAAAGTCAGCGACGAGCCGACGGCAGACCTGTTGACCCAGCGCATGCAAGTCCATGAAAAAACCGCGTGGATGCTGCGGTCTCTGCTGGATCAGTAATACCGCCAGTACGCGAATAATGCCCCTCGGGTGTTATTCGCGGTCTTTGTCTTCCTCAAATCGCTTTTGCCCTCGTTAAAAATCGTCTGGTTGCGTAGGAAAATGGCCGGCCTAGGACGGTCTCCATGATCGCCATTCAGTTGTTGGCTTATCCTACGTCGATGGTCATAAAGTCATCTGGATATACCTTTGCGCCTGCGCTTTTATAAGGCCACGGAGAGTGCTCTTACAGAAGCCAGGGATGACAAAGGAGTGTCAGCGATATGGATTATGGAGACAGGCGGAGCGAGGGGAGGGGTGGTCCGGTCAAGGACATCAGGATCGATCCTTTTGTCAGCGAATTTGATATGGGGCTGGCCCAGCCTCTATCCCGGTCGGTGCGGTTGAATGGCTTCGCCACCTGCTTGCGGCTTGAGCAGGTGTACTGGGATATTCTGGGCGATATGGCCAAGGTCAATTGCTGTACGGTCAGTGCGCTGCTGTCCCATGTGGACCGCGAAGTGCACTTGCGTCATGGCGGAGTCAAGAACTTTACCGGGCTGGTGCGGGTTGTCTGCGTCGTGCACAGCCTGAAAGAAGGCGGCTGCGTCGCGATGCCCTAGCCACAGCGGTGGATCGGGCAGAGTGTCGGCCTGTGCAGTCTTACGGCTGCACAGGCCGCATTTAATGGATATAATCCCGCTCTTTGCCGAAAAACCCAGCGTTTACGGTAGCAATCTGATCGCCGAGACAACCCCCATGCCGATGTACGACTATCAATGTGCTTCCTGTGGTCATCAGTTGGAAGCCATTCAAAAGATCAGCGCAGCACCGCTGGTCGACTGCCCTGCCTGCCAGGCGCCAGAGCTTAAGAAGATGCTGTCCATGCCGGGCTTTCGCCTGAGCGGCACCGGCTGGTACGAAACCGATTTCAAGACCGGTTCCAAGAAGAATCTGGCCGGCGGCGACAAAGCTGACTAAGGTCTGGAACCTGAGTTGAACGACACGCGCGAGCCCTTGCAACCTCTGCAGGGGCTCCAAACGAATTTCGATTACGAGAAGTGAAACCACTACCATGATGCGCAGCCATTATTGCGGCCAACTGAACGAAGCCCTGGAAGGCCAGGAAATTACCCTTTGCGGATGGGTTCACCGTCGCCGTGACCACGGTGGGGTGATTTTCCTCGATATCCGTGATCGTGATGGTCTGGCCCAGGTGGTGTTCGACCCGGACCGCGCCGAGAGCTTCGCCGCCGCGGATCGCGTGCGCAGCGAATACGTCGTGAAGATCACCGGCAAGGTTCGCCTGCGTCCGGCGGGTGCCACCAACGCCAACATGGCGTCGGGCATGATCGAAGTCCTGGGCTACGAGCTGGAAGTGCTGAACGAGTCGGAAACCCCGCCGTTCCCGTTGAACGAGTACTCCGACGTCGGCGAAGAAACCCGCCTGCGTTATCGCTTCCTTGATCTGCGTCGCCCGGAAATGGCCGAGAAGCTGCGTCTGCGTTCGCGCATGACCACCAGCATCCGCCGCTACCTGGACGAGAATGGCTTCCTCGACGTCGAGACGCCGATCCTGACCCGTGCTACTCCGGAAGGCGCACGTGATTATCTGGTACCGAGCCGTACTCACGCCGGTTCGTTCTTCGCCTTGCCGCAATCGCCGCAGCTGTTCAAGCAATTGCTGATGGTGGCCGGCTTCGACCGTTACTACCAGATCGCCAAGTGCTTCCGCGACGAAGACCTGCGTGCCGACCGCCAGCCTGAATTCACCCAGATCGACATCGAAACCAGCTTCCTCGATGAAAAAGACATCATGGGCCTCACCGAAGGCATGATCCGCAACCTGTTCAAGGAAGTGCTGGACCTGGAATTCGGCGAATTCCCGCACATGACCTTCGAAGAAGCCATGCGTCGTTACGGTTCCGACAAGCCGGACCTGCGTAACCCGCTGGAACTGGTGGACGTGGCCGACCAGCTTAAAGAAGTCGACTTCAAAGTTTTCAGTGGCCCTGCCAACGATCCGAAATGCCGTGTTGCCGCCTTGCGCGTACCAGGCGCTGCGAGCATGCCGCGCAAGCAGATCGACGACTACACCAAGTTCGTCGGCATCTACGGTGCCAAGGGCCTGGCGTACATCAAGGTCAACGAGCGCGCCAAAGGCGTTGAAGGCCTGCAGTCGCCGATCGTCAAGAACATCCCTGAAGCCAACCTCAACGTGATCCTCGATCGTGTTGGCGCGGTCGATGGCGACATCGTGTTCTTCGGTGCCGACAAAGCCAAGATCGTCAGCGAAGCGCTGGGTGCATTGCGGATCAAGGTCGGCAACGACCTGGACCTGCTGACCTGTAAGTGGGCGCCAATGTGGGTCGTCGACTTCCCGATGTTCGAAGAGAACGATGACGGCAGCTTCAGCGCCTTGCACCACCCGTTCACCGCGCCGAAGTGCACACCGGAAGAACTGGAAGCCAACCCGGCGACCGCTTTGTCCCGTGCCTACGACATGGTCCTGAACGGCACCGAGCTGGGTGGCGGTTCGATCCGTATCCACCGCAAGGAAATGCAGCAGACCGTATTCCGCCTGTTGGGTATCAATGAAGCAGAACAGGAAGAGAAATTCGGCTTCCTGCTCGACGCCCTGAAATACGGCGCACCGCCGCACGGTGGTCTGGCCTTCGGTCTGGACCGTCTGGTGATGCTGATGACCGGCGCCCAGTCGATCCGTGAAGTGATCGCCTTCCCGAAAACCCAGAGCGCGGCTGACGTCATGACTCAGGCTCCGGGTGTGGTAGATGCCAAGGCATTGCGCGAGCTGCACATTCGTCTGCGCGAAACGCCAAAAGCTGAGTAAGGCTGTCCGGAAGGGCGCATCTTCGGATGCGCCTTTTCTTTATATGGACAGGTCGAGATTTTGTTTGCTGGCTGGCGCATCTGCGCAGCGGGCAATGTTTCAAAGAGAATTCGGAGCGAGATATGGCGGGTCATTCCAAGTGGGCGAACATCAAGCACCGCAAAGAACGTCAGGATGCCAAGAAGGGCAAGATTTTCACCAAGTGGATTCGTGAGCTGACCGTTGCTGCCCGTCAGGGTGGCGGTGATCCGGGCTCCAACCCGCGCCTGCGTCTGGCGCTGGACAAGGCCCTTGGCGCGAACATGAGTCGCGACATCATTGATCGCGCGGTGGCCCGCGGTGCTGGTGCTGCCGACACCGATGACATGGTCGAACTGACTTACGAAGGCTACGGCCCAGGTGGCGTGGCCGTGATGGTCGAGTGCATGACCGACAACCGTAACCGCACCGCAGCCGCTGTTCGCCATGCGTTCAGCAAGTGTGGCGGTAACCTCGGTACCGACGGTTCGGTGGCGTATCTGTTCGAGCGCAAGGGGCAGATTTCCTTCGCTCCGGGCATTGATGAAGACGCACTGATGGAGGCGGCCATGGAAGCCGACGCCGATGACGTGGTCACCCATGAAGACGGCTCGATTGACGTGTTCACCTCGTTCGCCGGCTTCTACTCCGTGCGTAACGCGCTGGAAGCGGCGGGTTTCAAAGGCGATGATGCGGAAATCGTGATGCTGCCGACCACCAGTGCCGAACTGGACCTGGAAGGCGCCGAGAAGGTGCTCAAGCTGATCGACATGCTTGAGGACCTGGATGACGTACAGAACGTTTATTCCAATGCGGATATTCCAGAGTCGGTGGCCGCACAGCTGGGTTAAGGGCTCACGAAAATCTGTAGGAGCCGGCTTGCTGGCGATGAGGCCCTCAAATCTTACGCTGCCTTAAGGCCGCCATCGCCAGCAAGCCGGCTCCTACAGGTCGGGTCGCTTTCGCGTAATGTGTCATCAGCAGGCCTCACCCTTTTAAGCTGCAGGCGTTATGACTTTAATTCTTGGTATCGACCCCGGTTCGCGAATCACCGGATATGGCGTAGTACGTGATACCGGGCGCGGCTGCGTGTATGTGGCATCGGGTTGCATTCGCACCGGGTCCGGCGAATTGCATGAGCGTCTGCAAATCGTCTATCGCGGTGTGCGTGAAGTCATCCAGACCTACGGCCCTGTAACCATGGGCATTGAAAAAGTCTTCATGGCGCGCAATGCCGACTCTGCCCTCAAGCTCGGTCAGGCCCGGGGCGCTGCGATTGTAGCGGGTGCCGAAGAGAGCCTGGAGATCGCCGAGTACACCGCGACTCAGGTCAAGCAAGCGGTGACCGGCACCGGCGCCGCCAATAAAGAGCAGGTGCAGATGATGGTCATGCACATGCTGAAATTGACCAGCAAGCCGCAAATCGATGCGTCAGACGCCCTGGCCATTGCGATTTGTCACGCGCATACCCGTTCCAGCTTGTTGCCCCATGGCCTGGGAACCGCACGCAGTCGTGGCGGGCGCCTGCGTCTCTGATAGCATCAGCAGTCATTTTTAGGGAACAAGGGTTTTGCGCCTGTGTTGTCGGCGCAAAACCCTTGTTCTGTCAGTCGCCAGTCGTTGATCTGGCCAACGCTCAAGGATCTGAAACGTGATTGGACGCTTGCGCGGCACACTGGCTGAGAAACAGCCGCCGCACCTGATTCTGGATGTAAACGGTCTGGGGTATGAGCTGGAAGTGCCCATGACCACGCTGTATCGCTTGCCGTCGGTCGGTGAACCGCTGACCTTGCACACCCATTTGGTCGTACGCGAAGACGCGCAGTTACTCTATGGCTTCTTCGGCAAGCGTGAGCGAGACTTTTTTCGCGAGTTGATCCGTCTCAATGGTGTAGGGCCGAAATTGGCCCTGGCCTTGATGTCGAGCCTGGAAGTGGATGAGCTGGTACGTTGCGTGCAATCCCAGGACACGTCGGCGCTGACCAAGGTGCCGGGCGTGGGTAAAAAGACGGCCGAGCGTTTGCTGGTGGAACTCAAGGACCGCTTCAAGGCGTGGGAAACCGTGCCGGCGATGTTCGCCCTGGTGCCGAACCAGCCGGGTGGGCCGGATGCAGCGCCGGTCGCCACCGCCGAAAATGACGCGGTCAGCGCGCTGATTTCCCTGGGCTACAAGCCGCAGGAAGCCAGCAAGGCGATTTCCGCGATCAAGGAGAAAGGTTTGAGCAGTGAAGACATGATTCGTCGTGCCCTGAAGGGAATGATCTAAGTGATTGAAGCTGATCGTTTGATTGCCGCCACGCCTGGCCCTCGCGACCGCGAGGAAGTCCAGGACCGGGCGATTCGTCCTGTCAGCCTGGCCGAATACATTGGTCAGCCGACCGTTCGCGAGCAAATGGAACTGTTCATCCAGGCGGCTCGCGGGCGTAACGAGTCCCTGGACCACACGCTGATTTTCGGCCCGCCGGGTCTGGGCAAGACCACCCTGGCCAACATCATTGCCCAGGAAATGGGCGTGTCGATCAAAAGCACCTCGGGCCCGGTGCTTGAGCGTCCGGGCGATCTGGCTGCTCTGTTGACCAACCTTGAACCTCATGACGTGCTGTTCATCGACGAGATCCATCGGCTGTCGCCGATCGTCGAAGAAGTCCTGTACCCGGCCATGGAAGATTTCCAGCTCGACATCATGATCGGTGAAGGCCCGGCCGCGCGCTCGATCAAGCTGGACCTGCCGCCGTTCACCCTGGTGGGCGCAACGACGCGCGCCGGCATGCTGACCAACCCATTGCGCGACCGGTTCGGCATCGTCCAGCGCCTGGAGTTCTACAACACCGCCGACCTGGCAACGATTGTCAGCCGTTCGGCGAACATTCTCGGCTTGCCGCTGGATCCGGAAGGCGCCTTTGAGATTGCCCGTCGTGCCCGCGGCACCCCGCGGATCGCCAATCGCTTGCTGCGCCGGGTTCGGGATTTCGCCGAAGTTCGTGCCAAGGGCCACATCACCAAACCGATCGCCGACCTGGCCTTGAACCTGCTGGATGTCGACGAACGTGGCTTTGATCACCAGGACCGGCGTCTGCTGTTGACCATGATCGAGAAGTTCGACGGTGGGCCGGTCGGCGTGGACAGTCTGGCGGCGGCGATCAGCGAAGAACGTCACACTATTGAAGACGTGCTGGAGCCGTACCTGATCCAGCAGGGCTACATCATGCGCACGCCGCGGGGGCGGGTGGTCACTCGGCATGCGTATCTGCACTTTGGTTTAAACATTCCGTCACGATTGGGCGAGATGCCCGTGGTAGACGAGTTCCTTGATGCCGTAGACGATTAATCACCTTTGCGGGCTGATTTATTCGGAGTTTGTGCGGTCTGAGGACCGTACTTTCACCAGAAAGCCGCGAATCAATGAAAAACAGTTGCCTGTCCGGATTGGCAACCTGAGGAGTAAGCACTAGAGTATGCGCGCGCAAAACGGGCTTGAGCCTTTCGCACTTCGTTGTCGCGTTTATTACGAGGACACCGATGCGGGCGGCATCGTGTATTACGTCAATTACCTCAAGTTTATGGAACGGGCTCGAACCGAGCGGCTCCGGAATCTGGGTTTTGCCCAGTCGGCGCTGGCAGGAGAGGACCTGTTGTTTGTCGTGCATTCCAGCGAAGCGCGTTATCACGCGCCGGCGCGACTGGACGACGAGCTTCTGGTAAGTGCTGAAGTAATCGAATTGAACCGTGTCAGCCTGCGCTTTAAACAGCAGGTCAGGCGAGCCACGGATAATGTGCTGCTCTGCGAAGGGCAGTTTCTGGTGGCCTGTGTGCGCACTGAAAGTTTAAAACCCCGGGCCATTCCCGAAGCTCTACGAGCGGCCTTCGCCGACGTGAGCGGCGCGGGTACACACTCAAAGCAGGAGATAAAGCGTGGAAGCTAACGTCGTCGACCATTCCTCCATGTGGAGCCTGGTCAGCAATGCCAGTATCGTGGTGCAACTGGTAATGCTGATCCTGGTAGCCGCATCGGTGACCTCATGGATCATGATCTTTCAGCGCAGCAACCTGCTGCGTGCCGGTCGACGTGCCCTGGAGAGCTTTGAAGAGCGCTTCTGGTCCGGCATCGACCTGTCCAAACTCTACCGTCAGGCCGGCAGCAATCCTGATCCGGATTCGGGCGTCGAGCAGATCTTCCGTGCCGGTTTCAAGGAATTCTCCCGTCTGCGTCAGCAGCCAGGTGTTGACCCGGAAGCCGTGATGGAAGGCGTGGCCCGTGCCATGCGCGTCGCGATTTCCCGCGAAGAAGAAAAGCTCGAACAGAGCCTGCCGTTCCTCGCCACCGTCGGTTCCGTCAGCCCGTACATCGGTCTGTTCGGTACCGTCTGGGGGATCATGAACTCCTTCCGTGGCCTGGCCACTGCCCAGCAAGCGACCCTGGCCACTGTGGCTCCGGGTATCGCCGAGGCACTGATCGCCACCGCGATCGGCCTGTTCGCGGCCATCCCGGCCGTTATCGCTTACAACCGTTTTGCTGCTCGCAGTGAAACCCTGCTGGGCCGTTACTACACCTTCGCCGATGAATTCCAGGCGATCCTGCACCGCAAAGTGCACACCAGCGAAGAATAAGCAGGTAATTTCCAATGGCTTTAATCGCTCGAGCTCGCAAAAAGCGCAAGCCGGTTGCCGAGATGAACGTGGTGCCTTACATCGACGTGATGCTGGTGCTGCTGGTCATCTTCATGGTGACCGCTCCGATGCTCAATCAGGGCGTGAAAGTTGATCTGCCCAAGGTTTCCAGTGAAGCCTTGCCGCAGGACAACAACACCCAGGTCCTGACCATTTCGATCAAGTCTGACAAGACCTACTACTGGAACCTTGGCAGCGAAGTCGACACTGAAAAGCAACAGGACAAGGCCATGACCTTGCCGCAGATGACTGACGCGGTGACCAAGATCATCCGCGCCGGGACTGAAGGCGGCAAGCGTACCCAGGTGTTCATTCGCGGCGACAAGACCGTCGATTACGGTTCCGTGATGGGCGCCATGGGCGGGTTGCAGAAAGCCGGGGTCGGTAATGTTGGCTTGATTACCGAGGCACCCTGATGCAGCAAATGCGAGAGCCGTCCGCCTCGGAAAGCTACTTCTGGCCTAGTGTCCTGGCGATTGTCTTGCACGTGCTGGTGTTCGGCATGCTGTTCGTCAGTTTCGCCTTCACACCGGAGCTGCCGCCAGCCAAGCCGATTGTCCAGGCGACCTTGTACCAGCTGAAATCGAAAAGTCAGGCGACCACCCAGACCAATCAGAAGATTGCGGGTGAGGCGAAGAAATCTGCCGCACGTCAGACCGAAGTCGAACAGATGGAACAGAAAAAGATCGAACAGGAAGCGATCAAGGCCGCGGAACAAAAGAAGGAAGATGCGGCTCAAAAAGCCGAAGAATCCAAGAAGGCCGACGAGACTAAAAAAGCGGATGAGGCAAAAAAGGCTGATGAAGCCAAGAAAGCCGATGAAGCGAAGAAGACCGCCGAAGCCAAAAAGGTCGAAGAGAAACAATTGGCTGATATAGCCAAGAAGAAATCTGAAGAAGAAGCCAAGAAAGCGGCTGAAGAAGAGGCCAAGAAAGCGGCTGCTGAAGAAGCCAGGAAAAAGATTGTCGAAGACGCGAAGAAGAAAGCCGCGGAAGACGCCAAGAAGAAATCCGAAGCTGAAGAGGCGAAGAAGAAAGTCGCCGAAGACGCGAAGAAGAAAGCTGCTGCCGATGCTGCGAAGAAGAAATCGCAGGAAGCGGCGCGTAAATCGGTCGATGAGAAAAAGGCTCAGGCCCTGGCAGATTTGCTTTCCGACACGACAGAGCGTCAGCAGGCCTTGGCGGATGAACAGGGTGATGAAGTCGCGGGTAACTTCGACGATCTGATTCGCTCGCGTGCTTCTGAAGGTTGGGCGCAGCCACCGTCGGCCCGAAAGGGTATGAAGGTGATCCTGCAAATCAACATGCTGCCTGATGGAACCATCTCCGGCGTATCGGTTGCCAAGTCCAGCGGTGATGTACCGTTCGACAGTTCAGCGGTAGCGGCGGTAAAAAATATTGGTCGATTGACCGAAATGCAGGGTCTGAAGCCAGCTGATTTCGCACCCTATCGTTCATTCAAGATGACATTCACACCTGAGGATCTAGCCTTGTGAGAAACCTTCTTCGAGGACTGCTTGTAGTCATGTTCTGCTTTGCAGGACTGGCCACCGCAGATGAAAAAAATATCCTGGTCAGCAGTGGTAGCTCCCAGGCAACTCCAATTGCCGTAGTGCCATTCGGTTTCCAGGGCGGCACCGTGCTGCCGGATGACATGGCCGAGATCATCGGCAACGACCTGCGCAACTCGGGTTACTACGCGCCGATTCCAAAGCAGAACATGATCAGCCAGCCGAGCCAGGCCAGCGAAATCATTTTCCGTGACTGGAAGGCGATCAACGCTCAGTACATTATGGTCGGCAGCATCGTGCCATCGGGCGGTCGCCTGCAGGTTCAATATGCTTTGTTCAACGTCGCTACCGAGCAGCAAGTGCTGACCGGCAGCGTGTCGGGCAGCGTCGATCAACTGCGCGACATGTCGCACTACATCGCCGACCAGTCGTTCGAAAAACTCACTGGTATCAAAGGTGCGTTCTCGACACGTCTGCTGTACGTGACGGCCGAACGCTTCTCCGAGAAGAACACGCGCTACACGCTGCAACGTTCGGACTATGACGGTGCCCGCGCCGTGACCCTGCTGCAATCGCGCGAGCCGATCCTGTCGCCGCGTTTCGCACCGGATGGCAAGCGCATCGCTTACGTCTCGTTCGAGCAGAAGCGTCCGCGTATTTTCATGCAGAACATCGACACCGGTCGCCGTGAGCAGATCACCAACTTCGAAGGCCTGAATGGCGCGCCAGCCTGGTCACCGGATGGTCAGCGTCTGGCGTTCGTGTTGTCGAAAGATGGCAACCCGGACATCTACGTGATGAACCTGGGTTCGCGTCAGATCACGCGCGTCACCAACGGTCCCGGCATCAACACCGAACCGTTCTGGGGTAAGGATGGTTCGACCATCTACTTCACCTCCGACCGTGGCGGCAAGCCACAGATCTACAAAACCAGCGTCGGTGGCGGCGGTGCGGAACGTGTGACCTTTATTGGTAACTACAACGCCAACCCTAAACTTTCGGCTGATGAAAAGACCCTGGTGATGATTCACCGCCAGGATGGCTTCACTAATTTCAAGGTGGCGGCCCAGGATTTGCAGCGCGGTAGTGTAAAGATCCTCACTGATAGCACTCTGGACGAGTCGCCTACTGTTGCGCCCAACGGCACCATGGTAATCTACGCCACCCGCCAGCAGGGCCGGGGAGTCTTGATGCTCGTGTCCATTAATGGACGCGTAAGGCTCCCGCTTCCTACCGCACAAGGCGAAGTCAGAGAACCTTCCTGGTCCCCTTACCTGAACTGACGCGGCGCTACACGTTTTACTTAACACACTGGGGTTCATTAGGAGTTTCACGATGGAAATGCTGAAGTTTGGTAAATTTGCTGCGCTGGCTCTGGCCATGGCTGTAGCTGTAGGTTGCTCGTCCAAAGGCGGCGACAACGCCGGTGAAGGCGCTGTTGATCCAAACGCTGGTTACGGCGCTAACACTGGTGCCGTTGATGGCTCCCTGAGCGAAGAAGCTGCTCTGCGCGCAATCACCACCTTCTACTTCGAATACGACAGCTCGGACCTGAAGCCAGAAGCCATGCGCGCTCTGGACGTTCACGCCAAAGACCTGAAAGCAAACGGCGCTCGCGTTGTTCTGGAAGGCAACACCGACGAACGTGGTACTCGTGAGTACAACATGGCACTGGGCGAGCGTCGTGCGAAAGCCGTTCAGCGCTACCTGGTACTGCAAGGTGTTTCCCCAGCTCAGCTGGAACTGGTTTCCTACGGCGAAGAGCGTCCAGTTGCTACCGGCAACGACGAGCAGTCCTGGGCTCAAAACCGTCGCGTCGAACTGCGTAAGTAATTCGTCATGCGAACGTGCCGTCGTGCTGTAACTGTTTTGGCTCTCAGCCTCGCACCGCTTGCGGTGTGGGCTGCGGTTCCTGTGGTCGATAACGATTCCGGCTATAACAATAGCGGGAGTAGTAATCCGCCTGCGGGTTACGGTACGAACGGCGCCTATGCCGGGGGAGGGGTTTCGGCCCCTGTCTCGGCACAGGGCGAGCTGTTCAACCAATTGCAATCCATGCAGGAGCAGATCTCACGCCAACAGGGTGTGATTGAAGTTCTGCAAAATGATGTAGCGCGCATGAAGCAAGAGAGCCTGGAGCGATATCAGGATCTTGATCGGCGCATAGGAACCGGCGTTGCACCAGCCGCGACTCCTGATAATTCTTCCACCGGTGGCAGTTTGAATGCCCCCGGTGCAGCAGCAGGCGCAGGAGCGGCAGCCGTTCAAGCACCTGCCGCAGGTAGCGAACCAGCTGATCCGGCGAAGGAAAAACTGTATTACGATGCAGCCTTCGACTTGATCAAAGCCAAGGATTTCGACAAGGCCAGCCGGGCTTTTGCCGCTTTCCTGCGCAAGTACCCGAACAGCCAGTACGCGGGCAATGCCCAGTACTGGTTGGGCGAAGTGAATCTGGCCAAAGGCGATCTGCAAGGTGCAGGTCAGGCGTTTGCCAAGGTTTCGCAGCTGTACCCCAAGCACCCTAAAGTGCCTGATTCGCTGTACAAGCTGGCTGATGTAGAACGCCGCCTCGGTCACCCCGACAAGGTCAAAGGCATTCTGCAGCAGGTCGTGTCCCAATACCCGGGTACCTCCGCTGCTCAGCTGGCTCAGCGTGATCTGCAGAAAATGTAAGGTTGCTTGACCTGTTTCGAAGAAACCCGCGCCTGTCGCGGGTTTTTTCGTTAGAATTCACGCCCTTTTTATGAAACACGCTTTTTGGGATCTGCGCGTTGGCGGGGTTCCTTGAAGTGCCTGACGGAGGCGGACAGCCTGTTTAGCTGTTATGCCCGTGGCGACTATGCAAGACACATTGAGAATCACCGAAGTTTTCTACTCGTTGCAGGGTGAAACGCGGACTGCCGGGCTGCCCACTGTTTTTGTGCGCCTGACCGGTTGCCCATTGCGTTGCCAATACTGCGACAGCGCCTACGCATTCACCGGCGGCACCGTTCGCCCGCTCGACGATATCCTCGAGCAAGTGGCCGGTTTCCGTCCGCGTTACGTGTGTGTCACCGGTGGCGAGCCGCTGGCGCAACCCAACGCCATCCCATTGCTCAAGCAGTTGTGTGACGCCGGTTACGAAGTGTCGCTGGAAACCAGCGGCGCGCTCGACATCTCGGCGGTCGATCCGCGGGTCAGTCGCGTCGTCGACCTGAAAACCCCGGGTTCGAAAGAAGCCCATCGCAACCGCTACGAGAACATTGAACTGCTCACGCCGAACGATCAGGTGAAGTTTGTCATCTGCTCGCGGGAAGACTACGACTGGGCCGTGTCCAAGCTGATTCAGTACGGCCTCGACCAACGTGCCGGCGAAGTGCTGTTCTCGCCAAGCCACCATGACCTGAATGCGCGGGACCTGGCTGACTGGGTGGTGGCGGACAACCTGCCAGTGCGCCTGCAATTGCAGCTGCATAAATATCTTTGGAATGACGAGCCGGGGCGCTGAGATGACTGAACAACTGAACACTGCTGAAAAACGTGCGGTCATCCTGCTGTCCGGCGGCCTCGATTCCGCGACGGTCGTGGCCATGGCCCGCGCTGAAGGCTACAGCTGCTACACCATGAGCTTCGATTACGGCCAGCGCTCTCACGCCGAGTTGCATGCCGCCGAACGTGTCGCCCGTGACCTGGGTGTGGTGGAACACAAGGTGATTGGCCTGAATCTGAACGGTATCGGCGGTTCTGCACTGACCGACAGCAGCATCGACGTTCCGGAAGAAGCGGGTGAAGGTATTCCGGTGACTTACGTGCCGGCGCGCAACACGGTGTTTCTGTCCCTGGCGCTGGGTTGGGCTGAAGTACTCGGCGCGCGTGACATCTTTATCGGGGTGAATGCGGTGGATTATTCCGGTTACCCGGACTGCCGTCCCGAGTTCATCGAGTCCTTCGAGCGCACGGCGAATCTGGCGACGAAGGCCGGTGTAGAGGGCAATGGCTTCCGTATTCAGGCGCCACTGCAGAACCTGAGCAAGGCGCAGATCGTCCAGGCCGGCGTGAAGCTTGGGGTCGATTATGGACTGACCGTTTCCTGCTATCAGGCTGACGATCAGGGCCGTGCGTGCGGCAAATGCGACAGTTGCCGACTGCGTGCAGAAGGCTTTGCCGCGGCCGGAGTGAGCGACCCAACACCTTATTTTTGATTTATTTCAAATTAGGTGTTGAATAGTCCTTAAAAATCAGTATTATACGCGCCACCACACAGCGGGTCGTTAGCTCAGTTGGTAGAGCAGTTGGCTTTTAACCAATTGGTCGTAGGTTCGAATCCCACACGACCCACCATTTTTGTAGCAGTTTTAAAAGTCTGGAAGGCCCACGCAAGTGAGGATTTCCGGATTTTTTTTTGCCCGCGATTTGAGTTCGGCTCAACGCGAGGCTGCACCACGTGACGCAGGTCAGAATCATCTTTTGCATCCCTCGGATATTCTGTAGCCTTGCGCATCTTCACCGCTGTCCGTGCCTGATGATACTCACTCTCCCGGCGGTACCCTGAAGGGTCCGGAGCCGGGTGTATACTCGACTTTCGCGCGAAAGCGCCTGCAGGTCTTGCGAACATGACGCAGATTTCCGAACGCCTTCTGGTTCAAGCCCACCTCGATGCCAAGCAGCCCAAGCCGCTCACCGTCGAGGAGGAAGCTTTTTACCGTGCCGCCATCGCTGCCGAGCTCAAGGCTCAGGACGCGGTGCTGGTTGCTCACTTCTATTGCGATCCGGTCATTCAGGCCCTGGCCGAAGAAACCGGTGGTTGCGTCTCCGACTCGCTGGAGATGGCCCGCTTCGGCAGTGCTCACCCGGCCAAGACCGTGCTGGTCGCCGGTGTGAAATTCATGGGCGAAACCGCCAAAATCCTCAATCCTGAAAAACGCATTCTGATGCCGACCCTGGAAGCGACCTGTTCGCTGGACCTGGGTTGCCCGGTGGATGAGTTCTCGGCGTTCTGCGATCAGCATCCGGAGCGTACGGTGGTGGTGTATGCCAACACCTCGGCGGCGGTCAAAGCCCGTGCGGATTGGGTGGTGACGTCCAGCTGCGCGCTGGAAATCGTCGAAAGCCTGATGGATAACGGCGAGACCATCATCTGGGGCCCGGACAAACACCTGGGCACCTACATCCAGCGCCAGACCGGCGCGGACATGCTGCTGTGGGACGGTGCCTGCATCGTTCACGAGGAGTTCAAGTCCAAGCAGCTCGAAGACATGAAGGCGCTGTACCCGGACGCCGCGATTCTGGTGCACCCGGAGTCGCCGACCTCGGTGATCGAGCTGGCGGATGCCGTCGGTTCCACCAGTCAGTTAATTGCGGCGGCACAGAGCCTGCCGAACAAGACCCTGATCGTCGCCACCGATCGCGGCATCTTCTACAAGATGCAGCAGTTGTGCCCGGACAAGGTCTTCATCGAAGCCCCAACGGCCGGTAACGGCGCAGCCTGCCGCAGCTGCGCACATTGCCCTTGGATGGCCATGAACACCCTTGAGCGCACGCTGAAGTGCTTGAAGGAAGGGACGAACGAGATCTTTGTGGATCCGGCGTTGATTCCGCAAGCGATTCGGCCGTTGAAGCGCATGCTCGATTTCACCCAGGCTGCGCGGATGAAACTGGCTGGCAACGCTTAAGAACTCGCAAAAAACTGTGGGAGCGGGCTTGCTCGCGAAAGCGGTGTGTCAGACAACGTTTATGTCGTCTGACACACCGCTTTCGCGAGCAAGCCCGCTCCCACAGTGATTTTTGTTTGCCGAAAATTATTTGGTTTTCTTCGGGATCCGCACCAGCTGGGTGTTGGAATACATGTCATGCCAGCTGCGCTTCTGCTTATCGAACAGCGGCCAGAGAAACCCCAGTCCCACGCACAACCACGACCCGATCGACACCACAAAGCGCAACAACGCCTGCCACAGGCTGATGGACGACCCATCGGCATTCTGCACGCGGATACCCCACACCTGCATGCCCAGGGTCTGACCGGACCAGGTCCAGAACTTGGCGAAGAAACCAAACAGCACAAACAACAGCACCGTCGACAGCAGAGGATCACCATCCAGCGCACCGGCTTCGGTCAGGGTGCGCATTTTGTCTTCGCCGATGATCGTCATCTGGATCATCTTGTAAACGCCGCTGGTGACGATCAGCAGGGCGGTACACAACAGGAAGTCATAGAACATCGCTGCCAGACGACGACCCAGGGTGGCGGCGGGGAAGTCGCCCTGGGGTTTGAGCAGGTGTTTCGACATGGCAGCCTCTGGACGGAAAAAAGAAGCCATTTTACGGATTTACGCGCACAAAAAAGCCCCTGATGTCAGCATCAGGGGCTTTTTCGTTACAGAAGATTAGGCTTCTGCTTGTACTTCGTCAGCCTGCATGCCTTTCTGGCCTTGCACAGCGACGAAAGTCACTTTCTGGCCTTCTTTCAGGCTCTTGAAGCCGTTGCCCTGAATGGCGCGGAAATGCACGAACAGATCCGGACCGCTTTCTGGAGTGATAAAACCAAAACCTTTCTCGTCGTTAAACCACTTGACGGTACCGCTCTGACGTGTGGACATTTCTTATTCCTTTGACGCAAAAAATTAATGACAGTCTCCTTCTCATGAAAGAGTACTGGGGCTGGTTGCAGGAGAGTAAGAAGACGTCGAACGGGATGTAGCTAACTTGTAGGCTACTGCCCAGGTCACGATTCCAAGCGACCCATGCAAACACAGTGAACAAACTCTACGCCAACTACGTGAGAAAAAACAAGCCCTGTGAGAGGCCCGGTTTTGCTCAGGTTGATGGCAGTAGCGTGTCCACTAGTGCGGGCTTATTCGATAGGGTTGTTCAATTGTTTTCGAACGTTATAAGCAACGTTCATAATCGAAGCTTGCCGATAAGGCATGCACTGTTTTATGGCGGTTGCGTTACACATTAGTGCACTGTTAACGCCACCGCGTTACTTATAGAAACAGTCAATCAACCGCGATAGTAGCGTTGTGGAACAAATGGCATTTTGCTTACAAGCAGAGGCACCTTTTTCCCACGAACAATCGCCCAGACGGGTGTCTCGATAGCGATATAAGCACTGTCGAGGTAACCCATGGCCAATGGAGCGCCCAGGGTCGGACCAAAGCCGCCGCTGCAAACAGCGCCAATGATATCGCCCGCTTCGTTGACGATTTCCGCGCCTTCACGCACCGGTGTGCGTTCCTGAGGCAGCAGGCCAACACGCTTGCGGCTGACACCGGCTTGTTGCTGGCCGAACACGGTTTCTGCGCCAGGGAAGCCGCCGGCCCGTGCGCCATCGGCGCGACGTGGCTTGGAGATGGCCCACAGCAGGCTGGCTTCGATCGGGGTGGTCTCGGTGTTCATGTCGTGGCCGTAGAGGCACAGGCCGGCTTCCAGGCGCAGGGAGTCGCGAGCACCCAGGCCGATGGCCGCCACTTCAGGTTCTGCGAGCAGGGCGCGCGCCAGGGCTTCGGCGTTGGCAGCCGGTACGGAGATTTCGAAACCGTCTTCACCGGTGTAGCCCGAACGGCTGACAAAGCACTCGACACCCAGCAGTTTCACGCGGGTGAACTGCATGAAGGTCATCTTCGCCACTTCAGGTGCCAGGCGCGCAAGTACGGTGACCGCGGCCGGACCTTGCAGGGCCAGTAGCGCGCGTTCTTCGAACAACGGCTCGATGGTGCACTGATCGCCGATGTGCTTTTGCAGATGCGCGAGGTCTTGATCCTTGCAGGCGGCGTTAACCACCAGGAACAGT
The DNA here is from genome assembly GCF_059716065.1 of Pseudomonas sp. LBUM1656. NCBI lineage: Bacteria > Pseudomonadati > Pseudomonadota > Gammaproteobacteria > Pseudomonadales > Pseudomonadaceae > Pseudomonas > Pseudomonas sp. LBUM1656. Next base: position 4,948,619 of record NZ_CP166800.1, on the reverse strand, counting down.
TCGTCGTTACCCAGGTTGGCGACCATCAGGTCGTCGAGGATGCCACCGGTTTCGTTGGTGAACATCGCGTAGCGCTGCATGCCCACCGGCAGGTCGATGATGTCTACCGGCACCAGTGTTTCCAGGGCCTTGGCGGCATTGGCGCCGGTCAGGCGGATCTGGCCCATGTGCGAGACATCGAACAGCCCGGCCTGATCACGGGTGTGCTGGTGTTCCTTCATCACGCCCAGCGGGTATTGCACCGGCATGTCGTAGCCGGCGAACGGCACCATGCGGGCGCCGAGTTCGATGTGCAGTGCGTGCAGCGGGGTTTTCAGCAATTGTTCGGTGGACATATTCAGCTCCTGAAAAAGTGTGCGGATGCGCGTAAGCATCAGCACTCGATAATGTTGACCGCCAAACCGCCACGGGCGGTTTCCTTGTATTTGCTTTTCATGTCGGCGCCGGTCTGGCGCATGGTGCGGATGACCTTGTCGAGGGAGACAAAGTGCTGACCGTCGCCGCGCAGGGCCATGCGCACCGCATTGATGGCCTTGACCGAACCCATGGCGTTGCGCTCGATGCAAGGCACTTGCACCAGCCCGCCAATCGGGTCGCAGGTCAGGCCGAGGTTGTGTTCCATGCCGATTTCGGCGGCGTTTTCCACTTGCTGCACGGTGCCGCCAAGGACTTCGCACAAGGCACCGGCCGCCATGGAACAGGCCACGCCGACTTCACCTTGGCAGCCGACTTCGGCGCCCGAGATCGAGGCGTTTTCCTTGTAGAGAATGCCGATCGCGGCGGCGGTCAGCAGAAAACGTACGACGCCGTCTTCGTTGGCGCCGGGGATGAAGCGCATGTAGTAATGCAGCACCGCCGGGACGATGCCTGCCGCTCCGTTAGTGGGCGCAGTGACCACGCGTCCGCCGTTGGCGTTTTCTTCATTGACCGCCAAGGCGTAGAGGTTGACCCAGTCCAGCACCGACAGCGGGTCGCGCAATGACGATTCCGGGTTCTTGCACAGTTGCCGATGCAACGCAGCGGCCCGACGTTTGACCTTCAGACCACCCGGCAGGACGCCTTCATTGCGGCACCCGGCGGCGACGCAGTCCTGCATCACTTGCCAGATATTCAGCAGGCCGGCGCGGGTTTCCGCTTCCGGGCGCCAGGCGCTTTCGTTGGTCAGCATCACCTGACTGATGGACAAGCCGTAAGTGGCGCAATGACCCAGCAGGTCCTTGGCACTTTTGAACGGGAAGGTCAGCGGCGTGGCATCTTCGACAATGCGGTCCGCGCCGGCGGCGTCTTCATCGACCACGAATCCGCCACCAACCGAGTAGTACTCGCGGCTGCGGATCTGCAGACCGGCGGCGTCGAACGCGCGAAAGATCATGCCGTTGGGGTGATAGGGCAATGGTTTGCGGATCATCGCCAAGTGTTCTTTCTCGTTGAACGCAATGCTGTGTTCGCCGAGCAGGTTCAAGCGACCATTACCGCGAATGTCTTGCAGACGGGCGGCGACGGTTTCGGTGTTCACGGTGTCCGGGTGTTCGCCTTCCAGGCCGAGCAACACGGCTTTGTCGCTGCCGTGGCCTTTGCCGGTGGCGCCGAGTGAGCCGTAGAGCTCGACTTTGACGCAGGTGGTTGTCGCCAGCAGCCCTTCACGGCGCAGGCCTTCGGCGAAACGTGCGGCTGCACGCATCGGGCCGACGGTGTGGGAGCTGGAGGGGCCGATGCCAATCTTGAACAGGTCGAACACGCTTAACGACATGGTTGTTCTCCGGTTTCTTGTTATAGGAATTGGCGGAAATTTGAGGCGTTACACGGACCCCTGTGGGAGCGGGCTTGCTCGCGAAAGCGGAGTGTCAGGCAACATTGATGGTGACTGCTCCACCGCTTTCGCGAGCAAGCCCGCTCCCACAGGAGTGATGCGGTGTTCTTGAAAGGGCGAGCTAACCCGCCCCCTCATTGGTTTAAGCGTAGCTTTCGATCGACGGGCAAGCGCAAACCAGGTTGCGATCACCAAACACGTTGTCGACACGACCGACCGGTGGCCAGTACTTGCCTTCGATCAGCGACGCTACCGGGTAAACCGCTTGCTCACGGCTATACGGATGCGTCCACTCGCCAACGATTTCCGCGGCGGTGTGCGGGGCGTTTTTCAACGGGTTGTCTTCCTTGTCCAGCGTGCCGTTTTCCACCGCGCGGATTTCTTCGCGGATGCGGATCATGGCGTCGCAGAAGCGGTCCAGTTCTTCCTTGGACTCACTTTCGGTCGGCTCGATCATCAGTGTGCCGGCCACCGGGAACGACATGGTTGGCGCGTGGAAACCAAAGTCGATCAGGCGCTTGGCGACGTCATCGACGCTGATACCGCTGCTGTCTTTCAACGGACGCAGGTCGAGGATGCATTCGTGCGCTACCAGGCCGTTGCTGCCGGTGTAGAGCACTGGGTAATGTTCTTCGAGGCGACGGGAAATGTAGTTGGCATTGAGGATCGCCAGTTGCGAAGCGCGCTTGAGACCCGCGCCGCCCATCATCCGAATGTACATCCAGGTGATCGGCAAGATGCTCGCGCTGCCGAACGGTGCCGCGCAGACCGCGCCTTCCTTGCGTTCCATCTGCGCGTGGCCCGGCAGGAACGGCGTCAGGTGCGATTTCACGCCAATCGGGCCAACGCCCGGGCCGCCACCGCCGTGTGGGATGCAGAAGGTTTTGTGCAGGTTCAGGTGGGACACGTCGCCGCCGAACTTGCCCGGGGCGCAGAGGCCGACCATCGCATTCATGTTGGCGCCATCGATGTACACCTGGCCGCCGTGGTCATGAATGATGCCGCAGATTTCGCGGATACCTTCTTCGAACACGCCGTGGGTCGACGGGTAAGTGATCATCAATGCCGCGAGATGCTCGCGGTGCTCGATGGCCTTGGCGCGCAGGTCTTCGATGTCGACGTTGCCGCGGGCATCGCAAGCGGTCACAACCACGCGCATGCCGGCCATGTTGGCGGTGGCCGGGTTGGTGCCGTGGGCGGACGACGGGATCAGGCAGATGTCGCGACGGTCTTCGCCACGGCTCTGGTGATAGGCACGAATCGCCAGCAGACCGGCGTATTCACCCTGGGAACCGGCGTTCGGTTGCAGGGAAATCGCGTCGTAACCGGTGGCGGCGCAGAGCATCGCTTCCAGTTCATCGGTCAGCTGCTGATAACCGGCGCTTTGCTCGGCTGGGGCGAACGGGTGCAGGGCACCGAATTCAGCCCAGGTCACCGGGATCATTTCGCTGGCGGCGTTGAGTTTCATGGTGCACGAACCCAGCGGGATCATGGTGCGATCCAGCGCCAGGTCCTTGTCCGCCAGTTTGCGCAGGTAACGCATCAGCTCGGTTTCCGAGTGATAGCGGTTGAACACCGGGTGACTGAGGATTGGCGACTGGCGAACCAGTGCCGCTGGAATGGTCGCTTGAACCGAAGCAGCGAGGGCGGCGAAGTCCGGCAGGGTTTTGCCGTCGGCCAGCAGTGCCCACAGGGTTTCCACGTCAGCTTGCGAAGTGGTTTCGTCGAGGGACAGGCCCAGACGTTCAGCATCGACGACGCGCAGGTTGATCTGTTGTGCGCGAGCCTTGTCGTGCAGGTCGGCAGTTTGCGCGCCGGTCTTGATCGTCAGGGTGTCGAAGAAGCTTGCTTGCTCGACGTTCAGACCGATTGCTTTCAGGCCTTGGGCCAGAATCGCGGTCAGGTGATGCACGCGGTTGGCAATCTGCGTCAGGCCTTTCGGGCCGTGGTACACGGCGTACATGCTGGCGATGTTGGCCAGCAATACTTGCGCGGTGCAGATGTTGCTGGTGGCCTTCTCACGACGGATGTGTTGCTCGCGAGTCTGCATCGCCAGGCGCAGGGCCGGCTTGCCGAAACGGTCCACGGAGACACCGACCAGACGGCCCGGCATGTCGCGCTTGAACGCGTCTTTTGTCGAAAAGTAAGCGGCGTGCGGGCCACCGAAGCCCAGCGGCACGCCGAAGCGTTGTGCGCTGCCGATGGCCACGTCGGCGCCGAATTCGCCCGGCGGGGTCAGCACGGTCAGGGCCAGCAGGTCGGCGGCCACCGCGACCAGCGCGTTGGCGGCGTGGAAGCGTTCGGTCAGTTCGCGGTAATCAAAGACGTCACCGTTGCTCGCCGGGTACTGCAGCAGGGCGCCGAAGAACGGCGTCACGTCAGTCAGTTCGAGCTCGTCGCCGACGACAACGTCGATGCCCAGCGGCTCGGCACGGGTGCGCAGCACGTCGAGGGTTTGAGGGTGGCAATGCACGGAAGCGAAGAAGGCGTGGCTGCCTTTGTTCTTGCTCAGGCGTTTGCAGAAGGTCATCGCTTCGGCAGCGGCGGTGGCTTCGTCGAGCAGCGACGCGTTGGCAATCGGCAGGCCGGTGAGGTCGCTGATCAGGGTCTGGAAGTTCAGCAGCGCTTCGAGACGGCCCTGGGAGATTTCTGGCTGGTACGGGGTGTAGGCGGTGTACCAGGCCGGGTTTTCCAGCAGGTTGCGCAGGATCGGCGACGGCGTGTGGGTGCCGTAGTAGCCCTGGCCGATGTAAGTCTTGAACAGCTGGTTTTTGCCGGCGATGGATTTGATCAACGCCAGGGCATCAGCTTCGCTCAGGCCGTCTTCGAGGCCGAGGACGCTGGTGCCTTTGATGCTGTCGGGAATGACGCTGGCGCTCAGGGCTTCCAGCGAGTCAAAACCGAGGCTGTTGAGCATGGCTTGCTCGTCGCCGGAACGCGGGCCGATGTGGCGGGCGATGAATTCGTTGGCGGTGGTCAGATTAACTTGAGTCATGTCAGTGCTCCTCAGGCTTCAGCGTTGGCTTTGATCAGGCGGTCGTAGGCGTCCTGATCCAGCAGTTTGGCGACAGCCGAGGCGTCGGTTGGCTGGAAGCGGAAGAACCAGCCTTCGCCCATCGGGTCTTCGTTGACCAGTTCAGGGCTGCTGTCGAGTGCCGGGTTCACTTCCAGTACTTCACCGTCGAGTGGCATGTACACGCCGCTGGCGGCTTTTACCGATTCCACGGTGGCGGCTTCGGCGCCTTTGTCATAGGACTGCAGCTCAGGCAGTTGTACGAAAACCACGTCGCCCAAGGCGTTCTGTGCGAAAGCGGTGATGCCGACAGTGACGCTGCCGTCGGCTTCGGTGCGCAGCCATTCGTGATCTTCAGTAAAACGCAATTCGCTCATGGAAACTCCTAAGGGGGGCCAGACTCGTCTGGTGGACGCGATGGAATGCTTGGGCTAAAGCCCTGCTTTATGGCGGGTTACTAAGCAAAATCGCGGCCAATGTTTTTTTATTCTTATAAATCAGATAGTTAGGTGATATTGCGGAAGACGAGGAGTTGATGGCTGTAGCGAATTCGCTACAGCGGGAGGCGAAGAAAAAAGCCTAGGTGGATCAAAGCCTTGCGCAGCGGTGATCCGGGGAGGGTGTATTGATATCGTTCCACTGTAGCGCTTTCAGTACAGATGGAGGTCGTTTTTAAACAGGTTTTCTGGCAGGTCACGAAACCTGTGGGAGCGGGCCTGCTCGCGAAGGCGGCCTGACAGTCGACATTGATGGTGACTGAAACTCCGCATTCGCGAGCAAGCCCGCTCCCACATTTTGACCGAGTAGGCCTCACGGCTTATTGGGAATGCCGTACTTGCGCAGCCGGTGGGCGATAGCGGTATGAGAGGTTTGCAGCCGGCTCGCCAGTTGCCGGGTCGACGGATAGCTGACGTAGAGTTTTTCCAGCAGAGTCTTTTCAAACTCTTCCATCGCCTGCTCGAGGCTGTCGACGTCGCTGTCACTCTGGCGTGCCACGGAGGTGCCGGCGATGTCGAGGTCGCCGATGTCCACCAGGCTGCTTTCGCAAATCGCTGCGGCGCGGAAGATCACGTTCTGCAATTGCCGCACGTTGCCCGGCCAGCGATTACCCAACAGCGCGGGGTAAGTGCCGGGGGCCAATCGGCACACCGGGCGCTGGATCTGCGCGCAGGCCTGCTGCATGAAATAGCGGGCCAACAGCAGGATGTCCTGGCCGCGTTCGCGCAGGGGCGGGACTTCGACATTCAGGACATTGAGGCGATAGAACAAGTCTTCACGGAACGACCCTTCGCTGACCATTTTTTCCAGGTTGCGGTGAGTCGCGCTGAGGATCCGTACGTTGACCTTTACTTCGCGATCACCACCGACACGACGGAAGCTGCCGTCGTTGAGAAAACGCAGCAACTTCGCCTGCAAGTACGGCGACATCTCGCCGATCTCGTCAAGAAACACCGTGCCCTGGTTCGCCAGTTCCATCAGCCCCGGTTTGCCGCCCCGTTGCGCACCGGTGAAGGCGCCGGGGGCGTAGCCGAACAGTTCGCTTTCGGCGAGGTTCTCCGGCAATGCCGCGCAGTTCAGCGCGAGGAACGGTGAACTGTGCCGGGCGCTGATGGCGTGGCAGGCACGAGCCACCAGTTCCTTACCGGTGCCGGTTTCGCCCTGGATCAACAACGGTGCATCCAGTGCCGCCACACGCTGGGCGCGCGCCTTGAGTGTACGAATCGCCGGGGACTCGCCGAGCAGCGCGTCGAACCCTTCGGCATGGTCATGGTGCAGCGCCGAGAGGCGTTCGCCGATGCGGTTCGGTTGATACAGGGTCAGCAGGGCGCCAGCATCGGTGATCGGCGTGGCGTCCAGCAGCAGGGTCTGGCCGTTGACGGTGATCTCGCGCAGCGGCAGGCGGAAGCCATTTTCGAGCAATACACCGAGCAGCGCCGGGTCGGCAAACAGGTCGGCAACGCTTTCACCGGCCGGTTCACGACCGTACAAAGCGATCAAAGCCGGGTTGGCCAGCAACACTTTGCCGTCGCTGTCCAGGGCCAGCACCGGGTCGGTCATGGCGGCGAGCAGCGCATCGAGCTGCAAGTGCCGACGTTGGCCAGGCAGGATGTCGACCACCGTCATCGCTTGCACGCCACGCACGCTGAGCAACGCATCGCGCAGTTCTTCGAGCACGTCAGGGCTCAGGGTCGGGGCGTCGATGTAAACGTTGGGCGGGACCATTTCCACCGCATCCAGATTGAGATTGCGCCCACCGAGCAGGGCCAGGACTTCCTGGGTAATGCCGACGCGGTCGATGAAGCTGACGTGGATACGCATGGGGCGGTTTTCAATCTGACGTGCGGAGGGTGGCAAGTATGCCTTGGGGCGGGCGAATGGTGAAATCCTGCGCAGGACTTCAGGACGACACAAATCCAATGTGGGAGCGGGCTTGCTCGCGAAAGCGGAGTGTCAGTCGCTATCAATGTCGACTGTCAGGCCGCTTTCGCGAGCAAGCCCGCTCCCACAGGTACAGCGTTCATTCAGGGGAATGGGTTACTCGAAGTTCTCGAGGTTTACCGGGTCGCCGGATTTCATATCCAACTGCTTCCGGATGTCTTCAAACATTAAATCGTAATGCTTGTGAATCGAGCCGATCTGGCTATGTGTCTTCGGGATTCCGTATTTCTCGGCGATTTTTGTCACGTTGTTGGCGAAGTTGTAAGCCTCCGCCTTGGGCAGAAAGAAGGGCTCTGACATGTCCTTGCCCTGAATGCTGCCATGCATGGTGAACTGGATGCCTTGTTCCCCTTTGTCGTTCTTGCTGACCTCATAGTCGAGGTGAACGTTGTAGTTGACGTCATCCGGGGTCAGCGCGTGGCGCTCGATGTGCAAGTGACCGGGCTCGAACGTTGCCATTGACGTTTCTCCTTACAAGTAAGTTATGCCAGGTGTCGCCGTACTGATACGCGTGCCGGCCGTGCCCTGGACGATCGCTTCGATGTCCGAGAGTGAACCGATCACCGCGGTTTTTCCAGTATGGCGGGCAAACTCGCAGGCGGCCTGGACCTTCGGTCCCATGGAGCCGGCGGCAAAGCCGAGTTTTTCCATGTCGTCGGGGTGGGCCTGGGCGATGGCTTTCTGGGTTGGTTTGCCGTAATCGATGAACGCTGCGCTGACGTCGGTGGCGATCACCAGCAGATCGCTTTCCAGCTGTTCGGCCAGCAGCGCCGAGCACAAGTCCTTGTCGATCACTGCTTCCACACCTTGCAGCTTGCCGTGGGCGCCATACATCGTCGGAATGCCACCGCCGCCCGCACAAATCACGATGCTGCCTTTTTCCAGCAGCCACTTGATCGGGCGGATTTCGAAGATACGTTTCGGTCTCGGGCTGGCCACCACACGACGGTATTTGTCGCCGTCCGGGGCAATCGCCCAACCTTTTTCGGCGGCGAGTTTTTCCGCTTCGGCCTTGGCGTAGACCGGGCCGATGGGTTTGGTCGGGTTTTGGAAGGCCGGGTCGTTGGCGTCGACTTCGACCTGGGTCAGCAGAGTGGCGAAGGGCACTTCGAAGTCCAGCAGGTTGCCCAGTTCCTGTTCGATGATGTAGCCGATCATGCCTTCGGTTTCGGCACCGAGCACGTCCAGCGGATAAGGCGAAACCGAGGTGTAGGCCGCGGCTTGCAGCGACAGCAGGCCAACCTGTGGACCATTGCCGTGGGCGATCACCAGTTCATTGCCGGCATAAATCTTGGCGATCTGTTCGGTGGCGATCCGGATGTTGGCGCGTTGATTGTCCGCGGTCATGGGTTCACCCCGGCGGAGCAGGGCGTTACCGCCCAGAGCAACGACGATACGCATAATGCATGTCCTTCTAAAAGAGCAGTAAGCGGGCAACTCGGTCTGTCGATGGAACCCTGACCCTGTGGGAGCGAGCCTGCTCGCGATGGGATCGGCGCGGTCTGTCAGATGCACCGCGGCGCTGCCATCGCTGGCAGGCCAGCTCCCACATTGACCCTGTTCCGTCAGTGAGAGCCGAGTGGGCCGTTAGATATCCGCCAACGCCGACACCAGGATCGCCTTGATGGTGTGCATGCGGTTTTCCGCTTGCTCGAAGGCGATGTTGGCCGGCGATTCGAAGACTTCTTCAGTCACCTCGACGCCGTTGGCCAGGTGCGGATAGCGCGCGGCAATGTCTTTGCCGACCTTGGTTTCGCTGTTGTGGAACGCCGGCAGGCAGTGCATGAACTTCACGCGCGGATTGCCGGAGGCCTTCATCATGGCGGCGTTGACCTGGTACGGCAGCAGTTGCTCGATGCGCTCGTCCCACGCCTCCACCGGCTCACCCATCGACACCCAGATGTCGGTGTGGATGAAGTCGACGCCCTTGACCGCTTCTTTCGGGTCTTCGGTGATGGTGATACGTGCGCCGCTTTCTTCAGCGAATGCCTTGCACTGGTCGATGAAATCCTGATGCGGCCACAAGGCCTTTGGTGCGGCGATGCGCACGTCCATGCCGAGTTTGGCGCCGATCATCAGCAGCGAGTTGCCCATGTTGTAGCGCGCGTCACCGAGGTAGGCGTAGCTGATGTCATGCAATGGCTTGTCGCTGTGCTCACGCATGGTCAGGGTGTCGGCGATCATTTGCGTCGGGTGGAATTCAGCGGTCAGGCCGTTGAACACCGGCACACCGGCGAACTTGGCCAGCTCCTCGACGATTTCCTGTTCGAAGCCGCGGTACTCGATGGCGTCAAACATCCGCCCCAGTACGCGGGCGGTGTCTTTCATGCTTTCCTTGTGGCCGATCTGCGACGACACCGGGTCGATGTAAGTGACGTGGGCGCCCTGGTCATGGGCTGCGACTTCGAAGGCGCAACGGGTGCGGGTCGAGGTTTTTTCGAAGATCAGCGCGATGTTCTTGCCTTTCAGGTGCGGACGCTCGGTGCCGGTGTACTTGGCGCGCTTGAGGTCGCGGGACAGGTCCAGCAAGTAATTGAGCTCGCGAGTCGTGTGGTGCATCAGCGAGAGTAGGCTGCGGTTGCGCATGTTGAAAGCCATGATGGGATCTCCTTGGGTTTCGGTTATCCGCCTGCTTCACGCTTTATAAGCGCGAAGCAGGGCACAGGAATTAATAGTCGATAGGGTCGCGAATGATCGGGCAGGTCATGCAGTGGCCGCCGCCACGACCGCGTCCGAGTTCGCCGGCGCTGATGGTGATGACTTCGATACCGGCCTTGCGCAGCAGGGTGTTGGTGTAAGTGTTGCGGTCATAACCGATCACCACGCCAGGCTCCACGGCCACCACGTTGTTGCCGTCGTCCCATTGCTCGCGTTCGGCGGCAAAGCTGTTGCCGCCGGTTTCCACCACGCGCAACGCTTTGAGGTTGAGGGCCTTGGCCACGGTGTCGAGGAAGTTGGTTTCTTCGCGGCGAATGTCGATGCCGCCCGGTTTGCCTTCATCAGGGCGCAGGGTGAAGGCGACGATCTGGTTCACCACTTCCGGGAAGATCGTCACCAGGTCGCGGTCGCAGAAGCTGAACACGGTGTCCAGGTGCATCGCCGCGCGGGACTTCGGCAAGCCGGCGACGATGACTTTCTCCACGGCTTTGTTCTTGAACAGGTTAACCGCCAGTTGGCCGATGGCCTGGCGGGACGAGCGCTCGCCCATGCCGATCAACACCACACCGTTGCCGATCGGCATCACATCGCCGCCTTCAAGGGTGGAACTGCCGTGTTCCTGGTCCGGGTCGCCGTACCAGATTTCGAAGTCGGCGTTGGTGAACTGTGGGTGGAATTTATAAATGGCGGTGGCCAGCAGGGTTTCCTGGCGACGCGCCGGCCAGTACATCGGGTTCAGCGTCACGCCACCGTAGATCCAGCAGGTGGTGTCGCGGGTGAACTGGGTGTTGGGCAGCGGCGGCAGAATGAAGCTGGAATGGCCGAGGAAGTCGCGGAACATCTGGATGGTCTTGCCGCCGAAACTGTCCGGCAAGTCGTCAGCGGAAACACCGCCGATCAGGAACTCGGCGATCTTGCGCGGCTCCAGGCTGCGCAACCACGAACCCACTTCGTTGATCAGGCCGAGGCCGACCGAGTTGGCGGTGACTTTGCGTTCCAGGATCCAGTCGAGGGCTTCGGGGATGGCGACAATGTCGGTCAGCAGGTTGTGCATTTCCAGCACATCGATATTGCGTTCGCGCATTTTGGTGACGAAGTCGAAATGGTCACGCTTGGCCTGGGCGACCCACAACACATCATCGAAAAGCAGTTCGTCGCAGTTGTTCGGGGTCAGCCGCTGATGGGCCAGGCCTGGGGAGCAAACCATGACTTTGCGCAGTTTGCCGGCTTCGGAATGTACGCCGTACTTAACTTTTTCCGTGGTCATTACAGTGATCCTCCAGATGACAGAACAAGTCGTGTGTTACAGGGTCAGGAAGCCGTCATACAGTCCGTAAGCCGCCACCAGGGCGCCCGCGACGACTGCGGCGAAAATCAGCTTCTCGACGTTGGTGAAAACCGGTTTGTTGACTTCAAGCTTGGCCTTGGCGAACAGGATCGCGCCGGGGGCATAGAGCAGGGCGGAGAGCAGCAGGTATTTGACGCCGCCGGCATAGATCAGCCAGACCGCGTAGATCAACGCGACGGCGCCGATGAACAGGTCTTTGCTGCGTTCGGACGCGGCGTTTTCATAGCTCTCGCCGCGCACCGCCAGCAGCAGCGCGTAAGCCGCCGACCACAGGTACGGCACCAGAATCATCGAGGTGGCGAGGTAGATCAGCGACAGGTAAGTGCTGGCCGAAAACAGGGTGATGATCAGAAACAACTGCACCATCGCGTTGGTCAGCCACAAGGCGTTGACCGGCACATGGTTGGCGTTTTCCTTGCGCAGGAACGCCGGCATGGTGTGGTCCTTGGCGGCGGCGAACATGATCTCCGCACACAGCAGCACCCACGACAGCAACGCACCGAGCAGGGAAATGATCAGGCCGACGCTGATCAGCGCCGCGCCCCACGGACCGACGATATGTTCCAGCACGGCGGCCATCGACGGGTTCTGCAGTTTGGCCAGTTCCGGTTGGGTCATGATGCCCAGCGACAGCACGTTCACCAGCACCAGGAATAGCAGCACAGTGATGAAACCGATCACGGTGGCCTTACCGACATCGCTGCGTTTTTCCGCGCGGGCCGAGAAGATGCTCGCGCCTTCGATACCGATGAACACCCAGACGGTGACCAGCATCATGTTGCGTACCTGGTTCATCACGCTGCCCAGGTCCGGGTTTTTCACGCCCCAGATGTCGGCGGTGAAGATGTCCAGCTTAAAGGCGAAAATCGCGATCAGCACAAACAGCAGCAGCGGCACGATCTTGGCGACGGTGGTCACGAGGTTGATGAACGCCGCTTCCTTGATCCCCCGCAGCACGAGGAAATGCACACCCCAGAGCAGCACCGACGCACCGATCACGGCAGCGACGGTGTTGCCCTCGCCGAAAATCGGGAAGAAATAGCCAAGGGTGCTGAACAGCAGAACGAAATAACCGACGTTGCCCAGCCAGGCACTGATCCAGTAACCCCAGGCGGACGAGAAACCCATGTAGTCGCCGAACCCGGCCTTGGCGTAGGCGTAGACACCGCCGTCCAGATCAGGTTTTCGGTTGGCGAGAGTCTGGAAGACAAACGCGAGGGTCAGCATGCCGACCGCGGTGATGGCCCAGCCGATCAGCACGGCGCCGACGTCGGCACTGGCGGCCATGTTCTGGGGCAAGGAAAAAATCCCGCCACCAATCATGGAGCCGACAACCAGCGCGACAAGTGCGCCGAGTTTCAGTTTTCCGGGGGATTCAGACATTGCATGACTCCAGTGCAGGAGAAGAGAGAAAACAGTTTGGTTTCGTTTGCTGTTCAATCATCTGACTTAGATCAATGCATGGTCACATTCCATTGTTAATGAATGACTTGCAGTTCTTTGGCTGGCATAAAGCTATTGCCGGAAAAGCCTTTTCCAGAGGCCTCGGCAATAAGAAAATTATTAACGCGTGCCCATTGAAGTCTAGACGCTAGTTTGTTTTTTGGTTTTAGCAAGTATCGCTCCCTGATTTCGGAGCATTATTGATTTATCAGGATTGACCGACAAATCCGCTATTTCTTTCGATCGCAATAGAGTGAAAGGTTATAAATAAATAGGGGGTTGGCATTAATTGATAAACGTTATTACGCTGTATCTATTTAGTTAAAACCAACTATGTGACGGTCTCGCGGTGTTAGTCGCGGCGGAAAATGGAGACGCAGGAATGTCGCAACCGACGCAAAAGCTTCGCCTGAGTGCGCTGATCGCCCTGGTGGTGGGATCGATGATCGGCGGCGGGATTTTTTCCTTGCCGCAAAACATGGCGGCGCGTGCCGATGCCGGGGCGATATTGATCGGTTGGGCGATCACCGCGGTGGGCATGCTGACCCTGGCCTTCGTCTTCCAGACCCTGGCCAATCGCAAACCTGAACTGGACTCCGGTGTGTACGCCTACGCCAAGGCCGGTTTTGGCGACTACATGGGTTTCTCGTCCGCCTGGGGTTACTGGATCAGTGCCTGGCTGGGCAACGTCGGTTATTTCGTGTTGCTGTTCAGCACCCTCGGTTATTTCTTTCCGGTGTTCGGCCAGGGCAACACGCCGATCGCCATCGGCTGCGCCTCGGTGTTGCTGTGGGCCGTGCATTTTCTGGTGCTGCGCGGGATCAAGGAGGCGACCTTCATCAACCAGCTGACCACCGTGGCCAAGATCGTGCCGCTGATCATGTTCATCGTGATCGCCGCTGTGGCCTTCAAGGCGGATATTTTCACCCGGGATATCTGGGGCCACAGCAACCCGAATTTCGGCGGCGTGATGGACCAGGTGCGCAACATGATGCTGGTCACCGTGTTCGTGTTCATCGGCATTGAAGGCGCCAGTGTGTATTCGGCGAGAGCGGAGAAACGCTCGGACGTCGGCCGGGCGACGGTCATCGGTTTTATTGGCGTGTTGGCGTTGCTGGTGCTGGTGAACGTGTTGTCCCTGGGGATCATGAGCCAGCCTGAATTGGCCAACCTGCAAAACCCGTCGCTTGCGGCGGTGCTGGAACACATCGTCGGCCCTTGGGGCGCGCTGCTGATCAGCATCGGCCTGGCGATTTCGCTGCTCGGTGCGTTGTTGTCCTGGGCGTTGCTCTGTGCCGAAATCCTCTTCGCCACGGCCAAGGACAAAACCATGCCGGCCTTCCTGACCAAGGAAAACGCCAACCATGTGCCGGTCAATGCGCTGTGGCTGACCAACGTGATGATCCAGATTTTCCTGCTGATCACGCTGTTTTCCGCCGGGACTTACACCAGCCTGATCTACCTCGCGTCGTCGATGATTCTGGTGCCGTACCTGTGGTCGGCGGCGTATGCGGTGCTGTTAAGCGGGCGCGGCGAAACCTACGAACACGCGTCGGCCGAGCGCACAAAAGACCTGATGATCGGCGGCATCGCCCTCGGTTACGCGGTGTGGTTGTTGTACGCGGGCGGGGTGAAGTATTTGCTGCTGTCGGCGCTGTTGTACGCGCCAGGGGTGATCTTGTTTGCCAAGGCCAAGCATGAACAGGGTGAACCGCTTTTTACTCATATCGAGAAGGGGATTTTTACCTGTGTCATCAGCGGAGCAGGGCTGGCGGCGTACGGGTTGTACAGCGGGTTGTTGTCGTTGTGAGATTGCTGCTGGCGTATCACCCGCCTTACGACTGGTCGGCGATGCTGGGATTTTTGACGGCGCGGGCGGTGGCGGGAATGGAAACGGTGGTCGATGGCGTTTACTCGCGCAGCATAGGCTTGAACGGAGTTCACGGTTGGTTTTCGATCAGGCCGGTGGCGGGCGATGCGCTGGAAGTGACGCTGGATTTTCCTGATCCGGTGGCCGTCCCGCAGATCGTCGCGCGGCTGCGGCGGATGTTTGATCTGGATGCGGACTTGCCGGCAATCCATCGGCAATTGGTCGCTGATCCGTTGATGGCGCGGCTGATTGCCCAGCGTCCGGGGCTGCGTGTGGCGGGTGCCTGGGATGGATTGGAGTTGGCGATTCGTGCGGTGCTCGGGCAGCAGATTACCGTGGGCGCGGCGATCAAATTGGCGGGGAAGCTGGTAGCGCAGTATGGGCAGCCCTTGCCGTCGTCGATGCCGGGATTGACGCATGTGTTTCCGGACGCAGCGGTGTTGGCGGTAGTGGATCTGGCGACGTTAGGGATGCCGAAAAGTCGCGGTCGGACCTTGTCCGGTGTGGCTCAGGCGTTGCTGGATGATCCCTTGATATTTGAGCCGGGACGGGAGGGTGGTGTGGCGCGGTTGCTGGCGTTGCACGGGATTGGCGACTGGACGGCGCAGTACATTGCGTTGCGGCAGTTGCGGGAGATGGATGCGTTTCCGAGTGGGGATGTGGGGTTGATCAATGCGCTGGCGGCGGTGGAAGGTGGGGTGGTGACGGCGCGGGATTTGTTGAGGCGGGCTGAAGCTTGGCGACCTTGGCGAGGGTATGCGGCGCAGGTGCTTTGGACATCGCTGAGCCGGATGGATTGAACTGATCCAGGAGGTGTGCTGGATGTTCTGGCCCCTTCGCGAGCAAGCCCGCTCCCACAGTGGATCTGCGCCGATCACAAAACCTGTGGGAGCGGGCTTGCTCGCGAAGGCTATCTAAAATTCACCACCATTGCGCGCGGTGGGAACCCAATTCAGCAGCCGGAAGCGCCCACTGCAACGGCGTCCCGGTGATTTTCAGCGGCACATGAAGCCGATGCGCCGGCCCCCAAGGCGTCTGCTCAACCAACAATCCTTGATCGTTTTCATCTTCTGCCCGAAGCGCTTCTTCCGTCCCGGCACCTTGTTCAATCAACAATTTCGCCGTGCGCGCCAACGACATCCTGGCCGACCCGCCACGGCCCAATAAGGTGATCGCCGCGGCTGCCATCAAATACCCGGTCGCGTGATCAAGCGCCTGAACCGGCAAGGGTGTCGGCTTGTCCGTTTTCTTCCATCGCATCCCCGCGTCGGCAATTCCGCTGCTCATCTGCACCAGGCTGTCGAAGCCGCGGCGGTTCTGCCAAGGGCCGCTCCAGCCATAGGCGTTGAGGCACACATCGATCAGGCCCGGTGCCCGTTTTTCACGCTCGGCGGCGCCATAACCCAGCTTTTCCAGTGCGTCGGCGCGGTAACCGTGGAGGATGATATCGGCGTCCTTGAGCAGACTTTCGAACACGGCCCGATCATCAAGGTTGTGCAGGTCCAGCCGTGCGCAGCGTTTGCCCAAGGTGACTTCAGGCACCACGCCCGGTTCGTTCCAGGTCGGTGGGTCGATGCGCAACACATCGGCGCCGAGGCCGGCGAGAAAGCGACTGGCGACAGGGCCGGCGAGTACGCGCGTGAGGTCCAGCACCTTGATCCCGGCCAGCGGTTGCGCCACAGAGCCCTGCCACGATTTCGGCTGTCGAGAAGACGCGGCGCTGAACTGAATCAACGGTTCGGCGTTCACCGCCAAGCCTTGGGGATGCGCCTGCCATTGTGCCCAGCTGCGCATCTCGGCGGCGCAACCACCGGCATCGACCACGGCCTGTTCCAGATCGGTTTTCGCCCATTGCGCCACCTTGCTCGCCATCGCGGCACGGTCGGCACAGGCGCCGAGCACGCTTTCGGCGGCGGCGCGGTGATGCGGCGCGTTGGTGTGCAGGCGGATCCAGCCGTCCTGGGTGGCGTAGTCACCGGCAACAGGGTCCCACATCGGCGGAACGCTCCAACCCACGGGGCGGATCGAGGTGGCGAACCAGAAAGACGCCAGGCGCTGGTCGATTTCAAGGCTGGGTAGCCGGCCGGTGTGTTGCTGCAGTAATTCGCTGACTGCCTGACCGGCAGCCGCGATGCTGGCGCAGGCCAGGTCAGTGACGGCAAACGCCGAGGGCAGGGCGCCACTCGACGTGAAAGGAATCGGTGTGTGCGGCAAGCCGAGTGCGGCTTGAATGGACGTGAGTAAACCAGTCATCGAAGGCCCTCCGGAGCGAGAGCCCGAGCATAGATCAAAACTACGTCCGCCCGGATGAAAATCCCCATGTGGGAGCGGGCTTGCTCGCGAAGGGGTCATTAGCTTCAACATCAATGTTGACTGATACACCGCTTTCGCGAGCAAGCCCGCTCCCACAAGGGAACTGTGGTGTTCCAGTTACACCCGGAACTGATCCATCAATTTCATCTGGTGGGTGGTCAGGGAGTTGAGTTGGCTGCTGATCTGCGCCGATTCGGTGGCCTGGCCGGTCAGGGTTTCGGTGACGGTACGGATCGCCGAGACGTTGCGGTTGACCTCTTCGGCCACCGCGCTTTGCTGTTCGGCGGCGCTGGCGATTTGCAGGTTCATGTCGCTGATCACCGTCACCGCGTCGCTGATTTTGCTTAACGCCTGCACCGCTTGCTGAATCTGCCCGGCATTGCTGTGAGCCTGGGTCTGACTCGAATGCATGGTGGCGACCACGCCGCGCGTGCCGGTCTGGATGCGCTCGATGACGATGCGGATCTCTTCCACCGAATCCTGGGTACGTTTGGCCAGGTTGCGCACTTCATCGGCGACCACCGCAAAACCGCGACCGCTCTCGCCGGCACGGGCGGCTTCGATGGCCGCGTTGAGGGCCAGCAGATTGGTCTGTTCGGCGATGCTGCGGATCACTTCCAGCACCGAACCGATCTGCTCGCTGTTGACCGCCAAGGCTTCGACTTCGGTCACGGCCTTGCTGACTTCGTCCGCCAGTTGATTGATGTCGCGGGTGCTGCGTTCGATGATCGACATGCCGTCGCGCGCCGATTGATCGGCACCTTTGGCCGCGTTGGCCGCGTTCGACGCGCTGTTGGCGACGTCGTGGGCGGTGGCGCTCATTTCGTTGGACGCGGTGGCGACCTGGTCGATTTCGCGGAACTGCACCTGCATGCCTTCGCTGGTCTGACGGGCGATTTCGGAAGACTGGTCGGCGGTGCCACGGGCGTCGGTGATGCTCTGTTTGATCTGCGCGATGGTCGGTTGCAACTTGTCGAGGAAACGGTTGAACCAGCTGACCAGTTCGCCCAGTTCATCTTTCTTGCTGTAGTGCAGGCGCTGCGTCAGGTCGCCGTCGCCGCTGGCAATCGCCTTGAGCATCTCGGCGACGCTGTTGATCGGCCGGGTCACGCCGGACGCGGTGAGCCAGATCAGCAACAGACCGACCAGGCCGGCAGCGATGGCCACCAACACCGCTTTGATGGTGCCGCTTTGCTGGGCGTCATCGAGTACCGCTTGCAGCTTCACCGAGTCGGCCAGCAGCACTTGTTTCGGCAGGTCGATCACCACGCCCCAGGCCTTGGAGTCGCTGATCGGGCTGACCGGGTATACCGCGCGAATCAGGTCGCCTTGTTCGAGAATCTTCGGCGAGCCGCCGCTGAGCAGTTGCAGGATGTCCTTGCCGTCTGCGCCCAGGGTGGCATCGATGCTTTTGCCGACCTTGCTTGCGTCGACACTGTAACCGGCCAAAACACCGCTGCCGGAGACAATCAGCATGTGCCCGGCGCTGTTGAACAGGTCACGCTGGGAATCGACCGCGGCGGCTTGCAGGGCGTCGAGGGCAATGTCCACGCCGACCACACCGATGGATTTGCCGTCCACCAGCAGCGGTACGGAAATGGTGGTCATCAGCATTTCCTTGCCGCCGACGGTGTCGGCATACGGGTCCAGCAGGCAGGTGCGCTTGCTGTCGCGAGGGCAGGTGTACCAGCTGTTGTACGGCGTGCCGCTGAGGCTCAAGGTGGTTTTGGTCATGTCGTCTTCGACCATGATCGTGTTGATCCCGGCCCCACCGGCACGGCTCCAGTAACTGGCGAAACGCCCGGCTTCGTTAGACTGGCGCGCCGCATCGTTGGCGAACTCGCTGTCCTTGCCGTCCAGCCCGTTGGGCTCGAACGCCAGCCAGATCCCCAGCACTTTGCTGTTGCGCTCGAACGCGGTTTTCAGGCTCTGGTTCAACTCTTCACGCAAGGCACCGGCCTCAAGCGAGCGCTTGGCGGCCAGGGTGCGCATGTCCTTGATCTGATCGGCCAGGGCGGTCACCACCAGCAGGCTTTCACCGAACGTCTTCTGCACCCGCACCGCTTGCTCGGCAGCCTTGGCCTGGAGCAGGTCCTGCACGCTGGCGGTAAGCATCTTGCTGCTCGAGGCGCTGACCAGTTCATCGTTCTGATTGGTCTGGTAGATGTTCATGCCGACGATCAACGCGACCACGCCGAGCAGGCACAAGCCGGACAGCAGGACGATTTTCAGGCGGATGGAGAGAGAGTCGAACATAGGGCGAACTCGCAAATGGAGGAAGTATTGGCTGTGGGTCGAGGTCGACCCGGTTCGCCAAGTCCATTCAGCGCCATTTAATGCTCATCGGCGAGGGGTGAGGTTGCATGATGGTGGCACCGACGAACGGTCATGGTTGAACGTTTGCGCAGGAAAACCCCCTGAAAAGGCCAGAAATTCAGGGGATTTTCGGTAGCGATTCCGGTCGCGACCACAGCCACAGATTGCCCAGGCTCATGCCCGCAATCGCCAGGTAGATCGGCCAGCCGTGATCAAGCATGACCAGCATCAACGTGGCGCACAGCAGCATGCTGACGGTGGCGCTGACCTTGGCCCGGCGGGCGATGATTTTGCCGTTGCGCCAGTTGCGAAGGATCGAACCGAACAGCCGATGGTTTTCCAGCCAGGCACTCAGGCGCGGCGAACTTTTGGTCGCGGCCCAGGCAGCGAGGAGGATGAACTCGGTGGTCGGCAAGCCGGGGATGACGATGGCGATCAGGCCGATGCCCAGGCTGACATAGGCCAGCAGGCCGAAGAAGACTCGGGTGAGTCTGGAGGAGGCGAGGTGAGGCATGGGGCTTATGGTGACCCGTGTTGCGCGTGACTGGAGGGTGTATACAGACCATTGTGGGAGCGGGCTTGCTCGCGAAGGCGGCGTGTCAGGTAACATTTTTGTCGACTGACACACCGCGTTCGCGAGCAAGCCCGCTCCCACAGGGACGGCGTTGCGTCAGGCGAGTTCGGGGGTGTAAGCCTGTTCCAGCAATACGGTAAAGCGGTTGAATGCAGCGACCGCGGCTTGCTCGATTTCAGCTTCTTCCTGAGCACTGAACGCCAACGAGTCGAGGGTTTTGACGAAGCTTTTCCAGCCTTCAGCACGACCGCCGGCCGGTTCGCCGAGATGACGGGCGCCGAACGTTTCGCTCAGGCCCAGACCCACCGCGCGCTTGATCAGGAACGCTGCGCCGAGCTTCGAGCCTTCCGAAACAAACAACCAGCCCAAGGCTTCGGCTTTGGTTGGATGCTTCACCGCGCCAGCCACCGGTTCCGGTACTTCAGTGTCCAGATCAGCCAGATCCGCCTTGGCCGCTTCAGCCCGGCAACGCGCCGGCAGGTCCGGGACGATGGCCGTCAATTCGGCATCGTTGTACAGCGACACCAGTTCCGACTGGAACAGATACTGCGCCACCACAAAACGGGCGAAGTTGGCTCGCGTCTCAAACGGCGCGTGGGCTTTGACCAACGCATCGAGCTTGGTGTGAGGCTCGTTAGTGACCTGGTTCAAGCGTTGCGAGCGCAGAGCAGGGCGTAGAGTAGTGTCCTGAGTGGTCATGAGAAATCCTTGGGAAAAAGAGGCGCTTGGTAACGAGACGAATGGGCAGGCGCCGGACAGTAAAAAATCCTCACGTCGTGTCTGTTTTAACGTCGCGACGTGAGGTGAGTCGGGTCAGATATCCCAGACCAGATTGACCGCGAAGTTGCGACCCGGCTGGGTCAGGCGATCAAGGTTGGCCGGGCTCAGCACGGCCGCTTCGCCGACGCTGTCGTAACCGCGCACGTCATCCCACAGCCAGTATTTTTTGTCGGTCAGGTTGTAGACGCCCGCGCTGACGGTCACATCGTCGGTGACTTTGTAGAAGCCGCTCAGGTCGAGGATGCCGAAGCCCGGCGACTTGAATTGGCTGCTCACGCCATCCGGCGACTTGAAGTTGCTGTCGTCGACGCGATCCTTGCGCTTGACCAGCGTCCAGCTGAGCAAACCACCATAGTTGTCCTGGTCGTAACCGAGGCCGAACACGCCGGTCAGCGGGTTGACGCTGTTGATCGGTTCGCCGGTGTCGTTGTTGCGACCGTAGGCGTAAGCCACCGAGCCTTGGGTGTAGAGACCTTGTGGTGCGCCGAACGTGTCGAGGTTCAGACGGCCCTTGATCTCAGCGCCCTTGATGGTCGCGTGCTTGATGTTGTTGCTCTGGAAGGTCAGCTCGCTGTAACCCGGGGTGACGGCGTCTTCGTTGATGAAGTCGCGGTACTTGTTATAGAACACCGCCACATCGAACGAGCCGGACTCGAAGTTGCCACGCAGGCCGGTTTCGTAGCTTTTGCTTTTTTCCGGTTCCAGGTCCGGGTTCGGCGCCACGCTGTAGCCGGTGGTGGTGTTTTCGAAGCGCCCGTACAACGCCTTGGCGGTGGGCGTGCGGAAACCTTCAGCGTATTGGCCATACCAGGTGTACTGATCGGTCAGGGCGTAGGTCAGGCCGAACTTGGGTGAAACTTTGTGCCAGGTCTTGTTCTCATCGCTGACGGTGCCGCGACCGTCGGCGGCCACGGTGTTGAGGAATTCCTGGGTGATGTGCGGCTTGAGCTGGGTGTAGTCGTAGCGCAGGCCCGGCAGGAAGGTCCACTTGTTCCAGCTGATCTCATCCTGGGCGAACAGGCTGTAGGTGTTGATGGTGGGGTCCGGGAAGTCGCTGGATTTTCTCAGCACGTCGGCCGCGCTGGTCGCGCCGATGGCCGCACAGCCGCGACCGACCGCCAGGCACTTACCGTCGCCGCTGCGCGAGCCGGTGACTTTCTGTTGCTTGAGGGTGGTGCCGTAGGTCAGCAAGTGCTCGGTGTCGGCGATGCTGAAGGCTTTATCCAGCTGGGCATCGAAGACCCACTGCTTCTCTTGGTAAATCGTGTCGCGGGTGCGCAGCACTCTACGGGTGATCGGGAAATAGAATTCTTCGGTGCTCTGATCGGTTTTCGCGGTCTGGTGGTTCAGGCTCCACTTGACGTTGTCGGCCAGCAGGCTGTCGAGGGCGAAGCTATGTTCCAGGCCGAAACGCTCACGGGTGATGGTGTCGTTGCCGGTGCGCCACTGGTACATGCCACCGGGCAGCACGCTGTTCGGAATGGTCGGCTGGCCGTTGAAGTACGGGCCGCCGTAAGCGCTCTTCTGATCGGTGTCGCGATCGTCCTTGTACTTCTCGTAGGTCAGGCCGAGGCGTGAATCTTCATTGTAGTTCCAGCCGATCTTGGCCAATACGTTGGTGGCGCGCACGTCTTCCGGGTTGGCCGCGGTACGGTCCAGGCCGGTGCCGTTGTTGCTGCCGTAGGAATCGGTTTCGTGGCCGTCGCGCTGACTGTAATGCAGCAAGCCATCGAACTGATCGGCACGCCCGGCGACGGTGGCGGATTTCAGCCAGCTCTCGTCAGCGGAGCTGTAACCGGTCTTCAGGCGGGCGCCGACGTCCTGGCCGGGCTTGATGATGTCGTCCGGGTCGAGGGTGAAATAGCTGACGGCGCCGCCGATGGCGTTGCTGCCGTAGAGCACCGAGGCCGGGCCGCGCAGAATTTCGACGCGCTTGATGATTTCCGGATCGACGTAGTTACGCTGGGTTTTGGCATACGGGCCATTGAAGAAACCGTTCGGAATCTCGACGCCGTCGATCTGGGTCAGGATCCGGTCGCCGTCGATGCCGCGTATGTTGTAGCCACTGATCCCGCCGCGAGTCCCGGCACCGCCCACCGAGACACCCGGTTCGTAGCGCACCAGATCCTTGATGGTATTGACGTTGCTGCTGTCCAGCTCTTCACGGGTGTGAACGGTGACGGTGCTCGGCACGCTGGCGATGCTTTGTTCCTGGCGAGTGGCGCTGATGGTCACCTGGTCCAGGTTGAGCGCGCCGCTATTGCTGCGCTTCTCCAGCACGATGTTGTTACTGCCCAGTTTGCGATAGCTCAGGTTGGTCCCCACCAACAGGCGATCGAGGGCTTTTTCCGACGGCAACGAACCGCGCACACCCGGCGAGGCCACACCGTCCGCCAGTTCGGCGGGCAAGCCGACTTGCCAGCCTGTCACTGCCGTAAAGGCATTGAGTGCCGAGACCAGCGACTGCTGCGGGATGGCAAACGTGTAATCGCCCATGTTGCGGGTCGGCTGCTCAGGGGCAGCGTCAGCCATCAACGGCGCGCTGCCGGCCATCAGGATGGCGGCCGTCAGCAGCGACAGCACGCGGGAAGGTGAAGGGGATTGGCGGGTAAGGCGAGAGGACATCGATAGCGCTCCGTGTCGCACGAATCTTTATAGGTGCTGATTGGCATTCGAAGATGCGAATCAATTGCATTGGCTATAACGAGACGTACGGGGTTCGGCTATCGAGTAAAAATAATTCTCATTTAGTTCAAAATCACCAGCGCCGGGAATTCCTGGAGCCGCGCCGAGGTGATGTGGGCCAGCGAACGGACCACGTCCAGCGGCTGGTCGAGACGGTAATTGCCGGTCACCGTGACGTCGGCCAACTGCTCGTTGTTGTTGATGATCCAGCCCGGGTAATAGCGACGCAGCTCCGCCAGCACCTGGCTCAGCGGGCAGTTCTCGAACACCAGTCGGCCCTGGACCCACGCCAGGTCCGTGGCGGCATCGAGCTTGGCCGGGCGGTCAAAACCGTTGGGGCCGATGCGTACGCTTTCTCCGGCGGACAATCGAATTCGCGCGTCGTCGCGAGTAGCCCGCAGATCGACATCGCCCCGCTGCACCCGAACCTGCGCCACGCCGTCCAGATAGCGCACGGCAAACGCGGTATCGCGCACGCTGGCCGTGACCGGGCCGGCATCGATTTCCAGTGGCTGGCCGCGATTGGCGGGCACCTCGAAAAACGCCTCGCCCTGATACAACCGAGCGATGCGTTGCTGACCGTTGATGGTGCTGGAAAACGCCGAGTTGGTATTGAGCAAGACTTTGGAGCCGTCCTCCAGTTGAAGACGCTGGCGTTCACCGACCACCGTCAAGTGATCGGCCTGGAGGCGCATCGGCAGGTTGCTGAAACTGAACAAACCGAGGATCAGCACGGCAGCCGTGGCCAGCGGTTTCCAGTGCGGACGCAGGCGCGAGAGCACGGTTACTTTCGCCGGCCGGTCGGCCAGGCTTTGTGCGCATTGCACCACTTGCGGGCCATCCCAGATCGCCTGGGCCTTGGCGAACGCTTCGGCATGCAACGGATCGGCGACCAGCCACGTGTGAAACTGGCGACTCTGTTCTTCGCTCGGACTGCCCAGCACGATCAGCCAGTCCAGAGCCTGGTCCATCGCGCTTGCGGCGTCCCGCGCCGGGGAGGGCGGAGGGGAACGGTGGGTGTCCGTCACGGTGTTTCCTCGGCAGTGTCTGTGCACGGCTGTTTTATGAGTGAAGCTTGAAAGTGGGCAAGGGTAGCAAAGCCCGAAGGTCAGCGCAGGCGATCCCGGCAAGTAGAGAGTAAACCTGCAGACTCAGTCCCTGTTTAACCGTTCAGCGACGCCAATACAGATCGCCATGATCAGCTTCAGTTCTTTCTGCACGGTGCTTAAAGAGACGTTGAGCTTTTCGGCGATCTCCACATAACTGTGCCCGTGCAGCCGGCTGAGAATGAAAATCTGCTGCTGCCGATGGCTGAGTTCACTGAGGCTCACGTTCAAACGCTCCAGCAATTGTTCGGCATGGGCAGCATCCTCGGCGCTACTCACTGGTGAGGCAACCGCCTGCACTACGTCCAGTGGCACGTCGTCGAGCATGGTGCGCGACTGAATACGCCGCGCACGCAAATGGTCCAGCGCCAGGTTGCGGGCGGTCTGGAAAACGAAGGGTTCAAGGTGATCGATGGCCCGCTCACTGAGCGCCCGGGTCACTCTCAGGTAGGTCTCCTGCAAGAGGTCTTCGGCGGTGCTGTGATTGTTGACCATCCGCTCCAGCGTGCGCAGCAGAGAAACTCGCTGGGCGATGAAGACGTGATTGAAGCGAGATTGACTCACGGGAGGACCTGATCCATTTCGAGCGAATGATAATGCTTATCATCCGCTCGAGTGGTCAAGTGCTGATTTGTGAAGGTTACGCACGACCCAGCAGATAGGTCGCGTAATCGGGAATGCGGTGCGCGTGCGCCTGCTCCATCATCGGGCTGCTGAGCAGGTAGTCGGCGCTGCATTCGTTGCACGCCACCGGAATGTTCCAGACCGCCGCGACCCGCAGCAACGCCTTGATATCCGGGTCGTGGGGTTGCGGTTCGAACGGGTCCCAGAAGAACACCAGCATGTCGACCCGTTGCTCGGCGATGCGCGCACCGAGTTGCTGATCGCCGCCCAAGGGGCCACTGATCATGCTTTCCACCGGCAGGTCCAGGCGTTGTTGCAATAACAAACCCGTGGTGCCGGTGGCGACCAGTTCATGTTGCGCGAGCTTGTCTTTCTGCCGTTCGGCCCAGTCCAGCAAAAACACCTTGCAGTGGTCATGGGCGACCAGGGCGATACGCTTGCGCGCCGCCATGGTCTTTTGCGTGAAGCTGATACCGATCATCGGTGTTGCTCCCTGGTTACTCTGCGTTGCACAGCGCCAGGCAGTTATCGAGCATGCGGTTGGAGAAGCCCCACTCGTTGTCGTACCACGCCAAAACCTTGAGCAGCTTGCCGCTGGACTTGGTGTGGTTGGCATCGAAGATCGACGACAGCGGATTGTGGTTGAAGTCGCTGGAGACCAGCGGCAGGGTGTTGTAGCCGAGAATTTTCGAGTGCTGGCTGGCTTCTTTGAGCAGGGCGTTGACTTCATCGGCCGACGCTTCACGCTTGAGCTGCACGGTCAGGTCCACCAGCGACACGTTGATCACTGGAACACGTACCGCCATGCCGGTCAGTTTGCCCGCCAGTTCCGGCAGCACCAGGCCGACCGCTTCAGCGGCGCCGGTCTTGCTCGGGATCATGTTCTGGGTGGCCGAACGGGCGCGGTACGGATCGGTGTGGTAGACGTCGGTCAGGTTTTGGTCGTTGGTGTAGGCGTGGATCGTGGTCATCAGACCGCTTTCGATACCGAGTTCGCGGTGCAGCACCTGAGCCACCGGAGCCAGGCAGTTGGTGGTGCACGACGCGTTGGAAATAATCTGGTGCGATTGGCGCAGAATGTCGTGGTTAACCCCGTACACCACGGTGGCGTCCGCGCCTTTGGCTGGTGCGGAGATGATCACTTTGCGCGCGCCGGCCGTAATATGCGCGGCGGCTTTGGCACGGTCGGTGAACAGACCGGTGCATTCGAACACGACATCAATTTTTTCTGCGGCCCACGGCAGCTCGGCCGGGTTGCGAATGGCGCTGACCGCAATGCGGTCGCCGTTGACGGTCAGGCTTTCCTGATCGTGCTGGACATCGGCGTCGAACGTGCCGTGAACAGTGTCGTACTTGAGCAGATGAGCGTTCATCGCGCTGTCGCCCAAGTCATTGATGGCAACGATCTGCAGGTCCTGGCGGTAGCCTTGGGTATACAGTGCGCGGAGGACGTTACGGCCAATTCGGCCAAAACCATTGATTGCGATTCGAAGAGTCATTTAACAGGGCCGCCGTCGTTTTGTTGTTGGAATTACAAGATTATTCGCATAAAAATAGAAAACAAGCCTTTTTAATGGCAATATTTTGTTCAATCTACAACGAGTGACCTGAATCAACTGGTCCGACCGATCAAGAAAACCGTCTGTCATCCCATCGACACCGGCTCTTGCTCAGCATAGACAATCAGGTCGCCACATCCGTTAGCCTGGAGTTCTACACATGCATCCCCGCGTAATTGAGGTCACCGAACGGCTTATCGCCCGCAGCCGTGCAACCCGTGAGGCTTACCTTGCGCTCATTCGCGGTGCAGCCAGCGACGGTCCGATGCGCGGCAAGCTGCAATGCGCCAACTTCGCCCACGGTGTGGCCGGTTGCGGCACTGAAGACAAAAACAGTCTGCGGATGATGAATTCCGCCAACATTGCGATTGTTTCGTCATATAACGACATGCTCTCGGCGCACCAGCCGTACGAAGTCTTTCCTGAACAGATCAAAAAGGCCCTGCGCGAGATCGGCTCGGTCGGCCAGTTCGCCGGCGGCACCCCGGCCATGTGCGATGGCGTGACCCAGGGCGAGCCGGGCATGGAGCTGAGCCTGCCGAGCCGCGAAGTGATTGCGCTGTCCACCGCCGTGGCCCTTTCCCACAACATGTTCGATGGCGCGCTGATGCTCGGCATCTGCGATAAAATCGTGCCGGGCCTGATGATGGGCGCGTTGCGCTTCGGTCATCTGCCGATGATCTTCGTGCCGGGCGGGCCGATGGTCTCGGGCATTTCCAACAAGCAGAAAGCCGATGTGCGCCAGCGCTATGCCGAAGGCAAGGCCAGCCGCGAAGAGCTGCTGGAATCGGAGATGAATTCCTACCACAGCCCCGGCACCTGTACTTTTTACGGCACCGCCAACACCAACCAGTTGCTGATGGAAGTCATGGGTCTGCACTTGCCGGGCTCTTCTTTCGTCAACCCGAACACGCCATTGCGCGATGCCCTGACCCGCGAAGCGGCGCATCAAGTCACGCGCCTGACCAAGCAAAATGGCAACTTCATGCCCATCGGTGAAATCGTCGATGAGCGTTCGCTGGTCAACTCCATCGTGGCGCTGAACGCGACGGGTGGCTCGACCAACCACACGCTGCACATGCCAGCCATCGCGATGGCTGCCGGTATTCAATTGACCTGGCAAGACATGGCTGACCTCTCTGAAGTCGTGCCGACCCTGAGCCACGTCTATCCGAACGGCAAAGCCGACATCAACCACTTCCAGGCGGCGGGCGGCATGTCGTTCCTGATCCGCGAACTGCTGGAAGCCGGCTTGTTGCACGAAAACGTCAACACTGTGCTCGGCCATGGCCTGAGCCGCTACACCCAGGAACCCTTCCTCGATAACGGCGAACTGGTCTGGCGCGAAGGCGTGACCGACAGCCTCGACGAAACCATCCTGCGCCCGGTTTCGCGTGCGTTTTCGCCAGAGGGCGGTTTGCGGGTAATGGAAGGCAACCTCGGTCGCGGTGTGATGAAAGTCTCCGCCGTCGCTCTGGAGAACCAGATCGTCGAAGCCCCAGCGATGGTGTTCCAGGATCAGCAGGACCTGGCCGACGCGTTCAAGGCCGGTTTGCTGGAGAAGGATTTTGTCGCCGTGATGCGCTTCCAGGGCCCGCGCTCCAATGGCATGCCGGAACTGCACAAGATGACGCCGTTCCTCGGCGTGCTGCAGGATCGCGGCTTCAAAGTGGCGCTGGTGACTGACGGGCGCATGTCTGGTGCGTCGGGGAAAATCCCGGCGGCGATTCATGTCAGTCCCGAAGCTTATGTCGGCGGTGCTCTTGCGCGGGTGCAAGAGGGCGATATCATCCGCGTCGATGGCGTCAAAGGCACCCTGGAGCTTAAGGTGGACGCTGAAGAATTCGCAGCGCGAACGCCGGCCAAGGGCCTGTTGGGCAATAACATTGGCACCGGTCGCGAGCTGTTTGGTTTCATGCGCATGGCCTTCAGCTCCGCAGAGCAGGGCGCCAGCGCCTTTACTTCTGCCCTGGAGACGCTTAATTGAAACTGGCTTTGGTCGGTGACATCGGTGGGACCAACGCACGTTTCGCGTTGTGGAAAAACCAGCAACTGGAAGCGATCCAGGTGCTGGCGACGGCCGACCACGCCAGCCCGGAAGAGGCAATTGCCCTCTACCTGAGCGGGCTTGGCCTGGCATTGGGTTCGATCGGTTCGGTGTGCCTGTCGGTGGCCGGCCCGGTGAGCGGTGACGAATTCAAGTTCACCAACAATCACTGGCGACTCAGTCGCAAAGGTTTCTGCAAGACCTTGCAGGTCGATCAACTGTTGCTGGTCAATGATTTCTCTGCGATGGCGCTGGGCATGACCCGTTTGCAGCCGGACGAGTTTCGGGTGGTCTGTGAAGGCACGCCGGAACCGTTGCGCCCGGCCGTGGTGATCGGTCCGGGCACGGGCCTGGGGGTCGGCACCTTGCTGGATCTGGGCGAAGGCCGTTTCGCCGCATTGCCAGGGGAGGGCGGTCACGTCGATTTACCCCTGAGCAGCCCGCGTGAAACGCAACTGTGGCAGCACATCTTCAATGAGATCGGGCATGTCAGCGCTGAAACCGCGTTGAGCGGCAGCGGTTTGCCTCGGGTCTACCGGGCGATTTGTGCGGTGGACGGTCATGAACCGGTGCTCGATACCCCGGAGTCGATTACGGCTGCCGGTCTGGCGGGTGATCCGATTGCGCTGGAAGTGTTGGAGCAGTTCTGCTGTTGGCTCGGCCGTGTGGCCGGCAATAACGTGCTGACCACGGGTGGACGCGGTGGCGTGTACATCGTTGGCGGGGTGATTCCACGGTTTGCCGATTTCTTCGTTGAAAGCGGTTTTGCCCGGTGCTTCGCTGACAAGGGCTGCATGAGCGATTACTTCAAAGGCATCCCGGTGTGGCTGGTGACGGCACCGTATTCCGGGTTGATGGGTGCGGGGGTAGCGCTGGAGCAATCCATCCCGGTTTAATGATCGTTCCCACGCTCTGCGTGGGAATGCAGCCCGTGACGCTCCGCGTCACTGGACGCGGAGCGTCCCTTGAGGCATTCCCACGCAGAGCGTGGGAACGATCAGGCATAATCCGCCCCAATTCAAACAACAAGGACGCCGCCCCGTGAGCTCAGTCAGGTCGATTTTGTTGGTCGATGACGATCAAGAGATACGCGAGTTGCTGGACACCTACCTGACCCGCGCCGGTTTCCAGGTCCGTACCACGCCCGATGGCGCCGGCTTTCGCCAAGCGATGAACGAAGCACCGAGCGATCTGGTGATCCTCGACGTGATGCTGCCGGACGAAGACGGTTTCAGCCTCTGCCGCTGGATCCGCCAGCACCCGCGTCAGGCGCAGGTGCCAATCATCATGCTCACCGCCAGCTCCGACGAGGCCGACCGCGTCATCGGCCTGGAGTTGGGCGCCGACGACTACCTCGGCAAACCCTTCAGCCCCCGTGAATTGCAGGCACGCATCAAGGCCTTGTTGCGCCGCGCGCAGTTCGGTCAGGAACGTTCCGGCGGTGAAGTGCTGGCATTCGACGACTGGCGCCTGGACATGGTCAGTCACCGGTTGTTCCACATCGACGGCGAGGAAGTGATTCTCTCCGGCGCCGATTTTGCCCTGCTGAAACTGTTCCTCGATCACCCTCAGGAAATCCTCGATCGCGACACCATCGGCAACGCCACCCGAGGCCGCGACTTGATGCCGCTGGATCGCATCGTCGACATGGCGGTCAGCCGTTTGCGTCAGCGTCTGCGCGATACCGAAAAACCGCCGCGGCTGATCCGTACCGTGCGCGGCAGCGGCTACCAACTGGCAGCCAATGTGGTTGCCAGCAATGGCCACTGAGTTTCTCCGCAAACTCGCCGCCCGCGTGCCGGTGCCGCGTTCGCTGCTTGGGCGCATGTTGCTGCTGACCCTGCTCGCCGTGCTGTTCGCGCAGACACTGTCGAGCGTGATCTGGGTCTCGCAACTGCGGGCCACTCAGCTCGAAGGCCTGGTGACCAGCGCCCGCAGCCTCGCCCATTCGATGACGGCCAGCGTCAGTTACTTTCGCTCGCTGCCGGTCGCGTTTCGTCCCTTGGTGCTCGACCAGTTGCGCAGCATGGGCGGCACCCGTTTCGTGGTGACGCTCAACGACAAGCCCTTGGGCATGGACGTGCTGCCGATCACCCCGCGCAAGGAAGCCGTGCTCAAGGCGGTGGACCAGGTGTTGCGCGAGTCACTCGGCCAAGACACGGATATATCGGTGACTTTCGTCAGCCCCGAAGACCTGCGGATCTTCAACAGCGGGCTGAAACTCGATGAATTGCCGCGCTCCTGGGCGCATTACGCGCTCACCCTGGAGCCGGTGAACCCGCCCGTGCTGGTCACGCAAATCCAGATGGCGCCGGGCGAGTGGCTGTACATCGCCTCGCTCTTGCCCGAGCCTTACACCAGTCTTGAAGAGCAGGGCCTGCCGGCGCAGCAGGTCTGGTTCATCGTCCTCACCAGCGGCTTCTTGCTGTTGTTCATTGGCTTGCTGGTGCATTGGCAGAGTCGTCCACTCAAACGCCTGGCGCGGGCGGCGCGGGACATGTCCCTCGGTGCCGAAGTCGAGCCGGTGGCCGAAGGCGGCGGCAGTGAAGTGGTCGAAGTGGGCCGCGCTTTCAATGCGATGCGCGAACGCATCAGCCGTTACCTGACCGAACGCAGTCAGTTGTTCAGCGCGATTTCCCATGACTTGCGCACGCCGATCACGCGCTTGCGGTTGCGGGTCGAATTGCTCGAAGACGAAACGCTGCAAGCCAAGTTCGGCCGTGATCTGGATGAGCTGGAGCTGCTGGTCAAAGGTGCGCTGCAGTGCGTGAAAGACACCGACATCCACGAAAACATCGAACCGGTGGACCTCAATCATGTGCTCGATTGTCTGGTGGAGCCGTATCTGGCGCCCAACGGCAATGGTCGCGTTACCCAGCAGGGCCGAGCGCTGGCGGCGTATCCGGGCAAACCGCTGGCGCTCAAGCGCTGCATCGGCAACCTGATCGACAATGCGTTGAAGTATGGGCAGAACGCGCATTTGCACATCGATGACGACGAGAGCGCTTTCATCCTGCACGTCGATGACGAAGGGCCGGGCGTGCCGGAGCAACGGATGGAGCAGGTGTTCGAACCGCACTTCCGCCTGGCCGGGCAGCAGCAGGGTTATGGCTTGGGGCTGGGGATTGCGCGCAACATTGCCCACAGCCATGGCGGGGAGGTCAGCCTGCAAAACCTGCGTGAAGGCGGGTTGCGGGTGACGTTGCAGTTGCCGCGCAGTGTTGATTAGTCAGACCGCGTTATCGTTCTTCGCGAGCAAGCCCGCTCCCACATTGGATTTGCGCCGTACACAAAGCCAATGTGGGAGCGGGCTTGCTCGCGAAGGCGTCAGACCTTTCAACACATACTTCAGAGCGAATGTCACAAGCTGGTGACATAACTCGCCCCCTTCGTTACAAGCCCGCCCCCGCCCGTTGTTTAGACTGCCCGCAGTCAAAACAACAAAAAAGGCACCCCATGGACACTTTCCAACCTGCGTTCAGCAGTTGGCTCAACGCACCTGCCCATCAGCAATGGCTCGCTGCCGAAGGTTTGCGCCTGCTCGCATTTGCCAAGGCTTCAAAGCTTGCCGAAGGTTTCGGCAACCTCGATGAAAAGGGCCGTCTTCCGGCCAACGTCCATGCCGAAACCATGAACACCGCGCGCATGACCCACAGCTTCGCCATGGCGCACATCCAGGGCTTGCCGGGTTTTGCCGAGTTGGTCGATCACGGCATCCAGGCACTCAGCGGCCCGTTGCGTGATGCCGAACACGGGGGCTGGTTTGCCGTCGCCCATCATCGCGATGGCAACACCGGCAAGGCGGCTTACCTGCATGCCTTCGTGGCACTGGCCGCCAGTTCCGCAGTGGTCGCGCAATGCCCCGGCGCCCAAGCGTTGCTCGATGACGCGATCAATATCATCGACACGCATTTCTGGAGCGAGGAGGAGGGCGCGATGCGCGAATCCTTTGATCGCGACTGGAGCGGTGAAGAAGCCTACCGCGGCGCCAACAGCAACATGCACGCCACCGAAGCCTTTCTCGCGTTGGCCGATGTCACCGACGACCACCGCTGGCTGTGCCGTGCTCAACGCATCGTTGAACGAGTGATCCATGGTCGCGCCGCCGCCAACGACTACCTGGTGGTCGAGCATTTCGATCGCCACTGGCAGCCGCTGCGCGAGTACAACCACGACAACCCGGCCGACGGTTTCCGCCCCTACGGCACCACGCCGGGACACGGTTTCGAATGGGCGCGGCTGTTGCTGCACCTCGAAGCCGCGAGGGTTCAGGCCGGCATGCTCACGCCGGGTTGGCTGGCCACCGATGCGCAAAAGCTCTTCGATCATAACTGCCGTCATGGCTGGAATATTGATGGTGCGCCGGGGATTGTCTACACCCTCGACTGGGGCAATCACGCGGTGGTTCGCCATCGTTTGCACTGGACCCATTGCGAAGCCAGCGCTGCCGCCAGCGCGCTGCTTAAACGCACGGGCGACGAACAATACGAAGCCTGGTACCGGCTGTTCTGGGAATTCTGTGACAGTCATTTCATCGACCGTTGCGATGGCAGTTGGCACCATGAACTCGATCCGCAAAATCGCCCGAGCGCCGATATCTGGGCCGGTAAACCCGATCTGTATCACGCCTGGCAAGCCGTGCTGATTCCGCGCCTGCCATTGGCGCCGAGCATGGCCACTGCCTTGGGGCAGTTGTCCCAGAGCGTTCCTGTGTAACCATGTGGTGACATTCAAGCGTCCCTTCGTTACCTGCGAGGGGATGACTCCTGTTTAAAATCCTATGCAGCGCAAGCACCAGACTTGCATGCATAACAACAAGAAAGGTAATTCTAGATGAATGCGATTTCTCGCCTCGCTACTGTCATTTCTCTTGCCTCATTGCTCCCTATCTCTGCATTCCCTGTCAGTGCGCTTGCCGCCGATTCCAAAGGTTCGGTAGAAGTCGTTCACTGGTGGACCTCCGGTGGTGAAAAAGCGGCCGTCGATGTCCTCAAGGCCCAAGTCGAAAAAGACGGCTTCACCTGGAAGGACGGCGCAGTCGCCGGTGGTGGCGGTGCGACCGCCATGACCGTACTCAAGAGCCGCGCCGTTGCCGGTAACCCGCCGGGTGTAGCGCAGATCAAAGGTCCGGACATCCAGGAATGGGCGTCTACCGGTCTGCTCGACACCGACGTCTTGAAAGACGCCGCCAAGACAGAGAAGTGGGACAGCCTGCTCGACAAGAAAGTCTCCGATACCGTGAAGTACGAGGGTGACTACGTGGCCGTGCCGGTGAACATTCACCGCGTCAACTGGCTGTGGATCAACCCGGAAGTCTTCAAGAAAGCCGGCATCGAAAAAGCGCCAACCACCCTTGAAGAGTTCTACGCGGCCGGTGACAAGCTGAAAGCGGCGGGCTTCATTGCCCTGGCCCACGGCGGCCAGCCTTGGCAGGACAGCACCGTGTTCGAAGCGGTGGTCCTTTCGGTCATGGGCGTCGACGGCTACAAGAAAGCCCTGGTAGACCTCGACAACGCAGCACTGACCGGTCCTGAAATGGTCAAGGCACTGACCGAGCTGAAGAAAGTCGCGACCTACATGGACGCCGACGGCAAAGGCCAGGACTGGAACCTGGAAGCGGCCAAGGTCATCAACGGCAAGGCCGGCATGCAGATCATGGGTGACTGGGCCAAGAGCGAATGGACCGCGGCCAAGAAAGTCGCCGGCAAGGACTACGAGTGCGTAGCGTTCCCGGGCACCGACAAGGCCTTCACCTACAACATCGACTCCCTGGCCGTGTTCAAGCAGAAAGACAAGGGCACTGCTGCCGCGCAGCAGGATATTGCCAAGGTCGTGCTGGGTGAGAACTTCCAGAAAGTCTTCAGCATCAACAAAGGTTCGATCCCGGTTCGAATCGACATGCTGAACGACATGGGCAAGTACGGTTTCGACTCCTGCGCCCAGACCGCTGCCAAGGACTTCCTGGCGGACGCCAAGTCCGGCGGCCTGCAGCCGAGCATGGCGCACAACATGGCGACCACGCTGGCGGTACAAGGCGCGTTCTTTGATGTGGTGACCAACTTCATCAACGACCCGAAAGCCGATCCGGCGACTGCCGCCAAGCAATTGGGCACGGCCGTCAAAGCTGCCAAGTAATGCTTGGCCCTGTAGGAGCCGGCTTGCTGGCGATAGCGGACTGTCAGTCAGCGGATCTGCCAACTGACACACCGCTATCGCCAGCAAGCCGGCTCCTACAAAGGGCCTGCATGTAATCCTTTTTCTACGTACGGGATTTCCCCATGAGTTCTGTTGCTGTGTTCAGCAAGGCCTCGCCGTTCGATGCACTGCAGCGCTGGCTCCCGAAACTGGTGCTGGCGCCCAGCATGTTCATCGTCCTGGTGGGCTTCTATGGCTATATCCTGTGGACGTTCATCCTGTCGTTCACCACCTCGACCTTCCTGCCGACTTACAAATGGGCAGGTTTGGCGCAATACCAACGGCTGTTCGACAACGACCGTTGGTGGGTTGCGAGCAAGAACCTGGCCGTGTTCGGCGGCATGTTCATTGGCATCACCCTGGTGATCGGTGTGCTGCTGGCGGTGTTTCTTGATCAGCGCATTCGTCGCGAAGGTTTCATTCGCACCATTTACCTGTACCCGATGGCGCTCTCGATGATCGTCACCGGTACGGCCTGGAAATGGCTGCTCAACCCGGGCATGGGCCTGGACAAATTGTTGCGGGACTGGGGCTGGGAAGGCTTTCGCCTGGACTGGCTGATCGACCCGGATCGCGTCGTGTATTGCCTGGTGATCGCTGCGGTCTGGCAAGCCTCGGGCTTCATCATGGCGATGTTCCTCGCCGGCCTGCGTGGGGTTGATCAATCGATCATCCGTGCCGCCCAGATCGATGGCGCGAGCATGCCGCGCATTTACCTGAAAGTGGTGTTGCCGAGCCTGCGCCCGGTGTTCTTCAGCGCCGTGATGATCCTCGCTCACATCGCGATCAAGAGTTTCGACCTGGTGGCGGCAATGACTGCCGGTGGTCCGGGTTACTCCTCCGACCTGCCTGCGATGTTCATGTATTCCTTCACCTTCAGCCGCGGCCAGATGGGCATGGGTTCGGCCAGTGCGATTCTGATGCTCGGTGCGATTCTCGCAATCATCGTGCCTTACCTGTACTCCGAGCTGAGGACCAAGCGCCATGACTAGTTTCTCTGCCAAACCTTCCATCAGCCTGAGTCGCATCGCGATCTACGGCGTGCTGATCCTGGCCGTATTGCTTTACCTGATACCGCTGGTGGTCATGTTGTTGACCAGTTTCAAGACCCCGGAAGACATCAACTCCGGCAACCTGCTGAGCTGGCCAACCGTGGTCAGCGGCATCGGCTGGGTCAAGGCCTGGGGCACGGTGGACGGGTACTTCTGGAACTCGATCAAGATCACCGTCCCGGCGGTACTGATCTCCACCGCCATCGGTGCGCTGAACGGCTATGTGCTGTCGATGTGGCGCTTCCGTGGCTCGCAGTTGTTCTTCGGTTTGCTGCTGTTCGGTTGCTTCCTGCCATTCCAGACCGTCCTGCTGCCGGCCTCGTTCACCCTCGGCAAGATGGGCCTGGCCAGTACCACAACAGGCCTGGTGTTCGTGCACGTGGTCTACGGCCTGGCGTTCACCACGCTGTTCTTCCGTAACTACTACGTCAGCGTTCCCGATGCGCTGGTGAAGGCGGCGCGGCTCGATGGCGCGGGTTTCTTCACCATCTTCCGCTTGATCATCCTGCCGATGTCCACCCCGATCATCATGGTCTGCCTGATCTGGCAGTTCACCCAGATCTGGAACGACTTCCTGTTCGGCGTGGTGTTCTCCAGCGGTGATTCGCAACCCATTACGGTGGCGTTGAACAACTTGGTCAACACCAGTACCGGGGCCAAGGAATACAACGTTGATATGGCGGCGGCGATGATCGCCGGGCTGCCGACCCTGCTGGTCTATGTGGTCGCAGGCAAGTATTTCGTGCGCGGGCTGACGGCCGGCGCAGTCAAGGGGTAATCATGGCTACGCTCGAACTTCGCAATGTAAACAAGACTTATGGCCCCGGCCTGCCGGACACCCTCAAGAACATCGAACTGTCGATCAAGGACGGTGAGTTCCTGATCCTGGTCGGACCTTCGGGTTGCGGCAAATCGACCCTGATGAACTGCATCGCCGGCCTGGAAACCATCACCGGCGGCGCGATCATGATCGGTGACCAGGACGTCAGCGGCATGAGCCCGAAAGACCGCGACATCGCCATGGTGTTCCAGTCCTACGCGCTGTACCCGACCATGAGCGTGCGCGAGAACATCGCCTTCGGCTTGAAGATCCGCAAAATGCCCGCCGCCGATATCGAAGCGGAAGTGGCGCGGGTGGCCAAGCTGCTGCAGATCGAACACCTGCTCAACCGCAAACCCGGCCAGCTCTCCGGTGGTCAGCAACAGCGCGTGGCCATGGGCCGTGCCCTGGCACGTCGGCCGAAGATTTACCTGTTCGACGAACCGCTGTCCAACCTCGACGCCAAGCTGCGCGTCGAGATGCGCACCGAAATGAAACTGATGCACCAGCGCCTGAAAACCACCACGGTCTACGTGACCCACGACCAGATCGAAGCGATGACCCTGGGCGACAAAGTGGCGGTGATGAAGGACGGGATCATTCAGCAATTCGGTACGCCGAAAGACATCTACAACAACCCGGCCAACCTGTTCGTGGCGAGCTTCATCGGTTCGCCGCCGATGAACTTTATCCCCCTGCGTTTGCAGCGCAAGGAAGGTCGCCTGGTGGCACTGCTCGACAGTGGCCAGGCGCGTTGCGAACTGCCAATGGGCATGCAGGACGCCGGCCTTGAAGACCGCGAAGTGATCCTAGGCCTGCGTCCGGAACAGATCGTGCTGGCGGGCAGCGAGCCCAACGGTTTGCCTACCATTCGCGCCGAAGTCCAGGTCACCGAGCCGACCGGTCCCGACACCCTGGTGTTCGTCAATCTCAATGAAACCAAAGTCTGCTGCCGCCTGGCGCCGGACGTCGCGCCGAACGTGGGCGAGACCCTGACGCTGCAATTCGATCCATCGAAAGTGCTGTTGTTCGACGCCAAGACCGGTGAACGCCTGGGGGTGGCCGGTCAGCCAAAAGCCGAGAGCCACAGCGCGAACGTCGCCCAATTCAAAGGCCGCTGAAGATCAAATGTGGGAGCGGGCTTGCTCGCGAAGGCGGTGTGTCATTCAGCGGATATATCGACTGATACACCGTTTTCGCGAGCAAGCCCGCTCCCACCAGGGGGATATGCGGTGAGCGGCCTGTCGCTCTCCGCACCTGATGTAACCGCGTTAAATAAAAACAGTTAATAACA
This sequence comes from Pseudomonas sp. LBUM1656, assembly GCF_059716065.1. Taxonomy (NCBI): domain Bacteria; kingdom Pseudomonadati; phylum Pseudomonadota; class Gammaproteobacteria; order Pseudomonadales; family Pseudomonadaceae; genus Pseudomonas; species Pseudomonas sp. LBUM1656. Next base: position 4,910,673 of record NZ_CP166800.1, on the reverse strand, counting down.
ATAAAACGAGGATGTAGGGATGAAGAAGAAAAACAACGCTCAGCTTATCTGCCAGTTGTCAGCCGTTGCGGCCATGATGCTGGCCGGTAGTGTGCACGCGGCTGACGCGTTCAGCGCCGATTCCGAATGGATGACCGGTGATTGGGGTGGCGAGCGGACCAAGCTGATCGAGCAAGGTATCGACATCAAGATGGACTACGTCGGTGAAGTGGGTGGAAACCTTCACGGCGGCTACAACAACGACAAGACCGCGCGTTACGCCGACCAGTTTGGTCTGGGCGTGGCACTCGACCTGCAAAAATTGTGGGGCTGGGATAACACCCAGGCCAAGATCCAGCTCACCAACCGTAACGGCGAAAACATTTCCAATGACCGTGTTGGCGATCCGCGTGCCGGCACCTTGAGTTCCTCCCAGGAAGTCTACGGTCGTGGCCACATGGTCCGTCTGACCCAGTTGTGGATCAAGCACCAGTTCCTCGACGGCAAGCTGGACGTCAAGGCCGGTTACTTCGGTGAAGGCGAAGACTTCAACACCTTCCCGTGCGAGTTCCAGAACCTGGCATTCTGCGGTTCCCAAGCGGGTAACTGGGCGACCAACATCTGGTACAACTGGCCGGTCATGCAGGCTGCGGTCCGCGTGAAGTACAACATCTCGCCTGAGTGGTATGCGCAGATCGGCGCGTACAACCAGAACCCGTCGCAACTGGAGCACGGTAACGGCTTCAAGCTCAGCGGCAGTGGTACCAAGGGCACCGTGTTGCCGGTCGAACTGGTCTGGCTGCCGAACCCTGGCAACCTGCCGGGCGAATACCGTGTCGGTTACTACAAAAGCACGGCCAAGGCCGACGACGTTCGTGAAGACGATAACGGCGATGATGCGGCCACCAGCGGCAATGCCTATCGCAGCCACAGCAGCAAATCCGGCTACTGGTTCGTGGCGCAACAACAACTCACCAGCCACAACGGTGACAAATCTCGCGGCCTGAACATTGCTGCCAACGCCACTTTCCACGACAAGGACACCAACTTCGTCGACAACTACCAGTCGCTGATGCTGGTGTACAAGGGCCCGTTCGATGCACGTCCGAAGGATGACTTCGGTATCGGTGCCGCGCGTATCCATGTCAACGATGACGTGAAGAAAAACTCAGAGTTGGTCAACGCCTCCAACAATGTCACTGATTATCAGGACCCGCTGTTCGCGCCGCTGCGTAACACTGAGTACAACTACGAAATCAACTACGGCTTCCACGTTACCAACTGGCTGACCGTGCGTCCCAACCTGCAATACATCACTCACCCTGGCGGTGTGGATGAAGTCGACAACGCACTGGTGGCCGGCCTGAAAATTCAGTCGGTGTTCTAACGCTGTTGCGATAAGCTCCTCTCTATGTGCGCATTTTTGCGGACAGCCCAGGCTGTCCGCTTTTTTTTGGGGCGGCGCACCCCGGGTGATTTTCAGGACCGTGGCACATGCATGAGCATCCGCTACAACGCTTCTTCAAATCCTTGCGCGAACGTCCGGTGTTTGCGTGGGAGCGCTATCAGAAGCGCGATGTGCTGGTGATCGACCATCCGCTGTGTCAGGCGGTGTTCAGTCGCCAGGGCGCGCAGTTACTGCACTTCCAGCCAAAGGGCCAGAAGCCCTGGCTCTGGTGCGCGGCGAAGTGGCCGCAGGTCGGTGCGATTCGTGGCGGCGTGCCGGTGTGCTGGCCGTGGTATGGCCGTCACCCGAGCGAAAACGCCTGGCCTTCCCATGGCTGGGCGCGGTTGATCGACTGGAAGCTGCTCCATAGCAGCCATGATGACGATGGCGTGCGCCTGCATTGGCAACTTCAGTTGTGCGACTGGCAAGTGGACCTGCACGCACATCTTGGCGAACGAATGGATCTGCGCCTGAGCACCGAGCATCAAGACAGCCTGCCGTGCCAATTGAGTCAGGCTTTGCATGCCTATTGGCGTATTGGTGACGTGGGTGAGATAGCGCTGTCTGGGCTCGATGGCGCGCAGGGATACGACCAGTTGAACCGTCAGGTTTGCCAGCAGGAAGGGGAGTTGAGAGTCGAAGGCGGGTGCCAGCGGGTGTTTCAGCATGACGGTGAATTGCAGCTCAAGGACCACGCCTGGCAGCGGGAATTGTGCATCGACACCGGTGACCATGCCGACACGGTGGTCTGGCACCCGGGCTCGCGGCCGTTGCTGGGGGTGAGCTGGAACGAGATTTCAGAATTTGTCTGTGTCGAGGCGGCGAGTGGCGGGACCGATAGCTTGAGCCTGGCACCGGGGCAGAAGGCGCATTTGAGTTTGCAGGCGCGTGTGATCGTTCCCACGCTCTGCGTGGGAATGCCTCAAGGGACGCTCCGCGTCCAGTGACGCGGAGCGTCACGGGCTGCATTCCCACGCGGAGCGTTGGAACGATCGGTGTGCGCTCAGTTGAACTCATCCCCAACCGGATACCGGCTCGCATTCAAGCTCTCTTTGATCTTGCGCAAATGCGGCTGGAAATCCACGCCCCGGCGCAAGGTCATGCCCGTGGCCAGCACATCCAGCACGGTCAGCTGAATGATCCGCGACGTCATCGGCATATAGATGTCGGTGTCTTCCGGCAGTGGAATGTTCAGGCTCAAGGTACTGGCCTTGGCCAGCGGCGAGTTCTCCGCAGTCAAACCGAGCACCGAAGCACCGTTCTCCCGGGCGATGCGCGCCACTTCCACCAGTTCGCGGGTGCGACCGGTGTAGGAAATGATCACGAACAGCTCGCCGGTATGCGCCACCGACGCAATCATGCGCTGCATCAGCACGTCGGCATGGGCGGTGACGGCCAGGTTGAAACGGAAGAACTTGTGCTGCGCATCCAGCGCCACCGGAGCTGAGGCACCGAGGCCGAAGAAGTGGATCTGCCGGGCCTGGATCAACAAGTCGACGGCGCGGCTGATCAGGCTCGGGTCCAGGGCCTGCAAGGCACTGTCCAGTGACGCGATGGCGCTGCCGAAAATCTTCTTGGTGTACGCCTCGGGATTGTCGTCGGCCTCGACCGCGCGGCTGACATACGCCGCGCCGCTGGCAAGGCTCTGGGCCAATTGAAGCTTGAGTTCCGGGTAGCCGCTGACGCCGAACGAACGGCAGAAACGGTTGACCGTCGGCTCGCTGACCTTCGAGGCCTGGGCGAGGGCGGCGATGCTGAACCGGGTGGCCTGCTGTGGGTTTTGCAGGATCACTTCGGCGACTTTGCGTTCAGCCTTGTTCAGGTCTTCAAGGCGATTCTGGATCTGTTCCAGTAAATTTCGCACGCGGTCCATTTCATGTTCCTTAGGTCAGCAGCGCAAATAAGCGTTCGGCTATGCAAATTGGGCCTTTGATACGGCCCGTAACGGTGGCCTATCCTACTGATGGCTCCGACCGACCACCACTCGGAATCTGTATTTTGCGAAAATGTTGTGGTTATTACTACATTTTCCCTTGAGTGATGCCTTGAAAAAAGGTATTTGTAGCTTAACTTGATAAAAGAACAAACATCATGCCTTCGATTACGGTTGAACCGTGCACCTTTGCCTTGTTCGGCGCCCTCGGCGATCTGGCCTTGCGCAAACTGTTTCCTGCCCTTTATCAACTCGACGGCGCGGGCCTCTTGCACGAGGATACGCGCATTATCGCGCTGGCCCGTGAGCCGGGCAGCGAGCAGGAACACCTGGCGTTCATCGCCTCCGAACTGCGCCGTTACGTGGGTGCCGAGCTGGACGAAGCTGTGGTCGAACGCTTCCTGGCCCGTTTGAGCTACCTGCATGTCGACTTCCTCAAGGCTGACGATTACGTCGCCCTGGCCGAGATGGCCGGCAGCGCCCAGCGTGTAATTGCCTATTTCGCCACGCCGGCCGCCGTTTACGGCGCAATCTGCGAGAACCTGTCGAAGGTCGGCCTGACCGAAAACACCCGCGTCGTGCTGGAAAAACCCATCGGTTCGGACCTGGAATCCTCGCGCAAGGTCAACGACGCCGTGGCGCAGTTCTTCCCGGAGAACCGCACCTATCGCATCGACCACTATTTGGGCAAAGAGACCGTCCAGAACCTGATCGCCCTGCGTTTCGCCAACAGCCTGTTCGAAACCCAGTGGAACCAGAATTACATTTCCCACGTGGAAATCACCGTGGCCGAGAAGGTCGGCATCGAAGGCCGCTGGGGTTACTTCGACAAGGCCGGTCAGCTGCGGGACATGATCCAGAATCACCTGCTGCAACTGCTCTGCCTGATCGCCATGGACCCGCCGGCCGACCTGTCCGCCGACAGCATCCGTGATGAGAAAGTCAAAGTGCTCAAGGCGCTGGCGCCGATCAGCCCGGAAGGCCTGACCACGCAAGTGGTGCGCGGCCAATACATCGCCGGTTACAGCGAAGGCAAACCGGTGCCGGGTTATCTGGAAGAGCCTAATTCCAACACCCAGAGCGACACCGAAACCTTCGTCGCCCTGCGTGCCGACATCCGCAACTGGCGCTGGGCCGGCGTGCCGTTCTACCTGCGTACCGGCAAGCGCATGCCGCAGAAGCTGTCGCAGATCGTCATCCACTTCAAGGAACCGTCCCACTACATCTTTGCACCCGAGCAGCGCCTGCAAATCAGCAACAAGCTGATTATCCGCCTGCAACCGGACGAAGGCATTTCCTTGCGCGTGATGACCAAGGAACAAGGCCTGGACAAGGGCATGCAGCTGCGCAGCGGTCCGCTGCAGCTGAATTTTTCCGACACGTATCGCAGCGCACGGATTCCCGATGCCTACGAGCGGTTGTTGCTGGAAGTGATGCGCGGCAATCAGAACCTGTTTGTCCGTAAAGATGAAATCGAAGCCGCGTGGAAGTGGTGTGACCAGTTGATCGCCGGGTGGAAAAAATCCGGTGATGCGCCCAAGCCGTACGCGGCCGGGTCCTGGGGACCGATGAGCTCCATTGCTCTGATCACGCGGGATGGGAGGTCGTGGTATGGCGATATCTAATCTGCAACTGCCTCAGGGCGTCAGCGCCCATGAGTTCAAGAGCCCGGTGCTGTTGGCCGACGGTCTGGCACTGAATGTGGCCAAGCAACTGAGTGACGCCATCGACGCTCGCGGCAGCGCGACGCTGGTGGTCTCCGGTGGCCGTAGCCCGGTGGCGTTTTTCCAGAACCTGGCGAAGCAGAAACTGGACTGGTCCAAAGTGGTTGTCACCCTGGCCGACGAGCGCTGGGTGCCGGTCGAGCATGCCGACAGCAACGCCGGTCTGCTCAAGCGTTACCTGCTGCAAGGCCCGGCGGCCAAGGCTCAGTTTTTGAGCCTGTACAGCGCCACCGCGAACCTGGAGCTGGCAGCCGAGCAGGCCGACCGTTTGCTCGCCGAGTTGCCGCCGATTGACGTGCTGATCCTTGGCATGGGCGATGACGGTCACACCGCTTCGCTGTTCCCGAACAGCCCGAACCTGGCGGACGCCTTGAAAGCCGACGGTACCCGTCGTTGCTATCCGATGCTGGCGCCAACCGTGCCGCATCAGCGCCTGACCATGAGTCGCGCGCTGCTGGCCTCGGCCAAGACCACCGTTCTATCGATTTCCGGTCAGTCCAAGCTGACCACCCTGAGTGCCGCATTGGCCGGTGACGATGTCGCCGCCATGCCGATTCGCGCGTTTCTGCAACCTACGTTAGAGATTTACTGGTGCCCATGAGCCAAGGATCAGCCGCTATGACAATGACATCCCCGACCGTTTCCATGGCGGACAAAGTTGCCCTGATCGACAGCCTCTGCGCCAAGGCGCGGATCCTGCCGGTTATCACCATCGCTCGCGAACAGGACGTCTTGCCACTGGCCGACGCCCTGGCCGCCGGTGGCCTGACAGCCCTGGAAGTGACGCTGCGTTCGCAGTTCGGTCTCAAAGCCATCCAGATTCTGCGTGAGCAGCGTCCGGAGCTGGTGACCGGTGCCGGTACGGTGCTGGATCGCACCATGCTCGCCGCTGCCGAAGCCGCCGGCTCGCAGTTCATCGTCACGCCGGGCATTACCCGTGACCTGCTCGAAGCCAGCGTCGCCAGCCCGATCCCGCTGTTGCCAGGCATCAGCAACGCGTCCAGCATCATGGAAGGCTATGGCCTGGGTTATCGCCGCTTCAAGCTGTTCCCGGCGGAAGTCAGCGGTGGCGTCGCCGCCATCAAGGCCCTCGGCGGCCCGTTCGGTGAAGTGAAATTCTGCCCGACTGGCGGCGTCAGCCCGGCCAACATCAAGAGCTACATGGCGTTGAAAAACGTGATGTGCGTGGGCGGTAGCTGGATGCTTGATCCGGAGTGGATCAAGAACGGCGACTGGGCCCGCATTCAGGAATGCACCGCCGAGGCACTGGCGCTGCTGGACTGATTGGCTTTACCAAACACTTCGTTGTGTGTTCTACGGCTTTACGGTGCGCTTGGTCGGTGCACCGTTTTTTTTTGCCCGCAAAAAAATCTGGGGGCTAGCCTGCTGGCTCCCACACGAGACATCACGCGATACATAGTTACCGCACCTCGCCGCTCGACCAACGTTAACCTGCGTTCATCTTATGGAAGAGAGAACGTCATGGACGACAACACCTCAGTTGCACCCGTAACCCCGGTTTACCTGCTGTCCCCCGAGCAAATCGCCGGCCCGTATTTCCGCAATCCGAAATTGATCCGGCGCAACATCAGCGAAAGCGCCGATGGCATACCCCTGGTGCTGCGCCTGGCGATTGTCGATGCCATGACCGGCCAGCCTGTAACCGGGGCCTTGGTCGACATTTGGCATTGCAATTCGCGCGGTGCGTACTCGGGCTGGAGCAAGATCAACCCGGACAAGGAAGTCGATGTCGGTGACATCGGCTCGGTCCCGCGCACCGACGACGACACTTATCTGCGTGGCGGGCAATTCACCGACAAAAAGGGCGTGGTGCGGTTTACCACTATTTATCCGGGGTTCTATGCCGGTCGTGCCATGCACATTCATGTCGCCGTGCGCATCACGTCCGGCAACAACTTTCTCGACGAGCGACACGTCGCCTGGGTCGGTCAGCTGTACTTTCCCGAACCCGCTTCGCGCTCGGTGCTCAATGCCCGGGAGTACAGCGGCCGATCCGCTCCAGCGCTGACCAACGAGGAGGACTTCTACTACAAGCACCAAGGGGGCGAAGCTTCGACCTTGAATGTTCACACCCTCGGTCGAGACTCGAACGAGGACGGCTTTTTCGGCCACACGACTATCGGCATCGACACGTTCGCTGCGTCGACACAAATCAAACCGGAGGACTTCGACAAGTACACGGTCTGACGTCAGCGCAACTCGGTCAGTGCCCGGGCCAGCAAATCCATGTCGGCAGCGGTGGTCGTGAGCCCCGGCGTAATGCGAATGCAGGGCCCGCTCGCCGCGCCGCTGCGGACCACGGTGAACAGGTTGTAGTCCCTGAGCAGTCGCTCGACCATCGCCTGTTGATCGGCATGCCGGGTAAAGCGCATCGAAGTAATGCCGCAATACAGTCGCGGGTCATCGGGAGTCATGACATCGATCCCCGGTAGCTCGCGAACTGCGTTGACCCATCGGTTGCGCAGGTAGTTGAGTCGTGTGCTCTTGGCAGCGACGCCGCCCATGGCGAGGTGTTCCTCGAACACCAGCGGCAGTGTCAGCAGTGCCGGGATATTCGGCGTGCTGTATGGCGTGCGGGCGCGAATATCGGTGACGGGGAAATGCATCTCGCCCATGTCCGGATCGATGTCGGCCAGGCGCTCAGGGGCGACGTAGATAAAGCCCAGCGTGAGGGGCGCGCCGATCCATTTATGCAGGTTGAAACCGGCGAAAGAGATACCCAGCTCATCGAGATTGAACTCGATCTGGCCGAGGGCATGCGCGCCATCGAGGATCACGTCGATGCCGTGTTCCTTGGCGGCGGCCGCGATAGCCTGCACCGGCATGACCAGTCCGGTGCGATGGGTGACGTGGGTCAGGGCCATTAGTTTGAGCTTTGGATAACGCACGAATGCGTCGCGATAGGTGGCCAGCAAGCTGTCGAAACTCGCGGGGTGCGCGTGGTCGATTTCGATCACTTCCACGCCGCGATGCCGGGCTAGCCAACGCATTGCGCCTTTGACCGTGTCGTACTCCAGATCGCAAATCAGCACCTGATCGCCCGGCTGCAGGCGATTGTAATTGCGGATCAGCGATTGCAGACCGTCCGAGGCGTTGCGGGTGAGGGCCACGGTGTCGGCGCAAACATCGATCAGGCTGGCGAGTTGTGCCCGAATCTCGAGACTTTCGACCTGTTCGAAACGCTGGCGCACATGCACCGAATTGCTGCGATTGATCAGCTCGATGTTGCGCTGATACTCCTCGACCACGGTGCGCGACATGCGCCCGAAGTAACCGTTTTCCAGGTTGATGGGCCCGGGTTCGACCGCGTAGCGGTCGGCAAAGGTTTTCCAGAAGTGTTCATCACGGGCGCGACGGGTGTTATCGGGCATGAGCTACTCGGTTCTTGTTGGCAATTTCAGTGGCGCGGGGCAGGTTTGCCGTGTTTGGCGCGCAGCGGTTCGAGCAGGTCAGACAGACCGTTATGGTCGATCTCCTGCATCAGGGCCAGCAAACCGCCCAGTTCGCCATGCGGGAAACCTTCCCGGGCGAACCAGTTCAGGTATTGCCCGGGCAAGTCGGCAATGATTCGCCCCTTGTATTTGCCAAAGGGCATTTCCCGGGTGATCAACAGTTCGAGCTTTTCAGGGTTCATCTATCGGTCGTCTTGATTCATCAGGCTGGAAAAATACAGGCATTCTGCATGCAGGCCAATTGACAGTTCATGCAAAAAAAGCGGATACAGATTTCGTCGATAAAGACAAGTCATTGAAATATAAAGAGTAAATTAACAATTCGAAGCTGGCATGCAGGGTGCAGTAGCTATTGCATCTTTCATCAACCCGCAAGGAATTGAAAAATGACCGACATGAATAAAGAAGCGATCTCTGTACTCAACGACCTGATTGAAACCAGCAAAGACGGTCAGGAAGGGTTCAAGACTTGCGCTGAAGACATCAAACACCCTGAACTCAAAACCCTGTTCTTGCAACGCTCCACTGACTGCGCAACCGCAGCTGCCGAACTCCAGAGTGCTGTGCGTTCGATGGGTGGCGATCCGGAAACTTCCACCAGCGTCAGCGGTGACCTGCACCGTCGCTGGGTCGACGTGAAAGCGATGTTCACCGGCAAGGATGAAGAAGCCGTGCTGAACGAAGCCGAACGCGGTGAAGACCATGCGCTGAAGGCTTACAAAGAAGCCATCGAGAAAATCAACAAGCACAACCTCGTGGGCATTCGTGACCTGGTTGAACGTCAATACCACGGCGTGCAACGCAATCACGATCAGGTAAAAGCCCTGCGTAACCAGGCTCGCGCTCGCTCTTAAGCGTTCGTAGCCTGTCAAAAACGCCAGCCAGTCTGGCGTTTTTTTGTGCCTGGCGTTTAATCCTGAATCATCCCTTGTAGCAGCTGTCGAGTGAAACGAGGCTGCGATCTTTTGATTTGCTTTCAAGAAACAACATCAAAAGATCGCAGCCTCGTTTCACTCGACAGCTGCTACATAAACTGTGCGTTGTTGATGGATTCTCACCGAACCCGACTATCGTTAAATCGTCCTTTCATGAGTGCTTTTCGTGCCTATCACTTTGCAGGCGTTATTCGCGCCGGACCGCCGCGCCCTCCAGTTCGCGATCAAGACCTTGATCGGCGGCGGCCTGGCACTGTGGCTGGCATTGCGCTGGGGCCTGGAGCAACCGGCCTGGGCGCTGATGACCGCGTTCATCGTCGCTCAGCCATTGTCCGGAATGGTGGTGCAGAAGGGGCTGGCGCGGCTGCTCGGCACGCTGGTCGGTACGATCATGTCGGTGGTGTTCATGGGGTTGTTCGCCCAGACGCCCTGGCTGTTTCTACTGGCATTGGCGCTGTGGCTCGGGCTGTGTACGGCGAGTTCGACGTTGTTGCGCAGTGCCTGGTCCTATTCATTTGTGCTGGCCGGTTACACGGTGGCGATCATCGCGTTGCCGGCCATTACCCATCCGCTGACGGTGTTCGACCAAGCCGTGGCGCGTTGCACGGAAATCTGTCTGGGCATCCTGTGCGCCACGGCGGCCAGCGCTTTGATTTGGCCGATGCGGGTCGAGCGGCAATTGGCGGATCAGGCTCAAGCCGCCTGGAACAGCGGGATGAACGCGGCGCGTGCCACCTTGGCCGGCGATGCCCAGGCGCGTAAAGGCCTGCTGGAAATCCTCGGGCGCATTGTCGCCGTCGATGCTCAGCGAGAACATGCCTGGTTTGAAGGTGGCCTCGGTCGGCAGCGGGCCCGAGCTATCAGCGGTTTGAGTCAGAAGCTCTTGATGCTGCTGCGCATCGCCCGTTCGGTGCGCCGTCAGTGGAAGCAATTGGAACCAAAGGAAGCCGAACAACTGCAGCCCTGGATGACCGAGGTTCAGGCCGCGCTCAGCGGTGCCGACACCGCGACTCTGCAAGCGTTGCGGCCCAGGTTGCTCGACGCCTGCCATGATCCGCATATCAGCTCCGCGCAGAGTTATTGCCTGGCCCGATTCACTTTGCTGCTCGATACCGCGATGGCGGCGACTGCGGCGTTGAAAGCGGTGGAGGAGGGCCGCGAAACGGTCGACCCGCCACGCACCCTGACGCCGCACCGCGACTTGTCATTGGCGCTGGTGTTCGGTGCGCGCAGTGCCTTGGCGTTTCTGGTGGTGTCGTGCTTCTGGCTGGCGACGGCCTGGCCCGCTGCGTCGGGCGCGTTGGTGCTGACGTGCGTGGTGTGCAGTCTGTTTGCCAGTCGCGAGAACGGCGCGCAGATCGGCATGAGTTTCATGCGGGGGATTTTTCTGGCTATCCCGGCAGCGTTTTTCGTCGGGCAGATTCTGCTGCCGCAATGGAGCGGTTTTGCGTTGCTCTGCATGGGCATGGGCGTGCCGTTGTTTCTCGGTGCGCTGGGCATGGCCAAGCCACAGATTGGCGCCACGGCCACTTCGTTCTGCCTGCACTTCATCGTGCTGGTTGCGCCGCTGAACGCGATGAAATTCGACGTCGCCACGTTCTTCAACAGCGCTCAGGCGATGGTGGTCGGTGTCGGCGCGGCGGTGCTGGCGTTTCATTTGCTGATCCTGCGTAACCCGGCGTGGCATGGCCGCCGTTTGCTGGCGGCAACGCTCGACGATCTGGTACGGCTGACCCGACGCAACCTGCGCGGTGCCGAAAGCTGGTTTGGCGGGCGCATGGCCGACCGCTTGCTGCAACTGGCGCGACACTATCCAGAATTGCCGGAACCGGCGCGCAGTCGCTGGGATGACGGCTTGCTTGGTCTGGATATCGGCGATGAATTGCTACATCTGCGTTTGAGTCTGGCGGTGGCACAGGTGCCAGTCAGTGCGCCTCAACGGCGGTATCTCGAACAGTTGGAAAAAGTCCTCGAGCAAGGTCCCGCAGGCCACTGCGCCGATGCGCTGGAACAGCCCAGCGAAGACTTTTTGAAAACCTTGTATGCATTGCCGCCCAGCGATGCCGTGAAACTGGCCCAAGGCGCCGTGCTGCAATTGCAAAGCAGCTGGCGCGCCTGGTGCCGTCAACAGGAGCAAAGCCATGGGCTTGCGTGAATGGTCGGTGGGCGGCGTGCTGCTTAGTCCGTTTCTGATTTATGTGCTGCTGGCGCTGCTGGTCACCGGCGCCTTGCGCCTGCTGTTGCGCCTGACGCCGATCGGCCGCTGGATCTGGCACGAAGCATTGTTTGATTGCGCCTTGTACGTCTGTGTGCTGACCCTGATCACTGTCGTCCTGGGACCTTTATAAGGAGTAGAAAATGCGTACCCCCGTACGTGTCGCGGTAACCCTGTGCCTGGTGGCGGTGGCGATTTTTGCCGGCTTCCATTTGTGGCAGTACTACATGCTCACGCCCTGGACGCGGGACGCGCGGATCCGCGCTGACGTGGTGGTGATCGCCCCGGACGTCTCGGGCTGGGTGCGTGAGCTCAAGGCGTTCGATAACCAGCCGGTCAAGGCCGGTGATCTGTTGCTGAGCATCGATCGTGACCGTTTCGAAGCGGCGCTGGAGAAGGCCCAGGCGGTGGTGCAGACCCGCCAGCAACAACTCAATCTGCGCGAACGCGAAGCCAGTCGCCGCGCCAGTCTCGGGCCGCAAGCGATCAGTGCCGAGCTGCGCGAGAACGCGCAAATCAACGCCGGTATTGCCCGGGGTGAACTGCGTGAAGCCCAGGCGGAAGCCAAGGTCGCCGAACTCAATCTGGCGCGCAGTCAGGTCCATGCGCCTCGCAGCGGACACATCACCAACCTGCGTCTGGCCCAAGGCAATTACGTGAATGCCGGGCAACCGGTGATGGCGTTGATCGATGATTCGACCTTCTATGTGCAGGCGTATTTCGAGGAAACCAAGCTGCCGCGGATTCGGGTGGGTGATCCGGTGAAAGTCTGGTTGATGAGCGCGGGAGAAGCGCTGGACGGGCATGTGGAAAGCATCAGCCGCGGGATTACCGATCGCAATACCACGCCGGATGGGCAATTGCTGGCGGAGGTTGAGCCGACGTTTAACTGGGTGCGGCTGGCGCAACGGATACCGGTGCGGATCAAGATTGATCAGTTGCCGGAGGGGATGAACTTGAGTTCAGGGATGACGGCGAGTGTGCAGGTGCAGGAGCGGGTGCAACAGTAATACCGAGGTGAAGCCATTCGCGAGCAAGCCCGCTCCCACATTTGATCGTGTCCAACATGGGAATGCGGGTAAATGTGGGAGCGGGCTTGCTCGCGAATGGTGCAGACAACACCTTAGCCGATGCTGATCGCCGGCAGGGTAGGCAATGTCACCGTCTGCTGCTTGCGCGGCGCAAGAATCTCGGCCTCGCCATCCACCACCAATTCATCGCGCTGGTTGAACACTCGAGTGGCAATCCGCACACGAAACTTCGGCAGTTTCTCCAGGATCTCCAGACGCACGGTCAGGGTGTCGCCAATCTTCACCGGCTTCTGAAAGCTCATCTGCTGACCGATATAAATAGTGCCAGGCCCAGGCAACTCGCAGGCCACGGCCGCGCTGATCAGCGCACCGCTGAACATGCCGTGAGCGATGCGCTCCTTGAACATGGTGCCAGCGGCGAATTCGGCGTCCAGGTGCACCGGGTTGTGATCACCGGACATCGCGGCGAACAACTGAATGTCGCGCTCTTCGACCGTCTTGCTGTAACTGGCGGTCTGGCCGACTTCGAGGGCTTCGTAAGGGGTGTTGGTAACCTGGGTCATCTGTTTCAATTCCTGTGACGAATAAAAAAATCCACAAAAAAAACTATTCTGATCTGGGTGGCCGGCGGTGGCTCAGCGCCTGGGCGATCCAGTTCAACACGTCATCGATCACTTCATCGCGGTTGCTTTCGTTGAACAGTTCATGCCGTGCCTGCGGGTAAATAGTCAGTTGCAGGTTCTGGCTGCCGGCCGCGCGCAGCGCATTGGCCAGATCATTCAGACGTTTGCCTTCGCTCACCGGATCACATTCACCGCCAATCACCAGCAGCGGCAGGCCCGGATCAATCTGAGCGAGATTGGACGCTTTGCTGATTTGCTGCAAGCCGCCGAGCAAATCGATCCACAGCTGATTGGTACACCTGAAGCCGCAGAGCGGGTCGTTGGCGTACAGATCAACCTCCGCCGGGTCCCGGCTAAGCCAGTCGAACGGTGTGCGCGCCGGTTTGAATTTTTTGTTGAACGAGCCGAACGACAACCACTCGATCAATGCACTTCGGCCTTTGCCGCCCTGGCGCAGGCGTTCGAGCCGGGCAATCTGTCGCGCCGCGCGATATAGCGCGATGGGCTGGAAGTTCGAACCGCTGAGCACCGCGCCGTGCAGGCTGGCGCTGTGATGCAGCAGATAGGCCTGGGCGATGTAGCTGCCCATGCTGTGGCCGAGCAGCACGATCGGCACGCCGGGATGTTGCTGGCCGATGTGCTGGTTGAGGCTGGCCAGGTCGCCGACCACTTTGCACCAGCCATCGTCGTCGGCGAAATGGCCGAGTGTCCCGTTTTCGGCAGTTTTGCCATGTCCACGCAAGTCTGGCGCGTAGACGCCGTAACCCTGCTCGCAGAATTTCTGTGCCAGACGGGCGTAGCGACCACTGTGTTCGGCCATGCCATGGGCCAGCAGGATCACGGCTTTTAAAGGCGGATCTGGCAGCCACTGGTTGACGTAGAGGCGGCTGCGGTCACTCGCGGTCAGCCAGAAAGTGTCGTGGATCATGGCGATTCCTTTGCATGGGGCTGCCGGGTGGGAAAACAGCTTCGATGCATTGTATAGCGCATCCTGCGCTTGCCGTCTGATCAGGCCACGCCGCTGCAGCAAGATTCACACGGTCAATGACGCCCGTTGGCATATTTGCCTGATTCGCCATAGCTGCTAGTGTCCGTGAAGCCCCGCTCTTCGCTCTTTGTTTTTAAGAAGGACAGAAAAGCGGCCCGGATAGGCTCAGGTAAAGAGGACAAGAACAATGCAACCTGATTTCTGGAATGACAAACGCCCGGCCGGCGTGCCCCTGGATATTGACCTTGGGGCCTACAAGTCGGTGCTTGAGGTGTTCGAGCGTTCCTGCAAGAAATTCGCTGATCGCCCGGCGTTCAGCAACATGGGCGTGACCCTGACCTACGCCGAACTTGAACGCTACAGCCTGGCCTTCGCCGGTTACCTGCAAGCCCACACCGACCTGGTGCCGGGGGATCGCATTGCGGTGCAGATGCCCAACATTTTGCATTACCCGATTGCCGTGTTCGGTGCCTTGCGCGCCGGGCTGATCGTGGTCAACACCAACCCGCTGTACACCGCACGGGAGATGCGTCATCAATTCAAGGACTCCGGTGCCCGGGCGCTGGTGTACCTGAACGTGTTCGGGCAGAAGGTCCAGGAAGTGCTGCCCGACACCGACATCCAGTACCTGATCGAAGCGAAGATGGGTGACCTGATGCCCAGCGCCAAGGGCTGGCTGGTCAATACCATGGTCAGCAAGGTCAAGAAGATGGTCCCGGCCTATTCCTTGCCGCAGGCGATTTCTTTCAAGAGCGCGCTGCGTCTGGGCCGGGGCCTGGGCATCAAGCCGCTGAACGTCAGTCTCGATGACATCGCCGTGTTGCAATACACCGGCGGCACCACCGGCCTGGCCAAGGGCGCGATGCTGACCCACGGCAACCTGGTGGCGAACATGCAGCAGGCGCGGGCGTGCCTCGGGCAGTTCGGCAGCGACGGTCAGCCACTGCTGCGCGAAGGTCAGGAAGTGATGATCGCGCCGCTGCCGCTGTACCACATCTATGCCTTCACGGCGAATTGCATGTGCATGATGGTGACCGGCAACCACAACGTGCTGATCACCAATCCTCGCGACATCGGCGGCTTCATCAAGGAGCTGAAGAAATGGCGGTTCTCGGCGTTGCTGGGACTGAACACGCTGTTCGTTGCGCTGATGGATCATCCGGATTTCAAGACCCTGGATTTCTCCAGCCTCAAACTCACCAATTCCGGCGGCACCGCGCTGGTCAAGGCGACCGCCGAGCGCTGGGAGCAGCTCACCGGGTGCCGCATCACCGAAGGCTACGGCTTGACCGAAACCTCACCAGTGGCCTGCACCAACCCGTACGGCGACAAATCGCGGATCGGCACGGTCGGCCTGCCGGTGCCGGGCACCACGCTGAAAGTCATCAACGATGAAGGCGTCGAGCAGCCCTTGGGCGAACGCGGCGAACTGTGCATCAAGGGCCCGCAGATCATGAAGGGCTACTGGCAGAAACCCGAAGCCACTGCCGAGGTGCTGGATGCCGAGGGCTGGTTCAAGTCCGGCGACATCGCGGTGATCGACCCGGACGGTTTCGTGCGCATCGTTGATCGCAAGAAAGACATGATCATCGTCTCGGGTTTCAACGTGTACCCGAACGAGATCGAAGACATCGTGATGGCTCACCCGAAAGTCGCCAACTGCGCAGTGATCGGCGTGCCGGACGAGCGCTCGGGGGAGGCGGTGAAGTTGTTTGTGGTGGCCCGCGAATCGGGGGTCAGCCTTGAAGAGCTGAAGGCGTACTGCAAGGAAAACTTCACGGCGTACAAAGTGCCCAAGCACATTGTGTTGCGTGAGTCGTTGCCGATGACGCCGGTGGGCAAGATCTTGCGGCGGGAGTTGCGGGATATTGCATAGTCGTTGAATGGTCGCGCTTCGCACGGTTCGCGGGCAAGCCACGCTCCCACAGGGTCATCGCTGATCCTGTGGGAGCGGGCTTGCCCGCGATGCTTTTGAAAGATTAAAAGCCCCGGTTTCAGGGGCTTTTCAGGGTTGTATAGAATCTTTGCTCTAAAATGACTGCTAGCAATTCTTGAGTCACAATTGTGACCATAGAGGCCGCTTTTGGCTCTAGTCGACCCTTGGCAAAGCTGCTACTCTCGGCGCGCTTTGTGACTTCTCGGGCTTATAAAAGCGCTAGATTCACCGACAAACACACACCAATAATAATCGCATCAAATGCGGTGCTGAATTCGCGTTGCTGAGGAGTGGGCTTCCATGAACGAAGACTTTTGGAAGGATAAGTACCCTGCCGGGATTGCTGCCGAGATCAATCCAGACGAGTATCCGAATATTCAGGCAGTGTTGAAACAATCCTGCCAACGCTTCGCCGACAAACCGGCATTCAGCAACCTGGGCAAGACAATCACCTACGGTGAACTGTACGAATTGTCCGGCGCCTTTGCCGCTTACCTGCAACAGCATACCGACTTGCAGCCGGGCGATCGAATCGCCGTGCAACTGCCCAACGTGTTGCAGTACCCGGTGGCCGTATTCGGCGCCATCCGCGCCGGGCTGATCGTGGTCAACACCAACCCGCTGTACACCGCGCGGGAAATGGAACACCAATTCAACGACTCCGGGGCCAAAGCCCTGGTCTGCCTGGCCAACATGGCGCATCTGGCCGAGACCGTGGTGCCGAAAACCGGCGTCAAGCACGTGATCGTCACGGAAGTGGCCGACCTGCTGCCACCGCTCAAGCGCCTGCTGGTCAACAGCGTCATCAAGTACGTGAAGAAGATGGTCCCGGCGTATCACTTGCCCAAGGCCATCAAGTTCAACGACGTGCTGAGCAAGGGCCACGGCCAGCCAGTGGCGGAAGCCAACCCGGCCAGCAGCGACGTTGCCGTGCTGCAATACACCGGCGGCACCACCGGTGTGGCCAAGGGCGCGATGCTGACCCATCGCAACCTCGTCGCAAACATGCTGCAGTGCAAGGCGCTGATGGGTTCCAACCTTAATGAAGGTTGCGAGATCCTGATCACGCCGCTGCCGCTGTACCACATCTATGCCTTCACCTTTCATTGCATGGCGATGATGCTGATCGGCAACCACAACATCCTGATCAGCAACCCGCGCGACTTGACGGCGATGGTCAAGGAACTGTCGAAGTGGAAGTTCAGCGGCTTCGTCGGTCTCAATACCTTGTTCGTAGCGCTGTGCAACAACGAAGGCTTCCGCAAGCTGGACTTCTCTGCACTGAAAGTCACTCTGTCCGGCGGCATGGCCTTGCAACTGGCCGCGGCCGAGCGCTGGAAAGCGGTCACCGGTTGCGCCATCTGCGAAGGTTACGGCATGACCGAAACCAGTCCGGTGGCCACCGTGAACCCGATCCAGCACATTCAGATCGGCACCATCGGTATTCCGGTTCCGTCCACCGTGTGCAAAGTCATTGACGATGCCGGCGTTGAGCAGCCGTTAGGCGAAATCGGCGAACTGTGTGTGAAAGGTCCGCAAGTGATGAAGGGCTACTGGCAACGCCAGGACGCCACCGATGAAATGCTCGACAGCGAAGGCTGGTTGAAGACCGGTGACATCGCGGTGATCCAGCCGGATGGCTACATGCGCATTGTCGATCGCAAGAAAGACATGATCCTGGTCTCCGGTTTCAACGTTTACCCGAACGAACTCGAAGATGTGCTGGCGACCCTGCCGGGCGTGCTGCAATGCGCGGCCATCGGCGTGCCGGACGAGAAGTCGGGCGAGGCGATCAAGATCTTCATCGTGGTCAAGCCGGGCGTGACGTTGACCAAGGAGCAGGTGATGGAGCACATGCGTGCGAACGTGACCGGCTACAAGGTCCCACGCTCCGTGGAGTTCCGCGATGCGCTGCCGACCACCAACGTCGGCAAGATCCTGCGCCGCGAATTGCGCGACGAAGAGCTGAAAAAGCTCAACGGCAAGAAAGTCGGCGCGTAACCCACAAAAAGCCCCGCAGATGCGGGGCTTTTTTCTACCTGATCGTTCCCACGCTCTGCGTGGGAATGCCTCAATGGACGCTCTGCGTCCGCTGTTGGGACGCGGAGCGTCCCCGGCTGCATTCCCACGCAGAGCGTGGGAACGATCGGCACCGGGAGTCGGTGTTACAGGCGGAACGGCGCGAAATTGACGTTGGTGCCCGCCGGGCGCATGTCTTGCAGGTACGAATCCTTGTCCGCGCTCAGTTCCAGGCTCAAAGCGGCTTTGCGCTTGCCTTCGTTGCGCACCACCAGGCCTTCAAGCTTTTCGCGCAGGAACACCGTTGGCACTTTCAGGTGCAGCAGTTCGTCGGTATCCGGCGTGTGCATCAGCAGGTGAACCCATTCGTACTGACCGATGGCCAGACGCGCCACCGGGATATCGAACCACCAGATGTTGCGGTTGCGGTTCAATTCGGTGAAATGGCAGTTGTTGACGCCAAGCACAGCACCGCCAAGTTCCTGGTTTCTGCGGGCAATGGCCTGCTTTTTATCGAGTTTCATAACATTCCTACGGGATTGGATCGTCAGCGCCATGGCCTGAATACGTTGCGCATTCTCGTGGGTTGGTCGGCAAACATAAAGCCTGATCTGCTCGGAACGATGAAATGCGTAACTGAAAATAAATGAAACTCCGCGCAAATGCCCCCGGTCAATCTTTGTGTAACGACTTTTTCCGTTGAATTGTTCACAGGAGAAACACCATGAGCAGCACTGGCGATAAAGTAAAAGGCATGGCCAACGAAGCCGTCGGCAACGTCAAGCAAGGTGTCGGCAAGGCCACTGACAACACTAAACTGCAAGCCGAAGGCAAAGTGCAGGAAAAGAAAGGCGAAGCCCAGCAAGCGGTCGGCAAGGCTAAGGACGCGATCAAGAAAGGCGTCGACAAGGCTTGATTCGGCCTTTGATGAGCAACAGGAACGGCCATCCACGGATGGCCGTTTTTGTGTCAGCCTGAACTTGCGCACGGAAATTGTTTCAAAGTCGCCAAGTAGGCTACTTTGATGTAGAAAACGGCCCCTGAGTCGCCTCGACTTCAACCCAATTTTGCGGCGAAAGGAGACGCTAATGTTTTTCCCTCACATGAAAGGTCTGCGCCTGCACCGGGTCATGGTGCGCACGGTCACCGAATTCGTCGACGACGAGATGTCGACCTATGCCTCGGCATTGGCCTATCAAATGCTGTTTTCGCTGTTTCCCTTCATTCTTTTTCTCATCGCGCTGATCGGTTTTCTGCATCTGCCGGACTTCTTCTCCTGGCTGCGCCTGCAATCCGAGCTGGTCCTGCCGCCTCAGGCGCTGGAGCAGGTGAATCCGGTGATCGACCAACTCCAGCAGTCCAAGGGTGGCTTGCTGTCGATTGGTATCGTGATTGCCCTGTGGACTGCGTCCGCCGGTGTGCGGCTGATGATGAGCGCGATGAACGCCGCCTACGACGTGGTCGAAGGCCGGCCCGCGTGGAAGCGTTTTCCGCTGTCGATCATCTACACGGTCGGCATCGCCGGCATGCTGTTGATCGCCGCCGCACTGATGGTGCTCGGGCCGCAATTGATGGGCTGGATTGCCGCGCAAGTCGGCATGGAAGACTTTATCGTGACCCTGTGGACCATCGTGCGCTGGCCAGTGGTGGTGATTCTGCTGATGGTGGCCGTGGCGCTGATTTATTACGTCATGCCCGACGTCAAACAGGAGTTTCGTTTTATCACCCCAGGCTCGGTGCTGGCGGTGGTGGTGTGGATCCTCGCCTCCGTGGGCTTCGGTCTGTACGTCAAGGAGTTCGCCAACTACAACGCCATGTATGGCAGTATCGGCGCGATCATCGTGCTGTTGCTCTACTTCTACATTTCCGCCGCGGTGCTGTTGCTGGGCGCGGAGATGAATGCGGTGATCGAGCACATGTCGACCGAAGGCAAGAACGATGGCGAAAAAGTCCCCGGTGAACTCGCCCACGAAGAACCCAAGCACCACGTTTCGGGATTGGGTCGGGATCACTCGATCAAACCCACCACTGACGAAGTCACCAAATGATCCGTGAAATCCTGAAAATGGGCGACGAGCGCCTGCTGCGCATTGCCCCGCCAGTTCCGGCAGAAATGTTCGACAGCCCGGAACTGTGGCAGTTGATCGACGACATGTTCCAGACCATGGAAAGCGTCGGCGGTGTTGGTCTGGCCGCGCCGCAGATCGGTGTCGATCTGCAACTGGTGATCTTTGGCTTCGAGCACAGCGAACGCTACCCGGACGCTGAAGCGGTGCCGCAGACCATCCTGATCAACCCGCTGATCACGCCGTTGAGCCCGCTGATGGAGGAGGGTTTTGAAGGCTGCCTGTCAGTGCCCGGCCTGCGCGGTGCGGTGGATCGTTATCAGCAGATTCGCTACGAAGGGTTCGATCCCAAGGGCCAGCCGATTGTGCGGATCGCCGAGGGATTCCATGCGCGGGTGGTGCAGCATGAGTGCGATCACCTGATCGGCCGGCTGTACCCGTCGCGGATTACCGACTTCAGCAAATTCGGGTTCACCGAAGTGATGTTTCCGGATCTCGACCCGAACGCCGACGACTAACCCATCTCTACAATCCGCCGCTCCCACAGGAGATCTCCATCAGTCCGACGTCTGATGTTTGGCCAGGCCCATGGCAATCATGGGTTTACTGCGTGCGTAACGGCTCAAGCGTTCGGTCATGGCATAAGGCATTTGTGGATCGAAGGAAAATCCCTGGCGTTCATAAAAACCACGCAAGTCGGGATGGCAGAACAGCCAGACCGGTTGCTCGAGCCCGCTCACCGCTGCGGCCATCAACGCCGCCGCGATCCCTTGCTCCCGACACGCCGGATCGACGAACAACCCCGTCAACCAATGCCCACCCGAGACCGGACGCAAGCACAACGCGCCAATGATCTCATCGCGTCTGGCAACCCACAGTTGAGCGTCGCGGACCGCTTTCATCGACGATTGGTGGGCGCGATAAAACTTGTTCATCAACGGCCATAACGGCTCGGCGAGCAGGGTGTATTGGGTGTCGGGCATGGGTTTGATCTGTCGGTGCGCAAAGCGGGCGATTATAAAAGAACGCGCGGCCGGGGATAGGTGTATACCTGATCTCACATCCCGTATGAGTGGAGTAAGTATCATGGCCAAAGGCATGGATTCAAAAAAAGCAGCAAAGAAGAAGCCGGCGAAAACCGCCGATGAAAAGCGCGCAGACAAGAAGGCCAAGAAGGTGGATGTGTTCGGTCATTGATCCCGCGACAAGGGAGCCCGGCCCTCGGGCTCCTGCTGCATGTCTAACGAAATAACCAAATAATCTGCAAGATTTCCCTGCGCCATTGCACAGAGGGGGACTGGTCCCCGATCTGAGCAACGCCATGCCCCATTACTTCGATGCCACCCACCGAGAAGAAATCGACACCCTGCGCCAACGCCTGACCGCCCGCACTGAGTGGCCGACCTGGCTGTTGTTGATCGGCGTGTATGCCGGTTGGTTCAGCATCGTGCTGGCGAGTGAGCGTTTGGGGCTGTGGTGGAGCACGGTGTTGCTGATCCCGCTGGTGGTGCTCTGGTTGTCGGTGCAGCACGAATTGCTTCACGGGCATCCGACCCGTTGGACATTGCTCAATAAAGTCCTCGGTTACGCCCCGTTCGCCGTCTGGTATCCCTACACCCTGTATCGCGATAGCCATTTGCTGCATCACCGCGACGAAGACCTGACCCTGCCCGGTCGCGATCCGGAAAGCCGTTACCTGACGGCCAAGCAGTGGCAGAGCAGTTCGCTCTTTGAACAAGGCTTGCACTGGCTGAACAAAACCGTACTCGGGCGCTTCATGCTTGGCGCGCCGCTGGCCTTGGTGGCGCTGGCGAAGGAAGAACTGCAGCGGCTGACCAACGGTGAACGACAGGCGTGGTTGATGTGGTTGACCCACGGCGCGCTGACCCTGCTGATGCTGGTGTTCATCGCGCGCTACAGCGTGCTGCCGGTCTGGCATTACTTGTTGCTGATCAGCGTGCCGGCGCTGTCGATTGCGATGATTCGCTCCTACTATGAACACCGTCCACACGCCGCACCCGAGCAACGCACCGTGCTCAACGAAGCGGCCTGGCCGTGGCGCTGGCTGTTCCTGAACCTCAATTTTCACCTGGTGCATCACGACTTGCCGGGCCTGCCCTGGTACGACTTGCCACGCGCCTACCACGCGCGCCGCGAGCAATGGGTGGCGCGCAGTGGTGGGTTTCTGGTGCAGGGTTACGGGCAGTTGTGGCGGGAGAATGGCGTGAAAGCCATTGATAGCCCGAGGCATCCATTTCACTGATCGCGAATGAGGTCCCCTGTGGGAGCGGGCTTGCTCGCGAAGGCTGAGTGTCAGTCGACATCCTGGGTGCCTGACAGGACCCCTTCGCGAGCAAGCCCGCTCCCACAATGAGAATTTCGTTGGATGGAAGATTTTGATGACACTACACATCGCCGAATTACTGATGTACGTCGCCCCCGAGCCGATCCGCGCGGCGAACGAGCGCTGGCTTTCGCGCATCCTCGATCACCTGGGCCATTCCCGTTTGAGGGCCGAAGGCCTGTCGCTGTCCGAACTCTGGCTCTCGCCGGATCTGCTGCTGACCCAAACCTGCGGCTACCCGCTGATGACCGCCTTGCGCGGTAAAGTCCGGGTCATCGGTCGGCCTCGTTATGAACTCCCCGACAGCAACGGCGGCAACCATTGCAGCCTGCTGCTGAGCCGCGCCGATGATCCACGGCGGACATTGCCCGACTTGCGCGGCAGTCGCGGGGTAATCAATGGCGAAGACTCCAACAGCGGCATGAACCTGTTGCGCCACCGACTGGCGCCGCTGCATCGCGACGGGCAGTTTTTTTCCAGTGCCGCCATCAGCGGCAGCCACCGCGAGAGCCTGCGCTGGCTGCGCGAGGGGCTTGCAGACCTGGCGGCCATCGACAGTGTGACCTTCGCTTATCTGGCGCGGCATGCCGACAAAGAGGTCGCCGGCCTGCGCGTCGTGGCCCGAAGTGCGTTCAGTCCGACCTTGCCGTTCATCACGGCCGAGACGCTGACCGATGAACAGGTTGAAGCGCTTCGGCAGGCGATGAACACCTCATTGCAGGAGTTGCCCGATGTGGCGGAAATCCTCGGCCTGCAAGAAGTGCTGCCGGCTACCGAGAGCGACTATCAAGTCATTCTCAATTACCAGCAGGAGGCCGAAGCGTTGGGGTATGGGCGATTGCGGTAGGTAGTGTGAAATGATCGCAGCCTCGTTTCACTCGACAGCTGCTACAGATGGACACCGATCTCCTGTAGCAGCTGTCGAGTGAAACGAGGCTGCGAGCTTTTGATGTCTAATTCACAAATAGAATATAAAAATACGTTTTAAGTATTATTAAAGAATAAGTCTCCTTGCTAGGATCGCGCCACCGGATCACCGGACATTCAGCGACCCCTAACCCTTGGAGCCTCTATGTCCGGCACCGACGTCTCCCATCGTAACTACGTGGACGGATTGTTCCGCGCTCATTACCCCTGGCTGTGCGCACGCTTGCACCGGTATTCGGGGGCCGGTTTCAGTGTCGAAGACATCGCCGCCGAAACCTTCGCGCAATTGCTTGAATCCCCAAGTCTGACACCGATCCGCGAGCCTCGCGCCTTGCTCACCACCATTGCCCACCGGTTGATTTATCAGCTATGGCGCCGTCGTGATCTGGAGCATCAGCACCTCGATCAATTGCAGCACATCGATACGCAGCACGTGAAATCGCCTGAGGAGCTGGTGCAACTGAGCCGGGCATTGCAGGGCCTCGACCAGACGCTTGATCGCTTGCCGGGCAAAGTCCGGGCGACCTTCCTGATGTCCCGCATCGACGGCCTGACCTACCCGCAAATCGCCGCCGAACTGGGCATTTCCCAACGCTCGGTCAGCGTTTACATGACCCGCACCCACGCCTTGTGCGCCCAGCACAGCGCCAATCAACCCCTGACCCAGAGGTCCGCATGAGATCGATCAAAACCCTGCTCGGCAGTTCGCTGCTGGCCCTGAGCCTGGTGGCTACTCACGTTCCGGCAGCCGAAAAAACCGCGCCGATTCACTTCGGTGACATCACTTGGGAGAGCGGGAGCCTGATCACCGAAATCCTGCGGCTGATCGTCGAGAAAGGTTACGGCTACCCGACCGACACGTTGCCGGGCAGCACC
This sequence comes from Pseudomonas sp. LBUM1656, assembly GCF_059716065.1. Taxonomy (NCBI): domain Bacteria; kingdom Pseudomonadati; phylum Pseudomonadota; class Gammaproteobacteria; order Pseudomonadales; family Pseudomonadaceae; genus Pseudomonas; species Pseudomonas sp. LBUM1656. The sequence continues at coordinate 4,886,157 of NZ_CP166800.1, read as the reverse complement.
GTCAGCCTCGAAGCGGCGTTGGCCAAGAACGACATTCAGGTGATCGGCGAGGAGTGGGCCGGGCGCAGTCCGGCGTGGGTCAAGGCGTCCGCCGAGGGCAAGGTGTTCGGTTTGGGCGACACCGTGAAGGGTGCCACCGAAGGTTGGTGGGTGCCGGAATACGTGATCAAGGGCGACCCGGAACGCGGCATCAAACCGCTGGCTCCGGAGCTGAAATCCGTCGCCGACCTGGCCCGTTACAAGGACGTGTTCCGCGACCCGGAAGACCCGAGCCGCGGACGTTTCCTCAACAGCCCGACCGGCTGGACCTCGGAGATCGTCAACAGTCAGAAACTCAAGGCCTATGACCTGACCGCCAGCTACGTCAACTTCCGCACCGGTTCCGGCGCGGCGCTGGATGCGGAGGTCGCTTCGTCGATCCGCCGCGGCAAACCGGTGCTGTTCTACTACTGGTCGCCGACGCCGCTGTTGGGCCGTTTCAAACTGGTGAAACTCGACGAGCCACCGTTCGACGCTGAAGCCTGGAAGACCTTGGCCGATGCTAAAAATCCAAATCCCAAAGGCACGCGTTCGATGCCGGCGAGCCTGGCGATTGGCGTCTCGGCGCCGTTCAAGGCGCAGTACCCGGACCTGGTGGCGTTCTTTGAAAAGGTCGATTTACCGATCGATCTGCTGAACCAGACGCTGGGGCAGATGAGCGAGAAACGCCAGCAACCGCGACAAGTGGCCGAGGCGTTTTTGCGCGATCAGCCGGCTATTTGGAAAGCCTGGGTGCCCGGGGAGGTGGCGACCAAGGTGAGTGCGAGTTTGTAGTTTTTCCGGATGATTTTGCGGTGTATGGACTACCGCATTCGCGAGCAAGCCCGCTCCCACAGTGGATTCGGGTGTACACAAGTACTGTTCCACAGGAGGTCCCCTGTGAGAGCGGGCTAGCTCGCGAATGGTCTTAAGTCCTACACCAACTCCGCAGCCAACGCCGCTTTCACGGCAGGCCGTGCATCAATCCGCGCCTGAAACCGCTCCAACCCCGGCCACTGACCCAGATCAATCGCGAACAAAGACGTCCAGCGCAACACCGTAAACAAATACGCATCAACCACGCTGAAATCACCCATCAAATAATCCTGCCGCTCCAGCGTCTGGTTCAGCACCGCCAACCGCTTGAACAGCTTCTCTTTGATCTGCACCTTCACCTCATCCGCAAACTGCGAATTGAACAGCCAACCCAACCCTCCATGAATCTCCGTCGAGACGAAATTCAACCACTCCTGCAGCCGTACCCGTTCGAACGTCCCGTTCGCCGGTGCAAGGTTCGACTCGGGTCGCAGATCCGCCAGGTATTGCAGAAGTGCCGGTCCTTCGGTCAGCACCTCGCCGTTATCCAATTGCAAGGCAGCGACATAACCTTTTGGGTTGATCGCGAGGAAGTCAGCGCCGGTCTCGGTTTTCTTGGTCCTGTTATCGACACGTACCAACTCGAAGGGCAAATCCAGTTCGCGCAGCACAATGTGCGGCGCCAGCGAGCAGGCATTCGGGGCGTAATACAACTTCATCGGCAAGGCTCTGGTGAGGGATTTGCGCCAGTGTCATAGTGCGCGGCACCCCCGGTAAAATTAATCTTTCAGAGCGCTGCCATAAGGAAAGCTACTGCCATGATGAATCTGATGCACTGGCGAATGGTGGTGGCGGTGGCGGACACCGGCAACATTACCCGAGCCGCCGAACGGGTCGGCATGACCCAGTCCGGTGCCAGCCAGGCATTGGCGTTGATCGAGGACACCCTTGGCGTTCAGCTGTTCAGCCGGGAGAATCGCCAGACCCTGCCGACGGCCATCGGCCTGCCGGTGATCGAGCAGGCGCGCATGATGCTCGGCGCCCTGGAAAACATTCGCAGTACCGTCGATGCCGCCAGAGACATCCAGCGCGGGACTATCCGCCTCGCCAGTTTTCCCATGGTGCTGGCGACTTTTCTCCCGCCGCTGTTGCGTCGGTTCAATCGCTTGTATCCCGGCATCCAGGTGGTGGCGCTGGAGGTTAGCGACGATGAAGTGGAAGCCCTGCTTGCAGCCGGGCTGGTCGATGTCGGCGTAGTGTTGAATCCGCCGCCCGAGCGCAATGCCGGACGATTGGGGCGCGATGCGTGGATGGCGGTACTGCCCGGCGGGCATCCGCTGGCCCGCCGTTCGAACGAGGAGGGCGTGACCCTTGCGGAGTTGGCCGGACAGCCTTTTGTACTGGCGACGGGCGGTTGCTCGACCAATGCCCGCAGCCTCGCCGCCGAGGCCGGTTTGCAGTTGAGCGATGTGCGAGTCGAGGTCCGTGAATGGAGCAGCGCGTTCACGCTGGTGCGCGAAAACATTGGTGTCACCCTGGTGCCGGAAATGACCTTGCCGGGTAATCGCCAAGGCTTGCGCGTGGTGCCCGTATATCCGCGAATCCATCGCGAGTTCGCCCTGGTGGCCGCCCCCGACAAAAAAACCTCGCCAGTGGTGCAGGCATTGCTGGACATGCTCGCTGAACCGATTTTGTCCTCAATACTGGCCGACTAGTGGCCTTGCGTCCCTGTAGTGGCTGGCTAAGCTGACTTGTAGCTGATCATGTCGCTCGCCATATGAAGAGGGCGCAGCAAGAGTGCCCACCCCGAGGCACCGACACGGAGCAACAAGGAGCTGGCCGGTAAAGGGAGTTATTTATGAAAACGTTAGGGCTGGCCCGGTCCCGGGCTATCAAGAGAAGGATGTCTTGATAAGAGCGTTGCTACATGGACCCTCCGATTGAACATCATTGATCACCTGACAATTCCTCCCCTGGAGGAACGCGTGTGCCTGTTCCATAGAACGATGTGGTGGATCCGTTGAAAGACCAAAGAACTTTCATCAATCAAAAAAACGCGCTGAAGGTGATACGACCATGTTTAACCTACATCACAAGGCTGACCTGCTGGAAATCCAACGATTCAGTTGTGCGCTGACCGAGGCCAACGCCAAGTTGGCGGCGGTGAGTCGATCAATGGCGATGATCGAGTTCACCCCGGAAGGCATCGTGCTCGATGCTAACGACAACTTTTGCAGTGTCATGGGTTACAGCGCCGACGAAGTGCGCGGCAAACATCACCGGATCTTTTGCGAAGAAACGTACTACCGCAGCGACGCTTACGCGAAGTTGTGGCGGGACCTGGCCCGTGGCGAACCGGTCAGCGGCACTTTTTTACGGCTGAACAAGAAAGGCAAAGAGATCTGGCTTGAAGCCAGTTACATGCCGGTGTTCGGTCCCGACCGCCAGGTTAAAAGTGTGATCAAAGTCGCCACTGACATCTCCGCCAGGGTGTACAAGGAACACGAAGAAGAAAGCATGCTTTCCGCGATCGGCCGTTCCATGGCGGTGATCGAATTCACCCCGGAAGGTAAAGTCATCGCAGCCAATGAAAACTTCCTCAAGACGATGCATTACTCGCTCAACGAAGTGGTGGGTCAGCACCACAGCCTGTTTTGCCACCGCGCCGAAGCCGAGTCGCAGCCTTACAAAGCGTTCTGGGCTTCACTCAATCGCGGCGAATATCACTCCCATCGTTTCGAACGCAAAGACAAACACGGCCATACCGTATTCCTCGAAGCCTCCTACAACCCATTGTTCGACGCCAAGGGCCGGCTGTACAAAGTGGTGAAGTTTGCCAGCGACATCACCCAGCAAGTGACCACTTTGCAAACCGCTGCGGAATCGGCTCACAGCACTTCAGTGCAAAACGATGCCTGCGCGCAGAAAGGTTCTCAGGTGGTGCAGCAAACCGTGCAGATTATTCAGGACATTTCCCGGGATCTGAACGAAGCTGCGCTCAGTATCGATGCGGTCAGCAAACAGTCCGACATCATCGGCACCATCGTGCAGACCATCCGCGGCATTGCCGACCAGACCAACTTGCTGGCGCTCAACGCGGCCATTGAAGCCGCGCGAGCGGGGGAGCACGGGCGAGGATTTGCCGTCGTGGCCGATGAAGTGCGCAGTCTTGCGGCACGCACGAGCCAGGCGACGCTGGAGATTGTCGACGTGGTGCGCAAGAACCATGATCTGTCGTTGAGCGCGGTGTCGAGCATGCAGTCGAGCTTGAGCCGAACCGGACTTGGCGTGGAACTGGCGAATGAGGCGGGGGAGGTGATTCTGGAGATTCAGCAGGGCTCGCGGCATGTGGTGGATGCGATCAGCCAGTTCAGCGAGACGTTGCAGCTGAACTGACCGCGACGCGTTCTATGTAGCAGCTGGCGAAGCCTGCGTCCGGCTGCGCAGCAGTCGTAAATCCTACTTGCACGGACTACCTGACACACCGCAGGTTCTGATTTTACGACTGCTTCGCAGCCGGACGCAGGCTGCGCCAGCTGCTACATAAAGCACGTTGTTGCAGGGCTATCAAAGCGAAGCGAGGAACTTGTCGACCACCTGGCTGCTGCCTTTCTCACTGCTGCCGTTTTCTTTCTCGGCCTGCGCGAGTTTGATTTTGTCCTCCATGCGCTCGGCGATCTCTTTAGCGATCGTCTGTTGTTTTTCCGGCGGCATTTGCTCGACTTCTTCTTTCGTCAAACCCATCTCTTCCAGAATGGAATCCTGGATGCGCTGTTCCGGCGTTTTGCTCATGTATTCCTTGAAGGCGTTCGAGGCCGGGCTGTCACTGGACCTGAATTGGCCATCGGCGGGCGGTCGGGATGAGTCGGCGGTTTGCAATGCTACACGGGTTTTAGCGAACGCTTCATCAACGTTGTCGCTGATCTTGCTCGCCTCACTGACTTGTTGCGTGGCCTGCTGGGTCGCGGATGTCTGGACCTGTGCCTGAACATTGGTTTGCAGGGCTTGCATCACCGAGCTCTGAAGGCCGCTTCCCTCAGCGGTTTCGGCGAGCGGATCCTTGCCCCACCGCTTGGGCAAGGGAAGGTTTTGCATGTGTTGTTTTGCACTGACCAACATGATGAGTAGACCTTGTAGTGGTTGTGGTGCAGTGCTTTCAGCAAATAGTATGCCTATATAAAAAAGACTATATATATCAGTTTGTTATGGTGTTTTGGCCAGGCGGACGGTGAACGTTTTGCGGTTAATCTTTGCCGCCGGGCGGCAAGTAAGGCATAGCTTCAAGGCAAGCCGTTGCAGCCGTGCTTAAGGAAGCCCGAGCGTTGTGCCAGCCGTTGAAAATACTCGTCGATGGCCGGGTAGTCGGGCCGCTCCATCGGCGTCATCAGCCAGCGGTTGACTGACAGCCCGATGACAATATCGGCCAGGGTGAAGCGGGGTCCGGCGACGTAAGCTTTAGTGGTCGCGAGCTGATGCTCGAGGATGCCCATCTTCTGGTTCCAGGTGCGTACACCGGCAGCGATGTGATGCGGGTCCTGGAACTCCGGATCCTTGCGCACCAGTGCCGTGAATGCGTAACTCCATGAGGCATTGAGTTCGGTGGCTTGCCAATCCATCCACTGTTCCACCCGAGCACGCGCGGCCGGATCGTGGGGTAACAGATCGGTGTTTTGGTGTTTGCCGGCCAGATAACGGCAGATCGTGTTGGACTCCCACAGCACGCCGGCCTCATCGATGATCACCGGCACCAGCGCGTTAGGATTGAGCCGAAGAAACTCCGGCGTGTGGGTGGACGCATAACCGCCGCCCCAGTCCTCACGTTCGTAGGCAACGGCCAGTTCCTCACAGGTCCACAGGACCTTTCTGACGTTGATGGATGACGCTTTACCCAGAATTTTCAGTGCATGTTCCATTGAGCTACTCCGTTAGCGATTCGACGCTTCAGGAATCTGACAGACCTTGCGGGGTTTTCAAACCGGATCCGGCAGTGCCGAGGCCGGCAACCCAAAGGTGCGATCAAACAGCCAGTTGAACGCGAAGGTGTAGCACGGGATGAAAAGGATCAGCGCCAAGTCCAGCAGGAAGGCTTGCACCAGGCTGATGTTCATCCACCAGGCGATCAGCGGGATGAGAAACACTATCAAGGTTAGTTGAAATCCTACGGCATGGGCGATGCGCCGTTTAACGGTGCGCTTGCGCGATGGCTGGCGGCTTTCCCAGCGCTCGAACAGCGAGGTGTAGATGAAATTCCAGGTCACCGCGATCGTGGTAATGATGACCGCCAATGGCCCGGTGCTGCCCGGTGATGTGCCGGATAACAGCGCCAGGCCCAGCGCCGAGAACGTCATGCCGATGACTTCGTACAACGACACGTAGACCAGTTTGCGTTTAACGCCTTGCATGTAAATTTGCCTCTTTCTCGCGAACTTGAAGCCAGGAGCACTGGCGAAGGCGACGAAAGATAGCTTCAATAGGCCTGACAGAAAAAGTCAGTAGCTTTCAGTTTTATTGATAGGACGACGGATGAATTTCAACAGCGACAGCATTGAGTTGTTTCTGGCCGTGATTGAGCGCGGCTCGTTTTCCGCGGCGGCGCGTGCGCTGGGTAAAGTGCCGTCGGCGGTCAGCATGGGCATTGCCAACCTGGAGGCCGAACTTGGTTATCCGTTGTTCGATCGCAGCCATCGAGAACCGGTGCCGACGGCGATGGCCAGTGCTTTGGTGCCGCACGCGCGGTTGATCGCCGAGCAGCTCAAACAGCTGCAAGTGCATGCGATCGAGCTGTCGCTGGGGCTTGAAAGCAAATTGTCGATTGGCGTTGTGGCGGACCTCGACAAACGCCGTTTGCTGGCGGCGATCAAGGTCATCGCCGAGCGTCATCCGCTGCTGGAGATTGAAATACTCAGCGCGCCGCAGGACGATGTGCTGGCAATGCTCCACAGCGGTCGTGTCAGCGTTTGCCTGGCTTTCGCCGGGTTGAGCATGAACGTGCTGGAGCGTTTCCAGTTTGTCGGCAACGAGCGGATGATCGCCACGCTGGCGGCGGACAATCCGTTGTTTCAGGGCAAGGATTTGTTTCTGGAGGATCTGGTTCACGTACGGCAAATCATCGTTGCCAGCCGCGACCTGCCTATCAGCGAAACCCGGCCCTTGGTGGCCGAATCCTGTTGGCGCACCGACACCTTGGCCATGGCGCTGGAAATGGTTGAAGCCGGGTTGGGCTGGGGCAACTTTCCGTTATCGGTGGTGCAGCCGTTACTCGATGCCGGAAGGCTCAAACGTCTGAGTTTCAGCAACATCGAGAACGGTCTGGTGCTGCCGGTGCACGCGGTGTGGCTCAAGAGCCAGCCGTTGCAGAAAGCGGCGTTGGCGTTCGTCGAGTTGATGGGGCGCTGAGCACGCGGTGAACTGATCGTTCCCACGCTCTGCGTGGGAATGCAGCCCGGGACGCTCCGCGTCCCTGCCGAAGCGGACGCAGAGCGTCCATTGAGGCATGCCCACGCGGAGCGTGGGAACGATCAAAGGCCAAGTTACGTACTCTCGCGTACCTTCAACTCAAACCCCATGTCCTGCACCGGTTTGGCCACCGCATTCCCCGCCAGCAACGTCAACATCAACTCCGCCGAGCGCCGGCCGATCGCCTCGCGCGGGGTGCTGATGCTGCTCAGGCGCGGCACCATGTGCGCCGAGGCGGGCAGGTCGTTGAAACCGAGGATCGCTACACGTTCGGGGATGTTGATCCCGCACCGCATGGCTTCAAGCAGTGCGCCCTGGGCCAGGTCGTCGTTGCCGAAGAAGATCGCATCCACGTCGGGGTGGCTGGCCATCAGTTGCAGAAACAGCTCGCCGCCCAGACCGACGGACGACGCCCGTGGCGTCAGCACTTCCAGAGCCGGGTCATACAAACCGGCCTTTTGCAGGGCTTTGCGGAACCCTTCGCCGCGCAGCAAGGTGCGTTGATCCAGTTGCGCGCCGATGTAGGCCAGGCGCTTACGGCCACGGGACAGCAAGTGTTGCGCCGCCGTCTCCCCTGCAGCGAGTTGCGAAAAACCCACGCAGTTGAGCCCGGCCGCGCTGTCCAGTTCCATCATGTACACGCACGGAATATTGCTCGCCTCGATCATTCGGCGCGAACTTTCAGTGCGGTCGAAACCGGTGAGCAGCAAGCCACGGGGCTGATAAGCCATGTAATTGCGCAGCAGGTTTTCTTCTTCATCACGGGAGTAATGGAAGTTGCCGATGAGCACTTCGAAGCCCTTGGGGCGCAAAACCTGATGAATGGCTTCCAGCGTATCGATGAACAGCAAGTTGGACAGCGAGGGCACCAAGACCACCACTGAATGGCTCTGGGCCGAGGCTAACGCGCGGGCGGCAGGGTTGACCACGTAGTTCAGTTCAAGGGCCGCTTTCTGCACTTTTTCCACCAGTTCGGTGGCCACGGTGCTGACGCCGCGCAGGGCGCGGGAGGCGGTGATCGGGCTGACACCGGCCAGGCGTGCCACTTCGTTCAGGGTAGGGCGGCCAGTGGTGCGCGTATTTTTATCGTTTTTAGGAGAGATCATCGGACGGCTTGCCAAACAAAATTCGAGGCACTAAGGTAGCGCTGTCTCGATGCGGCTGCAAATGCGTGAGCGGGGTTTGCCTGATCCCCGCTTTTTGGCATTGGGAACGAACATGCTGCAACCCACAAAAATGACAAGAAGGCGTCGGCAACTTCTGCTTTTGTCCAAGTGTCATAACTGGCAAAGGTAGCGCTGTCTGCGCGCTGAGGTGTTACATGAATCATCCCATCACCGCCCTGGTCATCATGGGCGTTGCCGGTTGCGGCAAGACTTGCGTCAGCGAGGCCTTGTGCCAAATCAGCGGCGCGACCGCCATTGAAGGCGACACTTTCCACCCTGCCGCCAATATCGAAAAGATGAGCGCGGGGATCCCCCTGAACGACGACGACCGTGCCGGCTGGCTCGACAGCCTGTGCGATGAACTGCGCCGCGTTGACGCCCAGGGCCAGCGCCCGGTGCTGACGTGCTCGGCGCTCAAACACATTTATCGCGAACGTCTGCGCAGCGCCTTGCCGGGCCTGGGCTTCGTGTTCCTTGAGCTGACCCCTGAAGTCGCCGCCGATCGTGTCTCCCATCGGCCGGGCCACTTCATGCCTTCGACCTTGATCGACAGCCAGTTCGCCACGCTTGAATCGCCCGTGGGTGAGCCCTTGACCCTGGCTCTGGACGCTTCGAACCACAGCGTCGAGCAACTGGCGCAACAGGCCCATGCCTGGTGGCTGGAGCATGGCCTGAAACGCGCGTCATGATTTTTGCCGGAAGAGACAGCGCTGTCCTTATGGCTTTCGAATTACCCGCTTTAATAACAACAACAACCAGGAGACACCCCTAATGTTTGGCATGTCCCACGAGACGTTCCTGCTGCTCGATGCAGTGGTCACGGTGATCGGGCTTATCGTCCTGATCACCAAGTTCAAGTTCCACCCCTTCATTGCCCTGATCATCGCCGCAGCCTTTCTCGGGCTGACCTCCGGCATGCCGATCGGCACCATCATCAAGGCGTTCCAGGACGGCTTCGGTGGGGTGCTCGGTTTCGTCGGGATCATCCTCGCGCTGGGCACCATGCTCGGCAAAATGATGGCCGAGTCGGGCGGGGCGGATCAGATTGCCCAGACGCTGATTCGTGCGTTCGGCAAGGACAAGGTGCAGTGGGCGATGATGTTCGCCGCGTTCCTGGTCGGCATTCCGCTGTTCTTCGAAATCGGTTTCGTACTGCTGATCCCGCTAGTGTTCATCGTCGCCCGGCGTACCGGCGTGTCGATCATCAAGATCGGTATCCCGTTGCTGGCCGGTCTGTCCGCCGTGCACGGCCTGGTTCCGCCGCACCCGGGTCCGTTGCTGGCCATTGGCGTGTTCGGTGCCGACATCGGTAAAACCATTCTCTACGGCCTGATCGTTGCGCTGCCGACAGCGATCATTGCCGGTCCGATCTACGGCACGTTCATCGCCAAATACATCCCCGGTCATCCTAACCAGGAACTGGTGGATCAACTGGCACGTGAAAACGAATCTGCCGATCTCCCGAGTTTCTCCATCACGTTGATCACCGTGCTGTCGCCGGTTTTCCTGATGTTGCTCAAGACCTTTGCCGATGTGGTGCTGCCGGACGGTAACTTCTTCCGCACCTTCATGGACCTGATCGGCCACCCTATCTCGGCCCTCCTGCTGGCGTTGCTGCTGTCGCTGTATACCTTCGGCTACAAGCAAGGCATTAGCTCCAACCAGATGCTCAAATGGCTGGACGCGAGCCTCGCGCCGACCGCCGCGATCATTTTGATCATCGGTGCCGGTGGTGGCTTCAAACAGATGCTGGTGACCAGCGGCGTTGGCAATGTCATCGGCAACATGGCGGTGGCCGCGCAGATCTCTCCCATTCTGCTGGCGTGGCTGGTGGCGGCGGTGATTCGTATCGCGACCGGTTCGGCGACCGTGGCGACCATTACTGGCGCGGGCATCGTGGTGCCGGTGGTGGGGATGATTCCGGGTGTGAACCGTGAGCTGCTGGTGCTGGCGACCGGTGCCGGTTCGTTGATCCTGTCCCACGTCAACGACGCGGGTTTCTGGCTGGTGAAGCAGTACTTCAACATGACCGTGGCGGAAACCTTCAAGACCTGGACCGCGATGGAGACCATCCTGTCCATCGTTGCGCTGGGCTTTATCCTGCTGCTGTCGATGTTCGTTTAAGCACACCGCACTGATCGTTCCCACGCTCTGCGTGGGAATGCATCCCGTGACGCTCCGCGTCACAGTGGACGCGGAGCGTCCATTGCGGCATTCCCACGCAGAGCGTGGGAACGATCAGGTACAAAAAAACCGCATCGCTGCGGTTTTTTTTGCGGCTACCTAATGGCTCAGGTGTTGGTTTTGCTGACCAACCCATCCGCGCGAAACATCCCGCGAATCCCGCGCACCGCCTGACGAATCCGGTCCTGGTTTTCGATCAGCGCAAAGCGCACGTGATCATCCCCATACTCACCAAACCCGACACCCGGCGAGACACAGACCTTGGCCTCGGCGAGCAGTTTCTTGGCGAATTCCAGCGAGCCCAGATGTGCATACGCTTCGGGGATCTTGGCCCAGACGTACATCGACGCTTTCGGATTTTCAACCATCCAGCCCAGTTCATGCAGGCCTTTGACCAGCACGTTGCGACGCTGCCGGTATTGCTCGGCGATGTCTTTGACGCATTGCTGATCGCCTTCCAGCGCCGCAATGGCTGCGACCTGCAGCGGGGTGAATGTGCCGTAGTCGTGGTAACTCTTGATCCGCGCCAGGGCGTTGACCAGTTCGGCGTTGCCGACCATGAAACCGATGCGCCAGCCCGCCATGTTGTAGCTCTTGGACAGGGTGAAAAACTCTACCGCGATGTCCTTGGCGCCCGGCACCTGCATGATCGACGGGGCTTTCCAGCCGTCGTAGACGATGTCGGCGTAGGCCAGATCGTGTACTACCAAAACGTCGTACTGCTTGGCGAGGGCGATCACCCGTTCGAAGAAATCCAGTTCCACGCACTGCGCGGTGGGGTTCGACGGGAAGCCGAGGATCATCATTTTCGGTTTCGGGATCGAGCCGCGAATGGCGCTTTCCAGTTCAGCGAAGAAGTCCACGCCAGGAATCAGTGGCACCGAACGCACTTGGGCGCCGGCAATCACGGCACCGTAGATGTGAATCGGGTAGCTCGGGTTCGGCACCAGCACGGTGTCGCCCTGGTCGAGGGTGGCCAGCATCAAATGCGCCAGGCCTTCCTTGGAACCGATGGTGACAATGGCTTCGGTTTCCGGGTCGATATCGACTTCGTAACGATCCTTGTACCAGTTGGAAATGGCCCGGCGCAGACGCGGAATACCCTTGGACGTCGAGTAGCCGTGGGTGTCTTCGCGCTGGGCGACGGTCACCAGTTTTTCGACGATGTGCGGCGGAGTAGGGCCGTCAGGGTTGCCCATGCTGAAGTCGATGATGTCTTCGCCACGACGACGGGCGGCCATCTTCAGCTCGGCAGTGATGTTGAATACGTAAGGGGGGAGTCGATCTATGCGCGCAAAGCGGCGCGGCGAACCTGGGTTAGCCATTTGTTGCCTCGGTAACGTGAGCGCCCGGAACCGTCCGAGCGACGCTGGCCACTGCGGTGGCCTGTTGCGGAAGATAAGGGCTGGTGTGGCACACTGTCCAGCGACTATGTAAACAAATTTGTCCGAAGGAACCCGGTTGATGGAATTTACCAGCGGCTTTCTGCTGAGCCTTTCGCTGTGCCTGGATATCGGCGTGGCCAATATCGCGATGATCACGTTGGCCATGCAGCGCGGCTATTTTCAGGGCTTTGCCTTGGGGTTGGGGACGTGTGTCGGCGACCTGATTTACGCAGTGCTGGCGCTGGCGGGCATGACCGTTTTGCTGCAATACGAAACCGTGCGCTGGGTGCTGTGGATCGGTGGTTCGGTGTTGTTGATTTATTTCGCGGCGAAGATGATCTATTCGGCGATCCACCATGAGGCGGTGCTGGCGCAGTCCGCCGAGGTGGGGCAGAACTCTCATCGGAAGGAGTTTTTCCGCGGGATCTTCCTGGCCATGTCGTCTCCCAGCGCCATTCTCTGGTTCGCGGCGGTGGGCGGCACGCTGATCGCGCGTTCCGGCGGTGGCGGGGCGCTCAGCTCGGCGTTGTTCCTCGGCGGTTTTCTCTGCGCCGGCCTATTGTGGTCCGCCGGCCTGTGCTTCGCGGCCAGCCATGGCGGCAAGTTGCTGGGCGACAAGCTGCTGCGTTACTCCTACATGGCATCGGCGGCGATCTTCTGCTATTTCGCGGTCTACGTGATCCTATCGGGTTATAACGAGTTCGTTGGCGCCGGCGCCGTCGAGCAGTTGCACGCCCTGTAATTGGGCGAATCGGGTTTGGCTTCTATACTCCCAGCCGAACCCACTTTTTTGTTCCAGGAGTTGAGTCATGGATGAGCAAACAGGCGTGAAACCGGCTGACCCGCGCTTCGAACACGGGCACTTCCTGCTCATTGCGGGGCTCGGTGGTCGATTTACCCAACAGACCACGCAAGGCATTCCCGACCTTTGGGAGAAATTCGTTCCCGAGATTGGCAAAATCCCCGGTCAAAAAAGCGAAGTGACCTACGGCATCTGCTGCAATCCCGATGGCAAAGGTGGTTTCGAATACATTGCCGGTGTTGAGATCAGCAAACTCGACGACCTGCCCGAGAAGTACCGCTGGGTGGAAGTTCAGCCCCAGCATTACGCAGTGTTCGAGCACAAAGGCACGCTGGACCAGTTGCCCGCGACCTTTCAATACATCTGGAAAACCTGGCTGCCGCAGTCTGGTAAAGAAGCGGCGGATGCTCCGGAATTCGAACGCTACAGCGAAGACTTCAACCCGAAGCTCAACACCGGCGTGCTGGAAATCTGGCTGCCGCTCAAGGCTTGATTTCAGCAAGAGGCGGACTCGTCGTCCGCCTCTTGAACGTCACTTGCCTTGCTTCATCCGTCGCGCCCGTAACACGTCAATCGACAACGTCACAAAGCCGAACGTGCTGATGCCCAACAGCAAGAGAAGGCCAATCTGAACGCTGCTCATGGTGTGTTCCCCCTATTGATGGCCAGAGACAGGCAACACCAATAATCCGGACAGACCTGCAATGAAAGCGTCTATACGAAGGCTTTACGGCGCCTGGGGTGATCGATATGAACACCTTATTAATTTATGATCCTCAGCCTTTCCCACGCTGATTCCGAGTCGCCATGAACACCGTCATCCGCCACGTCGCTCCTGCCGACCTGGACCGCTGCTACGCCATCGAAACCGTTGCCTACGAAGGCGACGAAGCCGCCACCCGCGAGAAAATCGCCACCCGCATCGCCACCTGGCCCGAGGGTTTCATCGTCGCCGAAGTGGACGGCGTCGTAGCCGGTTTCATCAATGCCGGTGCGGCGTTTGAAGTGGAAATGTCAGACGAAGCGTTCAAGGAGCTGATCGGCCACGACCCGGCCGGACCGCACGTGGTGATCATGTCGGTGGTGGTGCACCCGGATTATCAGGGGCAGGGGTTGGCAAAACGGTTGATGGGCGAGTTCATCGAGCGGATGCGGGCGATGGGCAAGACCACGATCCACCTGATGTGCAAGGAACGGCACATTCCGCTGTATGCCGGTTTTGGGTTTGCCTACATCAAGCCTTCGGCCTCGGACCATGGCGGCATGGCGTGGCATGAGATGGTGCTAGAGCTATGACCTAGCTCTACCCAGCACCGAAGGTCCAATGTGGGAGCGGGCTTGCTCGCGAAAGCGGTGTGTCAGTCACGAATGATGTCGCCTGATACTCCGCCTTCGCGAGCAAGCCCGCTCCCACATTGGTTAGGTGTCGTGTCAGTAGAGGGTATCTCGGACTCGTGCCGGCGCTTCCCGGTCATACGTTTCGGCATCGAACTGCCCGTCATTCAAGCGCTTGTGAAACGCCCCCGCCGTCGGCAGCGCCGAGCGATCCAGATGTTTCTCGGGGTTCCACACATCCGAACGCACAATCGCTTTGGAACAATGGAAGTACGCCGCTTCCACCGTCACCAGCATCACCGTGCGCGCCGGTTTGCCGTTCACTGCAAAACTCTCCAGCAACGTCGGTTCCGCGCTGATCTTAGCCGTGCCGTTGACCCGCAACGTCTCGCCGATCCCGGGAATGATGAACAGCAGCGACACCCGCGAATCGAGCACCACATTGCGCAACGTGTCGATGCGGTTGTTGCCCGGCCGATCCGGGATCGCCAGGGTTTGCGGGTCGATGATCCGCACAAACCCCGGCGTATCACCCCGGGGCGAACCGTCCATGCCATCAGGGCCGACCGAGCTGATGATCACCAGCGGCGAGGCGCGGACCATCGCCTGATAGTCCTCGTTCAGAAAGGCAATCTGCTTCTTCACGGCGCGATCGTGGGGTTGGCCGTAGATCGCTTCCAGTGCTTCGATGCTGTCGAGCATAACCACCTCAGAAAATCAGACTCATGCGCCGTTCATAACCGATACGACCCTTGTACGCCTCGCCGCTGTCGACCCAGCCGAATTTTGCATAGAGCGCGATGGCGGCCTCGTTGTCAGCATCCACCGACAATTCCAGTGCTTTGATCTCCGGAAACGCCTGGCGAGCCACGTCGGGCAGGGCTTGCAGGCAGGCCTTGCCATAACCTTTGCCTTGAGCGCGTTGATCGACCTGCAACGCATGCAAGGTCGCGCTGTGCTCGTCGGCCCACGCCGGCAGCACGGGCGGGCGTTTCAGCAGCAGGAAAGCCACCGGAACCTCCTCGACCAGCAGCGCAAATCCCTTGACGCCGGGGCCGGGCTTGGACAGCAAGGTGTGCAACGCACCGTGGATGTCGCCGGAAAACTTGATCTGATCTTTATGAACTTCGATGGCCTCGACCTGCTGGCACTGGCGCGCATTCAGGCTTTCGTAAGGCACGAGTCGGGTTGTCACTGGAGTGTCCTTTTTCCAACGTAAATGTGTTTCGGATTCTAGCGAGTTTGCGTTGATGGATTATTTTTATTTCGACTGTCGATCTGGCTGTTCGCCAGACGACTAAGGGTGTCTTCACAACAAAAACCACGGAGAACCACCATGAACGCAACCCACGAAATCCAGGCCCTGATCGACACCTATCGTGAGGCGGTCATTGCCAAGAACGTCGAGAAACTCATGCCGTTGTATGCCGACGACATCGTCTCCTACGACGCGGTCAAGGCCCTGCAATTCCGCGGCAAGGCGGCTTACCGCGCGCATTGGGAGGAGTGCATGGAAATGTGCCAGGGCGCGCACACATTCGACTTCGACCACATGAACATCGTCGCCGACGAGCACATCGCCTTCGCCCACTGGCTGGCCCATTGCGGCGGCACCAACGAACAAGGTGAAACCCAGGCCTGCTGGATGCGCGTCACCGCCTGCTATCGGCGCGATGCCGGGGAATGGCGCATCGTCCACGAACACTGGTCGGCCCCGTTCGACATGACGAGTGGCACGGCGTTGTTCAATCTGGAACCCTGATCGTCGGGTTGTTTATCGGGAAGCAGCGCCAAAACGCCAATCAGCAGCCATAGTTGATCAGTTCGATCCGGGAGAGCCCACATGAAGTATCTATGCCTGGTCTACAGCAACGAACAGGAGTTGCACTCGCAGCCCGACAGTCCCCATGACGCCGAGTGCATGGCCTACGCCGAATCGATCGAGGGCAGCGGCCGGATGATCGCGGCCGAGGCGCTGGAGTCGGTGCAGACCGCGACCACCGTGCGCATGCGCAATGGCAAGATGTCGATCACCGATGGCCCGTTCGCCGAAACCAAGGAGCAACTGGCCGGCTTCTACCTGATCGATGCCAAGGACCTCAATGAAGCGATCCAGGTCGCCGGCAACATCCCGGCGGCCCGGGTCGGCAGTGTCGAGGTACGTCCCGTTCGCCAATTGAATCCCTGAATAACAATCACAAGACAGGAGACCCTCATGAGTCCACAGCCCTATAAGCATCAGCCTGCCGAATTCGAGTTGTCCATCAGTCGGCTTATCGACGCGCCGCGCCGCAAGATTTTCCGCGCCTGGACCGAGCCGGCCTTGCTTGCTCAGTGGTGGGGGCCGCACGGTATGACCACGCCGGAATGCGAAATGGACCTGTGGGTCGGCGGCCAGTTTCGCACCCTGATGCGCGCACCGGACGGGACGGAGTACCCGACCATGGGGGTGTTTCTGGAGATCGTTGCGCCCGAACGCCTGGTGTTCACCGACGCGTTCATTCCCGGCTGGATTCCTTCGGGCAAACCGTTCATGTCGGCCGAAGTGACGCTCGAAGACAAGGACGGCAAAACCCTCTACACCGCCCGGGCGATGCACTGGTCCGCAGAGGACCGTCAGGCGCACGAGGCCATGGGGTTTCACGACGGCTGGGGACAAAGCCTCGATCGCTTGGTAACACTGGTGACTGAAGGCATGCCGGACTGATGACTGACGCTTCGGTCACGGCTCGGGTCGAGCAGGTCTACCGCGAAGACTCGCGGCGGATTCTGGCGACGCTGATCCGCTTGCTCGGCGATTTTGACCTCGCCGAAGAAGCCTTGCACGAGGCGTTTTTCGTCGCGGTCGAACGTTGGCAGCGTGACGGCGTGCCGGACAATCCGCGCACCTGGCTGGTGTCTACCGGGCGCTTCAAGGCCATTGATGTGTTGCGACGGCGCGCACGTTTTGCCGCTTCCCGGCCCCTGTTGATCGCTCAACTGGAGGCGCTGGAGCAGGCCGACTGGAGTGATGAAGACGTGGAAGATGATCGCTTGCGCCTGATCTTCACCTGTTGTCACCCGGCCCTCGCACCGGACGCCCAGGTGCCGTTGACCTTGCGCGAAGTGTGCGACCTGACCACAGAGGAAATTGCCCGGGCGTTTCTCTCGGCACCGGCGACCATCGCCCAGCGCATCGTGCGCGCCAAAGCGAAAATCCGTGACGCAAAAATCCCTTATCAAGTGCCGACGCTGGCGGAACTGCCCGAGCGTCTGGACAGTGTGCTGAGGGTGATTTACCTGGTGTTCAACGAAGGTTACTCGGCGTCAGTCGGCGCCGAGCTAACCCGTGAAGACCTGACACGCGAGGCGATTCGGCTCGGGCGGCTGTTGATGGAATTGCTGCCGGAATCGGAAGTGATGGGGCTGCTGGCGTTGATGCTGCTGCATGAATCACGACGCCCGGCGCGGACGTCGGCGAGCGGTGAGTTGATTGTGCTGGATGAGCAGGATCGCTCGATGTGGGATGCCGAAATGATTGCCGAGGGTTGCGCGCTGGTGGAAGCGGCGCTGACCACGGGACGCTTCGGGCCGTATTGCCTGCAAGCGGCGATTGCGGCGGTGCACGCCGAAGCGCCCACGGCGGGGGAGACTGACTGGCAACAGATTGTGGGTTTGTATGACGTGCTGTTGGCGGCGGTGCCTTCGCCGGTCATCGAGTTGAACCGTGCGGCGGCGATCTCCAGGCGGGATGGACCGTTAGCGGGGTTGGTGCTGGTGGAAGGGATTCTGGATCGGGGGGATTTGCTGGATTACCACTTGGCGCATTCGGCGCGGGCGGATTTTTGTCGGCAGTTGGGGCGGGTCGAGGAGGCACGGGCGGCGTATGAGCGGGCGCTGGAATTGACGCAGCAATTGCCGGAGCGGCGGTTTATTGAGACGCGGATCAAGGCGTTGAAGTGATGTGATTTCTCGGGCCTCTTCGCGAGCAAGCCCGCTCCCACAGGGATAGCGCAGAACCTGTGGGAGCGGGCTTGCTCGCGAATGGCCGCACCACTATTCCAGCATCTTGCTAAGCAACCAACTCCCCGCCGGCCCTGGCGGATGCAGCCGCGACCACAAGGCATCGACGAACACCGGTTTCGGCCAGCCGCGCACGTCCAGTTCCTGCAATGTCCCCGGGCCAAACCGCTCCACCAGCCAACGCGGCAACGGCGCCCAGCCGAACCCGCCCTGGGCCATTTCCAGAAGCATCAGATAACTCGGCGCCGACCAGACGCGGCCCTTCGCACGGCTTTCATACGGATTGACGATCGTCGCCAAGCGCAATTCCCGGTGCTGTTGCAACACGTCTTGATCGACGAGTTTCAGCGCCGCCAACGGATGCTCGCGGGACACGAACAGGGCGATTTCCGTCCGTTCCTCCACGGTCGAACTGACCAGATCCGGCGGGTAACTGTCCTGCTTTTCGGCGAAGGCGACATGCGCCCGACCGCTTTGCACCAGCGCCACCAGGTCATCGCATTCAGCAATCAGGCATTCGAGTTCGAGGTCTGGATAACGCTGCTCGAATGCACTCAGCGCCGCTTCGAAACGGTCGGACTGATAGGTGTCGGAAATCGCCACCGTCAGCTTTGGCTCAACCCCTTGGGACAGTTGGCTGGCAGTCATTTCCAGGCGGCTGGTGGCGGCCAGAATCTCCTCGGCCCGTTGCAGCATCACATGCCCGGCCGGGGTCAGGCTCGGCTTGCGGCTGCTGCGGTCGAACAAGGTCAGGTTCAAATCGATTTCAAGGCTGGCCACCGCGGCACTGATGGTCGACTGACTGCGCCCCAATTTGCGCGCCGCCGCAGAAAACGAACCCTGCGTCGCCGCCTGGACAAACGCCTGCAACACTTCCTGAGAAGCCATGAACTATCGCCTTGATCGATGGTTATTGGTTATGAAGTATCGGTGCGAGGCCGGATCATGGCAACCACAGTCACTCAGGGAGTCCTGATCATGAGCGCCAACAAATCCATCACTGAACGTATTTTCCAGGCCATCGGTTTCGAGGTGTTGGCCATTCTGATCTGCACGCCGCTGCTGGCGTGGATCATGGACAAGCCGATGCTCGAAATGGGCGCTGTCACCGTTGTGATCGCGGCGCTTGCTCTGGGCTGGAACGTGGTCTTTAACGGCCTGTTCGACCGTTTGCTCAAACGCTATGGCATCGTCCATAACGCTTGGGTACGGGTTGTCCATGCGTTGCTGTTCGAAGGCGGGCTGGTTGCGATGGGCGTGCCGTTGATTGCCTGGTGGCTGGGCGTCAGCCTGTGGCAGGCGTTCCTGCTGGATATCGGCGTGCTGCTGTTTTTCCTGCCGTACACCTACGTTTATCACTGGGCGTATGACGTGGTGCGCGAGCGAGTGGTGATGCGCCAGGCTTTCTCGGGATAAACGCAAAAGATCGCAGCCTCGTTTCACTCGACAGCTGCTACATGGACGCATTCCAATGTAGGAGCTGTCGAGTGAAACGAGGCTGCGATCTCTTGATCTTGATGGTTTATTACAAAAACATCCCGCCCGAAGCCTCGACACGCTGGCCATTGATCCACTGACTGCCCGGGGCCAGCAGCAGTGCAATCGCAGCTCCAATGTCATCCGGCTGACCCACCCGACCCAACGCGGTATTACTGGCGACGTAGCTGTTCACGTCGCTGTTATCGCGCACGGTGCCGCCGCCGAAATCGGTTTCGATGGCGCCCGGTGCCAGGGTGTTCACGGAAATGCCGCGAGCACCGAGTTCCTTGGCCTGGTAGCGGGTCAGCACTTCCATCGCGCCTTTCATCGCCGCGTAAGCGCCGTAGCCCGGCAAGCTGAAGCGGGTCAGACCGCTAGACACGTTAAGAATGCGCCCACCGTCCGCCATCAGCGGCAGTAGGTTCTGGGTGAGGAAGAACGGCCCCTTCAAGTGGATATTCATCAGCAAGTCGAACTGGGCAACGGTGGTGTCGACGAAGTTAGCGGTCAGGCCGATGCCGGCGTTATTAAGCAGGAAGTCGAAGTGCTGGCGATCAAAACGGCTGCGCAACACGTCGGCGACCTCGGTGGCGAACGCTTCGAAACGATCGCTTTGGCTCACATCGAGTTGCAGCATCACCGCCCGAGCGCCAAGGCTTTCGATTTCGGCGACCAGTGCCTGGGCTTCATCGGCCTTGCTGTTGTAGGTGCCGATAATGTCGACGCCTTGGGCGGCCAGGTGCAGGGCTGCGTTTTTGCCGAGGCCGCGGCTGGCGCCAGTGATCAGTGCGATTTTACGGTTCATGGGACTTCCTCAAGGGCGGTGGGTAACGGTGTGAAGGAAGTTTATTTATCCGGCCCAGGGTGATAAACAGGCTGAAACTGGAATCACTGGTCGGTTTAACCGAACAATAGAGGTGGGCCCATGAACAAACTGGAACTGTTGCGCTCCTTCGTTCGTGTCAGCGAGATGTCGAGCTTTACCTTGGCGGGCGAAAGTCTGGGCGTGCCCAAGTCGACCGTCTCGGAGCACGTTCAAGCGTTGGAAGCCTTGTTGGGCACGCGTCTGTTGCAACGCACCACGCGCCGGGTTCAGGCGACGCAGGACGGCCTGGTGCTGTACGAGCGCAGCCGGGACTTGTTGTCGCACATGGATGAAATCGAAGGGCTGTTTCGTCAGGATGCGGCCTCGCTTACCGGGCGGATTCGCTTCGACATGCCGAACTTTCTGGGCCGGCAAATGGTGCTGCCGCGCTTGCCGGAATTCATGGCGCTGCACCCCAACCTGGAACTGGAAATCAGCACCACGGATCGCCGGGTTGATTTGCAGCGGGAAGGCTTTGATTGCGTGGTGCGGGTCGGTGCGCAGCCGGATCAATCAGTCGTCGCGCGTCACGTGTGTCATTTTGCGATGGTCAATTGCGCCAGTCCCGCCTACTTGCAGCGCTATGGAATGCCGGAAAGCCTTGAGGATCTGTCACAGCATCGAATGGTCCATTACGTCGGCGTACTGGGTTCGCGTTCAGAGGGTTTTTTGTACGAGGTGGACGGCGCAGAGCATCGATTGCCGATGGCGGGCAGCGTCACGGTCAACAGTACCGACGCTTATGAAGCGGCGTGCCTGGGGGGCTTCGGCCTGATTCAGGCGCCGGTCAAGGGCATGCAATCGCATTTGGATAACGGTGATCTGGTGGCGGTGTTGCCGCAGTTCAGCGCACCGTCGATGGAAGTCTCGTTGCTCTACGCCCGGCAACGGCATTTGCCGCTGCGGGTGAGAGCGTTTATGGATTGGCTGGCCAATGTCATCCAGTCCACAATCTGAAGAAGTACTCGGTCAAATGTGGGAGCGAGCCTGCTCGCGATGGGGCCTCCACACTCAACATCATCGTTGACTGACAGACCGCTATCGCGAGCAGGCTCACTCCCACAGGGTTATGCGTTAGACATGGAAATAGCCTACACAGGAGTCAAACGGCAGGCGTTTGAGTTCGATCTTGTTCAGGTCCAGCACTTCACGCAGGGCTTTGGTTTCGCCCGGGAAGTTGCGGTAAGCCACTTCGTCCAGGACCACGATTGCGCCTTTGGGCATGTACGGCAGGAAAGTTTCCAGCGCGACTTTGGTCGATTCGTACAGGTCGGTGTCGAGGATCAGCATGGCCACGACCAGGTCCGGACGGGTCTTGACCCACTCAGGCACGGTCTTGACGATGTCGCCTTTGACCAGCTCGCAACGCGGGATGCGGTTGACCGGGCGCAGCAGGTCGTTGGCGTCGATCATGTCCTGGATCAGCGACTGGTCGGTGTCGGAGAACATGGTCTCGTTGACGTCGGCCGGGTCTTCTTTCTTGTCGATGCTCTGGAAGCCTTCGAAGGTGTCGAAGCCCACGATCGAACGGTTGATCGCGTACGGCTCGAGAATCATCGACAAGTGCATGTACAGCATCAGCGAGTTGCCCTTGTACACGCCGCACTCGATGATCGCGCCCGGTACTTCAGCGACTTTCTTGAACAGTTCCATACGCGACAGCGCAGCGGTAACGCCGATGCGGTTGGCGAAGACGAACGGCGCGTCGGCCACGTACTCGGCATCGACCCGTTTCAGAACGTTGGCACGGGTTTCGTTGTACTGGGCCTCGGCAGGCGTGATGCGACGCTTGGTCATTGCTGGATTCCTTGGAAATTCGAGAAGTCGTGGGCGTGGAAATAGTCTTTGAAACCGGCGCCGACATCAGGGCAGGCGCTGTCGACGTTGATCGCGCCACGCTTGTGCTTGAGGTCGTCGAGGTGCATCAGGCGGAAGTCCACGCTGAAGCGGGTTTGATCGGTGTGGTTGGCGACCGTGCCGTGCAGGTGCGAGCCGGAGAAGATCAGCATCTCGCCAGTGTTGCCGGCAATGCGCACTTCAGACGCGGTGTTGATCGCTTCCATCGGCACCGGGTGCACGCGGACTTCCTCTTTGAGGTTGTCCTTGGCCTTGTGCCGCTGGTTGCTGATCCAGTCGTTGAGGCTCCATTCGCTGGAGGTGTTCTTCACCGGCACGTCGAAGTAACCGGCGTTGATCATCATGGTCTGGTCGGGGCGGATGGTGTGCACCGGCATCCAGGTGTTGATCTGGCAATCGACGCTGCCGTACCAGGTGTCGCGATGCGGTTTGTAGGCATAGCTGACACCGGCGTGCAGGTAGTCATAGTTCGGCACCACGCGAATGCGCGGCACGTCGAAGATGTACTCGCGCGGATCGACGCCGATCTCGTCGATAAACGACAGGATCAGGTCCTTGGCGCGCTGGCTGTTGGTGAACTGGCCCTTGAGGCGCGTCACCAGGACCACGAATTCTTCCACCGGCATCAGCGTGTGCAGCGCCTGGTGATGGGTCTCGCCGTCGAAGGCGGCGGTGATGCTTTCCTGGGCGAATGCACACAGCTCTTTGGCAGCGCGCAGCTGAGTGTTCAGGAAGATGTCGCCGGCGTAGATGGCTTCTTTGAAGTCAGCTTTCTGTTGAAGCTGATTGATGTACAGATTCACGATTCCACTCCTGAATGCATCGAGTCTCTTAAGAGTCGGCCACACGTTAGCAAACTGAAGTGCAATCCGGCGGGTGGTGGATCAATAAAAAGGCAAACGCCTGAATTTGCGACGAAATGCGTTGTCCCGCGCAAAAAAAATCCCTGTAGCAGCTGGCGAAGCCTGCGTTCGGCTGCGAAGCAGTCGTAAATCCGGTACACGCGGTTTGTCTGATGTACCGCGCGTGATGGTTTTACGACTGCTGCGCAGCCGAACGCAGGCTTCGCCAGCTGCTACAGGGTTATGTGTTGCGGTTAGAAGATTTGGGTAAACAGCCAGTACAGGCTGCCCGACAACAGAATCGCTGCCGGCAAGGTCAGCACCCAGGCCATCAGCAGGTTGCGGATGGTCCTCATCTGCAAGCCGCCGCCGTTGGCGACCATGCTCCCGGCCACGCCCGACGACAGCACATGAGTGGTCGACACCGGCAAGCCGAACATGTCGGCCGCGCCGATGGTCAGCATGGCCACAGTTTCTGCCGAGGCGCCTTGGGCGTAGGTCAGGTGGGTCTTGCCGATCTTCTCGCCGACCGTCACCACGATGCGCTTCCAGCCGACCATGGTGCCCAGCCCGAGCGCAATCGCCACGGCGATCTTCACCCACAGCGGAATGAAGCGCGTCGAGTTGTCGATCTGTTGCTTGAACAGTTGCAGCTTGCCGCTGGTGTCGGCGTCGAAGTTGCCGACCTTGTTCTTGTCCATCAGGCGAATGGTTTCGCTGGTCAGGTACATGTCGTTACGCACGTTGCCCACCGCCTCGGCGGGCACTTTGGACAGCGAGCCGTAACCCTTGACCTGCGCGCCGATGCTGCCAGTGAGGGCGGCGAGGGCCGGGACCAGTTGCGGCGTGGCTTCCTTGCTGCGCACGTATTCGGAGAGCACCGGACGCGGATCGGCCGGGGCCGGCATCGGCGCGCTCTTCACCAGCGCTTGCTGGGTGACTTCGGCGACGGCGGCAAACTGCAGCGCCTGGTCGGCCGGCATGGTGCGGTTCAGCGCATAGGCCATCGGCAGCGTGCCGACCAGAATCAGCATGATCAAGCCCATGCCTTTCTGGCCGTCGTTGGAACCGTGGGCGAACGAGACGCCGGTGCAGGTCACAATCAACATGCCGCGAATCCACCACGGCGGTGGCGTGTTGCCGACCGGGGCTTTGTACAGCGCGCGATTCTTGACGAACGCCCGCAGGGCCAGCAGCAACAGCGCGGCAAAACCGAAGCCGACCAGCGGCGACAACAGCAACGCGTAACCGATCTTGGTCGCCTGCGCCCAGTCCACGCCGCTGGTGCCGTCATGGCCGTGCATCAGGGCATTGGCCACGCCGACGCCGATGATCGAACCGATCAAGGTGTGCGACGAAGAGGCCGGCAAGCCCAGCCACCACGTGCCGAGGTTCCACAGGATCGCAGCGATCAACAGGGCGAAGATCATCGCGAAACCGGCGGAGGACCCGACTTGCAGAATCAGCTCAACGGGCAGCAGGGCGATGATGCCGAACGCCACCGCGCCACTCGACAGCAGCACCCCAAGGAAGTTAAAGAAACCGGACCAGGCCACGGCGAAATTCGGTGGCATCGAGTTGGTGTAAATGACCGTGGCCACCGCGTTGGCGGTGTCGTGGAAACCGTTGACGAATTCAAAGCCCAGGGCGATCAGCAGCGCCACGCCCAGCAGCAGAAACGGTGTCCAGGTGGTGACCACCGTGCCGAGTTCATTCATGTCGTGCATCAGGCTGTAAGCGGTGAACAACAGCCCGCTGGCCAGCACGCCAAAAAACACCACGAGGGTGAACAGGCTGGGTTTTTTGTCGAGTTGCGGTTTGGCGCTACTGGCGGGAGCCTGGGCTTCGGCGGTGTAGGAAGGCGTAGCCATGACTGACAATCCTGAGGAGGGATGAGGTATCGGTCATGATCGTTGCAGAATGTTACAGAGAGACTGCCCTGAGTCAGGGTTTGGTTTTTTTGCTTATCCCTAATCAGAATCCACCACGGTCCCTGCCATGATCGTTCCCACGCTCCGCGTGGGAATGCCGCCCCGGACGCTCTGCGTCCAGCGTTGACGCGGAGCGTCAATGGATGCATTCCCACGCGGAGCGTGGGAACGATCAGCGTGGGAGGCTCAATAATCCTGTCGCTTGCGAAACGCCCAACGCCCCGCAATCACGGTAAACGTCGCGACCAGCGCCACCAGAATCCAGAACCCCTCCGGATCCCCCGAAAGCGGCACCCCACCCACGTTCATGCCAAAGAAACCGGCAATGATGTTGATCGGCAGCGCCAGCACCGTCACCACGGTCAGGGTGAACAGCGTGCGGTTGCTCTGCTCATTGAGGTTGGCGGCGATCTCTTCCTGCAACAGCTTGATCCGCTCGCCGAGCGCCGTGAGGTCGTTGATGATCAGTGCGAACTCCTCAGTGGACTTGCGCAACTCCTTGACGTCCTCCTTCTGCAACCATTGCGGTGGCCGGTTGAGCAATCGCAATAACGACCCCGGCTCCAGCGCCAACAACCGTTGCAGACGCACCAGCACCCGGCGATTGGCACCGAGTTCAGCACGGTTGGTCGACAACCGCGAAGAGAGCAACTCATCTTCGATCTGATCGACGCTCAGGCTGGTCTTGCGCACGATCTGGGTCAGCACTTCGCCCTGATCGCGCAACAGATGCACCAGCAATTCCAGCGGTGAACGAAAGCACTCGCCGGCCTTCACCGAGGATCGCAGCTTGTCCACCGAGTGCAGCGGTTGCAGGCGCGCGCTGATGATCAGCCGACTGCGGGCACAGACCCACAGCGTCGATACATCGGATGAAACCATGCTGCTGAGGTTGAACACCACGTCGTTGACCACCGCCAGCAACGCCGAATCGACATGCTCGATGCGCGTGGATCGAGAGCCTTCGTGCAAGGCTTCGAAAAACTCGTCCGGCAGTTCCAGATGGCTTTTCATCCAGCGCTCGCACGCGGCATGCGCGAGGTTAAGGTGCAACCAAAGAAATTCCTCACCCTCGTCCGGCTGTTGCAGGCATTGCAACGCCTTGGCCGAATCGATCTCCCGACCACGCTCGCCGGGGCGAAAACTGAAACCGTAGAGCAGACCGAACAGGTCCGGGTCGCGATGGCTTTGGTCGATGCTGTGGTTCATGAGGGCTCGCAAGGGGGCGCTATCGCGCTATGTAGCAGCTGGCGAAGCCTGCGTTCGGCTGCGCAGCAGTCGTGAAATCAGGCGATGCGTTGCGTCAGGAAGACCGCGTGCTCAGGTTTGACGACTGCTGCGCAGCCGAACGCAGGCTTCGCCAGCTGCTACAAGGTCGCGTTACGGCGGGTTTTACAGGTTCACTTGAGCCGCATCATCGCAACTGTGGATGACGGTTTTGTGACGAAAAAATAACCGCAAACGATTGCACTACCGGTGGTCGGATTTGATTCAAGAACCGCTCTGGCACGCCGATCTCGCTTACGTTACCTTGCGCGGCTTCGGCCATGAGCCAAGTTTCAGACAGGGATGTCCGGACACCTTTCACGCTGTGTTTGC
Source organism: Pseudomonas sp. LBUM1656 (assembly GCF_059716065.1). Lineage (NCBI taxonomy): Bacteria > Pseudomonadati > Pseudomonadota > Gammaproteobacteria > Pseudomonadales > Pseudomonadaceae > Pseudomonas > Pseudomonas sp. LBUM1656. The sequence continues at coordinate 4,859,420 of NZ_CP166800.1, read as the reverse complement.
CGCGTGTCTCACCCCTGTCATGAGTATCACTCGATGCTGCAAAAATCCCTGAGAGCACAAATCCTCGCCTTGTTGAGCGGCAGCCTGTTGGCGATGCTGTTGATCGCCCTGGCCTGCTTTCACTTTCTGTCCGGCGGCGTTCAGAGCTACGCGAATCTGATCGAAGGCCCGTTGCACACCTCGCAGTTGATCGACGAAGCCAACCTGCAATTCAAAGTGCAGGTGCAGGAATGGAAAAACGTCCTGCTGCGTGGCAAACAACCGGCTGACCGGGACAAATACTGGAAGCAGTTCGAAGACCGTCAGCGCGATGTGCAGAGCATTCTCGGTGAACTGGCCGGGCAGAAGGGCATCGAGCCGCAACTCAAGACCCGCATCGAACGCCTGCGTGACGAACACCGTCTGTTGGGCGCCGCCTATCAGAAGGGCCGTGATGCGTACGTGGCGGCCGGTGCCGACCCAACGGCGGGCGACGCGGCCGTCAAAGGCGTGGACCGTGCAACCAGCGATCAGATGAGCGAACTGGTCAGCGAATTGCGCAAGCAGGGTGCCGAGCAATCGAAGCTGATCAGCGCCGACGCTGATCGCACCGTGTTGCTGGGGATCATTGTGATGCTTGCCTCGGGCCTGTTGATCGGGCTGTTGAGCCTGTGGCTGGTCAACCGCAACCTGGTCGAGCCGATCCGCAAACTGATCGAATACGTCGCGCAACTCAGCCAGGGCAAGTTTGCCGAGCGCGTGGCCAGCACCCGTCAGGATGAGCTGGGCAAGTTGGCGATTGCGGCCAACACCTTGCGTGATTTCCTCGCTGAAACCTTCAGCCGTTTGCAGCGCAGCGCCAAGGATCTGGACAGTGCCAGTGGTGAGCTGAATTCGATCGCCGGCCTCATGGCCAGCGGCACCAACGAACAGTTCAACCGCACCGATCAGGTGGCCACGGCGATGAACGAAATGTCTGCCACCGCACAGGAAGTCGCCCGTCACGCCGCCGATGCGGCACGTGCTGCCGACGATGCCGACCAGTCCGCCCAACACGGCGAAAAAGTCATGCAGGGCACCATCCACACCATTACCCAAATGCGTGGCGAAATTGCCAACACCGCCACGGTCATCCGCCAACTGGAAACCGACAGCGGACGCATCGGCAAGGTGTTGGAAGTGATCCGCGGCATCGCCGAACAAACCAACCTGCTGGCGCTCAACGCGGCGATCGAAGCGGCCCGTGCCGGTGAAGCCGGACGCGGTTTTGCCGTGGTGGCCGATGAAGTACGCAGCCTGGCCCAGCGCACGGCGGCGTCGATCATCGAGATCAACCAGATCATCCAGACGGTGCAAACCGGTGCAGTGGACGCGGCTCAGGCGATTGAAAGCGGTCAGTCGCGCAGTGAAGAAAGCGTCGAGCAAGTGACCCAGGCCGGCGCCATGCTGGAGCGGATTACCCAGGCCGTAGAAGCCATTCGCGACATGAACCGTCAGATCGCCACCGCCGCCGAAGAGCAGACCTCGGTGGCCGAGGACATCTCGCGCAACCTCACCGAAATCACCAGCATCGCCAGTACCAACCTGGACAACGTGCAGCGAACTGAAGCGGCCGGCCGCAATTTGCACGGGTTGTCGGGGCAGTTGAATGAAGTCACGGCGCGTTTGAGCGCGTAAGGGAATTGGCTGGGTATCGTGTCGGTAGCCGAGTCGGCACGCAGTCTATTTCAAGTGCGGATTGCCGAGGCCGATGATGGGATTACGCTGCCATAGCCAGCATCACCTCCATACGATCAACCAGAGTCTTTTTAACTAATTGAGGTCGTGCAGGCTCAAGTGACCGCTGATCGAAAACCTGCAGTCGAGGCGTTTGATTTAGCGGTTACCTGTAATTTCTGACAGTAGACAGGTTTTTTCTCCAAGCGCTAGATAAGGTCCTGGCATGCCTGTTCAAACTGAGTAGGCACCAGCATTTATAATTAGGAGCGTTGCGATGGCCGAGTCCTTGAGTCCTATGACTGTTGTTTGTGGTCAACAAGTCGTTTTATACGTTGACCAAGCAAACCCACTGATTCCGAAAGTCGTCATTCCGGCACGAGATTTCAAAATTGGCGAAACAATCAAGGTGTGGTTCGGCGACATTTTGGTCGGCACTCACCGCTATCGAGAAGGTGATTTCTTCCCTATACATATTGCTTTGGACAAAGAGGCTCTGGCTATGGTTACTGGCACATCGGAGGCTCGCTACGAGATTGAGCATCTGGATGAACCGACCTCCACCTCGAGTTCTTTCCGTGCCAAGGTCGAGCTGTTTAACAGCCAATCGTCCTTGAGTCACGCTAACGAAATCGAGGCGTAATGGCTTCCGTCACTGCGTCAAAGCTAGCGTAAAAATCAACTCCGTCCCATGGGGCGGAGTTGATTTCACGTCGAGTTGCCCGCCATGGGACTGCGCAATCTGACTGGCAATGTTCAACGCCAACCCATGGCCGGTCTGCAGTGTTCCGCTGGCCGGTCGCGGGTAGGGGGGGAACAGATGGGACCACGCGTCCTCGGCTCTTCGGTGACCCGCGCCACTGCGGTGAAGCGCAGCCCGGTCAGCTCCGGTCACCAGAAGAATCGCCGGCACTGCGCTGATCCAACCGATCGTGGCAATGTCTGCTGCCGCCGTTTTCCTCATTTCAATCGTTCTCCGCGCAACTGCCATCGAGGGATGCTGGCGGGCTGCCGCGCTGGCGCACTTTCATTGCGTTAATCCGAGATGCAAAAAAGCCGCACGATCCGAAGATCGTGCGGCTTTGTTTTATACGGGGATCACGTGTCTTGCTTGTCGCTCAGGACTTTGCCGGTGGTGGCATCGAAGTCCACGTCGAATTCTTTGCCGTCAGCGGTTTTCAGTTCCACTTCGTATTCGTAGCCATTGAAGTGGTTGTCCAGGTCGGTGTCGGTGATGGTCGCACCCGGGTGCAGTTTCAGCGCCTCCTGGTTCATTGATTCCAGTGGCTTGATCTTGCCGCTCTTGACCAGCTCAGGGATCTGGTCGACGCGGACGTCAGCCTGAGCCAGGCCAGCAGTGAGGGTCAGGGCAGCAGCGGTGAACAGGGCAGTCAGGGCTTTCATAAGATTCTTTCCTTGGGGTGATCTGTTTAAGTGGGGCCAGATTAACTGTGGCAACTTAACTCAGCCTTAATTCCAATGACCGTGTCGTTTGGAGGATTTCGCGGGCAAGCCTCGCTACCACAGGATTTGAGTCGATCACAAATGATGCGATTGCCCTAAATCTTGTGGGAGCGAGGCTTGCCCGCGAAGAAGTCGACGCGGTGTCGTGTCAGCTACTGGTCAATACCCGTTGTTCTGCAGCAACTGCGCAACCGTCCCGGCCGCCGGGCGTTTGTAGAACTTCAGCAATTCGCTGGCGCGGTTGGTAAAGACGCCATCGACGCCGGCGTCCATGACTTTCTGGTAATCGACCGCATCGTCGATGGTGTAGACGTGCACCAGCAGGCCCTGATCGTGGGTGTACTGGTTCATCCACGGTTTCACCAGGTCCGAATAGCTTTGATCGCCACCCTTGGTCAACGCGGCGGAAGGACCGGTGCCGATCGCACCCTGTGCCTTGGCGTACTCGACCCACTGCTGGAATTCGGCTTTGTCTTTCGGTTCCTGCTTGGCGTAGTAAGTCGCCTTGTCCTTGTCGCCGGACTCGGCAAACGTCACTTTGGATTTCGGTTCGATACTGCCTTCGCCGACCCACAGCAACAGAATTTTCGGCACCTGTGGCATTTCCTTCTCAAGCAATTCGAGGCTGCTCTTCTCGAAGGTTTGCAGCACGACTTTGCCTTTGCCCTGGCCGACCGCCAGATTGCTTTTCGCCAGTTTGGAACCCGCCGGACTCAGCCAGCCGCGATCCTGCAATTTATCCTTGAGGTCACTTTCGATACCGGGGAATTGCTTCGGCTCTTTGGTTTCAATGTACAGGCCGGGCTTGTGCAGCGGATTGCCCTGGGCGATGTCGATGATTTCGTCGAGGGTCAGAATCTTCAGGCCGACGAAAGACGGCCGCGCGCGATCCGGGTACGCGGTGTTGAACCAGCTGCCGGCATCCAGGGTTTTCAGTTCGGCGATGGTGAACGCGTTGGCCGGGCTGTCCTTGCGATCGGGGAATTTGCTGGCGACGTCGGTGGTGCGTTGCAGGTTGTTGTCGTGCAGGGCGAACAACACGCCGTCCTTGCTGCGTTGCAGGTCCATTTCCAGGTAGTCGGCGCCCAGATCGCGGGCCAGTTTATAGGCGGCGGCGGTGGATTCCGGTGCATCGAAGGAGGCGCCGCGGTGGGCGATCACTGCCGGATGCGGGATGCCCAAACGGGTCGCCAAAGCGGTCGGGCTGGGCTCGTTGGCGGCCTGTGCCTGGCCGAAGCCGAGCAGCATGCTCAGCAGCAGGGCGCTTTTGGTGAAGGTAACAGGCATGGTCGAGGTCCTTTCGCGTTGAGTTTTCAAAGACGTCTCTTTTAACAACTGAGCGCCGCCAGCGCTATCGCCAGACCGACATAAACGTGTTTAAAGCAGATTTTTTCAGCGCTTTTGTGCAGTTCTTTGCAGTACTCTTGGCCCAGGCGTTTCCCCGGCAGAGGGAAATCCGAGTGCTAAACCTTGCGTGTAAACCATCGTTCACCGGTCGGTAACGACCTTTTGTGAGGTTTATATGCGCATCACTTCCGAGCTTATCTGCCAGGCCGCCGACCAACTCAAAGGCTTCGTCGGCCTCAATCGCAAAACCGGCCACTACATCGTGCGTTTCAGCGAAGACTCGTTTGGCATGGACGTGGCTGATGACGGGATTATTCCTACGAGTGAATTTGTCTGGGCGCCGGGACCGGGGCAGGCCATGACGCTTAAGCGTGAGCTGATTCAATTGTTGCTGGATCAGAATATCGATGACCGGATCAATGTGACCGAGCCGTTGCGGGTGTACATGAATCGGCGGGAAGTGCCGGAGATTTCGGCGGTTCGGAGTCTTGTTCAGGGCTGAGCTTTGTAGTGTTTGTGCTGGCCTCATCGCTAGCAGGCTAGCTCCCACATTGGTGTTGTGTACGACACATATCCCCTGTGGGAGCTAGCCTGCTAGCGATGGCGGCCTAAAGAACGCCGCATTTTTTACCGCTTGAACGCATACGGCCGCTCAACCCTGCACACCCGCGTATGACACGCCGAATACCACGTCGACCGCCCACGCTCACGAATCTCACTGTGCTCCGGATGATGCTTCCAAGCCAATATCGCCGCCTCGCTGGCCCAGTAAGAAACCGTAATCCCCAGCCCATCCTCGCCCCGAGCTGATTCCACACCCAGAAACCCTGGCTGCTCACGGGCCAGTTCCACCATGCGCTCGGCGGCTTCGGCGTAACCGTGATCGCCGTCGGTGCGCAGCGAAGTAAAAATCACCGCGTAGTAAGGCGCCGATGGCGTATCGGCAATCATGATTTTTGCCTTTTGCAGGCTTCGATCAAGGCGCGGACCAGCGGCGGTAGGGTGCCTTTGAGCGCGGCACGTTCAGGCTGGAACAGGGTGGCGACGAAGAAGAGATGCCCTTTAAGTTCCACCGCTCGCAGGTCGCCGGTGGAGTCATGGCCAACGGCGCACAGCTGTTGCGCCAATAACCCATGTTCGAAGTCCGGATTCACGCCATAGCGGCAGCGATATCCCTCGGCGATCTCAGCGCTTTCGTACGCCTTGGCGATCAACGAGCCTTCAACCAGGTGAATGCGGTCCGTTGCTTCCACCAAGGAACAGGCCAGCGGCGTGAGTAACGCGCGCGCGGCATCGGGATGGGTTTCGCCATGCTCGGCGTCTTCCCAACCCAGTACGTTTCGAGCGAACTCAAGCACCGCGTGTTGGAAGCCGCCGCAGGTGCCGAGGAACGGTCGCTGTTGTTCTCGGGCAAAACGAATCGCCCGCAACGCGCCGTCCATGTCGCGGTAAGGGCTGGCGGGCACGCACCAGAAACCGTCGAAGTGTTGTAAAGGGGTGGCGGCGTTGATGTGGTCGGTGGCCAGCCACTGGAATTGCACCTCAACGTTCAGCTGTTCGGCCGCCATCCCGAGGGCGACGGGAATGGCTTGGTGGGCGGTGACCTGTGGGTCGTAGTCACCGATCAGGGCGATGCGAATTGCGGTGGTTTCCATGAGTGATCTCGACGCTTGTTGATTCCTGGTACCCACTATAGATTGGCGTTCACGCATTCAATATTGGCGTTATCCCAAGTGATCAATGCAGCAACGCACTATCGACTCGACTACCCGGATTTGGCGCTGATTCTTGCCCTGGTGCGTGGCGGCTCTCTGGCCCGGGCGTCGGCGTTGTTGAAGGTCGACGTTTCAACGGTGTTTCGCGCCGTTCGCCGACTGGAAGCCGCGCTGGGTCAGCAACTGTTCGAAAAGAGCCGCGCCGGCTACCTGCCGACCACGCTCGCACAGAGCATGGCCGAGCAAGCTGAACGGGCGGAACAAGCGCTGGAAGCGGCGCGCATTGGTGTGGAGCAGGGGGGCGAAGTCGTCAGCGGCACGGTGCGGTTGACCTGTACGGATTCTGTTCTGCAAGGGTTGCTGCTGCCCGCGCTGGCGCAGTTCATGCCGTCCTACCCGGCGCTTACCATCGAACTGAGCACCTCAAACGACTTTGCCAATCTCAGCCGCCGCGATGCCGATATCGCCCTGCGCCTCACCCGCACGCCGCCTGAACACCTGGTCGGTCGACGTCTGGCGGATATTTCCTATCGGGTTTGTGCCAGTGCGGCGTACTTGAAATCAGTCGATCCCGAAGACTTGGCCTCACTGACCTGGATCGCGCCGGATGACTTTCTTCCCGACCATCCCACCATTGCCTGGCGGCGCCAGCAATTGCCCGGGGTTACGCCGAGTTATCGCTGCAACAGCATGCTGTCGGTGACCGAGTTGGTGCGGGCCGGATTGGGCGTCGCGGCGTTGCCGGACTTTTTGATCGGTGACGAGTTGCAGCCGTTGACCGGCCCGTTGCACGGCTACGACACCGCGCTCTGGTTGCTCACTCGTCCGGACTGCCGAGCGTTGCGCTCGGTGGTGACGTTGTTCGATGAGCTGGGGCGAGCGCTTCGATTGCCGTGACCGGGCGTTAAACCTTCGGCTGATCTTTGAGCACGAAGTGCTGATGCATTTCCGACGTCAGGTTTTCGATGCGTTCAGTCAGGGTCTTGGTCAATTCCGTCAGCCGGGTGTTCTGCTCGAGCAAGGCCATTAGTTGCGCGGTGTTCTGCGCCGCTTGTGCCTGACGTTCGGTGTTGGCTACCGCGAGGGATTCCCGGTGCAGGGCGTCGGCGTCGGACTGGGCTTTGTCCCGCGCCGCCTGGCGGGTCTGGGCCAACAAAATCAGCGGGGCGGCGTAAGCCGATTGCAGGCTGAAGGCCAGGTTGAGCAGGATGAACGGATAAACGTCGAAGTGGGTCACGCCAAAGATGTTGAGACACACCCAAAGCACCACAATCAGCGTCTGGGCGCCCAGAAAGGTCGGCGTGCCGAAGAACCGCGCAAAGGCTTCGGCGCGCAGGGCAAACTTGTCGCTGCCGAACGTCGGCGCCAAGTGGGCATGAGCGCGGTGAAAACGCAGGTGATCGACGGGAGCGGCGGGTGTGGTTTCGTGGGTCGAGGTGGTCATGATGCTCTCTGCTGGGCGCTGGGACTGAAGCTCACTATAGCCCCAGCGTCGGTTTCACTTTGAAACACATTGCAGCGATTTGCTCAGCACGACCGGTGATGGTACTGCCGGAAGAGATTGTCATTTCTTGCAGCTCGATTCAGCGCTGATAACACGCCAGGAACATGTCCAGCGCCGACTCCACCACGGTGCTCTGCATCTCGACCGACAGCGCCGGGAGCCCCATGGAAATCTGCGGCCAGAATGCAAAGGATTTGAGCATTCCGTGAATCTGCTGTGCGGCAAATTCGGGGTCTACCGGTTTCAATCGACCGTCTGCCTGAGCGGCGCGGATCCACACGGTCAGGCCTTCTTCGCGTTCTCCCATTCGGGCAACCATGTTTTGCGCGCGCTCGGGAGAATGGATGGTCGCGGCGATCGCCACACGCGCCAGGTCGAGGAAATTGTCATCCCCCAGCATCTGCAATTTCGCCTTCAACATCAGGCTCATTTGATCGCGCAGCGGCAGGTCAGGGCGGTAGGCCGTTTCCTGCGACGCGGTTACCCGCGCCCACAATTGATTGAGGATTTCAGCGAACAACTCTTCCTTGCTGGGAAAGTGGTTGTACACCGTGCGCTTCGACACGCCGGCGGTGGCGGCGATCTTGTCCATGCTGGTGATGTCGAAACCGTTGGCACGGAACTCGGCAATCGCCGCCAGGATGATGGCTTCGCGTTTACGGTCGGTGAGGCGCTGTGGAGCTGTCATAAGTACGCTTCGGCAGGCAGATAAAGAGAATTACACTCAGCAGTTTACTTGTGATCGGGTTTGATGCAACCTTGAAACTACACTGTGCAGTGTAATGTTTTGTTAATCCTGCACAGGGAAAAATAGAGTCTTCGGCTGATGCGTGCGTGCTTTGGCCATTATTATCGTCCCACCGTGAAATACCGCTTTGTGCGGTTTTTCAGGAGTTACTCAGACATGGCCAACTCAATTTCCCCTACGGACAACGCCTCCACGCCTGAAGCCTCCCGTCAGGCAGAAGGGCACTTTCGCAATCATGCGCCGGTGCAACGTGAAGGCTTTCGGAAAATGGTGCGCATCATGTGGAACATGATCTTCCACAAACCGCGCAACACTCGCCCGACAGCGCCCGTCCCGGTGCAAACCCTGACGCAGGCAGCGCTGATCGCTGCACCCAACCACAGCGTCTATCGCCTCGGTCACTCCACCGTACTGCTGAAGCTGCGGGACAAATTCTGGATCACCGACCCGGTCTTCGCCGAACGCGCCTCCCCAGTACAGTGGGCGGGTCCGAAACGTTTCCACCAGCCGCCAATCAGCCTCGAAGAATTGCCGTCGATCGAAGCGGTGATCCTGTCGCACGACCACTACGACCACCTCGATTATCAAGCCGTGCTCAAACTGGCGGACAAGGCCAAGTACTTCCTGACGCCACTGGGCGTGGGCGACACCCTGATCAAGTGGGGTGTCGAAGCCAGCAAAGTGCGCCAACTGGATTGGTGGCAAGGCACGGAAGTCGATGGCATGCAGTTCATCGCCACACCGTCGCAGCACTTCTCCGGTCGCGGCCTGTTCGATGGCAACAGCACGCTCTGGGCCTCGTGGGTGATGATCGACGGCGACACGCGCATCTTCTTCAGCGGCGACAGCGGTTATTTCGATGGCTTCAAACGCATCGGCGAACAGTACGGCCCGTTCGACCTGACCCTCATGGAAACCGGCGCCTATAACGTCGAGTGGCCGCACGTTCACATGCAGCCTGAAGAAACCCTGCAAGCGCACATCGACCTCAAAGGACGCTGGTTATTGCCGATTCACAACGGCACCTTCGATTTGTCGATGCACGCCTGGTTCGAGCCCTTCGACCGGATCCTCGCATTGGCCTGGGAACGCAATGTGTCGATCACCACACCGCAAATGGGTGAGGCGTTCAACGTCATGTATCCGCAGCGAGGAAATACCTGGTGGTCCGGACTGGAAGATGAAGACGGTCAGGTCGCCACTCAGAACGCTTGATCCTAAATCGTCGGGCCACTCGCCATGGAGCGGCCCGCGATCTTCGCTACGGTCAGATCACGTACGTTCCCGGCGAGAATTTCATCCAGTTCCCCTGCTGACAGCCCAAGCCTTTGCGCCGCTTCCGCCTTACCCAACTGACCGGTGTCGAGGAGCATCCCGATCTTCATGAGGTATTCGGCTTTGGCCCTCATCTCCCTCCCATCGGCACCCGAAGACGGATTACCGCGCCTGTCGCATTCATTGATTCCATTCATCTGCTGACACCTCACTCAACCATCGCGTAGTCCGCCCGACCCACCGGATCAGGCGTCGAACCTTTAATATTCATCCCTCGACCCGGCGCAAATCCCGGGAAGAACACCAACCCCTCCGATTCAAACCGATACGCCAACGCCAGTCGGGTGACATCCAGTACATCGCGTTCGTCCTCAAATCGCAGAATGGCGTCCACGGAGACTCCGGATTCCTCCGAGAGCTCTTCCACACTCCAACCCAGCATCGCTCGGGCCTGGGCACAGTGGGCCGGGGTGAATTGGAAAAGGGCGATACGTTCCAGGGTGATTTTCATCGCAAGAGAGGCCATGGTGTTCTCCGGGCTCGAGAGTGCTAATCCAAAAAGTACTGTTGTTTTGTACAGTTGTTTTGCGCCCGGATCAAACTCATTTTTTGATTTTTGCTATGTCGCCCCCTCCATCCAGACGGACGGTGCCTGCCCTAATACGCGGCGAAACATGGTCGAGAATGCCGCCGGGCTGTCATAGCCGAAATCCAGTGCAATCCGCGTCACCGGTATCCCCGCCGCCAACCGCGCCAGGGCCAGTACCACGCAGGCCCGCTGGCGCCATTGGCTGAAACTCAGGCCAGTCTGTTGGCGGAACAGCCGATTAAACGTGCGCAGGCTGATGTGCAACTGATCAGCCCATTGCTGCGGCGATTGATGCGCATCGGGCCGCTGCAAAAAGCCTTGGCACAACCCCAGCAACCGCGCATCGATCGGTAAAGGAATGTGCAACGGCAAGTGAGCACTGCGCGCCAGTTCATGCAGCAACAAGTGGATCAACGCGCCATCGCGCCCGGTCTCGTCATACACCAGCGGGACTTCCACCGCCTCCATCAGCAAGTGACGCATCAACGGCGACACACTGATGACCTGGCAACGCGGCCCCAGATCAACCGCGCCAGGTTCGATGTACAAACTGCGCGTGCTCACCCCCAGCATCAACACTTCATGCGCCACCTCCGCCGGAATCCACACCGCCCGCTGCGGCGGCACCACCCAATTGCCGTCGTGCGTGCTGACCTGCATCACCCCCGTGGCGCCGTACAGGAGTTGTGCCCGCCGATGTGTATGACGGGGCAACACATGGCCGTGGGAATAATCCGTACCGATCGCCACCACCGAGCGCGGGGTGTCATCCAGCAGATTGATCGAAATGTTGCGCATTGAGCGGCTTCCAGCAGTTGGCGTAAACGCGAACATTATTGGCTGACTTGCTGAAGCAGGCCAAGGCGCATCGCTCTATTGTCCACCGCTCTCAATCAATGGACGACGCGTGATGTTTTATCTCTTGCTGGGATTATTTGGCTGCATGACTGGCGTTACTGCGGTGTTGTTCGGCTTTGGCGGCGGCTTTGTTGTGGTGCCATTGCTTTATCGCATGCTCGTGGTTAGCCATGGTGCCGATGACCCGATCGGCCAATCGGCGATGCACATTGCCGTGGCGACTTCGACGTGCGTGATGATCGTTAACGCTATGGTCGCCACAGGAAAACATCACCGCGCGGGTAATCTCATTCGCCATTACCTGTGGCCTTTGAGTGGATTCATCGGATTGGGCGCGGTGGTTGGAGCGGTCGCCGCGATGTGGGTAAGTGGCGAGATAATTCGTTATGCCTTCATCGCGTACCTGGGCGTGACCATTGTGGATTGCCTTTTTCGACGTGGTTTTCTGACAGCGTCCGACACCGCAATCCCACGGCGATTGGGAAGGGCGGAAGTGTCTGGCGGCGGCGTAGGAATCGGCGTTATCGCGACGTTTCTTGGCGTGGGTGGCAGCGTCATGACCGTGCCGTTGTTGCGTCGATGCGGGTTGAGCATGAGTCAGGCGACGTCCATGGCCAATCCGCTAAGCCTGCCCGTGGCGCTGGCCGGAACGGTGACTTACATGGCGATGGCGGGGTTCACCGAGTTTGATCTGGGATCGTGGTTTATCGGCTATGTGGATCTGCTGGCGTTTGCGGTGTTGACGATGGGATCGTTGGTGGGGATTCGATTGGCCACGCCTTGGATTGGGCGGATTCCGGATCAGTTACACGCCAGGGTCTATATTGGATTGTTGATAATCGTGATGCTGAGCATGACGGTACGTTAAGTCCGCTGCGCGGCATCGCTCAAATCTAGTAAAGGAGGATGCCATGTCGATATCCGACAGTGACTGGAAGAAGTACCAGGAACTCCACGAACTGGCGCTGGACCGCTTCTGCCAAGGCGTACTTGCTAACGCCCAGACCATCGCTCAAAACGAATCTTTATCAGCTCATGCGCGATACCGTACGCTCTATCGCCTGATGCGAAGTCGGGACAAGGATTTGGCGAGTGCATTCAACACAGGTAGACGCTCAGAGGCCTCGTTGTCTTTGATGTTAATGGTCGCGTATGACCTGCTCAGCGATGAGGAGTTGTCAGTTCTGAGCGAAGAATTACGACAGCGAATTTCTGACGCTGTTCGCCAGCCTTATGAGATCGAATGGGCTACAGACTCATAGCATTTTTCAAACATTGACCAGAGAGCCAGGATGTTGATCTTCAATTGCACCGAAGCGGCCAGCAAATTTTTTAGTCGTGTCCACAAGGGCAAAACAATCACGCCTGTGCAGAAACCGCCGTCGCCCGTTATCGAGGACGATGAGCCAGTCGAATACGCAGAACAGTGGCTGGTCCACGCCATCACCGTACAACGCAAACACGTATTGTTAGTCATCCACGTGCAAACCCGATATTGCATGATTTTCGCCGACGCGAAAAAAGCGGATATCGACGGTTTTGTTCATCGTTTTGCCGAGCGTTGGATAAACGGGCTGATGCGCCATGCGATGCAGCACGACATCCTTCGCTGGATCGATGACGAGCCGATGATGGAGCGTTTCCTGAAGAGTTGCGGGGAGTACGTGTTTTACAAACGCGGTCATCGCGGTGCGCAAAAACACCTCAATGAAATCGCCTGGATATTTGAGGACTGCGCCGCCGAATGGGGTACGTTGCCTTCGGACGAGTTTTCGGCCGGTCGCTTCGATGGGGATATGAACGACACCCCGAGAGGCAGCAAAGGGCACAAGGATTATTACTATCCCGATGAGGAAATGATCGTTCACTGGTTGCGCCGTTATGGCGGTCTGGATGAGGCTGCGGTTCAGGCAGCCCGTGAGCGGCGCATGGAAGTGAAACGGGAGATATGGGCGTTTGAAAGGCAGCAATATCTCGAAGCGCAATGAGCCGTTCGTGATCCTGCCTTTTAACTCTTAAGCCCCGGCGCCTCCCTAATAATAAAGTGATCCAGGTTCTCAATATCCGCACTGAACACCCCGAACGTCTGCTCGGGGTTTTTCTTGCTCGGCACCTGCTTCAACTCCGGCGTCACGCCATAAAAGAAGCAATACAACTGCGCCTCACTGTCGATGGCGTGCTTGATCTCTTCCAGAAACGCTTTGCGCTTGCGGTAGTTCTCGATCAGCTTCTTGCTCAGGTAAACGTTGACTGAATACGGCTTCTTCTTCGCCTCGTCCGCCTGCTTGAACCAGACCTTCTGCTCGAAATCGATGCGAAAGCTTTGCGTGTAATCCTTGATCTCCTTGATCTTGCCCCAGTAAATCAGCCCCTTGTTGTCCGTCAGGTATTCGATCTTCTTGAAGAACGACCCGTAAGGCGCCGTGTGCTCGCCAACCTTCAGCGGCATGCGCTTGAGCAGGTCCTTGTCCTCGAAGTTCGATACAAAACACTCCACCGGGTGGGCGAAGACACTGGTCTTGTCCGGCGCTGTTTCATGGCTCGGGTGCTCTGTGTTGCTAGCCACACTGGTTGGCTTCGGATCGTCCCGCACCACATCCGCCGCCACCGCCGGGTTCGACGGCTTACGCACATACTCACGCCGAGTCAGCAACAACTCCGACGGGAAATGCTCCTCGCGACTGTCATCCGTTTCCGCACCGTCCGCGTCCACACCTGACGCCGACGCCTTGAGACTGACATAAGGACAATCCGCCACATGCCGGGTGCTGGGCGTGTTCTTGAAGTGCGGGGTGCGCACGTAATTCACGTTCTTGGCGTTGAACGTGGTCAGCACATTCAACCCATCGAACGCCGCCCTGCATGCGTCATTAGGACATTGGAAGTGTTCCTTGGCGGAATCGAACTTCATGGTTTCGTCGAAATTGAGATCGCGCACGTCATAGATCGACAGCTTGTCGTCGAGGCTGAGGCAGTAGGCGAGGTCGAATTTCATGGCGGGCTCGGGTCCTTGAGGGGGGAAGGGTATTAATAGCGGGAGGCGGGGCGGGTTGCACTGAATGTTTTCAACACACCGCAAAATCTGCGGCAACCCACCAAACCCATGGGAGCGAGCCTGCTCGCGATTCCCGACGTCGACTCGGTCTATCTACCCAGCGCGATTCGTTAGCGAGCGACTCACTGTGGCGAGGGAGCTTGCTCCCGCTAGGCTGCGCAGCAGCCACAAACCCGGTGAACGCGACGCATCAGGCAGATCGAGTTGTTTGCTTGGTGACTGCTTCGCAGCCGAACGGGAGCAAGCTCCCTTGCCACAGATTCAATGCAGTTCCGTTACTCGCGCTCCAACCGCCCTACCGTCTGATACAGCGACTCCGTGAAGTCATCTTTATCACTTGAGTGGTGACAACGCTGGTGACAGTTGGGGCATAGCGCCACAACATTCGTCCAAAGATCCGTACCGTCTTGCGCCAAGTGCTTTACGTGATGCACCTCAAGAAACGGTCGACCATCCTTTTCAAACGGAGCAGGGTTGCGACAGCCTTCGCATTTGCCGTCAGCCTGCTGACGAACCCAAGCCCTTAACACTGGATCGCGAACGTAGGACTTTCCGCTGGACTGAATCTGTACGGGGTTTTTAATCCCTTTCGGCACATCGAGAATCGGTTGCCGTTCGAGTTTGGCAGCTCGTTGCTCCAGTTCTGCCTCGTCCGCAGTCGGAGCAAAATCTTCGGGTATCAAAATGCTTGAAGTGCCGAGCGCTCTAAGAATGCTACGAGCAACATTCGCGCCGACATTCTTGGCGGGTTTGTAGCCCGCAATGCGAGCTCGACCCAACTCCTCCAGAACGGTAGAGATGTTCTGCATCCGAAACTCAACCGAACCTTTGGTCCGACCGGCTAAGGCTCCCTCACGCAGGATGCGGTTCTCCTCAGTCTTAACGACTTTCTGACCGCTCTGCTCGCGGGACAACATGCTGAGATAGGCGTCTACAGCGGCCTGAATCTCAATGTCAGTCCAATCGCTGCTGCTCTTTTCCGTGTCCATAAAATCGCCGAGGGCTGAAAACCCTCGGACGATACTGAGTGGCCATTACGACTGTCTACGAAAATTCCTACAGAAAAGACCGACGCATCGCTCAAGCGATCCTACAAAGACACCGTTGCGCTAACCCACTGAATGCTTCGACGATTGAAAAACCTCCAAAACCCTCCGCCACCAAGGCTTAACCACCGGCACCCGACGCCGTGTGCGATTCAGCAACAGATAAGGCATATCCCTCAGCCGAATCCAGCCTTCATCCTGCCAATGCAACAGACTCAGCGACATCTCCGGCCAATCCAACAAACTCAACATAGGTCGATCCGCATTCTTCAACGGCCCCGCATCGCGCAAGGCTGGCACCACTTGATGAGTTAACCACTCGCGCAATAACCGATTCCCCGGCGCGTAGTGATAGACCAACAACGCATAGACGCCGGACTCGCTGAGCATCAGCCGTTTTTCCGGTTGGCCGTGGTAGTCGATCAGCAAGGTGTGCCGCTGATCTTCATCCAGTTTGCCGACCACTCGATCGTTCAAGTGGAAACCCATCAAGCGACCCAGATCTCGGGCACAGAACCATGGCTGGTTTTCGAGGAGGAGGGCGTGAAGGTCCAGGTTTTGGCGAATGAAGACGGTGGGGATGTATGGGTCAGACATGGCAAGCCTCCAGAAATGGAAGCGCATAGAAAATGACGTAGCTAACGCGAATTTCCTTCGGAGAGAAGGAGAGATTTTTAGGCATATCCTTTACCTCTGTGTGATGTCAGCTTTCTTAGGGCTGGGTGCCGGGAGTTAAGAAACCCCACACAGAGGGCCGGACATATTCCCCTTTCGGGTCTTGTATTAGCCCACTCCCGGCATAACAGAGATTTTTTGATGCCCACGGAGAAACCGTAGGCACAAAAAAGCCGCTTCTGTCGGGTGCGGTCAGTCCGCTGTGTGAGGTGTTTCTTAGGCACCTGTTTGAGAGGGTATTGACTTCATCACTCATGGTCAAGGATGGGAGTGTTGCAGGATAGCGCCTATCTTTATCGGTAGGGCTATCCCATTTAGCTATCAGATTTCTTGACAGCTAAAAACATTTTTTACATGACTGTGGAAATACCCACCAGGAGAGCCAGCATTCAATAACTCCTGGTAAACACTTTCAGGTACATCATGATATTCGTAAACTTTTCCACTATTGAATTCAATGTGGAGTAGCGAGTTGGCCTCATCATACCCAACGCTGGATAGATTGCTTGAGCTTACAGGTGTTCTTTCCATTTACTTTTCTTCCTTTGTGATTTCCTGGTTTCGCCAGGCCGATACTAGCGCTTCATAGTTCTCAGCTCTTCTTTCATTTGCCCAGCTAGTAGATACCGCGGGGTCTCTGCTGTTTGGGTATTTATCTGGAGGAAGTAAGCTGATACGGCATCGGGTTGGAAGTTTTGCTGACTCTCCAACTATAATTGCTTCACCAGTTCTGAGTACTGGAAGCGAGTCAATTATCCCGGCAAGTCCTTCCGACATTGCAGACTTTACGATGCCTCGATCAGTCGCATTATTTATTCGAAGTGCTATTATTGTTCCGCACTGCGATAATATCGTTTCATCGATTTCCGATGGGCGCTGACTAACAACCATTGCGCCTACTCCGAATTTTCGACCCTCCTTTGCAATTCGTTGTACCATTTGCTTAGCAAGGCCGTCTTCTTTTTTGGATAGGTATCGATGAGCTTCTTCTAGAACAACAAGTAGAGGTCTGTTTCTCATGCCCGTATTGAGGTTTTTCCCCCAGATTGAAGACTCAAAAAGTATGTCTAATATTGACCCAAGGAGGAGGCTTAATCTGGATGATGGCATTCCGGAAAGGTCTAATATTGTGATCGGCTGGTCGTGACCAAGCCAGTCAGCAAGTAATTGGTCTAGATCCTTCTCTATTTTTCCATCTTTATCTGGGGACCATGGACCCGGCTTTAATAGAAAGGAATACTGTGAATCCAAAAGCCTTGACTTCATTTGCTCTAGCTGTCTTTTAACTACACTGTTCCCACCTTTGAATGGTGGATTGCTAGCAGCGCCCGGGGGGCGAAACTTTGGAGCGATTAAAGTTTCTGCGTCACCTTCACCATCTTCGGTATATGCAGGGTTGATGTGTTCTTTTTCATTCCAAGTAACAGTGTCGTCAAAATACAGTTCGTGCCATATATTTTTTATTCTATATGGTAATGGTGTGGAAGTTGTAACCGATTCCGTGGAAATGTTTGGTATTTTGTTGGTGGTAATTGCGTTCTTTTTTTCTTCGATAGTCTTGTCTAGATACAATGTTTTGTACGTTTCTGATATGTTTCCGCAGAGAAATTCAATCAGGCTTTCCGGAGAGACGCACCAATAAGGTATAAATAAAGGGTTTTTACTATCTGGGAGGACTGAAAATACTTTGGCAATGTCCCCTAATGCTGATTCATACTCGCCGTGAATATCTATTAGAAGTATTCTAGCTGACGGAAGTCGAACCTCTTCATTACTAGTAACAATTGATCTGATAATTGAAGCGGTACTTGTGGATTTGCCGGAGCCTGTTGAACCGAGGATTGCAGAATGACGTGTCACCAGTCGATCTAGATCTAAGCTCACATCAATTCCATCTGAGCTTGAAAGTTTTCCAATCGTGAACTGACCGGCAGTAGGCTTCCCAAATATTTTTTTGAGATCTGTATCCACTACTATATGAACGTCGTCACCAATGCTGGGATATTCACTAATTCCCCTGTCAAACTCACCACCAATCATCTCGCCAATTAGCTCTACCCTAATCCAGCGGCGACTGCGATGAATTACATTTTCCTCTTGGGTGGACGATTCGTTTGATTCAGATGTAACTCCGAATAACTGATTGTAACCAATAGGGATTTTAATAAAACTACCGACCTGCCCAATACGATAATTTTTACCCTCAATGATGATTATTCCGGAGTCCATTGATTCCGCAAGTTCTACAATAATAGAAGAACTCGAAACCGAGCTAACACTTCCCATGTACGTAGCGTTATGCATCGTTCTGAGCCTGTTCAACTAAAGGGAGGGGCTGTACAGGATCAATCACGTTGTCGATTTCGATAGCTGGCATTGATTCAAAATCGAAATCACCACCTGCTGTCGCTAGAAAGCGAGTTAAAGCATTAAAGTCGCCAAGTTGAAACTCTTTGTTGCTAAAGTATTCATCTCTGATAATCTGCCAGTTTTTTGCCGGTAATGTTCCAATTCTCCAAGGAGCTTCGACACCGTTTATGATGGCTCCATCTCGACAGAATAGACTGAAGTTAGGGCAATTGAATGCGATTTCTCTTGCGTAAGGTTCGTCTTCTAATTTGTTATATTGAAAGGCAAATAGCGCAGTGGATTGGTTTGCAATTAAGCTTTCTGTTATTTTTGAAGAGATATGAGCGTCAGCAAAAGAAAAGCCTGATGCGATCGTTAGTGTGTCTGGCTCATTAAGAAAGTTTTTGAAGCGCTCGAATAATGAAGAGAAAGGTGCTGCTTGAGTTTGATCATACTTTATATGGGAAGGGTAAACCATGTTTGTGTTAGTAGAGGTGGGAAGTCTAATTACTTCTGAGTTTTCGTTCAGTTCCCAACCAATTGAGCCATGAAGTTTCCAAAGTCTCACCCAACGTGGTGGAAGGTCATTTCTAGAAATACTTGAGGGGTCAAAAAACGCATTTCTAGAACCGCTAAATCCATCGAAGTAAGGTGTCTTTACCCTTTCTAAAGCTTGTTCTAGTAACAGGTCGTAGTTGGTTGTGAATATTTCTACGCCGTGGCGGCGTTTTATCCCGTTTATCCAAGAAATTAATTCAGAATAAGGGTTTTTCCCTTTTGGGAGCTCTTGGTTGACTGCGATTTTTATTGCTTGACATATATTGTCTGTGAGGGTGGTAAATTCTGTGCTGTTGTAGTTGTAGATTTTCGCGTCCCCAACGACCTCGGCAAGAGTTCTGATTTTGGATAGAACTTTTTCAAAGTTTCTATCTTGTATTGATTGTTCGATCTCAGTGAAAACTCTGAGATCTTCCTCTTGGAGGCTTTCTTTTATAAGCGCTGTTAAACCTATGACGTTGGGGATTAACGGCTTTCTAGGTCCGGCTCCACCAATATTTATACTAAATGGTGCTCCTGCACCAAGTAATATTCCTATTTTCTTCTTTCCGTTAGTAATTATTTGCCGAAAGCCAAACATGTATTGATCGGGGTTGTGCACTGAGTCGCTCATGTTATTTCCTTATAAAAAATAAACCCCGCATTTGCGGGGTTTATTTTTCGCTACCCCAACAATCATGCTCAGGTAAAGCGTAAGGCAAAAATTTTAAAGCAAATCAATCCCAGCTAAGCGCACCACCGGTTTGGTACTCAATAACCCGAGTCTCAAAGAAATTCTTCTCTTTCTTCAAGTCCATAATCTCGCTCATCCAAGGGAACGGGTTAGTCGTCCCTGGATACTCTTCCTTCAACCCAATCTGCGACAAACGACGGTTAGCGATGAACTTCAGATAGTCCTCCATCATCGCCGCATTCATACCCAGCACGCCGCGAGGCATGGTATCCCGAGCATATTCAATCTCCAGCTGAGTCCCCTGCAGAATCATCTGCGAAGCCTCTTCCTTCATCTCGGCATCCCACAGGTGTGGGTTTTCGATTTTGATCTGGTTGATCACGTCGATGCCGAAGTTCAGGTGCATGGATTCGTCGCGCAGGATGTACTGGAACTGCTCGGCGACGCCGGTCATTTTGTTGCGGCGGCCCATGGAGAGGATTTGGGTGAAGCCGCAGTAGAAGAAGATGCCTTCCAGAACGCAGTAGTAGGCGATCAGGTTGCGCAGCAGCTCTTTGTCGGTTTCGACGGTGCCGGTTTCGAACTTCGGATCGGAGATCGAACGGGTGTATTTGAGGCCCCAGGTGGCTTTTTTCGCGACCGATGGGATCTCGTGGTACATGTTGAAGATCTCGCCTTCATCCATGGCCAACGATTCGATGCAGTACTGGTAGGCGTGGGTGTGGATCGCCTCTTCGAAAGCCTGGCGCAGGATGTACTGGCGGCATTCCGGGTTGGTGATCAGGCGGTACACGGCCAGGACCAGGTTGTTGGCAACCAGGGAGTCGGCGGTGGAGAAGAAGCCGAGGTTGCGCATGACGATGCGGCGCTCGTCGTCGGTCAGGCCTTCCGGGTCTTTCCAGAGGGCGATGTCGGCGGTCATGTTGACTTCTTGCGGCATCCAGTGGTTTGCGCAGCCGTCCAGGTATTTCTGCCAGGCCCAGTCGTACTTGAAGGGTACGAGTTGGTTGAGGTCGGCGCGGCAGTTGATCATGCGCTTTTCGTCGACGGCGACACGGGCGGAGGCGCCTTCGAGTTCGGCGAGGCCTTCGGCGATGTCGAGGTTGTCCAGGGCAGCTTTGGCACGGGCGATTGCGGCAGAGTCGGTCGCGGTTACGGCGCGAGCTTCTTGAGCGGCGACACCACCAGCGGTATCGAGTCGGTCCATGTTGGCTTCAGTCGCGTGGCCGGCGTTTGCGCCTTTTACCACGGTCTCGCCGCTGTCTTCTTTGTCGAATTCGTCCCAGCTCAGCATGACGTGTCGTCTCCTGCGTGAGGGCCAGATGCCCGTGTGAAAACTGATTGGTTGTTTTTCACACGGCCGTACTGGCCGCGTTTGATAGCGTTTTTTGCAGCGGTACACGCAGGCAAATAAACATAATTTTGTACGGGGTTCCGAGAGCCACTGATGGGCGCAGAAATCGGTGAAGACTTCGGCGTGGGCTTCAGACTGGCTATTCGTCCCTGTAAGGGAATATTGCAGGCCCGTTTAAGGTGGCATTATAGGGAAATTTTTGCCGGCGTGGTGCGGCGAATCGGCTCATGGAGTGGCCGAAAGGGATGGTTTTTGGAGCAAACCGAGGTATTACAGGGCTTTGGCCGGTGCAGATTTTTTTTCGTTAATTTTGACGCTGAATCGAATTTGTTCAAAAAACAGCCAAAAACCGCGTTTTTCACTACATCTTGTGGTTTGCAAGGTGTTTCGCCGCTTCAAAACACAACTGAACCCGACCGAAGCCGGGCTGGAATCGACGGTCAGCGATCAGTTGAAAGGGTCCGATTCGGTGCAGTCACGATCATCCGTTGGTGCAGCCGTTACCCATGATGCTGTAGCGCAGGATGTGGCGTTGACCTTGGGAGTCGTCGTATTCCATTTTCACTGGAACAACTTCGCACACATTAGGGACTTCACTCATGGAGATAACTTTGGCGATGTCCAGGTGAGTGGAGTAAGTGTATTCCTCGATGGCCGGTTTTTGCTGTGCGACATCAGTCGGGACCTCGTCTGCCATGGCGGTTGCGCACAGGCTGGAGAGGGCCAGAACTAATAAAGCTTTCATTTCAGATTTACCTTTTAGAGGTCGAATGGGGTCACGCAACCTTTTTGGGGTTGCGTGTGGAGCTTGATTAAAGAGTTTTGGATTAACGGCCTTCGTGGGGGCTGTTACTTGGTTAATCACAGTGCCTTGTTGGCGAGGCGGATTTTAGGCGTGGGAGGGGGATTCATATAGGTGGGGTTTTGATAAACACCTTTGGCGGATTTCGTAACAATCCTCGAAAAGCGGCCTTTGGCTCGCTGATGAAGCCAATGATCGTTCCCACGCTCCGGCGTGGGAATGCCTCAAGGGACGCTCCGCGTCCAGTGACGCGGAGCGTCACGGGCTGCATTCCCACGCAGAGCGTGGGAACGATCAAGCCTCTGAAATCACCGCTTTTGAGCGCATTGGCGAGGTATAGCCACATTTTGTAGGGGCTTGTTACTACCATCGTCGAATGGTTCTATAGGCCCGGCCCGGCTACAACTGGGGGCATACAAAAACAACTATTCCACCGAGGTAAGAAAGATGAGTGCGGCTTCTCTGTATCCCGTTCGTCCCGAGGTAGCAGCCAACACGCTGACCGACGAGGCAACCTACAAAGCCATGTACCAGCAGTCCGTCGTCAACCCGGACGGATTCTGGCGCGAGCAAGCCAAGCGCCTCGACTGGATCAAGCCTTTCACCACGGTGAAACAGACGTCTTTCGACGATCACCATGTCGACATCAAATGGTTTGCCGACGGCACCCTGAACGTTTCCTACAACTGCCTCGACCGTCATCTGGCCGAGCGCGGCGATCAAGTCGCGATCATTTGGGAAGGGGATGACCCGGCCGAAAGCCGCAACATCACCTACCGCGAGCTGCACGAACAAGTCTGCAAGTTCGCCAACGCCTTGCGCGGCCAGGATGTGCACCGCGGCGACGTGGTGACTATCTATATGCCGATGATCCCCGAAGCCGTGGTCGCCATGCTGGCTTGCACCCGGATCGGCGCGATTCACTCGGTGGTGTTCGGTGGTTTCTCGCCGGAAGCCCTGGCCGGTCGCATCATTGACTGCAAATCCAAAGTGGTGATCACCGCTGACGAAGGCATTCGTGCCGGCAAGAAGATCCCGCTCAAGACCAACGTCGACGACGCGCTGACCAACCCGGAAACCAGCAGCATCCAGAAAGTCATCGTGTGCAAGCGCACCGGTGGCAACATCAAGTGGAACCAGCATCGCGACATCTGGTACGAAGACCTGATGAAAGTGGCGGGCAGTGTCTGCGCGCCGAAAGAGATGGGTGCCGAAGAAGCGCTGTTCATCCTTTACACCTCCGGTTCCACCGGTAAGCCTAAAGGCGTGCAGCACACCACCGGCGGTTACCTGCTTTACGCCGCCATGACCCACGAGCGCGTGTTCGACTACCGCCCGGGCGAAGTCTACTGGTGCACCGCCGACGTCGGCTGGGTCACCGGCCACACCTATATCGTTTACGGTCCATTGGCCAACGGCGCGACCACGGTGCTGTTCGAAGGCGTACCGAACTATCCGGACATCACCCGGGTGGCGAAGATCGTCGACAAGCACAAGGTCAACATCCTCTACACCGCACCAACGGCGATCCGCGCGATGATGGCGTCGGGCAAAGCCGCTGTTGAAGGCGCTGATGGCAGCAGCCTGCGTCTGTTGGGTTCGGTCGGTGAGCCGATCAACCCGGAAGCGTGGGACTGGTATTACAAGAACGTCGGCCAATCCCGTTGCCCGATCGTCGACACCTGGTGGCAGACCGAAACCGGCGGCAACATGATGAGCCCGTTGCCGGGCGCTCACGGCCTCAAACCGGGTTCGGCGGCACGTCCGTTCTTCGGCGTGGTGCCGGCACTGGTGGACAACCTGGGCAACATCCTCGAAGGCGTGGCCGAGGGCAATCTGGTGATTCTCGATTCGTGGCCAGGCCAGGCACGTACGCTGTACGGCGACCATGACCGCTTCGTCGACACCTACTTCAAGACTTTCCGTGGCATGTACTTCACTGGCGACGGCGCACGTCGCGACGAAGATGGCTACTACTGGATCACCGGGCGTGTGGACGACGTGCTCAACGTGTCCGGCCACCGTATGGGCACCGCCGAGATTGAAAGCGCGATGGTCGCTCACCCGAAAGTCGCCGAGGCAGCCGTGGTCGGCGTGCCGCACGACATCAAGGGCCAGGGCATCTATGTCTACGTCACGCTGATCGGTGGCGAAGAACCGAGCGAGCAACTGCGTCTGGAACTGAAAAACTGGGTGCGCAAGGAGATCGGCCCGATTGCTTCGCCGGATGTAATCCAGTGGGCGCCGGGGCTGCCGAAAACCCGTTCGGGCAAGATCATGCGCCGGATTCTGCGCAAGATTGCGACGGCTGAATACGATGGGTTGGGGGATATCTCCACCCTGGCGGATCCGGGTGTGGTGCAGCATTTGATTGATGAACACAAGATCATGAACGTCGCTTAACCTGCCGTTCCTGAGTCATCGAAGCCCTGCCAGGCATTGCGTCTGGTAGGGCTTTTTCATGTCTGGTGTTTTTGTGGGGGCCGTTCGGGCCTCATCGCTAGCAGGCTAGCTCCCACAAGGATCTCCAGTGGAGTCACAGGTTGAAACGAGCGCAGTTCCCCTGTGGGAGCTAGCCTGCTAGCGATGGCTATCTGTCAGACGCTAAATAAACAACGGCCAATAATTATCGGCTTCATCTGTAGGCGCTTTCCCACTGTTACCCACCCCCATTCAAGTAACTGAATGTGTAACCGCCCATCCCCATACGGGGCATTGGGAAACGCAAAGCCCCATTCCCGGGCCTCTCCAGCCCCTGTTAAAAATAAGACATAACGCTGCGCTTGCCGGATTAGAAGGGTTTGCCAATAATAGGCCCGCAATTTGCAATACAGATCGGTTTACTGTCTTTTGCTCTTGCATGAATTTGCAAGGCTGTCAACGCGCTCAAGCGGCTTTCTCGGTGCATCTGTAATTAGTTGTCGCATTGAAGAAATATCGGCTTCGGGCCTGTCGTTAGAATGCCGATCACTCGCTCGTTGTTGCTCGCGTTGAAAAAAGCGCGCGGTTCCTACGACGCAGCATCGCTTTGCGGTTCCACTCATTCGCATATTGGGCTGTCGCTCACTCTGCCGTTTTAGCCCTTTACCGATGGAGTCCCAACATGAAGAAACTCGTGCTGCTTGGCGCCTTGGCACTGTCCGTGCTGTCCCTGCCAACCTTCGCCGATGAAAAGCCTCTGAAAATTGGTATCGAAGCGGCTTACCCTCCGTTCGCTTCCAAAGCACCGGACGGCAGCATCGTTGGTTTCGACTACGACATCGGCAACGCCCTGTGCGAAGAGATGAAGGTCAAGTGCGTGTGGGTCGAGCAAGAGTTCGACGGTCTGATCCCGGCGCTCAAAGTGCGCAAGATCGACGCGATCCTGTCGTCCATGTCGATCACTGAAGACCGCAAGAAATCCGTGGACTTCACCAACAAGTACTACAACACCCCGGCTCGCCTGGTCATGAAGGCTGGCACTCAAGTCAGCGAAGGCCTGGCTGAACTGAAGGGCAAGAACATCGGCGTGCAACGTGGTTCGATCCACGAGCGTTTCGCCCGCGAAGTCCTGGCCCCGCTGGGTGCCGAGATCAAGCCTTACGGTTCGCAGAACGAAATCTACCTCGACGTGGCCGCTGGCCGCCTCGACGGCACCGTGGCAGACGCTACGCTGCTGGATGACGGTTTCCTGAAAACCGACGCCGGCAAAGGTTTCGCCTTCGTTGGCCCGGCCTTCACCGACGTCAAATACTTCGGCGACGGCGTGGGTATCGCGGTTCGCAAGGGCGACGCGCTGAAAGACAAGATCAACACCGCGATCGCTGCCATTCGCGAGAACGGCAAGTACAAGCAAATCCAGGACAAATACTTCGCCTTTGATATCTACGGCAAGTAATACGTCCCGGCGACAAGTCCGAAATGGCGCAAGCAACAGGATCTCTGAGGTTTGCGCCATTTTTTCATCCCCACATTCGAGGACCTGAATCATGTTGAAAGGCTACGGGGCTGTCATCCTCGATGGCGCATGGCTGACGCTTCAGCTCGCCTTGTCGTCCATGGTCCTGGCCATCCTTCTGGGTCTGATCGGCGTTGCATTGCGTCTGTCGCCGGTTCGCTGGCTGGCCTGGCTGGGCGACCTGTATTCCACGGTGATCCGCGGTATTCCCGACCTGGTACTGATCCTGCTGATTTTCTACGGCGGTCAGGACCTGCTCAACCGCGTGGCGCCGATGCTCGGCTTTGACGACTACATCGACCTGAACCCGTTGGCCGCCGGTATCGGCACCCTGGGCTTCATCTTCGGTGCGTACCTGTCGGAAACCTTCCGCGGCGCTTTCATGGCGATCCCCAAAGGTCAGGCAGAAGCGGGCATGGCGTATGGCATGAGCAGTTTTCAGGTGTTCTTCCGGGTGTTGGTGCCGCAGATGATTCGTCTGGCGATTCCGGGCTTCACCAACAACTGGCTGGTACTGACCAAGGCCACCGCGCTGATTTCCGTGGTGGGTCTGCAAGACATGATGTTCAAGGCCAAGCAGGCGGCAGACGCCACCCGCGAGCCTTTCACCTTCTTCCTCGCAGTGGCGGCGATGTACCTGGTGATCACCAGTGTCTCGTTGCTGATTCTGCGTCAACTTGAGAAGCGCTACTCGGTAGGCGTAAGGGCGGCTGATCTATGATCTTCGACTACAACGTCATTTGGGAGGCCTTGCCGCTGTACTTCGGCGGCTTGGTGACTACCCTCAAATTGCTCGCGCTGTCGCTGTTTTTCGGTCTGCTGGCAGCCCTGCCGCTGGGGCTGATGCGCGTCTCGAAGAATGCCGTGGTCAACATGTCGGCCTGGCTCTTCACTTACGTGATTCGTGGCACGCCGATGCTGGTGCAGCTGTTTTTGATCTACTACGGCCTGGCGCAATTCGAAGCCGTACGTGAAAGCTTCCTGTGGCCGTGGCTGTCCAGCGCGACGTTCTGTGCGTGCCTGGCGTTCGCAATCAACACCAGCGCCTACACCGCGGAAATCATCGCCGGCAGCCTGCGCGCCACGCCGAACGGTGAGATTGAAGCGGCCAAGGCGATGGGCATGTCGCGCTACAAAATGTACAAGCGCATCCTGCTGCCGTCGGCCTTGCGCCGGGCGCTGCCGCAGTACAGCAACGAAGTGATCATGATGCTGCAGACCACCAGTCTGGCGTCCATCGTGACCCTGATCGACATCACCGGCGCCGCGCGCACGGTCAACGCTCAGTTCTACTTGCCGTTCGAGGCGTACATCACCGCCGGCGTGTTCTACCTGTGCCTGACCTTCATTCTGGTGAAGCTGTTCAAACTGGCCGAGCGCCGCTGGCTGGGCTATCTGGCCCCGCGGAAACACTGATATGGAACGCATCGATCATTCATTGCCGTGGAACCACCTGGGCAGCGAACGTCAGATTTCGGTGTTTCGCTTCGGTAGTGGCGAGCGTAAGGCTTACATCCAGGCCAGCCTCCACGCCGATGAATTGCCGGGGATGCGCACGGCCTGGGAGCTGAAAAAGCGCCTGGCCGAACTCGAAGCCCAAGGCTTGCTCAATGGTGTGATCGAACTGGTGCCGGTGGCCAATCCACTGGGCCTCGGTCAATTGCTTCAGGGCAGCCATCAAGGGCGTTTCGAAGCGGGCAGCGGCAAGAATTTCAACCGCGATTTCGTCGAGCTGAGCGCGCCAGTGGCCGCTGAGCTCGAAGGGCATCTGGGTGATGATCCCCACGCCAATATCCGTTTGATCCGTCAAGCCATGAGCGATCATTTGGCTGCATTGCCAGAGGCGAGCAGCCAGTTGCAAGGCATGCAGCGCATTTTGCTCAGCCACGCTTGCACCGCTGATGTCGTGCTGGATTTGCACTGTGATGCCGAAGCCGCGCTGCACATGTACGCCTTGCCGCAACACTGGCCGCAATGGCGTTCGCTCGCTGCGCACCTGAATGTGAAAGTGGGTCTGCTGGCGGAAGATTCCGGCGGCAGCTCCTTCGACGAAGCCTGTTCGCTGCCGTGGCTGCGCCTGTCCCGTCAGTTTCCGGATGCACAAATCCCGCTGGCCTGCCTGGCGACTACCATTGAATTAGGTGGTCAGGCCGACACCGGTCGCGCTGACGCCGAGGCTTACGCCGAAGGCATTCTCGCGTTCCTCGCCGAGCAAGGCTTGATCAGCGGCGAATGGCCCAAACCTGCGCAAGAAGCGTGCGAAGGCATGCCATTCGAAGGCACCGAATTGCTGTTCGCGCCGCATCCGGGCGTGATCAGTTTCCTGCGTAAACCCGGTGAGTGGATCGAAGCCGGCGACGAGATTTTCGAAGTGATCGATCCGTTATCGGATCGGGTCAGCACGGTGTGTGCTGGTACGTCCGGGGTGCTGTTTGCCATTGAACGGCTGCGTTATGCCCAACCCGGTTTCTGGCTGGCCAAGGTGGCGGGGCGCGAAGCGCTGCGTCACGGGCGCTTGCTCAACGACTGACTGACTGTTTTTGTGAGAACCGACCGCATGTACAAACTTGAAGTCCAAGACCTGCATAAACGCTATGGCAGTCACGAAGTGCTCAAGGGCGTGTCCCTGAAAGCGGCGGCTGGCGATGTGATCAGCATCATCGGCTCCAGTGGCTCCGGCAAAAGTACTTTCCTGCGCTGCATCAACCTGCTCGAGCAGCCGCACGCGGGCCGTATTCTGCTCAACAACGAAGAGCTGAAACTGGTAGCGAACAAGGACGGCGCGATGAAAGCGGCCGATCCAAAACAGCTGCAACGCATGCGCTCGCGCCTGTCGATGGTGTTCCAGCATTTCAACCTGTGGTCGCACATGACCGCGCTGGAAAACATCATGGAAGCACCGGTTCACGTGCTGGGCATGTCCAAGGCTGAAGCTCGCGAGAAAGCCGAACACTACTTGAACAAGGTTGGCGTGGCGCATCGCAAAGACGCTTACCCGGGCCACATGTCCGGCGGCGAGCAGCAGCGCGTAGCGATTGCCCGTGCACTGGCGATGGAACCTGAAGTGATGCTGTTTGACGAACCGACCTCGGCACTCGACCCGGAACTGGTCGGTGACGTGTTGAAAGTCATGCAGGCCCTGGCGCAGGAAGGCCGGACCATGGTGGTGGTGACGCACGAAATGGGCTTCGCCCGTGAAGTGTCGAACCAGCTGGTGTTCCTGCACAAAGGCGTTGTCGAAGAAAGCGGCAACCCACGTGAAGTGCTGGTCAATCCACAGTCTGAACGTTTGCAGCAATTCCTCTCGGGCAGCCTGAAGTAAACCGAACTCCCGTTGCGCACCGGGATAGTGCATGCTTCGCAACCTAAAGGCTTGCCCCGATCCCTTGTAGGAGCCGGCTTGCTGGCGATAGCGGTTCATCTGTGCCAGAGATGCAAGCTGACACACCGCCATCGCCAGCAAGCCGGCTCCTACAGGTTTTAAGATTTGCGTTCATTTACGGGCTAGCATTGGCCCATGCCTTCATCACTGTTTTCGTTTCGGATTGCCCGCCATGACTGCCCATCGAATTGGTTTCCTGATTTGGCCCAGCACTAAAGCACTGACGCTTGCGCTGGCTGAGGAGGCCTTGCGTGTTGCCCAGCGTGTGCATCCGGACGTGGTCTACGAATTGTCGTTTTTGCAGGCCGAACCGCCGACCGAAGGCGCCTGGCAATTGCCGGGTGAGCCGTGGGCCGGCAAGCTCGAAAACTTCCAGAAACTGTTTCTGCTCGCTGATGAGCCGCCGACCACCCTCGCGCCGGCACTCAGCAGTTCGTTGAAACAGCTGGTGCGAGCCGGTTGTGTGATCGGCGGTTTATCCGCCGGTGTCTACCCGTTGGCGCAACTGGGTTTGCTCGACGGTTATCGCGCGGCCGTGCATTGGCGCTGGCAGGATGATTTCGCCGAACGCTTCCCCAAAGTCATCGCCACCAGCCACCTGTTCGATTGGGATCGTGATCGCCTGACCGCGTGTGGCGGCTTGTCGGTACTCGATCTGTTGCTGGCGGTGCTGGCCCGTGATCACGGCGCCGAACTGGCCGGTGCCGTCTCCGAAGAACTGGTGGTCGAGCGCATTCGCGAGGGCGGCGAGCGCCAGCGCATCCCGCTGCAGAACCGCTTGGGCTCCAGTCATCCGAAGCTCACCCAGGCGGTGTTGCTGATGGAAGCCAACATCGAAGAACCCTTGACCACCGACGAAATCGCCCAGCACGTGTGCGTGTCCCGTCGGCAGCTGGAGCGCATCTTCAAGCAATACCTCAACCGCGTGCCGAGCCAGTACTACCTGGAGCTGCGCCTGAACAAGGCCCGGCAAATGTTGATGCAAACCAGCAAGTCGATCATCCAGATCGGCCTGTCGTGTGGCTTCTCCTCGGGGCCGCATTTCTCCAGCGCCTACCGCAATTTCTTCGGCGCCACGCCGCGGGAAGATCGAAACCAGCGGCGCAGCAGCAGTCCATTCGAATTGTCGTCGGTGCCGTCCGAGCGCGGCTGATTTACTCGTCGATCTCAGAGCCATCTGAGGTGGAAACCTGCATTTCAGCTCGGTTGATCACCTCTTCCACGCCAAAGTCAGCGCCAGTCTGTTCGAAGTAACTGATCAGCCGTAACAGGCTTTCCTCCGAAAGCGGGTTGCCTCTCAACGTGATGTTCTCTGCGGTTTCAACGGGCAGTTCCATCAGGTCGCTGGGCACCTCGGTGATGGCATTCATGCTTAGGTCTACCCAGTCCAGATCAGTCAGCTGAAGCAGACCATCGGGTATTTCAGTGATGCCGGTGTCGTTCAGCAGTGCGGTCGCCAGTTCGTGCATTTGACTAAGATCAGGCGTACGGCCCAGTGGGTTGAAGCTCAGGTCGAGGTAATCAAGCTGTTCCATTCCTGCCAATGCATTGACCGTCTCTGCTGACAGGCTGACCCGGCAATCGGGAAGCGACAGTGAGCGCAGGCGCCCCATCTTGAACACCGGGTCGGGAATGCTACCGAGGTCACACCCGCGCAGCCTCAGGCTTTTGAGGTTGGGAAAGGAGTCGAGGAAACGCCCGAGGCGCGTTACCCCATCGGCACTGTGGACCTCCAGTGCGGAAACATGACTGAAATCTGCACTCAGGGCCGGCAGTTCTCCATTGATCACCGGGCGGACAGTGAGCTCGAACGTCGGCTCAAGCGATTCATTGAAATCATCCAGTTCGGACTCACGCTGCCAGCACTTCTCAAGCGCCTGCTTGAATTCGTCACGGTTGGCTTGCTCGGCAAATAGTTGGTCGGCGTTGAAAGGTTCGCCGGTATCGGGATGCCGGTCCGGAACGTCGGCGGTCCAGGCAGACAGATCATTACGCAGTTGGGTGAACTCTTCCTCAAGACGCGTCAGATAGGTGCGGCCGTCCTCCAGCGTCCCCGGCAGTTCGTACACGAACTCGCTCGCCTGTTCGACTTCCATGCCGGGGTACAACGCCTTGACGCGATCAATATCTGCCTCGGGGGCATAGACGCCCATGTCGTAAGCGGTCTCGAAGTGGTGTTGCTTGATCAGTTCCCGTGCCCTGATCGAAAGCGGATTGTGCGTGAGGTGTACACCGCGCTTTTCGTACAGCGAGCTCTCGAATAACCCGGCAGGCAACTCGCTGATGCGGTTGTTCATCAGCATGAGGGCGTCGAGCTTTGGGTGTTGCAGTAGGTTGGCCGGAATCTCTGCCAGGTCGGTGTCGCTCAGATCCAGGTGCGCCAGTTCGCTCATGGTGTCGATGCGGGGCAGGATTTCAAACGTATTCTTGTACAGGTCCAGCATGTTCAGTTTGTTTAATGACGTCAGTTTCGACCACGTGGCCGCGTCGACCCTGATGCCGCAATCGCTTAACACCAAGGCGTGAAGGTCGGGCATTCGGCTGACCGCGTCGGGGAGGGTGGTCAGGGAGAAACGGCGTAGTTCCAGACGGCGTAGTCCACTGAAACCCTGTAGAAAGCCGGGAATGCCCTGCGCGGTACGATTGCCTTCCAGGGACAGCAGCGACACATGACTGAAATCGGCACTCAATGATGGCAAGTCACCGACGATCGGCTCTGCAAACCTGAGCGTATACCGACTAACGCCATCCGGTATGTCGAAGTCCCGGTCGGACTGGCGCCGCCAGCTACGCTGGATTTCCTGAGCCAGCAACCGGCGATTGTTTCTCTCGGCTTGTCGCTCCAGCTCGTTGAGCGGGCGTCCCGTTCCAGGATCAACGGTGGGGGCGTCACTGGTCCAGGCGCGCAGATCCTTATGCAGTCGGGCCAACTCCCTGCTCAAGCGTGAAAGTTCTACGCGAGCGCCATCCGGGTGAAGTTGCAACGCCTGGACAAAGTTCTGCATTTCCTCTTGAGGCAGGTTGGGGTAAACCTCGCGAACCCGATCGTTGAGCGTAGGTGTCTCGCGGTTGGCTCGACTGTAACCCTGCGTGCCACCGGGCAGGCGCATGGTGGTGGGGTCATAAAACGGTTTTCGACGGGGATTTTTTGCGAACAGCGTGCGTAATGCCGGTTGCTCCAGCGCGTGTTCGGCGATGCGCTGTTTAAGTGCCCGGGCGTCTGTGATCGAAGGGTTCAGCTTATTGCGCTGTACATCCGGCAGCGCCTGGAACAGGGCGTGGTAAAAATCACCGGACGTCGAATCATTGTCTGGGTGAACCTGGTAAGTCCCGTCTTCAGCGCGAACCAGTGTTTTAAGCAGCGGCGCATCGGGCTGGCCAATACTGTCGCGCACGGCCCCCTCGGCAGAGTAATCCCTCACTTCGAGACGCAGCTCGGCTGGCAAACCGGGCAGTGAGTTCAGGCTTTGCAAGGCCAGTCGGTGGGTGTCGGTGTTGTCCAGCGCTTCGGAATAAAAGCCTTCACTGGCTCGGGTTGCGCGCACAGCCTCCATGGCTTTCAGTGCCGCGTCCTTGAGTCGCAGGGGCGTGCGGCCGTTGTGCAGCTGTTTTAATTCAGTGCCGGAGGCATTGCTCACCAGTTCCTGGGCGATATCGGTCGGTAACCCCGGCACGTCGTCGAGCAGTCGCTGAGCTCGCGGATCATCGGTTTTTTCCTCTGCTCGATAACGCAAATCGAACAGCGATTTTTGGTGGTTCCGGGCGAGTTCGGCGCTCTGTTGTCTGAAGGCTGGCGTTTGGGCTTCCGGTGTCGGCATGGGTGTGTCGACAGGCCAGTCGTCGTAACCGCTTAGCAGTTGATGTTGCAGGGTCACATCAGCCTTTCGATGGTGTTCGGGTTGATCACTGCCGATCTGCTCGATAAAGGTTTCAATGTCCCGATTGATCCTGAAGCGTTTGATCGTGTCGGTCATCAGCGAAGGCGGGCGGTAATGTTCGACATGCATTTCGCGCACCGCATTGTCGTGGAAGCCGCTGACCCGCAGGATCTGTTCGCGCTCGACACTGCTGAACGATTCGACACTTTGGCCGAGACGACGCATAACCGTTTCCCGGTCCCAGTTCAGCGGCTGCTCCAGCTCTGTGTGCCAGGCGCCGTGGTTGTTATGCAGCAGGGAAGGCTGATAGGCATCGGTCCGGGTCGAATGCTCAATCTGAAACGCGCCCGAGGTGCCATCGGATTTCACGGCATACAGTTTTCCTTCCAGCGGCAGCAGCATCTTGCCCCCATGGTGATAGAGGCCATGCTGATCGGGTTTTACGCCTTCGGGCAGCTTGTGTGCCTGTTCGTAAGGTGTGAGATCCGGCTTCCAGTAGCGGGTTTTCCCATCAGACGTTGCGACGGGTTTAAGTGGGTCGACCAGCGCGACAGCTTCGCGCGAAAGCAGTCGGCTAAAGGCGCCGGCAGCGATAGCGCCGCCGACCGCGAATGTGCCCACCTCAACCACTGTTTCGACGAATGTCATCAGATGCCCGAATGCTTCTGTTTTAAGCCCTTCGGCCAAATCCACAATGCCTTCGAAGGTTTCGTCGAGTAACTGGTAAGCCATATAGCCCAGCATCAATTCGCCGAGAAACGGGACGAACGGCAATGCAACGAACGTCGCGATTTCAAGGAGCGTTGAGGCCACTTTGCTGAAGGCATCCCACAAGGCCCATCGCGCGTTTCGGTCGGCAGAGGCGGTGGAGACGGCAAGCGTACTGGCATCGTTGAGGATTTTGTTCAGCTGTCGCTGATAAAGATGATTCCACAGGTCCGCGCTGAACGGCGTCATCGAAAACCGCAGATTGGGTCTGTCGACGGGCGTTTCGCGCCAGCTCGGCAGTGTGTCGCCACGCTTGTGCTGATGCCAGGTCACGCTCTGGAGACGACGGTTGAGATCAGCGAAGAAATGGCCCCTTTCCTTGTGTTCGACAAAGCGGCTGAAGAACGTCTGGTATGCAGGCGCGCGCAGCTTGCGGGTCAGCTCGGTCATGAATGCCAGAGTGTTCGGGTATTCCTTGAGCGGATGCTCCGGGTCGTCGGGAATGTAGGCAATGATCCGTGTTTCCTTGCGTGCGCGCTCCAGGCTCGCGGCGAAAATCGCGATTCCGGTCAGAGAGGAGGACATTATCGTCAGGTCATGACCGTACAGCGGTTGGCCACCCAGTTGCGCCCCGGAACGCCTTTCCAAAAGGTGCAGGATCGAGAGATAGGCATCTTCTGGAATGTCCTTGCGGATTTGAGCCATTTGCAGCGCAGATTTGAGTGCGGCTTTGTGCGAGCTGATGACCTTCGATTTCAACACCGCACCGGCCACTGCGTTAGTCAGCCCCAGATTATCTTTGAGGTACGTGTTGTACCGGGCGCCGATATCCAATTCTCGGCACAACCGGGAAAAGGCCGCGACGGTGAGTTTTTGTTTGACCGCCGGCAGCGTATCGAACTGCCCCGTGGGCGACGGTTCGGTAATGAAAGTCGAGGCGGACTCGTAAGCGTCAGCCGCCGCTTCCGATTCCTGAAAGTTATGCAGGGCGGCGTCGAGCAGCGATACGGTCCAGGTGCGCGCGGCGCCTGTCCTGATCCTGAACCAGGGCACGGTTTGCGGGATGTACAGGCGCAGGAAAGTGGTTTTAACGTCCAGTTCCACCTCAAACCGGGTTTTCAGGGCCGCTTTTAGAAGCGGTTCGGCAAAGGCTTGTGCGCTTTGCAGCTTCGACAGTGTTGAATCCAGCCGATTGCGATGGGTCCAGTGTTCATGGCTGAGCTTCTTCAGCGACTGGTGTTGCAGGGGCGTCGCGGTGCCATGCCAGCCCGGCGCGGCAAGCGTGGCGTTTTTCAGGGCGTCGCGTGTATTGGACGATGCTTCTAATACCCAGGTCGGCAGATTATTGAAGAGGTGATGGTAATGATCGTCCGGCTGCGTGGCGGATTCACTATCGTCGGCAGTAAAAGAGTTTTCGAGGCGACTCATGCGCTATTCCCTTAGCGTTTGGATGAGTCGCCAGCAAAACAGACAATGATTCGTTCCGTGCGGTACATATTTACCGCACCGTTCCACAAGCCTGCCTATAACCTGTGCCGGCGGTTTAAACTGCGCCTTTGCGACCCTATATGTCGCATTGCCGTAAACCCGGGAAAAACCGGGGTTTGCGCTATAAGAAGTTGTCGCTTGGCGGCAAGGCCGGGCTGAAAACTGTCCTTACAATCCCCCCATCGCTCGCCAGTTTCCGGCGAGTGTTCCTCATCAGGAGACTCCGATGTCCGTTGAGCACGCTGCGGTAGAACGCGCCGATTTCGACCAGGTAATGGTTCCCAACTACGCGCCTGCCGCATTCATTCCTGTGCGTGGTGCCGGTTCCCGTGTCTGGGACCAGTCTGGCCGCGAGCTGATCGACTTCGCTGGCGGGATTGCCGTTAACGTATTGGGCCATGCGCACCCGGCGCTGGTCGGTGCCTTGACCGAGCAGGCGAACAAGCTGTGGCACGTGTCCAACGTGTTCACCAATGAGCCGGCCTTGCGCCTGGCGCATAAGCTGATCGATGCCACCTTTGCCGAGCGCGCTTTCTTCTGCAACTCCGGCGCCGAAGCCAACGAGGCCGCCTTCAAGCTGGCCCGTCGCGTCGGTTTCGATCGTTTCGGCAGCGAGAAGTACGAAATCATCGCCGCGCTCAACAGCTTCCACGGTCGTACCCTGTTCACCGTGAACGTCGGTGGCCAGTCGAAGTATTCCGATGGCTTCGGTCCGAAGATCACCGGTATCTCCCACGTGCCGTACAACGATCTGGCCGCGTTGAAAGCCGCCATTTCCGACAAGACCTGCGCCGTGGTGCTGGAGCCGATTCAGGGCGAGAGCGGTGTCATCCCAGCCGAACTTGAGTACCTGCAAGGCGCCCGTGACCTCTGCACCGCGCACAACGCGCTGCTGATCTTCGACGAAGTGCAGACCGGCATGGGTCGCACCGGTCATCTGTTCGCCTACCAGCATTACGGCGTGGTTCCGGACATCCTGACCAGCGCCAAGAGCCTGGGCGGCGGTTTCCCGATCGCGGCCATGCTGACCACCGAAGACCTGGCCAAACACCTGGTCGTCGGCACTCACGGCACCACTTACGGCGGCAACCCGCTGGCGTGCGCTGTCGCGGAAGCCGTGATCGACGTGATCAACACCCCTGAAGTGCTGGCCGGGGTCAATGCCAAGCACGACAAGTTCAAGGCTCGTCTGGAACAGATCGGCGAGAAATACGCGATCTTCACCAAGGTCCGCGGTATGGGCCTGTTGATTGGTTGTGTGCTGAGCGATGCCTGGAAAGGCAAAGCCAAAGACATCTTCAACGCCGCCGAGCGTGAAGGCCTGATGATTCTGCAAGCCGGCCCGGACGTGGTGCGTTTCGCGCCAAGCCTGGTGGTTGAAGACGCAGACATCGATGCCGGTCTCGACCGTTTCGAACGCGCCGTGGCCAAGCTGACGCAAGCCTGATAGACCCTTCGGCGCCTGACCCTTCAGGCGCCGATCCAAATTTTTGTTTCGGGCTGGATCAAAGGTGTGGGAGCTAGCCTGCTAGCGATGAGGGCCTGATAGCCAACATCATTGTTGCCTGACAGGACGATATCGCTAGCAGGCTAGCTCCCACAGTTGACTCTGAATTGTTTCAGGGATGGCCCGGGATTTTTTCTTCTGTAAGTTCTGAGATTAAGGAGTGACACCATGCTGGTGATGCGCCCCGCGCAAATGGCTGATCTGGGCGAGGTACAGCGTCTGGCTGCGGACAGCCCGATTGGTGTCACTTCCTTGCCGGATGACGTTGAACGCCTGAGCGACAAGATCGCCGCAAGCGAAGCCTCATTTTCCGCTGAAGTCAGCTTCAATGGTGAAGAGAGCTACTTCTTTGTCCTCGAAGATTCGGCCACCGGCAAACTGGTCGGTTGTTCGGCCATCGTTGCCTCCGCCGGTTACTCCGAGCCGTTCTACAGCTTTCGCAATGAAACCTTCGTGCACGCCTCCCGCGAGCTGAAGATTCACAACAAGATTCACGTGCTCTCCCAGTGCCACGACCTGACCGGCAACAGCTTGCTGACCAGTTTCTACGTGCAGCGCGAGTTGGTGGGTTCGCCTTGGGCCGAACTCAATTCCCGTGGTCGTCTGCTATTCGTCGCCAGCCATCCGGAGCGTTTTGCCGATTCCGTGGTGACCGAGATCGTCGGTTACAGCGACGAAAATGGCGACTCGCCGTTCTGGGATGCCATCGGTCGCAACTTCTTCGACCTCAACTACGCCGCAGCCGAGCGTCTGTGCGGTCTGAAGAGCCGCACGTTCCTCGCCGAGCTGATGCCGCATTACCCGATTTACGTGCCGTTGCTGCCGGACTCCGCTCAAGAAGCGATGGGCCAGGTGCATCCACGGGCGCAGATTACCTTCGACATCCTGATGCGCGAAGGCTTCGAGACTGATCACTACATCGACATTTTCGACGGTGGCCCGACGTTGCATGCCCGCGTCTCGGGGATCCGTTCGATTGCCCAGAGCCGTGTGGTGCCGGTGAAAATCGGCGAAGCGGTCAAAGGTGCCGGTCGTCAGTACCTGGTGGCCAATGCCCAGTTGCAGGATTATCGCGCCGTGTTGCTCGAGCTCGATTACGCGCCGGGCAAACCCGTGACCCTGGATCTGGAAGCGGCCGAAGCCCTGGGCGTCGGTGAAGGTGCCAGCGTGCGCCTGGTAGCGGTTTGATTGCCTAGAAAGCAGCGAAGTTTCGCGGGTGGCGTTGGCGACCCGTTTGAGGAGATAGCATGATCGTTCGTCCCGTACGCAGCAGCGATTTACCCGCTCTGATCGACCTGGCCCGCAGCACCGGCACCGGCCTGACCACCTTGCCGGCCAACGAAGAACGTCTGGCCCATCGGGTCGGCTGGGCCGAGAAGACCTTTCGCGGCGAAGCCGGGCGGGGCGATGCGGACTACCTGTTCGTGCTCGAAGACGATGACGGCCGCGTGGTGGGCATTTCCGCCATCGCCGGCGCCGTCGGCCTGCGTGAGCCTTGGTACAACTTCCGGGTCGGCCTGACCGTCAGCGCCTCGCAAGAGCTGAACATCTACCGCGAGATTCCGACGCTGTTCCTGGCCAACGATCTGACCGGCAACTCCGAATTGTGCTCGCTGTTCCTCCACGCCGATTACCGCACGGGCCTCAACGGCCGCATGCTGGCGAAGGCGCGGATGCTGTTCATCGCCGAGTTCTCGCAGCTGTTTGGCAACAAGATCATTGCCGAGATGCGCGGTGTGTCCGACGACGCCGGACGCTCGCCCTTCTGGGAAAGCCTGGGCCGTCACTTCTTCAAGATGGAGTTCAGCCAGGCCGATTACCTGACCGGCGTGGGCAACAAGGCCTTCATCGCCGAACTGATGCCGAAATTTCCGTTGTACACCTGCTTCCTGTCGCCAGACGCGCGCAACGTCATCGGCCAGGTTCACCCGGACACCGAGCCGGCGCTGGCCATGCTCAAGAGCGAAGGTTTCAGCTACCAAGGCTACGTCGACATCTTCGACGCCGGCCCTGCGGTCGAGTGCGAAACCGGCAAGATCCGCGCCGTTCGTGACAGCCAGGCACTGGTGTTGGCCATCGGCACACCGGGTGATGACGCTACTCCGTTCCTGATTCACAACCGCAAACGCGAAGACTGCCGGATCACTGCTGCGCCAGCACGCTTCGCCGCCGGCACGTTGGTCGTCGATCCGCTGACCGCCAAACGTCTTCAACTCAACGCCGGCGATCAAGTGCGCGCCGTTCCGTTGTCTGCTGCCAGGGAGTCGAAATAATGAATTCGCTATACATCGCAGGTGAATGGCTGGCCGGTCAGGGCGAAGCGTTCCAGTCGCTGAACCCGGTGACCCAGCAAGTGCTGTGGACCGGCGAAGGCGCCACCGCCGCCCAGGTTGAGTCAGCCGTGCAGGCTGCGCGTCAGGCGTTCCCGGGCTGGGCCCGTCGCACCCTGGACGAGCGCATTGCTGTGCTTGAGGCCTTTGCCGCCGCGCTGAAGAACCACGCTGACGAACTGGCCCGCACCATTGGTGAGGAAACCGGTAAACCGTTGTGGGAAGCGACGACCGAAGTGACCAGCATGGTCAACAAGATTGCGATCTCGGTGCAGAGCTACCGCGAGCGTACCGGCGAGAAGAGCGGCCCACTGGGCGACGCCACCGCCGTGTTGCGCCACAAGCCACACGGCGTGGTGGCGGTATTTGGACCTTACAACTTCCCGGGGCACTTGCCGAACGGTCACATCGTGCCGGCGCTGCTGGCCGGTAACAGCGTGCTGTTCAAGCCAAGCGAGCTGACCCCGAAAGTCGCCGAGCTGACGGTTAAATGCTGGATCGAAGCAGGCCTGCCGGCAGGCGTGTTGAATCTGCTGCAAGGCGCTCGCGAAACCGGTATCGCCCTGGCGGCGAACCCGGGCATCGACGGCTTGTTCTTCACCGGTTCCAGCCGCACCGGCAATCACCTGCACCAGCAATTCGCCGGTCGTCCGGACAAAATCCTCGCGCTGGAAATGGGCGGTAACAACCCGCTGGTGGTGGATCAGGTCGCGGACCTCGACGCTGCCGTTTACACCATTATCCAGTCGGCATTCATTTCCGCCGGCCAACGTTGCACCTGTGCCCGCCGCTTGCTGGTGCCGCAGGGCGCCTGGGGCGACACGCTGCTGGCGCGTCTGGTGGCGGTCAGTGCGACGATTGAAGTCGGTGCGTTTGATCAACAACCGGCGCCGTTCATGGGCTCGGTGATTTCCCTCGGCGCGGCAAAAGCGCTGATGGATGCGCAAGAACATCTGCTGGCCAATGGCGCCGTGGCGCTGCTGGAAATGACTCAGCCTCAGGCGCAAGCCGCGTTGCTGACGCCGGGCATCCTGGACGTGACGGCAGTGGCGGATCGTCCTGACGAAGAGTTGTTCGGTCCGCTGCTGCAAGTGATCCGCTACGCTGATTTCGAAGCGGCGATCGCTGAAGCCAACGACACCGACTATGGCCTCGCGGCCGGGTTGCTGTCGGATTCCGAAGCACGTTATCAGCAGTTCTGGCTGGAAAGCCGTGCCGGCATCGTCAACTGGAACAAACAGCTGACCGGCGCCGCGAGCAGCGCGCCATTCGGCGGCGTCGGCGCCTCGGGCAACCACCGCGCCAGCGCCTACTACGCCGCAGATTACTGCGCGTACCCGGTTGCTTCGCTGGAAACGCCGAGCCTGGTGTTGCCATCGACCCTGACGCCCGGCGTGAAGATGGCGTGACGCCCATCGCCAGCAGGCTGGCTCCCACAGGTTTGGTGGCGTTCACACATTTTGTGCACGACCCCCATCACTGTAGGAGCCAACCTGCTGGCTCTCACAGGATCGGTGGTGTTCACACATTTTGTGAGCGGCGCGATCACTGTGGGAGCCAGCCTGCTGGCGATGGCCCCGACGCGGTCTTAAAGAATAGTTACTGAAGCCATAACAACAGATTCTCGTGGAGCCTCGCTGATGAAATCCTATGAAGTCAATTTTGACGGTCTAGTGGGGCCGACCCATAACTACGGCGGTTTGTCCTACGGCAACGTCGCCTCCCAGAGCAACAGCCAGCAGTCTTCGAACCCGAAGGAAGCCGCGCTGCAAGGTTTGGCGAAAATGAAAGCGCTGATGGAAATGGGCTTTCAGCAAGGCATTCTGGCACCGCAGGAGCGCCCGGACGTTGCAGCCCTGCGCCGCTTGGGTTTCAGCGGCACCGACGCGCAAGTGATCGAGCAAGCCGCCAAAGACGCGATGCCGTTGCTGGTCGCCAGTTGCTCGGCGTCGAGCATGTGGGTGGCCAACGCCGCCACGGTCAGCCCGAGTGCCGACACCGCCGACGGTCGCGTGCATTTCACCGCCGCCAACCTCAACTGCAAATACCACCGCAGCATCGAACACCCGACCACCAGCCGCGTGCTGGGGGCGATGTTCGCTGACCAGAAGCACTTCGCACACCACGCCGCTTTGCCGGCCGTGGCGCAGTTTGGCGATGAAGGCGCAGCCAACCACACCCGTTTCTGCCGTGAATACGGTGAAGCCGGCGTCGAGTTCTTCGTGTTCGGTCGCAGTGCGTTCGATACCCGCTACCCGGCACCGCAGAAATACCCGGCCCGCCAGACCCTCGAAGCCTCGCAAGCGGTCGCTCGTCTGCACGGCTTGAGCGATGACGGCGTGGTCTACGCCCAGCAAAACCCTTCGGTGATCGATCAGGGCGTGTTCCACAATGACGTGATCGCGGTGGGTAACGGCGAAGTGCTGTTCTATCACGAGGACGCGTTCCTCGACACCGACCAGATGCTCGCTGAGCTGCAGGGCAAACTCGCAAAACTCGGTGGGAAATTCCAGTCGATCTGCGTACCGCGTTCGGCCGTCACCGTCGAAGACGCCGTTCGTTCCTACCTGTTCAATAGCCAGTTGCTGACCCGTCCTGACGGTTCGATGCTGTTGATCGTGCCGGAAGAATGCCGTGGCAACGAGCGCGTCTGGCAATACCTGCAAGGCCTGACCAGCTCCGGCGGCCTGATCCGCGAAGTGAAGGTGTTCGATTTGAAGCAGAGCATGCAGAACGGCGGTGGCCCGGCTTGCCTGCGACTGCGCGTCGCGCTCAACGAAACCGAACTGGCGGCGGTCAACCCAGGGGTTATCATGACGGCACCGTTGTACGGCACGCTGACCGAATGGGTCGACAAGCACTACCGCGACCGCATGACCGAAAACGATCTGGCGGACCCGCAATTACTGCTTGAGTGCCGGACGGCACTGGATGAACTGACGCAAATCCTTAAACTGGGCGCGGTTTATCCATTCCAGATCAATTGAACGTCGAGAGCGTAAAAAACATGAGCGATACCCTGCAGCTGATCCTTGAAGACAGCGACGGCACGCAACTGGAAACGTCCTGCACCCGCGTCGCGGTCATGTGGCAAGGCAAAGAGCTGTGGATTCAGCAGGACGGCCGCGGCCAACTGTTGATCGGCGTGGACGTCGAAGAAGGTGACGCCGAATACGCAAACCTGCTGCTGCGCCCATTGGCGACTAATCTGGTAAGTCTGCAACTGGAAATGGAACCGGCTGAAGTCGGTGACGAAGACCACGTGCACGGCCCGGATTGCGCACACGACCACTAAGGAAACCGCTCTATGCTCGCCCTCGGCAAACTGCTTGAACTGACCCTCGCCGGCCGCGAACCGGCGGAGAAGACTCAACTGACTGTCGAAGGCGTGCGCATGCGCTGGTTGAGCGAAGGCGCGTTGGAAGTCCGGCCGCCTGAAGCTCGCGACAATGGCCTGGACCTGCTGCTATCAGCCGGTATCCACGGCAACGAAACAGCGCCGATCGAGCTGCTCGATCGCCTGTTGCATGACATCGCCCGCGGTGACTTGAAGCCGCGCGCCCGTATTCTGTTTCTGTTCGGCAACCCGGAAGCGATTCGCAAAGGCGAGCGCTTCATCGAGCAGGACGTCAATCGGCTGTTCAACGGCCGGCACGAACAAACCAGTGGATCCGAAGCCCTGCGCGCGTGTGAACTTGAGCGCCTCGCGGCAAGTTTCTTCAGCCTGCCGGATCGCAACCGTCTGCACTACGACCTGCACACCGCAATTCGTGGCTCGAAAATCGAGCAGTTCGCGTTGTATCCCTGGAAAGAGGGGCGTCAGCATTCACGTCTGGAACTGGCCCGCTTGCGTGCTGCCGGCATGGAGGCGGTGCTGTTGCAGAACAAGCCGTCCATTGTGTTCAGCTCTTACACCTACGACAAACTGGGCGCCGAGTCTTTCACCCTTGAACTGGGCAAGGCGCGGCCGTTCGGGCAGAACGACGGGGTGAACGTCTCGCTGCTTGAAACCCGCCTCAAACAGATCATTGATGGCAGCGAGCCGCCGGTGACTGAAGAATGCCTGGACGGTTTGCAGTTGTTCAGCGTGGCGCGGGAAATCATCAAGCACAGCGACAGCTTCCGCTTGAACCTGCCAGCAGACATCGAAAACTTTTCGGAATTGGACGTGGGCTATTTGCTGGCCGAAGACATCGCCCAGACC
Organism: Pseudomonas sp. LBUM1656; assembly: GCF_059716065.1. Lineage (NCBI taxonomy): Bacteria > Pseudomonadati > Pseudomonadota > Gammaproteobacteria > Pseudomonadales > Pseudomonadaceae > Pseudomonas > Pseudomonas sp. LBUM1656. The sequence continues at coordinate 4,816,279 of NZ_CP166800.1, read as the reverse complement.
CGCTGGATCATCGAAGAGAAGGGCGCGCGGATCATCTTCCCGAACCCCAAAGTCAAAAACGGCCTGCGCGCCGGCATCCTGATCGTGCCGACCACCGACGAAAACCTCGCCTGAATTCACTGCATAACCAATGTGGGAGCGGGCTTGCTCGCGAAGACGGTGTGTCAGTCAATTTAATTGTCGACTAAAACACCGCTTTCGCGAGCAAGCCCGCTCCCACATTTGATTTGAGTGAAGTCAAAGACCTCACCCGGTGTTTAGACCGCTACCGCGCGAGGCTCGCTACGACGCAACGCCCGCATCTTGTGCAGCGTATCCGCACACGTCTTCGCCGCTTCCTGACCTTTATGCACGAAATGCTCGAAGAAGAACTTCTGATGCTCTTCGCCGGCATGGAAGTGGTGCGGGGTCAAAACCACCGAGAATACCGGCACTTCGGTTTCCAGCTGAACCTGCATCAGGCCGCTGATGACCGATTGCGCAACGAATTCGTGACGGTAGATGCCACCGTCGACCACCAGGCCTGCGGCAACAATGCCGGCATAGCGACCGGACTTGGCCAGCAGCTTGGCGTGAAGTGGAATTTCAAAGGCGCCGCCGACTTCGAAGAAATCGATGTCGGATTCCTGATAACCCTGAGCAATCATTTCGGCAACGAAGCCCTGACGGCTCTGGTCGACGATTTCCTTGTGCCAGCAGGCCTGGATGAACGCAACGCGCTCGCCCTGATGGTGTTTGCTCTTGCTATCGATTGCGGTGGGTTGCATGTTCTGACTCCTGTTTATGTAAAAAACAGGGCATATGAATCGAATGGGATTTAAGGGTGCGCACGCTTGCACGAATGCCCGCGGACGGCCCTTTGGCGCCAATCCCGTTCTCTCTTCATCCGGACTATGACCGTCGGCCCCGGGATCACACCGGGTCTGCTGACCTTGCCGCCAGACACCCCCGAAGCGGTGTCTGTCACCAAGCGCTCGCGGGCTATGCGCATTGCGCGCAATTACCGCCGGTGGGGAGTTGCACCCCGCCCTGAGAACGTTTTGCCGCCAGAATGTTTGGCGGCGAAGCGTTTTTAACACATATTTCCGAGCCGTGCATTGCTGCTATCTGATGATTGCTATCGACTTTTTCGTTCGCTTGGGGTTGATTAATCGTCCTTATGGCCGCAGTAATTCCTGACTGAAAGGGATTTTCCCCTGCTTACCGAGGCCAGATTCATGAGCGTTATCGATCTTCGCAGCGACACCGTCACCCAACCTACCGCCGGGATGCTCGACGCGATGGCCAGTGCGGCCACCGGTGACGACGTCTATGGCGAGGATCCGACGGTCAATCGTCTGGAAGCCGAGCTTGCGAATCAGTTGGGTTTTGCCGCCGCGTTGTTCGTACCGACAGGCACCATGAGCAACTTGCTGGGCCTGATGGCTCATTGCGAGCGCGGCGACGAATACATCGTCGGTCAGCAGGCACACACCTATAAGTACGAAGGTGGCGGCGCGGCGGTGCTCGGTTCGATCCAGCCGCAGCCGCTGGAAGTGCAGGCCGATGGTTCGCTGGATCTGGCGCAGGTCGCCGCCGCGATCAAACCGGACGACTTCCATTTCGCCCGTACGCGATTGCTGGCGCTGGAAAACACCATGCAGGGCAAAGTCCTGCCGCTGGAATATCTCGCCCGGGCGCGTAGCTTTACTCGTGAACATAGTTTGCAACTGCACCTGGACGGCGCCCGGCTCTACAACGCGGCCGTCAAATTGGGTGTCGATGCCCGCGAGATCACTCAGCACTTCGATTCGGTCTCGGTCTGCCTGTCCAAAGGCCTGGGCGCGCCGATCGGTTCGGTGTTGTGCGGCTCGCCGGAGCTGATTGCCAAGGCGCGGCGCCTGCGTAAGATGGTCGGTGGCGGCATGCGTCAGGCCGGTCTTTTGGCGGCGGCGGGGCTCTATGCGCTGGATAACAATGTTCAGCGTCTGGCCGACGATCATGCCAATGCGCAATTTCTGGCTGACGGACTGCAAAAGGCCGGTTACGACGTCGAGCCGGTGCAGACCAACATGGTTTACGTGAACATGGGCGACAAGGCCGAGGCGATCAAGGCGTTTGCGGCCGAGCGAGGCGTTAAACTGAGCGCTGCCGGACGCCTGCGAATGGTCACGCACATGGACGTCAGCCGCGCTCAAATCGAGCAGGTCGTGGCGACATTCGTCGAGTTTTCACGCAACTGACCGCGTTAGCCGTCCAATTGACCGTTTCTATCGTATAAACACGCTGTACCCCGCGCGCTGGGCCGATATAATGCGGCCCTTTGCCGTCGCTTCGTCTGTTGACGTTTCGCACAGGCCTTTGGCCGCAGCCTCCGTGGAAGAACCTAATGAAAAGCGCAGAAATCCGTGAAGCCTTCCTTCGCTTCTTCGAAGAGCAAGGCCACACCCGTGTAGCCTCCAGCTCTTTGATTCCGGGCAACGACCCAACCCTGCTGTTCACTAACGCGGGGATGAACCAGTTCAAGGACTGCTTCCTGGGCCAGGAAAAACGTGCGTACACCCGTGCGACCAGCAGCCAGAAATGCGTGCGCGCCGGTGGCAAGAACAGTGACCTGGAAAACGTCGGTTATACCGCTCGTCACCACACCTTCTTTGAAATGCTCGGTAACTTCAGCTTCGGTGACTATTTCAAGCACGACGCGATTACCTTCGCCTGGACCTTCCTGACCGGCGTTCTGAAACTGCCGAAGGAAAAACTGTGGGTCACTGTCTACGCCTCCGACGACGAAGCGTATGAGATCTGGACCCAGCAAATCGGTGTGCCGGCCGAGCGCATGATCCGCATCGGCGACAACAAAGGCGCGCCATACGCGTCCGACAACTTCTGGACCATGGGCGATACCGGCCCGTGCGGCCCATGCACCGAGATTTTCTACGATCACGGCGACCACATCTGGGGCGGCCCACCGGGCTCGCCGGAAGAAGACGGCGACCGTTACATCGAGATCTGGAACAACGTGTTCATGCAGTTCAACCGCACCGCCGATGGCGTGTTGCATCCGTTGCCAGCGCCGTCGGTGGATACCGGCATGGGCCTGGAGCGGATCAGTGCGGTGATGCAGCACGTCAACTCCAACTATGACATCGACCTGTTCAAGAACCTGCTGAGCGCATCGGCCGAGGCAATCGGCTGCGAAAATGGCGATCAGTCTTCGCTGAAAGTTGTGTCCGACCACATCCGTTCGTGCGGTTTCCTGATTGCCGACGGCGTGATCCCGTCTAACGAAGGTCGCGGTTACGTCCTGCGTCGGATCATTCGTCGTGCGTGCCGCCACGGCAACAAGCTGGGCGCGACCGGCAGCTTCTTCTACAAAATCGTCGCGGCACTGGTCGCCGAGATGGGCGAAGCGTTCCCGGAACTGAAGAAGCAGCAGAGCAACATCGAGCGCGTGCTCAAGGCCGAAGAAGAGCAGTTCTCCAAGACTTTGGAGCATGGCCTGAAGATTCTCGAGCAGGACCTGCTGGAACTCAAAGGCACCGTGGTGCCGGGCGACGTGGTGTTCAAACTCTACGACACCTACGGTTTCCCGATGGACCTGACGGCGGACATCGCCCGCGAGCGTAACCTGACCGTCGACGAAGCCGGTTTCGAGCGTGAGATGGAAGCCCAGCGTGTTCGCGCGCGTTCGGCCAGCTCGTTCGGTCTGGACTACAACACGCTGGTCAAGGTTGACGTGGCCACCGAGTTCACCGGCTACAAGGCCACCAGCGGTTCGGCGAAAATCGTCGCCCTCTATAAAGAAGGCCAGTCGGTCGACGTATTGAGTGAAGGCGAAGAGGGTGTGATTGTTCTCAATCAGACACCTTTCTATGCTGAGTCTGGCGGTCAGATCGGCGATTGCGGTTATCTGCAAGTCGGCAGCAGCCGTTTCGACGTGCGCGACACCACCAAGACCGGTGGTGCGTTCCTGCATCACGGTGTTCTGGCGTCCGGCAGCTTGACCATCGGCGCGCCGGTTGAGACTCACGTCGATGCCGACGTGCGTCACGCCACTTCGCTGAACCACTCGGCGACGCACTTGCTGCACGCCGCGTTGCGCCAGGTGCTGGGCGATCACGTTCAGCAGAAAGGCTCGTTGGTCGACAGTCAGCGCCTGCGCTTTGACTTCAGCCACTTCGAAGCTATCAAGCCTGAGCAACTGAAGGCCCTGGAAGACATCGTCAACGCCGAGATCCGCAAGAACTCTGCGGTTGAAACCGAAGAAACCGACATCGAAACCGCCAAGAAAAAAGGCGCCATGGCGCTGTTTGGCGAGAAGTACGGCGACAACGTGCGCGTGCTGAGCATGGGCGGTGATTTCTCCGTCGAGCTGTGCGGTGGCATTCACGCCAACCGTACGGGCGACATTGGCCTGCTGAAAATCATTAGCGAAGGCGGTGTGGCTTCTGGTGTGCGCCGTATCGAGGCAGTCACCGGTGCTGCGGCACTGGCTTACTTGAACGCTGCAGAAGAACAACTCAAGGAAGCGGCCAACCTGGTCAAGGGCAGCCGCGACAACCTGATCGACAAGCTGTCGGCTGTGCTGGAACGCAACCGTCTGCTGGAGAAGCAACTCGAGCAGTTGCAGGCCAAGGCTGCCAGCGCGGCGGGCGACGATCTGTCGGCCTCTGCCCTGGACGTCAAAGGCGTGAAAGTGCTGGCCGTGCGTCTGGACGGTCAGGACGCCAAGGCGCTGCTGGCGCTGGTCGATCAGCTGAAAAACAAACTCGGCCGCGCAGTGATCCTGCTCGGCAGTGTCCATGAGGAAAAGGTCGTTCTGGTTGCAGGCGTAACCAAAGACCTGACTGGCCAACTCAAAGCCGGTGATTTGATGAAGCAAGCCGCTGCGGCAGTGGGCGGGAAGGGCGGTGGTCGTCCAGACATGGCGCAAGGCGGTGGTACTGACGCTGGCGCACTGGACGCGGCACTGGCCCTGACTGTTCCATTTGTAGAGCAGGGTTTATAAGGCAGGGTGTCCGGCCCGCAGTCTAGTGGCGGGCCGGAACGCTGTTTGAGTGATTATTTGGGCGCCCTTCATGGGCAGAGGCGGCTTTGAAATGGCTTTGATCGTACAGAAATTTGGAGGCACCTCCGTCGGCACTGTCGAGAGAATCGAGCAGGTCGCCGACAAGGTTAAGAAATTCCGCGATGCCGGCGATGACCTGGTGGTTGTCCTGTCGGCCATGAGCGGCGAAACCAACCGTCTGATCGATCTGGCCAAGCAAATCAGTGGCGACGGCCAACCGGTTCCGCGTGAGCTGGATGTGATTGTTTCCACGGGCGAGCAGGTGACAATTGCACTGTTGGCCATGGCACTGATCAAGCGCGGTGTGCCAGCGGTGTCGTACACCGGCAATCAGGTGCGGATTCTGACGGACAGCGCGCACAATAAAGCGCGTATCTTGCAGATTGATGACCAGAAGATTCGTGGTGATCTGAAGGCAGGTCGTGTGGTGGTTGTCGCCGGTTTCCAGGGCGTTGACGAGCACGGCAACATCACCACCCTCGGTCGTGGCGGTTCCGACACCACCGGCGTGGCGCTGGCAGCGGCCTTGAAGGCTGACGAATGCCAGATCTACACCGATGTCGACGGCGTCTACACCACCGACCCACGTGTGGTGTCCGTGGCCCAGCGCCTGGACAAGATCACCTTTGAAGAGATGCTGGAAATGGCCAGCCTCGGTTCCAAGGTGTTGCAGATCCGTGCGGTGGAATTCGCCGGCAAGTACAACGTTCCGCTGCGCGTACTGCACAGCTTCAAGGAGGGTCCGGGCACCCTCATTACTATTGATGAAGAGGAAACCATGGAACAGCCGATCATTTCCGGCATCGCTTTCAATCGCGATGAAGCCAAGCTGACCATCCGTGGCGTGCCAGACACCCCGGGCGTTGCATTCAAGATTCTCGGCCCGATCAGTGCCGCGAACATCGAAGTCGACATGATCGTGCAGAACGTTGCGCACGATAACACCACCGACTTCACCTTCACCGTGCACCGCAATGACTTCCAGGCCGCGCAAACCGTGCTGGAAAACACCGCTCGCGAGATCGGTGCCCGTGAAGTCGTGGGTGACATCAAGATCGCCAAGGTCTCGATCGTTGGCGTCGGCATGCGTTCCCACGCAGGCGTGGCCAGCCGCATGTTCGAATCCCTGGCGAAAGAAAGCATCAACATCCAGATGATCTCGACGTCGGAAATCAAAGTCTCCGTTGTGATCGAAGAGAAGTATCTGGAACTGGCTGTGCGCGCTCTGCACACGGCTTTCGAACTGGACGCACCGGCCCGAACGGGCGAGTGATGCGTTTGCCAAAGGGCGCGGTCTGACCGCGCCCTTTGTCTTTTTTGAATAGCGCGACCCAGGAACTGTTCTTTTGCTCGCGCTGGTCAATACTCAGGCATGTAGGGCTGCGATCGTTCCGGTTGTAGGTCGAGTGCCTTTTTTTTGCAGACTGTTGTCCCTGAAATGAAATGCGTGAGGAGAAAGGTATGCTGATTCTGACTCGTCGGTGCGCAGAAAGCCTGATTATTGGTGATGGCGAAATCACCGTGACCGTGCTCGGCGTCAAAGGAAATCAAGTGCGTATTGGCGTTAACGCACCTAAAGAGGTTGCGGTTCACCGTGAGGAAATTTACTTGCGGATCAAGAAAGAGAAGGACGACGAACCAAGCCATTAATTTTTATCGTTTTTTATGTTTGCAAACGGGGAAGAAGCTGGTTAATATACGCCCCGTGTTGCGGAGAGCTGGCCGAGTGGCCGAAGGCGCTCCCCTGCTAAGGGAGTACACCTCAAAAGGGTGTCGGGGGTTCGAATCCCCCGTTCTCCGCCATTATTTGCGTAGTACGTTGTAATCTGGCTTTTTCGGTAAGTGTTTGAAATTACTAGAAAAAGTGCTTTACATAGAGATTAGACGGCCTATAATGCGCGGCAACAAATGCACTCGTAGCTCAGCTGGATAGAGTACTCGGCTACGAACCGAGCGGTCACAGGTTCGAATCCTGTCGAGTGCACCATTTAAGAGTTGTTTGCAGTAATGTGAATGACTTGGCTTCAACCAGTTGTGATCTGGTATAAAAACACAAATGCACTCGTAGCTCAGCTGGATAGAGTACTCGGCTACGAACCGAGCGGTCACAGGTTCGAATCCTGTCGAGTGCACCAAACACCAAAAAGCCCGCGTTTAACGCGGGCTTTTTGCCGTCCGGGATTTGGCTTTTCCCTTCGTGCATCCTTTCTCATCGAACTCGACATGTGCGCTACGACCTCGTTTTATGTCGTAGCGATAGCTCGTGGCTGAATTGCGAATACTGATCTTGTCCGGTTTGCCCAGAGCGCTCTCGACGTCCTGTTGAGTCATGCCGGCGACAATCCGTTGATTGATGATTGCTTCGCGACGCTCCTTTGCGGTCATCAGGTTTCCACACTTGTCCTCAATCTGACCGACAACGGTTGGCTCCTTCCTTCTGGTTTTTGCTGTGGGTGTTTCCCGAGCGTCCGCCTCAGGCATCATCGCTACCGGGTTAACGGGTGTGAAGGTGCGGACATTCTGCAGAGAGAGGCTCTCACCTTCCGTGCAACTCATCGTCGTGAAGGTGAGGCGACCGTCGGGAGCCTCGCAACGGTGAATGGTGGCGGCCTGTAGTCGGGGCGAAAGGCAGAGCAGGGCAAGCAGTAAAAAATAAAGGGTAATCGATGGCATTAAACGTCCTCCATGACGGTCCATGTCAGGGTAGCCGCTACATTTTTCGACGAGGGTGTGTTTTCTTTTCAGAATGAGTCGTCGCAGTTGGAGAGATCAGGACTGCACTCAGCTTTGTCTTGCAACCGCTTGTTTCAGCCATGATTTTTTAACGTTTAAAACCGTCGGGCGGTGTATCATTGCGCCCGTCAGCCCCGCCGGGGCTTGTGGAATACCTCCATGGACTTACCCAGTAGTTACTCAGTACCCCGTTTTTCCAATCATGAATTGACTGATTGATCCTTCCGGCGTGCCCCGCTGCTGGGAGTGGAGTTCGCCTATGTCTGAAGTTGAAGTAAAGAAAACGCAGGAAAGCTTGCAGGACCGCCTCGCTCAAGTCGTTGAGCTGCTGCAGCGCCAGCGGGTGGTCGAAGACCTGACTCACCGCCAGGAAGGTCCGCATCACGAACGGGTCGAGAACCTCGTTCACCGGCAAAATCTCGTCGAGCTGCAACGCAAGCTCGATGATCTGCACTCCGCCGACGTTGCCTACATCCTTGAAGCCTTGCCGCTGGACGATCGTCTGACGCTCTGGCAATTGGTCAAGGCTGATCGCGACGGCGACATCCTCCTCGAAGTATCCGACTCGGTTCGTGAAACCCTGATCGCCGACATGGACGATCACGAACTCCTGGCTGCGGCCAAGGACATGGATGCCGACGAACTTGCTGACCTGGCTTCCGAGCTGCCGCGAGACGTCGTCCACGAACTGATGGAAACCCTCGATAGTCAACAGCGTGAGCGCGTCCGCTCCGCGTTGTCTTATGACGAGGAGCAAGTCGGTGCACTGATGGACTTCGAGATGGTGACCATCCGTGAGGATGTCAGTCTCGAAGTGGTTCTGCGTTACTTGCGTCGTCTCAAGGAGCTGCCGGGCCACACCGATAAACTGTTTGTGGTCGATTACGACGGCGTGCTCAAGGGCGTGCTGCCGATCAAGCGTTTGCTGGTCAACGACCCGGAAAAACAGGTGTCGGAAGTCATGGCCAGCGACCCGGTGAGCTTTCACCCGGACGAGGACGCCTACGACGCCGCTCAGGCCTTCGAACGTTACGACTTGATCTCGGCGCCCGTGGTCGACAAGAACGGCAAGCTGATCGGCCGTCTGACCATCGACGAAATGGTCGACCTGATCCGTGAAGAGAGCGAGAACGAAGTGCTCAACATGGCGGGTCTGCGCGAAGAAGAAGATATCTTCGCCTCCGTCTGGAAATCCTTGCGTAACCGTTGGGCCTGGCTGGCGGTCAACCTGATCACTGCGTTTATTGCATCCCGGGTAATTGGCCTGTTCGAAGGCTCCATCGAAAAACTGGTGGCACTGGCGGCATTGATGCCGATCGTGGCTGGTATCGGTGGCAACTCGGGCAACCAGACCATCACCATGATCGTTAGAGCCATGGCGCTGGACCAGGTGAGCACCGGCAATACGTCACGACTGATGCGCAAAGAGTTGGTCGTCGGTTTGATCAATGGCCTGGTCTGGGGCGGCGTGATTGGCGTTGTGGCCTATCTGCTTTATGGCAGTTGGTCCCTGGGCGTGGTGATGACCGCCGCCATGACGCTTAACCTGTTGCTTGCGGCATTGATGGGGGTTTTGATTCCGATGACCCTGGCGCGGCTTGGGCGCGACCCTGCGATGGGTGCCAGCGTGATGATTACTGCCATGACCGACAGCGGCGGGTTCTTCATCTTCCTCGGGCTGGCGACGATCTTCTTGCTCTGACTTGTCTGCTTTTACGAACCCGCCAAATCGGCGGGTTTTTTATTGCCGAATTTCAGGCAAAAAAAAGCCAGCGATTATGCTGGCTTGAGCGTTCGGGTTGAAATCAGGAAGCGTCTGCGGCCATTTCGGCGTCATGGGCAATCAGCGAAACAAGAGCATTTTGCTGACGGTGGGAGAGTTGGCGGAAGCGTTGCAACAGTTCACGTTCATGCAATGACAGCTCCGGGCTGTCCAGGCGCATGCTCAATTCTTCGCCCAGTGCACCTTCCTGAATAAGACTCTGCTCAAGGCGCGCAATGATTTCGGAGTTCATGCTGCGATGATGATTGCGAGCCACTTCGGCAATGCGTTCACGCATTCCGTCTGGCAGACGTACGACGAACTTGTCAGCCGTACGGCTGGAATAAATTGCCTGTTTCAATGGGCGCATATATTTAACCGGTTAGTTCAGGGGAGCGGTTCTCGGGATTGGCCGCAGGATGTCTGATAGGACAAGGTCTCTGGCCAAATGTTCAACCTGAATTGATAGAGGCTCGCATCATGCCTCAAAGCAGCCAGATCATTGGCGTCAATTCTGTGACAAATATTGAGCTGGGTAAAGGCGTTATGCCAGCACCATTATCAAAAATGTGGACTGGTTGGAAAACTTTGCCCCATGCCCATATTGCTGACCCGCATCCTCTGCCCGACAGGTGATGCCCGAAGACGCCTGAAGGTGCATGCTACGCGGATTCGATCCTTGGTCCTTACCTTATACAGGATAGTGGCAAATGGCCGATTTACTAGTGGCAGACCCGCAGAGGAGGGTGATTCAGGATGGATGGCACGTTGATTTACTTGATGGGGCCTTCCGGATCCGGCAAGGACAGCCTCATCGAAGCGGCTCGACAGCCTTTACGCTCGATGAACGGCGAAGTGGTACGCCGGGTTATCACGCGTTCGGCTGAATCTGTAGGCGAAGATGCCATCGGAGTCTCTCGTGAAGAGTTCCAGCGACGCCAGGACGCGGGTGACTTCGCCCTGTCGTGGCACGCCAATGGCCTCGATTACGGAATTCCGCGCCAGATCGACCATTGGCTGAAGGAGGGCCGTCATGTATTGGTCAACGGCTCTCGCGCCCACTTGACTGAAGCGCTGCAACGCTATCCCACGCTGCTGCCGGTGGTGTTGACGGTCAAGGATGAAGTGCTGCGCGAACGTCTGCTCCGACGTGGCCGGGAGAGCGTTGAGGAGATTGAAGCAAGGTTGCGGCGCAACGGACTGTTTACGGCGGACGAATCACTCGGTGACATGCAGATCCTTCGAATCGACAACTCTGGCGAGCTTGCTGTCACCGTTGAACATCTTTTGAATGCGCTGAGGCTCAGCGTAAAACGGGATCGAACTTGATTTTGCGCCCGACAATCAGTGCCAGCACGAACAATACGCCGAAAAAACTGCAGGCAATCAGGGGCAGGGTGGCGACCGTGTCCGGAACCAATGACAAATGAAGAACGCCGCTCAGTAAGGCGAGGATCAAACATCCTGCGGCTAATTTGGACATGCTGTGCTCCTGATGGGGTGATTCAAAATACCAAGCGTTCCGAAGACTGCGACACCAGCGGGTAATTGTGCTGGATCACGTCCTGGCCAACAAAGCCGCGCTGATCGCTCATCACCGCCAATTGTGGGGCTTTTTGCAGCTGGAGGTAATGAGGCATCCGGTGCGCGACATGCGCAGCGTCGTTCTCGGCGGCAAAATGACCGCCCAGCAGGACAGTAAGGGCGATCGCATTCGAGAGTAAAAGGACGCTGTTCATGAGGCTGACCTCGGTTGTTCGTGAGAACAGCTAAAGCAGTCCGCGTGCCAAGAGTTTAACGGCTATTAAATCCTTTAAAAACAAGGAATTAACTTATTTCTCAAAGATGTGCTCCTTGCAAATTGCAATGATGGCATTTTGAGAGGATGCAATTTGCACGGTAAATTAAGCCACGAAGACGAAGGGCGTCTGCCTACACTTAAAAAGCACTGCGGACGACATGACAAAAGCAGGCTTGCCCGTTAACATGCACGCCGTCCCTCGCACCGCAGACCTCGCGGGCGATCTGTGTCTCAGTAGCTCAATTGGATAGAGCATCCCCCTCCTAAGGGGAAGGTTGGCAGTTCGAACCTGCCCTGGGACACCACTTGATTTTCAGCCTTGCGCTGTAAAAAAGCCCCGCCGGAGAACTCCTCCCGCGGGGCTTTTTCATGCCCGGTCAACCCGACGATCTACATGGCAAGACTGCCATTGCTGTGCCTTACTCCTCATACCACTCAGGGAGCGAAACAATGCGACACAGAGGCGCATATTTCTGGTTATGGACCAACACCAGGCTACCTCTCCACACCCATGAGGAAGTGCTCAGCGATGGTGTGCAGGTCGAAGTGCAGGCGCGGGTCAGTCATGAGGGCATCACTCAGGTATTCATCGGTATTTACGCTGACAGTGGCTGGGCGATTTGCGAGGAGTTTCACGACAGGGTTGCGGGTGAGTATTACTGTGTCGCATTGAAGTGGGGCGCTCAGCGGGCGAGAGCGCTGGTGGTGGACACTCAGGCGTTTGTCGCGCCGCATCGGGTGCAATTGACGCTAGGCACGGTGATCACCGATGAGCCGACATTGGCCTTGCGGCGCATGGAAATGACCGAGCGTGAGCGTTTGAAAATCCGCTCTGAAGACGCTTGGTCGGAGTATCTGGCGGCCAAAACCGCGATGCTTGAGCTGATGCGCGCCACCAAAGTCGATCCCACGGTCTGGGCCGACCACAAGGAGCGCCTGCGGCAGGCGATTGACCGGCGCATCAGTGTGCAACGCGCCTATTTGTGCTGACTCATTGGCCGATTGGTAAACTCGAAGAACGCCGCAGCGCCTCGATGGTTTCGATCAGGCTGTCGTAGGACACCGGTTTGCCAATGTGCTGATCAAAACCCGATTGCCGGGATTTCTGAATGTCACTGTTGGCGCCGTAGCCGGTCAGCGCGATGGCCGGCACATCCTTGAGCAACGGCAACTGGCGTAATGCGCTCATCAGCTCGTGACCGTTCATGACCGGCATGCCCAAGTCCGAAATAATGAGGTCGAAACGCGTGCTTTTTGCTGCGTCCAGAGCGGCCGCCGGGCGGTCGAAGGCGATCACTTGCGCGTCTTCCATTTCCAGCAGTATTTTCAAGGTTTCCAGCACCTCGGCGGAGTCGTCGACCAACAGGATGGTCAAACCGCTCAACCTTCCGGCCGCTTCTTCAACGGGGGTGGCGGCTTGAGCCTCACCGTTGGTTTTGGCCAGCGGCAAATAGACGCTGAACGTACTGCCTGCGCCCAATCCGGCTGATGTCACTTCAACCGTGCCTCGTTGTGCCTCGGTCAATTGACGCACCAGCGACAGACCAATCCCCAGCCCTTCACGGTTGTGCGTGGCATGCTGCTTTTCGGCCTGCCCAAACAGGTCGAACACGTGCTCCAGGTTCTCGGCGGTGATGCCGGCGCCGTCGTCCTTGACGTCCAGCCGCACCTTGTTCCCGGCCTGACTGGCAATCAATTGCACGTGCCCGTTGGGCGGGGTGAATTTCAGTGCGTTGCTCACCAGGTTCCAGATGATCTGTTCAAGGCGCGTCGGGTCGGCATGGACCATCAAGGGCTGCGAAGGCACGTGCAGTTCGACCGTGGTTTCGTGTTGCTCGTTGAAGACCACGGTGTGGATGTCCCGCAGCACGCTGACAAGGTCCACGGCGACCGGTTGCAGCCTGAGCTTGCCGGTACGGACTCGGGCGACATCCAGCAGGTCATCGATGATCCGCGCCTGGCTGTTGACCGCATCGCAGATCGTGTTGACGGCTTTGGCGGCGGGTGCCAGGGTCTTGGTCACCGGCAGGCGCCGCAGCAGTTCGGCGTTGAGCTGGATCAGGTTCAGCGGATGCTTGAGCTCGTGGGACATGACCGCGAAGAACTCATCCTTGAGGTAGCTGGTGTTGCGGGTCTCGGCCAGCTCCTGGCTCTGCGCTTCATGCTGACGTTTGTGCCCGGTCAGGTCCCGGGCGATCTTCACGTAGCCTCGCAAGTTATCGCCGCTGAGCAGGGTCACCTCGCCGCTGCAAAAGAACCGACTGCCATCCTTGCGCATGTGCCAGCGCTCGTCATCGTTGCGGCCGTGAGTGCGCACAGCCAGCAGTTCGCTGTCAGGCGCACCGACGGCGCGGTCTTCCGGCGAGAAGATGAAATCGTAGTAGGCGCCTTCGGCTTCGGTCTTGCTGTAGCCGAAAATCAGCTCGGCGCCTTTGTTCCAACTGGTGATCACCCCTTGCTCGTCAAGGGTGATGATCGCGTAATCGCGGGTGCTTTCGGCCACCAGGCGCATGCGTTCTTCGCCCAGGCGCAGTTCTTCTTCGGCGGCGCGGCGCTTGGTGATGTCGATGAAGGTCAGCACCGTGCCGTCGATTTGGTCTTCGCTGGAGCGGTAAGGCAGCAGGCGGGCGATGTACCAGCGGTTGTCGGTGCTGCTGACCTCGCGCTCGATCATGTTCAATGACTCGAACACCGATGCTGCGTCGCCCACCAGGTCTTCGTAGTGCAGGCGATGGGTGATGTCGAGCAACGAGCGGCCCGTATCCACCGGCAACATGCTGAAGATGTCCGTGGCCCGCGGGGTGAACCATTTGATGCGCATGCTGCGGTCAACGAACACCGTGGCAATGTCGGTCGAGGCGATCAGGTTGGTCAGGTAGTCGTTGATCTTGTCGGTTTCTTCAACTTTGGTCTTCAGCTCGTAGTTGACCGTCAGCAACTCTTCGTTGATCGACTGCAGTTCTTCCTTGCTGGTTTCCAGTTCTTCGGTGGCCGAGCGCAGCTCTTCGTTGATCGCCTGCATTTCTTCATTGGAAGCCTTTAGTTCTTCGCTGGAGACTTCCGATTGTTCGATGGTGTCCTGCAAGTGCAACTTGGTGCGTTGCAGTTCGCGTTCAAGGTTGGACAGCACCTGGCTTTCGGTTTGCAGCAGGGTGGTGGCGGCCTGTTCCGAAGGATCGACTTCGGCCTCTTCGAAAATCACCAGGACGAACTCGCCGTCCGACTCGTCGTCCTTATAAGGCTGCGCCATCAGGTCGACCTTGTAGCGCCGATTGTCGCGGGTGATTGGCACTGCACGGGATTTCACGACCAAACCGCTCTGTTGGACCTGGAACAGTGTGGTGCGAATCTCCAGACGCAACTCGGGCAGGATCAGCGTCAGCAGGTTACGCGACAACTCACCGCCGACATGGCGCAGGAAACGCCCGGCGCTTTCGCTCATGTGCAGGACGTCGGCGTTGGCATCGACGATCATGCTAGGAGGCGCGGCGCGTTCGAGGGCGCGCTGATGAATGTCGGCAACGGACAGTTTGCGCTGCACCGCGCTTTGCGGTGCCTCACGGGAAATAGTGGTGCGCACGTAACCGCCACGGGGCATGGTCGGGGTGCGTCGGCTATTGGCGGTGCCGGTCTTCGCGCGAAAGATCCGGTTGCGTTTGTCCACCGGGGCGAACAGCTCGTGGCACGCATCCGCGCTCTCGGAAGAACCCAGGAACAGGAAGCCGCCCGGGCGCAGCGCAAAGTGAAACATCTGCAGGATTTCACGCTGCACTTCGCGATCCAGGTAGATCAACAGGTTGCGGCAGACGATCAAGTCGATCTGAGAGAAGGGCGGGTCGGACAACAGGCTGTGCTTGGCAAACAAGACCTTTTCGCGGATCTCCTTGCGGATCCGGTAATGGTCGTCTTCCTTGACGAAGTAATGCCGCAGGCGCGTTGGCGGCACGTCGGTCACGATTGCTTGCGGGTATAGACCGGCTCGGCCGATGCTGATCGCACGCTCGTCAATGTCGGTGGCGAACAGTTGCAGCGAGGCTTTGCTGGCGTCCAGTTGCAGCTGATCGTTGAGCAGCATCGCCAGGCTATAGGCTTCTTCGCCCGTGGAGCAGCCGGCGGACCAGACGCGGATTTCTTCCTTCTCGGGCTGCGCCGACACAGCGGCGCTGACCAGTTGCGGTAGGACGTCACGCTCCAGGACTTCAAAAGCCTCGCGGTCGCGGAAGAAGTTGGTCACGCCAATCAACATGTCGCCCAGCAGGGCTTTGGTTTCTTCGGGGTTGTTTTGCAGGTAGCGGAAATAGGCGCCCAGGTCGGGTTGCGCCGTGACCTGCATCCGGCGCTCGATACGCCGCAACACGGTCGCGCGTTTGTAGTGCTTGAAATCATGACCGGTGCCGGTGCGCAACTGGATCAGGATGTCGTGGAGCATCTGTTCGGCGAGCACCGCTTCACGCTCGGACACTGAGGCGAACGTTTGCAGTTCCGGGTCATTGGCGGTGGGCAGGCTGATTTCCTGTGAGTTTTGCCACAGCTCCAGCAGCTTTTGCGGCATCTCCACCACCGGCAACACCAGATCGACATTGCCGGTCTCGATGGCGGCCCTGGGCATGCCGTCGAACTCGGCATCTTCCGGCGCCTGGGCCATGGTGATGCCGCCGTGTTCCTTGATCCGCGACAAGCCGACCGCGCCATCGGAGCCGCTGCCCGACAGCACCAGGCAGAAGGCGCGCTCACGGTGGACTTCGGCCAGGTCGCGGAAGAACAGATCGATCGAGGCGTGTCGCGCTTCGCGCAGGTCGTTGCTGCTGACCTCAAGCACGCCGTCATTCATGGTCAGTCGCTGCGCCGGTGAAATGACGTAAACGTGGTTTTTCTCGATCCGCACGGTCTCGGTGACCTGCAGGACCGGCATCCGGGTCGATTCCTGGATGATCTT